>NZ_JAKRFD010000030.1 GCF_022348185.1 Epibacterium sp. Ofav1-8
ACGGTTTCGATCTGATCCACCAGACCACGCGCCACCGCATCACCATCCCAGAACACATCGCCGCCCATCTTGGCGTCATCGGTGCGGCTCATCCGCTTGGGAACTTCGGCAACCGCAAGACCGCGCCCCTGTGCAACCGCTTCCAGAAACTCCGCCTCCATCGCATTCAACCGTACCATCGAGATCGCCTTGCCTTCCTCGCTCGACAGATCCGGGCGCTTGGCCCCGGCATGCTCCGAGGTCAGGATATAGATCTGATTGCCGGTCTCCCCGGGCTGCACCGGCTGATAGGATGTCATCATCGTGCCAACCGATCCCACCCAACTGCCCGGGCTGGCGCTGAGATCGCTGCATTGGCTGGCCAGCCAATAGCCCGCCGATGCCGCCAGAGGATGCACCAAAGCATGCACCGGTTTCACGGCGGCGCAGGCCTGGATTGCCGCCACCGCCGACTGGATGCCCATGACCGCGCCGCCCGGCGTGTCGAAGAACAGCACAACCGCCTCCACCTCATCACTGGAGGCCAGTGCGGTCATCGTCTCGGCAACACCATGATAGGTGGACCACCCCAGAAAGCGCTCCAACACCCCCGAATTTGGTGTCAGCACCCCGCGCACCGGCACATAGGCCACGCGCTGATGCACCGCAAAACGCTGGCCGCGCTCCAGCGTCACGCCCGCATCGGCCAGCGCGTCCGCCCCAAGCGAGGCATCCAGGGCATCCGCACGCGGCAGATCCATGTTCAACAGCGGCAACCCCGCCTCATGCAGGGCCAGATCCCCGCCGCCAACCAATGCGCCAATCGTGGTTTGCGTCATTCCTCTTTCCCCTTCTTGTCGGCTTTTCCAGCGCTATCGTCGCGCGTCATGTTCGGTGCCGGGTTCAGCTTGTCGCCCCCCTCCACAGTCGGCAGGCCGATTTTCTTGCGCGCCTCATCCGGCGTCATGATCGGGCCACCGACCGCCTTGTGCAGCGCTTCGTTGCGTTCCTTGATCGTCGGCTGCAGCAGCGCATCAAAATCATGGCGCAGAAAAAATTCGGCCTCGCGCTCGCGCCGGGTCAGCACGGCCATGGCCATCGTTTGCTCCGCCAGCCCCGACCAATGGAACAGGCAGTCCGTCAGGTAATCGATTGCCTGCTGTTCACCGTTGGCCTTCACGCCGTATTCCAGCATTTGCAGCTTCGAGGGCGGCATGCGGTAGATAGCGGCGAGCTGCTCGCGGTCAAACTTGCGGCTTTGCAGAAGCTCCTGATCGGCAGCGGTCAGGTCGAGGCTCTTGATGTCCTCATCCGGGCCAAGGATTGGAATGCCATCTGACCCCTGGTTTAGAAGCGTGTTCTTGATCCGCCGGGCGTTTCGCTCAAGTGTCTTTTCATCCCCGTAGTGTTCGCCCAATTTCAGGTAGGCTTTGGAATGGGCACCGGAGACGGATCGCACCGCGGATTCCTGCGCCGCAAAGGCAAGGCCGACTGTTTCCGCCGCCACCTGCAATGGCGACCTGCCCGTCCAGCCATCCAGCGCCATATAGCGCAGATGCACCATAGACCGACTGGCAACCCGGCGCAGTTCGCCAGCCCCATCGGTGAAGTCATAAAACCTATCACGTCCCGCCCGCAGTGGCGTGCACCCGTCCTGGTCAACCAGCTCGATCATCTCCAGCTCGCCACCACCGTCACGCGGGCCAAAGGCATAGCCATTGCCGCGCAAGGCCCAGGCATAGACCAGGGCAAATCGCATAATCTTTGCGGGCACACCGGGCGAGGCCTCGACATTCAGGAGGTAATTCGCCGGATGCTCGCGCACCCGCACCTCCTGCCCGTCCGACTGGCGCTGCCAAAGCTTCAACGGCACCTTTGAGAGATCCCCGGCGATGTTGTTGCAGCAGGCAAAAATGGTGCCGTGCTGTTCCCCCCGCTGCGGCGTCACACGCGGCAGTTTTGCAGAGAGTTTCGGCCCACCGCCCCAACCGATTTCGGTGATCCACTGTTGCGGTGTGGCAGTGCCCGAGGTCTCCGCCTCTGCGGCAGCCGCCAGCACGGGCGGCTCAACCCGCGCCTGCGCGGGCACCGATGCCCCGGCGCGGCTGATTTCCAACCCCAGAAACTTCATACCACTATGACCTCGCGCGCTTTGCGTTTCTCTTCCCCGACCTCGGCGCGCCCCAGCGCCATGATCGCTGCCACCGCCGCATCGATACGGCCTGTGGACTTTTTCTTGTTCGGTTTCACGTTTTCGGCGGCATCCTCGTCGCGGTGAACGTTGCCCACCTGCCAGCCCAGCACTGGATTGCCGCCGTGACGGATCTTGTTCTGCGCAACCCTTTCCTCGAACCGCTTCATCGGATTGGACATCGAGGCATACCCTTGGCGGTGCTCGACCATCGGGAACCGCCGCTTGTCCAGCTTGTCGGCCAGATACTTCATTCCCCAAGGGTCGTAGGCGACCTCCTGGAGGTCAAAGTGCTTCCTGATCCACTCCAACCGATCCGCAATCTGGTCTTCGTCAATCGTCCCGCCCTTGTGGACTTCCAGCCAGCCTTGATCGCGCCAGCCGACGTATTCCCGCTTTTCGGTCTGCGCCCGCTGAATGAAGCCTTTCGGCCCCTCCGGCAAAAAGGTGTAGGTGATGAGATAGATCAGCCCATCGACCGGCACCGCGACCACGATCGCGGTGGTGTCCACCTTGTTGGACAGGTCCAGCCCGACCCAGGCCTTGCGCCCGTAGAGCATCGCCGGATCAAACGGGGCCGAGGCCGTACCCTTGTCCCAGACATCCGGTGCGATCCAGGTCTGCGCGCCTTCGGTCCACAAGTTCAGGTGGAAGCGGCGAAAGTTCGGCATCTTCCCCGCAATTGCCAGCGCGGATCGCAGCGTGGACTGCAT
>NZ_JAKRFD010000031.1 GCF_022348185.1 Epibacterium sp. Ofav1-8
ATGATGAGGCTGGAAATCGAGCACCATGGAATAGCGATTGGCTGAACAAACTCCAGCGCGGCCCGGTGTTTTTCTTCGATTGGCTCAGGTGGCTGGGCGGCAAGACGCTGGCCCCGACCCGCTATTTCGACGAGGCTCAGACCGAGGCTGCGCTGATGGCATATCTGACCACCCCTGGAACCCGCGGCAGAGAAGGGTGATCGAGCGTCCCCCATGGCGGCACATTTGAAAAATCCCTGACGGTGCCAAGGAAAACACTATGGTAAGCAATCGCTGGTCCGAACCCGAACGCCCTCGCGATTACAAATCCCTCCCCGCATATGATCGGGCAGATTACTGGCATACGCTCGCGCGAGCGATTACGCTCGAAAGTCCCGATATTGCGGAGATCAAGACTTTCAGGGACCAGATCTTTCGGGTGCATTTCTATGTCTTGTCGGTTTTTCTGTTGGGCGTAATGCTATTTGCCCTGATCTTTTCATTTGGGTCGCTGTCTGCAGCCAAGGCTCAGATTATGGATGACTACGAGTATGTCTTTAATTTTGAGGAAAAAATTAGAGGTGAATATCAAAATTTTTGGAAAAATGGGTTGGGTGATACTGTTACTGAGGATGAGTTTTTGTCAGAGATGGAGGCTGGCCATAGCAATCGCTTCCTGAGAACAAGCCCCCTCTATATTATCCTCGGCTCCCCCCTCTGGATCCTTCTGTTCGGCCTGCTCTGGCCCCGCCCTTGCCCGGTGCGCTTTGATCGCAAGCGCGAGGTGATTTACACATGGCACACCAGTTGGTTCCGCAAAACGTTCTACGTCGCTGATGTCGCCCCGTCGTCCTTATCTGGCTTGCACGCCGATATCGCCCCTGCCGCCAAAGGACGCCCCATTATGTTTGGAACCTTCACCGGCCCGGTTTCCATTCAGATGTTTCAGGCGGATAACCCTGAAAAGAAACGGGAATTTCAGGTTGGTCCCTATCCAACCTGCCACGAGCATCACAACGTTGACGTGCTCATGTTCATTCGGGCTTTCATGTCCGGCTATCTATATGATGAGGCTGGAAATCGAGCACCATGGAATGGCGATTGGCTGACCAAACTCCAGCGCGGCCCGGTGTTTTTCTTCGATTGGCTCAGGTGGCTCGGCGGCAAGACGCTGGCTCCAAAGCGCGATTTCGACGAGGCCCAAACCGAGGCTGCGCTGATGGCATATCTGACCACCCCCGGAACCCGCAGCAGAGCAGGCTGACCAAGCGTCCCGCCCGGACGATACCTATGCCCCCCCTGACGGTGCCAAGGAATACACTATGGTAAGCACGCGGTGGGCTGAACCTGAGCGTTCCGCCGACTATAAATCCCTCCCTGCCTATGATCGAGCAGGTTACTGGCACGCGCTCGCTCGTGCGGTGAAGCTTAAAAGTCCTGATATCGCGGAAATCAAGACCTTCAGAGATCAGATCTTCCGCGTGCATTTTTATGTATTGTCCGTTTTTATGACGGGCGTAATACTATGCGCATATACATACTCGTACGGCTCCCTCTCGAATGCCACGGCAGCTGCCATGGATGATTATGACTACGTTTTTAATTTTGAAGAGCGCGTGAAGGAGCAATACCAAAGAAGGGTCCTTAGAGAGCAAGCGCGCCGAACCGAGAGCGAATTTGTTTCGGATATGAAACGTGGCCACGGTAATCGTTTTCTCAAGCGCGCTCCATTTTATATCTTCTTTACTGCCTTGCCACTCTGGGTCCTTCTGTTCGGCCTGCTCTGGCCCCGCCCTTGCCCGGTGCGCTTTGATCGCAAGCGCGAGGTGATTTACACATGGCACACCAGTTGGTTCCGCAAAACGTTCTACGTCGCCGATGTCGCCCCGTC
>NZ_JAKRFD010000032.1 GCF_022348185.1 Epibacterium sp. Ofav1-8
AGCTTCATGCAGCACTTCATCGTCTTTGTGCTCTCGGTCTTTATCGGCTTCCAGGTGATCTGGAATGTGGCGCACAGCCTGCACACCCCGTTGATGGCGGTCACCAACGCGATCTCCTCGATCATCATCCTCGGCGCGCTGATCCAGATCGGCTCCGGCGGCGTGCTGGTCACGATCCTCGCCGCGCTGTCGGTGTTCATGGCCGGGATCAACATCTTCGGTGGCTTCATGGTCACCCGGCGCATGCTTGCCATGTTCCAGAAATCTTAAGCAGGGGCAGGAGTTATGGAAAACGCATTCACAATCGCGGCCTATGTGGTCGCCGGCGTTCTGTTCATCCTGAGCCTGGGCGGATTGTCGGGACAGGAAAGCGCCAAACGCGCGGTCTGGTATGGCATTGCCGGCATGGCGCTGGCGGTCTTTGCCACGCTTGTCGGCCCCGGGGCGGGTCTGTGGTGGCTGTCGGTCATCCTGATTGCGCTTGGCGGCGTCATCGGCATGCAGCTGGCGCAGCGGGTGCAGATGACCCAGATGCCGGAGCTGGTGGCGGCGATGCATTCGCTGGTCGGCCTGGCGGCGGTCTTTGTCGGCTTCAACGCCGAGATGACCATCAATCTGGTCGAGGCGGCGAAGGCCGCGGGCGACAGCGTCGAGGGCGCCTTTGCGCTCCTGGTGGCCAAGAAGGAGCCGATCGAGATCGCCATCCTGAAGGTGGAGCTGTCGCTGGGCATCTGGATCGGTGCGGTGACCTTCACCGGGTCGGTGATTGCCTATGGCAAGCTGGCGGGCCGGGTGAACTCGGCGGCGACAAAACTGCCGGGCGGGCATCTGCTGAACGCGGCGGCGGCGGGGCTCTCGCTGATCTGCCTGATCTGGTATCTCTCCTCCGGGGCGCTGTTCCCGCTGCTGATCCTGACGCTGGCGGCCTTGTTCATCGGCTATCACCTGATCATGGGCATCGGCGGTGCCGACATGCCGGTGGTGGTCTCCATGCTGAACAGCTACTCCGGCTGGGCGGCGGCGGCGATCGGCTTCAGCCTTGGCAATGATCTGTTGATCGTGGTCGGCGCGCTGGTGGGCTCTTCGGGGGCGATCCTGAGCTACATCATGTGCAAGGCGATGAACCGGTCCTTTGTCTCGGTGATCCTTGGCGGCTTTGGCGGCAGCACCGGCCCCGCGATGGAGGTCGAGGGCGAGCAGGTGGCGATCGACGCCGACGGTGTCGCCGCGGCGCTGGAAGAAGCCGACAGCGTGGTGATCATCCCCGGCTACGGCATGGCGGTGGCGCAGGCGCAATCCAATGTGGCCGAGCTGACCCGCCGTCTGCGCGCCAAGGGCAAGACCGTGCGCTTTGCAATCCATCCGGTGGCCGGGCGCCTGCCCGGGCATATGAACGTGCTCCTGGCCGAGGCGAAAGTTCCCTACGACATCGTGCTGGAGATGGAGGAGATCAACGACGACTTCCCGGAGACGGATGTGGCCATCGTGATCGGCTCCAACGACATCGTGAACCCGGCCGCGCAGGAAGACCCCAACTCGCCCATCGCCGGCATGCCGGTTCTGGAGTGCTGGAAGGCGAAACAGGTGTTTGTCTCCAAACGCGGTCAGGGCACGGGGTATTCTGGCATCGAGAACCCGCTGTTCTTCAA
>NZ_JAKRFD010000033.1 GCF_022348185.1 Epibacterium sp. Ofav1-8
CCGATTTCCACGATCTTACCTTGCGCGAATACGACCTGATTACCCGGTCCAAAATCCGGGCCAGGGAGGCGCGGGTCCAAGCGCGGCGGGTGCTGAACCAGGAGCTGGGCGTCCTGGTCAGCCATGCCTTCCACAATCCAAAGAAGATGCCCGATTTTACCCGGGCTGCGGGCCAGACGCACCGCAGCAAGGCCGATGCGACGCAGGATCTCGAACAGCTGCGCGCAAGCCTGATGACCATGCACTTCAACAGCAAACAGGGGGCTTAGATGTCCGCAGTTATTGGCGCGCTGCGCGGCGTGCTTTCGATGGATTCCGCGGCCTTTGAGACCGGGGCCAAACGCGCCAAGGCCACCATGGGCACGGTGGAGCGCCGGATGGAGCGGATGGCGGGGCGGATGGAAGGGGCCGGGCGTCGCATGGCGCTTGGCCTGACGGTGCCGATGGCAACGGCGGCCAGCATTGCGGTGCGCTCCAGCCTGCGGGTGGTGGATGCGCAGGCCAAGATGGCGCAATCGCTGGAAACCACCGTGGCCTCGATGCAGGTGCTGGAGCGGGCGGCGGATCTCTCGGGTGTGTCCATGGGCGAGGTGCAGCAGGCCACATTGCAGCTCACCAAACGGCTGAGCCAGGCGGCGGGCGGCACGGGGGCGGCGGCCAAGGCACTGGACCGGCTGCATCTGAGCGCGGGCGCCTTGCAGGCGCTGCCGCTCGATCAACGGCTGGAGCAGATCCAGGGCGCGTTGGCGGACTATGTGCCGGAGGCGGAGCGCGCGGCGGTGGCCTCGGATCTCTTTGGCAGCCGGGCGGGTCTGATCTTCACCCGGATCGACGGGGCGGCGCTGCGCACGGCGGCGCAGGATGTGAACCGCTTTGGCGTGGCGGTCTCGGAGGTCGATGCGGATCAGATCGAGCTGACCAATGACGCGCTGTCGCGGATGAGCCTGGCCGGGCGGGGCCTCGCCAACCAGGTGACGGTGGCGCTGGCCCCGGCGCTGCAGGGGCTGAGTGACCGGGTGGCAGATGTGGCGGGCTGGTTCAACGATCTCTCCGATGGCACCAAGCGCTTCATCGCCACCGGCGCGCTGATCGCGGGCACGGTCGGCCCGGCGGCGCTGGCACTGGGGCTGGTGCTGAAGGTCTCGGCACCGCTGGTGGTGGCGCTGGGGGGTGTGGTCTCGACGGTGGCGCTGGCACCCTTGCGCTTTGCGGCGGCGGCCAAATCGGCGATTGCGCTGGAAATGGCGCTGGGGGCCACCAGCACCAAGGCGGCGGTGACCAGCCTCGCGATGAAAGGCCTGCAGCGGGGGCTGGTGCTTCTGCGCGGGGCGGTGATTGCCACCGGCATCGGCGCGCTGGTGGTGGGGGCTGGCTATCTGGCGATGAAGTTCCACCAGCTGGTGGTGGCCACCGGCGGCTGGGGCGCGGCGCTGCAGGCGCTGGGGGATCTGGCCA
>NZ_JAKRFD010000034.1 GCF_022348185.1 Epibacterium sp. Ofav1-8
TCGTTCTGAAAGGCCGAAACCGTATCGCCGGATTGGTTCACATAAGCAGCCTCGGTGCTGGAGCCGAAGGTGATCTGCATGGCGTCGCCGATCATGATCTCCGCAAAATCCGCGAAGTAGATCTCGGTCTCGTCACCACCCGCGCCCAGGTTGTCCGGGATCTGTGACGTGGTGCGGATCGGGTAGCCATGCAGCGTGTTGCTGTCATCAATCGACGGGAACACTTTGAACCCATTGGCCCAGCGGAGGCTGGCAAGGAAGTTCTTCGCCGACGCGCGCATGATCCACCCCGGCGAGACCATCGCGACATTTGCATCCTCGACCTTGCTCTTGATCCGGCGGATAGCAGCTTCGACAACCGCAGGATCGGTGCCCGCGACCGCATCCTGCCAATGATCCGCCAAGGCCCACTGGCGCAACCCTTTCGGCAGATTGCCCGTACCATCAAAGCGCAGGAACGCCAGATCGTTTTTCAAACCCATTTCCTGCAAAATGCTGTCCCGCACCAGGAGGGCGATGGAGGCGCTGGAATGGCGCAGCAGCGAATTGCCCACCGGAACCAGCGAGGTCAGCTTGCGGAACTTTTCTTCCACCTTGTCAAACGTCGGTTCGCTCTCGATCATCGCCGCATTCTCCGCGCCATAGGCGGCAGAGGCGGGCGTGGCTTGACGCGCATTGCGCAGCTCCCCCGCAGGCATGTCGTGGATACGCGCACCGGAAGCGCGCACCGTCACACGCGGGCGCAGAAGCGCGATCACCTGCTGCGCCTGCGGGCGCGGAAGCGTCACACCCCCGGCACTTTCGGATGCACCGGACAGAGCCGCCGAAATCGCGCTGTGCCCTTCCTGCTCCAGGCGCGCCGCTGCGCGATCCCGGTCGCCGCGCGCGTTGATAAGCGCATGCGCCATAAAGCCGACCTCGATCCCCTCATGCTCCGGGTCTTTCGGAGTTGCAGGCGCGGCATGTGGCGGCGTGATCGCGCTGATTTCAAGCTCGGAAGATGCCGTTGCCGCTTTGGCCGCCTCAACAGCCTCGGCACGTTTCACACGCGCCTGGATCTTCTTGAAATCCGCCTCTGCCGCCTCAAACGTCGCGACCGCCTCTGCAAGCGCCTCATCGGTGCTGCCCTCCGCACCCTCGACGTCCTCAATGGCCTGCGAGCAGGTATCCATGGTTTCCGCCGCCGCCTGCAACATGCGGCGCAGATCGTTGATGTCCATGTTGGTTCTCCTTTTCACATGGAGGGCTGCATCCGCGCAGCCCAATTGGCCCCGACGCAACCGCGCGAGGGGAATGCTGACCCCGCAGGATCAACAAAATCAGTTTTTCTTGAGAGAGTTAGAGCGCGGCCTTCGCCCGCGC
>NZ_JAKRFD010000035.1 GCF_022348185.1 Epibacterium sp. Ofav1-8
TGAACCGCCCCGGTTTTTCCGGAGACTGTTGAGTTCGTATTTCAAGCTGCGATTTTGTCTGACTTCAAGGCTTCCTCGTATTTCTCCTCAGCTTCGATTGGCGTGATGTATCCGAGCGGCGCAAGCAGGCGCTCCTTGTTGAACCAATCGACCCATTGCAGGGTTTCCCATTCGACCTGATCTTTGGCCTTCCAAGGCCCCAGTCGATTAATGACTTCGGTTTTGAACAAGCCGATGATCGTCTCGGCCAGCGCATTGTCATAACTGTCGCCGACACTGCCGACGGATGGTTCCAGCCCGGCATCAGCCAACCGCTCTGTGTACATGATTGATACATATTGGCTGCCCCGATCAGAGTGATGGATCAGGTTTTCAGCAGGTTTGCGCGCGTGGATTGCCTGTTCCAATGCGTCCAAGACAAACTGCGTGTCCTGAGTGGTCGATGCTTTCCAACCGACAATCCGATTGGCAAAGGTATCGATGACGAAAGCCACATAGACAAAACCACGCCAGGTCGAGACGAACGTGAAGTCGGATACCCACAGCTCATTTGGCTGAGAGGCGCGGAACTGTCTGTTCACCTTATCCAACGGACATTGATCCGCAGGCTGACCATGGGTGGTTTTAACCTTCTTACCGCGCCGGACGCCTTGGATGCCAAGTTGCCGCATCAACCGCTCGACGGTACAGCGCGCGACCGCAATCTTCTCGCGCTTCATCGCATGCCACAGCTTGCGCGCGCCGTAGACGGATCGGTTCTTCTCCCAAACATCCTTCATCTCCTTGCGCAGATACGCATCCTGCTTGGCCCGATCCGAGGCGCGGTCAGGATCACGTTCGATGGCAATGCGTTCATAAAAAGTCGAAGGGGCAATCTGCAGAACCCGGCAGATCGGCTCGACCCCATGGGCGCTTCGATGATCCTTGATGAAGGCAATCATTTGCGAAACGGGCGGTCGAGCTCCGCCTGAGCAAAATACGCAGATGCTTTCTTGAGGATCTCGTTTGCCTGACGCAGCTGCCGGTTCTCGCGTTCCAGTTCCCTGATGCGGTCCCGCTCCGAAGTCGTCAAACCGTCGCGCTTGCCAGTATCCGTCTCATGCTGCTTAACCCAAATGCGCAAGCTGTCCCTGCTGCACCCAACCTTTTGCGATATCGACAATATCGCTGCCGACCTGCTGGCATATGCGCTCTCGTGATCCAAAACCAGCCGCACCGCTCTCGCGCGCAGTTCTTCTCGATAACGTCTTCCGTTCTTCGTCTTTCCCATGACCCAGTATCCTTACTTCTGGGTCTCCGGCAAACAAGGGGCGGTTCA
>NZ_JAKRFD010000036.1 GCF_022348185.1 Epibacterium sp. Ofav1-8
GGCGCGAAGAGAATGACGCGGGCGAACAGGAGGTCACCGGCTGGGAGGTGCTGTTTTATCGCTGGGCGGCCTATGAGCCGGTGAGCGATGGCGAGCGGTTGCGGGCGGCGGCGGTGGAACAGCGCAGTGATGCGCGGTTCCGGGTGCTGTGGTCGGGGCCGATGGTGCAGATCACCGGCGCGCATCGGCTGCGGTTTGACGGTGCAGATTGGCAGATCACCGGCCTCAAACAACGCGGGTTCAAGGGCGAGATCGAGATCACCGCCTGGAAGATCCCGGAGGTGTCTTGATGGCCGTGAAGATGCGCATTGAGGGCGCGGGCGATATTGAACGGGCGCTGGCGGCATTGCCCCGTGGCACCGCCAAGGGCGTGATGCGGCGCGCCATGAAGAAGAGCCTCAAACCGGTGGCGCAGATGGCCGAGGGGGTCTCGCCCTTTGCCATTGCCGTCACGTCGAAGCTGACCGCGCGGCAGCAGCGCGAGGCGCGCAGGGATCGGGGTCGCACCAAGGTGGTGCTTTACGTGGGGCCGGTTGAGCCGGATGGCGGTGATGCCCCGCATGCCCATCTTTATGAGTTTGGCACCGGCCCCCGGGTGCAAGCCTCGACCGGGCGGGCGACCGGGGCGATGCCGGCGCGGCCCTTCCTGCGCCCGGCCTGGGATGCCAGCCAGGCGATGATGCTGGCCACCCTCAAACGCGAGGTCTGGGCGGAGATCGAAAAGAGTCTGGAGCGGGCCCGGCGCAAGGCGGCGCGCGCATGAGCATGGAGCGCGAGGTGAGAGAGGCCCTCAAACCTCTGGGGCATCCGGTGGTCTGGGGCGCGTTTGACGAGGATGTCGGCTTTCCCCGCATCACCTTGCAGCGGATCGGCACGGTGACGGTCTACTCGCTGCGGGGGCGCGGCAATATCGAGACCGCGCGGGTGCAGGTGAATGTCGCGGCCACGACCTATGGCGCGCTGCTGACCCTGATGCCGCAGATCTCGACCACGCTCACCGACTATCGGGGCGGGTCTGTGCTCCGCATCAAAGAACTCTCCCGGCGGGACTCTTTCGAGGAGACCGGCGGCGATGTGATCCGGCTGCAAATGCTGGATGTGCAGGTGCGTTACCGCGCCTGATCTGGCCGGGAGACCGGCAACTTCCA
>NZ_JAKRFD010000037.1 GCF_022348185.1 Epibacterium sp. Ofav1-8
GGGAGTGGGCAAAACTTGGGGGTGTCTGTGTATATTGGTGGTTCATTGAGAAGGGAACTGCCATGGAAGCGCGGATTCTTGTCGAGACGACCCTTGAGAACGGAACCACAAAGAGGCATCAACTCGGCCGTTTGTCCCGGCCGTTTCGACGCACGCAGCCTGAGGGGTTTGGGTTGTTGCTCGAAGATGCGAAGAGCATCCTCGGGCAATTGCAGAAAGCGATCCTGCTCGACCAGATCGAGGAGATTTCCCAAGCCAGCAGGATCTGTCCCGACTGCGACGGGATCCGGGCCATACATGATTATCGTTCGCGGGTACTCGACACGCTCTTCGGCAGGTTCGAGGTCAAGGTGCCGCGCATTCGCCGCTGTGCCTGCAATGCAAAATCCGATGTTGTGTTGGGCGGACCGCTTTCGCCTCTCGCACACTTTTTCCCAGATCGATCGACCCCGGAACTGCGACGCCTTCAAGCCGAACTTGGGGCGCGTCATTCCTTCCGGGAAGCGGCGCGTATCATGGAAACCTTTCTGCCTTGCGCGAAGCAGGTGAACACATCGGTGCGCAATCGACTGGGCAAAGTTGCCCGGGAAATCTGCGACAGCGCGCAGACTGAGTCGTTGGTTCCTTCAGCCGCCGAAGAGGCGCCTGCATTGACGGTTTTCCTAGACGGTGCGCATATCCGATGCAGGCCAGAATACCAGAAGCGACACCTCGATGTTGTGGTCGGCAAGATTGAAAGCCACGATAGGTGCCGTCGCTTCGGCTTGGTGCAACAGGCGGTCCTGTCACCTGCCAGTCAGCTTCGCCAGGACTTGCGGGCTCTCGGTTGGGATCACGACCAAAACGTCACGGTAATTTCGGACGGGGAACCTGCCCTTCCAAACCTCGTCCGCAACGCCGTCGGTGAAAAGGTCCGCCACATCCTCGACTGGTGGCATATCTCGATGCGCATTCAGCACGTCGAGAACGCTATAAAGGGCCTGCTGCAGAGCAAAAGCTTCTCCGGCATTCAAGTGCTGTTCAAACGTCCGGCCGAAACGCTGCGATGGTACCTTTGGCATGGAAAAGTTCTTACGGCCACGACCAGTCTAC
>NZ_JAKRFD010000003.1 GCF_022348185.1 Epibacterium sp. Ofav1-8
GGCGGCGACCTCGCTGGCGGATGGCGCCACCGACGCGCAGGGCAGCGTGGCGGTGGGGGTGCAGCAGGTGCTGACCTACACGGTGGAGAACACCGGCAATGCGACCCTGACCCTGAGCGGCACGCCCGCCAGCGCGGCGGCGAGCAACGTCAGCGTGGACAGTATCTCCGCCCCGGGCACCAGCAGCCTTGCGGCCAGCGCCAGCACCACCTTCACGGTGGCCTACACGCCAACGGCGGCGGGGGCGTTCTCCTTCGAGCTGGACGTGGACAGCGACGACGCCGACGAGGGCACCTATGACCTGACGATCAGCGGCACGGCGACGCAGGCCCCCGGGTTCAGCCAGGCGATCGCGCCGGGGGCGATCCTGGCGGATGGGACGGCGACGGTGACATTCACCATCGACAACAGCGCCAATGCGACCGCTGCGACGGCGCTGGATGTCACCAACACCCTGCCCGCAGGGGTGGAGGTCGCGGCGACGCCCAATGGCTCCACCACCTGCACCGGCGGCACGCTGACGGCGAGCGGTGGCGGCAGCACGATCTCCTACACCGGCGGCACGGTGAGCGCGGGCGCCAGCTGCACGGTGCAGGCGGATGTGACCGCCGCGAGCGACGGCAGCTACAGCAACACCAGCGGCGATCTGACCTCAAGCCTGGGCAATTCCGGCCCCTCCAGCGCGTCGCTGACCGTGGCCTCGCCGGAGATCGACCTGCAACGCCCGGCGGCGACCTCGCTGGCGGATGGCGACACCGATGCGCAGGGCAGCGTGGCGGTGGGGGTGCAGCAGGTGCTGACCTACACGGTGGAGAACACCGGCAATGCGACCCTGACCCTGAGCGGCACGCCCGCCAGCGCGGCGGCGAGCAACGTCAGCGTGGACAGTATCTCCGCCCCGGGCACCAGCAGCCTTGCGGCCAGCGCCAGCACCACCTTCACGGTGGCCTACACGCCAACGGCGGCGGGGGCGTTCTCCTTCGAGCTGGACGTGGACAGCGATGACGCCGACGAGGGCACCTATGACCTGACGATCAGCGGCACGGCGACGGGCAGCGCGGAAATCGGCGTCGGCTCTTCCAGCGGGGGCACTCTGGAGGACGGTGATACGGATACGATCCCCGGGACCCCAAGCGCGGGTTCCGCCAATGTCATCACCTACACGTTCACCAATTCCGGCTCCGATACGCTCAACATCACGACACCGACCGTTGCCGGAAATATTTCCAACGAAACCAACGTTGCGGTGAACGGTTTGACGCTGGCGTCAAATACGGTGGCGAGCGGTGGAGGGACCACGACGCTTGAGATTTCCTATACGCCGCAAGCCAGCGGGGCCTATAGTTTTGATCTGCAAGTGGCCAATGACGATGCGGATGAAAGCCTGTACAACATCACGGTGGCCGGGACCGCGAGCGGGACGCCGGAAATCGAGGTGTCCTCCTCGGCCAGTGGGGCGCTGAGTGATGGCGGCACCGACAGTATCGCAGGAGCGATAACCCCCGGCACCGCCACGTCGGTCACCTATACCATCACCAACAGCGGCACGGATGTTCTGACCCTCGACGCGCCGTCGGTGGCCAGCAGCATCAGCAATCAGAACAACGTGACGGTGGACAGCCTGTCCCTGGCGGCGACAAGCGTTGCCAGCGGCGGCGGCACCACCACATTGCAGGTGGACTATACCGCCACCGCAGGCGGCGCCTATGGGTTTGATCTGAGCCTTGGCTCTGACGACGCGGATGAGGACCCGTTTGACATTTCCGTCACGGGCACGGCGCAGAGCGTGGCCAGCGGGCTTTCGGTCCAGTCAGGCTCCGGCCAGGTGGCCGAGGTCGGCGCGCAATTCGCCGCGCCCCTTGTTGCGCTGGTGACTGATAGCGGCGGCGCTGGCGTCGCCGGGGTCGATGTGACCTTTACCGCACCGGCGAGCGGTGCTTCGGTGGTCTTTGCCAGCACCGGGACACGGACCGAAACCGTCACCACCGGCTCTGACGGCACGGCGACCAGCTCTGCCATGACGGCCAATGATACGGCGTCCAGCTATGCCGGTGGATCGGCACTGACCTCCTATGATGTCAGCGCAAGTGCAACCGGCCTCAGCAGTGTCAGTTTTGCGCTCACCAATGACCGGGATGCAGAGGCGGATATTCAGAAAACCCAGGAAGTGATTGCGGCCTTTGTCTCCAACCGCGCCAATACCATCGTGTCCAATCAACCGGATCTGGTGTCGCGACTGACACAAGGCGGGTTGGCGCGGCAGCAGGGGCGCAACGGGTTTGGGTTGCGCGCCACCTCAAACGGCAGATCCGCGACGTTCCGCTTCAGCCTGCGCGCGCTGCTGGAGGAAGCACGCCGCCGCAATGACGGGTCGCGCTGGCGCGAGTCGCTCCGGACCGCTGAGGCGGGCGCAGAGGCCGCGGCGGAGGATGTTTTGGCGGCGCGGGATCCTGCGCTGCGGTTCAGCGCCACGGCTCCTGCCGGATCGGAGACGGCGGAGGCGGACGCCCCGGCCTCTGCGCCCGTGATCGCCTCGGGATGGGACCTCTGGGCCGAGGGCACCTATGCGGTGACCGAGAACGGCAACTTCGAGAGCCGCTCCGGCCTGTTCTTTGCGGGCGCAGACTACCGCTGGTCGGACAAGGTTGTACTGGGGGTGATGGGGCAGCTGGATATCACCGACGAGGACAATGGCGCCGCCGGAACCTCGGCCAGTGGTACAGGCTGGATGGCCGGGCCCTATGTGGTGGTGCGTCTGGACCAGAACCTCTATCTCGATGTTGCGGCGACCTATGGGCAATCCTCCAACACCGTCAATGCGCTTGGGCTGTTCGAAGATGATTTCGACACCGAGCGGTTCCTGTTGCAAGGCGGGCTGACCGGGGATTTCAAACTGGATGCGCGCACCACGATCAGCCCGTTTGCGCGGCTGACCTACTACTATGAAAAGCAGGAAAGCTATACGGATACGCTCGGCCGGGTGATCCCCTCGCAGGACTTCGACCTGGGGCGGTTCGAGTTCGGGCCCAGGATTTCCTGGCAGCTTGTCTTGGACGGGAACACGCAGCTGTCGCCTTATCTGTCGTTCTCGGGCATCTATGATTTCAACAAGTTGCAGGGGGCCAATCCGACGGACGCCACGCTGGCGTCGTCGCAATCGGATTTCCGGGGCCGGCTGGAGGCCGGTGCAACCTTCGTGGTGCCGGATCGCGGGATAAAAGTCGCGGTCGAAGGGTTCTACGACGGGATCGGGGCGTCGGATTTCGAATCCTATGGGGCCAGCCTGAACATTCACATCCCGTTCTGACGCCCGGGTTGTTTGGAACGCGGGCTGGCCTGCGTCTGTGTCCCGGAGGGCGACGAACCTGCGCGTGGGGGCGGGGCTCTGCCACCATGCGCCGCGGCTGAGGCAATGTCTGCAATCGCAGATACCACCATAGCCTTCTTCATCCGGTATGCCTGGCCGCGCGAAATGCAAGTGTCGCCAATAAAACGGCTGCACAGGTGAGGCCAAGGCAAAACCCGATCCAAACGCCCGGCGCGCCAAAGCTTGCGGCCTCGGCAAGGAACAGACCACCCCCCAGTCCGACAACCCAGTAGCAACTCGTGCTCAGCAGCATCGGCATGACTGTTTGACGTAGCCCGCGCAGCGCATGGATGTAGACGATCTGCAAAGCGTCGAACACAAAAAATGGAGCAGTCCACCGGAGCAGATTGATCATCAGAAACCTGGCCTCCGTCGATATGTCGGAGTTTGAGAAAAGCGTGACAGTTGCCTCGGCGAATACTCCGGCAATGAGTGCAAGGCATGCGGCAACAGCTCCGGCAACCGTTACGCCAAGGCGAAGCAACCGAGTGAGACCTGCACGTCCTTTGGCACGGTTCGCGGCAATGCGCGCCGCTAGAACTTCCCCCAATGCACCGCTCGCGGCGTAATTCAGTTCCATGACAGCAAAAACCAATGTTCCGGCGGCGAGCCATACCGTTGAGTAACCCCCCAAAAGATAGAGCACGACGATAAACAGAACGCTTTCGAGCGCCTGTTGCGCGCCAGCCGCCCATCCAAGGCGGATAATGTCAGCCGTGAAGCGGAGGATGACATGGCGTCGAAGCCGTCTCACCCTCACAAGGTGCGAGCGGAGCACGACCCCCAAAAGCACACTCGCGGCACCGGCGTTCACCCCAAGTGTCGCCCAGGCAGCGCCCGCCACACCAAACCCTTGCCACGCACCAATGCCATGAACGAGCGCAATACTTGCCACGAGGTTCCCCAGAACAATTCCCATAGAGATCCACGTGATTGCAGCCGTCCTCTCCATGGCGTTCAGGACGTTCTTGAGCACGGCGAGCAGAAGCGCGGGCGCTATGGCCCATGCGAAGATGCTTGCATAGCGATCAAAAGCGCCAACGAGGTCGGGGTCGTATCCGCTCGCCGTCAATATTGCGCCAGAAGCGAGTGCGACGATTATGGCCGCGGTGACGAACGGGATGATGAGCGCGACAGAGGCCAAGACAACAGCACCACAGCGCGCTGGATCTGGTTTTTCCGCCATCAGAACTGTCCCTATGGACAGAACCGCGAAGCCAATCACCATCACGGACAACAGGATGGTTTTGCCCAGGCCGACCGCCGCAAGTTCGGTTGTGCCAAGCGCGCCAACTACCGCGAGATCAGTCAGCCCGACAAGGATCTCAGTCAGATAGAAGGCTCCGATGGGAAGGGCGGTCCTGACGAGTGATCGGGACGTTATAGGGGGGGCAGGTTTTCGAGTATTGGACATGTGGGCACCGTGCTGTGTTGCACGGTCACCCAAAGAGCTGATGACCTTGGACCACCGAATGTCGTCGGCGGGGCAGCTTACCGCCGCAGAGATTATCCATCCGAGACATTAGAAGCAATAACCGATAGCAGCGCATTTCTGCGCGGCAGCGTTTGATGGTGGCGCGCGCGCTTCGGGCCAGGTGGTGTGCAGCTTTCTGGCGAAACAGATGGCCGCGGCGCGCCGTCGCGCTGTCTCCGCCCCCGCGGCGGGGGCTGGTGGCTGCCGCTGTCGGTCCCGGCTGGCGCGACCGTATCGCGGGTCAGGGCGCAACCTTGTGATTGGGCGAGCCGCTGACGATGGTGCCACCGACCGACGTCGAACACCCCACATAGGCCACCGGCATGCCGTCATCGCGGGATTGGCCGGAGCCGGATGTAATCACCGCACCGCAACTGGTCTTGTCGCCGACCCGCGCAACCGGGCGGCCATCGATCACCGCACTGCCACCGCTGACGATCTGGCATTTGCGACAGCGCGGGCAGGCGTGGGTGTCTCCGACACGGGCTACAGGTTGCATGCAACGTCTCCGACAAGCTCTCCAGGCATTGGGATCACTCCTTCTGGCTGAGGCATTCTTCAACCAGGGGCAGGGCGTCCCGCGCGGCGTTCTGCAAGGTCGGAACCTGGGCGCTGCCACTGCCGCCCATGCTGACCGCGCCCTTGAGGTTGATGCTGCCCGCTTCGAGGGTGATGCCGGATGCATCCAGCGTGATCTTGCCGCCGGGCCCCTTGATGACGAATTTCTCGAACGCCATCAGCGTGTGCTTGGCGGTGTTGTTGGTGATCGACTCGGTCACGTTGAGGGTGGACTTCCCGAACACGGTTTCCTCGTGGTTGCGGCCGATCTGGACCAGGTGATCGGCATAGATGTCCTGCTTGTGGATATTGCCCACCACATGCACATGGTCCTTGCCGTATTTCTCCTGCTGGTCGCGCCCGACCTGATAGGTCACATCCTGCCCGATCGTCTCGCGCTGGTCGCGGCCCACCGACATGGTTTCATCCTGGCCGACGGTCTGTGTCCGGTCGCGGCCGATGCTGTTGCTTTCGTCCCGACCGATGGTCTTGGAGCGGTCGTTTTCGATAACGATCTCCTGATCCTTCTGGCCGTGCATGTAGATCAGCTCCTGATCCCGCTCGTCCTCGAAGGTCAGCTCGTTGAAGCCGCTGCCCTTGTGGGTGTCGGTCTTGAACACCGATTTGGTCTTGTTCGCGGGCAGGGGGTAGGGGGGCTTGTTGCGCCCGTTGTAGACACAGCCCGTGACCAGTGGTTTGTCGGGATCCCCTTCGAGGAATTCGACCACCACCTCCATGCCGATGCGCGGGATCACCATGCCGCCCCAGCCTTGCGAGGCCCAGTTCTGGCTCACCCGGCAGCGCATCGAATAGGCTTTCTCCAGATCCCAGTGGAAATGCACCAGGATGCGCCCGTGTTCGTCGCAGTCGATTTCACCCTCGCCGACCACCACGGCTGTTTGCGGGCCCTGCACGATGGGCAGCGGCGTGATCCGCGGGGGCACCATCGGGGCGGCCACCGGCATCAGGCGATACTGCGCCGTGAAGGGGCGGTCATGGCTGTGATCGCTGCTGACGGAGCCATAGGCCTGGCTCACGAAACAATAGCGCGCGCTGAGGCAGAGATGCTCTCCGCCGTCGCCGGGCACCGCATCGCCGCCGCCCAGGGGCACCACCAGGCCGGGTTTCAGCCCGACGATGTCGCCAGCCGCCGCGTGCCGGGCGTCATGGCCGCGTTCCTCTTCGCAGCGCAGCTGTGCCACCGTCTTGCCGCGCCCGAGGTCCAGGTAGTCACCGGGGTAATCATAGGCTTCGATCTGGCCCTCGGCATATTGCGCATCCCCCATGCGGTCGGATTCCATCGCCGCCATCGGGGTCTTGAAGTTGTAGTCCATCAGCCGTGTGGCGCCGGTGGTCAGGCGCCGCTCCGGTCCCCAGGACCAGAAATGCTCGCCCTGCACGCCGCGGTTGTCGGCGGTGCCGAAATAGGGCCGCTGGGCCAGCCGGTCATGGCTGCCGACATCATCACTCAGCACCAGCGTGTGCTGGCCATCGCCGTGGCGGAAGCTGAAGGAAATGCCGAAACGCTCCATCAGCCGACGGGCAAAGGCCAGATCGCTTTCGCGGTACTGCACGGTGTATTCAAGTTCGGGATAATCCGCCGTCAGCGCCACATCCAGATGCGGGCTGCCCAGATGGGCGTAATCCGCCAACAGCTCCTGAAGGATCTCCACAACCGTCTTGTTGTGAAAGATACGCTGGTTGCGCCGTTTGTCGGCGAGCCAGATCCACGGTTGCAGGCGCAGGTCATAGCGCCAGCCGTTTTCGCCGGGACCGCGCCAGCGTACTTCGGTGATGATCCCGTCAAAGGGCACCGGCCCATCGGCCCCCGCCAGGGTCACGGTGGCGTGGGTGCCCAGCAGCGCGTCGAAATCAAGATCATCACGCGGTGCCAGTGCCTCGACGGTGAAGTCGAACAGCTCGTTCAGCGCCTCGCTGCCGTCAAATCGCAGCAGCACCAGCGCATCCGGACCAAGAACAGTGTTGAACCGCCCAAGCCGGGCGTCCTGGACAAAAACATTCATAAAGCAAAACCCTAAAAGTTGTATCCGAACCTATGGGCTTCAGCCTCAGGGTCAAGGGGGGATGGGGCCTTCGCGGCGGGGAAATTTTGCCATCGCGCCGCGAATACGCGGCGTGCTGCCGACCCGGGGACACTGGGGCGCGATCCCCGAGGGGCCGGAAATCGGCTATTCCGCGATCAGCGTTGGGATTTCACCGCCGCGGTTGCGCGCGGGCGTCGCCGCGGCAGGCGGCGCCGAATGACGGCATACATGTCGGCAAAGGGACGCAGGTAGATATTGCGGATGTCGGAGGCATGCGCCTCGGTCTGCGACAGGCCGAACGTCAGCTCCGTATCGGGTTCGGACAGATGCAGCGACCCGAACAGCCAGTCCCACAGCGCAAAGGCAACGCCAAAGTTCTTGTCGTAGTGGCGCTTGGCGCTGGAATGATGGATCTGGTGCTGCGCCGGGGAAATCAGAAGATGTTCCAGCCAGGGCCAGTATCTGATCGAGATATGGGAATGTCGCAGGTTCGAACCGGCGACATGAAACACAAAAGAGAAAACGCTGACCCCCAGCACCGTCACCAGATCGACGCTCGGGCCGAACAGGAACAGAAAGCTGGCCATGACGCTGCCCTGCACAAAGGCGGTCCGGAACGCGTAGAGCACGCCCTCCAGCGGGTGCACGCGATAGACGGTCACGGGGGTCATCGTCTCGGCGGAATGATGGACCTTGTGGATCGCCCACAGCAACGGCCATCGGTGCATCATGCGATGCAGGACGTATTTGGTGAGATCGTCCATCAGAAAGATGGTGACGGTGAACAGCACGGTCACCAGCGCCACGGGGGCGTCCGAAAACAGCTCGCGATGCAGCACGGGCAGGTCGAGCAGCAGATAATAGACCGCGGTGGCAATCGCCAGCTGCGACAGCAGCAGCGGCGAGATGAACAGCGTAAAAATCCGGTTGATTACAAAGATCTTGTAATCGGCCCGTGCCGAGGCGGACCACAGAATGCTGCGATCAAACACCTTTTGCAGCGCATCCCGGAACGAGCATCGGCGCACGGCCACCAGCCACAGGAGCGCGATCAGGATCGCGGCCAGAAGATAGCCGACAAAGATGCGTTTCTTCGGATCGTGAAAATCCGAAAAGACGTCGCCGAGATGACCGAGAAACTCCACGATGCAACTCCCTGGGCTTATGGCGCGGCGCGCTCACGCAGGCGCGTTCCGGTGCGGGCGCGGATGCCGTCCTGCACGCCGGTGTCCCATGCGGCGGCATCTGCGCCGCATGGGAGAAGCTGTGATCAGTCGGATTCTGCCGACGCGTTGGTGCCGAGCTTTTCAGCCAGATCCGCCAGTCCGGCGGTGGCGTCATTGGCGCGGGATTCGATGCCGAAGGTGTCGATCATGGCCTTTTGGACCTTCAGCATGTTGACCTGGTAATCCTCAAAGGACATCTCGCGTTCGCGCAGGAAATTGCCGTCGGCGTCGATGTCCGACACCATCTTGCCATCAGGCATGGCCGGGCCGAACCCGACCAGCCAGTTCAGGTCGAAGGCGGTCGCGCCCAGGTTGTTCTTGCCCGACTGAAGCGCCATGCTGAAGCCCTTCAGCTCGCCCCAATGCTTCACGTAGGCACGCAGCGCTTTTTCGTCGGATGCGTCGGATTTCAGCGCTTCGAGGTCATTGTAGACAGAGCCTGCATATTTGAAAACGGCCTCTGCGATGACCTTTTCCCAGTTGCTTTCGATCACCTCGGCATAGGATTTGAGCTCGTTGCGCTGCGCGTCGGTCAGCGCCTCGCCCTCGGCGGAGGCGATCAGGGCGCGCCCGTCGCGGAAGGCGGCAAAGATGGTTTGCAGATAGCTGGTGGATTTGGTGCCACCCTTGTCGGCGCCAGCGGCATAATAGGCCGGGCCAAAGACCATTTCCGTCTTCAGGTCGACAACCCCGTCACCATTGGCATCGGCCGCCGCGAGATCGGTTTGCTTGGCGATCGCATAGGCCTGCTGCGGGCTCAGGCTGGCGGTATGCGCCGGGGCGCCGAAATAGCCGAACGCCTCGTCCCAGGAATGTTCCTTGCCGGTGTAGGCGGCACCCTCGGAATAGGGCTGATCGTTGGGTTTGGTGTCGGCGTCCAGTTTTTCGTCCAGGTAGTTGTCGACGGCCTGATTGTAGGCCATTGCGCCCAGCGTGAACTTGGAGATCAACTGTGCCCAGTCGTAGCCGTTGACCGCGTCATAGCCCTGTTCCGCGGCCGCGGCGTGGCGAATCATCTCGCGCGCAACCTCGACGCCGGATTTGTTGCCGGGCCAGGCCAGCATGGCGCCGCTGTAGAATTTGCCCGCGATGTTCTTGCCCGACGAAATCTCGTTCACGGTGGACTGCTTGACCGGGAAGCCGTCTTTGGAAGCGGGGGCGATGATCTCCAGATCGTCATCGGAGCCTTCGAAATAGGCCAGCAGCATCGCTTCGAGCTGCGCGGCATTGTTGCCACCATCGCCCTTGCCTGCGAGCTTTTTCAGGCTGTCGTGCAACACGTGACGGGCCACCTGCCCGGAATAGGACACCGAGTTTTCGGCGTCGCCGCTGTAGCCTTTCACCGTGACCGGGAACGGGCCGTAGGCGTCACTGGCCATGGCAGCCGTGCCGATAAAGCTGGCAACCACCAGGCATGTTGTCGCTTTGAGCGTTGACGCGATCATAGGGATCTCCTCCAGTATTTTGGTCTCGGCGAGGGCCGATTTGTTATTCAGAGTGTTTTTGTCAATTAATGACCGCAAACGTCAAGGGGGCCCGTCGTGCCGGGTCGATTTTCTCGAATTCCGCACTTGGAAGCGCGCCACACCGCCCGGGCGGCATGGCGCGGGGCGTGTCGCAGCTGTGTGAAATAAAATCGGGCCACCCCCTTTCGGGAATGGCCCAGACAGATTTCAGCTAAAGGTGGGGCGATGTGTTACTCCGCCGGGTGCGCCTTGGGGTCTTCGACCACCACGTTGTTGTTGGTCGGATGCTCATCCTTGTGAAACAGCGGGTAGATGAACAGGAAGGCGGCCGCGATCAGGTAGCCACCGGAGACGCTGGTCAGCTCCGGCCAGTGCAGGCTGGCGCCATGGATGATGCCAAGCGCCGACATCGCCGCCGCCGCCAGGGCAAAACCACCCGCGTTGCGGAAATTGCCGTCGATGACGCTGGCGACGATCGCGCCCCAGATCAACCCGGTGAGGATCGCGCCCTGAGACAGCGACAGGTGGCCACTGAAATGCGCGCCCTGCTGCAACAGCGCCGCGGTCAGCGCTTCATCGCCCAGCTGCGGCACGCCCGCAACGCCCACCGCGCCGAGCGCCCCAATGAGAGAGCCCCATTTCACCATCAGGAAGGCCGAGACATGCGGCATCATCGCGATGGTGACGGCGGCCATATGCTCGGTCTTGACCGAATGGGCGGTGTTGGTGATCAGGCTCAGCGCCACAAAGACCAGCACCGGTGCGGCAGCAGCCACCGGGATCAGGTTGTTGAGGAAGGCGAGCAGGCCGAAGATCGCCGCCAGCGGAATGACCGTGCCAACGCCGATGATATAGCCCGCATGCGCGCCCATGCGTTTATAGGCCGGGTGGCCGATATAGGCGGTGGTCGGGAAGGGCGAGCCGAAGACCGCGCCGATCATGGTGCCGACCCCGTCGGTGATCTGGCAGGTGGCCACCGGATAATGATCGCCGGCGCTTTCGGCGCTCTCGACGTTGTTCATGGTCTCGATGAAGTTGTAGATCTGCACCGGCACCAGCACCAGGAACAGCTCCGGGTTAGCAAACAGGTACTGGATACCTGCAATCAGGTCGCCGACATAGGGCAGCGGCGGATAGAAACCGATCCCCTCGACGTTGATGGTCGAGGTGCCAAGCGCCAGCGCCACCACGGTGCCGACGATCAGCGCCAGCAGGCCGGCGGGGATATTGTAGGGCAGGCGGAAGCGGCCCACGAGGCCCCAGAGGATGATGATCATCGAAGCAAAGCCGATAAACGGGTTTTCAAACACGGTGGCCAACGGCACTGAACCGATGAACACCAGCGCAATGCCGCAGAGCGTGCCAAGCATGCCCGCGCGCGGGGTCACCCGTTTGAGCCAGGGGCCGATGACAGCGCCCAGGGCGGCGACGATACCGCCCATGAAGCCGGCGCCGATGCCCACCTGCCAGGCCAGCAGCGGATCATTGGTGGCCCAGTAGATCGGCCCGATCACGCCAAACAGATAGACAAACATCACCGGCGTCGAAATGCCGTAGGGCAGGGCGGTCACGTCTCGCCCGTGTTGCGCCGCAGCCCGTTTGGCCAGCGCCACATAGACCGCGATCCCGGCCAGGATCGCCACTGCCGCACCGGGCACGATGCGGCCATAAACGATCTCGGCAGGCATCTGGAACACAAACTGGCAAATGCCGGCCAGCACCATCAGGTTGATCAGATTGTCGGTGAACAGCGCCCAGAACGCGCTGAAGTCGCTGCGGTGAAACAGCTTGTAGCTATAGCTCCCATCCCTCATGGGGACCTCCCTTGGTAGCCCGGCAGATGTGGCTGGTAACTCCTCCCGCCACAGCAACCCGGTGATGCGTTACTGCGCCGCGAGATGCGACACAGCCTCCCCGAATTCGGGGTGACATGCGGCAGTTTCAGAGGTCAGCGCCGTGATCACTTCTGCCGCAACCTGTGCGGCGATCACGGCTGGCCGCTTGTCGCGGCTACCGCCTGCCCCGATGGGGCAGATCAGATCTGCGACAGAGAGCCCGTCGCAGTGGTCTTGGGTCCAGCTGGCGAATTTCGCCCGCTTGGTGGCAGAGCCGATCATGCCGACGTAGGCTGCATCGCCCCGTTGCAGGGCGGCAGAGGTCAGCAGGAAATCCAGCCCGTGGTCATGGGTCAGTACGATGAAAGCGCTGCAGGGGGCTGCGTTCATCACGTCGATTTCGGGGATTGCGCTCTGGCGGCGCTCGACCTGCGCGCGGGACTGGTCCAGTTCCTCCTCGCGTTGGTCGATCAGCACCGCGCGCACCGGCAGATGCTGGAACAGATCCGCAAGCGCGCGACCCACATGGCCTGCGCCGAGGATATAGACGGCGGGCAACGCCGCGTCCTGTGCCTCTGCTTCGCGCAGGGCAGCCTCCTTGTCGCTGGTGCTCATCCGTGTGAGGGCGATCTCCACCCGCCCGCCGCAGCATTGGCCGATCTCGGGGCCAAGCGGCACATCCATGTGGTGCGACAGGTTTCCCGCCGCCAGCAAATCCCGCGCCGACGCGATGGCAAGATGCTCCAGCTGGCCACCGCCGATGGTGCCAAAGAGGCTCTCGGCGCGCACATACATCTCTGTGCCCATGTTGCGCGGCGAGGACCCCCGCACCCGCGTCAGCCGCAGGCTGGCCACCGGGCCGGGCGCGTCGAGAAATTGGCGAAGCCGCTCTGCCTGCATGGCCTCACCCTCCGGCCTTCAGTCGTTCGACGGCCATCAGCACGCGTTCTGGCGTGGCGGGCGTCTCAAGACGCGGGCACTCGCGATAGTCGGCAACCGAGGCCACCGCCATCGACAGCGCCTCCAGCACCGAGATCCCCAGCATGAAGGGCGGCTCGCCTACGGCCTTGGAGCGTTTGATGGTCATCTCACGGTTTTCCGACCAGTCGGCGAGGGCGACGTTGAAGCTGCGCGGCCGGTCCGAGGCCAGCGGGATCTTGTAGGTCGAAGGCGCATGGGTGCGCAGGCGCCCTGCATCATCCCACCACAGTTCCTCGGTGGTGAGCCAGCCCATGCCCTGGATGAACGCGCCCTCAACCTGACCCTTGTCCAAGATCGGGTTCAGCGAGCGACCTACATCATGCAGGATGTCGGTGCGCTCCACCCGGTATTCCCCGGTGAGCGTGTCGATGGCGACCTCCGAGCAGGACGCGCCATAGGCGTAGTAGTAGAACGGCCGCCCCTTGCCCGCGGCGCGGTCCCAGTGGATCTTGGGCGTCTTGTAGAACCCTGCCGCCGACAGATGCACCCGCGCCATATAGGCCTCGCGGATGAAGGTCGCGAACTCCACCACCTCCTCGCCGATGCGAATGTGGTTGGGGCCAAAGCTGACCGCGCTTTCGGCCACGCCCCGGCTCTCGGCAGCGAATTTCACCAGCCGCGTCTTGATCTGTTGGCAGGCATCCAGCGCCGCCATACCGTTGAGGTCGGACCCGGAAGAGGCCGCTGTGGCAGAGGTGTTCGGGACTTTTTCGGTGGTGGTCTTGGTGATCTTGATGCGGTCGAAATCGACCTGAAACGCCTCGGCCACCACCTGCGCGACCTTGGTGTTCAGACCTTGACCCATCTCGGTGCCGCCGTGGTTCAGATGGATCGACCCGTCGTTGTAGATGTGGATCAGCGCACCGGCCTGATTGTACCAGGTGGCGGTAAAGGAGATGCCGAATTTGACCGGCGTCAGCGCGATGCCACGGCGGATGATGCCGCCCTTGGCATTCTCGGCAATGATCGCCGCGCGGCGGGCCTGATAGTCGGCGCTTTCCTCCAGCTCCTCGACAATGCGACCGATCACATTGTCCTCCACCTCCTGATGATAGGGGGTGAGGGTGCGGCCATCGCCGGGTTGGCCATAGAAATTGGCCTTGCGCACCTCCAGCGGGTCCTTGCCGAGCGCATAGGCGATTTCCTCGATCATTCGTTCCGCTGCGACCACGCCCTGCGGGCCGCCAAAGCCGCGAAATGCGGTGTTGGACACGGTGTTGGTCTTCTGCGGGCAGGAGGTCAGGCGGACATGCGGATAGAAATAGGCGTTGTCGGCGTGGAACAGGGCCCGGTCGGTGACGGGGCCAGACAGATCAGAGGAATAGCCGCAGCGCGCCGCAAACTGGCTGTCCACCGCCTGAATGCGCCCTTCACCGTCAAAGCCCAGATCGTAATCGATCACAAAATCATGCCGCTTGCCGGTGGCGGTCATGTCCTGATCGCGGTCGGGGCGGATTTTTACCGGACGGTTCAGCTTCTTGGCGCCAAGGACGGCGACGGCGCAGAACAGGTTCATCTGGCTTTCCTTGCCGCCAAACCCGCCGCCCATGCGACGCACGTTCACCACCACCGCATTCGACGGCACGCCCAGCACATGAGACACCATATGCTGCGCCTCGCTCGGGTGTTGGGTGGAGCAATGCACGATCACATCGTCATCCTCGCCCGGCAGGGCAAAGGCGATATGCCCCTCGAGATACATATGATCCTGCCCGCCGACAGTGACGCGGCCCTGCACACGGTGCGGCGCTTCGGCCAGACCAGCCTCCACATCGCCGCGCTCTAGTTTCAGCGGATCGGTGACCATCGGCATGCCTGCATCGCGCGCCGAAATCGCATCCAGCGCATGAGGCAGCACGTCGTAATCCACATCCGCCAGCTCCGCCGCCCGCCGTGCCGCATCTCGGCTCTCGGCGATCACCGCAAACAGCGGCTGGCCGTGGAATTCCACCTTCTCGGTGGGGAACACCGGCTCGTCATGTTTGCCGGTGGGGCTGACATCGTTGACCCCGGGGATGTCCTCGGCGGTCAGCACGGTCACCACGCCCGGCGCAGATCGCACGCGGGTCAGATCCATGCTGCGGATGTTGGCGTGGGCCACGGTGGAGACCCCGAGATAGGCGTGCAGGGTGCCTGCGGGTTCCAGAATGTCATCGGTATAGTCGGCCCGGCCCTGCACCTGCTTGATGGCGCTGTCGTGCTTGAGGTCCTGATGGGCGGCGCCCTTGATCTCGGCGGTGGTGTTCAGATCTTTCATGGTCCTGTCCTCCCTCACGCGATGGCCAGACGCACCGGCGCGTCCTGAGCGGTGTCATGTTCCAGCTGGAACCGGCGCAGCAGGTTGGCCGCGACGGTCAGGCGGTACTCGGCCGTGGCGCGCCAGTCCGTCAGCGGCTGGAAATCCTGCGCCAACGCCTGGGCGGCAGCATCGAATGTCTCTGTGGTAAAGGGCTGTCCGACCAGCGCAGCTTCGGTATGCGCGGCCCGTTTCGGAGTGGCTGCCATGCCGCCAAACGCCAGACGGGCGGCGGTGATGATGCCATCACTGACGGTGACGCTGATCCCGGCGGCCACCGAGGAAATATCCTCGTCGCGGCGTTTGGAGATCTTGTAGGCCGCGTCGATCTGACCCGGCTGGCTGCGCGGAATGCGGATAGCGGCGACAAAATCGCCCGCCTCGCGGTCCTGTTTGCCATAGTCGATAAAGAAATCTTCCAGCGGCAGGATGCGGGTGCCACGCAGGCTTTGCAGCATGACCTCTGCGCCAAGGGCGATCAGCACCGGCGGCGTGTCCCCGATCGGCGAGCCATTGGCGATATTGCCGCCGATAGTGCCCATGTTGCGCACCTGCCAGCCGGCGATGCGGTCCCAATATTCGCCGAGATGCGGGAAGGCCTCGCGGATCGCGGCCTCGCTCTCGGAATAGGTGACACCAGCGCCGATGGTCAGCGCGTCATCATTCAGCTCGATGGACTTCAGGCCCTCCAGATGGGTGATGAAGACCACCGGAGAGATCGGGCGCATGAATTTTGTGACCCACAGTCCCACATCGGTGGAACCAGCCACAATGGTCGCCTTGGGGGTGTCGGCCAACACCTTTGCCAGATCCGCCACATCCAGCGGCAGGATTGCGCGGTCGTCTTCGGGGCCGGTCTCGATACGCGATTTTGGCTGCAGCGCCATCAGCCGCGCGGTCACATCCGTGCGCTCCCGGGTCAGATGGTCATGCGCCGGGGTGCCGTATTGGGTGACGGCCATCGCGGCCCGAACAATCGGCTCATACCCGGTGCAGCGGCAGAGGTTGCCCTGGATGGCAGTCTCGACCTGCTGCATCGACGGCTCCGGATTGCCCATCCACAGCGCATAGAGCGACATCACAAAGCCCGGCGTGCAAAAACCGCACTGGCTGCCGTGATAGTCGACCATGGCCTGCTGGACGGGGTGCAGGCGGCCCATGGGTCCGGAGAGATGTTCGATGGTGACAATGTGGCACCCGTTCAGGGATGCGAGGAATCGGATGCAGGCATTGACCGTCTCATAATGCAGCTGGCCCTGATGCAGACGTCCGACCAGAACCGTGCAGGCACCGCAGTCGCCCTCGGCGCAGCCTTCCTTGGTGCCGGTCAGCCGCTGTTCGATCCGCAGATAGTCCAGAAGCGTGAGCGTTGCCTTCACATCCGTGACGGTCTTTTCCTCACCATTCAGAAGAAAGCGAATATCGTTCTGCTGAGCCATTTGCCCTCCAAATTCCAGCTCCTGATTGTCAGGAGTGTCGGGAGTTTACTGTTTCTGACTGCCTCGAAATATGGTGGGCTTTGCGAAATACTTTCAACAGATCGTTGAAAGAAGCAGGCCGAGCGCGCATGTATACTGGGCTTCGGCACAAGTGTTGAGGATTTTGAATGGCTTATAATGGCGTATCTTGAGAGCCTGCGGGTGTTCTGCCGGGTGGTGGAGCTGGGCAGCATCACGTCCGGCGGGCGCGACCTGCGTCTGACCCCGGCTGTGGCGAGCAAGCGAATCAAGGAACTGGAGCAGCATCTGGGCGTGCGGCTGTTCAATCGCACCACCCGATCGCTGACCCCGACCGAGGTGGGCAGCGAGTTCTACAAGGAAGCGCTGCGCATCCTGAGCGCCGTGGATGAGGCCGAAACCGTGGTGGCGCAATTCTCCGGGGCGCCGCGCGGCACGCTGCGGGTGACCGCGCCGCTGGCCGCCGGGCGGCGCATCATCGCGCCCCTGGTGCCGGATTTTGTCGAGGCGCATCCCGATATCGAGGTGCGGATGCGGATGTCCGACCGCAAGGTGGATATTCTGGCCGACGGCATCGATGTGGCGTTTTTTGTGGGCAATCCGCATGATTCCAGCCTGAAAATGCGCAAGATTGCCACCTGCGACCGGGTGCTCTGCGCCGCGCCCGCCTATCTGGAGCGGTTCGGCACGCCAGAGGCGCCCGAAGATCTGATGAAGGGGCACAATTGCCTGCTGCTGCGCTATCCACGGTCGCCGGAATACTACTGGACCCTGAACACCAGGTCCGGCTTTCGCAAGTTCGAGGTGAAGGGCAAATATGACGCCGATGACAGCGATGTGCTGCTGAACTGGGCGCTGGACGGCCGCGGCATCATCAACAAGCCGCGGTTCGAGGTGGCGCAGGCACTGCGCAGCGGCGCGCTGGTGGAAATCCTGCCCGAGGCGCATCCGATCCCGGCGACATTTGGCTGTCTTTACCCGCACAAGAAATTCCAGGATCCCAAAGTCAGGCTGTTGGTGGATTTCATCACCAGCCGGGGGCAGGCCTATCTGCAAGGGCTTGAGGCGCCGCGCGCCGATCCGGCCTGACGCGCACAAAAAAACGCCCCGCAGATCTGTGGGGCGTTTTCGTGAGTGGTGGTGCTTTGACGCCGGGTCGAGATCAGAAATCCACCTCGATGGCGATGCCCTGTTTGACCGCGAGTTCGACGACCGAGGAGGCCACGGCCAGATCCTGCAGGCCAACGCCGGTGCCGTCAAAGAGGGTAATCTGTGCGGCCGAGGTCCGGCCCGGATGCGCGCCGTTGATGACCGCGCCGAGCTGCGCCACATCGGCTTCGGCAATCAGCCCCTGCGCCACCGCGTGCTGCGCCTCGCCGATGGAAATGGACTGAGCCACCTCGTCGGTAAAGACATCGGCGCGGACCAGCAGCTGGGGATCAACCTCCTGCTTGCCCTTGGTGTCGGTGCCCATGCAGGCGATATGAGTGCCGGGGCTGACCTGATCGGCCTTGAGGATGGCATCAAAGGAGGAGGTGATGGAGATAATCACATCCGCCTCTTTCAGCCCGTCCAGCTCCACCGCCTCGAATGGCAGGCCCGCCTCGGTGGCGACCTCTTCGAGGTTCTCCAGCATCTCGGGATGCAGGTTCCAGCCGATCACCTTTTCAAACTCGCGCTGCTCCAGCGCGGCACGCAGCTGGAACTTGGCCTGATGCCCGGCGCCGATCATGCCGATCACTTTTGCATCCTCGCGCGCAAGGTGCTTGATCGACACCGAAGACGCCGCCGCCGTGCGCAGGGCGGTCAAGAGGTTACCCCCGACCATGGCGCGCACTTTGCCGGTGTCGGGATCAAACAGGAACACGGTGGATTGATGGTTGATCAACCCGCGCTTTTCCAGGTTGTTGGGCCAGTAGCCGCCGGCCTTCAGCCCCAGCGTCAGGCCCGCGCGGTCAAAGCCGCCCTTGAAGCCGTAGAGCGCGTCTTCATGGCCAATAGCCTCGCGCACCACCGGAAAGTTATAGGCGTCACCGGCGGCCATGGCGGCAAAGACCTGCTCCACCGCGTCAAAGGCGGCCTTGCGAGTCATCAGGTCGGCAATTTCCCGTTCGGGAACGATGTACATGGGGTGTCTCCATTCGTCTGGCGCGGGCTGTGTGCCCGGGCCGCGCCCGACCCTCCCCACGGGCGGGCGCTTGCGCACCCACCCAGGCTTGGGCGCGACCCGCTTGTTGGGGGCGCGGGGCAAATAAAAAGTCGGCGGAGGGCGGCGATGCGCACCTCCGCCAGTTCGGGGTTGATCGTCAGTAGGCCTTGCCGCGGGCCGAAACCGGCCACAGGGTCTCGACCTTGCCGCCGCGCACGCCGACGTACCAGTCGTGCACATTGGCGGTGGGGTCGCAGTGGCCCGGCACCAGCTTCAGCTTCTCGCCGACCTTGAGCACGCCGTCGGGGTCGGCAATCACGCCATGCTCGTCGGAGCATTTGACGTATTCCACATCCGTGCGGCCAAAGATGAAGGGCAACCCGCTGTCCACCGATTGTGCCTTCAGGCCCGCGTCGCAGATCGCCTTGTCGGCCTTTGCGTGGCTCATCACCTGGGTCAGGATGAAGAACGCGTTCTCCCATTCGCCCTGATCGATGCGGTTGCCGTCCTTGTCGAGGATACGGCCATAATCCGCGTCCATGAAGGCGTAAGAGCCGCACTGCAACTCGTTGAAAACACCGGAGTTGCTCTCGAAGTAGTAGGAGCCGGTGCCGCCGCCGGAGACCAGTTCGGGCTCCAGGCCCGCAGCTTTCAGCGCCTCGACGGCCTCGGTCACCTGCGCGATGGCGATGTCGAGTTTCTCCTTGCGGCCCTCGTAGCTGTCGATGTGCTGCATGGCGCCCTGATAGGCCTGGATGCCGGTGAATTTCAGCCCTTCGGCGGCGTCGATGGCCTGCGCGATCTCCACCACCGCCTCGGTCGTGGTGACACCGCAGCGCCCGGCGCCGCAGTCGATCTCGACAAAGCACTCGATCTCGGTGCCGTGCTTTTGCGCGCCTGCCGAAAGATCCGCCACATTGGCGATGTCATCGACGCAGACGATGGTGCGCGCGCCCAGTTTCGGCAGCCGCGCCAGACGGTCGATCTTGGCCAAGTCCCGCACCTGGTTCGACACCAGCACGTCCTTGATGCCGCCGCGGGCAAAGACTTCGGCCTCCGACACCTTCTGGCAGCAGACGCCCACCGCGCCGCCCAGGGATTCCTGCAGCTTGGCCACATCCACCGATTTGTGCATCTTGCCGTGCACGCGATGCCGCATGCCATGCGCCTTGGCATAGTCGCCCATCTTCTTGATGTTGCGCTCCAGCGCGTCCAGATCCAGCACCAGGCAGGGGGTCTGGATGTCGGCTTCGTCCATGCCGGGCAGGGCAGGGACGTCATAGCCAACTTCGAGATTGTCGAAATTCACGGGTGCATTCATTTTGGTCACTCCCTTACTGGGTCTCACAGGGTCCAGGGCAGTCTGTCGAGATCGACATTGCCGCCGGTGATGATGATGCCGACGCGCTTGCCTTTGAACGCATCGGGGTTTTTCAGGATGGTGGCGAGGGGCACGGCAGAGGAGGGCTCCATCACCACACGCAGGTGCTTCCAGATCAGCTTCATCGCGTCGATGATCTCGGGATCGGAGGCGGTCAGGATGTCGGACACATGGTTCGACACAAAATGCCAGGTCAGATCCTTGAGCGGCACCAGCAGCCCGTCGGCGATGGTCTTGGGCGCATCATCGGCGATGATGTGGCCCGCCTTGAAGCTGCGGTAGGCGTCATCGGCCTGCTCGGGCTCGGCGGCGATGATCCGGGTTTCCGGCGCCAGCGTCGACAGGGTCAGGCAGGTGCCAGAGATCATGCCGCCGCCGCCGATCGGTGCGAGCGCAAAATCAAGCCCATCGGTCTGTTCCACGAACTCCTTGGCGCAGGTGCCCTGGCCCGCGATCACACGCGGGTCGTTGTAGGGATGCACAAAATCGCCGCCCGTCTCGGCCTGCACGCGGGCAAAGGTCTCCTCGCGCGAGGAGGTTGACGGCTCGCATTCGGTGATCTTGCCACCATAGCGACGCACGGTGTCCTTCTTGGCTTGCGGCGCGGTGCGCGGCATCACCACGTTGCAGGGAATGCCGCGCAGCATCGCCGCATAGGACAGGCAGGAGGCATGGTTGCCGCTGGAATGCGTCGCCACGCCCTTGGCCGCCTGCGCTTCGTCCAGGCCAAACACCGCGTTGCTGGCGCCGCGCACCTTGAAGGCGCCCGGCTCCTGAAAGTTCTCGCACTTGAAGAACAGCTCCGCGCCGATCAGCTCGTTCAGATAGGCCGAGGTGCGGATCGGCGTGCGGCGGATGTGCGGCGCAATCCGATCATGCGCCGCCAGCATGTCCTCATAGGTGGGGATATACATCGCGCTGTCCTTCATCACGCGGCGTCCTGCTGTGCCGAGGCCGCATTGCCGCGATAATAGTCCTGCGCCGCCGCAACACCGGAGCCGAGTTGGATATCAAGGCCAAGGTCGACCATGCACATCTCGGCGGTGGCGATCCCGGAGAGCGCCATCACATCGGTCAGGCTGCCGAGGTGGCCGATGCGGAACACTTTGCCCGCGACCTCGCCCAGACCCACGCCAAAGGCGACGCCGTATTTGTCGGCGGCATGGGTGACGATATCGGTGGCGTTGAACCCTTCGGGCGTGCGGATGGCGCTGACGGTGTCGGAATAGACCTCCGGCGACGCGGCGCAGAGCTCCAGCCCCCAGGCGCCCACAGCGGCACGTACCCCTTCGGCGATGCGGTGGTGGCGGGCAAAGACGTTCTCCAGCCCCTCAGCCAGCAGCATCTTGCAGGATTCATTGAGCCCGTTCATCAGACCCACGGCAGGCGTGTAGGGGTAGGCGTTGTTGGCATAGCCCTTGGCCATGTCATGCACGTCAAAGAAGGTGCGCGGCAGCTGGGCGGTCTTGGTGGCCTCCATCGCCTTGGCGCTGAAGCCGACGATGGCGAGGCCCGCGCTCAGCATAAATCCCTTTTGCGAGCCGGTGACGGCCACGTCGACGCCCCATTCGTCCATGCGGAAATCCATCGAGGCGATGGAGCTGACGCCATCAACAAACAGCAGTGCCGGGTGGCCAGCGGCATCCAAGGCGCGGCGCACCGCAGCGATGTCGGATTTCACGCCGGTTGCGGTCTCGTTGTGGGTGGCCAGAACCGCCTTGATCTTGTGGGCTTTATCGGCGCTCAGGATCTCCTCATAGCGGTCGGCGGGCAGGCCCGCGCCCCAGGGGGTCTCGACGATCTGCACATCAAGCCCGTGGCGCTGGCACATGTCGATCCAGCGGTGGCTGAACATGCCGTTGCGCGCCGCCAGCACGGTATCGCCTGCCGACAGCGTGTTGCTCAGCGCGGTTTCCCAGCCGCCGGTGCCGGAGGACGGGAAGATGAACACTTCGGCGGTTTCGCTTTTCAGAACCTTGCGCACGCCGTCGCGGGCCGGATGCAGGATCTGACCAAACAGCGGCGAGCGGTGGTCGATCGTCGGCATGTCGCAGGCCTTGCGCAGGCTCTCGGGGATATTGGTCGGACCCGGGATGAACACGGGATTTTGAAAGCTCATGGAATGTCTCCTTCCGTCGTTGAGACACCCTAGGCCGGACCCGCCAGCGATGAAATTTTTTTGAAATCGTTTTTCGGAAATAGGAACATCCGGAAATATCGTTCCTTGTCAGGCGCTTGAGTTTTTCATATCGTGAATTCGAATTTCGCACAAAACCGGAGGGATCTGATGGATTCGCAAGAAACTGGCCCCAAGACCACCCGGCGGGCGCGTGGACGACCGCGCGACTGGCACGACAAGACGGCGCAAAACACCATCAAGTCGCTCGACCGGGCGATGGAGGTTTTCGAGTTCCTGAGCGAGGCGCAGGGCAAACCCCTGACGTCGATTGCCGAGGACATGGGCCAATCGCCCGCCACGGTGTATCGCATCCTGGTGACGCTCGAAGGGCGCGGGCTGGTGGAGTTCGACACCGAGGAACAGCTCTGGCACATCGGCGCGCAGGCCTTCGTGATCGGAGCGCGGTTCCTGCGCCGCACCAGTCTGGTGGATCGCGCGCGCCCGATCCTGCGAAAGCTGATGGAGGAAACGGGCGAAACCGCCAACCTCGGGATCGAGAAGGAGGGCCATGTGCTGTTTCTCAGCCAGGTGGAGACCCACGCCAGCATCCGCGCCTTCTTCCCACCCGGCACCCTGTCGCAGATGCATGCGTCGGGCATCGGCAAGGCGCTGCTGGCGCAGATGGATGTCGGCCGCCTGGACCGGCTGCTGGCGGCGACCCGGCTGGAGGTCTTTACCGATCACACCATCACCGATCATGAGGCGCTGAAACAGGATCTGGCGGCGATCCGCGCGCAGGGCTTTGCGGTCGACAACGAGGAAAAGAACGCCGGCATGCGCTGCATCGCAGCGCCGGTGTTCGACATGAACCGCGAAGCCATCGCCGGGATTTCGGTCTCGGGCCCCACCAGCCGGATCGGTGCAGACGACATCGACCGGCTGCGCCGCCCGGTGATCGAGGCGGCCCGGTTCCTGACGCAGGCGATCGGGGGAACCGAAGCGGCGCCACGGGGCTGAGCCGCGCAGAGGTATAGGATGCCGGTGCCGGGCGTCTGGGCCATTGCCAGCCCGGGCGGGCTGGGGCAGTCTCCGGTTCGGCACGGCGGGCAAGCGGACGGGACCGGATGCAGTATCTCAATATTTCGGATCTTTCAGCGCCGGGCTGGCGGTTTCTGGAGCCCTATTGCGACGCGCCCCAGCTCAGCTGGGAGACGTTCAGCGGCCAGCCCGCCAATCGGGTCGAACGCCGGATCACCCGTCCGGCGCTGGGCCGGTACCGGGCCTGCCTGTCGGCGGTCCGGGCTGCGCGGCGGCACAAAGACTCGGTGCTGGTCTCGCATCTGCCCAACGTGACGCTGGCAACCGCGCTGCTGGCGCGCAGGCTTGCGCCCGCGGCGCCGCATGTGGCCTTTGCCTTCAACTACACCGACCTGCCGACCGGGCGGCGGCTGGAGCTGGCGCGGCGCGCGTTCCGGCATGTGCAGGAGTTCGTGGTGTTCTCGCGCTACGAGATCGACCTTTACGCGCGCCTGTTTGATCTGCCGCCCGGGCGGTTCATCTATCTGCCCTGGGCGATGGAGGCCCCTGCGGTGGCGGCCCACCATCCGCGCCCGTTTCCCGGCCCCTATCTGAGCGCGATCGGCGGCGAGGGGCGGGACTATCAGGTGCTGGCAGCGGCAATGCGCCGCCTGCCGCAGCATCGGATGGTGGTGGTGGCGCGTCCGGCCAGTCTTGTCGGGATCGCCTTTCCCGACAATGTGACGGTGCACACCAATCTGCCCGCGCCGGTCACCTGGGCCATTGCGGCGCACTCAGCGGGCATGGCGATTCCCTTACGCTCCGACCGGACGCCGAACGGGCATGTCAGCATCGTCGGGGCGCAGCACCTCGGCATCCCGCTGGTGGTGACGCGGTCCGAGGGTGTGCGGGATTATGTCGGCGACCGCACCGCACAGATGGTGACCGCAGGAGAGGTGGCGGAGATGGCCCGTGCGCTGGATGCGCTGATCGAGGCGCCACGGGACGCGCGGCACCGGGCCGATCTGGCGCAGGCGCAGGCCCGGCACAGCAACAGCCTGTCGACCTGGTGCGCCTATTTCGAGGATTTGGATGCGCGGCTGACGTCAGCCTGACCCGGACCGCTACAGCACCCGGTGCAGGGCTCAGACCGGGCGGTCGCTGCTCTTGATCTCGCCGGTGGTCAGGACCGGGGCGGCGTCGATGTCATCGGCATCCAGCATCGCCGCGACCCGCTCCAGCGAGGCCAGCAGCTGGGCCTGTTCCCAATCCTTGAGCTGTTCGAAGGCGCGGACATAGCGTTGCTGCAACGCATCCGGGGCCGCCTTGACCGCGTCGCGGCCAGCCGGCTCCAGCACCACATTGGTCTGGCGGCGATCCGCGTCCGACCGCATCCGTGTCGCCATCCCGCGCGAGACGATCTTGTCCACCAGCGTGGTCACGGTTGCCTGGGCCACGCCCATGGTTTGCGCCAGCTCCTTTGGGGTGGCGCTGCCGCCACTGGTCGCAAGCAGCTGCAACACCCGCAACTGTGCCGGCGTCAGGCCGGAGGCCTGGGCCAGGTTGCGGGAATACAGCTCGGTCGCGCGCAGGATTCGTCTGAGCGCAATCAGGCTTTCATCGGTTCTGTCACGCGGGCGGTCATTCATAGCGCTTTAAAGTGTCACGGATGGCGATTTCCTTCAATACACTAAGTATTGTCGCGACGTTTCTCGAAGCCGAAGCATGTTATTTCGACCATCATTTGTCTGGCTAAGCAGTATTACCCTTTAGAAACAGGGATTAATCACTCAGGGGAAGAAAATTACTGAGGTTCTTGAAGTTTTTACATCTTCCCTATATTTAGATAGGCGAACGAAAAATGGAGACGGTGAGCGATGCCCAAAGACATCCTGCAGACTGAGACTGATAGCCCCCGAACTTGCCAGCCCCGCCTGCGCAAGCCAAACGCGACGGACGGGGCCGAAATCTGGGAGCTGGTCAAGGCCTGCGAGCCGCTCGACCGCAACTCCATGTATGCCAACTTGATCCAGGCGGATCACTTCCGCGACACCTGCGTGGTGGCGGAGCTTGATGGCGAAATCGTCGGCTGGATTTCCGGCCACATGATCCCGGGCGATGATGCGTTCTTCGTCTGGCAGGTCGCGGTGGGTGAAGCCGCGCGCGGCATGGGGCTGGGCAAGAAGATGCTGAAGGCGCTGATCGCGCGTGACGGCATTTCTGACGCGTCCGTGCTGAAAACAACCATCACCAAGGACAATGCGGCCTCCTGGGGCCTCTTCCGCAGCTTTGCCCGCGATATCGGCGGCGAGCTGAGCGACGAGCCGCATTTCGAGAAAGAGGCCCATTTCGACGGCGCGCATGACACCGAGCATATGGTGACCATCACGCTTGACAGTGATGCCAAGGTCCTGAAGCGCGCGGCCTGAACGCCTCCCCCCTCATCCAGAATTTATCTTATCCGAAAAGGATTCCCCCATGCCCAAAGACATGGAAACCAATACGTCTATCTACACGCGCCGCGAAAGCAATGCGCGTTCCTACTGCCGTTCCTTCACCGCGTCCTTCGATACCGCACGCGGCTCCGAGCTGTTCACCGAAGACGGCACCCGCTACATCGACTTTCTGGCGGGCTGTTCCTCGCTGAACTACGGCCACAATGACCCCGACATGAAGGATGCGCTGGTCGAGCACATCCTGAAGGACGGCATCACCCATGGTCTCGATTTTCATACCGAGGCCAAAGAAGCCTTCCTGCACAGCTTCAACGACCTGATCCTCACGCCGCGCGGCATGGATCACAAGGTGATGTTCACCGGCCCGACCGGTGCCAACGCCGTTGAGGCGGCGATGAAGATCGCCCGCAAGGTCACCGGCCGCACCAATGTGATTTCCTTCACCAACGGCTTCCACGGTGTGACCATGGGGGCGCTGGCGGCGACCGGCAACAGCTACCACCGCGGTGGCGCCGGCATGGATAAATCCGGCGTGACCCGTGTGCCCTTTGACGCCTATGTGGACGGTCTCGACAGCGCCGCGCTGCTGGACAAGATGCTCTCCGACCCCTCCGGCGGTATCGACGCCCCGGCGGCGATCATGCTGGAAACCGTTCAGGGCGAGGGTGGCCTCAACGCGGCCTCTGCCGAGTTCGTGAAGAAACTGGAACAGATCGCCCACGCCCATGGCGCGCTGCTGATCATCGACGACATCCAGGCAGGGTGCGGTCGGACCGGCACCTTCTTCTCCTTCGAGGAAATGGGCGTGAAACCCGATATCGTCACCATGGCGAAATCCGTATCCGGCTTTGGCCTGCCGATGGCTCTGGTTCTGGTGCGCCCGGAACATGACGTCTTTGGCCCTGCCGAGCACAACGGCACCTTCCGCGGTAACACCCATGCCTTTGTGACTGCCCGCGTGGCGATCGAGAAGTTCTGGGCCGATGATGCCTTTACCTCCGAACTGGCCCGCAAGACCGAGCTGGTCACCAGCGCCCTGCAGGAAGTGGCCAGCCACATCCCCGGCGCCTATCTCAAGGGCCGTGGCCTGATGCAGGGGGTCGACGTTGGCTCTGGCGAGCTGGCCGGCGACATCTGCGCCCGCGCCTATGAGCTGGGTCTGGTGGTGGAAACCTCCGGTCCGAATGACGAGGTCGTCAAGATCCTCGCCCCGCTGACCACCTCCGAGCAGCTGTTCTGCGAAGGCTTTGCCATTCTCAGCACCGCCGCCCGCGAAGTGGCCGCCAAAACCAAAATTGCCGCGCAATAACCAGACGACCGGAGACCAAGACCCATGATCGTACGCGATTTCAACGAACTGAAAAACACCGACCGCTCCGTCTCTGATGCGCGCTGGACCTCCACCCGCATGCTGCTGGCCGATGACGGGATGGGGTTCTCCTTCCACATCACCGTTCTGGAAGCGGGTTCGGAGCATCAGTTCCACTACAAGCACCACTTCGAGAGTGTCTACTGCATGAAAGGCAAGGGCTCGATCACCGATATCGCCACCGGCGAGACCCACGAGATCAAGCCCGGCGTCATGTATGCGCTGAACCTGCATGACAAGCACATCCTGCGGGCCGAGGAAGAACTGCACATGGCGTGCTGCTTCAATCCGCCGGTGACCGGCACCGAAGTCCATCGCGAGGACGGCTCTTATGCTCCTGCGGAGGAGCTGGCCTGAGGAACAGGTGACGCATGACACATACTGTTGAAAAAATTGGCGGGACCTCGATGTCCCGCGTGAACGAGCTGGTGGACACGCTGTTTACCGGCGGGCGCAAGGCGGATGATCTTTATGGTCGCGTCTTTGTGGTCTCCGCCTTTGGTGGCATCACCAATCTGCTGCTCGAACACAAGAAAACCGGTGAACCGGGCGTCTATGCCCGGTTTGCCGACGCCGAATCCGACCATGGCTGGCACGAGGCCCTGAGCCGCGTCGGCGACGAGATGCGCAAGGCGCATGAGTCGGTGCTCGACAATGCCGGTGATGTGGCGCAGGCGGATGCCTTTGTCGCCGAACGGATCGAGGGCGCCCGCAACTGCCTGATCGACCTGCAACGCCTGTGCAGCTATGGCCACTTCCGCCTGGCGGAACACATGCTGCAAATCCGCGAGCTGCTGTCGGGGCTGGGCGAGGCGCATTCCGCCTTTGTCACCGCACTGCTGTTGCAGCGCGTGGGGGTGAATGCCCGCTTTGTGGACCTGTCCGGCTGGCGTGACGAAGGTGACGTGACGCTGGAGGAGCGTATCTCCGGTGCGCTCAACGACGTCGATCCCGCCACCGAGATGCCCATCGTCACCGGCTATGCGCAATGCGCCGAGGGGCTGATGCGCGAGTTTGATCGTGGCTATTCCGAGGTGACGTTCTCCTGTCTGGCCGCCCTCACCGGCGCCAGCGAGGCGATCATCCACAAGGAGTTTCACCTCTCCTCCGCCGACCCGAAACTGGTGGGCGAGGGCGTCGCGCAGAAACTGGGCCACACCAACTATGACGTCGCGGACCAGATGTCGAACATGGGGATGGAGGCGATCCACCCCAAGGCGGCCAAGACCCTGCGTCAGGCCGATGTGCCGCTGCGGGTGACCAACGCGTTCGAACCCGAAGATCCGGGTACGCTGATCGACGACAAGCCGGCGGAAAGCCCGGCGGTGGAGATGATCACCGGTCTGGATATCATCGCGCTGGAGGTCTTTGAGCAGGACATGGTGGGTGTCAAAGGTTATGACGCCGCCATCCTCGAGGTGCTGACGCGCCATGATGTGCGCATCGTGTCCAAGACCTCGAATGCCAATACCATCACCCACTACGTCGACACCTCGCTGACGGTGCTGAAACGGGTGGAAAAGGACCTGGCCCGCCTCTATCCCAATGCCGAGATTTCCGCGCGGCTGCTGTCCATGGCCTCGGCCATCGGGCGCGACCTCAAGGGGCTGTCGGTGCTGACGCGCGGATTGCAGGCGATTGCTGATGTGGGGCTGGAAAGCCTCGGCGCCTCGCAGGGGCCGCGCAATGTGGACGTGCAGTACATCGTCGAGCGTGAGGACCTGAAGCCGGTCATCGGTGCGCTGCACCGGGTGCTGGTCGAGGGCAAGCCGGCGAAACAGGACAAGTCGATCAAAGCGGCAGCCTGACGCATGATATAGCCGTCGTCTGACAGGGATGATGCAGAATCAAAGGGGGCGCCCGGAGGGGCGCCCCTTTGCGTTGGCGTGACCGTGTCAGGTCCGGCGTCGCTCAGAGCGGTTCTTTCGCCAGCCCCTTGCCGAGGATCGGCCCCGTCGGCAGGCCCGTGGGCGAGCCGCCCGCCTGCTCAAACGTGATCTCATAGAGCTGTTCCGGCCCCGGCGGCGGCAACCCTTCTACCGCCAGCGCGGTGCCCCGGTTGTCCGCCAGCAGGCCAAGCGAGACCGGCGGGCCATCGTCCTCGGGTTTGGTCCAGACCTGCATCACCTGACCCTCGGGCACTGCGGCCTGTCCCAGCAGGGTGACCCGGGTCAGGTTCTCTTCGGTGCCTTCGACCACGGCGACGGCCTCGCCAGTGGTGTCGTTGATCAAGACCGCGATCACCGTCGGATCGGGCCGCATCATCACCGACCATCCCAGCGCCAGCGCGAGTATGATCGACGCCGCCAGCCCGGTGCAGGCGGCGAGGAACCAGTTGCGCGGGGCGCGCGGCTCGTTGGCGGGCAGGATGGTGTCGGTCTCGGCGTCGAACTGCGGCACCGACGCGGGCGCAATCTCCGCCGCTGCGGACCCCGCATCCAGACTGGCCGCGACCCGTGCCCACATGTCATCGGGCAGCGCCTCGGGCGTGGCGGTGTCATCCAGTTCCGACAGCCGCGCACGCGCCTGTGCCAGCGCCGCGGCCACCTCCGGCTCACTCTGCGCGCGGGCTTCCAACTCGGCCGCCTCGGCCTCTTCTGCAAGGCCAAGCGCCACTTCCATCGCCTGATCGGCCAGGGGTCTTGCATCACTCATGACAGGCACTCCCGCAGGGCGCTGAGGCCACGCCGGACCCAGGCCTTGACCGACCCGAGCGGCGCCTGGATGCGGCCGGAAATCTCGCCATGGGTGTAGCCCAGCACATAGGCCTGGAGTATAGCCACCCGCTTGCGCGGCTCCAGCCGGTCGAGGCAGCGCCGCAGGTCGCTGTTCATGTCCAGCCTGCCATAGGCCTCCATCACGATGTCCTCATCTTGCCGGCGCTCCAGCGTCCCCGCGTCCTCGGCGATTTCCCAGCTTTCCTTGCGCAGCATCGTCAGGCACTGGTTGCGCAGGATGGTGGTCAGCCAGCCCCGCGCAGAGCCCCGCGCGGCATCAAACTGATGTGCCTTGCGCCAGAGCGAGACAAAACACTCCTGCACCGCATCCTCTGCCAGATCCCGTCGGCGCAGCATCCGGATCGCAATCCCCAGCAGCCGCGACCCTTCGGTGTCCATCAGGGCGCGCAGCGCTGCACGATCCCCGTTTGCGCAGGCCTCGATGCGCTCTGCCAATTCGCTCAATCGCCTGTCCTCATGCCTGTGGCGCGTCCCGGTGCCCGCGGCCATCCGCGTCGGTCTTGCACGCAGGCGGGACGGCGCGCTCCGGGCAACCGTATTGGCACCGGCGGACCCGGTCAACGTCATGATCGCCAGCGGCAGAGGCATCGGGAGGGGGCAACAGGGGGCGCCGGGCGATAACGCCTGCGCCCCCTCGGGTAACATGTCCCCGGTGTTTGCGGCACCATGGGGTTACTCGCACTCACTCATACAACCATAACACGAATTGCATCACGTTGTGCAACCCTGATATCACTTCGCCGTCATGAAGGTGATGTCGCGCAGCGCAGCATCCGCGCCCTTGATCTCCCAGCTTTCCATGATCTTGCCGCTCTCCAGGGAAACGGTGTTGAGGCTGCCACCAGCCGCGAGCCAGGCGGTATTGTTGCCCTCTGCATCGGTTGCAATGTCAAAGGCATAGGTCTGCGCCCCGTCAATGCCCAGCTTGCCGATCGCCGCCAGCGTGCCATCGTTGGGCGAGGTCTGCTGGATCAGCGCCACGATGGTAGCGTCAATGTCGTACATCGCCGTTGCATCCGGCTGCCCGTAGGAGTTGATATAGGCCGCCGCGACGATCGCCGGAGCCTCGCCCGCGTGCATGTCTTTTTCCTCAAAGGCGAGCGAGCCATCCACGGTCACGGCACCGCTTTCGATGTCCACCCGGTGGTTGGTGGTGCCGCTCATGAAGCGCAGCTTGTTGGCCTTGGGGTTGAAGTCCACGATCACCGGTGCGCCCTCCGCAATCGGCAGTTCCTTGTCCATGGTGGAAATCACCGTGGCCTCGCCGGTCTTGGGGTCGATCTCGACGATGTCAAAGGTGGAGGTGACGCCGATCAGCTGACCGGTGGCCGGGCGCAGGTCGATGCCCAGCAGCTTGTCGACGCCCTTGACCGGCATGGAGCCGGTGACCCCGGCGGTTTCGGCGTTGATCATATGCAGCATGTTGTCGCCACTCAGCCCGATCGCCATCGGGGCGGCATGGTCGTCCGCCTGCGCAAACTGGGCGGTTGCGAAAATGGATGCGGTCACAAAAGCGGTCTTAAGGGAATGCATAAAAAGCTCCTCTCTGTTTGACTGAGGCACGGACCATCCGTGCGCTGTCAGAGGGGAGACTCCGTCAGCGCCGCATTTGGATGCAGCAGGTGGCAATTTTTTTGAAAAAAGTTTTGGGCGGCGGGTCAGATGGGGGAGGGGGGCTCCCCGATCCGGGTGATCGCCTGGATCTGCTCGGTGGCCAGACGCAGGGCGGCGCCGGTGCAGGTCATCATGGCTGGCAGCACCATCCACTCCAGCGTCCACATCGCGCCAGAGCGTTCCTGTTCATGCACCATCGCCTGATGCATCAGGGGCAATTGGCCTGCGTTATAGCGCGCCAGAGTCACCAACAGTTCCGCCGTCACCGGGTTCTGTTTATGCGCCATGGCAGAGCTGCTGCCGCCGCCCTCCTGCGCCAGCGCATCCACGCCCTGTTGTGCCATCAGGCAGATGTCTTGCCCGATCTTGCCGAGACTGCCGGTCAGGGCCGAAAGCCAGCTGGCGTATGTCGCCAAGCCATCCCGCTCGGTGTGCCAGCTGCGGGCAGGGGCGGTCAGCCCCAACTCGGTCGCCATGAGCCGGGCAATGGCGTCGCCATGTGGCTGGCTGCGCTGGCGATCCCCCACCGGGCCGCCGAACTGCAACAGCTCCACCTCGGGGCGCAAGGTCTCCAACCGTTTTGCATGGCGCTGCACTGGCGCGGCCCATGTGGTGATTCGATGCCCGGCGGTGATCGGCAGGGCCGCCTGCATCCGGGTCCGGGCCATCAGGGCGTTTTCGCCCTGTGTTCGCTCCAGCGCCTCCAGCGCGGTGCTCAACCTCTCCAGCCGCGACAGGTAGATCGCGTTTGCCGCGCGGATCGCCAGCACCAGCGCGGTGTCGATCAGATCCTGACTGGTGGCACCGGGGTGCACAGCGGCGGCAAGCTCCGCGCCCACATGCGCCTTGAGTTGCCGCACATAGCCCGGCACCGCCATACCGTCTGTCTTCTGATCCGCCTGCAATGCCGCCACATCGGGCGCGAACCCGGCCATCGCAGCCACTGCCCGCGCCGCAAGATCCGCCTCGATCTGCCCGACCTCTGCCGCCGCACGGGTCAGCGCCACCTCATAGGCGAGGAAAGCCTCTGCCGTCGCAGGACCACTGAACAGATCCGTGATCTCATCATCGGCAAAGAGGCCGGTAAAGTAGGGGTTGGTCGAGGTCAGCGGGTTCACAGGGCAGGCGGTCCTTTGAGGCGGAATAAGGAAACCAGATCAGCCGCGCAGGGGCACGTCAAGGATCTCTCGCGCCTGTTGCCAGGTGGCGACGGGGCGTTCGTATTTCTCGCACAGCTCCGCCGCGCGCCGGATCAGTGCCGCATTGGAGGGCGCAAGGGTCTGGCGATCCAGCCGCACATTGTCCTCCAGCCCGGCACGAGTATGGCCCCCGGCGGCAATGGCCCATTCGTTGACCACCAACTGGTTTGCCCCAATGCCCGCCGCACACCAATTGGCTTCCGGGGCGCGGCGTTTGACCAGATCGACATAGAGGTCGAACACCTCCTTGTCGGCGGGCATCGCGTTTTTCACGCCCATCACAAATTGCAGATAGAGCTTGCCATAGAGCGCCCCCTCCTGATGCAGCCGGATCGCCTGCAGGATATGGCTGAGGTCAAAGGCCTCGACCTCCGGCGTGATGTGATGCGTTCGCATCTCGCCTGCCAGCCAGTCGACCAGATCCGGCGGGTTTTCATAGACGCGGGTGGGGAAGTTGTTCGATCCCACCGACAAGGAGGCCATGTCGGGCTGCAACGGCAGCATGCCCCCGCGCGTCTTGCCCGCGCCCGACCTGCCGCCAGTGGAGAACTGGACAATCATGCCGGGGCAGTGTTTCTCCAGCCCTTCTTTCAGCGCCGCGAATTTTTCCGGATCGGAGGAGGGCGTCTCGTCGTCATTGCGCACATGGGCGTGGCAGATGCTGGCCCCGGCCTCAAACGCCTCATGGGTGCTCTCGATCTGTTCGGACACGGTGATCGGCACCGCCGGATTGTTGGCCTTGGTGGGCAGCGAGCCGGTGATCGCGACGCAAAGGATACAAGGGTTGCTCATGATCTGGCCTCAGATGTCGAAAAACACGGTTTCATTGTGCCCCTGAAGGCGAATGTCGAAATGGTAATGACCGTCGCCCTTATCCTCGCCAATCAGGGTTTTGACGCGGGTCTGATGCTCGATGCGGCTCAGGATCGGGTCGGCGGCGTTGGCCTCCGCCTCGTCGGGGAAATACATCCGCGTGTGCAGGCCGAGGTTGATGCCCCGCGCCACGATCCAGAGCGTCACATGCGGCGCCTGCATCCGCCCATCGACAAAGGGCACCGCGCCGGGTTTGACCGTGTCAAAGGCAAACTCGCCCGTCGTCATATCCGAGGCGCAGCGCCCCCAGCCGGTGAAGTTTGGATCTGCCGTGCCGCGTGTCTCGGCGGGGGAGTTGAACAGCCCTGCCGCATCCGGTTGCCAGATCTCGATCATCGCATCGCGCAAGGGCGTGCCGGTGCCGTCGATGACACGGCCGGTGATGCGGATCCGCTGACCCTGCACGTCGCCGGTAATCATCTCATGGCCGAGGTCCTGCGGGTAGACGCCTTCGATTTCGGCGAAATTCGGCGTGCAGCCGATGTGGACGTAAGGCCCGGCGGTCTGCGACGGGGATTCTCTCAGATAGCTCAACGGTTGCACCATGATCACAGCCCCTCCATGCGGTTTTCAAACATCGTCTGGCGACGGCCGCGCAGGGTGATGTCGAACTTGTAAGCCCGCGCATCCATCGGCACCGTGCGCGCCATGTCGAGCGCCGCGACCAGGCTCTCGATCCCCTCGCGTGTCGGGATGGTGTCGACGATGGGGCAGTGCCAGATCAGCGGATCGCCCTCGAAATACATCTGGGTGATCAGGCGCTGGGCAAAGCCGTGGCCAAAGATGGAAAAATGGATATGCGCCGGGCGCCAGTCGTTCATCGTGTTGGGCCAGGGGTAGGGGCCGGGCATGATGGTGCGGAACTCATAGAACCCCTGTGCGTCGCTGATGCAGCGCCCGCAGCCGCCAAAGTTCGGATCCAACGGCGCCAGATAGCTTTCCTTCTTGTGGCGATAGCGCCCGCCCGCATTGGCCTGCCAGACCTCGATCAGCGCGCCGGGTACGCCACGGCCAAACTCGTCGCGCACCTGCCCATGCACGATGATGCGCGGGCCGATCGCCATGCCGTCGCCGCTGGCAAAGTTCAGGATCAGGTCGTTGTCAAGTTTGCCCAGCATGTCATGGCCAAAGACCGGCCCGGTTTCCTCGACCAAAGTGGTGGGAAAGGACAGCGGCGCATGGCGTGGGCCGCGCGCCACCGAGGTCTTGTAGTCGGGCGTGATGCTGGGCGGATGCCAGCGCCGGTCGCGGTTTACATAGCCGTTGCTCATTTTTTGCCCGCCTCCTGTTCCATCTCGGCGTAAGTCTCCTTGGCCAGTTTCAGCGCGTGATTGGCGCGCGGCACCCCTGCGTAGATTGCCACATGCTGGAATGCCTCCAGCACGTCGGTCTTGCTTGCGCCCGTGCGCGCGGTGGCGCGGATGTGCATGGGGATCTCGTCAAAATTGCCAAGCGCGGCCAGAAGCGCCAGCGTCAGCATGGAGCGTTCACGGTCGGAAACCCCGTCGCTGGCCCAGACATTGCCCCAAGCGGTTTCTGTGATCAGCGTCTGGAACGGTTCGTCAAAGGCGGTTTTCCTCGCCTCGGTCCGGTCCACGTGGTCGTCGCCCAGGATTTTGCGGCGGATGGTCATGCCGGTGATATAGCGGTCGCTTTGGGGCTGTTTAGACATGGCCCAACTCCTCCAGGAATTCCAATAGGGCCCCGGCATAGGCCTCGGGCGCCTCGACACAGGGCAAATGGCCGGTGTCCTCGATCACGGTGAACGCGGCGTCGGGGATCAGATCGATGGTTGCCTCTACCAGCGCGGCAGGGCTGGCGCCATCCGCACTGCCCGCGATGCCAAGGGTCGGTTGGCGCAGGGTCTTGGTGATCTCGCTGAGGTCTGCGCCCGCAATGGCCTGACAACAGGCGATGTAGCCGTCCTGCGGTGTGCGCTCCAGCATGTGCCGCCATGGTATGTGGGCGTCGGTGCTCAAGAAATCGGGCGCGAACCAGCGTTCCATCACCGCATCCGACAGGGCCGCAATGCCGCCTGCCTCGATGGCCGCGATCCGGTCCTGCCACATCTGCGCCTCGCCCATTTTGGCGGCGGTGTTGGACAGCACCAGCGCCGAGATCCGCTCCGGCGCGCGGGCCGCCACGGTCTGCGCAATCATGCCGCCGATGGACAGGCCGACAAAGACGCAAGTCTCAACACCCAGATGATCCAACAGCTCCAGCGCATCCTCGGCGAGATCGTCGAGGGAATAGGGCCCTTTGGGGCAGGAGCTGAGGCCATGGCCGCGTTTGTCGTAGCGGATCAGCCGCAGATGCGTGGGCAGGCGGTCGATCACCGCATCCCAGAGCCGCAGATCCGTGCCCAGCGAGTTGGCAAAAACCACCGCTGGCCCGTTTGGGTCGCCATCCGCGCGCCAATGCAGCGTGGCATGTGTCAGTCGCGCCGCCTGCATCAGTAGGGCAACCCGACGTAATTGGTGGCCAGCACCCGCTGCGCATCCTCGTTGTCACGCAGGAAGGCCAGTTCCGCCGCCTGCATCTTCACATCAAACGGGCTTTGATCCGGGAACCGATGCAGCAGCGACGTCATCCACCAGCTGAACCGCTCCGCCTTCCAGACCCGGGCAAGCGCCTTTTCTGAATAGCGATCAAGCCCTTCGCTGTCCTTGTCCTGATAGAACCGCAGCAGCCCTGTATAGAGGTAATGCACGTCAGAGGCGGCGGTGTTCAGACCCTTCGCCCCGGTGGGCGGCACGATATGGGCGGCATCCCCGCAGAGGAACAACCGCCCCCAGCGCATCGGCTCGCTCACAAACGACCGCAGCGGCGCGATGGATTTCTCGATCGAGGGACCTGTCACCAGCGCTTCGCCCACCTCGGCGGGCAGGCGGCGGCGCAGCGTGTCCCAGAACCGCGTGTCGGTCCAGTCGCCGACGTCATCGCCCAGGGAACACTGCACGTAATAACGGCTGAGGTTGGCATTGCGCATCGAACAGAGCGCAAAGCCGTCCTCGGAATTGGCATAGATCAGCTCTTCGTTCACTGGCGGGGTTTCCGACAGGATGCCGAGCCAGCCGAAGGGATAGACCTTCTCATACTCGGTGCGCACGGAGGCCGGAATGGTGCGGCGGCTGACGCCATGGAACCCGTCACAACCGGCGATGAAATCGCAATCAATACGCTGTTCCCGACCGTCCTTGTGGAAGGTCACATAGGGCGTATCGGTGTCCGCGTCGTGGATGGCGGCATCTGCTACGTCAAAGATCGTCTGTGCGCCGACCTTCTCGCGCGCCTCATAGAGGTCGCGAGTGACTTCTGTCTGGCCGTAGAGGATCACCGATTTGCCGATGAGTTGCTCGAAATTGATGCCGAACATCCGATCATTGTGGGCGATCTGCGTGCCCTCATGATGAAAGCTCTCACGCTCCAGCCGCGCACCGACGCCCGCCTTGTGCATCAGCTCGACCATGCCCTGCTCCAGGATGCCGGCACGGATACGGCTCAGCACATGTGCCTTGCTGCGCCGTTCCAGCACGACGGTGTCGATCCCATTCAGGTGCAACAATTGCCCCAACAACATCCCCGACGGACCTCCGCCGACAATAACCACCTGTGTCCGCATCCAAGCCTCCCGCTTTGAGTGCAGCGTATCATGCGGTTTTTGTATTCTAAAATGAGAAATACGACTTTATATATACCGATATGGGTAATTTAAAGCGTTCACGACAGGTCAAGATCCGCCACATGCAATGCCTGTCGGAGGCGGTGGCGCACGGCAGTCTGAAGGGCGCGGCAGAGTATCTGGGGCTGACGCAACCGGCGATGTCGCGCACCCTGAAGGAGCTGGAAGAGATCCTCGGGGCCACGCTCTTGCGGCGCAGCCGGGCCGGGGTTGAGCTGACCGAAGCCGGGGAGATCTTTGCCCATTTTGCCCGCATGAGCCTGGCCGCGCTCGATCACGGGCTGGACAGCGTGGATCGCACCCAGGGCGGCCTGTTGCGCCAGGAGGTCACCGTGGGCGCCTTGCCCAGCGTGGCGGCGGGGCTGTTGCCGCGGGTCGCGGAAGAGTTTCGCAGGCTCGCGCCCGAGGCGGTGTTGCGATTGTCCGACGGGCCGCACGGGATGCTGATCGACCTGCTGCGCAGCGGCGCGGTGAGCATGGTGATCGGGCGGCTCGGCGATCCCGCGGTGATGCAGGGGGTGTCCTTTACCCAGCTTTATACCGAAGAGGTCGTGAGCGCGGTGCGGCCCGGCCATCCCTGTCTGGCGGCCCCGAGCCTGTCGGATCTGACCCGCTGGCCGGTGATCTTCCCGCCCTCGACGGCGGCCATTCGCCCGTTGGTGGAGCGCTGGCTGATCAGCCATGGCCTGTCGGAACCACCGCAGCGGATCGAAACGGTCTCGGGCGCCTTTGCTCGGGTGCATGCCCGCGATACCGATGCGATCTGGATGATTTCGCGCGGGGTGGTGCGCAATGAGCTTGCCGACGGGCGCTTGGTCGAACTGCCCTTCGACATGTCGCTGACCAAGGGGCCGGTAGGGCTGATGCTGCGGCAGGATGCAGAGCGGACGCCGCTGGAAGGGGTGTTCCTCAAAGCGCTGCACGCGGCGATCGGTGCGCTGGGTTATGATGTGAGCTGAGTGTTGCGTATAGACCCGGCAGGCCTCCCGCGCCCGCACGTGCCCGGCCTGCGGCAGGACCCGTTGGCGGCCTTGGGCCGAGCGCCCGGCCGGGGTCCGGGCGCCAGGGGGCGCTGCCCCCTCGGGCCTTGCGGCCCTCACCCCCGAGATATTTGGAAAAAGCTGAAGGTGGGGCGGTGGCACGCCGCGCGCCAGCGCGGCGCCGGGCCCAACCGGGCAAGGGGATCTGTGATCCCTGCGGCCTGGGCGGGAGCCCCCCCCCGCGCTCTTCGGGGTGGCACAGAGGGGGTGCTGGGCGCCCACGTTTAGACCGGTGGCTTGCCGCGGTATTTTACGGTTAGCTCGGCGGGGACGTCTTCGGGGTCATAGACCCCAAGCAGAATGCCCTTGCCGCGTGAGGCGCCGCGTCCTGCAATGATCTGCGCGTCTGAGCGGGTGATGCGTTGTGACATGCGCCGCCCCCATTGGCCAAGACGCGCATACATCATGTCGATCACTTCGCGATGTTCAGCGCTGCGGCCAAGGTCATTAAACTCTTGCGGGTCGTTTTCCAGATCGAACAGCATTGGCGGCAGGCCGCCCTCGGTGTGCAGGAATTTCCAGCGCGTGTCGGTCACCATAAAGAGTCGTGCATCGCGGGGGGCGATGCCAAGCTTCACACTCATCGGTGTGCCGGAATAGTCGTATTCGCTGATCGCGTAGTCCCGCCACACCTCGGGCGTCTGACCGTGCAGCCACGGTGTAAGCGCGCGGCCCTCAAGGATGTGATCTGCGATCTCGCCACCTGCGGCCTCCACAAAGGTCGGCAGCAGGTCGATGTTCTCTACCAGCGCGCTGCAGGTGGTGCCGCGGGTGGAGGCGGCTTCGGGGCGGGGATCATAGATGATCATTGGCACTTTGACGGAGGGTTCGTGAAAGAGATCCTTCTCGCCCAGCCAGTGATCGCCCAGATAGTCGCCGTGGTCAGAGGTGATCACGATCATCGTGTCATCCATCCGGCCCGTGTCCTCAAGGTACTGAAACAGCCGCCCCATCTGGTCATCGCATTGCTTGATGAGGCCCATATAGGCGGGGATGGCGGATTGTCTGACTTCTTCGCGCGAGAAGGCCTGACCGATGGCATTGCCCATGAAGGCCCCGTAAACGGGGTGTGGATCGTCGCGCTCAGCAGGGTCTTTGACGGCGGGCAGCACATGCTCCGGCCCGTACATGTCGTGATAGGGCGCGGGCACGATATAGGGCCAATGCGGTTTGATATAGCTCACATGCGCACACCATGGCCCCTCGGCCTGTTCAATAAACTCAATGGTCTTGGTGGTGAGCCACGGGGTTTCGCTGTCTTCCTCGGCAATATTCGCGGCCTTTTTCGCGTTGGCCATGAACCAGCCGGAGGCCATCTCATCGCCCTCAAGACCCGCATTGGCGAAGTCGTGCCACGGGTTGTGGCCCGCGTAGCCCTTTGATTTCAGGTACTCATTATAGGGGCTGCGTTTTTGGTCATAAAACCCGTCCGGCCCCTCGGCCCAGAGGCCATCGTCACGAATCCAGACGTCAAAGCCACATTCGGCCTGGCGTGCGCCGATCACGCTGTCCGGGCTGAGGCCGAGGCGGGCCATGCCCTCGCTGTCGGCATTCATATGAGTTTTGCCAATGAGCCAGCAGCCCATGCCCGCCTTGCGCAGATGATCCCCCATGGTCCATTCGCCCACCCGCAGCGGCGAGTTGTTCCATTGCGCCCCGTGGCTGGAGACATAGCGCCCGGTGTAGCAGCTCATCCGTGCGGCGCCGCAGATGGGCGATTGCACATAGGCGTTGGTGAACCGCACGCCGCGCTCAGCCAGCCGGTCGATATGGGGTGTTTTCAGATGCGGATGACCGGCGCAGCTCAGATAGTCGAACCGCAGTTGGTCGAACATGATAAAGAGGATATTCATCGCACGGCTCCCTCCTGCTGGCGGCCAGCCTAGAAGAGGGACGGGCGCGCAGAAAACCTTTGTCAAATCGTGCCGCTCAGTGGCATGACAGGGCATGTTGAAAGAAAACCGCTCCCTTGATCGTGGCATCGAGATCCTGGAAACCCTCGCGCGCGAGGGGGCGATGTCGCTGGCGGATCTGCACCGTGCCACCGGCCTGCCCAAGAGCACCATCCGGCGGCTGTTGCAAACCCTGATCGCGCGCAAGATCGTGCGCCGCTCGCTGGCGGATCAGCTCTATCGCACGCTGTTGGTGTTTCCCGACATTTCGACCGAGGTGATGCCGAAGGGGATGTTGCAGGTGGCGGATGCGGCGATCCCGCGGGCGCTGGCGCTGACCAAGGCGATCGGCTGGCCGTCAGACATCCATATCCGCGAGGCACGCGCGATGCGGATCATCGACAGCACCCGGCAGGTCAGCAATTTTCACGTTGAACAGGGCCAGATCAACCGCCGGGTCAGCCATTTCGGCTCGGCCACCGGTCTGGCCTGCCTCGCCGCCCTGAGCGATGGCGAAATTGCCGCCACCTATGAGGCGCTGAAATCCGATCTGCACTGGGGGCCGGTGCGCTTTGGGCTGGATCTGCCCGCGCTGATGCGGCGGATCGAGGAGGTCCGCGCCCGTGGCTATGCCGAGCGTCTGCCCGCTCACCTCAGCGAACGCGAGTGGGACACCGACCTGCGCGCCATTGCGGTGCCGATCCGGGCCGGCGCACAGGTTCTGGGCGGGCTGTCGGTGCTGTGGCTGCGCACCTATAAATCCGTGCCCGAATTCGCAGAACTCCATCTTGATGCCTTGCAGCAGGCGGCAGCAGACATCAACGCAGGGCTGGATCAGGTCTGGGATAGCCCTCCGGCCTGAGCACCTCGGCCTGAGCAACGCCCCTGTGGTGGTCAGAGCAGGCTTTCCGCCGCCTGTTTGGCCAGAAACGCGCTGCGATAGAGCGGCGCCTTCAGCGCACGCCCCCGGTCGGGTTTCAGGTCGGTGATCGGCAGCGGCAGGCTGTCCTCTGACGCGCCGCTGAACAGATCCGCCAGCGCCCGGCCAAACAACGTGCCGGTGGTGATGCCGCGCCCGTTATAGCCCACCGGGGAATAGAGACCGTCGTCCAGCCGGTGAATGCGGAACAAGTGATCGGGGGTAAAGGCGATCTGCCCGTGCCATGCGTCCGCGAACTCCAGCGCGCCGAGGTCCGGGAACAGGCGGCGCAGCTTGCGTTCGGCCCAGCGGCGGGTGAGGCCCTCGGTGCCGCCCACCACCGACCCCATGGAGCCGATAATCAGTCGCCCCGCCTGATCGCGGCGCAGCGAGAACATGATCTTGCCGGTGTCCCACAGGCCCTGACCCTCGGGCAGGATTGAACCGGCCTCGGCACCGAGGGGCTGGGTGGCCATCTGGAAGAAATGGATCGGCGTGAAGCTCTGCGCCAGCCCCGGCCACAGGTCATTGCTATAGGCGTTGGTGGCGATGACAACGCGCCCGGCAGTGATCACGCCGCGATCCGTCTCCACTTTCCAATCTGCGCCGTCTTTCTTCAGCGCATGCACCTTGGTCCCGGTGGAAATATCTGCCCCGGCAGCCCGTGCAGCGCGGGCCAATCCGCGCACATAGCCCATCGGGTTAATAGTGCCAGCGCGTGCATCCAAGAGCCCGCCGTGAAATTTTGCGGTGCCGGTCTTTTCGGCGGTCTCGCCCGCGCTCAGCAGGCGCACTGGCGCACCAAGCGCCTGCCAACCTGCGGCGCGGGCCTCAAGATCGCGCAGGCCCGATGCGGCATGTGCGGCGTGGATGGTGCCTGCGCGGGTGGCCTCGCAGCGGATCTGATATTGCTCGATCAGCGAGAACACATAATCGGGCATATCGCCCAGCTCGCGCACCAATGCGCCGCCATGCGCCTTGCCCAGCATCTGCTCCACCTGTTGCGGTGGCAGCCACAGACCGGCATTGACCAGCCCCACGTTGCGCCCGGAGCCACCATGGCCGATCTCCTCGGCCTCCAGCACATGACACGACAGCCCCTTGAGCGCGCCATGCAGCGCGGTCGACAGCCCCGTGTAGCCGCCGCCCACGATGGCCACATCGACGCGGGCGTCCTGTGCCAGGGGATTGGCATAGGTGGGTTCCTCGGATGAGCGGTCCCACAGAGAGATCGGTTCAGAACGCGGCTGACCGGCGGATTGGGAAAGGGACGTGTCTGTGGTCACGCTGATCTCCTCGCATGTTCGGGGGCAGGGGCGGCGCATCAATGTACCGGACCTGCGGGCGACACTGCGGCAGGGCAGGGCGGCTGTCAATTGCTGTGATCGCGCGCCCTACCGCCGGGGCTGGCGTGGGGGCAAAGCTGCCCCTAGAGTGTTGGAAACACACGCCGCAGGAGGTCCGGATGGCACAGCTCAAGACAACATCGGCGCAGATGGTCGCTGCAGCCCGCGCCCGCATCGAGGAAATCACCGCGGCAGAGGCGATTGCCCTGCATGGCACGCCTGAGGTGGTGTTTGTCGACCTGCGCGATGTGCGGGAACGCCAGCGCGTGGGGTTTATCCCCGGCAGTTTTCATTGTCCGCGCGGTATGCTGGAGTTCTGGGTCGATCCCGACAGCCCCTATTTCAAAGAGATCTTTGCCGAGGAAAAACGCTTTGTCTTTCATTGCGCCTCGGGGTGGCGGTCGGCCCTGTCGGTGGCGATGTTGCAGGACATGGGGTTTGAGGCCGCGCACATAAGCGACGGGTTCTCCGGCTGGCTCAAGGCAGGCGGCCCGGTGGTGGCTCCGGTCGACGAAGGCTAGCGCCCCCGTCCCGACAGTAGGCCAAGGGGTTCATATCGCGACAAAAACGCGGCATTTCCGGGGCGCACGTGATGGTCTTTGCGGGATGCTGTGGCCCGGCTGCACTAGTGGCGCCATTAAGTGTTGGTTAACCAGTTGGGGCCTAAAGACACCAATAACCCACCAGCAGGTATTCAGATGATCCGATCCTTCGCGCTGGCGCTCTGCGCCGCGATTGTGCTTCCTTTGGCCAGCACTGTGCAGGCGGCGGAGGCGGCCCCGTCAGAGGCGCTGAAACGTCACCGGATCGGCTATGGCCACCTGATCGACAATGATCTGATCGGCGATGGCAAGGATCGCTGGCGCACCGGGTCTGTCGCCTCGTCGCGGATTTACGGCTATGGCTGGGACGGGCAGGCCCCTGCGACCTTCGGAGAGCTGTTGGAGCTGCGCTTTCTTGGTCAGATCATCGCCCCGGACAATCTGCGCAATCCGGCTGCCGGTGATCGGCCTTGGGCGGGGGGCCTGTCGCTCGGGCTGCACACGCATATGCAGCGCGGGTCACTGGAGATCTCGCTTGGCGGCGATCTGGTCTTTATCGGCCCGCAAACGGGACTCGACGGGTTTCAGGATGCGCTGCATGATCTCGCCAACACCACGCGCCCCTCGGATGCGGTGCGCGATGCGCAGATCCCCAACACGATACGCCCCACGCTCGTCGGCGAGTTGGGCAAAACCATCACGCTTGGCCCGCGCAGCCGTCTGCGCCCCTTTGTCGAGGCGCGCGCCGGGGATGAGACCTTGGTGCGAATCGGTGCGGACCTGACCCTGGGCACGGCCGGGCAGGGCGAACTCCTAGTGCGCGATCCGGTGACGGGCCAGCGCTACCGGACGATGTATGAGACCCGTGGCCTGAGTTTCACGCTGGGGGGCGATGTGGCGCATGTGGCACAGTCGGTCTACCTGCCAGAAGGGCGCAGATACGCACTGAATTCACGTCGCGACCGCCTGCGCGCGGGGCTGCACTGGCAAGGCGACGGGCGTGATTTCTTTTATGGAATTACCTACCTGGGCAAGGAGTTCTCTGGTCAGGACACAGGTCAGATCGTCGGCTCCCTGCGGCTGCGCTGGACCTTCTGACGTGGTTTTTTCGTCACGGTCCCGTGGTCAAAAGCAAACCGGCCCCGGGGATTAAGTCTTCCACCTAGGGGCCTGATTTGTTAACGCTTCATTAATAATTGAGATAAACTCAACTGAGGCAGGCTAGAGCGGATGAAGACGGGCTTTTGCGGCACGTTTGTCATCTCCTGGACGCAAACGGAAATTGATGGTCTCGAGGCGGCACCTGTTGCAGCACTCGAGGTGGGCGCTGCGTGGTCTTGGCATGGGGAGGCCGTGCGCGTGGACGGACCATCAGAGCTGTTGCGTCTGGATATGGCAGATGGGGAACAGGACCTTCGGCGTCGTGCGGCGCGCACGGTGCGCCGCCTCGTCGGCGCGGCCGTGCAGAATCGCAGTGATATTCATGCCATTGATGTTGACGATCCGGTCATGGACAGCAGCTTTGTCGTCACCAATGGGGTGCAGAGCTATACCGTCACCGTGATCGAGGCCGGCCCCGGCCGGTCGCCGCTGTTGATGTTTGTCGATGAAATCCCGCCCCGCAACACCGACCTCTGGGTGGTGCATCAGGCCTTGGGCCGAATGGGGGCGGATCAGGCGCCGCGAGACCCCGGCGTGATCTGCTTTACCCCCGGCACCCGTATCGCGACACCGGACGGGCCGAAGCCGGTGGAGACCCTGCGCGAAGGTGATCGGGTGCAAACCCGCGACAACGGCGCCCAGGTGGTGCAATGGATCGGCACGCGCCGGATGAGCGGGGCGCGGCTGTTTGTGATGCCGCAGCTGCGACCGGTGCGCATCCGGGCCGGGGCCCTGGGGATTGATCGCCCCGAATGCGAATTGCTGGTGTCGCCGGAACACCGCATGCTGGTGCGTGGCCGTGCCGCGCAGGCGCTGTTCAACGCGCCGGAGGTGCTGGTGGCGGCGCGCGACCTGATCAATGGCGGCACCATCGCGGTCGATCACGGCGTGCGCGAGGTGACCTATGTGCATCTGCTGCTGGAGCACCATCAGGTGATCTGGGCCAATGGGGTTGAGACCGAGAGCTTCCACCCCGCCAACGCCGCCCTGACCGCATTGGACGACAGCGACCGCAAACGCTTGCTGCGTCGCTTGCCGGGGGTCGAACAGGATCCGGCCAGCTACGGGGCGTTTGCGCGGCGCAACCTGTCGGCGTCCGAGGCCGCAATCCTCTTGCACGACGCAGCCTAGCGGAGCGCCTGCGGCGCACAGGCCGGAGCTTTCCCACAAGGGGAAAGCCGTTGGGGCTCTCCTGCGCCCCTTGATCTGGGCTGCGGCTGTTGCGGTTGCTCTTGCGAAAGGGGCGGGCATAAAACTGCCGGATCGCTCTTGACACGGGCAGGGGGTGCTGTAGAAGCGCGGCTTCATTGGTGTTGGTGGCCCCCGCAAGGGGATGCCTGTCATGGTGGACGGTCGCAAGACCCAAACCCAAGAGGACAACGCCCTTCGTTTGTTGCAGGTTTTCTGGAGCAGGTGAACGCTGACGGTGCAATGGCAGATGCGATTGCAAGCCGAAAAGTGGGAACCGGTTTTCGGATTTACCTTGCAATGCCATTAAAGAAGGAGATCAGCCGTGACCAAACGCACGTCTGCCAAGTACAAAATTGACCGCCGCATGGGCGAAAACATCTGGGGCCGTCCGAAGTCCCCGGTGAACCGTCGTGAATATGGCCCCGGCCAGCACGGTCAGCGCCGTAAAGGCAAACTGTCCGACTTCGGTATTCAGCTGCGCGCCAAGCAGAAGCTGAAAGGCTACTACGGTGACCTGACCGAGAAACAATTCCGTCGCATCTACGGCGAAGCCGAGCGTGTGAAGGGTGACACCGGTGAAAACCTCATCGGCCTGCTGGAGCGTCGTCTGGACGCCGTTGTCTACCGCGCCAAATTCGTGCCGACCGTCTTTGCGGCCCGTCAGTTCGTGAACCACGGCCACGTGCTGGTGAACGGCAAGCGCGTCAACATCCCCTCCTACCGCGTCAAAGAAGGCGACGTGATCGAGGTGCGTGAAAAGTCCAAGCAGAACGTTGCCGTTCTGGAGGCCGTGCAGCTGGCCGAGCGTGACGTTCCGGACTACATCGAAGCCGATCACTCCAAACTGACCGCGACCTTCGTGCGCGCGCCCGCGCTGGCCGATGTGCCGTACCCGGTGGTGATGGAACCGAACCTCGTGGTCGAATTCTACGCCAAGAACTGATCCGACGGCCCCTGGCGGGCCCTCCGGAGACGAGACATGGAAAAGCCGCTCCTGCCCGGGGCGGCTTTTTGCATGGGAACGGCGCGGTTGGGGGTGACGTCAGGAATCGCTTGGGAAACGGCGGTTGCGGGGCCTATGGTGGCGCTGACACCGGCGCCGGGACCGATATTGTCACGCGCGGACCGGACAGATTGGGAGAATATCATGTCGATCACATCCGCCGCCCTTCGATCCGTTGCCCTGGCCGCAGCCTGCGTGGCGGGGCTCTCTGCGATGGCGTTTGCGGCGCCGCTGAAGCTGACACCGGCGGATCCGCAGCCGTCGGGGCTGAAGCCCGGGCTGTCGGTGCGCTATGCCTATCCCTCTGACGTCAAGAGCCTGGGCGCGGCCCGCAATGCGTTGAAATACCGGGTGGAGCAGGGGGCGCCGCTCACGGGGCTGGATTACCGCGACACCGAGCTGGGGCAGAATGTGCTGACCGCCAAACGTGCCGAGCGGGTGGTGGCCGATATTCGCGGTTACGTGCGCTTTGATGCGCCGGGCGTCTACACGATCGATTTTCTGACCAATGATGGCCTGCACGCGGTGGTCGGCGGTCAGGTGGTGGGCGAGTTTGATGGCCGCCAGCCCTGCGAGGAGACCTTTGCGGTTGAGGTCGAGGTGCCGAAGGCCGGGTGGTATCCGCTCAAGGCGCTGTGGTTCCAGCGCACCAATACCGCCTGTTTGCACATGCGGGCGGGGCCTGCGGGCAAACGTCCTAAATGGATGCCGGATGCGGCGTTTGGGCACTGATTTCGAAAGGGAGCAGGGGCGGGTATGCCGCGACCTGTGCCCCTCATTTTTCATGTAAACTATTGGAACACATATGATTGACATTCGTCCGGCCGTGCCAGCGGACGCCGAAGATATTGCCGCCGTGTTGGAGGCCCTGCGTCAGGCGGGCCAGCGCAAGACCGCAGGAGACGCGGCATTTGTGCGCGAGACTTACATCGAGAATGACAATCGCATCGCCTGTTCGGTCGCGGTTGATGCCGCAGGGCGGCTGTTGGGGTTTCAGTCCCTGCAGATCGCGCCGGAGGGCAATCCCTATGGCGCGCCGGTGGGCTGGGGCGTGATCGGCACGCATCTGCATCCCGATGCCAGCGGACAGGGGATTGGGCGCGCCTTGTTTGCGGTGACACGCGCGGCGGCTGAGGATGCGCGTTTACCCGCCATCGACGCCCAGATCGGCGCCGATAACGCACAGGGCTTGGGCTATTACAGCGCCATGGGATTTGTCGATTATCGCGAGACGCCCACGGCGGTGGGCAAGAAGCTGGTTCTCACCACCTGAGGTCATGCGTCGTGAACACGCGTTGTGATCACGGGACGCGCGCCCGTCAGACCGGCAGCGGGCGTCCTTCGGCAATCGCCTCCATGGCGAAATAGGACGTCACGCTGTCCAGTTCGACGCCCGCGATCAGGCGTTGGTAGACCTTGTCATAACTCGCCATGTCGCGGGTAACGACCTTGAGCTGGTAGTCGTAATCGCCACCGATGCGGTGAAAATCCACCACCTCCGGGATCGTCAGCACATGGCGGCGAAACTGCGCCAGCCACTCGGCCGAGTGATGTCGGGTGCGCAGCATGACGAAGACCACCAGACCGAGATCAAGCTGGCTGCGATCCACTTCGGCGCGGGTGCCACGCAGGATGCCCTTGTCCTGCAAGGCCTTGAGCCGCCGCCAACAGGCGTTTTGCGACAGGCCGACTCGTTCGGCGAGGTCGCGTTGCGACAGGCTGCCATCCCGTTGCAAGGCCCGTAAAAGATCGCGGTCAATTTGATCGATGATTTTCGACATATGTGGATCATATGATATACGGTTACGACTGTCACCTGTGTAAACATGTGAGAATGACCAAACATTGGTGGTCTATCATTGCTCAAATGGCAATGAGGGCGCGACAATGATCCTTGAACAGTTCAAAACGGCGATCAAACACACAGCGGATGCGGGGGAGCTGGCTCAGACCCTGATCGGCGAGGGGGTGATGATCCCCGGTCTCAACGGCGATGTGCCGCTGGTCTATGCGGATTACGTGGCCTCGGGGCGTGCGATGCGCCCGGTCGAAGCGTTCATTTCCGAAAAGCTCCTGCCGTTTTATGCCAATTCCCACACCGAGGCCTCCTATTGCGGCCAGTATGTCACCCGCCTGCGCCGCGACGCCCGGGCCGAGATTGCGCGGCTGACGGGGGCGGGGGACGACTGCGAGGTGATCTTTGCAGGCTCCGGTGCCACCGCGGGTCTGAACCGGTTGGTGAAGCTTTTGGGGATCAATGAGGCCACGCGCCCGGTGGTGTTTATCGGCCCCTATGAGCATCACTCCAACATCCTGCCGTGGCGCGAGAGCCGCGCCGAGGTGGTGGAAATTCCCGAAGGCGCCGAGGGCGGGGTCGACCTGCTGGCGCTAGAGGCGGCCTTGGTCGCGCATGCGGATGCAGATCTGAAAATCGGCAGTTTCTCGGCGGCCTCGAATGTGACGGGGATTATCACCGATCCCGATCCGGTGACCCGGCTGTTGCGCGCACACGGCGCACTTGCGGTTTGGGACTATGCCGGTGGCGGGCCCTATCTGCCCATCGACATGGGCGCGCATGGGGCGGAGCCAAAGGACGCCGTGGTGGTCTCGCCGCATAAGTTTCCGGGCGGGCCGGGGGCCTCGGGCGTGCTGGTGCTGCGTCGGGATGCGGTGCGCGCGTGTAATCCTTCGTGGCCCGGGGGCGGCACGGTGAGTTTTGTGTCGCCGTGGTCGCATCGCTATGCGGACAGTCTGGCCGCGCGCGAGGAGGCGGGCACCCCGAATGTGGTGGGTGACATCCGCGCGGCGCTGGCGTTCTTGGTCAAAGAGGCCGTGGGGCAGGACCACATTGAGGCGCGCGAAGCCCGCTATGCGGCCAAGGCGCGCGCGGCTTGGGCGGAGGTGCCGGGGCTGACGCTTCTGGGGCATGAGAGCGCCCATCGCTTGCCGATCTTTTCCTTCACCGTGGCAGGGGCCTCCGGCGCTCCGGTGCATCAGCAGTTGTTCACGCGCATGCTGAGCGATGTCTACGGCATTCAGGCGCGCGGCGGCTGTGCCTGCGCGGGGCCTTATGCGCACCGCCTGCTGGAGATCGACCAGCCACAGTCCGAGGCCCTGCTCGGGGATCTTCTCGCCGGGCGGGAGTTGCAAAAACCCGGTTGGGTGCGGCTCAATTTCTCTTATCTGATGGAGGAGGCGACCGTGGATTATGTGATCGAGAGCGTTGCAAAGCTGGTGGCGGAGGCGGAAGAAATCGCTGCCGCCTATGACGCCGATCCCAGCACCGCACGCTTCCAGCCGCGTGCGGCCTGATCCCTCAGTATAATCTATGAATAGACGTTGTGATTGAGGTGTTTCGCCTCGGGCTTTGCCCGAGGCGACCCGCGCCGCGTGCCCTTCGGGCACGCGGCGCGGCCCGGCCCAACGGGAGGATGTGCCCTGCTGCGGTGGATCTGCCAGATCCGGGGCAGGCGCAAAAAACGGGGGCATGTGTGGCGCGGACGTGGCCAAAGGGGCACGGACGACGGGCGGGAGCCTCCCCGCGCGTTCAAAGGGCGCGAAGGGGGACGTGCTCTGGCAGCGACAGGCTGCCCCATAGGTGTGTTGATGAAGCATTGAGCACAGTTGCGGCTTTTCCCATTGCGCCGAGGGCGCTATGACGAACAGGTTCGCGAAGGAGCTCAACGATATGACCCAAATCACACCGCAACCCGGTATCATGGACATCGCCCTCTATCAGGGTGGCGCAGCCCATGTGGACGGGGTGAGCAATGTGACCAAGCTCTCCTCCAATGAGAACCCGCTGGGCCCAAGCCCTAAGGCGGTGGAGGCGATGGCGCAGGCTGTCACCAGCATGCATCGGTATCCGAGCTCCGACCATACCGCCCTGCGCACCGCCATTGCCGAAACCCACGGGCTGGATGCCGAACGGATCATCTGCGGGGCGGGCAGTGATGAGATCATCGCTTTTCTGTGCCAGTGCTATGCCGGGCCGGGGGATGAGGTGCTTTATACCGAGCACGGGTTTGCCATGTACCGCATTTCTGCCCTTGCCGCCGGGGCCACCCCGGTCGAAGTCAAGGAGCGCGAGCGCGTCACCGATGTGGATGCGCTGCTGGCAGGCTGCACGCCGCAGACCAAGCTGGTGTTCATCGCCAACCCCAACAACCCCACCGGCACCATGATTTCCGAGGCCGAGGTGGCGCGCCTTGCCGATGGTATCCCGGAGGATGCGATCATCGTGCTGGATGGGGCCTATGCTGAGTATGTCGAGGGCTTTGACGCCGGGGCAAGCCTCATCGAGGCGCGTGAAAACGTGGTGATGACCCGCACGTTCTCCAAGATCTACGGACTGGGCGGCGCGCGTGTGGGCTGGGGCTATGGGCCAAAGCCGATCATCGACGTGCTCAATCGCGTGCGCGGGCCGTTCAATGTCTCGGTCACGGCACTTGCCGGGGCCGAGGCCGCGGTGCGTGACCGTGCGTATGTCGAAACCTGCCGCGTCGAGAACGCCAAATGGCGCGGCTGGCTGGCGGATCAACTGGCCGGACTGGGCGTGCCGTCGGACACATCCTGTACCAACTTCATTCTGGCGCGCTTTGCCTCCCAAGCAGAGGCGGAAGCCTGCGACGATTTCCTGAAACAACGCGGCCTGATCGTGCGCCGGGTGGCGGGATATAACCTGCCCACCGCCTTGCGGATCACTGTCGGAGATGAGACCGCCTGCCGCGCGGTTGCAAGCGCGGTTCAGGACTTCAAGGCCGGGGCGGCACAATGAGCGAGATGCCAGCCAAACCCGTCTACAACCGCGTGGCACTGATCGGTCTTGGGCTGATTGCATCCTCGATGTTCTGGGCCATCAAACGCGCGGGGCTTGCGGGGGAAGTCACCGGCTATGCCCGCAGCGCGGAGACCCGCGACACCGCGCGCCGGATTGGTCTGTGTGATCGGGTCTGCGACACCGCACGTGCGGCGGTCGAGGGCGCAGATCTCGTGGTGCTCTGCGTGCCGGTCGGGGCGATGGGCGCGGTTGCGGCAGAGATTGCACCGGCGTTGATGCCCGGCGCGACGGTCTCCGATGTGGGATCGGTCAAGCGCCATGTGATCGAGGAAGTGGCGCCGCATATTCCGGATGGCGTGCATTTTGTGCCCTCACACCCGCTCGCGGGGACCGAGCATTCCGGTCCCGAGTCGGGCTTTGCAGAGCTGTTTGACAACCGCTGGTGCCTGTTGGTGCCAGTGGAGGGCAGCGCGCCGGAGGCGGTGGCGCGGCTGCGCGCCCTCTGGGAAGGGATGGGCGCGCATGTGGATGAGATGGACGCCGATCACCATGATCTGGTGCTGGCGGTGACCAGCCACACGCCGCATTTGATCGCCTACACAATGGTGGGTGTGGCGGATGATCTGCGCCGCGTGACCGATAGTGAAGTGATCAAATATTCTGCGGCGGGGTTTCGCGATTTCACCCGGATTGCGGCCTCGGACCCGACCATGTGGCGCGATGTGTTCCTGACCAACAAGGACGCCACGCTGGAAATCTTGGGCCGGTTCACCGAGGAGCTCTTTGCCCTGCAACGGGCGATCCGCACCGGGGATGGCGCGCATCTGCACAACTATTTCACCCGCACCCGTGCCATCCGGCGGGGCATTATCGAGGCCGGTCAGGACACTGCCGCGCCGGACTTTGGTCGCGGGCCGAAAAAATGAGGGCGCGCGGGGTGGTCCGGCGGGTTGGCGTTGCCATGGTGCTGATCCATGCCGGCTGCGGGCTGGGTGCCGCCGCGCCTGAAACCACCCCGCGCCCGCCGCTGGAACGCGGGGCGGACCCGGCGCTGACCGAGGTCACCGAGGTCTCTGCTGTGGCGGCGACACTGACGGTCACGCCTCAGATGCGCCCGCAGATCCGGCCCGTGTCTGCACAGATCCTCGCCGCCGCTGCCCGTCCGGTGGACTTGGCTCCGGTGGCGCCGGGTGAAACCCTGCGCCCGATGATGCGCACGCCGGAGTTCGAGCAGCAGGTGCTCTTTGGGCGCGCCAAACGGCGGCGCGGCTCTGTCTGCGGCGATATCGACATCCAGGGTGAAGAGGCGGGGGATATTCCCGGCAAGCTCAAGGGCTGCGGTGCGCGTGATGCGGTGCGGGTGCGGTCGGTGTCGGGGGTGACGCTCAGCCGGTCGGCGCTGATGACCTGCGAGACGGCAAAGGCGCTGAATAAATGGGTGTCGCGCGACGTTGAGAAAGCCTTTGGGCGCGCCAACCGGGTGGTGCAGCTGCGGGTGGCGGCCGGCTACAGCTGCCGGACGCGCAACAACCGCCCCGGCGCACGGATCTCTGAACACGGGCGGGGCCGGGCGATCGATATCTCCGGGTTTGTCCTGGCTGACGGCACCACGGTGAGCGTGCTGAAAGGGTGGCTCGACAAGCCGACACGCAAGGCGCTGCGGCGTATGTGGAAATCCGCCTGCGGGCCGTTTCGCACCGTGCTGGGGCCGGAAGCAGACATCTATCACCGCGACCACTTCCACCTTGATGTCGCGCGTCATCGCCGCGGCCGCTACTGCCGCTGATCCGGCGCGCGACGTTTGATCCCGCAGGGGGTCGGGGAGGGGAGCGCTCCCGCCCCCGCAGGTGCGCGACCCCTGTCAGCCGGGCGCGCCGGATCGGGCGTTGGCGCGGACTGGCCGGGCGAGGACCTCGCTCAACTGTTGCAGTCGCACCCCTTGGCGGGGTTGGGCCGGGCAGCCAGTCCCGGGTCGGGACTGGCTGCGGCGCCGGGCCGACTGGCCCGGCGCCATGCCCAACGCGGGACGATGTGCCCTGAAAGGGCGCAGCGGCAAGGGGCGGGAGCGCCCCCGTCCCCTTCTCGGTGCAGCGGCGGCGACTTTAACGCAGGATCAGGCGCGGTGCGGGGCCAAGCGGGATCGGCCCGATGGTGATATAACCGCCGCGAAAGCCCAGCGTGATGTCCAGATCCTCCGGGTTGCCGCTGGCCCGCGCCAGCAGGGTCACCACCCGGCTGGCCTGGTCCCGCGCCGTGGCCGAAATCAGCCCAGTGTCCTGCGCCATGTCGAGGAACGCCGCCCAGGCCTCCACCTGCAAGGCCAGCTCGCCGGTGGGGATCCCGGCGGCATCCACATCCAGCGTGCCCGCCACCTTCAGCCGCATCTCGCCCCAGCGCGCGTCCAGCAATGCGAGGTCGATCCGGCGCGGTTGCGGGCGGCGTTCTTCCAATGCGCTGCGATCCCAGGGCCTGTCAAAGGTCACATCCGCTTGCAGCGTCAGCGTCTCGAACGTCTGCGGCAGCTCGGGCGCGGCGCGCAGCAGGCGGCGCAGCCCGGCACCGGGGCGGAACGCCTGCGCCGCGGCGTGGATGCGATAGAATTCGGCCGCCTCCCCCTGCACCATGCGCAGATCCAGGTCGTCGGCCGAGAGCATGTCCCGCTGCCCGTCACCAATGCGCCACGCGCCCGAGGTCAGCCCCAACTCCTCCAGCTCAAGCGCCAGACCGGGGGCCAGGAACAGATCCGCCTGCAACCCTTCGGTCGAAATCACCGCCGTCTGGTCATAATAGGACAGGCGCTGATCGCCATCGGCAAAGCGCAGGCTCTGATGTCCGGGCCAGATCGCGGGGCTTTGCAGCTCCAGCCAATCGGCGCGCCAGGCCGCCCCGGTGCCGGGGTCGGCCAGCGCGGGCAAGTCGATGCGGGTCACATGTCGCCAGGGAAATCCGCCCAGCGTACCAGCGGGGGCAATCTCGCCCACCTCCACCTGCCAGCCACGCGTCGCCTGCGTCTGAAACCAGCCCGCCACGCTCTGGCGCAGCCCCCAGGCGGCCACGGCCCAGTAGAGCGCCCAGATCACACAGAGCCCCAGAAGGATCTTCAGACCGCGTTTCATGCCGCACTGCCCCTTTTGTTCGTGCCCGTTTTGCTGTTTACAGGCGCCCGAAACAAAGGACCAGTAACATGACGATGTGGGTATTTGGATACGGCTCTCTCCTGTGGAACCCGGAGTTCCCGATCGCCCAGAGCGAGGTGGCAACGCTGCATGGCTATGCCCGTTCGTTCTGCATGCGCTCGATCCACCACCGCGGCAGCGAAGAGATCCCCGGCCTGGTGCTGGCGCTGGATGCGCAGGACGAGGCCCATTGCAAGGGGCTGGCCCTGCGGGTCGAGCCCGGTCACGAGGAGACAACGCTGGCCGCCCTGCGCGAACGCGAACTGATCTCCTCGGCCTATGTGGAGCGCTTTCTCGATGTGGAACTGGCCAGCTGCGAGGTCGTGAACGCGGTAGTCTATGTGATCGACCCGCACCATGTGCAATATTGCCATCTCGAGCTGGAAGAACAGGCGCAGATCATCGCCCATGCGGTGGGCGGGCGTGGCCCCAACAGCGAATATCTGTTCAACACGGCGGGGCATCTGGATGAAATCGGCCTCAGCGATCCGGACCTCAGCTGGCTCACGCAGCGGGTGCAGCAGATTTTATCATAAATCCTTGGCGATCTTGGGACTTTCGGTCTAGGCTGCGGGCGCAGAACCACGAGCAAGCCTATCGGGAGCCGCACGCATATGGCGCATCAGGAACGCGAACGCCGGCCGCAGTTTTCACAGCCGGTGCGTCAGGTTGTGATGATGCTGATCGCATTGGGACTGGCCGGGGCAGGCGCCTTCATGGCGCTGCCACGGGTGATGCCGGTCTTTGAGGCCAACCCCTATCTGAACGGGTTTATCGCCTTTGTCTTTGTCATCGGGGTGCTGGCCACCTTCTGGCAGGTGTTGCAGCTGATCAATTCGGTGCGCTGGATTGAACGCTTCGCCGCCGGGGTCACCACGGATGAGGATCGCGCGCCCTCGATGCTGGCGCCGCTGGCGGCGCTGTTGCGCTCGCGCGGGGCACGGATGCAGCTGGGATCGGCCTCGACCCGCTCCATCCTCGATTCGGTGGCGGAACGCATCGACGAAGAACGCGAAATCACCCGCTACATCGTCAACCTTCTGATCTTTCTCGGCCTTCTCGGCACTTTCTACGGGCTCGCCACCACCGTTCCGGCGGTTGTGGACACCATCCGCAGCCTCGCCCCGCAGGAGGGCGAGGAGGGTATCGCCATCTTCAACCGCCTGATGACCGGGCTTGAGGCGCAGCTCGGGGGCATGGGGGTCGCCTTTGCCTCCTCGCTGCTGGGTCTGGCGGGCTCGTTGATCGTGGGGCTGCTGGAGCTGTTTGCCGGCCACGGCCAGAACCGCTTCTACCGCGAACTGGAGGAATGGCTGTCCTCCTTCACCCGCGTCAGCTTCTCCTCCGGCGAGGAGGGCGGCACCGGGGACAACAACCTCGTGGCCGGGGTGCTCGACACCATGGCAGAGCAGATGGACGCGCTTCAGGCGATGTTCCTGGAGACCGCCAAGGGCCGCGCCGAAGTGGACGGCAAGCTGGCCCGGCTGGTGGACACCATCGAAGAGATGAACCGCCGCCAGGATGAAACCGCCGCGATCTCCTCGGCGCTGGAACGGGTGGCGGTGGGGCAGGAAACCCTGGCCGAGCTGATGCGTGCCCACGGCGATGTGGGGATCGACGCCGAAAGCCGCATGCGGCTGCGCTCGATCGACGTGCAGATGCTGCGCATCCTTGAGGAAATTTCCGCCGGGCGACAGGAGAGCCTCGCCGAGCTCAGAAAGGACATCGACCTTCTGGTCAAGGCCTTTGCCGGGCCCCGGGGCATGGATCGCGCAGCACGTCTGGCGACGCGGAAAGAGAGCTGATCCATGGCCCTGTCGCGCCGCACCGGCCAACGTTTCCAGGGCTCGATCTGGCCCGGCTTTGTGGATGCGATGACCGGGCTTCTGCTGGTGTTGATGTTCGTGCTCACCATTTTCATGGTGGTGCAATTTGTCCTGCGCGAGACGATCTCCGGGCAGGAAACCGAACTGGATGAACTCTCCACCGAGGTGCGCGCGCTGGCACAGGCGCTGGGGGTCAAGGAACGCGAGGCCAGCCAGTTGCAGGCCCGTCTCGGCGCGCTGGGGGCGACGCTCAATTCGGCGCGCTCCGATCTGGACGCGGCGCGCGATCAGATCACCGCACAACAGGATCGCATCAGCGCCCTGACGCAGGAGCGGGACGCGGCGACCGCGGATCTTGCGGCGGCGCAGACGCAGATTTCCGATTTCGAGGCCCAGGTGGCGGCCTTGATCGCCGGGCGTGACCGGGCCGAGGCGCAGATTGCCGATCTCACTGCCGAGCGTGACGCGCTCGACGCCGCGCGCACCGATCTCCTGTCGGAACAGGAGGCGCTGAACCTCGCCCTGGCAGAGTTGCGGGACGAGGTCGACGCCGAGGCCGAGGCCGCCCGTCTGGCCGCCGCCCGCACCGAGGCGCTGGAGGCGCTGGTGGCGGATCTGCGCGCCGAGGGCGAGGCGCAATCGGCCCGGGTTGCCGATCTTGAGGACACCCTGTCGGAGGAAGAGGCCGCCCGCCTGGCCGAGGCCGCAGCGGCCGAGGCGCTGCGCGACCGGCTGGAAAACGCGGATGCGGAACTCACCGCGATGACGCTGGCGCTGGAAGAAGAGCGCCAGAAGGCCGAAGACACGCTGACGCTGCTGGCCGCTGCCGAGACCGCCCGCGACCGGCTCGACGCGGAGCTGGACGAGGCGCTCTCGGCCATCGAACAGGCCAAGGCGCAGGCGCAGGACCGCGATGAACTGGCCGAGCGGCTGACCCGGGTGCTGGCGCAGATGGAAGTGACCGAGAGCAAGGCCAGCGCCCGTGTCTCCGCGCTGGAGGCGGAGCTGGACCGGGTGCGCCGCGACAGCAGCGCCACCCGCGCGCGGCTCAATGCGGAGCTGGACACCGCCCGCCAGCGGGCCGCCGACACCCGCAGCCAGCTCGAAGCGGAGCTGACCCGGCAGCGCGCCGCCACGGTCGAGACCGAGACCCAGTATCAGGACCAGCTGCAATCGCTTCAGGACGGGTTTGATGCCGAACGCCGCGCGCTCGAAGACCGGGTGGCGGCGCTTCAGGCCGAAGCCGAAGACAGCCGCCGGGAGTTGGAGGATCAGCTCGCCGCCCTGCGTGCCGAGGCGGAGGAGACCCGCAGCGGGCTCGAAACCCGCTTGGCGCGGGCCGAAGCGGATCTGGCCGCGGCACGCTCCGCCGCCACCTCCACCGCCGAGGAGCGCGCCTCTGTCGAACAGCGCCTGCTGGTGGCGCTGGAAGCGCTGGAACGGGCCCAGGCGGCGGCCTCCGATCAGGAGGTCCTGCAAAGCCGCCTGCTGGCCGCGCTGGCCGACAAGGAGGATTTTGCCGAGGAAATCACCGAACAGAAGACCCTCGCCGAACAGCGCGCCGATCTGCTGGCCCAGGCCCGCGCCGCTCTGGCCGAGGAAAAACAGGTCTCCGAAGAAGCCCGCCGCGAAACCGCGCTGCTCAACCAGCAGGTGGCGGCGCTGCGCGAACAGCTTGGCGGGTTGCAGGCGCTTCTGGATGATTTCAAGGAACGCGACGCCGCCCAGAACGTGCAACTGCAAAGCCTCGGTCAGGATCTCAACACCGCGCTGGCCCGCGCTGCCGCCGAAGAACGCCGCCGGCGCCTGCTCGAAGAACAGGAGCGCAAACGGCTGGAGGCCGAACGGGAGCAGCTTGCCAATCAGGCCGAGGATCTGGAGCGTTACCGGTCGGAGTTCTTTGGCCAGCTGCGCGACGTGCTGGGCAATCAGGAAGGGGTGCGCATCGAGGGCGACCGCTTTGTCTTTGCCTCCGAGGTGCTCTTTGCACTTGGCAGTGCGGAGCTGTCACAAGAGGGCAAACAGGAGATCGCCAAGGTGGCCCGCATCCTGCAGAACGTCGCCGCCGCCATTCCGGACGAGATCAACTGGATCATTCGCGTCGATGGGCATACCGACAACCAGCCGTTCTTCGGCACCGGCAAATACGCCGACAACTGGGAGCTCAGCCAGGGCCGGGCGCTCTCCGTGGTGCGCTACATGATTGATGAGCTGGACATCCCGCCCAGCCGCCTCGCCGCCAACGGATTTGGCGAATTCCAGCCCATCAACCCCGCCGACACCGCCGCCGCCCGCGCCCAGAACCGCCGCATCGAACTCAAGCTCACGGAACGCTGAGTCGCGGGGGCAAGAGGCAGCACCGGATTTGGCAAAGCCAAAAGAAATTGGCCCCGGCGATCAGGAACCGCCAGAGCCAGAACTCTACTATAACGTGACTGAAATATGGACGCCTCCACCACTCACGGCTCATTGGGTTCGTCCGCCATTGGGGTAGCATGAACATACCTAAGTTTCAATAAATTATCATGCGTGACAATTTTCTTGTGCTATAATGGGGGCGAACACTGCAACGGTTCTGTCTGCCGTTTGCAAGCTGCATGGGAGGTGAGGCGCATTGGACAGGCTGCGCGCGATTTTTGAACTTCGCGATATGTTGCGTGACATGGAGCGCGACCTCGGGCTGGAGGATCTGAGCCCGGCAGAAAAGGATGTGTTCCAGGCCGCGCATCGGTTGACGGATACCCCGGGACAACTGGTGCGCTCCGAGCAGATCCGCCAGCATGACCTGGTCAAGGGCGTGGCACAGGCCACCTTTCACCGGGCGTTGAAGTCGCTGCTGGAACTCGGGTTTCTGGAACGGCCCGAAGGGGCCAAGGCAAAGCACTACATCGTGCGTCGCGATCTGTTGCACGATTGATCCGTTGCGGCTCTGCGTCGCACCAGGCTTCGAAACGCGTGTTTCGGCACGCGGGCAATTGTCTGGCAGGTGGGGCGCCGTTAGACCGGTGGCATGAGAGCGGTTGACGGGTTTCTTTCCTGCATAAAGGCGATGGCGGTGGTGACCGTGATCTACGTCGTGTGCCACGGCGTCACGGCCCGCATCGTGGCGCCGGTGCAGGGCTATTTCTTCAGCGAAATCACCGTCTTTGCCAGCGTTCTCTACCTGCCGCACGGGGTGCGCGTGCTCAGCACCTGGCTGATGGGCGGGCGTGCTGCGGTGCCGCTGGTCGTGGGGGCGTTCCTGTCGGAGTGGTGGTTCACCGAGGCCGACATCCGGGCGCTGATGCAGCACATGATCTGGTTCTCGATCCTGGTGGGGGCGCTGTCCGCCCCCGTCGCCTTTGCGATCTTGCGCCTGCTTGGCGTTCTGACCCAGCGTGACGGCGCGCGCCGGATGGACTGGCGCCGGTTGCTGCTGGCCGGGATGCTGGCCTCGATCCTGAACTCGATCGGGCAGACGGTGGTGTTCTCCGGCCTGATGTCACCGGGCCATCAGCTGGGCGTGATCGTGACCTATGCGCTGGGGGATATGCTGGGGCTGGTGGCGGCAATGCTGGTGCTGATGCTGGTGTTTCGCGCCCTGCGGCATCGCGCGCCCCGGACTTGACCGTGGGCTTGACCCCTGAATTCACCGGGGCGGCCGGACCGGGCGCGTCGTTTCCGGGCGCGGCGACAGTCTGATCCATCTGTTCCCGGATGTGCGCGTGCGGCCGGAACTGAGCCGTGCCTTGGCAAAGGGATGGCAACGCGCATATGGCCGCAAATCGCAATCAACCAGTCCAGCCAGACTGTCCAGTCAGCCGGGCTTTTAGTCAGACATGTCGGAGAGGCTTTGGTACAGCAAAGTAGGCCCGCAGCCAAGGTCCGCTGTTCTCCTGCGCTGACCAAGGGCATTTGCCGTGGCCCACGCGGATCAGGGGGGAGAGGCCGCCAACCTCCCGGAGGAGGCCGGCGGCCTGATGTTCATTCCGCGGTCAGGAGCGGCGGTTTGTTGCCACTGAGGCGCGGTTTGCCGGGACCTTCGATGCGCAGGTCCAGCTTGCCGTCCTTGATGCCGACCTGAACCACACCGCCCTTGGCGAGCTTGCCGAACAGCAACTCCTCCGCCAGCGGCTTCTTGATGTGTTCCTGGATCACGCGGCCAAGGGGGCGGGCGCCCATCTTGTCGTCATAGCCCTTGTCGGCGAGCCATTCGGCGGCCTTGCGGGTCAGCTCGATGGAGACATTGCGGTCCATCAGCTGCGCCTCGAGCTGCAGCACGAACTTCTCGACCACCTGCAGGATGACCTCTTTCGGCAGCGGGCCAAAGGAAATGGTGGCATCCAGACGGTTGCGGAACTCCGGGCTGAAGGTGCGTTCGATGGCGGCGGTGTCCTCACCCTCGCGACGGTCACGGCCAAAGCCGATGGCGGATTTCGCCAGCTCCGACGCGCCCGCGTTCGAGGTCATGATCAACACCACGTTGCGGAAGTTCACCGTGCGACCGTTGTGGTCGGTAAGCTGGCCATTGTCCATCACCTGCAACAGGATGTTGAACACATCCGGATGCGCCTTCTCGATCTCGTCGAGCAGCAGCACACAGTGCGGATGCTGGTCGACACCATCGGTCAGCAGGCCGCCCTGATCAAAACCCACATAGCCCGGAGGCGCACCGATCAGACGCGACACCGCGTGTTTCTCCATGTACTCCGACATGTCGAACCGCAGCAGTTCCACGCCCAGCGTGTCGGCGAGCTGTTTGGCCACCTCGGTCTTGCCGACGCCGGTGGGGCCCGCAAAGAGGTAGTTTCCGATCGGTTTTTCCGGCTCGCGCAGGCCCGCACGGGCCAGTTTGATCGCCGAGGACAGCGCGTCGATGGCGGCATCCTGACCAAAGACCACCCGTTTCAGGCTGGATTCCAAATCCTTCAGCACCTCGGCATCGTCCTTGGAGACGTTTTTCGGCGGGATACGGGCGATCTTGGCCACCACGGCCTCGATCTCCTTGACGCCGATGGTCTTGCGCCGCTTGCTCTCGACGACCAGATGCTGGGCCGCGCCGGCCTCGTCGATCACGTCGATGGCCTTGTCCGGCAGTTTGCGGTCGTTGATGTAGCGCGACGAAAGTTCGACCGCGGATTTGATCGCATCCGAGGTGAACTTGATCGAGTGATGCTCCTCGAAATAGGGTTTCAGCCCCTTGAGGATCTCGATGCTGTCTTCCACCGACGGTTCGTTCACGTCGATCTTCTGGAACCGGCGCGACAGGGCGCGGTCCTTTTCAAAATGCTGACGGAACTCCTTGTAGGTGGTGGAGCCCATGGTGCGCAGCTTGCCGCCCTGCAAGGCCGGTTTCAGCAGGTTGGAGGCATCCATCGCGCCGCCGGAGGTGGCCCCGGCGCCGATCACCGTGTGGATCTCGTCGATGAACAGCACCGCGTCGGGGTGTTCTTCCAGCTCGGTGACCACGGCCTTGAGGCGTTCCTCGAAATCACCGCGATAGCGGGTGCCCGCCAGCAGCGCGCCCATGTCGAGCGAATAGATGGTGGTTTCCGACAGCACCTCCGGCACCTCACCCTGCACAACCTTGCGGGCCAGACCTTCGGCGATGGCGGTCTTGCCGACCCCGGGGTCGCCGACCAGCAGCGGGTTGTTCTTGCGACGGCGGCACAGCACCTGAATGCAGCGCTCCACCTCGCTGTCGCGCCCGATCAGCGGGTCGATGTCGCCCTCGCGGGATTTGGCGTTCAGATCGACGCAGTATTTCGCCAGCGCCGATTCCTTCTGCTCGCCCTCTGGCGCGCCGGCGCCCGCGCCGCCGCCGATGTCCTCTTCGGCCTCGGTGGCGCCGGTGACGGGGCGGTTTTCGCCATAGGCGGGATCCTTGGCAACGCCATGGGCGATGAAGTTGACCGCGTCATAGCGGGTCATGTCCTGGTCCTGCAGGAAGAAGGCGGCGTCGCTTTCGCGTTCGGCAAAGATCGCGACCAGCACGTTGGCGCCGGTCACTTCGGTGCGGCCCGAGGACTGCACGTGGATGGCGGCGCGCTGGATCACGCGCTGGAAGGCGGCGGTCGGCACCGCCTCGGAGCCGTCGATGTCGGTGACGAGATTCGCCAGATCCTCATCGACGAATTCCAGCAGGGTCGATCGCAGCTCGTCCAGGTTCACGCTGCAGGCCCGCATCACGCGGGCGGCGTCCGGCTCCTCGATCAGGGCCAGCAGCAGATGCTCAAGAGTTGCAAATTCATGTCGCCGTTCATTCGCCAGCGCCAGCGCCGCGTGAATGGCTTGTTCCAAAGTGCTCGAGAATGAAGGCACAGGCGTGCTCCTCTGTCTTGGGTCATGGGGATCGGTCGCCACCGGGCGGGCCGGTCCTGTCCCATGACCATGTCCTCATACTGTTAGAGTTTGGTTGATAGAGCGTAAGCTTCAAGGGCTTTTTGTGCGATTGTGGTCACAAAACATGTTATTGTGCTCACATATCTTACGCAAAATTGCGGATGCGGGCCCGTTTCGGGCTCAGAACCTGTCCTTTGCCGACCGGATATGGGCAAAGACCTCGGCGTCTTCAACCCCCTCCAGGCCAAGGGTTTTCTTCAGATCCGCAGCGCCGGCGCGCAGAAACGGGTTGGTGGCTTTCTCCAGCCCCAGCCGGGCCGGCACGGTGGGGTCATTTTTTGCGCGCGTTTGCGTGATCTCTTCGGCCCGCTGTCGAAGGGCGACATTGTTCGGGTCGATGCTGAGCGCGAAGGCGGCATTGGACTGTGTATATTCATGGCCGGAGTACACCAGCGTGTCATCGGGCAGGGCGGCCAGCGTGCTCAGGCTCTGCCACATCATCGCGGGCGTGCCTTCGAACAGGCGCCCGCATCCCAGTGCCATCAGGCTGTCGGCGGTGAACAGCGCGCCGCCCTCCGGGTAGTAAAAGGCGATATGGCCCAGCGTATGGCCGGGCACCGCGATCACCTGACAGCGCCCCGCGCCGCTGCCGCCCTCAAAACCGGGATCGAGTTCGATATCCAGCGCCTCGCCCTGTGCGGCGATCTTGTCGGCCTCTGCCTTTGGGCCCATGACCGGGCAGCCGTATTTCTCGCGGATCTGCCGGATGCCGCCCACGTGGTCGGGGTGGTGATGGGTGATCATGAGGACCCCCGGGGTCCAGTCCCGCGCCTCCAGCGCCGCGAGGATCGGTCCGGCCTCCGGCGCGTCGATCACCGCCACCCCGTCGGGGCCCTTGACCAGATAGGCATAATTGTCGGCCAGACAGGGAACCGTGACGATTTCGAGGCCATTTTCGCGGGTGGTGCGGGTGGAGGTCTGATCGGGCATGGTCATTCGCTTTCACATTGCTAGACTGCGCCCAGAGTGACCGAAGCAGTGGGCGTCTGCAATGCATCTGGATGTGCAGGATCTGAGGAATTTCTACTACCGCAGCACGCTGGGCCGTGCCGCCCAGACGGCGGTGCGGGGCCAATTGCTGCGGATGTGGCCCGATGCCACCGGCGAGACGGTGGCGGGGTTTGGCTTTGCCGCGCCGCTGTTGCGGCCCTATCTGCCGGAAGCGCGGCGGATCATGGCGCTGATGCCGGGGCCGCAGGGGGTGATGCAATGGCCCGCCGGCCTGCCCAATGTCTCGGTCCTGTGCGAGGAGACATCCTGGCCGGTGGAAACCGGTCGGGTGGACCGGCTGGTGGTGTTGCACGGGCTGGAAACCTCCGAACGCCCCTCCGATCTGCTGGACGAATGCTGGCGGGTGCTGGGGCCGGGGGGCAGGGCGATCTTCATCGTGCCCAACCGCGGCGGCTTCTGGGCGCGCTCCGATGCGACGCCGTTTGGCTATGGCCGGCCCTATACGCTGACCCAGGTGGAAAACCAGCTGCGGGGGCATCAATTCGCCATCGAGCAGCATGCCGCCGCGCTCTACCGCCCACCAAGCCAGCGCCGCTTCTGGCTCAAGTCCGGCGCCATGATCGAGCGCATGGGCCACCGTCTGCCGGCGATGATGGCGGCGGGGGTGTTCCTGGTCGAGGTCTCCAAACAGACCCACCCGCAGAAGGGCCACATGATCAAGACCCGCCGCGCCAATCCGATCCGGGTGCTGGAAGGGCTGTCCAATCCGACCGCCGAACCGGCCTGAAGACCGGACACGACAGGACCGGGCCTAGATTCGACATTGTGTACCTTCGCATGCGGTTGTGTGCTGCATCGGGGCAAATTCCCCCTGCGGAATCGCATTCCTGTTGTTCCATGCCGCAATTTTTTTACACCTGACCCTGCCACAAAGCGTCACGGTTTTGTTAAGTCATTGAAAAATCGCGAAATCGGTTTTTCGGCCTGCGGACAGAGGGAGTTGCTAGGTCGCAAAGGCTCTGCTACATCCACGCTGATTTCGATGCCCGGCCAAAATCGGGCGACCTCACGCCCCCGGATGCTACCTGCCAGGACGCATAGAAACCGGGGCCAAAATAATATCGGAAGGGTGGACGTGTCCGAACCAGCTTCGATTTCCGCAGGCATTGCCGACCGCTATGCCACAGCGATCTTTGACATCGCTGCCGAGAGCAATGCTCTCGATACTCTCGAGACAAGCATCAATGATCTGGCAGCCGCTTTGGCTGACAGCGAAGACCTGCGCACTCTCATCACCTCGCCTCTGGTGTCGCGTGACGAGCAGGCCGCCGCCATCTCTGCCGTGGCAGACAAGATGGGGCTTGCCGAGGTGCTGCGCAACACCCTCGCGCTGATGGCGGCCAAACGCCGCCTGTTTGTGGTTCCCGCCCTGATCGACGCCCTGCGCGCCCGTCTGGCCGAGGCCCGCGGCGAAGTCACCGCCGACGTGGTGTCCGCCAAGGCGCTGACCAAGACCCAGAGCGAAAAACTGGCCAAGACCCTCGCCGAGCGCGTGGGCAAGAAGGTCACCATCAATGCCACCGTCGATGCCAGCATCATCGGCGGTCTCGTCGTTAAAGTGGGCTCGAAGATGATCGACAGCTCGATCCGCTCCAAGCTCAACTCCCTACAGAATGCAATGAAAGAGGTCGGATAAATGGGTATCCAAGCTGCGGAAATTTCCGCGATCCTTAAAGACCAGATCAAGAATTTTGGTCAAGAAGCCGAAGTGGCCGAGATCGGCCGCGTTCTCTCCGTCGGTGACGGTATCGCCCGTGTCTACGGCCTCGACAACGTCCAGGCGGGCGAAATGGTCGAGTTCCCCGGCGGCATCATGGGCATGGCGCTGAACCTCGAATCCGACAACGTCGGTGTGGTGATCTTCGGCTCCGACCGCGACATTAAAGAAGGCGACACCGTCAAGCGCACCAACTCCATCGTGGACGTGCCTGCTGGTCCCGAGCTGCTGGGTCGCGTTGTCGACGGCCTCGGCAACCCGCTGGACGGCAAAGGTCCGATCGAAGCCAAAGAGCGCAAGGTTGCAGACGTCAAGGCGCCGGGCATCATCCCGCGTAAATCCGTGCACGAGCCGATGGCAACCGGCCTCAAGTCCGTGGACGCGATGATCCCCGTTGGCCGTGGCCAGCGTGAGCTGATCATTGGTGACCGTCAGACCGGGAAGACCGCGATCGCTCTGGACACCATCCTGAACCAGAAATCCTACAACGAAGCGGCAGGCGACGACGAGAGCAAGAAGCTCTACTGCGTCTATGTTGCGGTTGGTCAGAAGCGCTCCACCGTGGCGCAGCTGGTGAAAAAGCTCGAAGAGTCCGGCGCGATGGCATACTCCATCGTTGTGGCCGCGACCGCGTCCGACCCGGCGCCGATGCAGTTCCTCGCGCCCTACGCAGCAACCGCGATGGCCGAATACTTCCGCGACAGCGGCAAGCACGCGCTCATCATCTATGATGACCTCTCCAAGCAAGCCGTTGCTTACCGTCAGATGTCCCTGCTGCTGCGCCGCCCGCCGGGCCGCGAAGCCTATCCGGGTGACGTTTTCTACCTCCACTCCCGTCTGCTGGAGCGTTCGGCAAAGCTGAACGAGGACTTCGGTGCAGGCTCGCTGACCGCGCTGCCGATCATCGAAACCCAGGGCGGCGACGTGTCCGCGTTTATTCCGACCAACGTGATCTCGATCACCGACGGTCAGATCTTCCTCGAGACCGAACTGTTCTACCAGGGCATCCGCCCCGCCGTGAACACCGGTCTGTCGGTGTCTCGTGTGGGCTCCTCGGCACAGACCGATGCGATGTCCTCCGTTGCGGGCCCTGTGAAACTGTCCCTCGCCCAGTATCGCGAGATGGCAGCCTTTGCGCAGTTCGGTTCCGACCTCGACGCCGCAACCCAGCAGCTGCTGGCCCGTGGCGCGCGTCTCACTGAGCTGATGAAACAGCCGCAGTACTCGCCGCTCACCAACTCTGAAATCGTCTGCATCATCTTCGCGGGCACCAACGGCTACCTCGACAACGTCGACGTCAAGGACGTGGGTCGTTTCGAAGCCGAGCTTCTGACCTTCCTGCGCTCCAAGAAGGCCGACTTCCTGCAGTGGATCACCGACGAGGATCCCAAGTTCAAGAAGGGTGAACCGGTCGAGAAGATGAAGGCTGTTCTGGACGAATTCGCCGCAGACTTCGCGTAAGGAGAGAGACAGCACATGCCTTCTCTCAAGGACCTAAAAAACCGGATCTCGAGTGTGAAAAACACTCGCAAGATCACCAAAGCCATGCAGATGGTCGCGGCGGCGAAACTTCGCCGCGCCCAGGAAGCGGCTGAGGATGCACGCCCCTATGCCGAGCGGTTCAATGCCGTGATGGCGGGGCTGGCAGCTTCTGTCGGTCAAAGCGATACCGCGCCCAAGCTCCTCGCGGGGACGGGCTCCGATCAGGTTCAGCTCCTGGTGGTCATGACCGCCGAGCGCGGCCTGTGCGGTGGCTTCAACGCCAATATCGCCAAGCTGGCGCGTCAGAAGGTTCTCGACCTTCAGGCCGCGGGCAAGACCGTCAAGATCCTCACCGTGGGCAAGAAGGGCCGTGATGTCCTGAAACGTGAATTCGGCGATCTCTTCGTCGGCCACGTGGACCTGACCGAAGTCAAGCGCGTGGGCTATGTCGACGCGCAGGGCATCGCCAAGGACATCCTTGCACGCTTTGACGCGGGCGAGTTCGACGTTGCCACGATCTTCTACTCGAAGTTCCAGAACGTCGTGACCCAGATCCCGACTGCTCAGCAGATCATCCCTGCGGAATTCGATGCCGAGGGCGCCGAGGCGACCTCCGGTGTGGTGGATTACGAGCCCAGCGAAGAGGCGATCCTTGCGGATCTTCTGCCGCGCGGCGTCGCCACCCAGATCTTTGCGGGTCTGCTGGAGAACGGGGCGTCCGAACAGGGGGCCCGGATGAGCGCGATGGACAACGCCACGCGGAACGCGGGCGAAATGATCGACAAGCTGACCATCGAGTACAACCGCTCGCGTCAGGCCGTCATCACCAACGAGCTGATTGAAATCATTTCGGGCGCCGAGGCGCTCTAAGAGACAACCGGAGACGAAACATGGCAAATGCAAAAGGCAAGGTGACCCAGATCATCGGCGCCGTTGTGGACGTCCAGTTCGACGGCGAGCTGCCGGCGATCCTGAACTCCCTCACCACCGACAACAATGGCAAGACGCTGGTTCTCGAGGTTGCTCAGCACCTCGGCGAGAACTCTGTCCGTACCATCGCGATGGACGCGACCGAAGGTCTCGTTCGTGGTCAGGAAGTCACCGACACCGGTGCGCCGATCACCATCCCGGTCGGTAACGCAACCCTGGGCCGCATCCTGAACGTTGTGGGTGAGCCCGTGGACGAAGGTGAGCCGATCAACGCGAAAGAGACCCGCGCGATCCACCAGCCTGCGCCCGAGTTCAACGAACAATCCACCGAATCCGAAGTGCTGGAAACCGGCATCAAGGTGATCGACCTGCTCGCGCCTTATGCGAAGGGTGGTAAGATCGGCCTGTTCGGCGGTGCCGGCGTTGGCAAAACCGTTCTCATCATGGAACTGATCAACAACATCGCAAAAGTGCACTCGGGCTACTCCGTGTTCGCGGGTGTTGGTGAGCGGACCCGTGAGGGCAACGACCTTTACCACGAGATGATCGAATCCAACGTGATTAAGCCCGACAACCTCGAAGAGTCGCAGGTTGCTCTGGTTTACGGCCAGATGAACGAGCCTCCGGGTGCGCGTGCCCGCGTTGCTCTGACCGGTCTGACCCTCGCCGAGCAGTTCCGTGACCAGTCCGGTACCGACGTTCTGTTCTTCGTGGACAACATCTTCCGCTTTACCCAAGCGGGTTCCGAGGTGTCCGCACTTCTGGGCCGTATCCCCTCCGCTGTGGGCTACCAGCCGACGCTGGCGACCGACATGGGTGCGATGCAGGAGCGTATTACCTCCACCAAGAACGGCTCGATCACCTCGATCCAGGCTGTGTATGTTCCCGCGGACGACCTTACCGACCCGGCACCTGCAACAACCTTTGCCCACTTGGACGCGACCACCGTTCTCAACCGTGCGATCTCCGAGCTTGGCATCTACCCCGCTGTGGACCCGCTCGACTCCTCGTCGCGCCTGATGGACCCGCAGATCGTTGGCGAAGAGCACTACAAAGTGGCCTCCGACGTTCAGCAGATCCTCCAGCGCTACAAGTCGCTGCAGGACATCATCGCGATCCTCGGCATGGACGAACTCTCCGAAGAGGACAAGCTGACCGTTGCGCGTGCGCGTAAGATCCAGCGTTTCCTGTCGCAGCCGTTCGACGTTGCAAAGGTCTTCACCGGGTCCGACGGTGTGCAGGTTTCCCTCGAGGACACCATCGCGTCGTTCAAAGCCGTTGTGGCCGGCGAATACGATCACCTGCCCGAAGGCGCCTTCTACATGGTTGGCGGCATCGACGAAGTGATCGCAAAAGCCGAAAAAATGGCTGCTGACGCGGCCTAAGGAGGGGCCTCATGGCTGATACGATGCAATTCGACCTCGTGAGCCCGGAGCGGAGCCTTGCTTCGCTTCAGGCCCGCGCGGTCCAGATCCCCGGCTCCGAGGGTGACATGACGGCGATGCCCTTGCACGCGCCGACGCTCACCACTCTGCGCCCGGGCATCCTGAAGGTCGACGCACCGGACGGCGCGTCGGAGTATCTCGTCACCGGCGGTTTTGCCCAGATCACCGAAGAGGGCCTGTCGGTCCTCGCGGAACGGGCAATTCCGATGGACGAGATGACCCGCGCCCATATGGACGAGCTCATCGAGGAAGCCCGCGCCATGTACAAGACCGCCAAGGAAGACGATTCCGAACACGGTCTGGTGGAAGACGCGGCCAAGCTGCTTGCAGACATGGAAGCGCTCGGGACCCACATGAGCCTCTGACACCACTGTCAGACCTCAACAGACATGAAACCGGCCTGCATGCTGCGGGCCGGTTTCTTTTTGGTAAGGCCTGGGTGATACTCTTCACCTGTTGAGGATCTGAAACCAGAGGTCGCCTTGCGCACCACCCGACTGCGAAATCCCCGTACCAGCATCGTTCAGGGCGATGTCGAGGTGTTTTCCGAGTTCGACTCGGGCGGCACCATGTGGACAGGCGAGGGGGAGCGGGAACGCCGCCTTCACCTGCGCTTTGACGAGGCCTTTGCGGCCCCGCCGGCCATCCACCTGACCGCCTCGCTGATGGACATGGACCACGCCGCCGCCTATCGTGCCGAACTGGTGGCCGAAGAGATCTCCGCCGAAGGGTTCGACGTGGTCTTTCGCACCTGGTCCGACAGCCGCGTCGCCCGCGTCCGCGCCGCCTGGATGGCCATCGGCGATATGCCGTTTGAGGATGACTGGGACGTGGAGTAGGGGGCCGCTGTGGCGACACGACAACCGCTGACATTCTGGCAGTGGCATTTTTCTAAGACCAAACGGTTCACGGTTATTCTCTTTGGGGCTTATGCCGCTGGGCCTTTTTGCTTGTGGCTGCTGCTGAGTGGCGTTGCCGCGGCCTATGGGAGCGCCTATGTGGCGCGCCTACTGGTGTCGCTTTTTTATTGGGTTGTCGCCTTGGGGGGGCTTTACTGGCTATTTCGCAAGGAAAGGCTGATGACGCCTGCCAAACTGTCCCAAGGCGATAAGATCCGGTTCAAGTCTATCCCGGACGATGTGGACGCAGACCAGATCCTGCACCCGATCGAGCCTGACACAAACGGCACGCCTCTGACGCAACAGAAGATTTTCTCCTATCTGGTGACATGCGGCGATGATTTTGCGGTCTATGACAGTGCCGAGGCGGGCGGCAAGGAATTGCACCTTCAGTTGCAGGTTGAGGATCGGATGCAGACCTATGTTCTCCCGGTCCCGGCGGACGACAGTTGGTATCTCACGCGCTATGCCTGAACTGAGCACGGTAGCCGGGGCAATCATTGCGTCCGGTGGCCTGTTCCTCGTTCGCGGCAAAAAAACTCACATCGCCCCTTGAGCCTCCAGTGACTGGAACCCCTACATGGAACACAACAGGCAATAACGGAGTCGTTCCATGACCCAACCGATCACCGCCCGCCTCTCGATCGAGGGGATGACCTGCGCTGGATGCGTGGGGCGTGTCGACCGCACCCTGGCTGCACTGCCGGGGCTCAGCGATGTCTCGGTGAACCTCGCCAATGAGACCGCGCAGATCACCGCCAACACCGCCGAGGCGCTGGAGCAGGCCGACAGCGCCCTGCGCGATCTGGGCAAACCGGCGCGGCACCAGACTGTGCAACTGTCCATCGCAGGCATGACCTGCGGGGGCTGTGTGGGCCGGGTGGAGCGTGCCATCAAGGCGCTGCCCGGTGTGGTCTCGGCCAATGTGAACCTCGCCGCCGAGAGCGCGCAGGTGGAGATCCTGCAAGGGGTGGTGACGCCGTCGCAGGTGGCGGCAGCCAGCACCGAAGCGGGCTATCGGGCCCGCCCGGCAGAGGCACGCGACAGTGAGGACCGCGGCGCCCGCAAGCACCGTGAGGCGCGCGATCTGCGTCGTCAGGTCTGGATCGCCGCCATGCTGACCCTGCCGGTGTTTCTGTTGGAAATGGGTAGCCACATGGTCCCGGCGGTACATCACTGGATCGCGCAGACCATCGGCATGAAGACCTCATGGGGGGTCCAGGCCGTGCTGACCACGGCGGTGCTGTTCCTTCCCGGGCGGGCCTTTTTCGCGCTGGGTCTGCCCGCCTTGCGCAAGGGCGCGCCGGATATGAACAGCCTCGTGGCGCTGGGGGCAGGGGCCGCGTGGATCTACTCTCTGGTGGCGACTTTTGTCCCGGCGCTGCTGCCCGCCGATGTGCGCGCCGTCTATTTCGAGGCGGCGGCGATGATTGTGACCCTGATCCTGATCGGCCGTTGGCTGGAGGCTCGCGCCAAGGGCCGCACGGGGGCCGCCATTCAGGCGCTGGTGGGCTTGCAGGTCCGCCATGCGCGGCGACTGACCAAGGATGGCCAGCCCGAGGATGTGGACGTGGATGATCTTGTGCCCGGTGATCGCATCCTTGTGCGTCCCGGCGAACGCATCCCCACCGATGGCGAGGTGCTGGAGGGCAGCGCCCATGTGGATGAGAGCATGATTTCGGGCGAGCCGATCCCGGTGGAAAAATCCGCAGGCGCTGCGGTCACCGGCGGGACTGTAAACGGCGAGGGCAGTCTTACCGTCAGCGTGACCCGCACCGGGGCCGAGACCACGCTGGCGCAGATCATCCGCATGGTGGAGGACGCCCAGGGCGCCAAACTGCCGATCCAGAGCCTCGTGGATAAGGTCACCCTGCGCTTTGTGCCGGTGGTGATGGGGCTGGCGCTGCTGACGGTGGCGGTGTGGCTGATGGTGGGGCCGGAGCCCACATTGACCAACGCCCTGGTGGCCGGGGTGTCGGTACTGATCATCGCCTGTCCCTGCGCCATGGGGCTGGCAACGCCGACCTCGATCATGGTGGGCACGGGCCGCGCGGCAGAGCTTGGCGTGCTGTTTCGCAAGGGCGACGCGCTGCAATCCCTCAACGAGGTCGATATCATCGCCTTTGACAAGACCGGCACCCTGACCGAGGGTCGCCCGTCGCTGGTGGCGCTGCACCCGACCGCAGGGTTTGACCGCGCCGAGGTATTGGGTGCGGTGGCCGCAGTGGAGGCACGCTCCGAGCATCCCATCGCCCGCGCGCTGGTGACAGCCGCGCAGGACGAGGGTCTGACCCTCGCGGAGGTCAGTGATTTCCAGAGCCACACCGCCCGCGGTGTCACCGCGAAGGTGGCCGGGCGCGAGATCCATATCGGCAGCGCGCGATTGATGTCCGAGGCGGGCATCAGCGTCGATGCGCTGGCGGCAGAGGCGCTTGAGCGCGCCAACCGGGGGGAAAGTGTGCTCTACACCGCCATCGACGGCCAGCTTGCGGCGCTGCTGGCGGTGGCAGACCCGATCAAACCGACCAGTGCCGCAGCCATCAAAGCGCTGCGGGCGATGGGCAAGGATGTGGCGATGATCTCGGGCGATGCTCCGGCCACGGCAGAGGCGATTGCCCGCGATCTGGGCATCTCCCATGTGGTCGCAGGGGTCGCGCCCGAGGGCAAAGTGGTCGCGCTCAAGGATCTTGCCTCGCGTGGGCGTAAGCTGGGCTTTGTCGGCGATGGCATCAACGACGCACCGGCCCTGGCGCAGGCGGATGTGGGGATCGCCATTGGCACCGGTACCGATGTGGCGATCGAGGCCGGCGATGTGGTGCTGATGTCGGGTGATCTCGGCGGCGTGGTGACGGCGATCAATATCTCGCACAGGACGCTGGTGAACATCCGCCAGAACCTCGGCTGGGCCTTTGTCTACAACGCCGCGCTGATCCCGCTGGCGGCGGGCGCGCTCTATCCGGCGTTCGGCATATTGCTCTCGCCCGTGTTCGCCGCCGGGGCGATGGCGCTGTCGTCGGTGTCGGTGCTGACCAATGCGCTGCGGCTGCGGCGGGCGGGATAGGTCAGGGACTGGGGCCCGCCCCTAGAACACCGCACAGCCGGAGCCGATCACCTCGCCGGGGTGAACCTCGTAATGCGGCGCCGGGTTCAGGTACACCATCTGCACCGCGGTGATCCTGTACTGACACTGCTCGGCCTGGGCGGGGGTGACGGTCTGCCCCCCGACATAGAGGTCGAGCCAAATATGGCCGCGGGCGCCGGTGTGACAGGGGCCGTCCTGAGGCCGGGGGCCATCGCCGCAGGTGTCTTCGACCACCGCGTATTTCCTGAGCCGGGGCAGGTAGAGCATCGTGCCGGGCGGAAAATCGAGGGTCTCGTGCGGCCCATGGAGCGCATGCCCCACCGCCAGGGTGATCGGATCGTCATGGGTGCCAGTGCCGCCCGCGCGCCGGTGCTTGACCGGGTGCGAGATGACGGCCGTGCCCGGTGGCGTGTTGTCCCAGAACCCGTATCCGGTGATATAGGCGGCAAAGTGCTGCTCTTCGGCCGCCGCGCTCGACACTCCGGCGAGGCTGGCCACGAGAGACAGGACAAATCGGGCAGGCAGGGCGCCAGAGGCGCCACAAGAGAGGCCGGCGAGGCAAAGAAACCGGTGTCCGAGCATCATCAGGGATCTCCTCGATCTGAAACTGTGCGGTCGCGCGTTACACCGCCGCCTCATGCATCTAGAGAACAGCATGTGAGGGCGGGTCTGACAACTGCTGGCAGAGCCGGAGGCATGGGCCGACGCCGAAGACGGGTATTTTATCGACAATTATACGCAAATCCGCTGAACGGCAGCAGCGCCAGCGCCGCAATCAGGAAACGCGACCAGGCCACCACCACCGGTTCGACCTCCTTGCGGTCAGCGGCTTGCCGGCGGCGTCGCCCAGCACCACGCAGGTCAGGGTGGCGAAGACCAGGGCGGCAAGGCGCAGGAGGACGACTGGTCTCATGGGGCAGCTTTCGTGAGGGGGGGGAAGACCCTGTCAGGCGTTGTGGGCGCACCTAACCGCGTTCTGCGCGATGTTGTGGCGTGTGCGTGCCGTGTTTGGAGGGGGGGCATCATGCGGCCCAATTGGGTTTTTCCGGGAGAATACCAAACCGGTCCGGCATATGCGGCAGAAGGATCACCTCAATGCGGAAATAGGCGTTGCCAACAGGCTCGCACTCAGCTCACCGTCAGCTGTGCGGACAAACTTGCCGTTCATCGATGGCCCCTCAATGTCCGAAAATCACGAGTAAAGCGGTTCGAATGAACCTATTCGTTCGAAGGCGAGCAGGACGTCGAAGCCTCCCAGCTGTTGCCCTTTCGTTTTTTTGTTTCTCTCCAAAGCACAGTCCCAGGCCGAAGCCCGTTGCGCGCACAAATCGCATCTGTTGCCAATACAGCTATCAGAAAATTAGCGTGCTCAGAGAGTGTCGGCGCGTCGATTGCAATGCTCAAGTCTCCCGTAATGTCAGACCCAAGCACACTCCCGCCAAAGTCCTCACCAAGCAACTTTCCCGAAAAGTCAAAATCTTGCGCGCCAGAGGAAAGAATGGGGAATACGATCTCGAAACCAGACATCACTTGTTCTACGTTTACACTACCATCAGGCAACTTTGGCACCCGAACCGTTTCTGCTTGTGCTGGTTGCGCCGAAACTAAGCAGACGAAAAGAATTGACTTGAGGCGCATGTGAAGGAGCTCTGATTAACCACCGTAGTCGCGCATATTAGCTATTGCTTCGAACAATAATCAAGCCGATGAGATCAAACGGCTATTCGCTTTGAATACATTTGCGTTGGGTGCAGAAATTTGTAGGTATGGGCTCACCCCCGCCCTCAGAACGCCCAACGAACACCCGCACGTATGGCGGGGTGCATTTGACGGCCGTCCATAAAAAAACACCCCACGACATCTCGCGGGGTGTTTTGATGAGATCTGAGGGATCTTAGCTCTGGCTGTTGTAGAGCGACTCGTAGATCGGGATCAGGGTCTTGTCCTCGAACAGCGAGGACACCGAGGTGCCGTGCCAGATGTTCAGGATCGCCTGGGTGAACAGCGGCGCGGTGGGTACGATGCGGATATTGGGCGCATCGAGGATCGGCTGGGTGGGCTGGATCGAATCCGTCAGCACCAGCGATTTCATCACCGAGTTTGTCACGCGCTCCACCGCCGGGCCGGACATGACGCCGTGGCTGATGTAGGCGTGCACTTCCTTGGCGCCATTGTCGAGCAGGATCTGCGCCGCCTTGCACAGGGTGCCAGCGGTGTCGCAGATGTCATCGACGATCAGGCAGATCTTGTCCTTGACGTCGCCGATGACGGTCATCTCGGCAATCTCGCCGGCCTTTTCGCGGCGCTTGTCGACGATCGACAGCGGCGCGTTGATGCGCTTGGCCAGCTCGCGGGCGCGGGCGACGCCGCCCACGTCGGGCGAGACCACCATCAGGTCGTCCATCTGGTCCTTGAACTGCGCCTTCACGTCCAGCGCAAAGATCGGGCTGGCATAAAGGTTATCCACCGGAATGTCGAAAAAGCCCTGGATCTGCGCGGCGTGCAGGTCCATGGTCAGCACCCGCTCGATGCCGGCACCGGTCAGCATGTTGGCGACCATCTTGGCCGAGATCGGCGTGCGCGCCTTGGTGCGGCGGTCCTGGCGGGCATAGCCGAAGTATGGAATGACCGCCGTGATGCGCTGAGCCGAGGAGCGGCGCAGCGCGTCGGCGATGATCAGCAGCTCCATCAGGTTGTCGTTGGCCGGGTTCGAGGTCGGCTGGATGATGAACATATCCTCGCCGCGCACGTTCTCGTAGACTTCGACAAAGATCTCGCCATCGTTGAACCGTTCGACCCGAGCGTTCACCAGGTCCTGATCGACCCCCCGGTGCATGCTCATGCGGCGCGAAATGGATTTGGCGAGAGGCAGGTTTGCGTTCCCAGAGATCAACTTGGGTTCGTTCAAGGTCGGCATTGGCTGTTTTTCCCCAGGCAGCAATGTGACAGATTCGTGATATTGAACCCCGCTTAACACGCACATAGTCTCGGGCCTAGTTCTAAGCACGAGGAATTCATCCCATGTCCGCCTCCGCCCCCGCAATCGACTATTATTTCTCGACTCTGTCGCCGTTCAGCTACCTGGCCGGGCAGCGTCTGGAGGAGATCGCCCGCCGCCACGGGGCGTCGGTGACCTACAAGCCCTTTGACATCATGACGCTGTTTGCGCGCACCGGCGGCACCCCACCCAAGGACCGCCATCCGGCGCGGCAGGACTACCGGTTGATCGAGCTGGAGCGCCAGTCCAGACGCAGCGGCCTGCCGCTCAACCTGGCGCCTGCGCATTGGCCAACCAATGCGGCGCCCTCGTCCTATGCCATCATCGCGGCGCAGAAGGCCGGCGGCGGGGATCTTGGCGCACTTGTCCATGGCACCCTGCGGGCGGTCTGGGCCGAGGAGCGCGACATCGCCCAGGATGATGTGGTGAAATCCCTGCTGCAAAGCGCCGGTTTCGACCCCGCGCTGGCGGATAGCGGTCTCCTGACCGGCGCGGAGATCTATGCGCAGAACCTCGAGGATGCTGTCAACGCCGGTGTCTTTGGCGCGCCGTTTTATGTGACCGCAGACGGGGCGAAGTTCTGGGGGCAGGACCGGCTGGACGATCTCGACTGGCATCTTGGGGGGCAGGGGGCGTGAGCCTGGATCTCGCGGGGCTGCCGCAACAGGTCTATCACCGCTCCTTCGGCACCGGCCCGCGCCCCGTCGTGGCGGTGCATTGCTCGCTGGCGCATTCCGGCGCCTTGCGGGGGCTGGTGGCGGCCCTGGGCGAGGATCAGGTGAGGTTTGAGGCCTTTGACATGCTCTCGCATGGCAAGAGCCCCGATTGGGACGGGCAGGGCCTGTTGCAGCAGCGCAATGCCGAGGCCGGGGAGCGCCTGCTGGAGGCGGAGGCCGCGCGTGTCGGCGGCCCTGTCGATCTGGTCGGGCATTCCTTTGGCGCCACGGTGGCGCTGGCGATGGCGCAGGCCCGCCCGGATCTGGTGCGCAGCCTTGTGATGATCGAGCCGGTCCTGTTTGCCGCGACCCAGGCGCACAACCCCGCGGCCCTGGCGCAGATGCGCGCCGATCACATGGCGGTGCGGACCTCCTATGAGGCGGGCGATGTGGACCATGCCACGCGGCTTTTTAACCGTGCCTGGGGCACGGGACATCCAAAATGGCCGGATCTGCCGGAGCGCGCCCGCGCGGCGATGGTGCGGTCTTTTCCGGCGGTGATGGAGTGTGACAGTCAGGTCTATGAGGACGCGGCGGGGCTGCTGGCACCGGGCGCGCTGGAAGCGCTGCCGATGCCGGTGCTGGTGATGCAGGGCGGCGCGACCCAGCCGATCATGTCTGCGGTGACATCTGCGCTGTCGGTGCGGATGCCGGAGGCGCAGGTCGCGGTCATTGAGGGCGCTGGCCATATGGTGCCAGTGACCCATCCCGAGGCGGTGGCCGAGGTGATCGGAACTTTCTGGCCCGAGGGTTAAACCTCTGCTGATCGGCTTTTGCGCCGGTCAGCCCCTTAGACCGGTTCCTCGATGATATAGTCTTCCCATTCCTCCAGCGACGTGTCGAATTCCGACACGGTCATGCCGCGCACCGAGACCCCGGCGCGGTGCACGCTGTCCGGATCGCCCGTCACCAGCGGGTGCCAGTCGGGCAGGGATTTGCCCTCCCACAGACGGCGATAGGCGCAGGTCTGCGGCATCCAATAGGCGTGGGTATCAAGGTTTTCGGGCTTCAGCACGATGCATTCGGGGATGAAACTGTGCCGCGTCTCGTAATGGGCGCATTGGCAGCTCTGATCGTCCAGCAGGCGGCAGGCCACGCGCGTCAGCGCCACCTCGCCACTGTCTTCGTCTTCCAGCTTGTTGAGGCAGCATTTGCCGCAGCCGTCACACAGCGCTTCCCATTCGCGCGGCGAGAGTTTCTTGAGCGGTTTCTGTTCCCAGAACCTGGGCGCAAGCCCGTCCCGGTCGATCTGATTGGTCATATCGGCCCTCTCAGAGCGTTTTGAGGATGGCGCGGGCCTGATCGCAATCGGCCTGCATCTGGGCGATGAAGGGCTCCAGCCCGTCAAAAGTCATCTCCGGGCGCAGATAGTCCACCAGCCCGACGGACAGATGCGCACCATAGAGGTTGCCCTTGAAATCAAAGAGATAGGTCTCGATGTTGGGCTGATCGCCGTCAAACATCGGCCGCACCCCGACGGAGGCGGCACCGTGGTAGCTGCCCTTATGGGGGCCGTCGAGCACATCCACCAGCACCGCATAGACGCCAAAAGCAGGCGGGTGCAGCCCGTCGATGGACTGGTTCGCGGTGGGAAAGCCAAGCTCGCGGCCGCGCTGCTCGCCGCCGATCACCTCGCCCTCGATGCGGTGCCAATGGCCCAGCATGGCGGCGGCGTCGCGCGGGCGGCCTGCGCTCAGGGCAGTGCGGATCGCGGTGGAGGACACCGTGTGTTCGGAATATTCCATCAAAGGCGCGATGGTGACGCCAAAGCCCATCTCCTGTCCAAAACGCTGGAGATCGGCAGCAGTGCCCGCGCGGCCCTTGCCAAAGCAGAAATCGGCACCCACCACCACATGCGCCAGCCCCAGACCTTCAAAGATCACCTTGCGGGCAAACTCCTCAGGCGTCAGCGACGACAGCGCGTGGTTGAAATTCAGCTGATAGAGCTTTTCAACGCCGATCTTCTCCAGCCGATGCGCGCGCGCCTCCGCCGACATCAGCCGGAAGGGCGGCGCCTCGGGGGCAAAGAATTCACGCGGATGCGGCTCGAAGGTCATCACCCCCAGCGGCGCCTCCGGCGCGGCCTGCCGCGCCAGATCAATGACCGAGCGATGCCCGCGGTGAACGCCATCGAAATTGCCGATCGCGACGGTGGCCCCGCGATCCTGCTCTTCGACAAATTGATAGTCCCGGATGATGCGCATGGCGCTTCCCTAGCTCCCGGCGCGACGCGGCGCAAGGGCGCTGTAGCCGGAGGCGGGCCGTGTCGCCCGACAGGCGCGTGAATTCCACGGCTTACGGGCCGGAGAGGGAGAGAGAGCCAGCCCCCTCCGTTTCAACTTCTCATAAATATCCCCGCCGGAGGCTTCATCGTTGCGGCAGTCGATCCCGGTCTGAAGGGGCGTTGCGCTGTCGCCGTGCGCCCGTTTCACCGGGATCTCATCTGATCGGGCTAGACTGGCCGGGATCGATCAGACGATGGGGGCGCGGGACGGCTGTGGGCAGCACCGCGCCAGAGGAAGACCGGCCCCGATAAAAAGGGGATGGTGTTGCAGATGCAGGATCAGCAGGCCGTGCGCGGCCTGTCCCCCTTCCGTGCCAAAGCGGTACCGCGACCCGTCCTGAATTGGACAGATCACCGGCTCCGAACATGAAAATGACCCGGCTTCATCGTCGGTCCCCCGTCCGGGCGTGCTCCCGTGGCGGTCAGACGTGCTGGCTTGTGTCAGTCGAACTTGCGCGAGGGGGCCATCACCATCGCCTCGCCCACCAGAACCTTTTGGCCCTCGACGATGCAGCGGCAGTCGAGTTTCACCCGGCGCTTGTCGATCTGGATGTCGGTCACCTCGACCTCGGCCAGCACCAGGTCGCCGGGACGCACGGGGGCGAGGAATTTCAGGTTCTGGCTCATGTAGATGGTGCCATGGCCGGGCAGCTGCTCGCCGATCACCGCCGAGATCAGCCCCGCGGTCAGCATGCCGTGGGCGATGCGGCCTTCAAAGATGGTGTCCTGCGCATAGCCGTCGTCGAGATGCACCGGGTTGCGGTCGGTGGAGACTTCGGCAAACAACTCGATGTCGCGGTCGGTGATCTGTTTGCGCAGGTAGCGGGTCATGCCCATCTCGATGTCTTCGATGCAGATGGTGCCGCGGGGGAAATTGTCCAACATCCTGGCCTCTCCGGGAGTGTGGCGGCGCAACAAATGGACCGCGTTTGTGTTTCAGTGGTAATTTTATTACCTCGCAGTCGCAGAAAGTCAAGCCCGCCCCTCGGATCCATGTGGCGCAGCCATCCCGGCGGACGCCCTGGCGGGCGACAGCATAAGGCCCGCCCTCTCCTGACGGAGAAGACGGGCCCGATTGGCACGGTGGCGCGGGGGTTAGCGCAGAAAGCCGATGCTGTAGGTGGGGGCCACCTGTTCCTGCGCCAGATAGGCCTCCAGCGCGGCCGGGTCGGGCTGCCGGTCGGTCTGGGTGTCCCGGGCCGCGAGGCCGCCGGTGATGAACAGCGTATCGACGCCTTCGCCCATGCCGCCGGAGATATCCGTGTGCGGGCCATCGCCGATCGCCAGGATCTCGCGGTCGGCGATGTCATGGCCGATCTCGCTCAGGCGGCGCCGCGCCAGGTCGTAGATCGGCGGGTGGGGCTTGCCGAAATAGAGGCTCTCGCCGCCCATGTCGGTGTAGAGTTTCGCCAGCGCCCCGGCGCACCATTCGCGCACCTCGCCGCGGTCGACGATGATGTCGGGATTGGCGCAGAGCAGCTTCATTCCCATCTGTTTGGCATAGAGGAAATCCGCCCGGTTCACCTCCGGATCGGCCAGGGTGTCGAAGGGGCCGCAGCAGACGATGCCCTCGGCCTCCTTCAGGGGCACGCGGGTGATCTCGACGGGGTCGTGGATCACCTTCATCGGTTCGAAAAAGCCCGCATCGCGCTGCCATTCGCCCATGAAATAGACCTTGGTGCCCACCGCCCCGGTGAACATCGCCGCGCGGGCGGAATCGCCGGAGGTGGCAATGGTGTCATAGGCGTCATCGGGCACGCCGAACTGGCTCAGCTGTTCGGCCACGCCGGCGCGGGGTTTGGGCGAATTGGTCACCAGCACCACCACGCCGCCGGCCTTGCGATAGGCCTGCAGTGCCGCAACCGCGTCGGGATAGGCGGTGATGCCGTTGTGGACGCAGCCCCAGAGATCCACGAACAGGGCCTTGTAGCGGTCGGAGACCTCGGAAAGGGCGGAGATGATCTGGCTCATGGCGGGGCCTCATGCAGGGTTGGGAGTGCCCTTCCTATGGCAGAGGCGGCGGCGTTTGGCTAGGGGCAGGCGGGCGGTGCCCATCGCGTTGTCAGGCGGTCACGGATGGTCGACCGGACGGCAAAACAGCGCCCCCGGGGCGAGGACGCTGTTTTCCGTTCCAGATCGGGCGGGTGCCCTCAGCCCTTGCGCCCCGGCGGGGTAAAGCGCTTGGAAGTGTTGGACGCATCCGCACCCCGGCGGGCCTTGTTCTTCTTGCTGTTCGGCTTGCCCTTGGGCGGTGGCGGGCCCTTGGGTTTGTCGAATTTCGGCTTGTCGCTCCGGGGTTTGTCGCTGCGTGGCTTGTCGAACTTCGGCTTGTCTCCGCGCGGCTTGTCGCTGCGGGGCTTGTCGCCACGCGGTTTGTCAAAGGCGGGTTTGTCACCGGCGGGGCGCGGCTTGGCGGGGCGGGGTTTCACGGGGCGGTCGGGGGCGTCATCGCGATCCCGCCCGCGGTAGGGTTTGCGCGGGCCCTTGTCGTCGCCTGCGCCCTTGCGGTCACCGCCGCCCTTGTAGTCACCACGATCGCCGCCCTTGTAGCCCGGCTTGCCGCCGCCAAAGCCGCCACGGCCACCGCCCTTGCGGAACGGAGGCTTGCTGCGCTCGGGCAGGTTCGGGGCCTCGTTCAGCCGCTCCAGTGCGGAGCCGTCATCCAGCGCCATTTCACCGCCGAGCGTCGCCATGAAGCCCTCGACCTTGTCCTCGGCAATCTCGGCATAGCTCTTATCGCCAACGATGCGGATGGCGCCGATGGCGGATTTGTCGATGCCACCAGCCTTGCATAGCATCGGCAGCAGGCGGCGCGGATCGGCACCGGCATCGCGGCCGCCGTCGATGGCAAACCAGACCGAGGGGCCAAAGGGCGCGCGGTCCTCTTTCTTCTTGCGGCTGTCCATCGCCGCCACATCGGTCAGCTCTTCCGGGGCGGAGCGGGCGGCGGACCACAGCCGCAGATAGCCGGCGGCCAGCTGCTCGGGCGAGAAGCTCTCGACCAGTTTGGCCAGTGTCTCCTGCTGGCTTTCGGGGGCCTCTTCGGTCCAGACGGTATCGGACAGCATCCGCTCCAGATCGCGGCCGCGGACCTCGTCGGCGGAGGGCGCATCGACCCAGTCGGCCGAGAGTTTGGCGTCGCGCAGCAGGCGCTCGGCCTTGCGCACGGAGCGCGGCGTGACCATCAGGGCGCTGGCGCCTTTGCGGCCCGCGCGGCCGGTGCGCCCGGACCGGTGCAGCAGGGTCTCGTGGCTCGACGGCAGGTCGGCATGCACCACCAGATCGAGGTTGGGCAGGTCGATGCCGCGCGCCGCCACATCGGTGGCGACACAGATCCGGGCGCGCCCGTCGCGCATCGCTTGCAGGGCGCCGGCGCGTTCGGATTGCGACAGCTCGCCGGACAGGGCCACCACCTGAAATCCGCGGTTGGACAGCCGTGTCAGCAGCCGGTTCACCGCGGCGCGGGTATTGGCAAAGACGATGGCGTTGGGGGCCTCGTGATAGCGCAGCACGTTGATGATGGCATTCTCGATGTCATGCGGCGCAACCACATGGCTGAGATAGGAAATATCGCTGTGCTGTTCGGATTTGTCGATCGTCGAGATCCGCTGCGCATCGGTCTGATAGGTCTGTGCCAGGGTGGCGATCGGCTTGGACACGGTGGCGGAGAACAGCAGCGTCTGGCGTTCTTCCGGGGTTTCTTCGAGGATGAACTCCAGATCCTCGCGAAAGCCCAGGTCCAGCATCTCGTCGGCCTCGTCCAGCACCACGGCGGCGACGCCGCTGAGGTCGATGGAGCCGCGGGTGATGTGGTCGCGCAGACGGCCCGGCGTGGCGACCACGATATGCGCGCCGCGTTCCAGCGCGCGGCGTTCGTCGCGCATGTCCATGCCCCCAACGCAGGAAGCCAGCACCGCGCCCGCCTCGGCATAGAGCCAGCTCAGCTCGCGCTTCACCTGCAGCGCCAGTTCGCGGGTCGGGGCGATCACCAGCGCCAGCGGGGTTGCGGCGCGCGGGAACTGGCCGTCATCGTCGAGGATGGTCGGGGCGATCGCCAGGCCAAAGCCCACCGTCTTGCCCGAACCGGTCTGCGCGGACACCAGAAGATCCGCCCCCGCCAGCGCCGGGTCTGAAACCGCCTCCTGCACAGGCGTGAGAGAGGTGTAACCACGGCGCTCCAGCGCCTGCTGCAAGGTGGGTATCAAGAGGGGGATCCGTTCGTATCACAAAGAGGGCGCGGTCCTGCGCCCGTTGGGTCAAGATCGCGCGTATAACGCAAGGATGCGGGTTTGTATAGCGCCAGTCGCACCGCAGCGGCGCATGGCTGCCTTGCAGGGGCCGCGCTGTCTGCGGCGCGGGCGGGGCCGCGCGGCTTGACGCTGCCGGGGTGCAGACGCATGCTGCCGCAACCACGAGGCCCGCAGCAGGGAGAGCAGATATGACCACGCTGACCGTCGCGGAGGCTGAGGCGATCGACGCCGCGCTCCGCCTGATCGTTGCCGATCTTGCGCCGGACGCGCGATACCTGCCGAAATACGGCGGCGTTGTGATTGCGCCGGAGCCGGACAGCGACCGCTTTATCGGCGGCATCTTTGTCTATACCGGCCATGTCTCGCTGGAGTTTTCCGAAGGCGCGCGATTCGACGACCCCGCGGGGCGGCTGCAGGGCAAGGGCAAGGCGCGCCGGCACCTGAAATTTCGCACTTCTGCGGATGTGGCTGCGCAGGACACGCGCGGCTTCCTGGCCCAGGCCCTGTCGGTGTCGGGCTGACAGTGTCGGGCTGACAGTGTCGGGCTGACAGTGTCGGGTTGACGGTGCCGGGCTGACGGCGCCAGCGGCCCCTTGTGGTGGGCGCGGAGGCTGCTAATCTGCGGCCCTGACACAGCAGTCCGGTTTGGAGCGATACGGCGATGACAATCCTGCGGTTTTCCCGCGTTGCGATGCGCAGTCTTGTGGTGGGCGGGGCGCTTTTGCTCGCCAGCGCCTGCGGCACCACCTACCAACTGCCCGACAGCAGCGGCGCCCATGCCGATCAGGCGCGGGCGATGTTCGCGGCGGCGCGCAATGCCCCCCGGCCGGCGGCCCTGTCGGCGGCGGCGGCAGAGGCGCGGTTTGCCCGGGTCGCGCCGCGCATTGCGCGCACCGGGCGCAGCACCTGTCAGCAGTTGACGGCGGATCGGCCCGGGTTCAACTGTGACGTCGACATTGCCATCGACCGCGACATGAAAGAGCGCAACGCCTACTTCACCTATCAGGGCAAACAGCCGTTGATCCGCATCTCGCTGCCCTTGATCCGCGACACCGCCAGCGATGACGAGGTCGCCTTTGTGCTGGCGCATGAATACGGCCACCTGATCGGGCGCCATATCGAAAAGCAACAGCAACAGGTGTTGGCGGGCGCCTTGCTGGTGGGCGCCATTGCCGGGGTCGCAACGGCCGCCGCCGGGGACTATGACGGCGGCGCGGTGGAGCTGGGGCTGGGCGTTGGCGCGGCTGCGGGCTCCATCGCCTACAGCCAGGCCTATGAGCTGGAAAGCGACACCCTGGGCACCCGGATCGCCGATGCCGCAGGCTATGACCCGGTCGAGGGGGCCAAGTTCTTTGCCCGGGCGGAACCGTCCCGGGGCAGCGGCGGCGGTTATTCGTTCTGGGGAACCCATCCGCCGGACGAGAAACGCGTGGCCACGGTGCTGGCCACAAAGGCGGAGATCGACGCGCAACAGGACCTGCGCCGGGCACAGTAAAAGGCCCGCGCCCGCGCCTGCACCAGCCCCGGAACGGGGCGGAACCGCAGGGATCGCGGGGTCGCGGCCACCGCGCTCAATCCGGTTGCGAGTATTTGCCGCTGAGCGGGCCGAGGTCGATCATCCGGGCATGGGCGCGGCGATTGTCGCGCTCCACCACGGTGTGTTCTCCGGCCAGCAGCCAGACGATGAACCACAGGAACCCGCCGGCCAGATAGACCAGCACCAGGGTTTCGCGTTCCACCGTCAGGATCAGCACCAGCCCCGCCACAAAGGCGACAAGCTTGGCATTATCTAGCAACATACGACTCATCACGCATACTCCATCCTTGCCCCCAGGGTAGTATAGCAGGGCTTTAGATCCTCTTAACCGGCGCAAAAGGCGTGGAGCCGGGTCCATCAGAGCAGCGGGCAGAGCAAAAAACACCCCCTTTTGCGAAAAAGGGGGCGTTTGGAATGCAGGTGTCAGCCCCGGGCGCGGGGCCCGGATCACAGCTTGAGGTTGGGGATGATCTGCTTCTTACGCGACATCACGCCAGGCAGCACCACGGTGTCGCCTGCGACGGTGGCGTCAAAGCTCTTTTCGGCCACGGTCTTGACCAGATCATTGGGCACCAGCAGGGTGGCTTCTTCCTTCAGAATGTCGACCACGAACAGCAGCACCTGATCGACGCCATCCTCGGCCTGCACGGTCTGGAAGGTCTCCATCAGGCTGTCCTTGCGGCCCAGCGGGATCTCCGGCGCGGTGGTTTCCAGCACGGAGACGCGGAACTTGGTGCCGTCGACCTCGTATTCCTTGGAGTCCATGCGGATCAGCTCGGCGTCGGAAAAGGCGGAGACGTCGGATTTGGCGGCAAACATCTCGGCGGCATAATCGGACAGGTCGAGGTCCAGATCCTTGGCGAATTTCTCGGCCACGGCGCGGTCATGCGGGGTGGTGGTGGGCGAGCGGAACTCCAGCGTGTCGGACAGGATGCAGGTCAGCGCCGCGCCCTTGATGTCGTCGGGCATGCGGTCGATGTCGGTGCCCATCAGGTCGTGCATGATGGTGGCGGTGCAGGCCAGCGGGCGCACGGTGATGTCGATCGGACCCTTGGTTTCCAGGCCGCCGACCAGCTTGTGGTGGTCGATGATGGCGCGGATGTCGGCGCTGTTGATGGAGGCGGGCAGCTCGGCGGGGTTGTTGGTGTCCACGATCACCACCGGCGCGTCTGCGGCGACGTCTTCGATGATCTCGGGCTGTTCAAAGCCCCAGCGCTTCAGCATGAAGGCGGCCTCGGTGTTCGGCGCGCCCAAGAGGACGGGGGTGGCGGCCTCGCCCTTCACTTCGTTCAGGTACCAGGCCCAGATGATCGCGGAGCCGGTGGAATCGGTGTCGGGGGATTTGTGGCCGAAAACTTGAATGGTCATGGGGTCAATCCTGTCTGTCGAAGTCTGTTGCCGCGCCTTATAACAGGGAGGCATGGTTTGTCACCCCGCGTCAGCCGCGTGGCCGGGTCCTGCGCAATGCATGGCTTGACGCTGGGTGCTATGGGGCGGGGGCCACCCGGATCACAGGCACGGCGACACAGCTACGGGCCGAGATAAGGACTGGGACAGAGGAGAGCCGTTATGATGAAGATAAAGCAGCAAGCGCCGTATCCATCGGGCCGGGTGCAGCGCGTCCGGGCGCTAGCGGGCGGGGCGCTGGTGGCGGCGGTCCTGCTGGCCGGTCTTGCGCCGCCACTGATGGCCGCGGGGGGGAGTGCTTCCGACGGGCAGACGGATGCGGAGGACCGGGGGTTTTACAGTGGAGCCTGGACCCAAGTCGATGTGGACAAGCAATGGGTCATCAATGGCCTGCCGGCGCGCAGCCTGATCCGGATCGAATGCGAGGGCGATGCCAGCGACCAGCAAGCGCCGGCCTTCCTGCTGGTGACCGAGGCGGGCGAGTACCGCTGGCCGGTCAACGAAAGCGGCGGCGCCTTTGTGGAGTTGGAGACGCTGGCACTGCGCGAGGCGGGCAGCGGCGGTGCGGTGGTGACCTGTCGCTGGTCGCGCGTCGATGGCGACAGCCGCCCGGGGCGTGCGTTACAGTTGGACGTGCTGCCGGGGCAGAACATCCTGCTGGGGGGCTTTGTGCAGGCGCGTGCGTTCTCGGTGCGCTTTGACGACACCGCCGGCTGTCGCGACCTGACGGCACAGCTCTTTATCGACGGCTCCCCGCTGGTGACCATGGACAATCAGCCCCAGCTGCTGACTCCCAACGCCAGCTATTTTGGCACCGGGCGGACGGTGGAGGCGAAGTTCAATGGGCTCTGTGGCGCGGATGAGATCCCGACGCTGCTGTTTTCCATCGCCCGATAGATCCGCTGCGGTTTGCCTGCCGTAGGAGCGCCGCACCCGTGCGGGACCACCGGTGAGGGCGGGGCGGCGGCGAGGGCGGGGCGGCCGGTCCCGCCGGGCCTGGTGGGCGTCAGTCCGGCGCCCGGCGCAGCTGGTAGCCTGCCTGCTGCAACAGGTTCAACACCCCGCTGTCACCGGCCAGATGCGCGGCGCCAACGGCCACCATCAGGCGCGGCTCCTGCCGGGCGCTCAGGCGCTGCACCCAGGCGCGGTTGCGCCGCTCCAGCACCACCCGGTCAAAGCTGGCCAGCAGCCGGTGCACCTCGCGCCGGGGCACGTCGAGATCACGGTAGCTCATCCAGAGCATGACGATGCGGCCCTCGGTCAGCCGGTTGTCGAAATAGGCTTCGGAGAGGGTGACATAGAGGTCCTGATGCCGGGTCTCGCTGCGCAGGTCGTAGCGCAGCATCTGCACCTGATCGCTGAGCGGCATCGAGGCCAGTGCGGCCAATCCTGCCTCCGGCTCTTCCAGGCCCAGCGTCGGGGTGCCGGCGGTTCGGGCGCTGCGCTCGATGCGGTCGTCGAGCCCCCGCCGGGCGCCAAAGCCGCGCTTGCGGCAATCGGTGCCGGTGAGGAAATCGGAGAGATACCACGGCTGCATGCGGGCTGCGGCCTCGGCGGTGATGCCATGGATCGTCAGCCGGGCGGTCAGGCGCTGCCAGTCGGCAGCGGACATCATCCGGTCAAGGCGCTGGCCCGGGGGCAGCAGGAAATAGCGGGCAAAGGCGCTCTGGTCGCTGTCGGCGGCCAGCATCTGCGCTTCGGTCACTTCGAGGAACACCGCATCGGCGGCGCGGATCAGCGGGCGCAAGGGGCGCATGATCGCAAACATACGCGCATCGCCGCTGTGCTGGGTGCCGATGATGTCGATGCGCTGGCCGTCGCGGGTGGCAATCCAGTGGTTGCCAAGCGCAAAGGGCACCTTGGCAAGCTCCGACTCCAGCCGCGCGCGGGCGTCGGGCGTCAGATGCGGGCGCAGGTCGATGCCGTCGCAGGCGGCGCTGGCCGGATCCGCCCCGGCCCAGAGGGGCAGCGCCGCGACCGCCAGGGCGCAGAGACCGCGGCGCAGCGCGCCGGCCAGGGCGCGTCTCACAGCGGCACCTGCTCGATGCGGTAGCCGGCGGCCTCCAGCAGCGCCAGCACACCGTCGTCACCGGGCAGATGCGCCGCCCCCACCGCCACCACCAGCCGGCGGCCCTCGGTGGCCTCGATCACTGGGATCCAGTCCCGGTTGCGCTGATACAGAAGCAGCTCCAGCAGCTCCGCCACCTGCGCCTCCCGTTCGGCCCGGGGCAGGGGGCTGTCGGCGCGCAGGAACTGTTTCAGCTGCAACAGGGTGTATTCCTGCACCGCGCCGTCAAAATAGCTCTCCACCATGGTGTAGAAGTCATCCGGCCCCACTCCCATCATGGCGATATAGCTGCGCAGCTCCGCCACTTGCTCCTCCAGCGGGGCGGCGTCGAGCAGGCGGAACAGCTGCAGCGGGTCCTCCAGCGACAGCATCGGCACCTCCGCAGCCTCGGCCACCTGCATCAGCTTGGCGTCGAGCCCCTCGGTGACATCGCGGATGCTGCGGGCGCAGCGCGGCACCGACAGCGACATCGACAGGAACCAGGGGCGCATCTTGGCCGCCATGAAGGCGGGGATGCCCGCGGCCTGCGCCTGATCCGCGATCTGTTGCCAGTCGTCGGCGGGCATGCGGTCGATGAGGCTGGGCCCCTCGGTGATGAAGACCATCGACGGGGTGGTGCCCAGAGTGCGGTTCAACCGCGATTTGTCGGCGGGGTTGACCTCCAGCAGCACCGCGTCGGCGGCCTCGATCGCCGGGGTCATATGCTGCACCAGCCGGTCGTGGCGGGGGTCGTTCAGATGCATGGTGCCGATGATGTGCAGGCGGCGTTCGCCCCTCGTGGCGATCCAGCTCAGCCCCTCGGCATAGGGGGTTGCGGCCAGCTCCGCCGCCACCTCGGCGCGCAGCGCCGGTGCGGCGGTCTCGCGCAGATCGGTGCCGGTGCAGGCGGCCCAGAGCGGTGCCCCGGCCAGACAGGTCAGCCCCGCCAGAACCAGTGCGCGCAAGGGCTGTCGCCGGCCGCCGCCGCCAGTCCATGCGCCGCGCCGCGGGACAGACCGCATCCGGGCCGCCCGCAGTGGGCGGAGACGAGAGAATAATCCGATCATGACACACCGCTCGAAATTTTACCGTTGCCGCACATTGCCATTGCCTCACGGCCGGGGCAAGCATGGCGGTGATGGAACGTGAACAGGATCTCTACGCCCCGGTCAAAGCGCTGCTCGAAGCACAGGGCTACACGGTCAAGGGCGAGGTGGGCGCTGCCGATGTGGTGGCGATCCGCGGCCAAGAGCCGCCGCTGGTGGTGGAGCTGAAACTGCGCTTCTCGCTGGGCCTCTTCCATCAGGCGATCGCCCGGCTGTCGGTCTCGGACACGGTATATATCGCCGTGCCGCGCCCCACCGGCAAGACCGCCCGCCGGGCGCTCAAGGACAATCTGGCGCTGTGCCGCCGCCTCGGGCTCGGCCTCATCACCGTGCGCGCGGATGGCCGCACCGAGGTGCAATGCGATCCCGGCCCCTACGCGCCGCGCAAATCGAAGGCGAAGACCGCCCGGCTCCTGCGGGAGTTCAGCCGCATCAAGGGTGACCCGAACACCGGCGGCACCACCCGGGGCGGCATCGTCACGGGCTATCGCCAGGATGCCCTGATCTGCGCGGCCTACCTGGCGGAACATGGCGCCGCGCGGGGCGCCGAAATCGCCCGGGCCACCGGGATCTCCCGCGCCACCCAAGTGATGTATTCCAACCACTACGGCTGGTTCGAACGGGCGGGGCAGGGGATCTATACCCTGACCGAGACCGGCGCAACCGAACGCCACGCCTGGCCCGCCCCGCAGCTGCCCGCCGCTGCGCGGGCCGCGGACGGTGCAGCCCCCTCTTGATCTTCAGCTTTTTATAAATATCTCGGGGAGCGCGAGGGGCTGGCCCCTCGCTCCGACCGCGGCCCACCGCCGGACGTTCGGCGGCCAGGTTCCGCCCGCCGCCGGGTGCCGCGAAAATTTCCTCAAAATTTCTCTGCCGTCGCAGTTGACTCGGAAAAAGCCTCTGCCTAACTATCCCGCAGTTAGCACTCGACTGAGGTGAGTGCTAACGTCTCCGCGGCCCATGACGGGCGTGGGGAAAGGAAACACTTTGAGCCTTTTGAGGAGCTGCAAAGATGGCATTGAAACCGCTTCATGACCGTGTGCTGGTTCGCCGTACCGAAAGCGAAGAAAAAACCGCAGGTGGTCTGATCATTCCCGACAGCGCCAAGGAAAAACCGTCCGAGGGCGTTGTTGTCGCGTGTGGCGAAGGCGCGCGCAAGGACAGCGGCGAGCTGATCGCGATGGCCGTGAACGAGGGTGACCGCATCCTGTTCGGCAAATGGTCCGGCACCGAAGTCACCGTCGACGGCGAAGAGCTGCTGATGATGAAAGAGAGCGACATCATGGGTGTGATCGTCTGAGCCTGACGCTCCGGCACATCCCACATCGCATAACGACAGTATTCTCAAGGAGACTGAAAAATGGCTGCTAAGGACGTCAAATTCGACACCGATGCCCGCAACCGTATGCTCAACGGCGTCAACATCCTCGCCGACGCGGTTAAAGTGACCCTGGGCCCCAAAGGCCGCAACGTGGTTCTGGAGAAATCCTTCGGTTCCCCGCGCATCACCAAGGACGGCGTGTCCGTGGCGAAGGAAATCGAACTGGAAGACAAGTTCGAGAACATGGGCGCCCAGATGGTGAAGGAAGTTGCTTCCCGCACCAACGACGAAGCCGGCGACGGCACCACCACCGCCACCGTTCTGGCACAATCCATCGTCCGCGAAGGCCTGAAGCAGGTTGCCGCCGGTCTGAACCCGATGGACCTGAAGCGCGGCATCGATCTGGCCACCGACAAAGTTGTCGAGTCGATCAAAGCCATGGCGCGCGAAGTCAAAGATTCCGACGAAGTTGCACAGGTTGGCACCATCTCCGCCAACGGCGAAGCTGAAATCGGCCGTCAGATCGCAGACGCAATGCAGAAAGTCGGCAACGACGGCGTCATCACCGTCGAGGAAAACAAAGGTCTGGAAACCGAGACCGATGTTGTCGAAGGCATGCAGTTCGACCGCGGCTACCTGTCGCCCTACTTCGTGACCAACGCCGACAAGATGACCGCAGAACTCGAAGACTGCCTCATCCTGCTGCACGAGAAGAAACTCTCCTCCCTGCAGCCGATGGTTCCGCTGCTCGAGCAGGTGATCCAGTCCCAGAAGCCGCTCCTCATCATTGCTGAGGACGTCGAAGGCGAAGCGCTGGCAACCCTCGTGGTCAACAAACTGCGCGGCGGCCTGAAAATCGCAGCTGTCAAGGCACCGGGCTTCGGCGACCGCCGCAAGGCCATGCTGCAGGACATCGCGATCCTGACCGGCGGCCAGGTGATCTCCGAAGACCTCGGCATGAAGCTCGAGTCGGTGACCATGGACATGCTCGGCACCGCCAAGAAGGTCCAGATCACCAAGGACGAGACCACCATCGTCGACGGTGCAGGCGAGAAGGCAGAGATCGAAGCACGCGTTGCCCAGATCCGCGCCCAGATCGAAGAGACCACCTCCGACTACGACCGTGAAAAGCTGCAAGAGCGCGTTGCCAAACTGGCAGGCGGTGTTGCCGTGATCCGCGTCGGCGGCATGACCGAAACCGAAGTGAAAGAGCGCAAGGACCGTGTGGACGATGCTCTGAACGCAACCCGCGCAGCTGTGCAGGAAGGCGTGATCGTCGGTGGCGGTGTTGCGCTGGTTCAGGCCGGCAAGGCTCTCGAAGGTCTGACCGGTGTGAACGCGGATCAGAACGCAGGTATCGCAATCGTGCGCCGCGCGCTCGAAGCACCGCTGCGCCAGATCGCTGAAAACGCAGGCGTCGACGGCGCCGTGGTTGCCGGCAAGATCCGTGAATCCGATGACAAGAACTTCGGCTTCAACGCGCAGACCGAAGAATATGGCGACATGTTCTCCTTCGGCGTGATCGACCCGGCCAAGGTGACCCGCACCGCGCTGGAAGATGCAGCCTCGATCGCAGGCCTGCTGATCACCACCGAAGCCATGGTTGCGGACAAGCCGGCCAAGGAAGGCGCAGCCCCCGCAGGCGGCGGCATGCCCGACATGGGCGGCATGGGCGGCATGATGTAAGTCACGCCATCCAGTCCTGGATGAAGACCCTTCGGGGTCGAAAGGGTCGCCCTCGGGCGGCCCTTTTTCTGTGGTTTCTGTGCGTTTTCTCCGTCGGCGGGGCGAATAGGTGGCGGGGCAGGGGTGTTTACAGATCAGACCGCGCAAGACGCGCAGGACAGATTTGACAGAAAGGATATTCCATGCCCCAGAAGATCGACGGCGTTGTGCACCCGAAGACCATTGACGAGGTGCTGAAGGACGATGAGTTTTCCCGGTTCTTTCTCGACGCCTTGCCGCAGGGGGACCGCAAGAACAGGTTTCATTTCCTGCTCAACCCGCCACGGAAGGGGCTCCAGGTCTACAACCTCTACATCCGTCCCGGCGGCGATCACCAGATCAAGGGGCTGCCGAAGATGATCGTGCAGGATGCGCAGGCGGCGATGCAGGCGCCCCGCAATCAGGATGCCACCCAATGGACGCCCATCGTGCAGCAATTGCGCCTGCATTGCGTGCAGTTCATGAACGGCAAGGAGCTGCCCACATTCTTCAAGAGCAAGCTGTTTGAGGACTATCACAGGCTGAAGCTGTTCCAGCGCATGCAGATGGTCATGGGCGACACGAAGGCGGCGGCGAAACGTCTGGGCGTGGTCAACGCCTATGATCTGGAGCAGCTGATGCTGGCGATCACCGCCAAGGACCAGAAGAAGGTCGCCGCCTATTGCCGCCTCGTGATCCAGGACAACGGCCTCAGATGCGACGCCAAGACCCTGGTCAAGGCATTGGTCAACCGCCAGAAACTGTCCAGTGTCGACGCCCCTGCGGACCTCGGCAAACAGGTGAATGTCGATGCCCGGAAGCTGCAGCTCTGCGGCTTTACCAACCCGAAGGACAAGACCCTGCGCGCGGCGGCCACCCGGATGGCCGAGGCGCTGGTGCTGGCGGACCAAAAGATGCTGCTGGCGGCGCATAAGGCGCTGATGAAACTGGAACCCAAGGACAGTCTCGCCAGCAAGACCGACCTCAAGGGCATGGTCAAGCTGTTCAAGAAATTCAAGCTGGCGACCGACTGACCCGCCGGGGCCGATCCGGTCTCCACCCCGCGTAGGGCTGGTGTCGCCAGACCATGCCCCATCCAGCCCGGACCGCGCCCTGCGGTCCGGGTGTTTGGCTGTCGCCCAGCGGCGGGCGCGGGGATTTTGTATCCGAATTGCCACAGCCTAATGTGTTGAGACAATTTTTTGCTGTCGAAAATTTTTGAACCTGTGTTACGACACGCTTGTGTTCAATCAAAGGCAGAAGGAGGCACAATATGATCATTGTACTGATGCAGTTGCGCCCCATCACCGGCCGCCCGGCCGGATCTTTTGCCGGTGCCAAGGGAGACGCTCAGCGCTGCTGAGGCCGTTTGCCATTCGATTTCGGCTCCGTCTGAGCTGAACACAATTTCCACCCTCTGACAGATCTCTCGTCCGGACCGCTTGTCTGCGCGCCTCATCCTGCGCGCTGTCCTGCTCGGCCCCGTCGTCCCGCCCTTCCTGGCCAACAGGAGAGCTGCGTCTGATCCCGCCAGCCCGGGCGATGTCGATCTGTCAATACTTCAACCCATTGAGAACAGGACCATTCTCCCCGGAATGGAAAGACATCATGACCCCGATTGGACCCGAAAACCTGTCGTCGCCCCTGCCCACCAGCCCGACCCTCAGCCGTCTGGTGGTGGAGGAGCATTTTCGCTCGCTGAGCCTGCTGCGTCGCCTCGGGCTGGCGCTGCGGCTGGTGCTGATCCGTCGCGCGCCGCGCGCCGGGACCTTGCAAAGCGGTCTGAGCGACCACATCCGCAACGACGTCGGCCTGCCCAGCGGCTATGAGCGCGTGGACCCACCGCAGTGGTATCCCCCGCCCCTGATGTAAGCCGGAGGCGGTGCCGGGCCGGAGCGTGCCTCCGGCCCGGCACCGCCATGCTCCCCCATGGTCCGCGGACCCGTTGCAGGTACCGCGATGTGCTTGACCTGGCAGGATAAACCGGCAAACGTCAGCGCCATTGACCCCGCATGACCCCGGATGCCCGGACCCGAAGGCCGACTGCGGGTGCCGGCGCAGCCGGTCTGGCAGCCGCATCCGCACTATCTGAAATGGCACCGGGAACAGGTCTTCAAGGGCTGACAGGCGGCGGCCAGGGGGCAACCGACAGGATTGTGTTCCGCCACGACGCGACAGCTGCTTGACAGCGCGCGCGGCAGCGGGCTGGGTGCCCCGGCACACCCCGGCGTGCCCCCTCTTGCCTGCGGAGACCCCATATGCGGCTGATTGCCCTTACCTGTCTTGTCATGGTTGCCTTTGCGGCGAATTCGATCCTCGGGCGCTGGGCGATCGGGCCGGGGCATATGGATGCCACCGGATTTGGCCTGCTGCGGCTGGCCTCCGGGGCGGGCATGCTGTGGCTGTTGTGCCTGTGGCAGGGGCAGCGCCCGGCCGAGGGCTGGCGGCGGTCGCTGGCGGGGGGCGCGGCGCTGACGCTTTATATGGTCGGGTTTTCCGTGGCTTACGTGGCGTTGGATGCCGGTCTGGGGGCGCTGGTGCTGTTCGGGGTGGTGCAGGTGTCGATGTTCGCCTGGAGCCTGCTGCACCGCCAGCCGGTGTCGGCGCTGCAACTGTGCGGTGCGGCTCTGGCGCTCTTGGGGCTGGCCTATGTGGTCTGGCCCGGCGGCACGGTGCAGGCGCCGCTCTGGGCGGTGCTGACCATGGCAGCCGGCGGGCTGGGCTGGGGCATCTACAGCCTGATCGGGCGCGGAGCACGGGCGCCGCTGCCGGCGACGGCGGTGAATTTCGCGCTGGCGAGCCTGATGATCCTGCCCGCGGTCTGGATCTGGGGCGGCGGCAGCGTGGTGACCCCGTTTGGCTGCCTGCTGGCGGTGATCTCCGGCGCGGTGACCTCGGGTCTGGGCTATGCGCTGTGGTATCGGGTGCTGCCGCAGATCCCGGCTCCGGTGGCGGCGACGGTGCAGCTTTCGGTGCCGGTGATCGCGATCCTTGCGGGGGCGCTGATCCTGGGCGAGGCGCTGAGCCTGCGGCTGATGATCGGCACGCTGGCGGTGCTGGGCGGGATCGCGGTGGTGATCCTGTGTCCGCCCGCCCGCCGGGCCCGGGTGGCGTAGCGTCAACCCCCTTTCCTGCGCGCGCCGGACCGCCTATGTCAGCACAATGATCCGCTGTGTCCTTGTCCCTGTCCTTGTGCTGCTGATGACCGCTCTGCCGTTGCGTGCCGAGACGGCGCAGAAGGGCTGCGTGATCCTGCTGCATGGGCTGGCGCGCACCGAGACCTCCTTTCTGCTGATGGAAGAGGCGCTGACCGCCCGCGGCTACGAGGTGGTGCGCCCCGGCTATCCGTCGACGGAACATGCGGTAGAACGGCTTGCCGATGCGGTGCTGCCGCGCGCCTTTGATGCCTGCACGCGCACGCCGGTGCATCTGGTGACCCACTCCATGGGCGGGATCCTGGTGCGCTACTGGTTGTCGCATACGCAGCCGGTGACGCTGGGGCGGGTGGTGATGCTGGCGCCGCCGAACCAGGGCAGCGAACTGGTCGACGAGATGGGCGACTGGGCGGTGTTTGACCTGTTGCACGGGCCCGCCGGGCAGGAGCTGGGCACCGGCCCCGCCAGCCTGCCGAGGCGCCTGCCGCCGGTCACCTATCCAGTCGGGGTGATCGCGGGCAGCCAGTCGCTGAACCCGGTGTTCTCGGCGTTGATCCCGGGCCCGGATGACGGCAAGGTCTCGGTCGCCAGCACCCGGGTCGAGGGCATGAAGAGCCAGTTGATCCTGCCGGTGACCCACACCTATCTGATGAACAATCCGCGGGTGATCGCCCAGGTGGTGCAGTTCCTGGAGCGGGAGCGGTTTGAGCCTTCGCTTGGCTGGCTCGATGGGGTATTGGGACGCAACTGGGATGGCGGCCTGAACGGGGTGGACTGAGGCATGAGCGGGAATGGAACGGTGGCGCTGCGGCTGGTCGGCGCGGATGTGTTGCGGCCGGACGGGCTTGACCGCGGGGGCGTGCTGAGCCTTGCCGGGGGGCGGTTGCGGGACGATGCGGCCGATGGCGCGCGCGAGGTGGACCTGTCGGGTTATCGCATCCTGCCCGGGATCATCGACCTGCACGGCGATGGCTTCGAGCGCCACGTGGCGCCCCGGCGCGGCGCGATGAAGCAGATGGCCGAGGGCATTCGCGCCACCGAGGCCGAACTGGCTGCCAACGGCATCACCACCGGCGTGCTGGCGCAGTTCTATTCCTGGGAGGGCGGCTTGCGCGGGCCGGAGTTCGCCGATCAGGTCTTTGCCGGGATTGCCGAGGTACGCGACCAGCTGGTCACCGACCTGATCCCGCAGCTGCGGTTCGAGATCCATCTGCTGGAGGCCTATGCCACGCTGCCCGCCCGCATCGCCGACTGGGGCGTGTCCTACGTGGTGTTCAACGACCACCTGCCGCATGACCGTCTTGCCGCGGGCAAGAAGCCGCCCCGGCTGACCGGGCAGGCGCTGAAGGCCGGGCGCAACCCGGAGAAACACTTCGAGATGCTGCTGGAGCTGCACCGGCGCCGGGCAGAGGTCGCCCCGGCGCTGGATGCGCTCTGCGTGACGCTGCAGGCCCAGGGGGTGCGGATCGGCAGCCACGACGATCACAGCGCGCAGGACCGCAGCGCCTGGCGGCAGCGGGGGGCGCGGATCTCCGAATTTCCGGAAACCGCAGAGGCGGCGGAGGCCGCCCGGTCGGCGGAGGATCACGTGATCCTCGGTGCCCCCAATGTGGTGCGTGGCGGCAGCCACAAGGGCAATGCCTCGGCGGTGGAGCTGATCGCGATGGGGCTGTGTGATGCGCTGGCCTCGGACTACCATTACCCCAGCCCCCGCCGGGCGGCGCTGATGCTGGCAAAAACCGGCGTGTTGTCGCTGGAGGCCGCCTGGGCGCTGCTCTCGTCGGGGCCGGCCCGGGTGCTGGGCCTGTCGGACCGCGGCGTGCTCTCGGAGGGCAAGCGCGCGGACCTGGTGATCCTGGATGCGGCCGATCAGGTGGCGGCCACCCTGTCCGGCGGGCGTGTCAGCCATATGAGCGGCGACATCGCGGCCCGTTTCCTCGGCTGAGACAGCCGGGGATTTCCTTTCATCTTTTCAGAAATATCTCGGGGGTTTGGGGGCAGAGCCCCCAGTCCGGCCCTTGCCGCTTTCGCCTGCGGCGGGCAGGGGAGCGCCGCGCGTCAGGCCCGGTGGGCCCTCCTTGCGGCGCGGTCATCCGGCCCGTTCGGGCCGCATGACATCACATGCGCAGAGGTCAGTAGCCGTCGCGGCCTTCGGTGTGGATCACGCGGTTGACGTGGCCCATCTTGCGCCCCGGCTTGGCCTCGGCCTTGCCATAGAGATGGATCGCGCAATCGGGGTCACGGGCGAGGTCGGCGATGCGCTCCACATCCGCGCCGATCAGGTTCTCCATCACCACATCGGCATAACGAGCGCCGTTGCCGATGGTCCAGCCGGTGATGGCGCGGATGTGCTGCTCGAACTGGTCGATGGTGCAGCCTTCCTGCGTCCAGTGGCCGGAGTTGTGCACCCGCGGCGCGATCTCGTTCACCACCAGCCCGTGGGCGGTGACAAAGATCTCCACCCCCAGCACGCCGACATAATCCAGCGCGTTCAGGATCCGGCCCGCCATCAGCACCGCGTCCATGCTCTGGCTGGTGTTGAGGTTGGCGGGCACCGTGGTGGTGCTGAGGATGCCTTCCAGATGCACGTTCTCGCCGGGGTCATAGCAGGCGACCTTGCCGTTGAGGCTGCGCGCCGCGATCACCGAGACCTCGTGGCTGAACGGCACAAACCCCTCCAGCACCGCCGGTGCGCCCTGCATGGCGGCAAGCGCCTCGGCGGCCTCTTCGGGGGCCATGATCCGGGCCTGGCCCTTGCCGTCATAGCCAAAGCGGCGGGTCTTCAGGATCGACGGCGTGCCGACCTGCTCCAGCGCCGCGTCGAGGTCGGCGGCATCGTTGACCTCGGCAAAGGGGGCGGTGGCCAGGCCGAGATCCTTCAGGAAGGTCTTCTCGGTCAGCCGGTCCTGCGACACCCGCAGCGCCTCGCGGCCCGGGCGGATCGGCTTCAGCTCCTCCAGGATGTCGAGCGCCGATGTGGGGATGTTCTCGAACTCGTAGGTGATGACATCCACGGTCTCGGCAAAGGCGCGCAGGGCGGCCTCGTCCTCGTAACCGGCGGTGGTGACCCGGTCGGCCACATGGCCCGCGGGCGGGTTGGCGGAGGGCTCGAAGATATGGGTGGTGAACCCCAGCCGCGAGGCGGCGACCGAGAGCATGCGGCCCAGCTGGCCGCCGCCAAGGATGCCGATCACGGCACCGGGTTCCAGGATCAGGTCGAGATCAGTCATCACGGGGCTCCTCGGGGATGGAGGCGGCAAGGGCGTCGCGCCAGGCATCAAGCCGGGCGGCAAGGGCGGCATCGCCGGTGGCCAGGATGCCGGCGGCCATCAGCCCGGCATTGGCGGCACCGGCGGCGCCGATCGCCATGGTGGCGACCGGAAACCCCTTGGGCATCTGGACGATGGAATAGAGGCTGTCGACACCGGAGAGCGCGCGGGTCTGCACTGGCACGCCGACCACCGGCACGCGGGTCTTGGACGCCATCATGCCGGGCAGATGCGCCGCCCCGCCGGCCCCGGCGATAATCACATGCAGGCCCCGGTCGGCGGCGGTCTTGCCATAGTCCCAGAGCCGGTCCGGGGTGCGATGGGCGGAGACGATGCGCGTCTCATAGGCCACGCCCAGTTCATCCAGGATGTTTGCGGCTTCCTTCATCGTGGGCCAGTCGGACTGGCTCCCCATGATGATCCCTACTTTGATATCGGCCATGTCTTGCCTCTGCGGTGGAAGGAGCCGGCACCTTAGCGAAATTGCCTGAAATGGCAATGCGCTGCGGCAGCAGATTTGCCGCAGCCGCCCCCCGGGGGCAGCCGGGACGGCGATCTTGCGCGCAGGTGGCGGGACATATCGCAGGACGGAAGCCGGTGCACGGCATCGGGCCAGGGCATGCGCCCAACGCGGGAATGGCACAACCGGCGCTGACCTCTGGTCTTTGGCGCCGGTTTCGGGCCATGTTGGCGCGCGCGGCGCTGGGCTGCGGCCCGCGCCGTGACAAGACATCGACATCGGGAAGACGCCATGATCCTCAATGCCTCCATCGTGCTGGTCTGCGTTCTGGTCGGCCTGGTCCTGATGCTGCCGCGGGTGGCGGGGGCGCGGATCTGGCGCGCCACGGTGACGCCGCTGGCCTCGATCATCGGCAGCGGCTTTCTGGTGCTGGGACCGATTCTCGACACCCATTTCGGGGTCTGGGCCCCGGCGGTGATGGCGCTGCTCTGCGCGCTGGCCTACGGCTATGGCGCGGTGATGCGCCACAATATCGCCTGGCTCGACAGCGGCACGCCGCAGGATCGGCTGGACCACCGGCTGGAGCAGCTCGGCGCGCTGGCGCTGGCCTTCGCCTATTGCGTGTCGGTGGCCTATTACCTGAACCTGTTGGGCTCCTTTGCGGTCAGCCTGACGGATCAGACGGCACAGCAGGGCGCGGAGCAGGGGCGGCTGGTCACCTCGGGCGTGTTCCTGCTGATTCTGCTGGTGGGCTGGACCCGGGGTTTTGGCGCGCTGGAGCGGCTGGAGGAGGTCTCGGTCGGGGTCAAACTGGCAATCATTGCGGGGCTTCTGGTCGCGCTCGGCTGGCGGTTTGTGGATCAGGCCGGGGCTGGGGCGCTGGTGCTGCACCTGCCGGACACCGTCGGCTGGCAGGCGGTCACGCTGGTGTTTGGTCTGCTGGTGACGGTGCAGGGGTTCGAGATCACCCGCTACATGGGGGCGGAATATGACGCCGGCACACGCATCCGGTCGATGCGCTATGCGCAGGGGCTCTCGGCGGCGATCTACATGGTCTACATCCTATTCCTGACCTTTCTCTACCAGCCGGGTCAGGCGGCGCTCAGCGAGACCGCGATCATCGCCTTTACCGCGCAGGTGGCGCCGGTGCTGCCGATGCTGCTGATCGCGGCGGCGCTGAGTGCGCAGTTCTCGGCCGCGGTGGCCGATACCGGCGGCGCAGGCGGGCTGGTGGCCGAGGTCACCGGCGGGCGGGTCCCGGCGCATGTGGTCTATGCGCTGCTGGCGGCGGCGGGGCTGCTGATGACCTGGGGGCTGAGCGTGTTCGAGATCATCGGCTATGCCTCGCGGGCCTTTGCATTTTACTACGCGCTGCAATCGCTGATCGCCGCCCGCCGGGCGTGGCATGCGGGGGCGGGCCGGCGCGCGCTGGCCTTTGCCGCGCTGGCGGCGCTGGGCGCGGTGATCGTGGTGTTTGGGGCCGGCGTGGAATAGTCAGGCACAGGGCTACCTCCCCGCGCAGATGGAGGCGGGGGCGCGCCTGCATATCGCAACATGTCCACGGCAGCGCCCCGACCACAGTCCTAGACCACAGCCCCGGACAACTGCGCCGGGGGTCGCCGGGGGTCAGGCGATGATGTCGGGCAGCAGACGGTCTTCGATCAGGGAGATCTTGTCCTTCAGCACCAGCTTCTGTTTTTTCAGCCGCCGGATCGTCAGCGGATCTGCGGTGCCTTTTTCCTCCAGCGCCTGGATCGCCTCGTCCAGATCCCGATGTTCGCGGCGGAACACTTCAAGCTCCACCCGCAGGACATCTTCGGTGGCCATGGACAGATCGGTCTGCTCGTTCATGTGGGTCTCTTGCTCAGGTGGATCGAGGGACAGGTGCGGGGCACAAAGGACAGGCGTGTTAAGAACAGGGAAACGATAGGCAGTTTAGGCTCAGTCCGGGCACAAGGCCAGAGGTCTCTGTGCGCCGAAAGCGAAACCCGGGACTTGTGAAACGGCAGATACATCCCATATTCTATATCACAGCGGTTGCCAGATTGGGACCGAAAGAAACCGTCGCTTTAGAATTAAGGACGAGAATACAGTGTCGAAACTTACCTTGGGCTCATACCCGCATATGCTGGGGTTCGAGCAGCTGGAACGCCTGCTGGAGCGCTCTGCCAAATCCGGCAACGAAGGCTACCCCCCCTATAACATCGAACAGACCTCCGATGATTCCTACCGCATCACGCTCGCGGTGGCGGGATTTGCCGAGGAGGATCTGGCGATCACGGTCGAGGATCGCCAACTCGTGATTCGGGGACGGCAGCGTGACGATACCGACGGGCGTATCTTCCTGCATCGCGGCATTGCCGCCCGCCAGTTCCAGCGCATGTTCGTGCTGGCCGATGGCGTCGAGGTCGGCGAGGCGGTGATGGAAAATGGTCTGCTGCATGTGGACCTGACCCGGTCGCGGCCCGAAACCGTTGTGCAAACCATCAACATCAAGAAGGGGTAAATCATGCAGACACCAGTGGACATGGCGCAAACCGGCGGTCGCACCGTCTATGTCAAGACCGTCGCCGTCGCCGATCTGCCCAAGGATGTGCAGGCCTCGGTGCCCGGGCGCAAGCAGCTCTATGCGGTCCATGACGAGGCGGGCGAGCAGCTGGCGCTGGTCGCGGACCGCAAGATGGCCTTTGTGCTGGCGCGTCAGCACGACTATGCGCCCGTCGCGGTGCACTAACCCCGACAGGCGCGCGTGGCCGCAGTGACCGGCCACCGCAAAAGAGATGACCGGACCCCGGACCTCTGCCAGAGGTGCGGGGTCTTTTGCATTGCGGCTGCGGGGTGCGCGGTACGGGTCGGTGTGCGCATGCGGCGGGAGATTTGTATCGGCACAGGGCGGCGGGCTTGAGCTTTCCCCCCCAAGCTGCTTGCCTGCGCCGGATTGCCCCCGGGCGCAGCAGCGCATCGGGGGCAGGGGCCTCAGAGGGGAGCAGGAGATGCCGGAGTTTCAGTTCGATTGGGTCGACGCCTTCACCGACCGTCCGTTTGGCGGCAATGGCTGCGCGGTGGTGCATGGCGGCGCACATCTGCCCGAGGCGGTGGCCTGCGCTTATGTGCGTGAGACATCGCTGGTGGAATGCACCTTTACTGGCCCGTCGGAGGTGGCGGACATCCGGGTGCGCTATTTCCTTGCCAGCCGGGAGATCCCCTTTGCCGGGCATCCCACCATCGCGACGGTGGCGGCGATGCGCGACCGTGGCCTGATCGCGGGCGACCGGCTGACGCTGGAGACCGGCGCGGGCATCGTGCCGGTGGTGCTGGAGGGCGATCAGATCGTGATGCAGCAGGTGGCGCCGACGTTCGGGCCACGCCCGGATCCGGCGCTGGTGGCGGCGGCGATTTCGCGGCCGGTGGCGGAGATCGTCGGCCAGCCGCAGCTGGTTTCGACCGGGCTGCCGTTCTGCATCACGGTGCTGAAGGATCACGCCGCGCTCAAGGCCGCAAGGCTGGATGCGACGGCGATGCAAGCGCTGGGAGCGGCCCTAGGTGCGGATGGCAGCGATGTGATGGAGCCCTTCCTGGTCACGCTGGAGGGGGCGACCGCAGGCGGGGACACGTTTTCGCGTCTGTTGATGCTGCCGCCGAGCCCGCCGGAAGATCCTTTCACCGGTTCGGCCACGGGCGCCATGGCGGCCTACCTGTGGCACCACGGGCTGATGGAGCCCGCGCGGTTTGTCGCCGAACAGGGGCATCTGATGGGACGTCCCGGGCAGGCTGTGGTTTCTCGGGTTGGTCCGGTTGATGCGATCGAGGGCGTGCGCGTCGGGGGCACCGGTTTTGTGCTGATGCGTGGGAGCGTGGTCCTGCCGGAAGCCCTGACAGGCTGAGCGGCCGACGCGCACGCCCGGCAACGACCACCTGCGGCATACGAGCCCTCAGTGGCGGGGGCGCTCCCGCCCATATGCCATGCCCCTGGCGGGACCCGGCCTCTGGTTGGGCCCGGCGCGGCGCGCGCCCGAAGGGCGCGCGCCGCGCCGGGCGCTCCGGTCGCAGACCGGAGCGAAACACCTCCGTCCAAACGCCCCGTGAATGCCTTGAAAGGTCATTTTTGTTCATGTTATGTTCTTGTATCTTGAATAGGACAGCGTCCGGGCTGCGGGAGGAAAACATGATTGACGGAAGTTGTTGCTGCGGGGCCGTGAGGTTCACCTTGAGCGCGCCCCCCTCCATGATGGGCACCTGTCATTGCAGCCGCTGCCGCAAGCTCGGCGCGGCGGTGATGGTGTTCATCCGGCGGGACAGTCTCAGCTGGGTGCAGGGGCGCGAGGATGTGGTGCTCTATCAGCCAGAGGCCCCTTATACCTACGGGCGGTGCTTCTGCCGGCGGTGCGGCACCTCGCTGGGGGAGATCCTGTCGCAAGAGGAGAGCTTCCCGATTTCGGCCCATGCGCTGGACGGCGACCTCGACCTGCGCAATCGCTTTCACGAGTTCGTCGCCGAGAAGCCCGCCTGGTTGCCGATTTGTGATTCCGCCGAGCAGTTCGAGGGGCATCCGGTGATGTCGTGAGGCGGCGGCTCTGGGGACGGCTGCGGCTGCGGGCCTGCCCTGGCGATGCCAGCGCCGCCGCCGCTGGTGACCGGCGGCTAGACATGCAAAACGGCCCGCCGGCAGGGGCGGGCCGCGTGTGTCAGATCCGTCCGGGGGCGGGTCAGCCCAGCAGGCGGGAGATCAGCAGGAACAGCCCGCCGGACAGGGTGGCGGCGGCCGGAACGGTGATGACCCAGGCCGCGACGATGGTCATGAAATGCGACCGGCGCACCAGCTTGCGGCGCCGGCGCTCGGCAGCGCCGATGCGGGGGGCGTCCGGGGCCGCGGTCTTGGCCTTGCGCATGCGGCGCTCGGTGTCCCATTCGCGAAAGAAACCAACCCCGAACACACCGCCGATGGCGATATGGGTGGAGCTGACCGGCAGGCCGAGCCAGCTCGCCACGATCACCGTGATCGCCGCCGACAGCGCCACGCAATAGGCGCGCATCGGGTTCAGCTTGGTGATCTGGCTGCCGACCATGCGGATCAGCTTGGGGCCGAACAGGAACAGGCCGAAGGAGATCCCGAAGGCGCCGATGATCATCACCCAGAAGGGGATCGAGACGGCCTGGGTGAAATCACCGGAGGTCGAGGCCTGCACGATCGCCGCCAAGGGCCCCACCGCATTGGCGACGTCATTGGCGCCATGGGCAAAGCTGAGCAGCGCGGCGGAGACGATCAGCGGGATTGCAAACAGCACCTTCAGCGACTTGTTGCGGTTCTCCAGCCCGCGCGACTGGCGGCGGATCACCGGGATCATCACCAGCCAGATCGCCAGCGCCACACCAACCCCGATCAGCAGCGCGTCGGTCAGCTCGATCTTGACGATCCGTTTCAGCCCCTTGACCGAGAGATAGGCGGCAAAGGCGCCGCCCATGATGCCCACCAGCACCGGCACCCAGGTGCGGGCGGCGGCGATCTTGTCGTCGCGGTAGATGATGCGGGACTTGATGAACCACAGGAAGGCGGCGGCGATCAGCCCGCCCAGCATCGGCGAGATCACCCAGCTGGCGGCGATCGCCCCCATCTTGGGCCAGTTCACGGCGGCAAACCCGGCAGCGGCAATGCCCGCGCCCATGACGCCCCCGACCACCGCATGGGTGGTGGAGACCGGGGCCCCGATCCAGGTGGCGAGGTTGACCCAGAGCGCCGAGGCCAGCAGCGCCGCCATCATTGCGGCGATAAAGATGGTGGAGCTGGCCATGCTGCTGGGTGCGATGATGCCCTTGGCGATGGTCGAAACCACGTCGCCCCCCGCGATCAGCGCCCCGGCGCTTTCGAAGATCGCGGCGACGACAATGGCAAAGCCCATCGACATCGCATTGGCGCCCACCGCGGGCCCCATGTTGTTGGCCACGTCATTGGCGCCGATGTTCAGCGCCATATAGGCCCCGAAAGCGGCGGCGATGACGACGATGACGGTATTGTCCGCATCCCCCACGATCAGACCGGTCGCCGCGGCGACGATCAGGATGAACACGAAGGCGATCCCCAACCCGACGTTGGATCGGCCCACAAATGCGGTGGCCTGTTCCAGCGAGGACAGGCGATCGAGGTCGCGGTCCAGCGTTTCAAGGTGACGCGGCTCTAGATCGGTCTTGGACACCTGTCCTCTCCTCTGTATCTGCGCGTCGCGTCTGTAACGGTTTTGTGACAGTCCGGCAATGGCGGCAAACAGGCGACCGGACCGCGCCGCAGACCAGAGTGCCGGCGGCGCGCGCGTACAGGTGCTGAGACGGGAGATGCCGGGGCGGGACAGCCAGTTTCAGCCGGGCCGCAAGCCGTAGCGCGCTGCGGCAAGACACATCAGGCGCCGGTGCCTGACGTGATTCTTCATCTCTGTGCAACAGCGGCGCCTCTGGCTTGCCCGTGCAGGCGGGGACTTGGTCCGGGGGGGGGCGGCGGGTGCGCGGGCCGGTGGGTCAGGAGATCACTGCGGCATGCGGCGGCTGCGCCGGGCGGCGGCGCCCCCACGCCGGGTGCGCGGCGGCAGCGTCAACGTCAGCGGCTGAGGCGGCATATGCAGCGAGGCCCGCAGCAGGTCACAGAAGGCGGCAACCGCCGGCGACACCTCGGCAAAGGGGTCGGCCAGCTCCAGCGCATGCTGCACCTCGCGGTGGTAGTTCGCCCGGCCATTGAGCGCGCCCAGCCATTGCATGTAGCCCAGCTGGGCCATGCGGTCCGCCTCTTGGGCGGGCAGGGGGCCCACGTCCAGTTGTCGGATGGTCAGTTCCAGTATCATAGCGCCCTCCGCGCAAAGGGGCGGGCACAAACGGGCAACGGCGATGTTTCAGGTCCAGTGCGGGCCATGTCGGTCTCTCCGTCCCAGGGCACCCCGCCCGGGTAAAAAGTGACTGAGGCGCGACCGCGTCGCACCCGAGATGGCAGGTCTCCTGACTCGCGGGTCGCAGCCGGTCTCCGTACCTTCCCGGACCCGAGGTCCAGTGGCGTCTTTGGAGAGGCTCGCCGCTTACAGTTGCGGGGGCAGTCACGGATTTAGGCAAGGCGCCTGCACCGTATTCCCTTTTCAGCCGGACCTGTCGATCCGGGCACCATCGCGGAAAGGATTGCAGGAACCGCGTGGCCTGTCCAGTCGGAATTCACGCCCCCGGGAGCTGTCCCAAGGGAACTGGCCCGGGGAACTGGCCTCAGGGAACTGGCGAGGGGGCAAAGAAAAACGGCCCGCCGGGAAGGGCGGGCCGTTTGCGATTGGTCAGGGCGCGGCAGGATCAGTTGCCGTTGATGAGGCCCATGCTTTCCAGCTTGAGCAGCACCTGATGGGCGCAGTTGTCGACCTCGACATTCTCGGTTTCGACGCTCAGCTCCGGGTTCTGCGGCACGTCGTAAGGGTCGGAAATGCCCGTGAATTCCTTGATCTTGCCCTCACGCGCCAGCTTGTAGAGCCCCTTGCGGTCGCGGCGTTCGCATTCCTCGATCGAGGTGGCGACATGCACCTCGACAAAGGCGCCGTACTGTTCGATTTCCTCGCGCACGTGGCGGCGGGTGGCCGCATAGGGCGCGATCGGGGCACAGATGGCGATACCGCCGTTCTTGGTGATCTCGGAGGCGACATAGCCGATGCGCTTGATGTTGAGATCGCGGTGCTCTTTGGAGAAGCCAAGCTCGGAGCTGAGGTTCTTGCGCACGATGTCGCCATCCAAGAGCGTCACCGGGCGGCCGCCCATCTCCATCAGCTTGACCATCAGCGCGTTGGCAATGGTGGATTTGCCGGAGCCGGAGAAGCCGGTGAAGAACACGGTAAAGCCCTGATTGGCGCGCGGCGGCTTGGTCTTGCGCAGTTCGGCCACCACCTCGGGGAAGGAGAACCACTCGGGGATTTCCAGACCCTCGGCCAGGCGGCGACGCAGCTCGGTGCCGGAGATGTTGAGGATGGTCACGTCATCCTTGTCGGCGATCTCGTCGTTGGGCTCGTACTGGGCGCGCTCCTGCACATAGACCATGTGCTTGAAGTCGACCATTTCGATGCCGATTTCCTCCTGATGGGCGCGGAACAGATCTTGCGCGTCATAGGGGCCGTAGAAATCTTCGCCGGCGGAGTTCTTGCCGGGGCCGGCGTGGTCGCGGCCGACGATGAAATGGGTGCAGCCGTGGTTCTTGCGGATCAGCCCGTGCCAGACGGCCTCGCGCGGGCCGGCCATACGCATCGCCAGGTTCAGGAGGCTCATGGAGGTGGTGGCCGCCGGGTATTTGTCCAGCACCGCCTCGTAGCAGCGCACGCGGGTGAAATGGTCCACGTCGCCCGGTTTGGTCATGCCGACGACGGGATGAATGAGCAGGTTGGCCTGGGCTTCGCGCGCGGCGCGGAAGGTCAGCTCCTGGTGGGCGCGGTGCAGCGGGTTGCGGGTCTGGAAGGCCACGACCTTGCGCCAGCCCAGCTTGCGGAAATAGGCGCGCAGCTCGTTCGGGGTGTCGCGGCGGGCGCGGAAGTCGTAGTGGACGGGTTGCTGGATGCCGGTCACGGGGCCGCCGAGATAGATCTTGCCCGCCTGGTTGTGCAGGTAGTTCACCGCCGGATGCGCCTCGTCATCGGCGCCAAAGACCTTTTCCGCCTCGCGGGCCTTGTTCGGCTCCCAGCGGTCGGTGACGGTCATGGTGGCGAGGATCACGCCTTCCTGGTCGCGCAGGGCGATATCCTGGCCGATCTCGATCGAGGACGCGAAATCCTCGGAGACGTCCAGGGTGATCGGCATCGGCCACAGCTGGCCGTCGGCCAGGCGCATGTTCTCGACAACGCCGTTATAGTCCTCTTCGGAGAGGAAGCCCTTGAGCGGGTTGAACCCGCCGTTCATCAAAAGTTCTAGATCGCAAATCTGGCGCGGGGTGAGGTCATGGCTGGTCAGTTCAGCGGCTTCGACCTTCAGTTTCTGCGCGGAGTCATAAGATACATAGAGCTCCGGGATCGGAGCCAAATTGCTCAACATGGTCATGAGGCGTCTCTCTCGTCTGGCGTCGGGTCTGCGCAATGGCAGTGCTCGGGCGGGCAATAGCCTGTGCGTATGACGAAAGTCTAGTGATGCAACAGAAAAAGGAAAACATGGGCGATTTTTGCCGAGATTGGATCGCTGGTCCGCAATTGGCGCCGGGAACGGAACAGATTTCAGCCTTTTGCAAAGCTGCGCAGGCCGGATGGTCCGCGGGCGGGCGCGAGCTGTGTCACGAGGCGGCGGGCTGGCCGGCAATCAGGCTGTCGAGACTGGAGGCGCGCGGCAGGGGCAGGGCGGTCACCGGGCCGTCGACGCCGCGCAGGGTGAAGGTCTCAAAGGCCAGCGGCACCTCCGCCACTCCGGCCGCGTCGAAGACCTCGCGCGAGACCAGGATCTCGACGCCGAGGTCCTTGGTCTTGGCCTCCAGCCGGCTGGCGGCATTGACGGTGGCGCCGATCAGGGTGCGCGGTGCCAGCCCGGCGGCGCCGATCTCGCCCAGCACCACGGTGCCCAGGTGCAGCCCCATGCCGATGCGCACCGGATCCTCGCCTTCGGAGGCCAGAACCCGGTTGAACCGCGCCAGTGCGACGCCGATATTGGCCGCCGCCGCCAGCGCCGCCTCGGCAGAGGAGGCCGCATCGCGGGTTTCGAACAGCGCCAGCATGCCGTCGCCCATGTATTTGTCGACGGTGCCGCCGGTGCGGGTGACCTCGGGCACGATGGCGTCAAAGAACCGGTTGAGCAGGAACACCACGTCATAGGGCAAGAGTCCCGCCGAGCGCGCGGTAAAGCCGCGGATGTCGAGGAACAGCACCGCGATGGTCTTTTCCTCGCCACCGGCGGCATGGACCTGGCGGCGGCCCTTGGGGGAATAGACCCGTTTCACCGTCAGCGCCGAGGTGGGGCGGATCTGGCAGGCCAGCCGCATGTTGTCGGCGGCGTTCACCGCCCTGAGGCTGCGGGCCTCGGCGGGGCTGGGGGCGGGCAGGCTGTCGAGCCCGTCGGTCACGGCGACTCGGCAGGTGGTGCAGCGGCCCTTGCCGCCGCAGAGCGAGGGATGCGCGATGCCTTTCATCTGCGACATTTCCAGCAGCGTCAGCCCCCGGTCGGCGGTGATCTCGGGGCCGTCCTCATATCTGATCCGCACCGAGCGGCTGCGCTGGATCAGGCGGCGCAGTGCGAAACAGCCCAGGGCCAGCCCGAGCAGGCCGAAGAACACAAAGACGCCGATGTTGGTGGCATCGGCCAGCGCCACACGTTCGGCGGCGTCGGGCCAGTTGTAATCGGCCATGATCTGGGCGGCAAAACCATCCTCGGCAAAAAAGTCCCACATGCGCCGCCCTTCGGTCACCAGACCGGCCAGCGCCAGCGCCGGGACCAGAACCGCGACGCCGATCATGTAGGGCACCGCATGCTGCCACCAGCGGGTCAGCCGCAGCCACATGTGCAGGCCGATGCAGCCGTGCACCCAGACCGCCAGCAGCAGCAGATACTGGTGCAGCGCCTCCGGCCCGGTCCAGAGCATGAGAATGATCGAGGACATCTCGTCCTCCAGCCCGTAAACCCGGGCGGCGTAGTTGGTGTGCACCACATGCTGGATCAGCTGCAGCGGGATCAAGACCCCGAGGGTCAGTTGCAGCCACTGGGTGAGGCTCATGCGCAGGGTCCGCCGCATCGCCACCTGCCACAGCGCCAGCCCGGCGTGCACCAGCAATGATGCATAGAGCACGATCTGGCCGGGCAGGGATTTGGTCACCGCCTCGCGCGCCTCCTGCACCGCCTCCAGCAGGTCCGGCGACACCAGCCCGGCGGCGACATTGAGGAAATGGAAGAAGGCAAAGGTGAACAGCACCAGCCCCGAGACCAGCCGACTGCGTTGAATCCAGTTGCCCTGCCAGAGTGCCTGCGCCACGTGTGAACGTTCCCCATGAGGTGTTTCACCCGGTTTAGGCGATCCGCGACGGGCTGTCACCTGCGGGATCGGCAAGGCGGGGGCGCCGCACGCAGGATCGGCACGGGCGCCGGATCACGGCAGGCTGAGTTTCGCCATGCGTCCGCCATCGACCGCATAGACCTGTCCGGTGATGAAACCGGCCTCCGCCGAGGCGAGAAACGCCACCATTCCGGCGACATCCTCGGGACGCCCGATCCGGTCCACCGGGTGGATGTGGCGCAGGTCGCGGGCAAAGGCGTCGGGGTCCGGGGCGGCGGCGATCATGGTCCGGTTGAGGTCGGAGTCGATCCAGCCCGGCGCCACCGCATTGCAGCGAATGCCCTCGGCACCATGATCCACCGCCACTGCGCGGGTGAGCCCGTGCAACCCGGCCTTGGTTGCGGAATAGGCTGCGTGGTTGGGATTGGTGCCGATGCCCTCGATCGAGCCGGTGTTGACGATCACGCCCTGGCTGCGGCGCAGGTGCGGCAGCGCCGCCTTGATGGTCAGGAACGGGGCCGAGAGATTGAGCGCGAGATTGCGCTGCCAATCGGTGAGGGTCATGTCCTCGATCCGGGCCTCCTGCATCATGCCGACATTGTTGACCAGAATGTCCAGCTGGCCGGTGCGCGCGATCACTGCGTCGATCACCTGCTGCGGGCTTTCGGGATCGGTGAAATCCGCCCGGATGCTGTCGAACTCCTCGTCGTCGCCCCGTTGCGCGGTCATGACCCGGGCTCCTTCCGCGGCCAGCCGTTGGGCAATGGCGCGGCCAATTCCGGTTCTGCCGCCGGTCACAAGCGCTGTTTTGCCGTTGAAACGCATCGGGTCCCTCCTGTCGTGAAACTCTGCGCGCAGACTGCCACGACGCAGGGGGTCGTGCTAGCAGGGCGGGGCGGATCCGACCTGTGGGTTTCCGTCATGATCGCGACCGGAGACGACTGTGCGCGGATGAACCCTGCCGGCGCGCGCGTTCCTCTGGGCGGAGGCGCGCCGGTATGTGACGGACAATTAACGGTGGCCGCTATTGCTCTGTTATACGGGTGTCATCAACTCAGGGCTGCATGGGCGGGTGCCGATGGGGCACGCGGGCCATCGGGAGGGCTGTGATGAAAATCATGAACTGGAACATCGAGTGGATGAACAACTGGTTCTCTGGCAATCACGATCCGCAGTGGGGCAGCGGGTCGCTCGGCGCCGGGGACGCCCATGTGGTGGCGGCGCGGGTGGCCAATGTCATCCGCGATGTGGACCCGGATGTGCTCTGCGTGCAGGAAGGCCCCAGTGCGATGCCGGAAATGCAGCTCTTCATCGAGGCGCATCTGTCCGATAACGGCGTGCCGCGCTACGAGGCGCTGATCGGCAAGGCGGGCGGCGCGCAGAAGCTCTATGTGCTGACCAAGGTGGGCGGCGCGGTGGCGGCGATCGACCATGCCACCGATGCGCCGACGCAAGAGCTGGAAAACGTGTGGCAGGCCGATGTCGATGGCGACCTCCTGTTGCAACCCTATGATTTTACGCGGCTTCCCATGGTCGTCGACCTTGACCCCCATGCGGGCGCGCCGCTGCGGATCGTGGTGCTGCACACCAAGTCCAAATATGTCCACAACGGTCAGGCGCTGTTTGGCAACCCGGCGCGGCGGCATGAATTCATCGCCGCCGCGATGAAGGCCCGGCGCCGGATCTCTGCCGAGGGGTTCCGCCTGCGCAGCTATCTGGACCAGCTTGTCGCTGCCGATGCCGGGGCACGGGTGATTGTCACCGGCGACTGGAATGATGGTCCGGGGCCGGATTTCTTTGAACGTCAGTATCTGACCCACAATATCGCCGACATCGTGCTGGGCAGCACCTTCTATCCCGATCTGATCTTTCGCCATCCGGTGCTGGAGCGGGTGCCCTCCACCGCGCTGTTCACGGCGCGGTTTGACGATTTTGTCGACGACATCCCGGATCGGCCCCTGCTGCTGGATCATTTTGCGGTGTCGCCGGGTCTGCACGGCGACATCCGCGATGCCGGGATTGCACATGCGGAATACGAGCGCGAATTGGAGGGCAGCGGCGCGGCCCGGACCCAGCGGGCCAGCGATCACCGTCCGATCTGGCTGACGCTCTGACAGCGGTTGCGATCAGGCGATGGAAAACGGCTCCCGAAGAGATCTCTCCGGGAGCCGTTTTTTGATTTTGGGCCAGGGTCTTGGGCCAAGATCCTGAGCAGGGTTCGGAACCGGGATCCGGGACAGGAAACCGGGGCGGGCGGTTACTCCTGCTCGGCCAGGAACCGTTCGGCGTCCAGCGCGGCCATGCAGCCCATGCCGGCGGAGGTCACCGCCTGGCGATACTTGTGGTCGGTCAGGTCACCGGCGGCAAAGATGCCGGGGATCGAGGTCTCGGTGGTGCCGGGCTTGACCTTCACATAGCCGCCATTGTGGGTCTCCAGCACGTCCTTGACCAGCTCGGTGGCGGGCGCGTGGCCGATGGCGACAAAGACGCCCTTGGCCGGGATCTCGGTGATCTCGCCGGTTTTGGTGTGTTTCACCCGCACGCCCTCGACGCCGAGGGGGGTATCGGTGCCGACGACCTCTTCCAGCTCGTGGAACCAAAGCGGCTCGATCTTGGGGTTCTTCATCAGCCGGTCGATCAGGATCTTTTCGGCGCGCAGCTCGTCACGGCGGTGGATCAGCGTGACCTTGGAGGCGAAGTTGGTGAGGAACAGCGCCTCTTCGACGGCGGTGTTGCCGCCACCGATCACCACGATCTCCTGGCCACGATAGAAGAACCCGTCGCAGGTGGCGCAGGCGGAGACGCCAAAGCCCTTGAACTTCTCTTCCGACGGCAGGCCCAGCCATTTGGCGCGCGCGCCGGTGGCGAGGATCACCGCATCCGCGGTGTAGGTGGTGCCGCTGTCGCCCTTGGCCACAAACGGGCGCACAGAGGTGTCGAGCGAGGTGATGATGTCGCCGATGATCTCGGTGCCCATCGCTTTGGCGTGGGCTTCCATGTTGACCATCAGGTCGGGGCCCTGGATCTCGGTATGGCCGGGCCAGTTCTCCACCTCGGTGGTGGTGGTCAGCTGGCCGCCGGGCTCGATGCCCTGCACCAGAATCGGCTCCAGCATCGCGCGGCTGGCGTAAACGGCGGCGGTGTAGCCGGCCGGGCCGGAGCCGATGATCAGGACCTTGGTGTGGCGCGTGTCGCTCATGGTGTTTCCCCACGTCAGATGTGCTTGCGGTCTTGCCGCCGTCGGAGACTGCATATAACTGCGACGCGCGCATGCTTAAAGACCCTCATTCTTGCATCCTGTGCAAGCCCGGCTGCCTGTTTCCAAAGCAGCTGCCATCGCAGCGGGCGCCGGGGTTACAAGAATGTTGCGATATTGTGAAATATTGTTGCGTGAGTACGCGCCCCTGCTATAAGAAGTGCAAATTTCAGGAGAATGCACCCCATGGTCACCACACGTCTGGACCCGATCGACCGCAAGATTCTGTCGGAGCTACAGGCCGATGGCCGGATGACGAATGTCGAACTGGCCAAGCGCGTCGGAATTTCCGCGCCGCCCTGCCTGCGCCGGGTGCGGGCGCTGGAGGAGGCCGGGCTGATCCGCGGCTACCACGCGGAAGTGAACGACCGCGAGCTGGGCTTTGAGGTCCAGGTCTTTGCCATGGTGGGTCTGGAGAGCCAGGCGGAGGCGGAGCTGTCGGCCTTTGAGGAGAAATGCCGCGGCTGGCCGCTGGTGCGCGAGTGCCACATGCTGAACGGCGAGGTGGATTTCATCCTGAAATGCGTGGCGCCGGATCTGTCGACCTTTCAGCGGTTCCTGACCAGCGATCTGCTGACCACGCCGAATGTGGCCAGCGTCAAGACCTCGCTGGTGATCCGCGGCGCCAAGGACGAGCCCGGCGTGCCCTTTGACGTGCTGGAAGAACGGCTGGCGCGCGAGGCCTGACCCCCTCGGCGCGTCTGCGATACGCGTGGTCATAGGCTGCGATCCGATGGCCCCCAGGCAGAAAAACCCGCACAGACAGAAAACGCCCGCCCCTGATGCCAGAGCGGGCGTTTTGCATGTTGTGCCGCCTGTTGGTGCGTCGCGGCCCTAGGCCTGCGCGACCCGGGTGCGGTCGAAGGCGAGCGGGCCAAATCCGGCGATCGAGTCCACCTGCGGGAACATGTTCAGATACAGCGTCTTGATCGGGTAGCTGACCAGGCGCAGCGCGTCGGGGCCGGGGTGGTAGGTCTCGAACTCCAGCCCGCCGACGCGGATCACCGCATGCCGGGCCAGACACAGGTGATACATGTCGACCGGCGCCGGGGGCGTGGTTTCGACGATGTTCATCCCGTCGAGGAACTCGGTCACCGGGGTCAGCAGCGGGCCCTTGTCCTCGGCCGGGCGCAGATGCGCCGGGGTGCGCAGCAGACGCGCGGCGGGGCCAGTCACGACGCAGGAGCTGGGCTTGGCCATGCCGAGGCTGTCGGCCATGAAACTGGTAAGCGCCAGCCGGGCCCCGGTGGCGGTCTTGCGGCCGGGAACCATCGTGGTCATGCCCTTCCAGACCACCGGCTCGTAGGTGCCGCTGTGGGTCAGGACCTGATCGCCGGGAAAGAGATCCTCGATCGCCACCGGGCCATAATCCGTTTCCACCAGCGAGCCGCGGGTAAAGGCGGTGAAGGCCTGTTCGAACAGCGGCAGCGCCGGCGCGATGTGCCGGGTCTCGGCGAGGTTTCCGTTCGGCAGCAGGCTGGCCACCTCGTAGCGGCGCAACTGCGGTTTGGTGTCGGCACGCGGAGCGGCGGATGGGTCCCGCAGCAGCGGTTGGGTCTTGGCGATATTCGCGGCAGCGCGCTGCAACGACTGAGGTAAGGTCATGGCCCTGGCCTCCTTGCTTGTGGCACGAAGTCCGGCCCCCACCGGTGTCTTCGTGCGTGATGTGTGCCCCGCCCGGAACAATACGCAGAACCGGCCCCGGATCCGGACTGGTCAGCAGATCGACCAGCGGACCCCGAAGGGGGCGGCACGCACAGGGGCGGGATATGCGTCCTGCATGGTCCGGGGGCGAGTGGTTGTCCCGGGTGCAGGGGCTGCCGGGTTCTCCGGCGGGAAAAATCCGCTCAGGCGGCCTTGGCGGTCTGGGTCGCAGCTGTCTTAGCGGTCTCGGCGGCCTTGGCGCGACGGCGGGCGATCATCGCCTTGCGCGTGGCGCCGCGGGTCCAGGGCATGCGGACCTCCTGTGCTTTGGAGGTGGCAATGATGGATTTCACGAAACGTGACTGCGACGGCATATTCAAACTCCCTGGCGCCCGAGGGCGGATCAAATCTTAACGCATTCTGTTTTCGACGATCATTGCGGTTTGAATATGACCAACTGGTGGAAACTGCGCAGGCCGTTAATAATTTGCCGGAGCAGCGTCCAGGGGTCTGAAATTCATGAATAAAATGGCGTTGATTGACGCAGGGGAAGGGGTGGCGCAGGGGCCACGGCACAGAAATATGGCAGGATTGGTGCGGCGCGCGCGCCAGCGCGCCGCCGCGCGATCCCCTCTGCGTCAGAGCCGGATGCAGGAGATCAGGCGCCCGTAGTCGGCTTCCTTGGCGTGGGTGCTGCGGCGATAGGAATAGAACCGCTCGGGATCGCTGTAGGTGCAGTGGCGGGTCCATGCGCAGTGATCGATCCCGGCGGCGCGCAGCCGGGCGAGACCGAGGCCCGGCAGGTCGAACTGCATGCGGTCGCCCTGACCCTGGGCGAAGAATCGGCCATTGGCCGGATCCTGCATCATGAAATCATCAAAGAAGTCCGGCCCGACCTCATAGGCGCGCTGCGAAATCGTCGGGCCGATCACCGCGCGCAGATTGGCACGGCTGGCGCCCAGGGCCAGCATCGCCTCGACCGTGGCCTCCAGCACCCCGTCGAGGGTGCCGCGCCATCCCGCGTGGGCAGCGCCGATGACGCCGGCTTCGGGATCGGCAAACAGCACCGGCTGGCAATCGGCGGTCAGCACCGACAGCACCACGCCGGGGGTGGCGGTCACCATGGCATCGGCCCTGGGGCGGGGCGCGTCGGGATCTTCGGGCAGCCCGTCGACCACGGCCACATCGGCGGAATGCACCTGATGCATGCCGAGGAGCGCGTCGGTCGGGGCGGCCATCGCCGCAGCGACACGGGCGCGGTTCAGCATCACGGCCTCGCGCTGATCCGAGGATCCGACGCCGCAGTTGAGCCCCGCAAACACGCCGGAGGAGGCGCCGCCCTTGCGGGTGAAGAACCCGTGCGCGACGGGGGCCAGAAGATCGGATGTGACAGATTCAAGCGTCATTTTTCCAGTCCTGCGGGGGGAGGGCATTGGGCGGGATAGAGGCCGAGCACTTTGAACAGGTTTCCCATTTCCTCCGGGTGCGTCAACCGTCGATGTGCGGCGATCAGCTGGTCGAGCGGATCTCCGTCCAGCCCGGCGGCCAGGGCGCGGGCGCGTTCGGAAATGCCGAGCCGCTCCAGGAACACGCCCTGCGGGGTCAGCCGCGTATGGGCGCAGCCGCAGGCGCGGGCGGCGCGGCAGAGGGTTTCGAAATCCACATGCGCGGTGAGATCGGCGGCGCCGGGATGCTCCAGCGGATCGGCGGGGGCCTTGGCGCGCAGCGCTTGCAGGGTGTCGCCGAGCGAGCGCCAGTCGCCGTAGTCCACCACCAGGGCGGCGCCGCCGTGTTCTGCGATGCGCTGGGCGATCGCCTCGGTGACGACCATGGCGATTTCGCAATGTTCGACCAGATCGCCGTCGCGGGTGTCGTCGAGCCGATGCGCCAGGGCGGGCTGGGGGGCGGGCGCGCCAAGGCCCAGGGTCAGGGCTGTGGCGGCGCCGGTCTCGCCAGCCTCGGCGCGTCCGACCCGGCGTTCGCGCCACTGGTCGCCGTCGCGCTGGAACTGCCGGATCGGCAGCGCGTCGAAGAATTCATTGGCCACCAGATAGAGCGGCTGCTGGGGCAGGTCCTCGACCGAGGGCAGCCAGCGCGGGGCGTGGGCCTTGAGCGCTGCCGCCTGCTGTTCACGCAGGCGCGGGGCGGCCTCGATCAGCACCAGCTCCATGGCGTCGTGGAACCCGGGCACCGCGCGGGTGGCGCGCAGCATATCGACCATCAGGGTGCCGCGGCCGGGGCCGAGTTCGGCCAGGGTGAAGGGCGCGGGGCGTCCCTGGTCGAGCCAGGCCTGCACCAGTGCCAGGCCGAGGAGTTCGCCGAACATCTGGCTGATCTCCGGCGCGGTGATGAAATCGCCCTCGGCCCCGATCGCGGTGGCGGTGGTGTAATAGCCGTGGGCCGGGTTCAGCAGGCATTCGGACATGTAATCCGCAACGCTGATCGGCCCGTCGAGGGTGATGCGGCGCAGCAGGGTTTCCATCAGGCTCATGCGGTGGCCTCCGGTGCAGGGGCGCGGCGGGCGCGCAGGAGGAACCACAGCCCCAGCGCGATCATCGGCAGCGACAGGGCCTGGCCCTGGGTCAGCCCGTAGCCGCCGATCTGCCAGGCGAGGCCCAGCGGGTTGCCCTCCGACACGAACTGGGAGTCGGGCTGGCGGAAGAACTCCACAACAAAGCGGGCAGCGCCATAGCCGGCCAGAAAGGTGCCGAGGATGCGGCCGGGGGCCTGAAAGGCGCGGTGGCGGTAGACCAGCCACAGGATCAGTGCGCCGAGGATCAGACCCTCCAGCGCCGCCTCGTAGAGCTGGCTGGGGTGACGGGCGCAGATCTCGCCCAGGGCCTGGCCGCAGTCCTGCGCGGCGCGGCCCGGAAAGGCGACCCCCCAGGGCAGGTCGGTGGCGCGGCCCCACAGCTCGGCATTGACGAAATTCGCCAGCCGCCCCAGCAGCAGCCCCGGGGCCACGGTATGGGCGACCAGATCGGCGATCTGCAGGCTGTTGATGTTCTGCGCCCGGGCATAGAGCCATGCGGCCAGCACAACCCCGAGAAGACCACCATGAAAGGCCATGCCGCCCTCCCAGATGCGCAGGATCTGGGCCGGGTTCTGCAGGTAGACGGCGGGCTGGTAGAACAGCACATAGCCCAGCCGCCCGCCGAGGATCACGCCGAGGATGATCCAGGTCATCAGATCCTCGACCTGGCGCGGGGTCATCGGCGCGGTCTCTGCGGGCCAGAGCGCCGGGCGTTTGACCGCGCGCACGGCCAGGTGCCAGGCGATCAGGATGCCGACGATATAGGCCAGCGCATACCAGCGCAGCGCGAACTCCATGCCGAAGAGGGAGACCGAAAAGATCTCGGGCGAAAGGTTCGGGAAGGGGATCATGTCAGCCAGCATGGGGGTCTCTGTGCCTCTTTGGGGCAAGTCCTGTCAACGGCTTGCCGTTTCTGCCTCAAGCGCCCATATAGGGGGCAAGCCTCACAGAGGTAAGACATGAACCGGGAGATGGCTATGCAGACCCGCAACAAGATTATGGACGATATTTCGCAGCTGATGACCAACGCCATGGGCGTGGCGCAGGGGGCGAAGGACGAAGCCGAGACCGCGATGAAGGGCATGATCGACCGCTGGCTGGCCGATCGCGATTTCGTGACCCGGGAAGAGTTCGACGCGGTGCGCGCCATGGCGCAGAAGGCGCGTGAGGAAAACGCGGCGCTGAAGGCCCGGCTGGACGCGCTGGAAGCCAAGTCCGACTGACCCATCCGGGCGCTAACGGCCCATATGCCGGCCCATCCGCCCGGCACGAGCCGATCCGCCACGCGCTGGTACCAAGCGGCAAAAGGGATGCGTTGACGCATCCCTTTTTCAGTTTGAGCCCGGGTCGGAGCGGATGCTCCGCCCCGGGCCGTGGCGCGTGCCGGGAGCGCCGCGCGGATCTTCTGACCGGGTGGCAGGTCGGGCGCGGCTGGGAATCAGCGCGGTTTCATGGCTGTCGCGGGGGGAATATGGCAGCGCCTCCGGGCCGTGATCCGCAGCGCGGGCGCGGCTTCTCCGGTTCCGGACCACCAGTCTAGGCAGCTCGGGTAACGCTCCTGTGTCAGCCTAGCACAACATCGATATTTTGCACGTTTTTTCCAGTCATCCACAACTTATTGCAGTTGTCCCCAAATAAAGGGTTGCCAGACGCTGGCCGCAGGATCACCATATTTAGTAGGGAGCGGGGAGATCCTCCCCGGTCCTTAGATCAGACAGCTAGCAATAGGGGCACATCGGGTTCCCATAAGCTAGAGACCAGAGAGGTGGCATCATGGCACTTTCCGAGCACGAGTTGCAGGACGACCTTCACCCCATCGACATCGTTGAGAACCTGGCCTCCCATCACGACTGGGATTTCGACCGGATTGCCGACGATCAGATCGCCATGGCGGTCGAGGGACAGTGGCGCACCTATTCCCTGACGCTGGCCTGGTCCGATTATGACGAGACATTGCGGCTGGTGTGCAGCTTCGAGATGGAGCCGCCGGCGGCCAAGGTGCCGCAGCTCTATGAGCTGATCAACCACATGAATGACCAGTGCTGGGCCGGGGCGTTTAGCTACTGGCCGGAGCACAAGCTGATGCTGTATCGCTATGGCCTGGTGCTGTCGGGCGGGCAGATGGCCACGCCTGAGCAGGTTGATGCGATCGTGCAGGCGGCGGTGGGCAACTGCGAACGCTATTACCCGGCGATCCAGCTGATGGTCTGGGGCGAGCGCCCGGCCAAGGAGGCGATGCAGGTCGCCATTGCAGAGGCCTACGGGCGCGCGTAAGTCTTGCCCCCATCAACCGGTTTTGGATCGGTGACGAGCTGAACGACAGATGGGGGTTATCATGGATATGGAACAGATCGCGGCGCGGGGGCTGGTGCTTTTGGGCTGCGGCAAGATGGGATCGGCCATGCTGGCAGGCTGGCTGGAGCGCGGGTTGCCGCGTGAGGCCGTCTATGTGATGGACCCGAAACCTTCGGACTGGCTGAAGGGCACCGGGGTGCATATCAATGCCGCCGCACCGGAGGCGCCTGCCATCGTGCTGGTGGCGGTGAAACCCCAGATGATGGGCGCGGCGCTGCCCTCGGCGAAATCCTACGGCGGCGGTGGGACGCTGTTCATTTCGGTGGCCGCCGGCACGTCGATCCAGACCTTCGAGGACATGCTGGGCGCCGGCACGCCGATCGTGCGGGCCATGCCCAACACGCCGGCTGCGGTCGGGCGCGGCATCACCGCGATCATTGGCAATGCCCATGCGGGCGAGGCGCAGCTGGCGCAGGCCGAGGCGCTGTTGCAGGCGGTGGGTCAGACCGTGCGGCTGGAGAGCGAAGGCCAGATGGATGCGGTCACCGGCGTCAGCGGCTCTGGTCCGGCCTATGTGTTCCACCTGATCGAGACATTGGCGGCGGCAGGCGTGGCGCAGGGCCTGTCGGAGGATCTGGCGATGCAGCTGGCCAAGGCGACCGTGGCAGGGGCCGGGGCGCTGGCGGAGGCGGCCGAGGAAGATCCCGCCCAGTTGCGGGTCAATGTAACCAGCCCCAATGGCACCACCCAGGCGGCGCTTGAGGTGCTGATGGATGCGCAGGCGGGCTTCCCGCCGCTGTTGCAGCGCGCGGTGGCGGCGGCGGCCAGGCGGTCCGAGGAGCTGTCCCGTGGCTGAGATTTCCTTTGACGATTTTCTGAAGGTGGATGTGCGCGTGGGCACGGTGGTCCGGGCGGAAGCCTTTCCGGAGGCGCGCAAGCCGGCGATCAAGATGTGGATCGACTTTGGCGACGAGATCGGCGAGCGCAAGACCTCGGCCCAGGTGACGGCGCATTACGCGCCCGAGGCGCTGATTGGCAAGCAGGTGATGGCGGTGGTGAATTTCCCGCCGCGCCAGATCGGCACATTCATGTCCGAGGTGCTGGTGCTGGGGCTGCCGGACGCAAAGGGCGAGATCGTGTTGATCGGCCCCGATGGCGACGTGTCCGCCGAGGTGCCGACCGGTGGGCGGATGCACTGATGGCGGGCAGGGATGCGATGCGGGTGCTGGTGACGCGTCCGATGACGGCGGAGGTCACGGCGCGGGCGCAGGCGGAGTTCGACGTGGAGATCCGGGCGCAGACCACGCCGATGGGGCGCGACGAGATGATCGCCAGCCTGCGCGATTTCGACGTGGTGGTGCCGACCCTGGGGGATGCCTATGGGGCGGAGATCTTTGCCGCCGCAGCGGCACCGCGCTGCCGGTTGCTGGCGAATTTCGGCGTTGGGTTCAATCACATCGATGTGGTGGCGGCCCGGTCTGCGGGGGTGGCGGTGACCAATACGCCCGGGGCGGTGACCGATGCCACGGCGGATATTGCGCTGACGCTTATGCTGATGAGTGCGCGGCGCGCGGCGGAGGGCGAGCGGCTGGTGCGCTCCGGCCAATGGGCGGGCTGGCACCCGACTCAGATGCTGGGGCTGCATCTGACCGGCAAGCGACTGGGGGTGGTCGGGCTCGGGCGGATCGGGGATGCGATCGCGCGGCGGGCGCATTTTGGCTTTGGCATGGAGATTTCCTATGTGGCGCGCAGCGACAAGGCGACGGACTACCCGGCCCGGCGTGCCGCGTCCCTGCCGGAGTTGGCAGCCGCCGTTGACATGCTGGTGGTTGCGGTGCCGGGCGGCGCGGAGACCCGTCACCTGATTGATGCGGAGGTGCTGGCGGCGATGCCGCGCCATGGGCATCTGATCAATATCGCCCGCGGCGAGGTCGTCGACGAGGCGGCGCTGATCGCGGCCTTGCAGGCGGGGCAGATCGCCGGTGCGGGGCTGGATGTCTACGAGTTCGAGCCCGAGGTGCCGCAGGCGTTGCGCGCGCTGGACACTGTGACCTTGCTGCCGCATCTGGGCACCGCCACCGAGGAGGTGCGCAGTGACATGGGCCATATGGCACTGGACAATGTGACGGCGCATCTGGCCGGGCTGGCACTGCCCAACCCAGTCTAGGCGTTAGCTCCCCTCATCCAGCGCGGTGCGCTGCCCCCTGCGGCAAGGGGGACGTGGCTGCTGTGTCTGGGAAGACGGGGAGGCTCCCGCGCCCGCAGGTGGTTTGGCCCGTCGGGCCGCACCCCCTTGGCGGCCTTGGGCCGGGCAGCCAGCCCAACGGGCTGGCTGCGGCACGCAAGGTGCCCTTGGCACCTTGCGTGCCAGGCCCAACCGAACCGGGGGTGCCATCGGCACATCCCTGTTTGGGCGGGAGCGGCCCCTGTTTGGTCCTGACATCTCGTTTTGCCGGGGCACGGGGTGCAAAGAGCGGCGGCGGTGCGATCAGACTATGTGGAGTGCCGCGGGCTCACGCGATGTGTTTCGAGAGGGGTGCAGGGGCGGGGGGCGGGATGTCAGCGCTTCGGCGCATCTCCCATCGCCTCCCGCCAGTGGCGGCGGCAGAGCGATACATAGCTTTCATTGCCCCCGATCTGCACCTGATCGCCTTGGGTCAGGACATTGCCCTGATCGTCCTGGCGCACCACCATGGTCGCTTTTTTACCACAGTGGCAGATGGTGCGCACCTCGCGCATCTCATCCGCAAGCGCCAGCAGCGTCGCCGAGCCGGGGAACAGCTTGCCCTGGAAATCCACTCGCAGGCCGTAGGCCAGCACCGGCACCCGCAGATCATCGACCACCCGGGCCAGCTGCCAGACCTGCTCGGGGGTGAGGAACTGCGCCTCATCCACAAAGATCGCGGCCACCGGTCCGTCCTCCAGCCGCCGGGAGACGCGGGCGAAGAGGTCGTCTTCGGGCAGGAAAACATCCGCCTCGGCACTGATGCCGATGCGCGAGGCAATGCGACCGGTGCCGGCGCGATCGTCGATGCGCGCGGTCAGCAGATAGGTCTGCATGTTGTTCTCGCGATAGTTGTAGGATGCCTGCAGCAGCACGGTCGATTTGCCGGCATTCATCGTGGAGTAATTGAAGTAGAGCTTGGCCATGGCGCGGGCTTACCCCGTCGCGCGGGTTCGGAAAAGCTGAAAATGCGCCGCCGATGCTCCCCGGCGCCGGCCGTGGCAACAGCCCCCACCTTGTGCGGGGCGGGACCTCCTGGTCGCAGGTAACGGGTTGGTCGCAGGTTTGGCAGGTATCGGGCCAGAGGGGCGGAACCGGGACTTGCACTGGCACCGGCGCGCCGCTTGACTTGCGGAGACTTGCGGGCAGGGTGGAGGCCTGTCGCGGTGGCCTGTCACGGCGGATGTGGCGATGCCCCCAGAGCAAGAGCGTGGGCTCAGGGCACCCAGTGCCTTATTCTGAACCGCACCCGGACCGAGGGGGCATCCAAACGGGCAGACCAATTACCGCAACAAGGATCGAAACCTCACTCACAAGCACGACCCTCTCACCTGCCGGGACACCAATGGTCACACACGCCACTCGTCACGTTGAGCTGTCACGGCAGGTATGGCAAAGGTATGCCAATTCAGTTAAGCAAACTTAATGGGAAATTAATCTCGAGGTTCCCCCGCCAGAGTGAGGCGGGGACATCGATTTGGGTGAAAGAGCATTATGGCGGATATCGGGACGTATCTGAAAAAACACACAGAAGCACTGGTGAAGGACGTGGGGATCGAAGCCGCCTGCCAGATCACCGGCAAGTCGAAGGCCACATTGGGACGCTATTATTCCGACAATGTGGAACATGCGGATCGTTTCATTCCCGTGGATGCGGTTGCAAAGCTGGAAGGGGCGTCGTCCTTTCCGCATGTGACCTCGGCGCTGGCGGATCTGAAGAACATCACGCTGTCCTATTCCGGCGAGCCCGGTACCGTGTCGCGCCCGGGTGGGGTCAACACCGATGTGATCGCGTTAAGCCGGCGTTTTGCGCAGTTGATGAGCGAGTATCAGGACGCGATCGCCGATGGCATCATCACCGTGAACGAGGCCAAGCGCCTGCTGAAGGAAACGGTGCTGCTGCAACAGGTGCTGCTGGATATGAAGCTGCATCTGGAAGAGGAAAGCACCTGACGCGCCAGCCCCGCTGATCCATTGGTGGTTGTGCGCAAGGGGTTGGGCCCCGCGGGCGTGCCGGGAGGTGGGTTTTTCGGAAGCGATCCTGCGGACGTGGGCAGCGTTGGTTGGGGCCGGGATCGGTTGTTTTGACTGCAAATTTCGGGTTTCAATTCGGGTTTCAAACGGTGCGCGCCCTGACCGGGCGCGCGCTTTTTTGTGTGTGAAGAGGGGGCGATGGGCAGGCAAGGATCCACCAAAGCAGCAGCTTCAGATCCATCCCGGCCATGCCCCCGGTCTGCCGGACGCCGCTTGGGCGCAAGGAAAATAGCCGTATCCACGCCCGTCGCCCGCAGGCGGGGCCGGGCGCGGAGCCTCGGCGATTTGCCGTGCCCCCGGCGCTGATACGTCCGGCTGTCGGGGTGCAGGGCGGGGATGGCTCCGAAGCAGCAGCGTCGGCGTCAGGCGGAGACAGGGGCCGCGTGGCGGCGCAGGATCACCGAGCCGACGGAATAGCCCGCCCCGAAGGAGCAGATCAGGCCGGTGTCGCCGGGGGCGAGATCGTCGGAATATTTGGAAAAGGCGATGATCGAACCGGCGGAGGAGGTATTGGCGTAGTCCTGCAGAATATTGGGCTGTTCGCCCGGCTCGGGGGTGCGACCGAGGACTTTCTTGCCGATGAAATCATTCATCGTCTTGTTGGCCTGATGCAGCCAGAGGCGCTTGAGCGCGGTGGCCTCCACCCCTTCGGCGGCCATATGGTCGGCGATGTGCTGGCTGACCATCGGCAGCACCTCCTTGAACACCTTGCGGCCGTTCTGCATGAACTGCATGTCGCGGCGGTCGGTGACCCCGTCGGGGCGGGAGCGGCGCAGGAAACCGTTGTTGTTGCGGATATTGTTGGAAAACTCCGTGGCGCAGCGGGTCGAGAGGATCTCGAAATGGGCGCCGGTGGCATCGGACTGCCGCTCGATCAGGGTGGCGGTGGCCACATCGCCAAAGATGAAGTGGCAATCGCGGTCGCGCCATTCCAGATGGCCGGAGCAGATCTCCGGGTTGACCACCAGCGCGGTGCGGATCGAGCCTGCGCGCACCATGTCGGCGGCGGCCTGGATGGCGAAGGTGGCCGAGGAGCAGGCGACATTCATGTCAAAGGCAAAGCCGCCGCAGCCCAGTAGCTGTTGCACTTCGATGGCGACAGCGGGGTAGGCGCGTTCCAGGTTGGAGGCGGCGCAGATCACCAGGTCCACATCCGCGGCGGTGCGCCCGGCCTGGGCAAGCGCCTGTCTGGCCGCGTCCAGCGCCATTTCCGCCATGATGCCCGGTTCATCATCGCTGCGCTGGCGCAGCCGCGGATGCATCACCTCCGGGTCGAGCACGCCGGTCTTGTCCATCACGTAGCGACTCTGGATGCCGGAGGCCTTCTCGATGAACTCCTCCGAGGAATACTGCAACGGGGCGCGATCCCCGGCGGCGATCTCTGCGGCGTGTTCGGCGTTGTAGAGGTCCACATAGGCGTTGAAGGCGGTGACCAGTTCCGCATTGGTGATGCGCTCGGAGGGGGTGAAGACCCCGGTGCCGGTGATGGCGGGTGTATGCATGTCTGTGTCCCAGGTGGCGGATCCGTGACGGCTCCTGTCTCGAGGTGGCGCATATAGGGACCGTTTCAAGGTGCAAGGTCAAGGGTGGCAGCGGGCGCGGGGGCGCATGCCCTTGGGTCAGGTTGCGGCAAAAAGCGGGAAAGCTCCCCTTTAAATACTTCATGGTCTGAACTATCTCGCGGGCAGGAGACAGGACATGCATGCAGATTTTTCCGACAGCTGGGATCTCTTTACGCCCGAAGTGCAGGCCATGATGGGGGTCTTTGCGCTGCATTGGCAATTGGAGCAACGGCTGATTGATGCAAGTCTGGGGGAACAGTTGGGACGGTCCGAATGCCAGCTGCTGCTGATTCTCGCGCGGCCCCGCCGCATGGGGGAACTGGCGCGGCTGGCGTTGAAGGCGCCCTCGGTGGTGACCGCTGCGGCGGCGACACTGGAGGCGCAGGGGCTGATCCGGCGCGTGCGGGATGCGCGTGACGGGCGGGCCTGGCTGCTGGAATTGACGGAAGACGGACAGAACCGCCGACAACAGCTTGTCGCCCGGGCCTCTGCGGTCTTCTATGAGACATCGGGCCTGAGCGAGGAGGAAGCCAAGCTTCTCGCCGGGTTGGCACAAAAGATACATAACAAGGCCGTTCAGTCGGGCGCTGTGGGACCCTGTGAAGGAGACGAGACATGACATTGAGATCAATCCGGGCCGTGTTGCTGGGCGCGGTTCTTGCATTGCCGCAGACTGTCGGCGCGCAGGAGGAGGCCGAACCGGCGGCGGTGCTGAAGCCGGTGAAGCTGATGACCGCAAACGGGGGCGCATCGCCGCTGGAGCGGCAGTTTTTCGGCCAGGTGGCGGCGAAGGAGACCGTGGACCTGGCGTTTCAGGTCGGCGGCCAGGTGCTGCGGCTGCCGGTGACCGAGGGCGATGTGGTGCCCGAGGGGGAGCTGATCGGGCAGCTGGATCTCGAGACCTTTCAATTGCAGCTGGAGCAGGCGGTCCTGAACAAGCAGCAGGCGGACCGCAGCAAGGAGCGCAACGAACGCCTGGCCGGAACGGTGAGCCAGGTGGCGATCGAGGATGCGGAGACGGCCGCGGGCCTGGCCGAGGTGGCCCTGCGCACCGCCCAGACCAATCTGGATCATGCGACGCTTTACGCGCCCTTTGATGCGCTGGTGGCCCGCCGTGAGGTGGCGCTGTTTTCCACGGTTTCGGCCGGAACGCCGATCGCCCGGCTGCATGACATGTCGGAGCTGCATGTGGAAATCGACGTGCCGGAGCTGCTGTTCCAGCGCGCCAACGAGAGCGACACCTTTGACATTGTTGCAACCTTCCCGGGGTCGAGCACCGAATACCCGGCCGAGATCCTGGAATATGCCGCCGAGGCCTCTGCGGTGGGGCAGACCTATCGGGTGACCCTGCGGATGGACCCGCCGGAGGATCGCCAGATCCTGCCGGGGGCGTCGACCACGGTGAAGGTGCGGGTGATGACCGGGCGCCACCGGATCGCGCTGCCGGCGACGGCGATCGTGACCACGCCTGCGGGCGAAACCGGGGTGATGATCTTCACCCCCACGGGCGCCGATCAGGGCTCGGTGCGCTGGACCGAGGTGGAGATCGAGCCGAACCAGTTCGGCACGTTCGACGTGCTGTCGGGGATTGCCGATGGCGACGAGGTTGTCCTGACCGGCGGTGCTGCGCTGGAAGACGGTCAGGCGGTGCGCCGCTTTACCGGTTTCAGCAACTGAGGCCCGCGACATGGATATTGCACGCGGATCGATCCAACGGCCTCTTTATACGTGGCTGATCATGCTCTTTGCCCTGTTCGGGGGCATCTGGGGGTTTCTCAACCTGGGACGGCTGGAAGACCCGGCCTTTACCATCAAGAACGCGGTGATCCAGACCACCTATCCCGGTGCCACCGCCGAGCAGGTGGCGCTGGAGGTGTCGGAGCCGCTGGAATCCGCCATCCAGAAGATGGAGGAAGTGAAGGAAATCAGCTCGATGAACCGGCCCGGCGTGTCGGTGATCGAGGTGGAGATGCAGGACACCTATGACGGCAACGAACTGCCGGCGATCTGGACCAAGCTGCGCGCCAAGGTGCGTGATGCGGCGCGGAGGCTGCCGGAGGGGGTCAGCGAGCCGCTGGTCAACGACAGTTTCGGCGATGTGTTTGGCATCTTCTACGCGGTGACGGCGGAAGGCTTTACCGACAAGGAGAAATACGAGCTGTCCACCTATCTGCGGCGCGAGCTGTTGACGGTGGACGGTGTGGCCGATGTGGATATTGCCGGGCTGCGCAACGAGACCATCTATGTCGAGCCGGACATGCCGATCGCCACCAACCTCGGGGTGTCGGTGCAGGCGATCGCCAACGCCATTGCCACCTCGAACTCGGTGACGCCTGCGGGCGAGATCAAGGCGGGGACGGTCAATACGCTGATGCAGACGCCGGAAGGCTCCGACTCGGTGTCCGAGATCGCCGGGCTGACGGTGGGCGTTGGTGGCGAGACCATCAATATCATCGATATTGCCAATGTCTGGCGCGGGCGCGAGATCGACCCGAGCGAGATTATCCGTTTCAACGGGGTCGAGGCCTTTACCCTTGGGGTGTCGGGCATTGCCAATGAAAACATCGTCGATGTCGGGCACCGGGTGGATGCCAAGCTGGCGGAGCTGGATGGCGAAATCCCGGTCGGGGTCGAGCTGCATCCGATCTATCAGCAGCATATCGTGGTGGAGAAAGCCTCCAACGACTTTCTGGTGAACCTGGCGATGTCGGTGGCGATCGTGATCGTGGTGCTGGCCCTGTTCATGGGCTGGCGTGCGGCGATCGTGGTGGGCTCCACCCTGCTGCTGACGGTGGTGGGCACGCTGTTCTTCATGGCGATCTTCTCGATCGAGATGGAACGGATCTCGCTTGGGGCGCTGATCATCGCCATGGGCATGCTGGTGGACAACGCCATTGTTGTCGCCGAGGGGATGCAGATCTCCATGCAGCGGGGCAAATCCTCGCGCGAAGCGGCGCATGAGGCGGCCTCCAAGACGCAGATCCCGCTGCTGGGGGCCACGGTCATCGGCATCATGGCCTTTGCCGGTATCGGTCTCAGCCCGGATGCCACCGGGGAATTCCTGTTCTCGCTGTTTGCGGTGATCGGCATTTCGCTGTTGCTGAGCTGGCTGCTGGCGCTGACCGTCACCCCCTTGCTGGGGCATTATTTCTTCAAGCGTGGCACGGGCGAGGTGCAGGACAGCTATGGCGGTCTGCTGTTCCGGGCCTATGGCGCGCTGTTGCGCGCGGCGTTGAAGCTGCGCTGGCTGGTGGTCGCCGGTCTGGTGGCGATCACGGTGCTGTGTTTCATGGGCTTTGGCATGTTGAAGCAGCAGTTTTTTCCGAACTCCAACACGCCCTTGTTCTATGTCCATTACAAGCTGTCGCAGGGCACCGCGATCGAGACCACCTCGGCGCATATGGCAGAGGTCGAGGACTGGCTGGCAGCGCGCGATGACGTGGTGTCGGTGGCGACCTTCGTCGGCCAGGGGGCAACCCGGTTCCTGCTGACCTATTCGGCGCAGAAGGCCAACCCGAGCTACGGGCACCTGATCATCCGCACCGAGAGCCTGGAGCAGATCCCGGCCTTGCAGGCGGAGCTGGAATCCTACGGCAAGGCGCGGTTCCCCGAAGGCGAGTTCCGCACCGAACGGCTGGTCTTTGGTCCTGGCGGCGGCGCGCCGGTGGAGGTGCGGTTCTCCGGGCCCGATCCGGCGGTGCTGCGGCAGCTGGCGGAAGAGGCCAAGCTGGCACTGGAAGAGGCAAGCGACCTGACCCGTGACATTCGCCACGACTGGCGCGAGCAGGAGCTGGTGCTGAAACCGGTCTATGCCACGGATCGGGCGCAGACCGCCGGGGTGACCCGGGATGCGATCTCCAACGCGCTGGAGTTCTCCACCAACGGCCTGACCACGGGCGTGTTCCGGGAGCGCGAGCGCCTGATCCCGATCGTGATGCGCCGACCGATGGAGGAGCCTTACAACCTGATGAACCAGGTGGTGTTCTCCGAAGCCGCAGGCGCCTGGATCCCGCTGGAGCAAATGCTCGACGGGGTGACCTACGAGGTGCAGAACACGCTGGTCCATCGCCGCGACCGGGTCTACACCATCACCGTGGGGGCCGATATCGACAGCGAGGTGACGGCGGCCACGGTCTTTGGCGAAGTGCAGGCGGCGGTCGAGGCGATCGAGGTGCCCCGGGGCTTCAAGATGGAATGGGGCGGCGAGCACGAGAACTCCTCGGAGGCCAACGAGAGCCTTGGCAAGCAGCTGCCGCTGTCGCTCTTGATCATGGTGCTGATCTCGGTGCTGCTGTTCAACGCGATCCGCCAGCCGATCATCATCTGGCTCCTGGTTCCGATGAGCGTCAACGGCGTGGTGATCGGGCTGATGGGCACCGGCCTGCCGTTCACCTTTACCGCGCTGCTGGGTCTGCTGAGCCTGTCGGGCATGCTGATCAAGAACGGCATCGTGCTGGTCGAGGAGATCGACATCGTGCGCCGCGAAGAGGGACTGCCGCTGCGCGAGAGCATCGTCAAGGCCTCGGTCTCGCGTCTGCGGCCGGTGATGCTGGCGGCGGTGACGACCATCCTGGGCATGGCGCCGCTGATGAGCGATGCCTTCTTCGTCTCCATGGCGGTGACGATCATGGGCGGGCTGGCCTTTGCCACCGTGCTGACCCTGGTGGCCGCGCCGGTGTTCTACCTGATCTTCTTCAAGGGGGTGGAACGGCGCGAGCGGGCGGCAGCCGCGGCCTGAGCGGCATCCGGGCGCGGGCTGGCCTCGCGCCCTGGTGTCCTCTCGCGTCCTGGCGTCGCTGCGAGATAAGAAAAGCCCCGGGGACCTGTCCCGCGGGGCTTTTCCGTTTGGGGGAGATCAAGAGACGGCCATCCGTGAGGGGTGAGAGAGCAACGATGGCCTGGAGGGAACATGATCTTCCGCTGCCCTTCTGGGCTGCTCTATGCAGGGATCACTGTGACGCGGCGACCGAGTCGGCGCAACGCGAGCGGCGTTATACCAACGTAAAGATCTGACTCAATTGAGTGAAATTCTGCCGGGCTTTGCGTGTTCCACGCTTAGATCAGGGGCACCAGCGGGACGTCGCAGGCGGCAAGTGTGAGAAAGGTGCAAAGGCAGATCAGGTGTCGCATGGGGCTGGGCTCCGGCGTGGTGCGGCATGGAAACAGGCACAGGGATAGCCGGGAAACCTTTCGGCTGTATGAAAGCTGTGAAAGGCGCGCCTTGGGATGAACCGGGGGTGGCGGCAGCAGCGCAGGCCCGCAGGGCCTGCGCTGCTGCCGCCCGGATCGGATCGCCTGTGGCGATCCGACCGCCCTGCGGGCTCAAACAAGAAAACGCCCCCGGAACGGGGGCGTTTGCCGTTTTTTTAGAAAGGGCAGGGCTCAGCCCTGCAGGCTCTTCACCTCGACGTCGCCCTCTGCCTGCGCCTGGATGGCGCGGGCGGCGGCATGGGCGCCGGCGGCGGTGGTGAAATAGGGGATCTTGTCATAGAGCGCCACTTCGCGCATCGGCTTGGAGTCCTCGACCGCCTGAGCGCCTTCGGTGGTGTTCAGCACCAGCTGGATGCCACCGTCCTTGAGCATGTCGACCACATGCGGGCGGCCCTCGTAGACCTTGTTGACCACCGAACATGCAACCCCGTGACCGGAGAGCCAGCCTTGGGTGCCGCGGGTGGCGACCAGTTCAAACCCCTGATCCAGCAGGATGCGGGCGGTATCCAGCATCACCTCGGTCTTGTCGGTGTCGCGGATCGAGATGAAGGCGCGGCCCGCGCTGGGCAGCACCATGCCGGCCCCCATCTGCGCCTTGAGGAAGGCGCGCGCAAAGCTGCGGTCCCAGCCCATGACCTCGCCGGTGGAGCGCATTTCTGGGCCGAGGATGGTGTCGACACCGGGGAAGCGGGCGAAGGGCAGCACCGCCTCCTTGACCGAGAACCACGGCATGTCCGGGTCGGCCAGCGTCATCGGGTCGGCCATCGGCGTGTCGACGTCATAGCCCGCGTCCGGTTCATAGGGCGCGCGCTGCGGGAAGTTCGCCAGCGGCTCGCCCGCCATGATGCGCGCGGCGATGGAGGCAATGGCGCTGTCGGTGGCCTTGGCCACAAAGGGCACGGTCCGGGACGCACGCGGGTTGACCTCGATCAGGTAGATCTCATTGTCCTTGATCGCGAACTGCACGTTCATCAGGCCAACCACATTCAGCGCCTTGGCCAGCGCAAAGCTCTGCTCCTTGATGCGCTCGATCACATCCTTGTCGAGCGAGTAGGGCGGCAGCGAGCAGGCGCTGTCGCCGGAGTGCACGCCGGCCTCCTCGATGTGCTGCATGATGCCGGCCACATGCACGTCGGTGCCGTCGCAAAGCGCGTCCACATCCAGTTCCACTGCGCCGGAGAGATAGCTGTCCAGAAGCACCGGGCTGTCGCCGGAGACCACCACGGCCTCGTTGATGTAGCGCTTGAGGTGATCCATGTCGCGCACGATCTCCATCGCACGACCGCCCAGAACATAGGACGGACGGATGACCAGCGGAAAGCCGATCTCTTCTGCGATTTCAAGTGCTTGTGTATCCGTGGAGGCAATGCCGTTCTTCGGCTGCTTCAGGCCCAGCTCGTTGACCAGCGCCTGGAAACGCTCGCGGTCCTCGGCTAGGTCGATGGCGTCGGGCGTGGTACCGAGGATCGGGATGCCCTCGGCCTCCAGCGCGTTGGCGAGTTTGAGCGGGGTCTGGCCACCGAACTGCACGATGACGCCGTGCAGGGTGCCGTTCTCCTGCTCGACGCGCAGGATCTCCATCACGTGCTCCATGGTCAGGGGCTCGAAATACAGGCGATCCGAGGTGTCATAGTCGGTCGACACCGTCTCCGGGTTGCAGTTGACCATGATGGTCTCGTAGCCCGCGTCGGTGAGCGCAAAACAGGCGTGGCAGCAGCAGTAGTCGAACTCGATGCCCTGACCGATGCGGTTGGGGCCACCACCGAGGATGACGACCTTTTTCTTGTCCGACGGGCGCGCCTCGCATTCCACGTCGCCCATCATCGGGGCCTCGTAGGTGGAGTACATATAGGGCGTCTGCGCCTCGAATTCGGCGGCGCAGGTGTCGATGCGTTTGAACACGGCCTTGACGCCGAGATTGTGGCGGGCGCGGCGCACGTTGTCCTCGTCCCGACCGGTGAGCGCGCCGAGGCGGGCGTCGGTGAAGCCGAGCATCTTGAGCGCGCGCAGGCCGTCCTCACGCATCGGCAGGCCGTTTTTGCGCACGTCGCGCTCGGCGTCGATGATCTCGCGGATGCGGGCGAGGAACCAGGGGTCGAATTTGGTGACGGCCTGGATCTCGTCATCGGACAGCCCGTGGCGCATCGCCTGGGCGATGGTGCGCAGCCGGTCCGGGGTCTGCTGGCTGATCGCCTTGATGACGGCGGCCTTGTCATCCGAACCGACGCTCTCCCAGAGACCGGCCTGCACGCCGGGGATCTCGACCTCGTCAAAGCCGGTGAGGCCCGATTCCATCGAGGCCAGCGCCTTTTGCATCGATTCGTGGATGGTGCGGCCGATCGCCATCGCCTCGCCCACGGATTTCATCGCGGTGGTGAGGAAGGGCTCGGCACCGGCGAATTTCTCAAAGGCGAATTTCGGGATCTTGGTGACCACATAGTCGATGGTCGGCTCAAAGGAGGCCGGCGTCACCTTGGTGATGTCGTTGTCCAGCTCGTCCAGCGTGTAGCCCACGGCGAGTTTGGCGGCGATCTTGGCGATCGGGAAACCGGTGGCCTTGGACGCCAGCGCCGAGGAGCGCGACACGCGGGGGTTCATCTCGATCACCACCATGCGGCCATCGTCGGGGTTCACCGCCCATTGCACGTTGGAGCCGCCGGTCTCGACGCCGATCTCCCGCAGCACCGCGATCGAGGCGGTGCGCATGATCTGGTATTCCTTGTCGGTGAGCGTCAGCGCCGGGGCCACGGTGATGCTGTCGCCGGTGTGCACGCCCATCGGATCGACGTTCTCGATCGAGCAGACGATGATCGCGTTGTCCGCCTTGTCGCGGACCACTTCCATCTCGTATTCCTTCCAGCCCAGCAGGCTTTCATCGACGAGGATCTGGTTCACCGGCGAGGCATCCATGCCGGAGCGGCAGTAGTGGATGTAATCCTCGCGGTTGTAGGCGACGCCGCCGCCGGTGCCGCCGAGGGTGAAGGCGGGGCGGATGATCGCGGGCAGGCCGATGCCTTCGAGTTCCTCCAGGGCGATCTGCACGCCGGCCTCCAGATCCGCGGAGCCGTTTTCCTTTTTGGGCGCGGTGACGATGGTGGCGCGCGGGTTTTCCAGACCAAGCCGGTCCATTGCCTCGCGGAACAGCTTGCGGTCTTCGGCCATCTCGATGGCCTCGCGCTTGGCGCCGATCATCTCGACGCCGAATTTCTCCAGCACGCCCATTTCCTCGAGCGCGAGCGAGGTGTTGAGGCCGGTCTGACCGCCCATGGTCGGCAACAGCGCGTCGGGGCGTTCCTTTTCGATGATCTTGGCGACCACCTCGGGGGTGATCGGTTCGATATAGGTGGCGTCGGCCAGGCCCGGATCGGTCATGATCGTGGCGGGATTGGAGTTGACCAGGATGACGCGGTAGCCTTCTTCCTTCAGCGCTTTGCAGGCTTGCGCACCGGAGTAGTCGAATTCGCAGGCCTGACCGATGATGATCGGTCCCGCGCCAATGATCATGATCGACTGGATATCGGTTCTTTTGGGCATGGCGTGGCGTCCTCTTGGAAAACTATGCGGCGTGGCAGTCTGAATCAGGCGCGGGCAGCGCCCAAATTGTCCTGCGTTATAGGGAGCGAGACAAAAGGTGCAAGGGGGATCGGCCCTGTGATGCATTTTGCCGTTTTCGGGCCTTTCCCGCGGCAGGCAAACCGCTATATGCGGGGCTCCACCAGCCTGCGAGGAGACTCTGACGGTGCGACTGCGTTTTGACAATGGCCCGGTGAGCGGGGATCAGGGCGGAGCGGTTCGGTTTGCCGACCCGGTGCGGATGATCGCGGCCACCTGTGCGCAGGAGGTGCCGGATGCGCTGGCGGCCCTGGATGAGGCGCGCGCCGAGGGCTATTGGGTTGCGGGCTATGCCTCTTACGAGCTGGGCTATGCGCTGGAGCCGCGCCTGCTGGCACGGATGCCGGAGCGCCGGCGTCTGCCGTTGATGCAGTTCGGGGTGTACCATGCGCCGGCGCGCGCCGATGTTCCGCGCTGGGCGGGCGATGCGGGGTTTGGCGAGGCGGTGCCGCGCTGGGATGCGGCGCGCTATGCTGAGGCCTTTGACCGGGTGAAGGCGCTGATCGGGGCGGGCGACATCTATCAGGCCAATCTGACTTTTCCCATCGATGTGCCGGCCTGGGGCCGTCCGGAGGCGCTCTATGCGGCCTTGGCTGAACGTCAGCCGGTGGGGCATGGGGTCCTGATCGAGCAGGAGGGCCTGCCCGCGATCCTGTCGCGCAGCCCGGAGCTGTTCTTTCGCACCACGGGTGAGGGCGTGATCGAGACCCGCCCGATGAAGGGCACCCAGCCGCGCAGTGCCGATCCGGCGGAGGATGCGCGGCGGCGCGAATTCCTGCAGGCGGATGAGAAGAACCGGGCCGAGAACCTGATGATCGTGGATCTGTTGCGCAACGATATCAGCCGCGTGGCCGAGACCGGATCGGTGCGGGTGCCGGAGCTGTTCGCGATCGAAAGCTATGCGACCGTGCATCAGATGGTGTCGCTGGTGCGGGCGCGGCTGGCCGCGGGCTGTGGCCTCGCCGAGATCTTTGCCGCGCTCTATCCCTGCGGGTCGATCACCGGGGCGCCGAAGATCCGTGCCATGGAGGTGCTGCGCGACCTGGAGCCCTGGGCGCGGGACATCTATTGTGGCTCGATCGGCTGGGCGGCGCCGGACGGGCGGTCGGAGTTCAATGTGGCGATCCGCACGGTGCTGCTGGAGGGCGACCGCGCGACGTTCAATGTCGGTGGCGGGCTGGTCTGGGACAGTACCGCGGAGTCGGAATATGAGGAAGCGCTGTGGAAAGCCCGATTTGCACAGGTGACGACGCCGATTTCCGCCTGATCGAGACCTTCGGCTATGTGCCCGGCCGCGGTGTCGCGCGGCTGGCGCTGCACCTGGCGCGGATGGCGCGGTCGGCAGAGGCCTTTGGCATCGCCTTTGATGCCGCTGCGGCTTCGCGTTTGGTGACGGGGCTCGGGGGCGCGGCACCGCTGCGCTGTCGGATGACTCTGGCGGCAGATGGCGCGCTGGATCTGACCACATCGCCGATGCCGCCCGCTGCACCGATGTGGCGGTTTGATATCGCCGAGGCGCGGCTGGAGGCGGAGGACCCGTTCTTGCGCCACAAGACCACCCGGCGGGGGCTCTACGATCAGGTGCGGCACGAGCTTCCGAACGGGCTGCAGGAAATGGTGTTCCTGAACACGCGCGGAGAGCTCTGCGAGGGCACGATCACCAATATCGCCATCACCACCGCGCAGGGCGACAGGCTCACACCGCCGCTGGCCTCGGGCTGCCTGCCGGGGATCTGCCGTCAGAGCCTGCTGGAAGCGGGCGCGCTGCACGAGGCGGTTCTGACGATGGATGATCTGCGACAGGCGCGGGAGATCCACCTGATGAATGCACTGCGGGGACAGATTCCGGCGCAGCTTGGGCGCTAACCCGCGCGGCTCTGCCGAACAGGTGTTGCGGTCAGGATGCCGGAGGGGAATGGGGGGCAGCCGGTCCCCGCTGGGGACCGGCTGCGGCGCCACGCATCGCGCGGCGCCCGGCCCAACCGCAAGGTGTTGCCCTGCCTGTGCAGGGCGGCCCGCGTGGGCGGGAGGGCCCCCGTCCCCCTGCGGTGGTGCGAAACAGGGCGATCAGGACGCTCAATTGGCCCGGTTTGCTTGACAAGACCGGTCGAACCCTGTGTACGGGTGCGGATGAATTTTGCCCGGCGCTGATGCCCCGCATCGCGCCAGCCGCAGCCGAGAGAGACCAGATCCATGCACGCATACCGCAGCCACACCTGCGCCGAATTGAACAAATCCCACGTCGGCGAAACCGTTCGCCTGTCCGGCTGGGTCCACCGGGTCCGCGACCACGGCGGCCTCTTGTTCATCGACCTGCGCGACCATTACGGCGTCACCCAGGTGATGGCCGACCCCGACAGCCCGGTGTTTGCCGAGATCGAGAAGGTGCGCTCGGAATGGTGCATCCGCATTGACGGCAATGTCATGGCCCGCGACGACAGCCTGGTGAACCCGAAGATCCCGACCGGCGAGATCGAGGTGTTCATCCGCGACATCGAAATCCTCGGCAAATCCGAAGAGCTGCCGCTGATGGTCTTTGGCGAGCAGGAATACCCGGAAGAAACCCGCCTGCGCTACCGCTATCTCGACCTGCGGCGCGAGAAGATGCAGAACAACATGGTGCTGCGCGCGCAGATGATCCAGTCGATCCGCAAGCGCATGTGGGATCGTGGCTTCAACGAATACCAGACCCCGATCATCACCGCCTCCTCCCCCGAGGGCGCGCGCGACTTCCTGGTGCCGTCGCGCCTGCACCCGGGCAAGTTCTACGCGCTGCCGCAGGCGCCGCAGCAGTTCAAGCAGCTGATGATGGTGTCGGGCTTTGACAAGTATTTCCAGATCGCGCCCTGCTTCCGCGACGAGGACCCGCGCGCCGACCGTTCGCCCACCGATTTCTACCAGCTCGACATGGAAATGTCCTTTGTCACCCAGCAGGATGTGTTCGACACCATCGCGCCGGTGATGGCGGGCGTGTTCGAGGAATTCGGCAAGGGCCGCAAGGTGGATGCCGCCGAAGACTGGCCGCAGATCTCCTACAAGGACGCCGCCCTGTGGTATGGCTCCGACAAGCCGGACCTGCGCAACCCGATCAAGATGCAGGTGGTCTCCGAACATTTCCGCGGGTCCGGGTTCGCGATCTTTGCCAAACTCCTGGAGCAGGACGGCACTGAAATTCGCGCCATTCCGGCACCGACCGGCGGCAGCCGCAAGTTCTGCGACCGCATGAACGCCTTTGCCCAGAAGGAAGGCCTGCCCGGCATGGGCTATATCTTCTGGCGCGAGAAGGACGGCGAAATGGAAGCCGCCGGACCGCTGGCCAAGAACATCGGGCCAGAGCGCACCGAGGCGATCCGCCAGCAGCTGGGGCTGGGCGTTGGCGATGCGGCCTTCTTCCTTGGTGGCAAGCCGAAGACGTTTGAGGCCGTTGCCGGCCGCGCCCGCAACGTGATCGGCGAGGAGCTGGGCCTCACGGACAAGGACCGCTTTGCCTTTGCCTGGATCGTGGATTTCCCGATCTACGAGGCAGATGAGGAAACCGGCAAGATCGACTTTGAACACAACCCGTTTTCCATGCCGCAGGGCGGGATGGAGGCGCTGGAGGGCGACCCATTGGCTGTGCGCGGGTTCCAGTATGACCTCGCCTGCAACGGCTACGAGCTGGTCTCGGGGGCGATCCGGAACCACAAGCCGGAGATCATGTTCAAGGCCTTTGAAATCGCGGGTTACGGCAAGGAAGAAGTCGAAAAACGCTTTGGCGGCATGGTCAATGCCTTCCAATATGGCGCGCCGCCGCATGGGGGCTGCGCGGCTGGTATCGACCGGATGGTGATGCTCTTGGCGGATGAAGCCAATATCCGCGAGGTCATCATGTTCCCGATGAACCAACGCGCCGAAGATCTGATGATGTCCGCGCCCTCCGAGCCGATGTCGGAGCAGCTGATGGAACTTGGCCTGCGTGTGATCCCGCAGGACGACTGATGCTGAGGCGTCGGTAGACTGTGTTGGGGGCGGCCAGTTTGGCCGCCCCTTTTCTTCTGTCAGAGACAGTTTTCGCGGCTGCCAGGGCGGCGTGTTGCAACACGGAGGGTCTTGCCTGGCGCAGCTATCCTGAGGGGGGCGACGATCGAAGGCACGGTGATCCATATGCGGGTGCACGCGACCTGGTGCCCGGCGTGTCGCGCATTCTGTTCCGTTTTTGTTGGGCGCCTCGTCGGGGCGCTCTCTCGAGCCCTCACCGTCGTGTGGGTTGATCGCGACCCGAAACCGGAGATCCGTCAAGCCTGCGCAGCGAATGGCGACGATATTCCGCGTTCCAGCGTCCTGTCACCAAACCTGTCGCGAAAGGGGGGCTTGCAGGTGGGGGGGCTTGCCGGGGGCGCTCAATTCCGGGCGCAGTGACGACCGTAATGTATGGCCAGCAGAGGACCCGGGCCCGCTGATTGGACTGTTGGCGCAGGCGCGAATGATCCGGATCTAGCGCAGCCGGAACCGACGGCGGGAGGTGCGGGGTTTTCCCGCATCCGGCCGGCTCGGGATCAGACGGGACTGAAGCCCAAGGACGATGATCAGGGTCAGTGATGCGATCAGCAGTGTTTCCAGCATGATCAGATCGCGATCTTGCGCTGAAGCCGTTCCTGCACCAGATCGGCGATATGGGCGGCTTCGACGGCGATCGGGCCGCCGCTGCTGCGGGTTTCGGCCAGCCGGGTTGCGGCCTTGGCAAGCGGCGCATCTCCGACGCTGCGGGCCACACCGCCGAGGAATTGTGCCAGATAGTCCAGCGTCTTTTCATCGGCAGCTTCGCCCAGCACTTCGGCGGCGTGGGCCATATCGTCGCGAAAGGCGAGCAGGTCCGGTTCCACGGCTTCATCCGTCATCGGACGGGGGCCGAGCGGCTGGCGTTCGGGCGGCAGGTTGGACAGGATCGCGTTCTGAAACGCCGAGAGGGAGACGATCGGCTTGGGCAGGAAACTGTCGGCGCCGGCGGCCAGCGCGGTCGCTTCGGCGTTGTCATCACCGGAGATGCCCAGGATCACGGCAACGCGCGGATTGGCGTCGGCAAGCGACTGGATCAGATCCGCACCGGAGCCATCGGGCAGGCCGAGGTCGATGATCACCACCGAGGGGCGATAGACCTGGAGGTGCTTGCGCGCCGATTTCAGACTGTCGGCCCGTCGGATGCGTGCGCCGCTGCGCAAGCACAGAAGGCGCAGTGCCTCGCAGGCGTAGCGGCTGTCCTCGACCACCAGGATCGTCAACCCCAGAAGCGGGCGGCGTCCACTTCCCAGGCGGGTTGCCGAGGCAAAGAGATCCGAATCATCCATGTTCTGACCCTCACTGATTACATGGGTCGACGCTATGGATTCTGGGCTAACAACTCATTAACGGGGCGGGCTGTGACCACAGGACGCGGCGAGATACAGCTTCAGCGTGTGCGGATGGGCTTGCAACAAACATGCGGGTTTGATCTGTACGGGGACATATCATTTCCAACGCTGAGGGGCCTCGCCATGATCGGACGTCTGAACCATGTTGCCATTGCCGTGCCGGATCTTGAGGCCGCGGCGGCACAATACCGCGATACGCTGGGGGCCAAGGTGGGCGCGCCGCAGGCGGAGCCGGATCACGGTGTGACGGTGGTTTTCATCGAGCTGCCCAATACCAAGATCGAGCTGCTGCATCCGCTGGGGGAGGCCTCGCCGATCCAGGGGTTCCTCGACAAGAACCCGGCCGGCGGCATTCACCACATCTGCTATGAGGTCGAGGATATTCTGGCGGCGCGGGACCGGCTGCAGGCGCAGGGCGCCCGGGTGCTGGGCACCGGAGAGCCCAAGATCGGCGCCCATGGCAAGCCGGTGCTGTTCCTGCATCCCAAGGATTTCAACGGCTGCCTGGTGGAACTCGAACAGGTTTGAGACTAGATAGACCGCAAGTTGGCAAGGCGGCCGGATACGGGCCCTGATGCCGGCTGTGGCGTGTGGCGGGGCGCAGTCTTCCCCGTATATGAGAGGAATATTCCATGGGTATCACATCCGCGATCGTGCTCTATGCGGTGATCTGGTTCCTGACCTTCCTGGTGGTGATCCCCATCCGTCTGGAAACACAGGGCGACGTGGGCGAGGTGGTGCCTGGCACCCACGCCGGCGCGCCCGAGCGGCATTTCCTGAAGCAGAAGGCCTGGATCACCACGGCGGCGGCGGCGGTGCTCTGGGCGATCATTGCCGGGGTCATCCTGTCCGGCGCGATCAGCGTCAATGATTTCGACTGGTTCGACCGGCTGCCAGACCGTCCCTGACACCATCCCTGACGATCCGGTGATTGCCGTCGCCCCGCGCGGGTCTCGGCGCGTGGAGGCGAGACGGACGGGGAGGCTCCCGCCCGTTGGCCCGGTCTGGCACAGACCAGGCCGCCCGTTGGGCCCTGCGCCGGTCCTGGCGGACCGGCGCAGGGCGCCAGGATCGGACTTGGGCATGCCCTCGCCACCGGCGCATCCGCCGCGCCCCGCCAGGGGCGCGGCCGGGCCCAAGGCTGATTGGGTCGCATCTGTGATGCGGCGCACAGGCGCGGGAGCGCCCCCGGTGCCAGGCAGCCGGGGACCTCCGGTCACTCCGCCCGCCACAGGGCGTGGAAGATATGGGTGAAGGTGGCCGCGCCGAGGATCGGGATCACCAGGTTCACCAGAGGCAGCGACAGCGGCATCGCCATCAGCACACCCGCAGCCCAGATCGTGGCGCCATGACGGCGGCGCAGTCGTTTGGCCTCCACCAGGCCGACCCGGCGCGCGGCGGCGAGGGTGAAATACTCCCGCCCCAGCAGAAATCCGTTCAGCCCCCAGAAGATGAACAGGGCCGCCGGGGCAAACATCAGATACAGCACCAGCGCCAGCACATTGGCGGTGATCAGCACGCCGAGGAAGTTCACCGTGTCCTTCACCCCGTCCCAGACCGAGAGCCCGGGCACCGGCGCAAGATGCGGGTAGTGGCGGGCCTCCACCGCGGCAGCGACCTCATCCAGGAACATCGAGGTGATCGCCGAGGCGACCGGCACCATCAGAAACACCGACAGCAGCATCATGAAGAAGAACGAGCCCACCGACAGCAGGTCGTTGAGCCAGGTCACCTCGCCGATCAGGGGCAGGGTGGTTTCCGGCCCCACCATCCATTGGATCAGCATCAACAGCGCCGCATAGGCGACCACCAGCAGCGCGAAGGTCAGGCCGACGCCAAGGAACAGCACCCGGCGAAAGCGCGGGTCGCCGGTCTGGCCCAGGGCCTTGCCAAAGGCCGCAAAGATCATGTCTCGACCCAGCTGGTGAGCGCCGCCACATCGGGGCGCGGGCGGTCGGGCGGCACCGCACCTTCGGTGGCGATATGCACCAGCCCCGCGATGCGCTCGTTGGGGGCGAGGTCAAAGGCCGCCTCGCAGAAGCCCCGGTCGTGACTCATCCAGCCCGAGAGCCAGTTCGCCCCCCAGCCAGCCGCCAGTGCCGCGTTCAGCAGGGCCAGGCAGACCGCACCCGCGGAATAGGTCATTTCCAACGCCGGGATCTTGGGGTTGTCCTTCTGGATCTCCACCACCACCACGGCAAGCTGGCCGAGGTCGAACTGGCTGCGGGCCTTGGCGATGTCGTCCGCCGATTTGCCCAGGCGCGCGCCGGTTTCCTCGGTCAGCTGCGCCAGCCGCGCCATGGCGCCGTGTTCCACCACGATAAAGCGCCAGGGCTCCAGCTTGCCATGGTCCGGCGTGCGGGCGGCGGCGGTCAGGAGGTCCATCAGCTCCGCGCGGTCGGGCGCCGGGGCGACCAGGGTCTTGGCCGGGCGGGAGCGGCGACGGTGCAGGAAGTCGAGGACGGCCTCGTTGCGTTGCGGCATATGTAAAACCTCTTTACATTTGGTCTCCCCCTATGTCGGGCAGCGGGAGCGGGGTTTCAAGGGGAAAGGGGCCGGGCTGCGGACCTCGATGAGGGCGGGCACGCGGGGCTGGGACCGGATCGTCACAGGGTGTACGAGAGCGCAGGTCGGTCGTCCACTGGTGCGGCTGCACAGGCAGGCGAGCGATGACGCACATTGCGCAAAAAGGGGGATCGACATATGGCACGGCCAAAGGCGCGGGAACTGGCGGATCTGAGCGACCTTGCGCAGCCGGGGGCGGAGATCGCGGTGCGGGTGACGCCGCGATCAGCCTATAACGCGGTGGTGCGGCGGGGGGATGTCATCAAGGTGCTGGTGACGACAGTGCCCGAGGGCGGCAAGGCCACGGCGGATGTGCAGGCGCTGCTGGCCCGTGCCCTTGGTCTGGCACCGTCGCGGCTGGAGTTGCGGCGCGGCGCTGCCGCGCGGGACAAGGTCTTTGCCATCCGCAATGGCGATTAGGGACGGCCCGCGGCGGGGCCACAGCGCGCTCTGGTCTCCGGCGGCGCGCGGCAGATACAGGGAGGGCTGAGGCGGCCGTCGGCGGTGCTCAGTCGTTCTTTTCCAGCACCAGCCGATAGACGCCTTCGGGCAGATCCAGCGCCGCGGCAAGGTCCTGCACCTGTTCCGGCGACAGGGTGATGCGCTGCACGACATTGGTGCGCGGGTCGAATTGTTCGATGGTCACGCATTCGGCAAAGGCGTTCAGGATCACATCCTCGTTCAGATGCGTCTTGCCCTCGTCGACGAGTGTGATCACGGTGGAATCGAATTCGTGCTCGATGGTAAACATGTCTCCAGAGTGCCACCCTGTGCCCGTCTCTGGCAAGCCGGGATCGGAGGCGCCGGTCCGCTGGCACGCATTCCCGCCAACCGTTTGCACCCGCGCGGTGATCCGGTCTAGCGTGGAGGGGCTCTAGTTTTGGAATAGCATGCGCCGTTATCTGATTCTCATTCTCCTGTGGGTGGCAGGCTGTACCGGGGTGATGCCCGATGATCCGGCCTATCGCGCCTTTGTCGCGGTGGCGCAGGACGTGGAGCCCGTGGCGGAAGCCGAATGCATCAAGCAGAACCCCAACCGCAACTGCGATTTCGACGTGCAGCTGGATCTCGACCCGCAGGCGCCGGCCAATGCGTTCCAGACCGTTGATCGCAACGGGCGTCCGGTGGTGATCTTTACCGCCGCCATGCTGGAGACCTTTCGCAACCCAGACGAGATGGCCTTTGTGATGAGCCATGAGGTGGCGCATCACATCCTCGGGCATCTGGATCAGCAGCGGCGCAACGCGGTGCAGGGGGCGGTGTTCCTGGGCGAGCTGGTCTCGCTCGAAGGGGGGACACCGGAGGAAATCGCCAATGCGCAATATGTCGGTGCGGTGGTGGGCGCGCGCAGCTATTCCAAGGCGTTCGAGCTGGAAGCGGATGCACTGGGCACGGTGATCACCCATCTGGCGGGCTATCGCCCCAGTGTCGGGGTCCGCTTTTTCGAGCAGATCCCCGATCCCGGCGACGCGTTCCTCGGCACCCATCCGGCCAATCCGGACCGTATCCTGGTGGTCCGGGAGACGATCCGCACCTACGGGCTGAACTGAGGCAGGCAATGACACAGAATGACAAGGCCGCGACGCCGGCCCTGACCCGGCTTGGCGTGGTGCTGACAGATCGTGGGTCCAAATATGCGGTGAGCGGCGCGCCGGTCACCAGCCGCGCAGAGGTCGACGCGGTGCTGGCCGCGCTGAAGGAAGACCGCGCCTATGCCAAGGCCACCCACAACACCTGGGCGGCGATGCTGCCCACCGGCGCGCTCAAGGCCGACGATGGCGAAAGCGGCGCCGGCATGGTGATCCTGCGGATGATGGAGCGCGAGGAGATTGCCGATCACGTCATCATCGTCACCCGTTGGTACGGCGGCAAGAAGCTGGGCGGCGACCGGTTCCGCCGGGTGCAGGACGCGGTCCGCGCCTATCTGGAGGGGCGCTGAGGGTGGCAGGGGCGGATTTGACCTCGATCAAGGCGCGCGGCTGCGGCGGCGGGCATGGTGGTCCCCGTGAACAGGATCAGGAGCCGCGCCATGACCGACCCGGAGACACTGAAGACCCACGCCGACCTCTTTGACCGCATGGGGCGGGCCATGGGCCTCGACCTTGAACAGGAAGCCGTGAATGGCACGCTCAGGTTCGAGGAAATCGCCGAAGCGGTCCTGCGCTGCACCCGCTGCGCCTGCCCGCAGGTCTGTGACCGCAAGCTGGCCAGCCTGGAAGGCGAGATCGAGCGCACCCCGGATTACTGCCGCAACGCCGATCTGCTGGCCTATCTGAAGGAAGAGCAGGCGGTGGCAGCGGAGTAGGGGGCGGTCCCTGTCTTCCGACCGCAAGGATCGTCGAGACAACAAAAAGCCCCGCTCTTCCGGGCCGGAGGGGCGGGGCTTTGCTTGGTGTGACGAGCAATGCTCAGGACACTGGCGCTGACGTTTATCTGTTCACATTGTCAGACTTGGAGCGATCAGGATTGTCCCGCACATACTTGCGGTTCTTCACCTTGATAACGTGGGCGTCCGGGTGAAGACCTTTTTCGACTTCCTTGACAACTTCGCTACGACGCACGTTTTTGCGCCGTCCAATGTCGTAAGTCTCATTGCGACCGCCGGGGCCGTCATTGTTGCCTTTGATCTTTGTCATGCGTTCCACCCCGCATATTCCCGCGGTGCGACTTCGGGGAAGCGATGACCATTGATGACCTCGGAGACCCGCCCCTGGTTCAATGCGCCAAGGAGGGACGCGATTTGAGCCTGGTTGAGCGGCGTGAACTGCCAGAGCCATTTGATATAGGCGGCGAGGGTTGGGGTGAGCCGAGGGCTCGGACGTTTTTTCGGCATGGAAATTCTCCCATGTTGCCTGCGCAGCAACCGTTGAATTTTCCGCGTCACCGACTTACACTCGCTTTGCTAGGAGAGAGTGACAAGTGGTGACGAGGCAGGCCGAAAGGGTTGCTTGGACCATGGCCTCTTTTCAAAAGGCGAGGCCGCGATCTGCGTGCCTCGCCTTTTCCGTTTATAGCCACAACTCGTTAGAAATTCAATTAGTCGAATTCCTAACGCTCTCGGTGTCTGCCTTCTGCCGAAATGCGCCTATTTTTAAGGGCTGTCAAGGGGCATGGGGCGCTAATTCGAATAGTGGCGATAAGTCGCGCATGGCCGATCTGCATTTAGTGCAGGTCGCCTTGAGCAACGCTATATGCTGATGCGATTCGTTTTGGCGTTGACTTGATGCCAGCGCGGAGCCCTGAACCCGCTTTGTGTTCCGGGTAGGACAGTCCCCGACCTCGGGTGGGGGTGAAGCCCCCTCCCGTGGGGGAGGTCGGGGGCTGTCCGGCCTCTCGGCCGGATCGATCAATCGAGGTTAGCGCAGCGCGCCCCACAGATCATACTCCCCGGCCTCATCCACCTCGACCGTCACCAGATCGCCTACGTTCAGCCCTTCGGTGCCCTCGTCGATGAACAGGTTGCCGTCGATCTCCGGCGCGTCGGCCTTGGTGCGGCAGGTGGCGATGCCGTCTGCGTCGATGTCGTCCACGATCACTTGCATGGTCTGACCCACCTTGGCGGCCAGCTTGGCCTCGGAAATCGCCTGCGCCTTTTCCATGAACCGGTCCCAGCGCTCCTGCTTGACCTCTTCGGGCACGTGATCGGGCAGCGCGTTGGAGCGTGCGCCGTCGACGTTTTCGTATTTGAAGCAACCCACCCGATCCAGCTGCGCCTCGTCCATCCAGTCCAGCAGATGCTGGAACTCGGCTTCCGTCTCGCCGGGGTAGCCGACGATAAAGGTCGACCGCAGGGTAATCTCGGGGCAGATGGCGCGCCAGGCCCGGATTTCGTCCAGGGTCTTGGCCGCCGCTGCGGGTCGCGCCATGCGCTTTAGCACATCCGGGTGGGCGTGCTGGAAGGGGATGTCGAGATAGGGCAGCACTGCGTTGGCGGGATCGGCCATCAGCGGGATCAGCTCGCGCACCGAGGGGTAGGGGTAGACGTAGTGCAGCCGCACCCACAGCTCCTCCGCCGGGGCCAGCTCCCCCAGAGCGCGGGTGAGGTCGGTGATATGGCTGCGGACCTCGCCGTCCTTCCACGGGTTCACGTCATATTTGCGATCCAGACCATAGGCGGAGGTGTCCTGAGAGATCACCAGGAGTTCGCGCACGCCGGCGCCGACCAGCTTTTCCGCCTCGCGCAGCACCGCGTGGGCGGGGCGCGACGCCAGACGCCCGCGCATGTCCGGGATGATGCAGAACTTGCACTTGTGATTGCAGCCCTCGGAGATCTTCAGATAGCTGAAGTGGCGCGGGGTGAGCTTCACGCCCGCCGCCGGCAGCAGGTCCACAAAGGGGTTGGGCGCGGGCGGCACGGCGGCATGCACCGCGTCGAGCACCTGTTCGTATTGATGCGGGCCGGTCACGGCGAGGATACGCGGGTGGTGTTCGCGGATGTAGTCCGGCTCGGCCCCCAGACAGCCGGTGACGATCACCTTGCCGTTTTCCTTCAGCGCCTCGCCAATGGCCTCCAGGCTCTCGGCCTTGGCGCTGTCGAGAAAGCCGCAGGTGTTGACGATCACCGCATCGGCGCCGGAATAGTCGGCCGAGATGCCATAGCCCTCGGCCCGCAGCCGGGTGAGGATGCGCTCGCTGTCCACCAGCGCCTTGGGGCAGCCGAGCGAGACCATGCCGAGGGTCGGCTGGTCGGGGCGGGGGGCTGACCCGAAGGTGGGTTTCGGAGCAAGGTCGGGGCGGAGATCTGGCGGATTGCTGGTCATGGCCGTCGTATAAACCGCGCGGGCGGGCAAGGGAATGCAGGATTTGCATGCTCCGCTGACCGGCGCGCGCAGGCGGGGGCGGTATTCGGACGCTGCTTGGCGCAAAACACCCTTGGCCCGGCCCCCGCGCGCTGGTTAGGCTGGCTGCACCGCGATTTTGATGACGAAAGCCGATTGATGACTGATGCGCCCGAGACCCCGGAGGGCCTGCGCCCCGCCAATGAAAACCCCTGGTATGTTCTGATGACCCTTTATGGGGAGCAGGAGGGGGAGGAGGTTGATTGGGAATTGCACGAGAAAAACTCCAAGCTTTGGAACAGATTGGTATCGAATTCGATTGGAGAAGCGGTCAGAGAAAAGGCCCGAGAACTTGGCTTGAGTGTGCCAAGTCGCGAGGAATTCCACACTGCACGACCAGAGGCTTGGAAGCTTTTCAGAGAAGTGTATCGGACTCGAAATGAGTGTAATTGGCAGGGCCGCGCATTACCGCAGTTCCGTACGGGATTAGCTATGGGTGAGCTGCACTTCGAAAACACGCTCGTCATGCAGGGAATGATGATACCTCATTCCATTCTTCTAGATGGTTCGTTCTTCGATAAGGGGGTGGTTGCGGCAAGCACGGTGTTTGATGGGGGGGTGAGTTTCGATAACGTTGAGGCTGTTGCCGGAGTAGACGTCAACAAATCATACTTTTCAGGTTCTTTTAGCGCGCAAAATTCTACCTTTCACGGGTTGCTTGAGTTTCGCGAGACAGAGTGTTGCAACGACGTCGATTTTTCGAAGGTTTTAGTCAAGGGGGATCTGTTCGCCACTCACGCTAACTTCGGAGGTATTGCAAAATTCGAAGATTCGAAATTTAGCAGAGTGTATTTTCAGCGCGCTAAATTTCAGGGTGATGTTTCGTTCGCTAAGGTAGTATTTGGGGGAGAGGCGAAATTTCAAGTCGTTGAGTTTTCGGGTTCCTTAGACTTCCAGTTGTGTCACTTCAAATCCAATGCCTGCTTTCAAGGTGGAGTATTTAACTCGATAGCTGGCTTCCGCTCCACACAATTCGACGATGGCGCTTGGTTCACAACCGGACTGTTTCATAAGCGAGTGGATTTTGGGGAGGCCAAGTTTTACGGCATAACGGATGTTTCTAAAACCAATGTTACCCGCGCCATCAGGTTTGACGGGTGCGATTTTCAGGCGCCGGTGAGCTTTGATCATGCAACATTCTCGTCAAGCTACCCTCAACTGAATGGTACAAGTTTTCCTGATAACGTGACTTTTAGTGCCAACGATCAACACTGGCCGAAACACACGCCGCAGGACACTGCGGGTTCAAAGGAGGCATGTGCCACCATCCGGCATCTTCTGACCCAGCAAGGGCTGCCGGAGGACGCGCATTTCTTCTTTCGCCGGGAAATGCGCTTTGCCAGCCAGATCGGCTCATTCTGGCAGCGGCTGCCTTATCGGTTGTTCGGCTGGCTGTCCGACTTTGGGTATTCGATCCAGCGACCCCTTGTGTGGCTGCTGTGTCTGTGGGCCTTTGGCGGTGCTGCCTTCTGGGGCTATCTTGCGAGCTGTCGCGTGCCCACGCCGCCGGGGGTGGTGGAACGCCCGATGGGCACGGCGATGGCGCTGAGCTTTTCCAACCTGTTTCCGCTCTTTGGCTTTGGCCGGGTGTTTCTGAGCGAGGTGCTCGCGGGCTTGCCACGCTGGGCGCAGGTGCTTTCGGGGGCGCAGACCGTGTTGTCGCTGCCGCTGTTGTTTTTCCTCGGTCTGGCGCTGCGGCAGCGGTTTCGATTGCGCTGAGGTCGCGGCGGGCGGCTGCGGTGGATTGATCCCGCGCGCGAGCGGTGTAATCTGCGCCAAAGCCCACGTACCGCGGGCTCAATCCCGACGCACTCCCAGAAGGGGCCAAGACCTATGCGCCTGATTTTTCGTATCCTCTCTGCATTTCTGCTGACCATTGCCGTGGCGCTTGTGCTGCTGACCTTTCTGCCCGGGCAGAAGCTGGCCGAGCTGGCCGGACAGCAGATCGAGAAACAGACCGGGCGGCAGGTGGTTTTTGGCGGCGATGTGCGGTTTTCCTTCTGGCCGACGCTGGGCATCCAGGCGGACAACGTGGCCTTTGCCAATGCCGACTGGGCGGGGCCGGAGCCGATGCTGACGGCCGGTCGGCTAACCATCGGGGTGGATGCGGCGCGGCTGATCCGGGGCGATGTGCGGGTCACCGAGCTGACCGCGATCGTGCCGCATCTGAACCTGGAGACCCGGGCGGATGGCACCGGAAACTGGGTCTTTGAACCCGCTGAAGGGGCGGCGGGCGGCGCCGCGGCCGAGGGGGCGGGCGATGCGCAGGCCTCCTTTGCCATCGAGGCGATCTCGCTCAGCGGGGCCTCGCTGCGCTATGCGCCCTACGGCCAGGAGCCGGTGGAGATGGACCAGCTGGACCTCAACCTGCTGTGGCCGGAGCCCACCGGCACCGCGACTGTGGATCTGACCCTGCGTCCGGCGGGATCGCCGCTGCGGGTGCAGGGCGAGGTGGGCCAGTTTGCCCGTTTTCTTGGCGGCGAGGTGGCGTCGGTCGGGCTGACGATGACGGCGGCGGCGAGCAAGCTGCGGCTGGACGGGCGGGCGGATCTGACCGGGGCCTTTGACGGCCGCGTGACCGGCGCCAGCGAGGACACCCGCGCCCTGATGACGGCGCTGGGCCAAGCGCCGGTGGAGATCCCGCGGGGCCTCGGTCAGGCGGTTCAGGTGGCGGCGGACACCACCTATACGCCGGATGGCAAACTGGCCCTGCGCGACCTCAGCCTGACGCTGGATCACAACACCCTCGGCGGCGAGGCGGATCTGACGCTTGGCAGTGCGCCGATGCGGGTGACGGCGGCGTTGCGGGCGGATGTGCTGGATCTGAGCGCGCTGGATGCGCCGCAACCGGGGGCTGCCGGGGGCGGCGCTGCGGGGGCGGGTGCGCAGGGCTGGTCGAGCGATCCCATTGATGCCTCGGCGCTGGGGCTGCTGGACGGGCAGATCGGCCTTGATGTGCAGGGGCTGAAGACCACCGCGCTGACGCTGGGGCCAAGCCGGCTGAACCTGGTCATCGACCGATCGCGGGCGGTGTTGTCCCTGCTGCCGGTCCAGGCCTTTGGCGGTAGTCTTCAGGGCGAGCTGATCGCCAACAATCGCAACGGGTTGTCGGTGGCCGGGCGGCTGAGCTTTGCCGATGTGAAGATGCAGGAGGCGCTGGGGCAGCTGGCGGGCTATGACAAGCTGACGGGCGAGGCGCTGGGTTCGCTGGAGTTTCTCGGTGTCGGCAACTCCATGGATCAGATCATGCGGTCGCTTGATGGCAAGGGGACGCTGGAGATCGGCAAGGGGTTCTTTACCGGGTTTGACCTGCAGTCGATCATGGATCCCGACGGCGGCAATGGCGGCACCACGGTGTTCGACGGTCTGACCGCGAGTTTCAATATCGCCGATGGCACGCTGACCAATCAGGATTTCCTGGCCACGCTGGAGGCGCTGAAGGCCGAGGGGGAGGGGCGCGTCGGGATCGGGGCGCAGGATCTGGACTATACCTTTACCCCGACCGCCTTTGCCAGTGAGACCTCCGCCGGGGTGTCGGTGCCGGTGCGCATATCCGGGTCCTGGTTCGATCCGAAGATCAAGCCGGACCTGAGCAAGCTGGTGGAGCCGCAGCTGGAAGACGCCGAGGAGAAGGCGAAACAGGCGGTGAAGGACAAGCTGAGCGAGGAGCTGGGGGTGCCGGTGGAGACCGAAGAGGACCTGAATGACGCGCTGAAACGCCGGGTCGAGGAAGAGGCACGGGAGCAGTTGCTGAAATTCCTCGGCGGCAACTGAGGCCGCGTTCCGGACCGGGGCGCTGCCCCGGACCCCGGGATATTTGTCAAGAAGATGAAGGTGAAGAGCCGCGCCTCCTGTCCGGGGCGCGGCTGTTCTCTGTGGGGGCGCCGGTCAGATGGTCTGGTCGTAGTCGCCGACGGCGGGTTCGGTGCGGATCACGGCGTCGATGTCGGCGAAGATGGCGCGCATCTCGGCCTCGCTGTCGGAGCTTTCGCAGACCACCACCAGGTTCGGCGTGTTCGAAGACGCGCGCACCAGCCCCCAGGAGCCATTGTCGAGGATGACGCGGGCGCCGTTGACGGTGACCACCTCCTTGATGGCGCGGCCGGCAAAGGTGTCACCCGCCTCGTGTTTGGCGACGAGTTTCTGCACCAGCCGGTCGAGGATGTCGTATTTCTCGGTATCGGCGGCATAGGGCGACATGGTGGGGGTGGACCAGGTTTTCGGCAGCGCCTTGCGCAGGTCGGACATCTGCATGTCCGGGTTGCGGTCCATCAGCTTGCAGATTTCCACCGCGACGCGCATGCCGTCGTCATAGCCACGGCCCACCGGCTCTGCCATGAAGTAGTGGCCGGATTTCTCGAACCCCGCCAGCGCGCCGAGTTCGTGCACGCGGCGTTTCATGTGGCTGTGGCCGGTCTTCCAGTAGTCGGCGGTAACGCCATTGGCCTGGAGTTCCGGGTCGGAGGCAAAGAGGCCGGTGGATTTCACATCCGCGACGAAGGTGGCGTTCGGGTGCAGTTTCGACAGGTCGCGCGCCATGATGACGCCCACCTTGTCGGCAAAGATCTCCTCGCCCTCGTCATCGACCACGCCGCAGCGGTCGCCGTCGCCGTCAAACCCCAGCGCGAAATCCGCGCCCGAGGCGCGCACGCTGTCGGCCATGTCGTGCAGCATTTCCATCGCTTCGGGATTGGGGTTGTAGTGCGGGAAGGTGTAGTCGAGGGAATTGTGGCTCTCGACCACCTCGACGCCGATGCGTTTGAACAGGGCCGGTGCAAAGGCGGCGGCGGTGCCATTGCCGGTGGCGCAGACGACCTTGAGCTTGCGGGACATTTTGAAGTCGCCGACGAGGTCGTCCATATAGGCGTCCCAGACACCATCGACGAACTCATAGGCGCCGCCGGGGCGCGGCTCGCCCTTGCCGTTGAGCACGATGTCCTTCAGCTCTGCCATTTCGTCCGGGCCGTGGGTCAGCGGCATGTTGAAGCCCATCTTGACCCCGGTCCAGCCGTTGGGGTTGTGCGAGGCGGTGACCATGGCCACCGCGCAGCCGCCGAGGTGGAAGGACGAGAAATAGGCCATCGGCGTGATGCAGGGGCCGATGTCTTTGACTGTGATGCCGGCCTGCATGAGGCCGAGGATCAGGGCGTTCTTGATGGTCAGCGAATAGTCGCGGTAGTCGTTTCCGACGGCGATCACCGGGTCGATGCCATTGCGGATCATCTGGGTGCCAAGGCCGAGGCCAAGCGCGGTCATGCCGGGCAGGTTGATCTCGTTGGGGTATTTCCAGCGCGCGTCATATTCGCGAAAGCCGGTGGGCGTGATCATCGGATCGCGCAGGAATTCCCAGGTGTTTGGCGTCACATCGGGCAGCGGTTTGGTCATCGGAAAACAGGTCCTTTGGCAATCACATTTGGATCGGGTTGGCTTTGGCAAGCGCATCAAAGCCCATCAAAGTCTCAATCAATTGCGGCATGTCGCGGAGGTAAATCATATTCGGCCCGTCGGAGGGCGCATTGTCCGGATCCTCGTGGGTTTCGATGAAAACGGCGGCAATGCCCAAGGAAACGGCAGCCCGTGCCATCACCGGGGCGAATTCGCGCTGGCCGCCGGTGGAGCCGCCCTGGCCGCCCGGTTGCTGCACCGAATGGGTGGCGTCCATCACCACCGGGTAGCCGGTCTGCGCCATGCGGGGCAGGCCGCGCATGTCGGCCACCAGGGCGTTGTAGCCAAAGGAGGTGCCGCGCTCGGTCAGGAGGATCTTGTCGTTGCCGGTGCTTGCGACCTTGGACACCACATTGTCCATGTCCCAGGGCGCGAGGAACTGGCCCTTCTTGATGTTCACCGCCTTGCCGGTGTTGCCCGCGGCCAGCAGCATATCGGTCTGGCGGCAGAGGAAGGCCGGGATCTGCAGGATGTCGACCACGTCGCCGGAGATGCCGCATTGGGCTTCGGTGTGGACATCGGTCAGCACCGGCACGCCAAGGGTGTCACGCACATCCGCCAGAACCTGGAGCCCGGCGTCGATGCCGAGACCGCGCTTGCCCGACAGCGAGGTGCGGTTGGCCTTGTCGTAGGAGGCCTTGAAGACATATTGCGCGCCCACGGCGTCGCAGGCTTCCTTCATCTTGCCGGCGATCATCTGGGCGTGATCGGCGCTTTCCAACTGGCAGGGGCCGGCAATGACGGTCAGCGGACAGTCATTGCCAATGGTGAGACCATTGATGTCGATTTTTTTCATGAGCTTACGAAGAGACCTGTTCCCGGAGAATGGATGCCGTCAGGGCACACATCAGGTAGATACCGGAAAAGATCAGGAAAGCCAAAATCGTATTCTCGAATTTTCGCGGGTAGGAGGGCGTGTCGGCGGGAACCGGCTCGACCGCGGTGGTGAGGTAGCGCACCTGGCGGTTGGCCTCCATCCGGGTCTGTTCCACCTGTTGCAGCGCCGATTGCAGCATCATGTCGCGGGTGGCGAGGTCGGCCTGGGCCATCTGGATCTTGACGCTGAGCGAGGCCAGGGAGTTTTCCCCCTGGGAGGCATCGGTCATCCGTTCGTTCAGCTCAAAGATCAGTGTTTCCAGCCGCTTGATGTCTGCGGCGGTGCCTTCGACCTTGGCCTGGTTGGGGCGCAGGTTGTCCTTCAGCGCCGCCAGTTCCAGACGTTTCTGCTGCAGCTGAAGCTCGAAGGTGTTGATCTGGGAGCGCAGCGAGGCAATCACCCCCTCGGGGTCGAGGACGGCGCCCTGTTGTTGCAGGCGGACCAGTTCGGCCTGGGCGTCGCGGCGCTGCTGTTCGGCCAGTTCCAGCGCGTCTTCGGCATCGCCCACCTGATCGGCGCGTTTTTGTTCGGACAGGTGGTTCACGTTTTCCTGCGCGTAGGAGATCAGGTGGCGCGAGAACTCGGCCGCAACCTCGGGCTCGGCGGCCGAAACCTCGAGCCGGACGACCCCTTCGGTCGGGTCGTAGCCGATCTTCACGTTGCGCTTGTAGATCTTGTAGGCGTCATCGTTGCTGGCCCCGGGTTCCAGCCGCTGGATCGGATCGATCCAGTCCTGCGAGAAATGGGCGCGGAAGCCGGCCTCCTCATCGAGGCGCCGCATGGCGACCTTGGATTGCAGGTAGGCCTGCACGGCGATCGAGTCCTGGCTGGTGGCAAACTGGGTGCCGCTGAGCAACCCGCCGAAGCCGGAGGAGCCGGTGCTGTCGGCCTTGAGCACCAGGAACTCCGACTTGGAGGAGTACATCGGCGTGGCGATGGTATAGAAATAGATCCCCGCCAGCAGGGTCGGCAACAGCACAAAGGCGCTGAGACGCACGCCGAGCAGGGCCATTTTGCGGCGACGACGGCGCGCGATGTCGCGCTGGATCGACTGGATCTCGCGGTTGCGCCGCTCTGCCGGGCTGAGGGTTTCGGTGCTCGGTACGGGGCGGTCGCCTGCGGGGACCGTTTGCGGCAGGGTCTGCGGCTTGGCGGTGTCGCCGGGGTCGGTCTTGGCCGGGACGCCGGATTTCTGCCCCTGGGGGACCACCAGTTCCAGCATGTTGGCCCGTTTGAAGGGATCGATGCCGCGCAGGCGCAAGAGGCGCACCGCGTCGTAGTCCGAGGTGGCGGGCAGGTCGTGTTTCTGGGCCACGCGGCGTGCGAGGCGCAGCTGTCGGCCGGTCAGCCCTTCCTGCTTGATGGCGTCAATATCGGTGCTCGCGGCGGTTTCCGCGGCAGAGGACAGCTGACCGCTGCGGGGCGTGGCCGCCGGATCAGCGGCGTTGGTCCCCGCGGCGGAGCGGGCCCCAGCGTCCGGGCCGGTGGCGGAGGCAGAGGTGGCACCGGACTGCGGCGCCGGTTCGGCCTGGTCCCGTGCTGCGGCGTTGCCCGCCCGCGGCGCGGCCTGATCGGCCTGAGCAGAGCCAGCCTGAGCAAATTCCGCCCGGTCGGGTCCCGGCACGGGGCGTGCCGTGGCGGCGTCCGGGCGCGCGTCGCCTTGCTCTGCCGCGGCCGTGGCGCTGCGGCGGATGCGGAATTTCTTAGCCTTGGGTTTCGTAGTCATAGAGCTGTTTCGCTTCTTCCAAGGTTTCAAACATATGGAGCTGCCCGTTCATCAGCACCGCCGCCGAATTGGCGAATTTCTCCAGGGTGCGGGGCTGGTGCGACACGATCACGATGGTCGTGGTTTGCAGGCGTTCCTGGAGAATCGCACCGGCCTTGCGGTTGAATTCCACGTCGGTGGAACTGGGCATGCCCTCGTCAATCAGATAGATGTCAAAATCCAGCGCCAGCATCAATGCAAAGGAAAACCGCGACTTCATGCCGGCAGAATAGGTTCCCAGCGGCTGGTCGAAGTATTCGTTCAGCCCGCAGAGCCAGCGGCAGTAGCTTTCCACGTAATCCGGGTCGAGCCCGTAGAGACGGGCGATATAGCGGCTGTTTTCCATGCCGGACAGGCGACCGATGACGCCGCCCATAAAACCGAGCGGAAAGGAGATCTTGCAGCCGCGATAAATCTCCCCTTCGTCGGGTTTTTCCAGCCCGGCCATCATGTTGATCAGGGTGGTCTTGCCGGTGCCATTGGGCGCGAGGATGCCAAGCGAGGTCCCCAGGTTCACCTCAAAGGAGACCCGATCCAGGATCACCTTGCGCTGGGTCCCGGTCCAGAAGGATTTGCTGACGTTCACGAATTCCAACATTGCCCGATCGGTCTGTCGCCTCTTGCCTCATGTTCCCGGAGGCATCGGCTGCGGGCCGTGCGCTCCTTGCTTGTTCTTATCATGCGGCACCGGATTTTTGAATCCGGATGCGCCGCATCCCGTCACCCTTGGGTGGCGGGCCGGTTTCGGCCGCGCCGTGCCATCGCGCCATGCTCGGCGCCTGCCGTGCTCCGCGCCTGCCTTGCTCCGTGTCTGCCGTGCGCACCGCCTGCCGGCGTCGTTGCCTTGATGCATGCGCATGTTGGACCAGCTGCCTGCTTAGCGAGCCCTAGCACAGGATCGTTAACGGTTTACGCGTTGATTTGGGCGCAAATATGTCGAATTTGAGCAAACCTGTGCAACTGTGCCGCAGGGCCCGGGCGGCCCGGAGGCGGGGCGGGGGCCGCAGCAGCAGAGTTGGGATGAGCCATCATGACTGAGATCTTAACGTTAAAACAACGCATTGCTGCATGTCGCATTTGTGCGGACCGGTTTGCTGCCACGGCAACCGCGCATGCGCCGCGGCCGGTGGTCTGGTTCGATCCCGGCGCGCGTATCCTGATTGCCGGACAGGCGCCGGGGCTTCGCGTGCATGAAAGTGGTAAACCCTTTACGGATGCGTCGGGGGATCGTCTGCGGGATTGGCTCGGGCTGGACGCCGAGCAGTTCTACGACCAGCGTCGGGTGGCGATCGTGCCGATGGCCTTTTGTTTTCCGGGCTATGACGCCGGGGGGTCCGATCTGCCGCCGCCGCGGATCTGCGGCGCGACCTGGCACGGTCAGGTGATGGCGGAGCTGGAGGAGATCCGCCTGCGCATCATCGTGGGCGGGCATGCTCACCGCTATCACCTCGGCACCCGCAAGGGCGTGACGGAGGTTGTTCAGGCCTGGCGCGACCTGCCCGAGGGGGTCTTTGCCTTGCCTCATCCGTCGTGGCGCAATACGGCTTGGCTGAATCGAAACCCCTGGTTCGAGGCGGAACTGCTGCCGGTTCTGCGCGCCCGGGTGAAGGAGCAGATGCAAGATGACTGAGATGACCCCGCTGGATCTGGCCCATGCGGCGATGGAGGCCGCGCCCGAAGACGACGCGGCGCGGTTGCGGTTCTTTGAGCGGCTGGCCGATTGCGAGCTGTTCATCCTGCTGGACAAGGAACCCGAAGGGGATCGCATCAGCCCGGAGATCTTTGACACCGGCGAGGGGCGTTTTGTGCTGGTGTTCGACCGCGAGGAGCGTCTGGCGCAGTTCGCCGATCGGATCGTGCCCTATGCGGCGCTGTCGGGACGGGTGATCGCCGCGATGCTGGCGGGGCAGGGGATTGGTCTTGGGGTCAATCTTGAGGTCGCGCCCTCGTCGATATTGATCCCGGATGCGGCGATGGGGTGGCTGGCGGAGACCCTGTCGCATGCCCCGGGCGAGGTGGAGGCGGCGATATCCGAAGTGCGCCCGCCGCAGGGCTTGCCGGAGGTGCTGTTGACGGCGCTGGATGCCAAGCTGGCCACCTCGGGCGGGCTGGCCAAGATGGCCTATCTGGCGGCGGTGACCTACGAGGGCGGCGGCAACGGCCATTTGCTGGCGTTCGTCGGGGCCCGCCCCGGGTCCGAGGGTGCGCTGGCCAAGGCTGTGGGGGAGGCGTTGACGTTCTCCGGCATCGAGGCCGGAGCACTGGACGTCGGGTTCTTTGCCGCCCGCGACGAGATCTCCGCACGCCTGTCGCGGGTCGGGTTGCGGTTCGACCTGCCGGAGCCCGCATCCGCGCCAACACATGCCCCACAGATGCCGGGCGCGGATCCGGCCAAGCCCCCGCGCTTGAAATAACCATGGAGCGTTGACAGCGGCGGGGGGGGCTCCCGCCCGTCGTCGGATCATCTGCATGATCCGCTCCCGTTGGGCCGGGCGCCGGGCCTGTCGGCCCGGCGCGGCCTCCAGCCCCGAATGGGGCTGGAGGCTGGGCCCAACGCTGCCAGGGGGATCTGCCGCAGGCAGGGCACCCGCAGGGGCGGGAGCGCCCCCGTCCCTGGTGCCGCGACGGTGAATGCTGCCTTGATCCCGCTGTTCTGGCTCGGCTCCGTACCGTTCAAAAAACCGCCGCTCAAACAAAACGGCCACAAGCCCCGCGGGACCTGCGGCCGATTTCATGAACCAAGGCCGGAGATTACTCGGCCGCTTCGAGCTTGTCCTGTGTCTTGGTGTCGAAGTCCTCTGCCGCGTGGCGTTCGTGCAGCTGCGAGGACAGCTCGCCAAAGACGCGGTTCACCATGCGGCCGCGCTGGACGGCCGGGCGGGCATCAATCGCCTTGGCCCACCGCATGACGTGCTCATAGCTCTCCACATCGAGGAACTCTGCCGCATTGTACTGCCGGCCCAGAACCAATTGGCCATACCAGGGCCAGATCGCCATATCGGCAATCGTGTAGTCCTCGCCGGCGATATGGGTTTTGGTCGCCAGTTCCCGGTTCAGCACATCCAGCTGACGCTTGACCTCCATGGTGAACCGGTTGATCGGGTATTCGAATTTCTCCGGCGCATAGGCGTAGAAATGGCCAAACCCGCCGCCCAGATAGGGGGCGGAGCCCATCTGCCAGAACAGCCAGTTCAGAACCTCGGTGCGCGCGCTGCCCTCCTTGGGCAGGAAGTGGCCGAACTTCTCGGCCAGATGCATCAGGATCGACGCACTTTCGAACACCCGGACAGGCTCTGCGCCGCTGCGATCGAGCAGCGCGGGGATCTTGGAATTCGGGTTGATCTCGACAAAACCGGAGCCGAACTGATCGCCGTCGCCGATCTTGATCAGCCAGGCATCATATTCCGCCTCCTTGACGCCCGCGGCCAGCAGTTCTTCCAGCATCACCGTGACCTTGACGCCATTGGGCGTTGCCAGGGAATAGAGCTGGAAGGGATGCGCGCCCACCGGCAGATCCTTGTCATGGGTGGCGCCGGCTATGGGGCGGTTGATGGAGGCGAACTGGCCGCCGCTTTCCTGCTCCCAGGTCCAGACCTTCGGAGGGGTATAGGTCGAATCGCTCATGGAGGGCCTCTTTGTTCCCGTGTCAGACGTTGGTGAAGGGCCAGCCCGCAGGCGGCGCCTCACCTCAGATGGGGACGATACCGAAAATTCCAATGACTGGAAGGTCTGGCGCGGTAAATTTTTGGACACCTGATTGTGCGCGGTTGTTGCGCGGCGGGGCCGGAGGCCCGATCCGCCGCGATCTGCGGCGCAATTTGGCGCTGACGGGAACCTCGGCGGTTTTCATTTCCGCCCAGCCGCGTATGTATGGGGAAAGCCCCTTACAGACAGGCAGAATATCCCATGGCCACAAGCGAAAAACCGCCTCTTCTGGCGGTCCTGATCGACGCGGATAATATCTCCGCAAAATTTGCAGAAGCCATGTTCGAGGAGATCGCCTCGCTGGGGGAGGCAAGCATCCGGCGCATCTACGGGGATTTCTCCGGTGGCGGTCCGCAGGGCTGGAGCAAGGACAAGCTTGCCGCCTATGCGATTGTTCCGCATCAGCAATTTGCCAACACCACCGGCAAGAACGCCAGCGATATCGCGCTGGTGATCGACGCGATGGACATCCTGCATTCGGGCCGGTTCGACGGGTTTGTGCTGATCTCGTCCGACAGCGATTTCACCCGTCTGGCCAGTCGCATCCGCGAACAGGGGCTGGATGTCTATGGCATGGGGATGCGCAAGACGCCGGCGGCCTTTGTGCGGGCGTGCAAGCGGTTCATCTATGTGGAGAATCTCCTGAAAGAGGAGCCCAAACCGCAAAAGCAGAAACAGAAACCAGCCGCGCAGGCGACCGAGCAGACCGCAGCACCGCAGGACGATCAGGCTCCGGCAGAGCTCGAAGATCCGCAGAAACTGGTGCTGCGCGCCATGGATGCGATCAGCCAGGAGGACGAGTGGTTCTCGCTTGGGCAGATCGGCCAGTATATCACCGCCGCCAGCCCGGACTTCGATACCCGCAGCTACGGCAAGAGCAAACTCTCGGACCTGATCGCCACGATGAAAATCCTGGAAACCCGCAGGGGGGACGGCAACCAGATCCTCGTGCGGCGGCTCGATTGATGCCGACACCGCAACCTGGCGCGCTCCGCTGGCAAAAAGCCGAGGGCGCGGTGATCTGCGCGGCCGGTCTGTGGCTCTATGCCGGAGCGGAGGCGGTGCTTCCGATCTGGGGGGCGGTGCTTGTGTTCTTTGCCCCGGATCTGAGCTTTCTCGGCTATCTATTCGGGCGCCGTGTCGGGGCGATTTGTTACAACCTGGTCCACGTCTACGCGGCGGCAATTGTTACATTGGTGCTGGCGCATCTGTGGCAGGCGCCGCTGGGGTGGGAGCTGGGTGCGCTCTGGCTGGCGCATTGCGGTCTCGACCGGATGCTGGGATACGGGTTGAAAACACCGCAAGGCTTTGAATTTACGCATCTCGGCCGCATCGGGCGTGCGCGTCAGGACGCAGAATAGCGCCGGACGCACGGCCGATCACGCGTATCTCACGCGGTCTCGTCTCTCAACACAGCCGCGTGAGAGCCACTTCGCATGTGACCAATCTCGCGTATCTTCGCCTGAGATCCCGCACTGATGCGGATCAACTGGAGTTTGCTGCGCCGTCTGGCGCGAGGAGAGGAATTGGCGATGAAACGTTTTGCATTGGCTGCGGTGGCAGCCCTGTCTTTTGGTCTACCCGCGTTTGCTGGTGAGCAGTTTGTGGACGACACCGGCTATGCGGTTTCGGGCTATGACGTCGTGGCCTACCGCAGCCTGGCGCAGGCCCCGGTTGGGCAGGCGCAGCCCGCCGCGGTCCCCGGCAAGGCCGACATCACCGCGGATTACAATGGCGCGACCTTCGCCTTTGCGACCGAGGAAAACCGCGACACCTTCCTGGAGAACCCGGCCTATTATGCCCCGGCCTATGACGGCCACTGTGCCTATGGCGTCTCCAAGGGCGGCAAGGTGCCGGGCAATCCCAACCTGTGGCGGATCGTGGATGACAAGCTGTATCTGAACATCACCAAGAATGTGGTGAGCTTCTGGGAAGAAGACATTCCCGGCAACATCACCCTGGCCGAGGGCAACTGGCCCGGCATTGATCCCAACCCGGCGTCGACCAATCCGATCCCGAACTTTGCGTCCAGCGCCCCGGCGCAGGACTGACGGTTAAAGGTCAGTCATACACAGGCCCCGCAGGTGATGCGGGGCCTTTTTGTTTGCACTGTCTGCTGCGGGGGGGGGGGGATCAGCGGGCCGGTGACGGGCCTGCCATCCGTTGCCACCGCCCCGGAGACATGCCCACGGCGGCGGTAAACTGGCGGGTCATATGCGGCTGGTCGCTGAAACCTGCATAGGCCGCCGCCTCCGCCAGGGACATGCCGTCGGAAATCGCCTGCCGTGCCCGGTCGACCCGACGCAGCGTCAGGTAGCGATAGGGGCTGGTGCCCAGCGCGGCGCGGAATTGCCGGGACAGGCTGTAGCGGTCGTGCTGGGTCAGGTTCTCCAGGTCCTCGGACGGAACCACCTGGTCCGCGTGGGCATCCAGATAGGCGCGCGCCTGCTCCACCGCGCGGAGATCAATGCGGGACGTCCGCATCTGGCCCGCGCTCTGGTCCTGTGCGAGCAATCCCTGCGCCAGCAGCGTGATGATCTGATCCAGTTGCAGCGGCTCCAGGGTCCGGCCCATATCCGCGCAGGCGTTCTGGAGCGCCTGCAACAATGCGCCATCGGTCAGCACCGGATCGCGGGCAAACGGCAGCGCGCGGGCGTTTGGGCCGAGCGCGTCCCGGATGCGGGTCGGGGCGATATAGAGCATCCGGTAGGAAAACCCGGCGTCATGACCAGCTTCGCCATCATGCAGCTCGTCCGGGTGAATGACGATCACGTTCCCCGCAAGACTGTCCGCCCGCGCCCCGCGATAGCGAAAGCTCTGCACGCCGGTGATGGTATAGCCGATCGCATAGGTGTCGTGGCGGTGCGGACCATAGGCATGGCCGTCGAAATGCGCCTCGATCCGCTCGATGCCGGGGGTTTGCGGCGCCACCCGCAACCAGTCACCGCGGCTGGGCAATGTGCAGGATCGTTCAAGACCGGGCGGTTCGGCTCTGGCAGGGTGCGGCTTTGACGACGTGTCGGTCATGGGTGGGGATCCTTGGGCGGCACGGGACATATCCTGCTGGCCCGGCTCGGGCTGGTTGGCACTACAACAAGGAGTATCCCTTTGCCGCCTGAAAAACTCAATATTCTCGATCAGGTAGATGCGCAGATAACGCAGGTCTTCGATCCGCATATCGTGGCGGATGTGAATGACGCGCAGGTCAAGGTCGCCAAGTTCGGTCCCCTGTTCGACTGGCACAGCCACCCGGCGGAGGACGAGGCGTTTCTGGTCCTGCGCGGGCGTATCGCCATCGATTTCCGCGATGGTGTGGTTGAACTGGGGCAGGGGGAGTTCCTCTGTGTGCCGCGTGGCGTCGAACATCGCCCCCGGGCGCTGACGCCGGAGCCGGTGGTGATCATGGTGGAACCCGCCGGTACGGTGAACACCGGTGATGCCGAGAGTGCCCTGACCGTGGCGGCGCCAAAGCGCCTGCAGGCGGAGGGCTGAGCGATGCAGTTCGAGACCAAGATCGCCATTGTCCTGCGCGCGGATCTTGCCACCTGGCAGAAGCTCAATGTCACCGCGTTTCTGATGTCGGGCATCGTCGGCGCGGCGCTGGAGCTGATCGGGGAGCGCTACCGCGACGCGGACGGTAACAGCTACAACGCGCTGGCCATTCAGCCGGTCATCGTTCTGGCCAGCGACGGCGCGGGGCTGGGCAAGATCCATGCGCGGGCGCTGAGCCGGGAGGTGCCGCTGTCGCTTTATACCGAGGAGATGTTTGCCACCGGCCATGACGCCGCCAACCGCGCGGTGGTGGCGGAGTACGCAGCGGCGGATCTGACCCTCGCGGGGCTGGCGCTGCGCGCAGACAGGAAGCTGGTCGACAAGATCACCAAAGGCGCAAAGATGCACCCCTAGGGCAGCGCTTCGGGCGGGAGATGCGCCGCTGCCCTGGCGGCGGCGCGCCTTGGGCGAGGTCCGGACCCATCCCGCCCCGCATGGGCCGCGTGCAACGAAAAACCCCGGCTGTCCAAAAAGGCGCCGGGGTTTCTGTCGTGTCGTGTGGGATGCGCGCTCAGCGCTTGCGGTCGCGGCGCGAGCTCATCGGCTGGAAGGCAACGCCCACATGCGCCTCGCAATAGGGTTTGCCCTGCTGGGTGGGCAGGCCGCAGAACCAGAAATCATCGGTCGCCGGATCCCCAACGGGCCATTTGCAGGTGCGCTCCGTCAGTTCCATCAGCGTCAGCTTCTTGGCCTTCTTTTCGATCTCGTTGACCTTGGCCAGGGCTTCGGGGCTGATCTCATTGGCAGAGGGCTGCGGCGGCAGCGGCTGACCTGCGGGGATGATCTGCTTGCGCGCCGGGGCGGCGGGTTTCGGCTCTGCCGCCGGAGCTTCGGCGACGGGGGCCGGTGCGGCCGGGCGGGCCGGTTCCGTCTTGGGCGCGGCCTTGGGCTTTGCGGCCGCCTTGGGCGCGGGCTTTTCCTTCGGCTCGGCTGCGGCCTTGCTGCTGCCGCCGGTGGTGCGATTGGACAGGCCGAGGCGGTGAACCTTGCCGATCACTGCATTGCGGGTCACCCCGCCGAGTTCCTTTGCGATCTGACTGGCCGACTGGCCTTCGCCCCACATTTTCTTGAGCAGTTCGACGCGCTCGTCTGTCCAGGACATAAGGTGCCTTTCAAAGCTAATAGCGGCCTCAAGAAACCTGTGGCCGCCATCGAATTCCAGAGTGTTGCCCTACAATAGTCACTGGCGGGCGAGATACAAGTCATGAACCGACCCCTGACGGCACAGAACCGCAGCTTGCATCCCGGGAATGAGCGATTATGCAGGGGGGACTGAGACGATGAGGATGCTATGACCGACAACAACATACACTCGAGCTTTCGCATCGAGGTCGGCGAACGCCGGTTCGGCCGGGTCAATTGGCTGGGTCTGAAAACCCTGGCGGAGCGCGAGATCAAGCGGTTCCTGGTGGTCTATACCCAGACGCTGGTGGCGCCGATGGTGACGGCGGCGCTGTTCCTGCTGATCTTTTCGATCGCCATCGGGCCGCGCCGGGGCGACGTCATGGGCGTGGACTTCATGTCGTTCATCGCGCCGGGTATCATGATGATGACGGTGATCCAGAACGCTTTTGCCAATACCTCGTCGTCGCTGGTGATCTCCAAGGTGCAGGGCAATATCGTTGACACGCTGATGCCGCCCTTGTCGGGGCTGGAGATCCTGCTGGGCTATCTCGCCGGGGCGATCGCACGCGGGTTGCTGGTGGCGACGGGAATCGGTCTCGGGTTGGTGCTGGTGCTGGGGCTGGTGCCCGCGCATCCGCTGGTGGCGCTGGGCTTTGTGGTGCTGGGAGCCGCGTTTCTGGGCGGCTTGGGCATCGTGGCCGGGGTATTTGCCGAGAAGTTCGACCAGATGGCGGCGATCACCAACTTTATCGTGACGCCGCTGGCCTTCCTGTCGGGGACCTTCTACTCGGTCGAGGCGCTGCCGCCGGTGCTCTATGCGATCAGCCACGTCAACCCGGTATTCTACCTCATTGATGGGGTGCGGTTCGGGATGATCGGCGTGTCCGACAGCGACCCGGCCTTTGGCGCCCTGGTGTGCCTTGGGGCAACGGCCGTCATTCTGGTCGTAGCCTGGCAGATGCTGCGCCGCGGATACCGGCTGAAGGACTGAGCGACGCAGAAGGTCCGGAGGCTCAGGGGGCGGGGCGGCGTGCGGTCACGCTTGGGCGCTTGCCGTTGACGCTCTCGCGCCAGGCCAGCAGCGCCGCGCCGGAGAGGATGATGCCGGCCCCCAGAAGGGTGATCCAATCCGGCAGCACGCCAAAGATCACCGCATCGTAGATCGCGGCAAAGACCAGCGTGCCATAGGCAAAGGGCGCCACAAAGGACGCATCCGCCCGCGCCATGCCATTGATGAAACAGGCCTGCGCACAGGCCATCAATCCGCCAAGCGCGGCCAGCGCGCCCCATTGCGCCGGGGTCGGCATCTGCCAGACCGCCAGCGCGGCGCAGCTGGCGATCACCATGCCGATCAGGTTGTTCACCCACAGCACCTGCAAGGGCGGTTCGCGTCCCGCCAGTTTCTTGATAAAGATCAGCTCCGCCCCCATGGCGACCGCAGCGCCAAGCGCCAGAACCGCTGCGGGCTGGAAACTCTCCGGTGTCGGGCGCAGCAGGATCATCGCACCCGCAAGGGCGATGGCGGCGGCCAGCCAGCGCCAGGGGCCGACCTTCTCGCCCAGGAACGGGATCGCCAGCAGCATGCCGATCACCGGGTTCAGAAAGGAAATCGCCGTCGCATCCGCCAGCGGGATGAAGGCAACGGAGGCAAACATCAGCGTGACACCGCCCCAGCCAAAGGAGGAGCGCCCGATATGCAACCCCCAGTGCGGCGCGCGAATCTGCTGGCGCCGCGCCATCACCGCAATCGAAATCCCGATGAAGGCAAAGACGAACCGCCCCTGGCTGATCTGCAAGGCATGCAACGGCGGGCCGAGCGTGTCGGTGCCGAGCGACTTTGCCAACAGCGTGGTGCCGGCGATGAAGACGGTCGCCAGCAGGATCAGCGCGGCGGCAAGCGGTGGGTTTTGCGGGGTCACATGGCTCATGCGTCAATCGGTGCGTCAGGCCGCCGCCAAAGGCAAGCGCAAAGGCTGCGCTCCGGGGTGATGCGTCCCGTGCCCCCGGATGGGCTGGGATGCCGGTTTGCGCTGATGAAGGTGTCAAAGGGGGTTTTCATGCCGATAAACTTCCGTTATGGACCCTGCCTATGATCAAACACGCGTCTTTCCTGTCGACCCGACGTCGACGCCAATGTGCCTGACACGCTGCCATCCGCAGCGCCTTTGATCCCGCGCGCCTTGCTTGTTCATCAAGGGGGCGCGACCTTCTCGAACCCAGACCGGACCAGTTGTTGACCGTCGCCCCGTGGTGGGGCACTGATTTGGTCCTGATCCCTCATAGTCATGATAAGGATGACCCCCATGATCCCCTCCGTTCTTCCGACCTATAATCGGGCGCCCCTGACCTTCGTCAAAGGCGAAGGCTCCTGGCTGATCGAGGCGGATGGCCGACGTTTTCTGGATCTGGGCTCGGGCATCGCCGTGAACGCGCTGGGCCATGCGCATCCGGCGCTGGTTGAGGCACTGACCAGCCAGGCGCAAAACCTGTGGCATGTCTCCAACCTCTACGAGATCCCGCAGCAGCAGGCGCTGGCCGACAAGCTGGTGGCGGAAACCTTTGCCGATACGGTGTTCTTCACCAACTCCGGCACCGAGGCCTGCGAGCTGGCGGTGAAGATGGCGCGCAAATATCACTTTGAGCAGGGCCAGCCGGAGAAAGTGGAAATCATCACCTTCGAGGGGTCTTTCCACGGCCGGTCCTCCGCCGGCATCGCCGCGGCGGGGTCGGAAAAGATGACCAAGGGGTTCGGCCCGCTGCTGCCGGGATTTGTGCATCTGCCCTGGGGCGACGCCGACGCCGTCGAGGCCGCCATTGGCGAGACCACCGCGGCGGTGCTGGTGGAGCCGGTGCAGGGCGAGGGCGGCATCCGCCCGATGCCCGATCAGGAGTTGAAGGACCTGCGCGCGCTCTGTGACGCACATGGCATCCTGCTGATCCTCGACGAGGTCCAATGCGGGGTGGGCCGCACCGGCAAGCTCTTTGCCCATGAATGGGCGGGCATCACCCCCGACATCATGATGGTGGCCAAGGGCATCGGCGGCGGCTTCCCGCTCGGTGCGGTGCTGGCCACCGAAACGGCCGCCTCCGGCATGACGGCGGGCACCCATGGCTCCACCTATGGCGGCAACCCGCTGGGCTGCGCGGTGGGCTGCGCGGTGATGGATCACGTGGCCGCGCCCGAGTTCCTCGCGGAGGTGAACCGCAAGGCGGGCCTCATGCGCCAGAAGCTCGAAGGGCTGGTTGCCTCGCACCCCGAGGTGTTCGAGGAGGTGCGCGGTTCCGGGCTGATGCTGGGGCTGAAATGCAGGGCGGTGAACGCCGATGTGGTCAAGGCGGGCTATGCCGCCGAGGTCATCACGGTGCCCGCCGCCGACAATGTGATCCGCCTGCTGCCCGCATTGACCATCACCGATGCGGATATCGAGGAGGCCGTCCTGCGCCTCGATGCGGCTGCCACGGCGGTCGAGGCTGCCTGACCTTCATCTTTTCCCAAATACCCCAGGGGTGCGGGGACGGGTCCCAGCGTCACCTCTGGCACAACAAAGCGATACACCTCATGAACCATTTCCTCGACATCCATAAGACCTCCCCCGACGACCTGCGGCAGATCATCGACCATGCCGCGCAGATGAAATCCGCGCGCGCCGGCCGCCCCAAGGGCACGCCCGACGACGACCAGCCGCTTGCGGGGCGCATGGTGGCGCTGATCTTCGAAAAACCCTCGACCCGGACCCGGGTGTCGTTCGACGTCGGCGTGCGCCAGATGGGCGGCGAGACCATGGTGCTGTCGGGCAAGGACATGCAGCTGGGGCACGGCGAGACCATCGCCGATACCGCCCGCGTCATGTCGCGCTATGTGGATCTGATCATGATCCGCACCTTTGACGAGACGGTGCTGACCGAGATGGCGGAATATGCCGATGTGCCGGTGATCAACGGTCTCACCGACCGCACCCACCCCTGCCAGATCATGGCCGACATCCTCACCTATGAGGAGCATCGCGGCCCCATCAAGGGCAAGAAGGTGGTCTGGACCGGGGACGGCAACAACGTCTGCGCTTCCTTCATCCATGCGGCCGGGCAGTTCGGCTTTGACCTCACGTTTACCGGCCCGTCGCAACTGGACCCGGAGGAGGAATTCATCGGTCTGGCGCGCAAGGCCGGTGCCACCATCTCCATCGAACGCGACGCGGCCAAGGCCGTGGCGGGCGCCGATCTGGTGGTGGCGGACACCTGGGTGTCGATGCATGACAGCCAGTCCTCCAAGGAGCGGCGCCACAACATGCTGCGGCCCTATCAGGTCAATGATGCGCTGATGGCCCACGCCAAGCCCGATGCGCTGTTCATGCACTGCCTGCCCGCGCACCGCGAGGAGGAGGTGACCTCGGCGGTGATGGACGGGCCGCAGTCGGTGATCTTTGACGAGGCCGAGAACCGTCTGCATGCGCAGAAGGCGGTGATGCGCTGGTGTCTCGGCGTCTGATTCACCGGCACTGACAAGACCGGGGCGGGGGCGCTCCCGCCCGTTGCGCCTGCATGTTCATGCAGGCCCGCCCGTTGGGCGTGGCGCCGGGCCTAGCGGCCCGGCGCGTTGCGTGTGGGGCGCGGCAGTGCCTCTGGTCAGCCGTCTGCGCCTCTGACAGGGTGGCGGCGAAACACGCATCCGAAAGGACGGGTATCATGGCGGAAGGACATATCGTGGTTCTGGGCGCCCCGGCACCGGCCGGGTTCTGCGCTGCGCTCTGGGCTGCGGCCGGGCATATGGTCACCTGGATTGCGCCACCGGACTGGCATGCGGCCCATCTGCGCGACGGGGTGCATCTGACCGATCACAGCGGCCTTGATGCGCGTGTGGGCGCCGACACGCTGGCCTGCACCACCAGTCCCGAGACACTGAGCCAGGCTGCGATGATCGTGGTGCTGGCCGCCACACCGGAGGCGTGCGCCCTGCTGCGCGCGGCCGACACCAAACCGGGGACGGCGCCGGCGTCCCGCGGCGCTGCTGCGGCACCCGTGCTGCTGTTTCACGCCGGGCCTGCGGTATCGATGCCCGACGGCCCCTCCGATCCGCGGCCTTCCTCTGCGCCGTCGGTCGAAGGGGTGCTGCCCTGGCAGGTGGAGGTGCGGCAGCAGGCGGGACCGCGTCGGCTGCACCGCTGTGGGAGCGGACCGCTCTTGGTGTCAGAGGCGGCCGGGGCAATGGCCCGGGAGCTTGATGTGCCTTGCCTCGAAACCACCACCCACCGGGATATTCCCGGCCTCCTGTGGGGGCTGCGACTGGCGGAGCTGTTGCGTATCAATGCAGGCGAGGCGGAGGCGCCGGATCTGCCGGAACACCCGCAGGCCCTGTTGCAAGAGGCGCTAGGCACTCTGGCACAGGCGGGCATACGGCCCTGTTTGCCCGGCGGCGTGCCCTTTGCCCTGCGGGTTGGGCTGTGGCGGTCACGCCTGTTGCCAGCCTCATGGCGCGGCGGGCTGGCAAGACCGCACTGGCCGGGGCCGCTGGGGCACCAGCGCGCCGCTGCAATCGAGACCATGTTGGCGCAGCTTCTCCGGATGGGGCGGCGGCATGGGGTCGAGATGCCGGAGACCTCTGCCTGGATCGACCGTCGCAGGCAAAGCGCGCCGCTGGCGGCGGAGCGCTGATCCCGGCCCACCACGCACAGTCGTTCGCGACGCGCTGTCCAGGGCGCACTGACAGGCGGGCGGTAGGCGGGCCGGGGTGGGCAGGCAGGCGGGGCGCTCAGCGGCCGAGCAGATGCAACAGCGTATAGATCCCCGCCGACAGGGCGGCCGACAGCGGCACGGTGATCAGCCAGGCGGCGAGAATGGTCAGCACATGGCTGCGGCGGACCAGACGCCGGCGGCTGCGGTCCTCGCGCGGCAGGCCGGGACGCGCCGCGCGGGCGCCGATGCGGCGGGCGCGGGCGGCCATGTGCTCGCGGTAGAAGCCGACGCCAAACACCGCACCGACCGCGACATGGGTCGAGGACACCGGCATGCCGAGCCAGCTGGCCACGATCACGGTCAGCGCGGCGGAGGTGGAGACACAATAGGCGCGGATCGGGTTGAGCTTGGTGATCTGGCTGCCGACCATGTTCACCAGCCGGGGGCCAAACAACAACACCCCCATTGCCATGCCGAGGGCTCCGATCACCAGCACCCAGAGCGGCACCGGGATTGGGGCAAAGGCGTTGATTTCAGCCGGGTGGGTGCCGCCGCCGCTGTTGGTCATGACCTGCATGATCGTGGCCAGTGGCCCGATCGCATTGGCGACGTCATTGGCGCCATGGGCAAAGGACATCAGCACCGCGGCGATCACCAGCGGCAGGCGGAACAGCGCCTTGATCGCGCCTTTCTGGTGTTCCAGCTGGGCCGCGCGGCGCAGCACCACCGGGCGGGCGACCAGATAGGACAGGGCACCGGCGACCAGCCCGGCCAGTGCGGCCTGGTCGGGCGTGGGGCTGGCGATGCGCTCTGGCAGCTTGAGCGCGAAGAACACGGCAAAAGCTCCGCCCATGCCGGCCAGCAGCACCGGCACCCAGCGGCGCGCGGCGGCCATCTTGTCCGGGCGGTTGCTGATCAAGCGCTGGATCAGCGCCAGCAGCGCCATTGCCAGCGCCGCGCCGATCAGCGGCGACAGCATCCAGCTGGTAGCGATGCCACCGAAGGTCAGCCAGTCCACGGCGGCAAACCCGGCGGCAGCGGTGGTGGCGCCGAGGATGGCGCCGATGATGCTCTGGGTGGTGGAGACCGGCGCCCCCAGCCAGGTGGCCAGATTGACCCAGAGCGCCGAGGCGATCATGGCCGACATCATCGCCTGCACCATGATCTGGGGCGCGCTCACGGCCGAGGGGTCGATCAGGCGGCGGGACACCGTAGCGACCACCTCGCTGCCTCCCAGAAGCGCGCCGGTGACCTCTGCCAGCGCGGCGGCGATCAGGGCGGCCGTCATCGGCAGGGCCTTGGCGCCCACCGCGGGGCCCATGTTGTTTGCCACGTCGTTGGCGCCGATGTTGAGCGCCAGATAAGCGCCAAAGACCGCCGCCACCATGGCCATGATCGTGGTGGGCGAGGTGCCCAGCACCAGTGCGGCCTCCAGCCCGGCCAAGGCCATGAACGCCAGCGCCAGCCCCAGCCCCAGCAGCGGACGCACCACATAGCCGGTCACCCGCTCCACCTGGTTCAGGCGGGCAAGATCCTTGTCCAGGGATCGCCAGTCGGGGCGGGTCGTCATGGGGTTGCCTTCCTTGCGCATGTCTGCAGGCCCAGGGTGCGCGGGGGACCCTGGCGCAGGCACAGGCTGAGATCGGAATGTGACACCTGCATCACGGCGATCAGAAATTGTTCAACAAATCGCGCAGCTCCGGCTCGTCAACACGGGTTGCGGCCTCGGCCGGCGACATCCAGCTGCGGCTCCGTTCGTGGGCTTCGGGAAAGCACTCCTGAAGCTCCTGCACCTCCACCGCGTAGACCAGCGTTTCCAGCGGCTCAACAGCGCCATTGTCGAGACGCTTGTCGTAACTGTAGCAGCCCAGGGGCGTCTCGTCGAAGCGGCTTTTGGCAACGCCGGCCTCTTCCCAGGCTTCCTGAACGGCGCTTTCGGCGCTGGTCTTGCCCGCCATCGGCCAGCCCTTTGGCAGCACCCAGCGACCGGTGTCGCGGCTGGTGATCAGCAGGACCTCACGCCCGGTATCGGTCTGGCGATAGCACAACGCCGCCACCTGCAGCCGTCGCGGGCGCGACAGCATCGGCAGGAGGGTCTGGGACCAGAGCTTGTTGAGGGCGTTCAGCATGGGTAGCGGTCATGGTCCGGAGGTGTCCGGGCGGCCTTGTTGGTTGCATGTGGCGATTGACCGACGGCACCTATGCAAAACCGACCCTGTTTGCAACGATTAAATGACAGGGGTGTTTGAAATTGCCCGAAATCAGCCCTTGATGTGTGGGAAAACGCACGTTTCAGCCGCGCGGGCGGGCACGCAGGGTCGCTTCAGCCTGGGTCGGGTCCTCGGGCCAGGGGTGTTTGGGGTACTGCGCGCGCATGTCCTTGCGCACATCGGCGTAGGAGCCGGACCAGAAGCCCGGCAAATCGCGGGTGATCTGGATCGGGCGCCGGGCGGGCGACAAGAGCGTGACCTTGAGCGCCACACCCGCCACTGTGGGATGGCGGGTGACGCCGAACATCTCCTGCAGGCGGACCTCGATCCCCGGTGTGTCGCCCGCGTAATCAATGGGGATCTTGCGCCCGAGCGGCGTGATGAAACTGCCCGGAACCTCGCGGTCAAGGAGCTGGGTCTGTTCCCATGTCAGCGCGGCGCGCAGGGCTGGGAGCGCGTCGAACCCCTTCCAGTCGGCGTCCGTGCGCACGCCCGTGAGCATGGGCAGCAGCCAGTCCTCGAGGCTTGCCATCAGGCCCGCCTCGGAGAAATCCGGCAGGTCGTGGCCTTCGGCGCGCAGCAGTTCGACACGGGTGGCAAGCCGCGCGGCGGCGGGCGACAGGCGCAGGCCGAGGTCACGCACACCGTCGAGCATGGCGGTGGCTGTGGCCTCGGGCGGGACATCCTTCCAGATGCGGTCGTCCAGTACCAGCGCGCCAAAGCGTTCCTGTTTGCGCGCCACCACGCGGCGGTCGCGTTTGGACCAGCTGCAGAGATCCTGCCAGTGGATCTGATCTGCGAACAACGTGCGGATTTCGGCCAGGGTGATCTGCGCCGCAAGGCGGATCTTGGCCTCGCGCGGATTGCCGTCGCTGTCTGTGACGACAAGGTAAGGAGCCGCGGCCAGCGGGTCGGAGTTTTCCAGCACCGCGCCCTTGCCACCAGAGAGCACATAGCGGGCATCATCACCCTTGCGGCGCTGCGCCACCCGATCCGGGTAGGCCAGCGCGGCCATGGCCGCCGGAGAGAGCGGCTCTGATGTGGCGGGGGCGGCGGGTTGGCCCGCGGCGCGGGGCGTAGTGTCGCTCTGCCCGCCGCGTTGCCGGCGCAGGCGCTTTGCCTCACTGGTGATCGCCTGCAGAGCGGGGGTCTTGACCTGATAGGGGCGGCGGTCGCGGAAACGGCGCAGATCCCGCAGGGCCTCAAGACGCAGCGCCAGATCCACCGGCGCGCCGCGCAACGGGTCGCGGTCCGCCATCAGCGCCGCCAGTGTGGCGCTCTCCGGTCCCGCCACCGCCAGCATATGCGCCAGACGCGGGTGCAGGGGAAGACGGGCCAGAGCGCGGCCATGGTCGGTGATCCGCATCTGCCCATCCAGCGCGCCGAGCATCTGCAACAGGGTGCGGGCCTCAGCGAGACTGCCGGAAGGCGGTTGGGTCAGCAGCGGCAGATCCGCGGGCTCCGCGCCCCAAAGTGCCAGTTCCAGCGCCAGACCGGTGAGGTCTGCGGCCTCGATCTCGGCCGGGGGATAGGCCATCAGCGCGCCCTCTTCGCCCTTGGACCAGAGCCGATAGCAGGTGCCCTCGGCCACGCGACCGGCGCGGCCCTGTCGCTGGGTGGCTTCGGCGCGGGTCACGCGTTCTGTCACCAGCCGCGACATGCCTGCACCGGGATCGAACCGGGCGCGCCGGGCCTGTCCCATATCCACCACGACGCGGATGTCCTCGATCGTCAGGGAGGTTTCGGCGATGGAGGTCGCCAGCACCACCTTGCGCCCCTCGGACACGGGGGCGATGGCGGCGCGTTGCTCGGCAAAGGGGAGGGCGCCAAACAGCGGGCGGATCTGGCAGTGGCCGGGCAGATGGGCCTCCAGCGCGCTGGCGGCGCGGCGGATTTCGCCCTCGCCGGGCAGGAACACCAAAAGGCCACCGCCGGTCTCGCGGGTCTCCCCTTCGGCGCGGGCAACCAGATCCACCAGCGCGTCCAGCTTGCGTGCCTTGGCGGGCAGGGGGCTGTCGAGCCAGCGGGTTTCGACCGGGTAGCTGCGGCCCTCGGAGGTCACAATGGGCGCATCCATCAGGGCCGCCACCGGCCCTGCGTCCAGCGTGGCGGACATCGCCAGCAGCAAGAGGTCGTCGCGTAGAGCGCCTGCGACCTCAAGGCAGAAGGCGAGCCCCAGGTCGCCATTGAGGGAGCGTTCGTGGAATTCGTCGAAGATCACCGCGCCGACGCCCGGCAGGTCCGGGTCCGATTGCAGCATCCGGGTCAGGATGCCCTCGGTGACAACCTCGATGCGGGTGGATTTTGAGATCTTGGCCTCGCCGCGCACCCGGTAGCCGACGGTCTGACCGGGGCTTTCCCCCAAGGTTGACGCCATGCGCTCTGCCGCGGTGCGGGCGGCGAGGCGGCGGGGCTCCAGCATCAGGATGCGCCCGGTGGTCAAGCCTGCCTCAAGGATCGCAAGCGGCACCTTGGTGGTTTTGCCCGCACCGGGGGGCGCTTGCAGCACCGCGCGGCCCCGCGCGCGCAGAGCATCAATCAGGTCGGGGAGCGCGTCATCAATCGGGAGCCGTATCATGGCGGCGCTTATCGCCAATTGCGGGCTTAACGTCCAGCCTGCGTCAGCCCACCTTGCAGCGTGACAGTGCCAAAAACCGTGGCGACTTTGGCGGTGGACATGTGGAAACGCCCATCCGGCCCGGCCTCGTAGCTGAGTTCGAGGTCAAAGGACTTTGCCCGCGCCAGTTCTCGCGCGCTGTAGCCGTCTTCGCGTTGCAATGTGCTCCAGCAGACAAACCCCGCTCCCTTTGGACGTGGCGGGTCCAGCACCAGCCGCGTGCGCCGTGCCCCATCAAAGATCGGCTGATCGAGAGCGCAGAGATCATCTGGGGCCTGCGGTGCCACTGCGCGAAAAATGGCGGTCGCCGGATCAAAAATGGCGGTCGCCGGATCAACCGTGTCGCGCTGATGCTCCGGGCGAAGAGGCGGGGTGTCAGAGCCAAGACGTCCACCCGTGACGCGGGGCACGCCACTTGCATAATCGAGGTGGGCCGTCGATTGCCGCCGCCCCGTGTCGACGCTTTCCAGGAACCACGCGGGCTGAGGGCCTGCGGAGGTCCAGCGCCCGGTCGCCTGCATCTCAAAGTGAACCCGCGCCAGCAGTGCCATCGCACCGGTCGAGGTAAAGCGACTGCGCACGCCATAGGTGCCGCCGCTGCGCTGGCTGGCAAGAGTGAAAGTGCCAAGTTTGACGCCGAGGCCCCGCACAATATAGTGCTGTTGATCGCTCGTGCTGGGGTCATTTGCGAATATAGCCACGGGCGAGATGAAGGCCGCGAGCAGGATAACCCATCCGAGGACAAGGTAGCGGCGCATCAAGGCACTTCCTTTCCGATCTCAAGCCCGTGTTTCAAAGCGGCATCGGGGTTTTGCAGCCGCGCCACTGGACAAGCGCGCCTCGGCTGCGCCATCAATGCGCGGCAAGGACGAGAGGCGCGCCATGGACATCGCACAGCTGAGTGACAGGATCTTAAACGCGGACCGTCGGGCGCTCGCCCGCGCCATCACATTGGTGGAAAGCGCCCGTCCGGATCACCGCGCGCAGGCGGATGAGTTGCTGTCGCACTTGGCCAAAAGCGACCGTCAGGCACTCAGGATCGGATTGTCGGGCACGCCCGGGGTGGGGAAATCCACCTTTATCGAGGCCTTTGGCATGATGCTCATCGGGCAGGGGCTGCGGGTTGCGGTGCTGGCGGTTGATCCCAGCTCGGCGCGGTCTGGTGGATCAATTCTGGGGGACAAGACCCGGATGGAGCGGCTCAGTCGTGAACGCGCGGCCTTCATTCGCCCCAGTCCCAGCCAGAGCCACCTTGGCGGTGTCGCACGCCGCACCCGCGATGCGGTGGCGCTGTGCGAGGCGGCGGGGTTTGACGTGGTGCTGATCGAAACCGTGGGGGTGGGGCAATCGGAAACCGTTGTGGCGGAACTGTCCGATCTGTTCCTGCTGCTGCTGGCGCCGGCGGGTGGCGATGAGCTTCAGGGCGTGAAGCGCGGCATCATGGAGATCGCCGACATGATTCTGATCAACAAGGCCGATGGTGATCTGAAGGCGACGGCGACTCGCACCTGCGCCGATTATGCCGGGGCGCTGCGGCTGTTGCGCAAACGTCCGCAAGATCCCGATGGCTTTCCCAAGGCGTTGACCGTCTCGGCGATCGAGGCCGCCGGGCTGGACAAGGCGTGGGCAGAGGTGCAGGCGCTGGCCGGGTGGCGGCGCGACAACGGGTTTTGGGATCAGAACCGGGCGCAGCAGGCGCAGTATTGGTTCTCTGAGGAGGTGCGGCAGGCGCTTCTGGCGCGGCTTCAGACCTCTTGGGCAAAGTCGCGCATGACGGAACTGTCGAAAAAGGTGGCCGAGGGCGCGCAAACCCCACAAGAGGCTGCGCGCGATCTGCTGACGGGGTTGGGTGTCGCGGACCTTGATCCGTCGCGCGTGGGCTAGGGCCTGCGACTGAGGTGCGAAGGTTGGGGGACGGCCTAGTATGGCGTGCATAAGCTTGCATCTTGGCCCCGAAATTGTAAAAGCCCGCCAGCGCTGGAGGGGATGACGCGAGAATGTCGGCTGGAGTGCCATAAAAGCGTTGCATATGGCTTGACCATCTTTGCGATTCCTCCTAAACGCATTCAACCAGTTTTCGGGCGCAGCCAATGGCAGCGCCCTTGTAATTTGGCGACTGATTCCCAAAGGCCGGGCAGGCCGCACACGGGTCGGGACGCCGCAGATACGAAGGATAACACCATGTCGCGCCGTTGCGAACTGACCGGAAAAGGCCCGATGACTGGCAACAATGTCAGCCACGCCAACAACAAAACCCGTCGCCGGTTTCTGCCGAACCTGAACGACGTCACCCTGCAGTCCGAGACCCTCGGCCGCGGTGTGAAGCTGCGCATCTCCGCAGCCGCCCTGCGTTCCGTTGACCACCGCGGTGGTCTGGACGCCTTCCTGGCCAAAGCCAAGGACGAAGAGCTGTCCGATGCCGCTCTGAAGGTGAAGAAAGAGATCGCAAAGGCACAAGCTGCGCAGGCCTGATCGGCCCGCCCCTCTTGTGATCCTGCCCGGATTTATCTGAAAGACCGTTGGCCCGGCGCCAGCGGTCTTTTTGCATTTGCGTGGAGGGGGAGGCGCGACTCTTTGCCCGCGTCTTGCGCAAGGGGCTTGAGCCGGAGGCCTCTTCCTGAGATATGACGACGCCAATGACAGTGTTCGGACGGTATATCACCCTGCTGCTGACTGCGGCCCTGCTGCTGACCGGCCATAGTGCCGCCGCCAGCCGCTTTGACCGTGATGCCACGGGCCAGGTGATCCTGTGTACCGGCTCCGGTCCGGTCACCGTCTATGTCGACGAAAACGGCGAACCAACGGGCGCGCCGCATATCTGCCCGGATTGCATTACCCATCTCCTTGATCTGGTTCAGGGCGCTCCGGCGCTGCTGGCACCGGTTGCAACGGCGCGACAGGCGCCCCGGCTGCCGTCGCGCGCGCAACGCGACGCTGCACCTGAACGCACGGCCCGAGCGCGCGCGCCGCCGCTGGTCTGACACACCCACACGTGCGAAGTCAGACCGGTCGCAGCGCCTGCGCCCGGATACCCCCTGTTCCCGTCTCAAGGAGACCAATCATGACCCTGAAATCCCTCGGCCTTTCTGCCGTTTTCTCCGCGCTTGCAGCCGCTGCCGTCGCCACCTCCGCCTCGGCGCAGATGGTTGTGCATGACGCCTATGCCCGTGCTTCCAACAAGATGGCCGGCGCCGCCTTTATGGAGATCATCAACGAAGGTGACGCAGATGACCGCCTGATCGGGGCGCGCTCCGATGTGGCCAAGCGGGTGCAGCTCCACACCCACACCGAAGACGCCAATGGCGTGATGAAGATGACCCATGTCGAAGACGGCTTTGCCATCCCGGCCGGCGCGACCCATCTGCTCCAGCGCGGCGGTGACCATGTGATGTTCATGGGGCTGAACCGGGAACTGGCGGACGGCGACACAATCGACGTCATCCTCGACTTTGAAAAGGCCGGTGAAGTGGCGATCGAGGTCCCCGTCGACATGGCGCGCATGCCCGAGGGCGGACATGGCGGCCACGGCGATCATTCGGGTCACGGCGACGATCACGGCGACCACTCCCACTAACACCTTTCCTCGCGACAGATCTGACAAGCCCCGGTTGACGCCGGGGCTTCGTCATTCAGGGCCGTGAGACAGCAGCGCCCGGACCCAATCGGGCACCACCTCGGTGGCCGGGCCAAATCGGCGCTCGTCAAAGGCGTCACTGATGTCCGAGGGGGCAAGATTGAGCTCGACCGTCCGTGCCCCGCCGTAGGCCGCCTCCTGCACAAAGGACGCAGCTGGCTGGACCTGACCGGAAGTCCCGATCGCGGCAAACAGGCTGGCCTCCGTCAGGTGGTCGCCGATCTCGTCCAGGTGATAGGGGACCTCGCCGAACCAGACCACGTCAGGGCGGCTGCGGAGCGCATGGCAGGCGGGGCAGGTGGTGTCGGTGGTCATCTCCTGCGGTGCAGGCCAGCGATGATCGCAAGCGGCGCAGAGGGCACCGGCAAGCGTTCCATGCATGTGCAGCACGTTGCGCGATCCGGCCGCCTCATGCAGCGGATCGACGTTCTGAGTGACAATGACCACCTCGCCGGGCCACCGCTGTTCCAGCTCCGCCAGGGCGCGGTGGGCGGCGTTTGGCGTCGCGCGGGCGGCTTGCTGGCGGCGCGCGCTGTAGAACCGATGCACGCGCGCGGGATCCCGGGCAAAGCCCTCGGGGGTGGCGACATCTTCGATCCGGTGTTGCGACCACAGGCCTTTTGCGTCGCGAAAGGTGCCAAGCCCGCTTTCGGCGGAAATGCCCGCGCCAGTCAGGATTGCGATTTTGGTCATGGCGGGATCTCCTGTCCGGGCATCTGCTAGCGGGGGCGTGGCCTGTCAGTGCAAAACCTGACATAGAGAGCGGGGCGCGTAAACACGGACCACCGTCCCCGTTTCTTCTGACCTGAGAGAGTATCGATGCGTAAAATCCTGTTTGTCTGCCTTGGCAATATCTGTCGCTCTCCGGCGGCGGAGGCGCTGTTTCGCGCCCGCTGCCCGCAGATTGCCACCGACAGTGCCGGCACCTCGGACTATCATATCGGTGATCCGCCCTATGGGCCGATGCAGGCGGCGGCGCTGGCACGGGGCGTTGATATGTCCGATCTGAGGGCGCGGCAGTTCTCGGCTGGGGATTTTGCAGCCTTCGACCTGATTGTCGTGATGGATCATGCAAACCGGCATGACGTCGAAGCCCTGCGCCCGTCGGGCTCCACCACACCGGTGATGCTGTTTGCGCCCATGGCCGGGGCGGCCGCGGTGCAGGAGGTCCCCGATCCGTACTACACGCGGGATTTTGACGGCTGTCTGGATCTGCTTGAGGCCGCGGCGGCGGGATTGCAGCGTCATGTGGCGCTGTCGGACTGACGCGCGCCCCCGGTTCGCGGAAGGGGTGCGTGGGGCGCGTGTCGGGCAGGCGGTCCTAGGCCTCCAGCACCCGCAATTGCCCAGCGAGCCAGGGCAGCCGGTTCACGGCCGGGGCAATCATCTGGCTCTGCACCAGGCGACGCATGGTTCCGGCCACTTCGAGCGGCACGGTGTCGGGCCAGTCGGACTGTGAAAACAGCGAAATGCGCCGGGTGAATTCGGTCAGGGGCAGGGCAAAGGCGTCGATCTCGTCATGGAAACGCGCGGCCCGCATATAGCCCAGCGGGGTGGTGATCGCCCAGCCGATGCGGCGCGCCACCATGGCCATCAGCGCCAGATGAGACCCGATTTCAAACCGGTCCTCGAATTCCAGCTTGCTGCGGCTGAGGTGCGACTCGATCTGTTGCGAGATCAGCTGGTCGCGGGCGTAGCGCAGCAAGGGCAGGTGGTTGAGCTGATTGCCGACGTCATCGGGGTCGGTGACCGCGCCACGGGGGGCCACCAGGATGAAGGGTTCCTCGACCAGCGGATATTCGGTCACGCCCGGGCGCAGCTCGCCGGTGGAGGCGGCGATGCCGATGTGCAGTTCCTTTGCGTCCATGGCGCGGATGATGTCATGGCTGGATGCGGTCACCATCTTGAACCGGCACTGGGTCAGGCTGTCGGCAAGAATGGTGGCGAGCCGCGGCGTGAGGTCGTTGTCGAAATCGTCGATCAACCCGAGCGATAGCGCCGGCAGGTGTGACAGATCCATCACCGTCAGCTCGCTCTGGGCCAGCCGCAATTCGCTCAGGACAGCCTGGGTGCGGGAAAGGAAGCTGCGCCCGGCGGGTGTCAGAACCATGGGGCGGCGACCGTGATCGACAAGATCCGATCCAAGCGCTTTTTCAAGATTGCGAAGTTGTTGGCTCACGGCCGGTTGGCTCAATCCGGTAATATCGGCGGCCTGCGCGACCGATCCGGACTTTGCCAATGCTTCAAAAACTTCCAACCCCCGAAGTGTGACGCCTTTCATCAGCATATATTCGCTCCAAAAAATCCAAACTCTGATAACTCCGTCACGCGATGCTTCTGCCGGGGGAGCGTCTGACCACTGCACAGTGCAGGCTTTTCCTGCATACACACAAAAATATATGCCGTTTTTATTTTCATTTGAATAGTTTGGGAAGAGTAAAATTATCCTTTCGGGTAATTTATGGCGGTTTTAGTGGAATCTCAAATGTAATTGGCGCGGCGGCTGGCGGAATTAACCATTTTGAATGGTGCCTGCCGCCACCATTTCAGCCGCAGATTCGTTCGGCGTCGGTTCCGAACAGCTGGTATTTCTTCCACAACCGGGAGTCGCTGCTCTTCGCGGATTGGCGCACTTCTTGTGCGCGATGCGGATCCGAGAACCATTTTGAAACCGTGCGCTGTTCGGATCGGGTCAATCGGCGTTCGGCAACCTGCTGGATGCAATGGCACAGCGACGCCTGTGCCGCGCCGCGATCGGAGCTGCGGCAGGCGCGTTCGATGGTGCCGGCGGTGGCCTGTGGCGCGACGGGCACAAAACTCAGCGTGGTCGCGCAGAGCGCGGTGACGGATAGAAGTCGGAACACGTGTATCAATCTCCTGTTTGTGCGAAAGGACGCTGACCGATGTCGCCGCGCATATTCCATAGCTCGCGGCCGGTTTTCAATGGCGGATGCGCCGGATCGGCACCAGACGCGGCGCTGTTGCGGTGAAAGCGGTCCGGCGCCTGCAGATGGTGCGGCTCGGACGCATGATCCACCTTGACCAAAGGCGAAATCCCAATCATATGCGCTTGTCATGACAGAGCTCTCGAAAATCCGCAACTTCTCCATTGTCGCTCATATCGACCACGGCAAGTCCACGCTTGCTGACCGCCTCATCCAATCGACGGGGACGGTGCAGGATCGTGACATGAAAGAGCAGCTGCTCGACGCCATGGACATCGAGCGTGAACGTGGCATCACCATCAAGGCCAACACCGTCCGTATCGACTATGAGGCAGACGATGGCGAACGCTATGTGCTGAACCTGATCGACACCCCCGGCCACGTCGATTTTGCCTATGAGGTCTCCCGCTCCATGCGCGCGGTCGAAGGCTCGCTGCTGGTGGTCGACTCGACCCAGGGGGTCGAGGCGCAGACGCTGGCCAATGTCTACCAGGCGATCGACGCGGATCACGAGATTGTCCCGGTGCTCAACAAGATCGACCTGCCGGCCTCCGATTGTGATCGGGTGGCAGAGCAGATCGAGGATGTGATCGGGATTGACGCCACCGACGCGATCCATGTCTCCGCCAAGACCGGCATCGGCATCAAGGAAACGCTTGAGGCCATTGTGCAGCGGCTGCCTGCGCCCACCGGGGATCGGGATGCACCGCTGAAGGCGATGCTGGTGGACAGCTGGTATGATGCCTATCTCGGCGTCATCGTGCTGGTGCGGATCATGGACGGGGTCCTGAAGAAAAGCGACCAGATCAAGATGATGCAGACCGGCGCGCGCTATGGCGTTGACCGGATTGGTGTTTTCCGTCCTGCCATGCAAGTGGTGGATGAACTGGGCCCCGGCGAGATCGGCTTTATCACCGCCTCGATCAAACAGGTGCGCGACACCAAGGTGGGCGACACCATCACCCACGACAAGAAAGGTGCAGAAATACCTTTGCCGGGCTTTAAGCCGTCCGTGCCGGTGGTGTTCTGTGGTCTGTTCCCCGTGGACAGTTCCGAGTTCGAGGATCTGCGCAACGCGATCGAGAAGCTGGCGCTGAACGATGCGTCGTTCTCGTATGAGATGGAAACCTCCGCCGCGCTTGGCTTCGGCTTCCGCTGCGGGTTCCTGGGCCTGCTGCACCTTGAGGTGATCCGGGACCGGATCGAGCGCGAATACAATATCGAACTGATTACCACCGCGCCGTCGGTGGTCTATCACGTGTTCATGAAGGACGGGGAGATGCGCGAGCTTCACAACCCCGCCGACATGCCCGACCTGACCTATGTCGATCACATCGAAGAGCCGCGCATCAAGGCGACCATTCTGGTGCCGGATGAATTCCTCGGCGATGTGCTGAAGCTCTGCCAGGACCGCCGTGGTATTCAGGAGGACCTCTCTTACGCGGGGTCTCGCGCCATGGTTGTGTATGACCTGCCGCTGAACGAGGTGGTGTTTGACTTCTACGACCGGTTGAAGTCGGTGACCAAGGGCTATGCCTCCTTCGACTATCACATGACCGGCTACCGCGAAGACACCTTGGTGAAGATGGCGATTCTGGTGAACGATGAGCCCGTCGACGCGCTGTCGACCATGGTGCATCGGGATCGTGCCGAAATGCGGGGGCGCGCCATGTGCGAAAAGCTCAAGGATCTGATCCCGCGTCACATGTTCAAGATCCCGATTCAGGCGGCCATCGGCGGCAAGGTGATCGCGCGTGAAACCCTGTCGGCGCTGCGCAAGGACGTGACCGCAAAATGCTACGGCGGCGACGCGACCCGGAAACGCAAGCTGCTGGAAAAGCAGAAGGCGGGTAAGAAAAAGATGCGTCAATTTGGCCGCGTGGAAATTCCGCAGGAGGCCTTTATCTCGGCTCTCAAGATGGACGATTGATCCCGTGACCTGAGAAATGCGAAATAGGAAACCCGGTGCAAGCCGGGTTTTTTGCTGTTCGCTGCGCCGCGTTTGAACGCAGTGGCCCCTTTTTAAGGCCATACCAAGAGGCAAGGGCGGCGAAATCACGGGTAGATCCCCCGCGTCGAAACGCCGCCCAGTGATCTTTTCCCTGCGATACGCTGGCGACAGCCTGTGCGGGAGTTCCTTTAGGCAGAGATATACGCAATATAAAATATTGGGAATTTTCGATTTCTGGAAACAGCGAAGCCTATACTTTCGTATAGATGATCCATGTCAATTCACGGGCCGAAAGCCTCTGTTATATTTCGCGCAAACGTCGACTTGTGACCAGGAGGGTAAACATGTTTCGCCTTGCGTTGATCTTGCACATCTTCATCGGCTCCACCCTTGCGGGCAGCGCGGTCATCGCAGCGCTGGTGCTGGGGCAGTCCTCGCTGTGGGGGATCCTGTTTGCAGCGCTGGTGGGTTTTTTGGTCGCGATCCCGGTCAGCGCCTGGGTCGCCCGCAAGCTCTATGTCGGATGACGGGCCCGAGAGCGGGCACTGAGGGGCTGGTGATACCGCGGGCGATCCGGCGCGCGACTCAGAGCGCGTCCTGCACGTTTCGTGCGGTGTTCGAGATGGCCTGTCCGGCCTTCTGCAGGTCGCGCCCGGCACCTTTGGTGGTTTCGCAGGCGGCGAGGCTGAGGATCAGGAGGCCAAATAGCAGCGGGCGGATCATGGCGGCGTGTCTTTCTCATGAGTTTGGTTCAAATTCGGAACCTGTTCAGCATAGGGAAAATTCCCCGATCCCCGCGCAAATGGCAAGAGTGCGATTGGGGCCGTGCGCCGTGTCTCTTTCGCAGATGCAGAAACGATTTGGCGGTGCTTTATCGCGCAAAGGTTGTAATCTTGGCCTAGGCTGATCCCAGCGAGCACCCACCTGAAGATGTGCAAAACGGGCGCAAATTCGCCCGGGGCAAGGCAGCAGCCAGGCAGAGACTTGAATGTCACCGCGTGTGACACAGATCGGATCATACCTGTTTCGGGAGGTTACATCATGGATTTTTCGGCTCAGAAAGAGCGTCTTGAAACCCGGCTCAGCGCGTTGTCGGCAGGGATGCTGGCCGGGCAGGGGTTGTCGGCGCTGACACAGAACGCCAAGACAACCCGGGCCGCGCACAGTCGCGCGGGCAAGACCACCCAGATCACCGAGATCCTGACGGCGCTGGATCGGTTGAAGGCCGGCGAATATGGCTATTGCAGGATTTGCGGCGCTGATCTGACCCACGATCAATTGCGCCAGCATCCCGAGACCCCCTTTTGCGAGTCCTGCTCCGCGTGAACTCTGCTGGACGCGGGGCCAGTCCAGACCGGGACGCACGTCTGGCCTGGCCCCGCGTGCGGCAAGTCACAGGCGCAGCCAATGCACAGGTGGCGTGAGGGCGCCATGCCGCTGCGGACTGCGTCCAAAGAGTGAGTGACCCGAGCCGGGCAGGGGGCGATCCTTGCAATGCGGAAAAAGGGACCGTTGCCGCGACGCCGGCAATGTGGCAGAAGACCAGCAACCGGCTGACCACATGAGTTTTGCAGATGACAGATTTCTCCGCACTCCGCCGCATGATGGTGGACACGCAGATCCGCCCGTCGGACGTGACCAAATACCCGATCATCGAAGCCATGCTGGCTGTCCCGCGCGAGACCTTCGTGCCGGACGCCCAGACCGAGGTCGCCTATGCAGATCAGAACGTGCCGCTGGGCGCGCAGCGCGTGGTGCCGGAGCCGCGCACGCTGGCCAAGATGCTGGACGCGCTGGATGTGCGCGAGGATGAGCTGGTGCTCGATGTCGGCTGTGGATTGGGATACTCGACCGCAGTTGTGGCCCGCCTGGCGCAGATGGTAATCGGCGTCGAAGAAGACGAGCAGCTGGCATCCGAGGCGCAGGACCTGTTGAGCGAGAGCAATGCCGACAATGCCATCGTGCATGAGGGCACGCTTGCCGCAGGTGCCGCAGAGCATGGCCCCTACGATGTGATCCTGATCCAGGGCGGTATCGAGGTGCTGCCCGCGGAGATCCTGGCGCAGCTCAAGGATGGCGGGCGCATTGCGGCCCTGTTCATGGACGGGGCCCTGGGCGAGGTCAAAATCGGCTACAAAAGCGGTGATCGCATCTCCTGGCGGTTCGAATTCAACGCGGGCGCGCCGGTACTGCCCGGCTTTGCCAAGGCGCCGGAGTTCGCGCTCTGATCCTCCGCCGTCTGTCTCGATCTTGACACGATCGCCGGAAATTCATGTTGCGCCTCTTCAACTTGTGGTGAGCCTCGCCTATGTTTCTGGTAAACTGACGCCTGCGTAAGTCGGGCGCAAATCGAGTGTAACGGGGTAGCCCCCAACAAGCGGATCGAGGCGACAGGATGCGAGGATTTTTCAACATACGGCGGGTCAGGGCTCTGGTCTCTGTTAGCGCCGTTGCAACGGCTGCGGCCCTGGTGCCGCAGGCGCGTGCGGACAATCTCACCGATGCAATGATCGGCGCCTATACCAGCAGCGGCTTGCTGGAACAGAACCGTGCATTGCTGCGCGTTGCGGACGAAGGCGTTGCCGCATCGGTATCGGGCTTGCGTCCGGTGATCTCCACCGCTCTGAACATCGCACGGGATTACAATCGCACCGGGCTTGGCGCCGCGGGCGCGCGGTCGAGCCACAGCACCGGCGCGTCCGTCAGTGTCAGCCTCAACTGGCTGTTGTTTGACAATGGCGCAACCCGTCTGGACACCGCCGCCGCACAGGAAACGGTTCTGGCCACGCGCCAGACTCTGGTGGATGTGGAGCAGCAGGTGCTGTTCGCGGCGGTGCAGGCCTATGTCAACGTGTTGACGCAACAGGATATTGTCGCGCTGCGCCGCAACAACCTGCGTTTGCTTCAGGAAGAATTGCGCGCCGCCAATGATCGGTTCGAGGTCGGCGAGGTGACCCGCACGGATGTGGCACTGGCGGAAAGCCAGGTCGCCGAGGCGCGCGCCAATCTGACCGACGCCCGGGGCGCCTTGCTGACCGCGCGGGCCACATACGAGGAGGTCGTGGGACGTGCCCCGGGCACCGTCTCCACCTATCCACCGTTGCCGCGCCGGGCGAACAGCCTGGACGCGGCCCAAGCGCTGGCACTGCGCAACCACCCCAGCCTGCGGTCGCAGCAGCACGCGGTGAAGGCGGCCCAGCTGACGGCGGACAGCTCCCTGCGCGACATGGGGCCGAGCCTCAACTTCAGCGCCACCGCCTCGCATGGCGAGTTGCACAGCACCGACAACAGCTCTGACAATTTCGATCTGGGGCTGTCGTTGTCGCAGACCATCTATGCCGGCGGCGCGCTGGCATCGGCCCGTCGCGCGGATCTGGCGCGGCTGGATGCGGAGCGCGGCGCGCTGTTGTCGACGCAGCGCAGCATCACGTCGAACGCCGCCAGCGCCTATACCTCGTTTGAGACCGCAGCGGCCAGCCTGGTGTCCTCGACCGAGCGGGTGCGGGCGGCGCAGGTCGCCTTTGACGGGATTCGCGAGGAGGCAACACTGGGGTCGCGGACAACGCTGGATGTCTTGCAGGCCGAGCAGGAGCTTCTGGATGCGCAGACCGCACGTCTGCAAGCCCGGGCCACCCAGGCTCTGGCCGCATATGACCTCCTTCAGGCCCAGGGGCTGCTGACGGCCGAGAACCTCAACCTCGCGGTGGAGCGCTATGATCCCGAGATCTATCACAATCAGGTGCGATCTGCGCCGGCCTTTGTGACCAAGCGGGGGCAGGATCTGGATCGCGTGCTCAAGGCTCTGAGAAAGAACTGAGAATCCGAGGTTGCTGTTGTGTGATGCGGGCAAGCTGGCTAGACTTGTCTCAAGAGGTGAGCTTGGCCAACAAAAATGTCTGAACCCGTTACGCACGCTGAAATCGAAGATGTCCTGTCCTCCATCCGCCGTCTGGTTCGCGAAACCGGGCGGAACGAGGGCGGTTCCGGCGGTGAGTCCGCCGCTGCGGCAGTTGCAACCGGGCCGGCGGAGCCTGCGAGCCGGCCTGCAACACGTCTGGTTCTGACACCCGCCCTGCGGGTGCCGGACGATGAAATCAGCCGCGCCGACACTGTTTCTGCCGATCCCGAACCCAAACATGCCGCGCCCGACGGGACAGAGCCGTATGAAGCGCAGGGCAATGTGTCCCGGGTGCTGGCCGATCAGCTGTCGGCCGGACCGAACGCGGATGGGGCCCCGGATCGTAAGGCGGAGGAGAGCGGCGCAGAGGCTGCGGAATACGCCGAAGAAGCGCCTTTTTTGGCCGTGGAAGACGATGAGGCGGCGGATCTCGGCACTCCGAACGGCACAACAGCTTCGTTGCACATGACCCATCACGCGGAGCTGCGCGAGACGCAGGACGCGCCTGCGGAAGCGCGTGACGCCGGTGGCGTGATCGAGGCGGTGACAGATCCGTCGGCAGAGGAGATCGCTCCGGAACCGGACGCCGAATCCGAACCGGAGCAGGCGCCGTGGCGCGACCCGAACGCCAAGTTGTTTGACGTGGTGAGCGAGCAGGCGTTGCGCAGCGAAACCAGCGCCCCGGCACTGGACAGCGCCACCTCCCAGCCTCCGCGCGAGCAGAGCGCCCGGGTGGCCGCAGTGGTCCGCCGGATTGCCGAACTCGAAACCGCAGGGCACGGCGCCGGAGAGGCGCCCGCCAGCCGCAACGGCGTGCCTGTGCCGGACCTGAACGAGGATGAGATCGAGGCCGTGCCGGCAAGCGGCCCGTCGGTGGAAACCATTCAGTGGGAAGATCACCTGGATGCGGCTCCTGCGCGCCCGTCGTTCTCTTCCAGCCGCGAGGCCACTGAAGATGCCGCGCGCAGGCTGACGCAGGATGCCGCCGAGGAAACCGCCATGGCGGCGGTGTCGGCAAGCGAAGAGTTTCTCGACGAGGAAAGCCTGCGGGAGCTTGTGTCCGATATCGTGCGCGAAGAGCTGCAGGGAGCGTTGGGGGAGCGGATCACCCGCAACGTGCGCAAACTGGTCCGCCGTGAGATCCAGCGCGCCTTGGCGTCACAAGAGCTGCTCTGAGGCACCTTGCCTGGCTGCTTGTCGCCGGGCATCAGGACGCTGACGGAGTGCGGGGCCGGGGGCGCTCCCGCCCATCCATCATGTTTTCTGCGAAAACCCGCCGTCTGGTTGGGCCGGGCAGCGGGCTGGCGCCCGCTGCGGGCGCGCCTTGGCGCAGACGCAGTGGTAAACGCAGGCAGGGTGCTTAGAGCGCGCGGGCGGGGATCGGTTCCGCGAGTTCCTGCAGGCGGTCGATATCCATGTAGCGCTCCAGATGGGCGGCAAGCGCATCCAGCGTGGCCTCCACACCTGCGTCATAGCCAACGTCGGACTGGTGGCCGAGGTCGGCGAGGAAGCGGGTGCGAAACGCATCCGAGGTGAACAGCCCGTGCAGGTAGGAGCCGCGCACGCGGCCATCGGCGGAGGTCGCACCCTCTGCGCGCCCTTCCAGCGTCAGCCACGCGCGGGCGCAATCCGGCCCGGTGGTGCGGCCCATGTGGATCTCATAGCCAGACACGGGCAGATCGCCCGCAAGCGTGCGCGCGTCGCTCAGGGTCACGCGTTTGTCGCCAGCCATCACCGTATGCACATCCAGAAGGCCCAGCCCCGCGACCTTGCCCGGCTGCCCATCGACGCCGTCGGGGTCGTCGATGGTCTGGCCGAGCATCTGATAGCCGCCGCACAGCCCCAGCACATGACCGCCGCGCCGGTGATGGGCGAGGATGTCGATGTCCCAACCCTGCGCGCGCAGATAGGCCAGATCACCGATGGTGGATTTGGAGCCGGGGATCAGCACCAGATCCGCATCGCCGGGCAGGGCGCGGCCGGGGGGGATGATCTCAACGGTGACGGAGGGCTCAGCGGCGAGCGGGTCGAGGTCGTCGAAATTCGCCATCCGTTCCAGTTGCGGCACCACCACCTTGCAGGCTCCGCCCGCGTGTGAGGCGATGTCCATCATATCCTCGGCCGGCAGTTTCCACGCATCCCAGAACCACGGCACCACGCCCACCGAGGGCCAGCCGGTCCAGCGCGCAATGTCATCGCGTCCGCCATCAAAGAGGCTGAGGTCGCCGCGAAAGCGATTGACGGCGAAGGCTTTGATACGGGCGCGGTCGTGTGCGTCCAGCACCGTATGGGTGCCGACGATCTGCGCGATCACGCCGCCCCGGTGGATGTCACCGACCAGGACCACCGGCACGCCTGCGGCCTCGGCAAAGCCCATATTGGCGATGTCACCCTTGCGCAGATTGGTTTCTGCCGGGGAGCCTGCGCCCTCAATGAGGATAATGTCATGCTGGGCGGCGAGGCGGTGAAAACTCTCCAGTGTGGCCTCCAGCAGACCCGCCTTGTCGCGCATAAACGACCCCGCCGCGCGGGTGCCGCGCCGTTTGCCCTGCACGATCACCTGCGCGCCCGTGTCGGTTTCCGGCTTCAGGAGCACCGGGTTCATATCCGTATGCGGCGCGAGCCCCGCCGCGCGGGCCTGGAGCGCCTGCGCCCGGCCAATCTCACCCCCGTCAGCGGTCACGGCGGCGTTGTTGGACATATTCTGCGGCTTGAACGGCGCGACCGAGAGGCCGCGCAGGCGCAAGGCGCGCGCCAGCCCCGCCACCAGCATGGATTTCCCGACATTGCTGCCGGTGCCTTGGATCATGAGGGCCTTGGTGGTCATTCTGGCGTCTTTTTCTGCTGTCCGTCCGCGCAGGGTTGCAACGCCCGTGCTCAAAGGTCAATCGCGCAGGTTGGCGCGGGGGGATCTGTCGGCGCCGTCGGGGCAGGGCATATGCAGAAAGCACACCCCCAAAAAGAAAAACGCGCCCCCCAGGGACGCGCTTTTCGTTCAAGCATGGCAGCTTATTCCAGCGTTCAGGCCGCTTCGGCCTGCGCTGCGTTCCGACGTTCACTCTCTTCGCGCGACAGCGCGACAGAGGTCCGTACACCGCGACCAACGAATTCCATCAGGCCTTCGACCACACGTTCGTTGGGGTCGATACCTGCGCAGGTCAGTACTTCGCGCCCATCGCGCGACCGTGCCCAGCGGGCGATCTGCTCGGGACCGTTGCCGTATTTCTTGTCGTCGGCAATGGCATCATCCAGCGCAGCCAGCACAACCGCCGCAAACAGCTTGCGTGCCCGGTTGCCCTGTTCGTTATTGTATGCGGTGCCGTCAACGAAATCTCGCATCTCGTTTCCTTTGTTGTTCTTGCTATTGCATTTTCGGCGTGACGCTCCTTATGGCGGAATTGTGACGATTCGGGTACCCCAAAGATGCATATCTTTTATGCATCATGTGCATGCCTATTTCGCGGTCACGCCTGCCCTGAAACACGACATATCGTCATCTTGTCAGCCTTCCACCTGCCGGATATAGGGGTGTCCAAGCTGTCATCAACCACCTGAAAGAGTTTTCCATGCCCAAGATCAACGGCAATGAAATCCGCCCCGGCAACGTTCTGGAGCATAACGGCGGCCTCTGGGCTGCGGTCAAAGTCGATCACGTGAAACCGGGCAAGGGCGGCGCGTTTGCTCAGGTCGAGCTGCGCAACCTGCGCAACGGCTCCAAACTGAACGAGCGGTTCCGGTCTGCCGACAAGGTCGAGCGCGTGCGTCTGGAGCAAAAGGACCAGCAGTTCCTCTATGAGACAGACGGGATGCTAGTGTTCATGGACACCGAAACCTACGAGCAGATCGAACTGCCGGCAGAGCTGTTGGGTGATCGCCGCCCGTTCCTGCAGGACGGTATGACCATCGTGGTGGAGTTCTACGACTCCGAGGCGCTGAACGCGACCGTGCCGCAGAAAGTGACCTGCAAGATTGTCGAGACCGAGCCGGTGGTCAAAGGCCAGACGGCTGCGAACTCCTTCAAGCCGGCGATCCTTGATAACGGCGTCAAGGTCATGGTGCCGCCCTTCGTGGGCCAGGACGAGATGATCGTCGTCAACACCGAGACCATGGAATATTCCGAACGCGCCTGAACCGCGCGGAATTATGTTTTTAAAGCCTCGGTCCTGCATCCTGCGGGGCCGGGGCTTTTTTCTGCGCACTGAGGGGCAGGTCCGCGCCGCGCAGCGGCGCCGGGCCCAACGGGGGAGGGGGCATTTCAATGCCCCCGAGACGGGCGGGAGCGCCCCCGGATCTGGATCAGCGCGGGATCTCGACGGAATGGCCGCAGCTGTCCATCATCTTGCCATAGGCGGCGGTGACCCCGTTCATCGAGGCCACATAGGTCTGGGTGCTGGCGCGACAGGCGTCCAAGGCGCGCAGCTCCAAATGAGAGGCCGCTTTCATCCACAGGAGCGCGTTTTTTACATCCTGCCAGCGTGGCGTGTCATCCCATGTCCCACGTTGTCTGCCCGGCCCTGTTCCTGGCCCGGTGCGCGAACCTATTCGCGGCTCTGAACGCGCGCCAGTCTTGTGCGTCGACCGCCAGTGCGCGCAAGGGTAACGGCCAAGGGGTAAACGATTGCCTCAGTCTGCCGGGGCCTCCGGCCAGCGCAGCGCGGTGCCCTCGGCCTCCAGCGCGCCCTTGGCACGATCAAAGCGCAGATAGGCAATCGCCTTGCCGCCGGATTGGGTCAGGACCTGACCCACCGGTTTGCCCGCTGCGGTGATCTGCGCGCCCACCGGAACTGCGCCGTCGATCTCAACCTGTGCCAGACCTTTGCGCAGCTCGGTCTTGTGTTTCATACGGGCGGTGACCTCCTGGCCGACATAGCAGCCCTTGCGGAAATCAACGCCGTTGAGGCGCTCAAAGCCGACCTCAAGGATATAGCTGTCGGGCGTGAGCTCAATGCCGGTTTCCGGGATCACATGCGCCACCCGGATTGCATCCCAGTCGCTGCCGTCATCGCCCGTGGCATCGCCATAAAGACGCCAGCCGAGGGCCGGGTGGCGCGGGTCCGTCAGGGCGCCTTCGGGGGCGTCCCCAGTGCCGCGCTGCACCTTCAGCTCGGTCTCGTCGATGGTGACATTGGCGCGCAGCTTGTACATCTTGAGCCGTTTCAGAAGGTCATCTGCCAGATCATCGGCCACATCCAGCAGCACCGCCTCGCCTTCGGAGACGAGAAAGAAATCCGCGAGGTATTTGCCCTGCGGGGTCAGGATCGCCGTATAGACCAGCCCCTCGGAGAGGCGGTCAACGTCACTGGTGACCAATCCTTGCAAGAAGCTGTGCGTGTCCGGTCCATGCAGGCGAAAGATGCGGCGGTCGGCCATGTACGTCTCCCATTGGGCTGTTTGCGCGGTCTGCAAAAGATGTGCCCCCGAACGCGCCGGAGTTCAAGCGGGTCTGGCTCGCCGTGGGTCAGCCAAACAGACGACGGGCAAAGCGGCGCAGCAGGCCTGCACGCTCTCCCTCGTTGCGATTGGCGTTGCGGGACAGCTGTGCGGTGACCCCATCGGTATCGATCACCGTTTTACCGTCCTGGAATTGCAGGCGATAGAGATCGGCATAGATGCCGCCCCGCGCGAGCAGATCCTCGTGTCGGCCCTCGTCCATGACACGGCCGCGCTCCATCACCACGATCTTGTCGGCCGAGCGAATGGTCGAAAGGCGGTGCGCGATCACGATCGTGGTGCGCCCGCCAGAGAGCTTCTCCAGCGCCTTTTGCACCACTTTCTCGGACTGGGCATCCAGCGCCGATGTCGCCTCATCCAAGAGCAGCAGCGGCGTGTCGCGCAGCAATGCGCGTGCAATCACCACACGCTGGCGCTGCCCGCCCGACAGCGCAGAGCCACGCGGCCCGACCCGTGTTTCCAGACCATCCGGCAGCTTGTGCAGGAAATCCGAAACATGGGCGGCGTCCAGTACCTCCGAGAGACGTTCGTCACTGACGTCGGTGCGGCCCAGCAGGATGTTTTCCTTGAGCGTTTCATCAAACAGCAGCGCGTCCTGTGTCACCACGGAGAACAGGTCCCGCAGATCGCCAAGGTCGAGATCGCGCACCTCGGTTCCATCCAGGGTGACAGAGCCGCTCTGCGGATCAACCAGACGTGTCAGAATGTTGAAAATCGTGGATTTCCCGGCGCCCGATGCGCCCACCAATGCGGTGGTCTTACCGGCCTCGGCTACCAGTGACAGATCGCGGAGGATATGCGCCTCGCCATAATAGAGGTTCACATTGTCGAGGCGAATTTCAGGCAGCCCCTTGGGCGCAGGTTTGGGCTCTTCCGGCGAAACCAGCGTGATCGGGGCATCCATCAGCTCCTTGATGCGCTCCATCGCGGCGGCGGCCCCCTGCCAGATGCCCATAATGGCGGCGAGGCGGCGCATCGGGTCAAAGGCGAGGCCAATCGCAGTGAAAAAGCTCATGAATTCGCCGACCGTCTTGTCGCCATCAATGATCTCGCGCCCGCCAAACAGGATCACACACATCACCCCAAGCCCGGCCATCATATCAACCATGCCGGTGGTGGACGACGCGCCGAGCGCGGCCTTGATCTGGGCGCGGACAAAGGCGGCGGTCGCGGTGCGGTAGCGGCCGCTTTGATAGTCTTCCAGCCGGTTCAGCTTGATCGGGACGATGCCGTGGAACACCTCGTCAAGACGGGTAGCCTGCACCGCGCCAAGGTCACGGGCCATGCTGGCTTTTTTGCGCACGTAGCGCTGCACGATCGACAGCGGCAGCACCAGCAGCGGCACGCCGATCAGCATGATCAGCGTCCAGCGCCAATCGACGCTGATGGCCACCCCCAGCACGGCAATCAACTGCGCCACGTCCCGGCCCGACCCGGTGATGATCGCCTGCCAGACCTGGTTGATCGCCGCCACATCCGATTGCACCCGCTGGATCAGGAAACCGGGCGGGTGGTTCTGGTGGAAACTGGCGTCCTGATGGATCAGCCGGTCCAGCATATCGGTGCGCATATGCGCCTCGGACCGCTGGTTGATGGTGGCGAGGATCACCTTCTGCGTCACCGAGCTGAACCCGCGCAGCAGAAAGATGCAGAAAAAGGCGATACTGACCCAGACCAGGGCATTCTCGCTGCCATCCACAAAGACCAGGTCGAACATCGGCTGCATCATGTAGCTGAGCCCCCCGACAGAGGCCCCTTCGAGCAGCATGAAGAAAACGGCAATGGCAAGCAGGCCAACGTGGTGGCGCAGGTATCCGCGCCAGAGCCAACGCAGCAATTCGCGCGAGGACATGTATTGAGTGCTCATTCCAGACGTTTCCCTGCCCGATGTGCCAAGTGCTGTCGCCACCTGTCTCTGGTTTTGGACTGATCGCAAATTTTGCGACAAGCCCCGCCATTTAAGCAGCTCAGGATCAGGGTGCAAGCCACCTGCCGGTACGGGGCATCGCAGTGGCAAGACCGCGATTGACCTCGCAGAAAGCCGCGCTAGGCTGCGCCCAGTTTGCAATGAAGCGGCACGGCCTGGCTTCAGGACAGGTCCGTACCAGCCCCCAGCAGGACATTTGAATATGCGCGATTCTGTGAAACTTTCCTCCGGTCGGTCCTATCTGGCGATCCCGGGGCCTTCGGTGATGCCGGATCAGGTGTTGCAGGCGATGCATCGCGCCTCTCCCAATATCTACGCCGGTGAGTTGGTCGAGATGACCGATACGCTGCCCCCCGATCTGCGCAAAGTGGCCCGCACCGAGCATCATGTGGCGATCTATATCGCCAACGGCCACGGCGCGTGGGAGGCGGCGCTGTCAAACACCTTGCAGGAGGGCGATAAGGTTCTGGTTCCGGCCTCCGGGCGCTTTGCCTATGGCTGGAGCGAGATGGCCGAAGCGATCGGCTTGCAGATCGAGGTGGTGGATTTCGGCATGCAGGCCGCCTTTGATCTGGCGCGCGTGGCGGAGCGGCTGGCCGCAGACACGGCGCATGAGATCAAGGCGGTGCTGGGCGTTCATACCGATACCTCCACGTCGATCCGGAATGATATCAAGGGCTTGCGCGGGGCACTGGACGCAGCGAACCACCCGGCGTTGTTGATGGCGGATTGCATTGCCTCACTCGGGTGCGACCGGTTCGAGATGGACGCCTGGGGCGTTGATGTGATGGTCACCGGCAGCCAGAAGGGGCTGATGGTGCCTGCGGGGATGTCGTTTGTGTTCTTTAACGACAAGGCCGCAGAGGCCCGCGCGCGTCTGCCTCGGGTCAGCCGCTACTGGGATTGGTCGCCGCGCGCCAACCCGGAATATTTCTATCAGTTCTTTGGCGGCACCGCGCCGACGCATCATCTTTATGGTCTGCGCGCGGCATTGGATTTGATCCACGCAGAGGGGATCGAGCAGATCTGGGATCGTCATGAGACATTGGCGCGGGCGATCTGGGCGGCCTGTGATCGCTGGAGCGAAGGCGGCGCGCTGGCGATGAATGTGGCGGATCCTGCGTTGCGCTCGCATGCGGTGACGGCGCTCAGGCTGCCCTCACCACGGGCCACGGATCTGCGGATGTGGCTGGAGGAGAACCTTGGCCTCACGCTGGGGATCGGGCTTGGCATGGCGCCGCCCGACAGCGCAGAGTGGCACGGGTTTTTCCGTCTCGGCCATATGGGGCACGTCAACGGCCATATGATCATGGGGCTGCTGGGCGGAATTGAAACGGGTCTGAGTGCACTGGATATCCCGCATGGCTCTGGCGCGCTGGAGGCGGCGGCTCAGGTGCTCGCCGGAGCGCAGACGGGCTGAGATCAGATGGCGGGCCGCTGTGGTCCGCCTCTTGCGGGATCAGATGCGCCGGTTGAGGGGAGGCGCGCCGCGGGTGTCTGCGCGTTGCTCGGCACGGATCATGCGCACCTCAAGCCGGTTGATCATGTGGTTCATCGCAACCGCCAGCAACAGCACCGGCACCATTCCATAGAGAAGCCAGAGCGCAATGAAGATCCACAGCAGGTTCACGGCCAGAAAACTGAGCGTGGTGGACAGAAGATCCGTGCTGTCATGGTGCATATCTTGGCGTTTCATGATTACCCCTCCAGGCAGGCACTGTCCGAACAGCCTAGCCCTAAAGGGGTAAACCCCGGGTAAAGCGCCCGCACCGACGGGAGGTTTTACCGGTTCGCTTGCGCTATGCGCGACCGCGCCGCTGGGTCAGCCGCGTTTGCGGCGCGCCTCTTCCAGCGCGAGAGGCAGAGCGGCAGCAAAGGCGGCGCGCTCGGCCTCGGGGCCGCAGCTGACGCGGATGCAGCGGTTTTGCGGTGCTGCAAAAGGCATGCGCACAAAGATGTCGCGCGCCACCAGCGCCTCCAGGACCGCCTTGGCAAAATCCCCGTCGTGGCCACAGTCGATGGCGACGAAATTGGTGGCAGAGGGCAGCGGCGTCAGGCCATTGTCGCGCGCAATGCGGGAAATCTCATCACGGGCGGTGGCAATCTCTGCCTGCACATGGGCCAGCCAGTCCTGATCCTTGATTGCCTCGGTTGCGCCAATCTGGGCACAACGGTTCATGCCAAAATGATTGCGCACCTTGTGAAAGGCGGAAATCACCTCGACCGCGCCCATCGCATAGCCGACGCGCGCGCCTGCCATGCCATAGGCCTTTGAGAGGGTGCGCATGCGGATCACGCGCGGGTCGGTCACATCCACCGGTGCGGCGGTGCCTGCGGGGGCGCATTCCACGTAAGCCTCATCCAGCAGCAAGAGGCTGCCCTCGGGCAGATCATCCAAAGCGGCGACGATATCCGCGCCGCGATGCCAGCTGCCCATCGGGTTATCGGGGTTGGCGAGGTAGACGATCTTGGCGTTGACCTCATGGGCCTTGGCCATCAATGCGGCGATGTCCTCGTGGTCGTCCTTGTAGGGGACGGTGTGCAGGACACCGCCAAACCCTGCCACATGGTAGTTGAACGTGGGATAGGCCCCAAGCGACGTGACCACCGCATCCCCAGCGCCCACATAAAGCCGCACCAGATTGCCCAGAAGCCCGTCGATCCCCTCACCAACCATGATGTGTTCGGGGGCAACGCCGTGCAGATCAGAAAGGGCCTGACGCAACTCATAGCTTTCGGCGTCGCCGTATTTCCAGATCTCTGCCGCCGAGGCCTGCATGGCAGCGACGGCCTTGGGCGAGGGGCCAAAGAGATTCTCATTCGCGCCGAGCCGCGCCACAAAAGGCGCGCCGCGCTGGCGTTCATGGGTTTCGGGCCCCACAAAAGGGACCGAAGCGGGCAGGGACTGGGCGAGCGGGGTTTGGCGGCTGTCTGTCATGCGCCAAGACCTAGCCGGGTGGACGCAGACGGGCAAGGGGCCAGGCGTGATCCGGTGCCCCGGCGTCAGGCTGGAAAGCGCGGGCGAAGCGCGGCAAGCTGGGTGCAACCAACGAGGGTGCCACAGCGACGGCACGCGAGACGACCAGAGGAGGAGCCTGTGATGGCTGAGGAAAACGCGCGTGTATCCGTCGAGATCCGCGACCACGTGGCCCATGTCACCCTGACCCGCGCCGACAAGATGAACGCGGTCGACAAACACATGCTGGCGGCGGTGATCCAGGCGGCCAGGGAGGTTGCGGCCTCTGACGCGCGGGCGGTGGTTTTGTCGGGCGAGGGTAAGAGTTTCTGCGCGGGCCTTGATGTCATGAGCTTTGCCGCGATGGGGCAGATGCAGGACACCGGCTGGATCATGGATCGTACCGAGGGGGACGCCAATGATTTTCAGGCCGTCGCCATGATGTGGCGCGCCTTGGATATTCCGGTGATCGCGGCCTTGCAGGGGGCAACCTTTGGCGCAGGGCTTCAGATTGCGATGGGGGCGGATATGCGCATTGCTGCCCCGGATGCAAAGCTCGCGGTGATGGAAATGAAGTGGGGCCTGATCCCGGATATGGGAGGCATGGCGCTCCTGCCGCAACTGGTGCGTTCGGATGTGTTGCGCATGCTGACCTATACGGCAACGCCGGTGGAGGCCGAGCAGGCCGAGCGCTGGGGGCTGATCACCGAGGTCGCGGATGATCCGTTGGCCCGCGCGCAGGCGCTTGCGGCAGAGATCGCAGGCAAGGGCCCCAATGCCATCCGCGCCGCCAAGCGCCTGATCGCCTATGCCGAAAGCGGTGCCAATGCCGCAGAGGTGCTGTTGCGCGAAAGCGAAGAACAGGCGGCACTGATCGGCAAGCCCGAACAGATGGAAGTGGTGATGGCAAACATGCAAAAACGCCCGCCGGTCTTTAAGTAGCGCCGCCAGGGCGCGCAGGCTGGGCAGGTCCATTCGGGGAGGAGCGGACATGATGCGGTTGAAACTCTTGCTGTCGCACCCGTCGGTGCCGGTGATGCTGGCGGCGGTGGCGCTGGGTGTGGCGATCCTGCTGATGCAGGGGGCGACATGGCAATGGGGCTTTGTGGTGCTGGGGGTCGGCTTGCAGATGCTCAATGAATACGGGCTGCACCGGTATATCTTCCACCTGAAGCCGCCGCGCCGACAGTGGGCCTTTGATCTGCTCTATCAGGCCCATTACGGCCACCATGATTTTCCGACCAATCACCGGCTGTTCTTTGCGCCGATCTGGGTGGCGCTGCCGATGCTGGCGGTGAATTTTGCGCTGATCTACGGGCTGGTGTGGCTGGTCCTGCCGCTGCATGCGCTGACGCTTGCGGCGGCGATCGTGCTGGTGGGCGGGGTAGCGACCTTTCTGGGGTATGAATGGTTTCACATGACCGCGCATCTGACAGTGTCCAAAACACGGGTGGAGCGGCATGTGACCCAGCTTCACAACCAGCACCATTTCCGCGATTTCTCCAAATGGTTCCATGTCTCGCCCGGCGGTGAGGTGATCGACCGCGCGATGGGCACGGCCATCGACCGCGAGGCGCTGAAGAGCCAGCAGCGGGTCGAGTTTATCCGCACCCTTGGCATGACACCGGACGACCCGAGGCTGGTGGCCGCGCGGAAACGGTTTGCAAATCGTTACCAGTTGAGTGCCGAAGAGATCGCCCGCGCTTGTCGCGCGTAAACACGCCCATATCGCCACTGCGCTGATCACACAGCGGCGCGGCGCATGATTTGCCCCCGACCTCTGGCACCGGTGACTGTCTGAAATCGCGCGGAATGGGCCATGTTGAGGCCCGCGCTGGATTTGACATCGGCGGACTGAGGCCGCTTGGGCGACATCATCAACCGAATCATGTCAGAAACATGACTGTCAGATGTATGTGTGTCTGCCGCCACGTGATGGCGTCGTATCCGTGCGGTGCGACAGCTGAAGCAATGAAAATTCAGTGTTTTACACGCGTAAACCATAAACTTTTAAACATTCAGCATTCGTTCGCAAATCCTCCATAATCCTCTTCGGGTCTTGCGGCGCTCTTTTTTACGATACACTCACGGCGCTCGCTGCTTTTTAGGGAATGCGGAGGAGTAGTCCTGTGACGATTGACATAAACGCGCTGTTGGCGACTTACGATCTTGACGGGGAGAACAGGGCCCGTCTGCAACGCGCGGCGCCGATGGTGATGGCGCTGTTGCCCGAGGTCCTGGCTCATTTTTACGACCGGGTCGGGCGCGAACCGGAAATGGCCGCCTTCTTCAAAAGTGATGCCATGATGGAGCGCGCAAAGGCGGAACAGCTGAAACACTGGTCGCGCCTGTTTTCCGGTGATTTCAGTGCGGAGTATCTGGCCTCGGCACAGAACATCGGCCGCGTTCACACCCGGATCGGGCTGCCGTTCTCCTTCTTCAATGCGGGCTATGCCCATGCGACCGCCCATATTCAGGCGTTGGTCCTGAAACAGGGGGCGCGGCGGTTCCTGCGCCCCGCCAAGGAAACGCATCAGTTGCTGGGCATCCTGTCCCGCGCGATGGCGCTGGATATCCAGTTGATTTTTGATGCCCATGCCGAGGCCGTTCAGGAAGAGCAGAACCGGGGGTTCCGCTATATGACCGAGGCGATCGAGGCGTTGGCGGCTCAGGATCTGAGCCATGACATCCCGTCTCCGCAGGACAGCGATTTTCCGGAGCAGTTCAATGGGATCAGAGAGAGCTTCAATGCGGCGCTCGGGGCCCTGCGGCAGGTGATCGCGGGCATTCGCAGCTCGGCACAACAATTGGACAGCGGTGCGCTGGAGGTCTCGCAAGCCTCCCAGGATCTGTCACAACGTACCGAATCCCAGGCAGCCACGCTGGAGGAAACAGCGGCCGCGGTGGAAGAGATCAGCGCCAGCATGCGCTCGTCGGCGGAGGCCACGCAGAAAACAAGCCTCACCGTCGGCACCACCCGCCAACGCGCCGAAGAGGGCAGCGTGGTGGTGCGCAATGCAGTTGAGAAAATGAACGAGATTGCCGACTCCTCGGCGCAGATTTCCAAAATCATCTCGGTGATCGACGACATCTCCTTTCAGACCAACCTGTTGGCGCTGAATGCGGGCGTGGAGGCCGCCCGCGCTGGCGAGAGCGGGCGCGGATTTGCCGTGGTGGCCTCCGAGGTGCGCAATCTTGCTCAACGCACGGCGGATTCTGCTGGCGAAATCAAAGAGCTGATCGCCATCAGCAGCAAGCATGTGGAAAGCGGTGTCGAACTCGTGGGCAACGCGGGGGACGTGCTGGAGAGCATCGTGAGCCAGATCAACGAAGCGGCGGAGCTGACCGAGCAGGTGGCAAGCTCGGCGGATCAGCAATCCACGGCCTTTGGCGAGATCAACATCGGCGTGTCGCAGCTTGATAGTGTGACCCAGCAAAACGCGGCCATGGTCGAACAAAGCACGGCCGCCCTGATGGAGATGCGCAACGAGGCATCCACCCTCTCGGGGCTGGTCTCCGTGTTCCAACTGGACGCAGGCACGCAGAGCGTCGGTGCTGAGGGCGGGCAGGACGCAGCCTTCCGCCGCGCGGGCTAACCTGTGATGTAAAAAGCAAAAAAGGCCGCAGCGGGTGCTGCGGCCGTTTCTGTTTCAAACAACGGTCTGAATACGACGTGTCTCAGAGCGAGGCTTTGTAGATCTTGTCGATGTTTGAGCCAAGGGCGGCGTTATAATCCGCATCCGACATCGCCACATTCAGCCCCTCGGTGAGGGCGCGCGAGAACGAGGCGATCATCTTGCTGTTTTGCGACAGCCGCGCGCAGGCATCATCGGTGGTGTAGCCACCAGACAGCGCCACCACACGCACCACGGCGGAGTGATCCGCGAGGCTGTCATAGAGACCTGCCTCATCAGGAATGGTGAGTTTGAGCGCGACCTTGGTGCCTTCGGGCAGGGCGTCAAGCTGGGCCGCGATCTCGGCCTTCAGCAGGGCTTCGGCCTCGGATTTGGTGGCGGAGTTGATGTCCACCTCGGGTTCGATGATCGGAACCAGACCGGCGCGGGCGATCTGGAGGCCGACCTCGAACTGCTGCGCCACCACGGATTTGATGCCGACCTCGTTGGCCTCCTTGACGACGGAGCGCATCTTGGTGCCAAAGATACCAGCGGCAACCGCGCGTTCCAACAGCGCGTCGAGATCGGGCATCGGCTTCATCAGCTGGACGCCGTCGGCCTCATCCGCAAGACCCTTGTCGACCTTCAGGAAGGGCACAACGCCGCATTTTTCCCAGAGGTAGGTGGGGACCGGCGTGCCGTCGATGGCATTGTCCATGGTCTTTTCAAACAGGATCGCGCCAAGGATCTTATCGCTGTTGAAATCCGGTGCGGTGATGATGCGGGCGCGCATCTTCTGGATTTCTCCGAACATTTCCTCGTCATTGGAATAGGCGTCTTCCATTACGCCATAAAGCGCCAGCGCCTTGGGGGTGGAGCCGCCAGACTGGTCCAGCGCGGCGATGAAGCCCTTGCCAGTTGCAATGCGGTCAAACTGTTGCTGATGGGTTGCGGGGTCTGTCGCCATGACGCGCGGCCTCCTTGGGAAATGCACGGATACTGTTGCTGCCACTTCTATACCGGGGGCCGAGACAGAGACAACAAATGCTTTGCGTTGGTTGCGCTAACGCCATGCCGTATCAGCGAAAAAACACTTGGCGCGTAGCAGGGCGCGCATCATGGGGTTCAGCCGGCGGATGTGCAGGCACGGACCACGCAGCATCACGCCGCAAGCGAGGACCCGATGAAGTGTTTCAGCGCCGTGTGCGGCAGGCATTTTTCGCGGCTGCGTCCGGCCAGACGCACGGTGTCAAACAGCACCGTGAGGGTCATGTCGGTGAAAGACAGGCTCCAGTAGCGGGCATCCATCGCGGCCCAGCGGGCGGCTTTTTCGCTGCCGCAGATTTCGGTGATATTCCATGCTGAGACCGGGTAGGGCGAATCCGAGAGTTCATCCACATTCATGGGATCAACTCGGAAATCCAGCACATCGTCAAACTCCAGAATGGCGAGCCCGCCGCCTGCAATGGGCGCCACCTCGTAACATAAGAGCAGCTTGTCGCCGTCGAAAAAGACCGCGGGAACCTCGTCGGTTCCGATCACCGGGAACTCCTCTCGGGGTTCCTTGCTCGTTATGGTGCCTGTTTCTGGCATCGCTGTCTCCAGCGGCCATTCTCGGCCGCGCTTGGGTCGTCACTTCGACTCAGGACCATACGAGATGGGGGCTTCCAAATTGCTAACGGGGCTCACCTGTCGGGCGCAAAAATACGGCTTGAGACAGAGACCGAATTGCCGTCCGGGTCCTTGCGATTGGCAAAGTGGTAGCCGTCCGCCTGGTGGAGGCTGCCAAAGGCAAAGCCGGCCTTTGATGCAGCGGCGCAGAACCCGGCCACATCCTCGACGTCAAAGACCAGTTTTACGCTGGATTGACCGATCTTCTGACTGCGGGCGGCGGGATGCAAGAGCAGGGCTGCACCGGCGGCAGGGGGACGCAGTTCGACGATCCGGTCGCCGGGGAGGTCGTGGCGGGTGTAGCCAAAAAGGGCGGTGTAAAACGCCACCATGTCATCGATGCGTTTTGTATAGATGAGGATGCGCCCCAAACATGTTTGCATGTCTTCCCCGCCGGTAGGTTCGGAGTGTGGCAGCAGCTCATCGCGCCGCCAAATGCGCATGAACAAGGAGCGCATGCAAAAAGGGCACCCCCGATAGAGATGCCCTTTGTTCCGTTATCGTGACGTTGCGCAGGTCTCAGACCAGACGCGAGGTTTCCTTGGCTGCGCGGACGAAATCCTTGAACAGCGGGTGCGGATCGAAGGGCTTCGATTTGAGTTCCGGGTGGAACTGCACGCCGATGAACCACGGATGATCGCTCCATTCAACGATCTCGGGCAGGCGGCCATCGGGGCTCATGCCGGTGAACTTCAAACCGCAGGCCTCGAGTTTTTCGCGGTATTTGATGTCGACCTCATAGCGGTGACGGTGGCGTTCCTCGATGGAGGTGGAGCCATAGACCTCGGCCACTTTGGACCCATCGGAGAGGGACGCGTCATAGGCACCCAGGCGCATGGTGCCCCCTTTGTCGTCATCGGCGCTGCGGCTCACCTTGTGGTTGCCCTGCACCCATTCCTTGAGGTGGTAAACCACGGGTTCAAAACGCTTTTTACCCGCTTCATGGTCGAATTCCTCGGAGCCTGCTTCCTCGATACCGGCCACGTTACGGGCGGCCTCGATCACCGCCATCTGCATGCCGAGACAGATGCCGAGGTAGGGCACTTTATGCTCGCGGGCATATTGCGCCGCCTTGATCTTGCCTTCGGTGCCGCGCTCGCCAAAGCCGCCGGGCACGAGGATCGCATGGAAGCCCTGCAGGTATGGCGTTGCGTCTTCCTTGTCGAAAAGCTCTGCGTCGACCCACTCGATACGCACCTTCACCCGGTTCGCCATGCCACCATGGGTGAGCGCCTCGGCGATGGATTTATAGGCGTCCTCAAGCTGGGTGTATTTGCCGACGATGGCGACTTTGACCTCACCCTCGGGGTTGTAGATGCGGTCGGCCACGTCTTCCCATGTGTCCAGCGTCGGGCGCGGGGCAGGGGCGATGCCAAAGGCGTCCAGAACCGCCTGATCGAGCCCTTCGCGGTGATAGGCCAGCGGCGCCTCGTAGATGGATTTCAGATCCTGCGCCGCGATCACGCTGTCAGCGCGCACGTTGCAAAAGAGCGCCAGCTTTTCGCGTTCCTTCACCGGGATCGGCCCCTCGGAACGGCAGACCAGAATATCGGGGGCCAGACCGATGGAGCGCAGCTCCTTCACGGAGTGCTGGGTCGGTTTGGTTTTCAACTCGCCAGAGGCCTTGATGTAGGGCAGCAGCGTCAGGTGCATGAAGATACACTGACCGCGCGGCTTATCCTGGCTGAACTGGCGGATGGCCTCAAAGAAGGGCAGCCCTTCGATGTCGCCTACGGTGCCGCCAATCTCGCAGAGCATGAAATCAACCTCATCCTCTCCGATGGAGATGAAGTCCTTGATCTCGTTGGTGACATGCGGAATCACCTGAATGGTCTTGCCGAGGTAGTCGCCGCGGCGCTCTTTCTCGAGCACGTTGGTGTAGATCCGCCCGGAGGAGATCGAGTCGGTCTTGCGGGCGGGTACACCCGTGAACCGCTCGTAATGGCCCAGATCGAGGTCGGTTTCGGCCCCGTCGTCGGTCACAAAGACCTCGCCGTGTTCAAACGGGCTCATGGTGCCCGGATCGACGTTCAGATAGGGGTCGAGTTTGCGCAGGCGGACGGAATAGCCCCGCGCTTGCAGCAGCGCACCCAGCGCAGCAGAGGCCAGTCCCTTGCCCAGAGAAGAGACGACACCGCCAGTAATAAAGATGAAACGCGCCATGTTTTCGGCTGCCCCCGTGAGATCGTGTCAGGTCCAAATCGGTTCAGTCGTGATCCGGGGAAGACCCCGCATCTCTTGCTGCCCGGCGGTGATTTAAGCGCGACGTTCACGCCTCAAAAACCGCAGCATCACGGGACTTAACAGTTATCAGATTCGCAAAGCATGCGCAAGGGAACCGCAAGATGCTGTTACGGTTCCCTTAAGTCTGTCTAGGTTTTGTATGTCAGTCGGCGCTTGGCACCAGCGGCGCGTTTTCACCCTGGGTGGGTGGCAACAGGTCGTTGCCCAGCGGCGTGGCGGGTGCGGAAGGTGCCTCACCATCGGCCGGTGCGCTCAGGCTGTCGGTGATCGAGCTGCCTGCGGATTTCTGTGCTGCAAGCACGGTCAGGGTGATCGACGTGGCGATGAACGCGATCGCGAGCACCCAGGTGATCTTGCTCAGCGCCGTTGCTGCCGCGCGGCCGGTCATGGCGCCACCGCCACCACCGCCACCCATGCCAAGGCCACCGCCCTCCGACCGTTGCAGAAGAACAACGGCAATGAGGCCGAGCGCCAGAAGAAGATGGATGATGAGAACGACGTTTTCCATAGGACCCTGCGGCTGTTGGCTGAGTATCGGGCGGTTCATAGGGAAGATTGCCGGTCGGGGCAAGGGGCGAGTTCCAGCCGGTTCCGCCGTTGGGCCGGATTACTGCGCCGCAGCGGTCGCTCAGGCTGGACAGGGGCGGGTGGGGCAGGCACTCTCGGGGCATGCCGCATGATACCTCCGATCCGCAACAGCCGCCGCATTCGCATTTGCCCTCCGATCCGTCCCTGCGGGTCAAGGCGCTGGAAACGATTCTGACTCGCAAGGGGCTGATCGACCCGGCGGCGCTGGATGAAATCATCGACACCTATGAAAACAGGATCGGTCCGCAGAACGGCGCGCGCGTGGTGGCCCGCGCCTGGGCCGATGCGGCGTTTCGGACCGCCTTGCTGGAAGACGCCGATCCCGTCCTGGCGCAGATGGGGTTCAACGGACGTCAGGGCGAACATGTGGTTGTGGTCGAAAACACCCCGGAGCGGCACAATATGGTCGTGTGCACCCTGTGCAGTTGCTACCCGTGGCCGCTGCTGGGGATTCCGCCGGGGTGGTACAAATCCGATGCCTATCGGGCCCGCGCGGTGCGAGAGCCGCGCAAAGTTCTGTCTGAGTTCGGCGTGGCGCTGCCAGAGGGCACCGCTGTCCGGGTGTGGGATTCCACGGCCGAGGTCCGCTATCTGGTTTTGCCCATGCGCCCTGCGGGCACCGACCACTGGAGCGAGGATCAGCTGATGCGATTGGTCAGCCGCGATTCGATGATCGGAACAGCCCTGGCGCGTCGGCCGGATACAGGGGGCGTGGCGGGGCAGGAGGGGGCTGAATGACTCGAGTGCATGACATGGGCGGACGTTTCGGCGAGGGCCGGATCACGCCCGAGGCCGAGGGCGCACCGGTGTTTTCCACGGACTGGCATGCCCGGGCGCTGGCGGTCACGTTGGCCTGCGGTGCGCTGGGGCAATGGAACATCGACGGGTCGCGCCACGCGCGTGAGCGGCTGAGTGCGGCGGATTACACCCGGTTGTCCTACTACGAGAAATGGATGGCGGCGCTGGCCAATCTCCTCGTTGAACAGGGTGTCCTGCGCGAAGAAGATCTCGCCCAGCCTTTCGCCACTGAGGAAACCCCGGCGCTGCCCCAGCATCCGCTGGCGGCGCGCTGTCTGCACCCGGAGGCCGTCGCGCAGGTTCTGGCCGCGGGGGGACCCGCTGTGCGCGACAGCCAGGTTGCCCCGCAGTTCAGACCCGGCGACAGGGTGCGCACCCGGCGCCCGGCCAATACCCTTGTAAACGGCGGGCATACCCGTCTTCCGGCCTATGCCGGCTGCGCCGAGGGGCAGGTTCTGCGCCTGCATGGCAGCCATGTCTTTCCCGACAGCAACGCCCACGACCGCGGCGAGGCCCCGGAGCCGCTCTATGCGGTGTCTTTTGCTGCGCAGAGCCTCTGGGCGCATGCCGAACATCCGCGCGACGAGGTGGTCCTTGATCTCTGGCAAAGTTATCTGGAGCCTGCCTGACCATGGAAGACCCCTCGCACCGTCCGGACCCCGTGTTTGACAGCCCCTGGCACGCGCAGGTCTTTGCCCTTGTCGTGCACCTCAACGAGCGCGGTCTGTTCACCTGGCCGGACTGGGTGGCGCGGTTTTCCTCGGCGCTGCGGCAGGCGGGACTGTCGCAGGCCCTGAATGGTGGCGATGATTATTTTGCCGTCTGGCTGGACACGCTGGAGCAGGTGATGCTTGAGCAGGGTCTCGCCGGGGTGGAGGACCTCACCGACATGAAACGCGCCTGGGAGCGGGCCTATGTGCAGACGCCGCATGGCGACCCCGTGCATCTTGAGGACCCGTCCTGAGGTCCTTGAAGGCGTTTCGGGGGCGGATAGCGATGCGGACGGGGCTTTGTAACGGCGCTGCGACGAGATTCCGGTTTCCTCGCCCGCGCTGCCTCGCTATACGGGGCGTCGGTTTCAACCAGCATGCAAAGGACCTGAGATGGCCAATGTCGTGGTAGTCGGCGCCCAGTGGGGCGATGAAGGGAAGGGCAAGATCGTTGACTGGCTCAGCGAACGCGCCGATGTGATCGCGCGTTTTCAGGGCGGTCACAATGCCGGTCACACGCTGGTCATCGACAAGAAGGTCTACAAGCTGCACGCGCTGCCTTCGGGCGTGGTGCGCGGTGGCAAGCTCTCTGTCATCGGCAATGGCGTCGTGCTCGACCCGTGGCACCTGATCAAAGAGATCGAGACCGTGCGCGCCCAGGGTGTGGACATCACGCCGGAGACGCTGATGATCGCGGAAAACACGCCGCTGATCATGCCTTTCCACGGTGAATTGGACCGCGCCCGCGAAGAGGCGGCCTCCAAGGGCACCAAGATCGGCACCACCGGTCGCGGTATCGGCCCGGCCTATGAGGACAAAGTGGGCCGCCGCGCCATTCGCGTGGCCGATCTGGCCGATCATGCGACGCTTGAGGCGCGCGTGGACCGGGCACTTCAGCACCATGACCCACTGCGCAAGGGCCTCGGCGTGGAGCCGATCGACCGTGACGCATTGGTCGACTTGCTGAAAGAGATCGCGGGCGAGATTCTGCCTTTCGCGGCGCCGGTCTGGAAGGTGATGAACGAGAAGCGCAAAGCGGGCAAACGCATCCTGTTTGAGGGTGCTCAGGGCGCGCTTCTGGACATTGATTTCGGCACCTATCCCTTTGTGACCTCATCGAATGTGATCGCCGGTCAGGCGGCAACCGGTGTTGGCATTGGCCCCAATTCCATCGACTATGTGCTGGGCATCGTCAAAGCCTATACCACCCGCGTCGGCGAAGGTCCGTTCCCGACGGAACTGCTGGGCGCGGACGGCAAGCCCGACGCAGATGGCGACCGGCTCGGCACCCGTGGCCATGAGTTCGGCACCACCACCGGCCGTCAGCGCCGCTGCGGCTGGTTTGATGCCTGTCTCGTGCGCCAGACCTGCGCAACCTCCGGCATTAACGGGATCTCCCTCACCAAGCTTGATGTTCTGGACGGGTTTGAGACGCTGAAGATCTGTGTGGGCTATGATCTGGACGGCACCCGTCTGGATTATCTGCCGACCGCCGCCGATCAGCAGGCGCGCTGCACGCCAATCTATGAGGAGATGGACGGCTGGAGCGAGTCCACCGAGGGCGCGCGCAGCTGGGCGGATCTGCCCGCCAACGCGATCAAATACGTGCGCCGGGTTGAGGAGCTGATCCAATGCCCCGTCGCGTTGCTGTCCACCAGCCCGGAGCGGGACGACACCATCCTGGTGACCGATCCCTTCGCTGACTGATGGCAAAGGATGGTCTCAGCTATCGCGCCCGGAGGATCTGGGCGCTGGTGATCCTGCTTGTGGGGATGCCGGTCTATATCGTGCTGGCGGTGACGATCCTCAATCTGCTGGATCGTCCGCCGCTCTGGCTGGAACTGCTGGTCTATGTCGCGCTGGGCGTGGCCTGGGTTCTGCCGTTCAAGTTCGTCTTCAAAGGTGTCGGCAAGGAAGACCCCGACGCGCTCCACGACGAACATCCAAAGTAACACCGCTCCGTATCGGCGCACATGATGTGAGGGCGGGGAGCTCCCGCCCGTGCTCCGTGCCCCTTGCGGGACCCATCGCCCAGTTGGGCCCGGCGCCGCGCTCCCCGCAGGGGAGCGCGGCGCCGGTCGCTTCGGGCTTTGCCCGAAGCGAAACAGCTTTCTCCAGTCCGGTGATATTGACTCCACTTGTACGTCGCGCCGTTTGATCGAGAAGAAAGCGCGGCACGCGAGACCGTTCCGCAGATACAAAAACACCGCCCGGGTTGGGCGGTGTTTGGGGTGTCTCGTACCAGAAGCAGGCTTGCTCAACCGGCAGCGCGATCTCCTGGACGAAAGCCGATTTGCGACGACACGGAGAACCGCCCGTTCGAGGCCTTCTTCAGCTTGCCCTCGCGCAAAAGCTGCCCGAAGGAGCGCAGGCTGTCCTCGCGGTTGAAGTCGTCCTGACCATCGAGCATGCGCACCTTGTTGATCAGCTGCGGGCGCGAGAAGCTCTCGCGGCCTTCGACAAAGCTCATATAGGAGGCTGCGGCTTCCAGCAATTCGTGCAGTTCCACCGCGCCCTTCTCTGCCGCGAAGGTGGCAAAGGCGCTGTCTTCGGCACGGGGCGGTGTGTCCTCGTCATCGGCCTGCAGCAGCGCGCTGGAGACGCGACGCGGGCGGACGGGGGCGGCTGCGGCCGTCGGTTTGCGCTCTGCGGGGCGGGTGGCGTCGGTGGCAGGCTGCTCCGGGGCGGAGGCGGCATCGATGCGTTGTTCCGCCACCAGTTTCAGCGGCGCAGGGCGCGCGCTCTCCTGAGGGCGGCCGTCCGCGCCGGTGCCACCGCGGGACGGCCGCACGACACTGGCCAGATCAGCGCGGAACGCTTGCGTGCGCGCCTCGCGGCGGGCGTCGTCCGATCCGTCACTATCGGCTTGCGCGGCCGCAACCGCTGCACGCAGCTGATTGTAGGTTTCCCGCGATGTCGTGGCGTCCTCATGGCTCAGGCGGTCATCGGCCGCAGCCATCAGCCGTGACACATCACCGTCCGGCGACCGGTCGCTTGCGGTGAGAATGTCGCGCGCGGGGCGTGCGGGGGAGGCTGGGGACTCCGACGCTGCCTGCGCATCACCAGACCGCGGATCATCTGCGTCGTCGTCCTCGTGTGCCGCATTTGCGTCGGTCTCGTCGCCGGAGGAGGCGACCAGTTCCGCTTCGACGGCAGCGAGTTCCGCCATCAGCTCCGCTTCATCGTCATCCGAAAGGCTGCTTGCGGGGAGGGCGGCAGGTCGCGACGGTGTTTCAGCCGGGGCAGCTGCGGCGGGCGCCGGCGCGTCCGAGAGGTCCTCTGCGGTGGAATCGATCAGGTTTGCATCCACCTGCGCGCGTTTGACGCGGATCACACGTCCGCGCGCCGGGCGGCGTGGCGTGACCGGGCCGGGCGCGGGCTGCGCGGACGGGGTGTCGGCCGCAGGGGCGTCGGCCACCTCGGACGGTGCCGCTTGCTCCGCTGCATCCGATTGTGCAGGCGGCGCTGCAGTTGGTTCAGCCGGTTCCTCATCGGCATCAGAGGCGGCCGGCTGGATCGGGTCCTCATCGGCATCCTCATCCTGATCCGAACCGGTCAGGTTCAGACGGTCGAGGACATCGCTGACGGATTCCTCCTCCTCGGTGAAGGCGTCCAGGTCCAGGTCCGCAGTTACGTCCCGTGCCTGCCCCTCGGACGCCTCTTCAGAGGGCTCCACATGGGAGAGCACATGCTCCAGTTCGTTGTGCTGATCCGCCTGAAGGCTCTCTGCGTGCTCGTCTTCGGTGAAATCTTCTTCTGCCGGCGCCTTGGCGACCACCGCACGAATGCGCTGCAATTTTGCGGCGATGCTGTCATGGGCGGGGACGGTGTCCTCGTCACGACGCTGCGGGGCGCTCATCTCCGCGTCCTGATCTTCTTCTTCGTCGTCGGAGGCGGTGAGCGTGGTATTCACGCCCCACAGAACTGCGTCGGAATCCGAGGACGCATCGGGGTGATCCTCCGCTGCTGTTTCCGCAACCGCGTCGGCGGTGTCGGCGGACAGATCAGCAGGATCGTCTTCCGCAGCGGTATGATCCTGTGCGGGTGCGGTCTCCTCGACCGATCCAGACGTTGCAATGAGCGGACGCGACGGCGTTTTCGGATCAGCGGCGGTTTCCTCTGGCGCTCGGGGCTCCTCTGGCGCTCGGGATTCCTCTGGCGCCCGGTGCGCGGCAGGCGCAGGCGTGTCCACGGCAGGCGACAGCGCGGATGCGGTGGTTTCGGCCGTTGCGGCACGCAGGTGGATGCCGCCTTCGCTGCTGCGGGCTTCGACCTGGCGGGCAATTTCCCGTTGGGCAATCCGGGCCAGCATATCCGCGTCCGGCTGCGGTGGTTCCGCCCCGAAATAGCGGTCGTCTGCGGCGAGGTCGCGAAAATACTCGGCAATCGCCTTCATGGTGTCGAACGAGTCCTCGAACCCTTCGAGCGTGCATGAAAACGTTCCGTAGGAAACGGTCAATACTTTGTTATTCTGTACCATCGGTCGGTTCGTCCTCAGCAAAGTCGCATCGTCCACCCTATTCATGCTCGGGTCAAATTCGGCCCGAATCCTAGCAATTGTTCGTATAATTTTGTGTTTAGATTGTGGCTTGTTTCCATTTCTGCGAGAGATACCCGCATGACAGAGGTGATTGTTCATCAGGCTGCCCCGGTGACCCTGATCGGCGGCGGGGAGGTCACGGCGGCTGACCTGGAGGCGGCCCTTGCGCTGGCGCCGGTGCTCGTCGCCGCGGATGGGGGCGCGGACACCGCACTTGCTCTTGGATATAAGCCTAGCGCGGTGATCGGAGATTTCGACTCGGTCTCCGAGGCCGCCCGGGCGGCTCTCTCCGACAGTCTACTGCATCTTGTCGCGGAGCAGGAGACCACGGATTTTGACAAGGCCCTGCGCGCGGTCAGCGCACCGCTGGTGCTGGCGGTCGGGTTCCTGGGGGCGCGCGTCGATCATCAACTGGCAGCGCTGCATGTTCTGACGCAACCGCATGCGGCACGATGCATTCTGATCGGGGCTCATGAGATCGTCCTGCATATCACGGCGCCTCTGGATATGGCGCTGACGGCGGGGGATGTGGTGTCGCTGTTCCCGCTGGCACCGGTCACGGCGCGGTCTGTCGGGCTGGAATGGCCGCTGGACGGATTGCAGCTGTCGCCGATGACCCGTATCGGCACGTCGAACCGCGCCACCGGACCGGTACGTATCGAGGCCGATGGGCCGGGCTTGCTTGCGATCCTGCCGCGGGGCTCTCTCGGGGCGGTTATTCCGGCGATGCCGGCAACCCGGTAGCGGCTGATTGCGCCTGCTGCGCGGCACTGAGGCGCGCCGCTCGGCTGACCTTTCTTTCCCGCATCACCGCATAAAGCCCCGCCGCCATGGTCAGGAGGATGCCGCAGGCGGCCATGGCGTTTGGCAACTCGGCAAAGAACAGCCATCCCACCAGGACCGCCATCGGGATTTCGAGATATTGCATGGAAGCCAGCGTGCTGGTTGGCGCATAGCGCAGCGACCAGGTCATCATGAGGTGTGCGATGGTACCAAGCACGCCTGCGAGCAGCAGCAGATTGATCTCAGGCCGGGCGGGCAGGGTGATGTCCAGCTCCGCCACCTCGAACACGCGACCAAGCAGAAACAGCACAGCCATCAGCCCGCAGGCAATACCGCCAGAGACCGCCTGGATGGCGATCGGATCGGTTTCCCGCGCGATGCGGCGGGTGACCATCATGAAGAGAGAGAAGATCAGCGCAACGGCCAGTGGCCAGCAGGCATTGAGGCCGACTTCGGCAAAGCTGGGCTGGATCACCAGAAGCGTGCCGCAGAAGCCGACGACGCAGGCGGCGAGCCGGCGCAGGCCGACCTCTTCCTTGAGGACGTATTTGCCCAAGAGCAACATGATGAAGGGCATCACAAAGGCGATCGCCACCGCATCCGCAAGTGGCAGGAACCGCAGCGCCATGAACATGGCCGTGATGCCCGCCATCTGTAGCACCGTGCGCAGCAGCACGATGGGCATGATGCGCGCAGGCAGGCGCAGAGAGATCCCCAGCATCAACGCCACCGGTGCGAGGATGATCCCCTGTGCCGCAAAGCGGACAAAGACGATCTGCCCCACCGGAATGCGCGTTGACAGAATCTTTGCCACCGCATCGCCCAATGGAATGACGGCGCAAAAGCCCAGCATCAGGGCAATGCCCAGTAGCGGGCGATCCATTGTGTCAGGCGTGGCAGATGTTGTTTGGCTCATCCGGCGACGCTAGGGGCGGCGGCGGGGCTTGGCAAGTGGTGAATATGTTCAGGAGTTGTGGGCCACAGACGCTATAACGCCTGCCGGATAGGCGTTGCGTCGACCTGCGCGGTCTGGTGCAGCAGGAGGTCGTCCCAGGCGGCCTCGTTGCCCGCACCGAGACCCGCTCCGAGACCTGCACCGAGAAAGCTCACATGGCCCAGGTGCTTCAGCCCATAGGGGCCGGGATCAAACATGCGCAATTGGGTGCGGCTGGGCGCAAAATGCGCCGCATACCGCTGAACCGCGACGGGGGGCACGACGACATCATCCGTCGCCACGCACAGCTCCAGTGGCGGATGGGGCACGTCGAAATCGGGCTGTGGCAGAGACCGGCCAATGTCGCTGGCAAAGAAATCCCGTCGTGTGCACCAGCGGCGCCATTGCCAGTAGACCCCGGCAGGCAGATCCGCGCCAAGCCCGAGCCGCCGTCCCGGCAGATATCCCGTCGCCGCCGTTGCAAGCGGGCCAAGCAGGAACCAGAACGCCAGAACCTTGGGCAGGTAGCTCCAGGGGTGATCCCAGTGATGTGTCATCCCGGACCCCAGCGTGATGATGCGTGAGACCCGCGCGGGATAGGTGTGAAACGCAACGCCCAACCCGCCCAGCGAATGCCCAAGCACCCAAAGCGGCCCGGTGGGGGCAAGCTCGGCCAATTTACGTTGTGCCGCGTCCTGATCGGCAACCGCCCAATCCGCCATGGAGGCGGGGCTGTTGCGGATCGGGCCACGCAACGAGTCGCCAAAATCCCGGTAGTCATAGGTCAGGGTGCCAATGCCCCGCTCTGCGGCCCATGTCGCAAAATGACGGTAAAACCGCTGCGGCACACCGGTTGCCCCATGCAGAACCATGGCCGCCTGCATGTGCCCCTGCGCCGGATACCACTGGCCCACAAGAGGGTTGCTACTGGGGCCAAAGGAAATCGTTTCGGGCGTGGGGGACATGGGGGATCACCTCTGACTGTGTGTAGTCTGACTGTGTGTAGACCAGTCGGTCTAATCACATGTGTAGACCAATCGGTCCAATGAGGCTATTGCTTTTTTATGACCGCGCCAGACACCCGCATCACACTGATCAAGACCGCCTCACGGCTCTTTCGCAGGAAGGGCTATTCCGGGGTGGGGCTGACCGAGATCCTGACCGAGGCCGGTCTGCCCAAAGGGTCGCTTTATTATCACTTTCCCGGCGGCAAACCCGAATTGGCGGCGGCGGCCACGCGCTGGGCAGGGGCCTGGATCGAGGCGTTGGTGCAGCGGTCCTTTGAAGGGGCAAAGACGTTCGAAGAGGGCGCACAGGCGGCCTGCCGGGATCTGGCGGCCACATTGGCGCAGGTCGACCACATCGAGGCCTGCCCGGTGCTGAGCGTGTTGCAGGCGGCCTCGGACACGCCTTTGCTGCAGGAAGCGGTGCAGGAGGTCTATGCCAGCTGGACGGAGGGTCTGGCGCGCGAGGCGCGGCGGCTCAATCGAACAGATCCGGATTCGGCGGCCTATGCGCTGCATATCCGCCTGCAAGGGGCGTGGGTGATGGCCTATGCGCAGCAATCACAGCAGCCGCTGTTGCGACTGGCGGATGAGATCGGCGCGGGCATTGGCTGAGTGAACGCCAGCAAAGGGGCTGCGCCACCCGCCGGACGGATGGCGCGCCTGTTTGCGGGTTCAGCAGTTGGGCACGTTCACTGCAAGGCCACCGAGCGAGGTTTCCTTGTACTTTTCATGCATGTCGGCCCCGGTCTGGCGCATGGTCTCAATCACCGCATCCAGCGGCACAAAGTGCTGCCCGTCGCCGCGCAGCGCCAGGGAGGCCGCCGAAACCGCCTTGATCGCGCCAAGGCCGTTGCGCTCGATGCAGGGCACCTGCACCAGACCTTTGACCGGATCGCAGGTCATGCCGAGATGGTGTTCGAGCGCAATTTCGGCCGCGTTTTCCACCTGTTCCGGCGTGCCGCCCATCACCGCGCAGAGCCCCGCCGCCGCCATGGCAGAGGCGGATCCGACCTCGGCCTGACAGCCCGCCTCGGCCCCGGAAATCGAGGCGTTGTATTTGACCAGCCCGCCGATGGCGGCGGCGGTCAGCAGGAAATCCTCGATGTGTTTTTCCGACGCGCCGGGGACATGATCGAGGTAGTAGCGCAGCACCGCAGGCAGCACACCCGCCGCGCCATTGGTGGGGGCGGTCACCACCTGACCCCCGGCGGCGTTTTCCTCGTTCACCGCCATGGCGTAGACGCTCATCCAGTCGTTGATGGTGTGGGGCGCGGTCAGGTTCATGCCACGCTCGGCCATCAGGGAATCATAGATGCCCTTGGCGCGGCGACGCACGCTCAGGCCACCGGGCAGGATGCCGTCGCGTTCCAGCCCGCGGTTGATGCAATCGTTCATCACCTGCCACAGGCGCTGGGTGCCCTTTGCGAGACTTTCCTCGCAGCCGCGCGAGACCTCGTTGGCGCGTTTCATCTGGGCGATCGTGAGGCGGGAGGTTTTCGCCATCTCAAGCATCTCGACGGCGGATTTGAACGGGTAGGGGATCGGGTCGCCCTCATCCGTGGCCTTGCCCTGGGCCAGTTCTTCCTCGGTGAGCACAAAGCCTCCGCCGACCGAGTAATACACCTGCCGCAGTGTCACATCACCCTGCGCGTCGGTCGCCATCAGCACCATGCCATTGGCGTGGCCGGGCAACGCGTGATCATAATCAAAGATCATGTCCGCCTTGGGATCAAACTGCAGGGTGCCAAGATCATCAAGCACAATGGTCTTGGTGGCATTGATTGCCGCAAGCGTGTCTTCGGCTTTGTCGTTATCATAGGTGTCGGGCAGAAAGCCCGCGAGCCCGAGAATGGTGGCGCGGTCCGTGGCGTGACCCACCCCGGTGAAGGCGAGCGAGCCGTGCAGCGAGGCGCGCAGGCCGCGAAACTCAAACGGCGAGGCGCGCATCATGTCAAGAAAGCGCGCGGCGGCCACCATCGGGCCCATGGTGTGCGAGGAGGACGGGCCGATGCCGACCTTGAACATGTCAAAAACGGAGAGGAACATTTAGGTGGCTGATCCTTCTGGAGGGATGGCGAATGTTGGGGCGGTGAAGGGCGTCGGTCCGAGCCCTTCGGCGATTTGTGCGGCCTTTGTGCTGTTGCGCGCCTCGGCCCGGCGGCACATCTCAGAAAGCGCTGGGTAGGCGGAGAGGTCAAACCATGGGGTTTGCGCGGTCTCTGCGTAGAGCTTGGTCCACCGCAACAGACAGGGCAGGTAAAGGTCAAGGAGCGTCGGCTGGTCTTTGCCGGTAAGGGCCGGGGTAACTGCCAGCGCGGCGTCAACCATGCGCAGGTGATCCTGCAAGCGCAGACGGAGCATCTGACGCAGCTGCGCGTGATGCGACGGATCGGGGCCGACATATTTCTCCGGGTAGAAATACTGGCGCAAATCGACGTGCAAGGTGTTCGAGCACCAAAACAGCCACGTCAAAAAGCGCCCGCGTTCGGCAGATCCGGGTCCGGGGGCGAGACGCGCGGCCTGATCCGAGAGCCACAGCAGGATGGCCGCGGTTTCAAACAGCGCTCCATCCGGTGTTTCCAGAACCGGGATGGTGCCATTGGGGTTGAGGCGCAGATACTCCGGTGCGCGCTGGGCCTGTTGGCTGCGGTCCACCAGGAGTGTCTCATAGGGCAGGCCAAGCTCTTCCAGCGCCAGTCGCACGATGAGCGAGGCATTGTCGGGCGCATAGTGAAGGCGAAGCGGTGTGGTCATGAGGCGATCCTAGGTCTGCTTCGGAGGGTTGGAGCGATTGAAACCGACGTTTCCGATAGGAAACGCGCTCGTGCAAGCTATGAATTTGGCGACCGGATGCAATTGATGAGTTGTGATGGGGGACGTCACCGATTTTGCAGGGCAGTGTTGGGGCGCGAGGTGTTTCGCTTCGGATTCTCCGAAGCGACCAGCGCCGCGCCTGCCTGTCGGCAGGCGCGGCGCGCACAGGGCGCGCACAGATCGCCCCTCGCGCGGGCGGCATAAACCGCCTATAAGGAGCGGGCGGCGCTGCGTGATCCATGGCCCGCAACACCACTACAGATGCGGAGGTCCATGCCCTATGACCGGAGAGCTATCCCCCATAGACAAGGCCAAGTTTGTCGCGGCAAAACGGGCGGCCGAAATGGTCGAGGACGGGATGCGGGTCGGGCTTGGCACCGGGTCCACCGCCGCATGGCTGGTGCGCTGTCTGGGTGAGATGGTGCGCGAGGACGGGTTGAAGATCACCGGCGTGCCCACCTCTGCCCGCACGGCGGAACTGGCGCGCGAAGTGGGGATCGAGGTGATTACCCTCGACGAGGCGCGTTGGCTGGATCTGACCATCGACGGTGCGGATGAGTTCGACGGTGATCTGAACCTCATTAAAGGCGGCGGCGGCGCGCTGTTGCAGGAAAAGATCGTTGCCACCGCGTCCGATCAGATGGTGGTGATTGCCGATAAGGCCAAGGAAGTGGAGATGCTCGGGGCGTTTCCGCTGCCCATCGAGGTGATCCCCTTTGGCTGGCAGACCTCGCAGGCCCTGGTCGAGGAGACGCTGATCTCGATGGATGTGATGGGGCGCAGCTCGACGCTTCGGATGAATGGGGCCAGCCCCTATGTGACCGATGAAGGCAACCATATCCTTGATCTGCACCTCAACCGCATTGGGAATCCGCGGCAATTGGCGTTGGTTCTCAATCAGATACCGGGAGTTGTTGAGAACGGGCTGTTCATCGACATCTGCGACACGGTGGTGATCGGCTATGGTGACGGCAAGGTCGAGGTGCGCGACATCAATGAAGGCACAATCGAGACCGACCGGATTGATTTTGTCGAGACGGACAATCTGTTTGCGGATTTGGGGGAGTAACCCCCACTTACGGCACTTTCGTAACAGCCGCCCTGTTTGGGGCGGCTTTTGTATGAGAATTTCTGAGCCTATCCGACCCAGATGCCGGGAGGCATAGGTCGAGGCGTCATTAGGTCAGTGGCTTTGCGCCGCCTTTTGCCATTCCGGCAGAGGGAACAGCCGATCATAGGCCCAATTAAAGCCATAGGCGTAGACCATGTAAAACAGGGCAAAAGACACATCCATCACAAAGGCCTGCCAGAGCGAGATCTGCAGATACCACGCGATGAAGGGCATCAGCACAATGAGCAGCCCGCCCTCGAATAGAACCGCATGCAGGACGCGGAGTTTGGGGGTCTTTAGCGTGCTGCCGCGCCAGTGCTGCAACAGCGCGTCAAAGCCGTAATTGTAGATCAGGTTCCACAGGGTGGCGAGGGTGGCACTGACGACGCCAACCGCACCGATATCGTGCATCGGAAAGTGAAACACCAATGCGCCAAGCGGTATAACCAACAGCAGCGCTATGATCTCGAAACTCAGAGCGTGACGGATACGATCAAGGGGGGAGCGCATGGGCAACCTCATACTTTGCAGTCGGGTCGTCCCGAGGGATAGGCAACGGCGTGGCCTGCGTGGCTGCGCCATTGGCGGGGTCGTCCCCAACGAGCCGCAATCTGGGAGAGCGGCGGGTAATTTTCAAGCCCCGCTGTGACGTTGCATGTCAGCTATGCGTCTTAACAGGGTGATGGGAAAACTCGCAGGGGGTGCTTATTGAATTGATACTGTTTGCAATGTGGATTTGACGCCGATGTTTTCTGCGAAGCCTGATCGGTACGATGGATCACCCACCGCAGATGTCCCGGTGAGGGATCGGCTCCCCTATTGGGCCACGCTGTTTTTGGTGCTCACATCTCCGCCGGTTGTGACCTTCCTTCTGCCCGAGAGTATCCTGGCGCGGTTCTCCGGACCTGAATACCTGCTTGATATCTGGAAAGCCTGCAGCGTTGTGGCGGTCTTGGCGCTGAGTATTCACACCATGCGGGACGATCGCTTTTTGCGGGTGAACGCCTGGGGCCTACATTACGGGAGGAAGAAAGGGACAATCAACGCACTGCGTTGGGCGGATGTTGTGTCTGTCGCGTATATCCCAAAGCGTGTGCTCACCGGCTATGCGCGGCTGCGTGTCCGGGCACAGGTGCCGCTGGGGGCGCGCTACGATCTGACGTTCAAAACTGTGTCCCTTGATCCGAAGTGTTCAAACCCTGCCGACCCTGAGGTCGCACGGGCGCAGGCGGCTCTGGATCGCTATTGGCCAGAGTGGCGCAGGGGGACATAGCAGGCGGGCGCGCGTTCACGCCTCTTTCACGGTTTCGCGACAAGAACGCCCGTATGTGTTTGAAATGCCGCCTTGCACCCCCACTTGCGAGTCTGGCAATTCACCGCGCGCTGTGGGATACCTCGCGCAAGTCATAAGAAGGGCGACGAATATGAGCTTTGACTACGATCTATTTGTCATCGGAGGTGGCTCCGGCGGGGTGCGCGCGGCGCGTGTTGCAGCGGCAGGCGGGGCATCGGTGGCGCTCGCCGAAGAGGACCGCTATGGCGGGACCTGCGTCATCCGGGGCTGCGTGCCGAAAAAGCTGATGGTCTTTGCCTCCGAGTATTCCGGCATGGTCGAAGATGGCCGCGCCTACGGCTGGGATCTGGACAACAAGGGGTTCAGCTGGGACCACTTCAAGGGCAAGCTCAATGCGGAGCTGGACCGGTTGGAAGGGATCTATCGCAACCTGTTGAAAAACTCCGGCGTTGAGAGCTTTGATGCGCGGGCGAAACTGGCGGATGCCCACACGGTTGCGCTCTCGGATGGCACCACAAAAACCGCAAAACACATCCTGATCGCCACCGGTGGCCGCCCTTGGGTGCCGGAAATTCCGGGCTCGGAACTTGCGATCACCTCGAACGAGATGTTCCATCTGGACAAGCTCCCCGAGAGCATCCTGATCGTGGGCGGCGGTTACATCGCCTCCGAGTTTGCGGGCATCATGAACGGGCTCGGCGTCAAAACCACGCAGTACTATCGCGGCGAGCAGATCCTGCGCGGCTTTGACAATGAGGCGCGCGGTTTGGTGGCTGAGGAGATGATCCAGTCGGGCATCGACTTGCAGCTCGGCAACAACGTGGCCGAGATGCGCCGCGAGGGCGACAAGATCCGCGTGACCGCCACCAATGGCGATGAGACCCTGTTTGATCAGGTGATGTTTGCCACCGGTCGCAAGCCCAATGCCGACAACCTCGGGCTCGAGGAGCTGGGCATCGCGCGTGGCAAGGGCGGCGAGATCAAGGTGGATCACTACAGCCAGACCGGCGTGCCCTCGGTCTATGCGATCGGCGATGTCACCGACCGGGTGAACCTGACGCCGGTGGCGATCCGTGAGGGCATGGCCTTTGTGGAAACCGTGTTCAACGGCAATCCCACCAGCCCCGATCACGACCTGATCCCGACCGCGATCTTTACGCAGCCGGAAATGGGCACAGTTGGCCTCAGCGAGGAAGACGCCGCCAAGCAAGAAACGGTCGAGATCTATTCGACCTCCTTCAAGCCGATGCAGCAAAGCTTTGCCGGACGTGCGCAAAAGGTGCTGATGAAGCTTGTGGTCAGCCAGGCCAGCCGCAAGGTGCTGGGTTGTCATATTGTCGCACCCGGCGCGGGCGAGATGATCCAGCTGGCCGGGATTGCCGTAAAAATGGGGGCAACCAAAGAAGATTTTGATCGTACTGTTGCAGTTCACCCGACCATGTCGGAAGAATTGGTAACGCTGAAAACCCCGGTACGGACGGTCTGAGGCGACCGGTACGCCTGAGTGGCGGGCGGGAGCTTGAATTTCCGCGCCGCGCGCACAGGTTAGAGGGCAATATCCGCCAGTTCGGCGGGGAGAGATGGATAGGAGACTTATGGCTGGGAACAGTGGTGGCCCCTGGGGGGGCGGCGGTTCCTCCGGCGGCGGAGGCAACCGGGGAAACAATGGTGGTGGCGGAGGCGGCGGTGGTCGCCGTCCCGAGGATAACCAGATCCCCGAGATCGACGAGCTGGTGAAAAAGGGTCAGGAACAGTTGCGCGTGCTCATGGGCGGGCGCGGCGGTTCAGGCGGCGGTCAGGGGCCACGCGGTGGCGGCTCTGGCGGCAGCCCGCTGTTTTCCAAGGCCGGCATCATGATCGGCGCGGTCGCCGCGGTTTTCCTGTGGGGCTACAACAGCTTCTACACCGTGAAGACCGAGGAAAAATCCGTCGAGCTGTTTCTCGGCGAGTTCTCCTCTGTCGGCAATCCGGGCCTGAACTTCGCGCCCTGGCCCGTGGTCACCTATGAGGTGGTCCCGGTCAGTGTCGAACAGACCGAGAGCATCGGTGCAGGCGCCCGCGGTTCTGATGCCGGGCTGATGCTGACGGGGGATGAGAACATCATCGACGTCGATTTCCAGGTGGTCTGGAACATCAACGAACCCGACAAGTATCTGTTCAACCTGCGTGATCCCAAGGCGACCATCCAGGCGGTGTCGGAATCTGCGATGCGCGAGATCATCGCCCAGTCGCAACTGGCGCCGATCCTGAACCGCGACCGTGGTATCATTTCGCAGCGCCTCGAAGAACTGATCCAGGCGACGCTGGACAGCTACGACGCGGGCGTGAACATCGTCCGGATCAACTTTGACGGGGCCGACCCGCCGGAGCCGGTCAAGGACGCCTTCCGCGAGGTTCAGTCTGCCGGTCAGGAACGCGACCGTCTGGAAAAACAGGCTGACGCCTATGCCAACCGCAAGCTGGCCTCCGCCCGGGGGCAGGCGGCCCAGACGCTGGAAGAAGCCGAAGCCTACCGCGCGCAGGTGGTGAACCAGGCGCAGGGTGAGGCGTCGCGCTTCAGCGCCGTGCTTGCAGAATACGAGAAGGCGCCGGAGGTCACGCGCAAGCGTCTCTATCTGGAAACCATGGAGGACGTGCTGAGCCGCGTCGACAAGATCATCCTCGACGACAACGCCGGTGGCCAGAATGCACAGGGTGTCGTGCCCTATCTGCCGCTCAATGAAATCCGTCGCTCGGGAGGGAATAACTGATGAACCGCTCTATCATTCTTCTGGTTGTTCTCGGCATTCTCGGCGTCAGTGCACTGTCGGCCTTCTTCATCGTGGACGAACGTGAAAAGGCGCTGGTGATGCGGTTTGGCCGTGTCGTCAACGTGCAGGAAGACCCGGGCCTGGCGTTCAAGCTGCCCTTTGTCGACGATGTGGTGAAATACGACGACCGGATCCTCAGCCTTGAGGTCGGGCCGCTCGAAGTCACCCCGCTGGATGACCGCCGTCTGGTGGTCGACGCCTTTGCCCGCTACCGCATCACCGATGTGCGTCGCTTCCGCGAGGCGGTGGGTATTGGCAATATCGGCGCCGCCGAAAGCCGTCTCGACAACATCATGCGCGACCAGACCCGCGAGGTTCTGGGTACCGTCAGCTCCAACGACATTCTGTCGTCGGACCGGGCCGCGCTGATGCTGCGGATCCGCAACGGGGCGATCGCCCAGGCGCAGGCGCTGGGTCTTGAGGTGATCGACGTGCGTCTGAAGCGCACCGACCTGCCGCAGGCCAACCTCGAGGCGACCTTTGCCCGGATGCGGGCCGAGCGCGAACGCGAAGCTGCAGACGAGATCGCCCGCGGTGAAGAAGCCGCGCAGCGCGTGCGTGCGCAGGCGGACCGGACCGAGGTCGAGCTGGTCTCCGAGGCCGAGCGTGAAGCCGAGGTTATCCGCGGTGAAGCGGATGCCGAGCGCAACAACATCTTTGCCGAAGCTTACGGTGCGGACCCGGAGTTCTTTGAATTCTACCGCAGCCTGACCGCCTATGCGCGCTCGCTGCAAGGCGGGAACTCCTCGCTGGTGCTGTCGCCCGATAACGAGTTCTTCAACTACCTGAAGTCCTCCGAAGGCGCGAACGCAGCAGAGTAATTCCGGCAACGAACCGACCCGAAAAGGCCACCCCTGGAGGTGGCCTTTTTCATTCTGTAGCGGCTATTTGCGCAGGCCACTGTGGCTGCGATCAGGGTTGTGGCGCATTTTCCCATGTGATCACGATCAGAGAAACTGCGTTTTGCCGTCATAGTCGGCTTTGAGCGCATTGATCCGGATGCTGCAGCATGCTTGAAGGTCTGCTTCTGCTCTATTACGGCTACCGCACGACCTAGCGGTTTGTGTGGAGGTTGAAGCGCCTGCCTTCCCTTCGTGTTCAAGAACTGGAAAGGTTGTAACAATTCATTTGAGAGCGAGGCGCGAAAGGTTATGGGCGGAAATCAAGTGGCGCTAGCAATGTGCGAACCCGAAAAACTGCTCGAGACGCTGAACTGGCCCAAGGCTCCTTCCGAGATATGGCAGGAGCCATTTGACCGCATTCGAGGTCACTGTGAACGGATAGCCAACACTACGGAGCCGACTGACCTCTTTGACTTCTGCGATTTCTTTCTCGACTACCAGTACATGGAGGTTCAGGAAGACCTACTAGCGTTTGGTTTTCCTAAAGCGCTTGAAGCTTGGGCACGACAGGAGCTCAGTCACCCCGACCCCAGGCGCTTCAAAGGCACTTGGCATTTTGAGGGTATGTGGGATGCACTAGCATATCGCCCGATCTATCCCGAATTTTTTAACAAGCAGCAATATCGAGCAATGACAGATTTCTTCGTTCATGTGCTGCTGGTACGTATGGGACGCGAGGAATTTTTGTCGTTTCGAGGAAGCGAAGCCAGCCCCTACGAGTGGATTAGATTGCATGACGAATTAATCTGGCTGTTTCCTGTAGCAGAGCAAATCTGGGACGAATGGTGGAGCTTCAAAACACCTGGAATGGCTGTGTGCGCGGTTCAATGGTTGTCAGCACTGCTTTACGAGGAAGATGAAAATCCGTTCTTCGAACCCTGGAACTCGCTAGAAGGAGGGGGGGCGCCGAACCTAACCAGGATTGATCACTTGTCTAACGGGATTGATCACTTGTCTAAGGAGACAGCCCCATCAGCCAATACTGAGTTCATTCGTTCAACCTTGACTCCAAAATGGGCCGAAGGTGTTTTGGCTCGAGCGGTCGAAGTCTTGTCAAAACACGAGAGTTTCGATCTTGTGTACACAATGTGGTTGGACAGTTCGCGTCGATCCACCCTTTTCGAAGAGCGAGCCCGAAAACTCCTCGAAGAGATGTAACGGAATACCTAAGGACCGTGATTTCTTGGGACGACAAATAGCTGTGCTTCATTGACTTATACCTTTGAAAAACGACACTTTTCTCTCGACGGTGAGAGCAATCCGCTTTGACACGACAGCAAAAGCGGTCATAGCGGATGGACGCAGCGAAAGGCCGTTTGGTCCGCACCTTCGACGCCCAAGATAGGCGAGGCAAAAAGGTTCCCTTGTTCTTCGCCGTGCTGATGCGGGTCTTCTGCTCCGCGTCTCCCCCGGAATAATCAGTGCTCGGCGGCGGGGCCAGATCACCCACCGCCCACCTGTTGCGCTCTGGCCGCGGTCGCGAAACCTTCACCACCCTTCACGTCGAATTGAGGTGACTGTGCGCCCCATTGCGACTGCGCGCGGAGTGGCTACATTGGGTGGCATGAATTTCCCACCCCAACGCGCAGCACCTTGTCCCTGCTTGATGCTGCGCCTGAGGCACGGGTGCGCCCTTTCCCCTTATGTGCGGGGGCGGGCGGAGACAGAGTTGACAGGCCAATTCGAAGGAGTATGTCCGTGCATCCAATCACCTCACCCAAGGCCCTGAGCCGCGCGCGCGCCCATGACGGGATGCAGAGCGGCTGGCGCCTGTTCTGGATCGCGGTCCTCGGGACCGCGCTTCTGGTCATGCAGTCGCTGTCGGCGGCTGCCCGCCCCGAGAGCCTCGCACCGCTGGCAGAGAAAGTCAGCCCGGCTGTCGTGAACATCACCACCTCGACCGTGGTCGAAGGGCGCACCGGCCCACAGGGGATCGTGCCCGAAGGCTCCCCGTTTGAGGATTTCTTCCGCGAATTCCAGGACCGCAATGGTGGCGGCAACCGTCCGCGCCGCTCTTCGGCGCTGGGGTCCGGTTTTGTGATCTCCGAGGATGGCTATATCGTCACCAACAACCACGTGATCGAGGGTGCCGACGAGATCGAGATCGAGTTCTTCCCCGGTGACGGACAGCCCGCAGATCTGCTGCCGGCGACCGTTGTTGGCACCGACCCCAACACCGACATCGCGCTCTTGAAAGTGGATGCGCCGATGCCGCTGAAGTTTGTCAAATTCGGCAACAGCGACACCGCCCGCGTCGGCGACTGGGTGGTTGCGATGGGCAACCCGCTGGGGCAGGGCTTTTCGCTCTCGGCCGGGATCGTCTCGGCGCGCAACCGGGCGCTGTCGGGGTCGTATGACGACTACATCCAGACTGACGCCGCCATCAACCGCGGCAACTCCGGTGGTCCGCTGTTTAACATGGATGGCGAAGTGGTTGGCGTGAACACCGCGATCCTGTCGCCGAACGGGGGCTCCATCGGGATCGGGTTCTCCATGGCGTCCAATGTGGTGACCAAAGTGGTCGACCAGTTGAAGGAATTTGGCGAAACCCGCCGCGGTTGGCTTGGTGTGCGCATTCAGGACGTGACCGATGACCTGGCCGAGGCGATCGGCCTTGAGAACGACAACGGCGTCCTGATCACCGATGTGCCTGATGGCCCCGCCAAGGACGCAGGTCTTCTGGCACGGGATGTCATCACCAGCTTCGACGGTTTCGAGGTGGAAGACACCCGCGACCTGGTGCGCCGTGTGGGCGATACCGAGGTCGGCAAGACCGTGCGCGTCGTGGTGTTTCGCGATGGCAAGACCGAGACCCTGCGCGTGACTCTTGGCCGGCGCGAAGATGCGGTGGGCAACAATGCCACCACCGGCTCTGGCGAAGCTGTCCCGGATGAGGGTGAAAAAGAGCTGCTCGGTCTGACGGTCGGCGTTGTCCGCGACGACATGCGCGAGGAGCTGAACCTGGATGCCGGCACCACCGGTCTGGTGATCCTGTCGGTGGATGAGACCTCGGGCGCATGGGAAAAAGGCCTGCGCGCCGGTGATGTGATCACCGAAGCAGGTCAGAACAAGGTGGCCTCCATCTCGGATCTTGAAGCGCAAATCGAGGCGGCCGAGGATGCGGGGCGCAAGTCCATCTTCCTGATGGTGCGTCGCGCTGGAGAGCCACGTTTCGTGGCGCTGAACCTCGACGAGTAACAGGCCTCAGCCCCCCTGGCGGGGCAGGCATCTACTTCCTCAGCGGCCGGCCCCATCGGGTCGGCCGTTTTGTTTTGTAGGTGGGCGTTTTTGAAACCAAAAGAGCCATGTGTCGGGCGGACACATGGCTCAAGATGGGACGGACGGCCATTGGGATGGATAGGAGAATGACCGCCTTAAAGTCCTTATGGCAGAGGCTACGAGGGCGGACTGTGAAACAGGTTACATTCGCGGGATTTTTTTATGGCTGAACGCTCAGTTTTTTTCTGCATCTTTTCGCAAGGCTGCGTCACATGACGCCTGGTGTCCGAACCAATGGTGCGCCAAGTCTTCTGTGGTCAGCTGCGCTTCGGAAAAGGGGGTGAGAGGCTTGACAGATGAGCGGGGACGGACGAACGGTTCACGGTTCACGGTTCACGGTTCACGGTTCACGGTTCACGGTTCACGGTTCACGGTTCACGGTTCACGGTTCACGGTTCACGGTACGCGCAAGCAAAGGTTTGGGGGATAGAGTGGAGTTCTCAACACAGATCGACGGTCGAGAAGAGCAGATTAAATCGCTCTTTGCGCAGACATTTGCGGCTTCGGAGGGCGCCGACGAGGGGCGCTTGATTGCTGCGCTGGTGGAGCGGTTGCTAAACACCACTCCGCGTGAGGATCTTTTTGTTTTTACGCAGGCCGAAGGTGAGGCTCTCATTGCGGCAGCGATCTTTTCTCGGCTGACGTATTCAGAGGATGCGCGATCGGTGTTCATTCTGTCCCCTATGGCCGTCGCGACAGAGCGACAGAAACAAGGGGTGGGGCAGGCCTTGTTGAAAGAGGCCTTGAACGCACTTTCCAAGGAAGGTGTTGATGTCGCCATCACCTATGGTGATCCAGCCTTTTACGGCAAGGTTGGGTTTGAGCCCCTGGACGAGGACACCGCCGCCGCCCCCTTGCCGCTGAGCCAACCGGTCGGATGGATCGGTCAGCCGCTCCAAGAGCCTGCGTTGCTGCCACTCAAGGGGCGGTGCACCTGTGTCGCGGCGCTCGATGATCCGGCGATCTGGTAAGCGGGGAAGGCGCCCTCAGATCCCCTCGGGATCGGCAAGAACCGCGAGGCCGCCGCGGTCTTTCAGTTGCAACCCGCCCCGGCTGATTTCGATCAGTCCCGCCTTACGCCAGTTCGATAGCGTCTTGGACACCGCTTCGCGGGTGGCGCCGACAAACTCCGCGAGTTCCGACTGCGACAGGCTCAGCTGGCCGTTGCCATCTGCGGGTGTGAGATAGAGGAGCTTGCGCGCCAGCCGCACCGGCATCGGCAGGAACACCTGCTCATTGAGCTGCGTGTTCATCCAGCGCATGCGTTGCCCGGCGAGTTTCAGCATATCGCCTGCAAGCTCCGGGTGCTTTGTCAGCTGCGCGAGCACATCGCGGTGCCGCAGGCGGCGCAGGTGGCTGGGTTCGGCAGCGGTGGCAGTGGCTGTGCGCTCGCCGGGGTCGAACATGGCAATCTCGCCAAAGATCGCACCGGGGCGCATCATATCGAGCGAGAGTTTGCGTCCGGACGCGGAGAGGGTTGAGATCTCCAACGCGCCAGAAATGATCGCATAGAGGGCATCGCCCTCATCGCCCCGTTCGAACAGCACGTCGCCGGTCTTGAGGTGCACATCGGTGGCCTGGCTGTCGAGCATGGCCCGCAGCCGATCCGAGGCTCCAAACAGGAAGCTGGATGCGGGCAGGGGGGCAATGGCCATGGGGCGCTCTCCGGGCGGGCTGTCAGTGCAAGGGGGAGGATCTCTCCGTTTTTGTGTTCTAGGGGGCCCAGGGCTCTGGTGCAAGCTTGCACGTGGGATATGGAATGTTTGCGGTCCCACCTGGGCCGTGGCGCCGGTCCTATGTCGACCCGGGCAGATCGACGGCGCTGAGGCCAAGGCTGCGGGCCGCCCGCAGCGACAAGGTGGCGCTGTCGATGCCAAACCCCGCCTGATAGCTGCGGATGGCGGCGCGGGTTTCGGCGTTGAGCGTGGCGGTGATCAGGCCGCTGTAGAGGTCGCGCGCGGCCAATGCCCGTTGCAGCGATGCAATATATTCCGGGGTCATCACCTCGGGGCAGGGGGTCTCGAAATAGGTTTCCTCGCGCGGCCGGGTGATCTGCTGGCGGCTGTGACTGGAGAAGGTGGCCGGGGCAAGTACGGTGCCGTCAGGGGATGTCACTTCGGGTGAGACCAGGACCTGCTCGGTCACGGTTTCGATTCGCGCCGGAATGATCACGCTGTCCCAGCAGGTGCCAGCGGGGGCGCCCGGGGGCGCGGAGCGACCGACACCTTCGAAGGGCGCAGCGGCGACACAGGCGTTCAATGTCAGAAGGAGGAGCACCGCCATGCCACGCGCGCCGCAGGCCCGGCGAGACCGGTCCGGTATGGCTGCCCTGCACGGGGGCGCTTGCAGCGTGACGCTCTGGGCAGCGGGCGGAGGCAAAGGGGCGGGCATACGCTTTGACGGGGTCCTTGAGGTGGGCAGCAGCCGGGATCCGCGGTTGCCCCCGGTGGCGTCGCTGATGCTAGCCTAAAACCCGGGCGCGGGAAAAGGCCGTATCCCGGCTATAGCACTGTTCTGCCGAAGGAAGATCGGAGTTTGCGGACCCGGGGGGGCGGACGGTTCGGGCCCGCGGCGCCTGCCAAGAGCAGATCGTGAGGCCCGCCTCTGGCCGGCGCCGGTCCCGCTCTTCCGGCGCTGTGCGGGGTAAATCGAGAACATGTGTCGTGAAAAGGCAAGCGACGCGAGGGATGTCGCAAATGGGGCTGGAACGGTGCAGGCACGCTCGCTACACACGGGGGCGAGTACCGAAAAAGGGAAGACGGATCATGGCAAAAATCACCTACATCGAGCACAACGGGACCGAACATGTGGTCGACGTCGCCAACGGGCTGACCGTGATGGAAGGTGCGCGGGACAACAATATTCCGGGGATCGAGGCGGATTGCGGTGGTGCCTGTGCCTGTTCCACCTGTCACGTCTATATCGCACCGGATTGGGTGGAGAAACTGCCCGCGAAGGACGATATGGAAGAGGACATGCTGGATTTTGCCTTTGAGCCAGATCCGGCCCGCTCGCGCCTGACCTGCCAGCTCAAGGTGTCGGACGCGCTGGATGGTCTGGTTGTGCATATGCCCGAAAAGCAGATCTGATGCGCGCGGCGGGCCGGGCGCGGCGTCTTCTGACACGCATCAGGCCCCCGGTCATCCGCCGCGCCGCGCAGGCGTTGTGCCTGGGGGTGGCGGGGACGGCGACCCTGCTGAACGCGCAGGAAGCCTGGCGGGTCACGGAGGCGGAGTTTGATGCGCCCACGACCCGCTATGGCCATGCGGTTCTGGGGGATGACGTCGAATACAGCCAGCTGCGCATTCATGTGCAACAGGATGGCGACGCTGAGCAATCCGAGGCAGGTGTGCGGCGAGATGTCTTTGAGGTCGACCTGCCGGTGGATCATGTCTTTGAGGATCTTGCACCGCGCCTCTGGGACATCACCGGCGACGGGTTGCCGGAGGTTGTGGTGGTCGAGACGGATGTAGCGCAGGGCGCGCAGCTGGCGGTCTACAACAGCACGGGCGACAAGATCGCCGCCACGCCCCATATCGGCCAGGCAAACCGCTGGCTGGCGCCTGTTGGCGCCGCGGATCTGGATGGCGACGGCCATATCGAGGTGGCCTATATCGACCGGCCCCATCTGGCCAAGACCCTGCGCATCTGGCGGTTTCACTATGGCAAGCTGGTGGAGGTCGCCGCCGCGCCCGGCCTGACCAACCATCTGATCGGTGAGGATTTTATCACCTCCGGCCTGCGCGACTGCGGGCAGGGGCCGGAGATCGTGACCGTCAACGCCGACTGGTCCCGCATCATCGCCTCGCGCCTCAGCTCGGATGGCAGCATCAGCCGCCGTGATCTCGGCCCCTTTGATGCGCGGAGCCGGCTTGGTCCCGCGCTGGACTGCCAGCTGCCCTAGCTCAGGTAGTAGCCGACCGGTTTCAGCGGCGCCGGAGCCTCCTCGCCCAACTGTGTCAGCAGAGAGATCTCGATGGTGCGGCACATGGCATCCAACGGCAGGCCGTTCACGGTTTCGCCAAAGGGGTTGGACAGTTCCTCGGTCACCTCGGCCAGGCCAAAGAAGACATAGGCGACGATGGCCACGAACAGTGGCGTCATCCAGCCCGCGCCCTCCAGCAGGGCAAAGGGGAACAGCAGGCAGTAGAGATAGGTCGTGCGGAACACCAGCAGCGTGTAGACAAACGGCAGGGGCGTCGCGGCGATACGTTCACAGCGCCGCAGGAAAAGGATCGAATAGCCTTTCGGTTGGGCCAACACAGTCGGTGGCATGGCACAGACCCTGTACCGCGAGATCGAGCGGGTGCGCGCCCGCTTCACGCTGACAATGGCCGTCTGCAATCTGGCGAGGCTGCCGAAACTGATTGCTGCCTGATCAGCGAAGCCGCCGCCAGGGTTGCCTCAGCACGATCCGGACCCACCTAGCACCCGTATAGAGGGAAACCGTTCCGTGCAGCAGCTTCATCAGCAGCCTGCTAGACCATCTTCAATGCCCATGCCTTCCCCTCACTCCTGTAGCGTTGCTGGGAACAAGGAACGGTCTACGCTCTGCCACCAAGCGTCCTGGTTTTGACCCTCCGCTCCTATAAGCGTACTGCACAAAAACGGTAGTTCACGCCTTATAGCGACTGCAGGGGCGGGACCAAATGCTTCCGGCACTCGTTCGGTTTCTTCGACAAGCGAGCAAAATACCGGACTATCTGCAAAAAACGCGTCTGGCATAGTTTCGAGAGTTTCACGCATGCACACGCCACGCCCTGAAGCAGCAGTTTCGCAGGCCAAAGCCAGTTGCAGCAACATCTCGGCATCGTTGGCGTACCGTGCCTCAAAGCTTTGCATCTCGCGAGATCTACGAACCCAAGAAAACACAAATGCAGTCCTCATGGAGCCAACTTCAGGTTCGCTGGCTTCGGAAATCAAGTTCAGAGCCCGCCAGCGACCGCTTGCACAGTTGCTCACGTCAGGTGCAACAGTGCTAAAGCGCACATCCTTCATAAATTCATTGAATACGATCACATCGATATAACTCTCCAGATGTATTTGTGAGCTATCACACAGGTAGGCCTCACCATCAAATCCAGATTGCTTGTCACCTGCTTGTGCAGACGAAACCAGCATCAACACTCCAACAGAAAATGCTATCAATTCAACCATATCGTATCCCCTTTTAGAGTGATTTTGGCGCCGTTTATATCAATGTCACCGTTTGGTCGCAGGATGATTTCTGCATCACCGGCCCGCGAGATCATAGCGCCGTCAGACGCCAGCCGCAGGGGGCGGCGCTGATGGCCGTCCGGCTGGAACAGCGACAGCGCCACGCCAAAGACCGCAAAGGGTGCGGCATTGGTGTGGGGCAGGGCCAAGAGGCTGCCGTCGAGCCATACCAGCAGCGCGGCCATGGCCGTCAGCGCCGCGATGCGGGGCAGGATACGCGGCAGCACCGACCCGTGTGTGGCCACCAGCAGTTCCAGAAAGCCGGGTTTGTGACGAACGATCATGGCAGGTCTCCTTGGGATGTCGCCAGCAAAGCAGATCCCGCACCGATGGACGCGTCGTCGCGCGCCGGATCAGGTCCGGACTGCGACCCGGCGTGGCTCAGACCGTGCGGCGCATCGTCAGGGAGGTGGGGCGATCAAACCCGGCATGCGCAGTGGTCGCCACCTGCCTGAACCCCAGTCGGGCAAAGGCCGCGTGGTTCTCAACCAGTTCGACCCGCGTCTGCAAGTCCACCGCACTGAGGCCCAAGGCCCGCGCGCGCCTGACCGCATGCTCAATGAGATGACGTGCCAGCCCCTGTCCGCGCAGATCCTCGGACACCGCGAGCTTGCCGAGATACAGCACATCGGCGCGCGGTGTCAGCACCACCGAGGCAACCACGGGCGCGCCGATTGCCCAGACCTCGCCAGCCGCGGCTTGTGCGGCAAGCGCGTCCAACGTGAGATGGTGCATCGAGGAGGGCGGATCAATCCGCCCGTCCATATAGGCAAAGCTGCGCCGGATCAGGTCCAGAACCTCCTGCACGTGCGGGCTGTCCGGGGGGATCTGAACCGGCGTGACAGTCATGGCCGGATCAGAGCGCGCGCCAGCCGATGTCGCGGCGCACAAAGCCCTCGGGCCAGTCGATCTGATCCACCATCGCATAGGCGCGGTCGCGGGCCTCCGTGAGGCTGTCGCCGCGTGCCGTCACATTGAGCACCCGACCACCATTGGCGAGGATCTTGTCGCCCTCGGCCTTGGTGCCTGCGTGAAACACCATGTTCATGCTGTCCTCGGGCAGAGCGGCGAGGCCTTTGATCTCGCTGCCCTTCTGGTAGTCGCCGGGATAGCCATTTGCGGCCATCACCACGGTGATCGCGTGGTCCTCCGCCCAGTTGACGCGAGCGTCTGCAAGGCGGCCCTCGGCGGCGGCCTGCATCAGGTCCAGCGCCTGCGCGCCAAGGCGCATCATCAGCACCTGACATTCGGGATCACCAAAGCGGACGTTATATTCCACCAGACGCGGCTGACCGCCCTTAATCATCAGACCGGCATAAAGCACGCCCTGATAGGGCATGCCACGCTCGGCCATCACCCGCATGGTGGGTTTGACGATCTCTTCCATGGCTTTGGCCTCAACCTCGGCGCTCAGGATTGGGGCGGGTGAATAGGCCCCCATGCCGCCGGTATTGAGGCCAGTGTCGCCTTCGCCGACGCGCTTGTGGTCCTGTGCGGTGCCGATGGACAGGATTTCCTCGCCATCACAGAGCACAAAGAGCGACGCCTCTTCGCCTTCCATGAATTCCTCGATGACGACCTCTGCGCCCGCCCCGCCAAAGGCGCCGCCAAACATGTCGTCGATCGCATCGAGCGCGGTCTGCTCGTCCATCGCCACGATCACGCCCTTGCCAGCGGCCAGACCATCGGCCTTGACCACAATCGGCGCGCCATTTGCACGGACATGTGCCTTGGCGGCCTCGGCATCGGTGAAATGGCCATACCCCGCAGTGGGTGCATTGGCCGCGTCGCAAATCTCTTTGGTAAAGCTTTTGGAGGCCTCCAGCCGGGCGGCGGCCTCAGAGGGGCCAAAGACCAGAATACCCGCATCGCGCAGGCGGTCCGCCACACCAGCGGCCAGCGGGGCCTCGGGGCCGACGATCACAAAATCAATGGCGTTTTCCTCGGCAAAGGTCACAACCGCGCCGCCGTCATCGGCATTGAGGCTGGCGCAGTCCGCGATCTTGGCGATGCCCGCATTGCCCGGCGCCACGATAAGCCGGTCGCATTTCGGGTTCTGCATCACCGCCCAGGCAAGTGCATGTTCCCGCCCGCCGCTGCCGAGGATGAGGATATTCATGAGCCATTCTCCGATCTGCTTGGCCTTGGTTGATGCGCGTTCTATGCTGTGTGCGACGTATAAACAAGAACGCCCTTGCCGGGGTTTCCCTCCGGTGGCAGGTGTCAGAGCAGCCAGATCCAATCGCAGATCAAACCGGAGCCCGAAATTCCCATGTCCGACCTCCTTGATGATCCCTCTCCGGGCCAGAACGCACCAGAGTTTTCTGTCTCCGAGATCTCCGGCGAGATCAAACGCACACTGGAAGGCAGCTTTGGCCGCATCCGGGTGCGCGGCGAGGTCGGGCGGGTGTTCAAGGCACGCTCCGGGCATCTTTACTACGACATCAAGGATGACCGCTCGGTGCTGGCCTGCACCACGTGGAAAGGTCAGATTTCGGGCCTTTCCGTGGTGCCCGAAGAGGGGCTGGAGGTGGTTGTCACCGGGCGGCTCACGGCCTTTGGCGGGCAATCCAAGTACAATATGAACGTCGACGAGGTTGCGGTTGCGGGGCAGGGCGCGTTGATGGCGCTCTTGGAAAAACGCAAGGCGCAGCTGGCCTCCGAGGGGCTGTTTGCACCGGAGCGCAAGAAACCGCTGCCGTATCTGCCGCAGATCATCGGGGTGGTGACCTCGCCTTCGGGGGCGGTGATCCGCGACATTCTGCATCGGCTGCGGGACCGGTTTCCGCGCAAGGTTCTGGTCTGGCCCGTGGCGGTTCAGGGCAGCAATTGCGCGCCCGAGGTGGCCCGCGCCATCGACGGCTTCAACAGCCTCAGCCCCGGCGGGGCCTTGCCCCGGCCCGATCTGATTATCGTGGCCCGTGGGGGTGGCTCGATCGAGGATCTGTGGGGCTTTAACGAGGAAATCGTCGCCCGTGCGGTTGCCGCCAGTCAGATCCCGCTGATCTCTGCCGTCGGGCACGAGACGGACACGACGCTGATTGACTATGTCTCTGACCTGCGGGCGCCCACGCCAACGGCGGCGGCGGAACATGCGGTTCCGGTGCGGCTTGAACTCTTGGGATGGGTCGAAAACCAGAGCGCGCGCATGGCCAATGCCACCAGCCGCGCGGTGCAGCTGCGCCGCCAACGGCTGGGCGACGTGGCCCGCGCATTGCCGCGCCCGGATACGCTGCTGGAAACCCCGCGCCAGCGGCTGGACCGGGTGTCAGACCGTCTTCCCAATGCGCTGATTTCGGGCGTGCAGCGGCGCAAACTTACGCTCAGCGAGCGCGCAGCCTCTCTACGGCCTGCCACCCTGCGCAGCCTTGTTGAGGCACGCAAGGACCGTCTAAAGAACCTGTCGTCACGCCTCACGCTTCGCCCGATCCAGCAGGACACGGCGCGCAAACGCGACGCGCTCGACCGGATCAGCAAGCGCCTCAATGCCGCGCAAACCAGCCGGATTGAGCGCCACTCGGATCGCCTGTCGGCCACCGCGCGCCAGCTTGAAATCCTCAGCTACAAGGCCACCCTCAGCCGTGGCTATGCGGTGGTGCGCGATGGGGATGCGCTGGTCACCAATACGGCTGACGCGCGCACAGCGGCTGCGCTCTCCATCGAATTTGCGGATGGCACGGTGGAGATCGGCGCCAACGCAGCAACACCAAAGAAAACCGCGCCCAAACCAGCCGCGCCCAAGCCGCCCAAAACACCGGGCGAGCAGGGCTCGCTGTTCTGACGCCCCAACTCTTCTAACTCAAAATATCCCGGAGCGCGAGGCAGAGCCTCGCATCCCTCAGGGCCTCAGACCCCGACCTCCGGGCCGAGGCAGACCATCTCGTCACGGGGGCGTTTTTGTTCGGTCAGCGTCAGCGCCGGACCCGAGCCGCGTTCAATGGTGACGCTCAGGCCGCTGTCGTCGATCTGATAGCTCCAGCACTGTGCATCGGGGCGATCTTCATAGACAAAGCAGATATCGCCCGCCTGCATATACCATTCGCCCTCGATGCAGCGCCCATCGAGAAAGGACCAGATCACGCGCTGCCCCGGCAGGTAGCGCTCCGCCCCATAGGGTTGACCTTGCCAGTCAAAATGAATGGTGCGGCCCTGTGTGTAGCTGTCAAAACGCTCGGTATCAGCCGCGCTCAGCGGAGCGCCAGAGCTGAGGGACATGCCCAATGCGAGGGCAACTGCGATCCGTGAGGGTGAAACAAACATGTCCTCACCATGGCGCAGTTTCAGCGCCCGGCCAAGAGGGCACTGCGCGGCAAGGTGGCGCAAGGTCAGTTTTGACCTTCCACAACGCCCGGCGCAACCTGCCGTCAGATCGCAGGGGAGGCAACATATGACCGCAGACATGATTGGGCTGTTGGGGGCAGGGGTCTCTGCTCTGGGGTATCTCTGCCTGGTACATGCCCGGGAAAGCTGGGTGCGGTCTGCCCTAAAAACCGGTGCGGTTTTGATCCTGGCGCTGATGGCTGCCCTCAAGATGCCGCTGCTGGCTGTGGCGCTGGGGCTCTGTGCATTGGGCGATCTGGCCCTGTCGCGCCCGGGAGAGCGCGCGTTTCGGGCAGGTGTTGCCAGTTTCGCCGCTGGGCATCTGGCCTATGTCTGGCTGTTTCTGTCGCTGCCGGGGTCAGACACTATGCGGCTGGCAACTGCGCCCATGCTCTGGGCCGTACTGTTGCTGTTCCTGATCGCAATAGGGATGGCGCGGATGCTGGCGCGTCATGCGGGCGAGATGCGTGTGGCGGTGCTTTTGTATGTGCCAGTGATCGTTGCGATGGCGCTGGCGGGGTTCACCTTGCCCCAGCCACTGATTTGGGGCGCGGCGGTGATGTTCATGCTGTCCGATATGGTTCTGGCGGTGGAGACCTTTGTGCTGCCACCCGCGCACCCCGCACGCCGCTTGACCGCACCAACGGTCTGGGTGCTCTACTGGGGGGCGCAGGCGCTGTTTTTCGCGGTGCTTCTCTTGTGAAACATCTCATTGCGCTTTGCATCCCGCGTCAAAGCGCATTAGGTGAAGGTCAAACGACCCTGCGGAGACCCAGATGGCGCTTTTTTCAAAGCTCAAGGAACGGTTGCTGAAATCCTCATCCCGCCTCGGCAAGGAGGTGGATGCGATTGTTGAAGAGGGGGCCGTGACCCCGGACCCCGCAGCGGAGACCACCCCGGACCCCGCGCCTGTTGAAAAGACGCAGCCTTCGGCAGAGACGACACCAGCTCCGGCCGATGCAGGCCCCGCCGACACACCGGCGGCAGGGGCGTCCACCGCTGCACCTGCCCCCATCGTTCCGCCCGCCCCTGCACCGCAGGCGGAGGCATCCAGACCGGGCCTATTGGGTCGGCTCATGGGGCGCGGCAAAGCGTCCGAGCCGCGTCGGGTGCTGGATGACGATATGCTGGAAAGCCTCGAGGAGATGCTGATTGCCTCCGATATGGGGGTCGATACCGCGTTGCGGGTGACCGCCAATATCGCCGAAGGCCGCATGGGCCGCCGGGTGTCGGGCCGCGAGATCCGAGAGCTTCTGGCGCAGGAAATCGCCCGCGTGATGGAGCCTGTGGCACGTCCGATGCCACTTTATCCGTCCAAGCCGCAGGTGGTACTGGTGGTCGGCGTCAATGGTTCTGGCAAGACCACCACCATCGGCAAGCTCGCCAGCCAGTTCCGCGCGGCAGGGAAAACCGTGGTGATTGCCGCAGGTGATACATTCCGCGCCGCCGCCGTGGAGCAACTGCAAGTCTGGGGAGACCGCGCCGGTGTACCGGTGCTGACCGCGCCCGAAGGATCAGATCCCGCGAGTCTTGCTTTTGATGCGATGACCAAGGCTGAGGCCGATGGTGCGGATCTCTTGATGATCGACACCGCCGGACGTCTGCAAAACCGCGCCGACCTGATGGAAGAGCTGGCAAAGATCGTGCGTGTCATTCGCAAAAAAGATCCCGAAGCCCCACACAACACGCTCCTGGTGCTGGATGCCACCACCGGGCAAAACGCGCTGTCACAGGTGGAAACCTTCCGCCAGCTTGCGGATGTTTCGGGGCTGGTGATGACCAAACTCGACGGCACCGCCAAGGGCGGCGTTCTGGTGGCGCTTGCGGATAAATTCGGCCTGCCGATCCATGCCATTGGCGTGGGCGAGCAAATTGACGATCTTTCGCCCTTTGACCCCGAGGAGTTCGCCGCCGCGCTCACCGGGCTCGAAGACGGGGTTTGAAGACGGGGCTTGAAAACGGGACCTGAGGATCGAAGCTCAATGCCGGGTCATCCATCTCTCCACATGGCGCAGCGCAAACAGCACCGTGAGGACAATTGCGGTAGCCATCGCCGCCAGCGGCATCTGACCCGCGCCGCAGCCCAAACCGATCGCGCCTGCAAGCCAGAGCGAGGCCCCGGTGGTGACATTGCGCACCCGGTCCCCGGCGGTGAAGATCAGGCCCGCTGCAAGAAAGGCCACCCCGGCAGTCACCGCCTCGATCATGCGCAGGGGATCGTTGCGCTGGGCGTCTGCGCCAAAATCCAGCGCGGCAATCTCGCGCCCCAGCACCACAAAGAGGCAGGCCGCGACGGCGACCAGAATATGGGTTCTGAGCCCTGCGGGTTTGTCGAGCATCTCCCGCTCCAACCCCACCAGCGCCGCCAATGCACTGGCCGCGAGCAGCCGGGCCAGCGCCACCGGCGCGGGCACCACGGAAAAGGTGCTGGTGAATTCACTGGTGATCTGCTGGATGGCGGTGTCGAACATGATGCCCCGATTGTCTGTGATGAACAGTCAACGTGCGCAGTGCGGCAGGGTTCCCGATTTTCTTCATTCCATCATTTGAGACCTTGTATTGAAAAGGACCGTATATGCTGAGCGACTGGCTGATTTCCCTGGAAGGCACCGAGGCAGGCCATCAGGCGGCACTGATCCTGGCGGTGTCGGCGGCCTTTCTGCACGCGGTCTTTGGCGCGCTGCAAAAGGGGCGGCATGATCCATGGCTGTCGCGCGGGGCGATTGATGCCTCTTATGCGGTGATGGCGGCACCGTTTGCGCTGTTTGTGGTGCCCTGGCCGGAGCCGCATATGTGGCTGATTTTCCTCGGCGTTTGGGTAATCCACGTGATCTACAAAGTGTTGCAGGCGATGGCCTATACCAAAGGCGCCTACACGGTGGTCTACCCGGTGGTCCGTGGCACCGGGCCGCTGTTTGCGGTGATCGGGGCCTATTGGCTGTTTGGCGAGACCTTCACGCTGGTGCAGTGGCTTGGTGTGGGCGTGCTGCTCGCGGGGATTTTTGGCCTTGCGGTTTATAACTTCATCTTCCTTGTGACCGCGCGTGAAACCCTCGGGATTGCGTTGCTGCTTGCGGTGGCAACGGGGCTGTTTGTGGCGCTTTACACGACCTACGACGCCTATGGCATTCGGGCGACTGCCGATCCTTTCACCTTTCTGGCGTGGTTCTTCATGATCGATGGGGTCACCATGCCGATCTACGCCTATTGGCGCTGGCATCGGCTGGGCGCGGAGCGGCCCACGGTGGGCCCTTTGATGGTGCGCGGGTTCTTCGGCGGGCTGGTGGCCTTTGCCTCCTTCGGGTCGGTGATGCTGGCCACCCGGCTTGACAAGGTGGGCGAGGCGGCGGTCCTGCGCGAGACATCGACGGTCTTTGCCGCAATCATCGGCTGGCTGGTGCTGAAGGAAACCGTCGGCCCCCGCCGCATCGCGCTGATGGCGCTGATTGCGGCCGGTGCGGTGATTGTTGAAATGGGGGGCTGAGGGTGCCATCTGACAGGAATGAACTGGGACATGAGAGGCCATCTATGAGCGAACAGACAAGCGATGCATCCACTGGTGAGGCGCGCAAGATCAGCCCCTTGGTGAAGAACCTGCTGGAGTTCGGCCCGGTGGTGCTGTTCTTCGTCGCCTATCTGCGGCTCAAGGATCAGGCGTTTGAGATCGGCGGCACCTCTTATGAGGGGTTCATCGTGGTCACCGCCGGCTTTGTGCCGCTGATGGTGCTGTCGACGCTGATCCTGTGGAAGCTGACCGGCAAGCTGTCGAAGATGCAGGTGATGACGCTGGTGCTGATCGTGGTGTTTGGCGGGCTGTCGGTCTGGTTCAACGACGAGCGGTTCTTCAAGATGAAGCCGACGATGATCTACCTGCTGTTTGGCGGCATGTTGGGCGTGGGGCTGTTGCGGGGGCAGAGCTACCTGCGGGTGGTCATGGAGGAAATGATGCCGCTTCAGGACGAGGGGTGGATGATCCTCACCCGCCGCCTCTGTGCGTTCTTCTTTGGGCTGGCCGTGGCCAATGAGGTCATCTGGCGGATGATGAGCACCGAGACCTGGGTTTATTTCAAGACCTTTGGCCTCACGGCGGCCATGTTCCTGTTCTTCATGACGCAGGCGAAGCTGTTTCAGACCTACGGTATCGAAGAGGAAAGTGAGGCTGAGTGAGCGCGCACGCGGCGCTTGCTTTCAGCTGAAACGCGACCCGGTTTAAGGGTTTGCGCTGCGCTTCGCGCATCGCCGGGGGGCGTGAGCCGCGCCTTTCAGGCGCGGCTCACGCCCGGCCCAACGCTTTTGGTGCAGCCTTTGGCTGTCGCGGAAAGGGGCGGGAGGACACCCGCCTTTGCAGGAACAGGAGTGAGTCTGGGGAGGGTCAGATCCGCTGCCAGATCGGCATCGGGCTTGGCTGCGGGCGCAGGCTCAGCAGGCGTGACCACCGCCGCGCGGGCACCTCTGGCAGCACTTGCTGCATCAAGGGTAGGGGCGTGCGTTCCGGCTGACGCAGCAGACGCTTGTACAGACGAAGCGCTCCAGGGCGCATGTAGGACGACCAGTGGCACACCCGCCGCTCGGGCAGGCCGATGGAATGGCCCATCTGCGCCAGATGCTCCAGCGTATCGAGGCAATCGAGTTGCAGGGTCACCGCATTCGGGGCCTCAAACCCCTGACCAATGGCGCGATCGCCGCGTTCGGGCGACCGGGTCAGGGTCTCGAACATAAAATCAAACGCATCGTTCTCGCGGCTGGTGACGTTGAAAAACTCTGCCCCGCGTCCGGCCGGTGTCGCCAGCGCCGCTGCCGCTCGGCTCTGATAGCTGGCGCCGGTCAAGGAGATCACCCGTCCCACGGCACCGGCGGGCAGCCAGTGAAGGGCCTCCAGTGCCACCTCGGCCCCCAGAGAATGCCCGATGATATGGATGTCGCGGGCGGGGGCTTGTGCGTGCAGGCTGCGCACCACCTGTGCCAAGGCCCGTCCCGCTGCCAAGGCGCGTGCCTGCGCCGAGGCCAGCGTGCCTCTGGCGTCCCAGCCAAACGCCACCGCGAGCCCCTCGTCCCTGCGGCCAAGGCCAAAGCCGAGCTGACGTGGCCAGGACGGCGCGCGCCACGGCATATGCTGTGGATCAAGCGACAGGATGTGGCGATGCGGGCAGTGGTTGGGATTGCCGGGCTGGTATTTATAGCCATGCACCATGATCACCACCGGCCCCGGCACATCTGCCAATCGCGCGATACCATCGTCAAACGACCTGAGCCGGGCATGAAGCACCGGCGTCTCACCCACTGCATTAATACGGATCACTGCCATCACAGGCCCCCAAAGCCATGATTTTTCCTATCCGGTAGCGGCTTGCGGTGACGGGAAGGTGACGGCTGGGTAACGATGAGGTGACGGCCATGAGCTGCGGCCAAGAGGTCATATACCACGTCGCGGCGGACCCGGTCGATCTGGACGAGCGCCTGCCGGGACGCTTGGCGGTGGCGGACCCTTTTGAGCAGCTGGTTGAAGCATTCAGCCCATGCAGGCAGTGCGTCTTGTCTTGGAATAGGCCGACGGTGGAAAGAAGATTGCCGTGACCGTTTGCAAAAAGGCTGGACTTGACGTCAGGGACGCTCGGGAGTACCACATTCCGCAATGTTGCGCGGGATCTGCGCAATGTTGCATCGTGGCGATTTGTTTACCGGATTGCGGGCCACGTAAAAAAGCCGCTAAAGAGGTCAGGACGACGGGACTCCCTTTCGCTTGGCCGAACGGGAGTTTTTTTATGCGCGGCCCGCAAGAGAGCGGCGGTGACCGGCGGAGGCGATACGATGACTGAGACCTGGAACAAACGCACCAAACTGGTTCACGGCGGCACCCGGCGCAGCCAGTACAACGAGGTCAGCGAGGCGATATTCCTGACCCAGGGGTTTGTCTACGACAGTGCAGAGCAGGCAGAGGCGCGGTTTATCGAGACCGGCCCGGATGAGTTCATCTATGCCCGCTATGGCAACCCCACCGTTGCGATGTTTGAGGAACGTATCGCGCTGCTCGAAGGGGCGGAGGACGCTTTTGCCTCTGCATCCGGCATGGCTGCGGTCAATGGCGCGCTGACCTCGATCCTGAAGGCGGGCGATCATGTGGTGTCTGCCAAGGCGCTGTTTGGGTCCTGTCTCTATATTCTCGAGAGCATCCTGACCCGCTATGGGGTTGAGGTGACATTTGTTGATGGCACCGATCTGGACGCATGGCGTGCGGCCGTGCGCGCGGATACCAAGGCGGTGTTCTTTGAGAGCATGTCGAACCCGACGCTTGAGGTGATCGACATCAAAGGCGTCGCCGAAATTGCCCATGCGGTCGGCGCCACAGTCGTGGTCGACAATGTGTTCTCCACGCCGGTGTTTTCCAACGCCATCGAACAGGGGGCGGATGTGGTGGTTTATTCGGCCACCAAACATATCGACGGGCAGGGGCGCGCGCTGGGGGGCGTGGTGCTGGGCAGCAAGGATTACATCCGCGGCACGCTGGAGCCTTACATGAAACACACCGGCGGCTCGCTCAGCCCGTTTCATGCCTGGATGTTCGTCAAAGGACTGGAAACCATTGACCTGCGGGTCAATGCACAGGCCGCAAGCGCGTTGCAGATCGCCGAGGCGCTGGACGGGCATCCAGCCCTGGCGCGCACCATCTATCCGGGTCTGAAGACCCATGCGCAGAATGATCTGGTGCAGCGGCAATTGGGCGGCAAGGGCGGCACGGTGCTGTCACTGGATATCAAGGGCGGCAAGGACGCGGCCTTTGCCTTCCTCAATGCGCTGACGATCCCGGTGATTTCCAACAATCTGGGCGATGCGAAATCCATCGCCACCCATCCGGCCACCACCACCCACCAGCGCCTGTCCGAAGATCAGCGCGCCGAACTTGGGATCACCGACGGGCTGGTACGCTTCTCGGTGGGCCTTGAGGATGCGGACGACCTGATCGCGGATGTAAATCAGGCGCTTGCGGCGATCAGCTGACTTGCCTTGAACCTGCCGCAGCAGAACCTGAGCGCTCTGCTGCGGACCCATCGCGGGGCGGGAAAGCACGGTGCAAAAGGTCAGATCAGAGACCTTTAGTGGCGTTTTTAGGTGATCTGTTTTGTGTTTCCTGCCGTACTACCCTAGATAATTGCGGGCAGGCGCTTTGCTGCTGGGACAGGAGTACGGGTTTATGAATATCCATTCTCGTGATGTGAACGACACGCCGGATCGGTCGGAGGCCGAAGAGGCATTGGCCGTGCTGCGGCGCTGGGCCGGTGGTGCCAGCGAGACCGAAGTGGCGCAGCTCGACCCGGCGATCGCACGGTTGCTGCCGAACCGGGAAGTGCCGAACTATCCGGATCTGAAGCGCCAGTACCCGGAAGAATTCGACGCATCCGAGACCTATCGCGCGACGTTGCCGGATCTGCAAAACGGCCCGTCCAGCCTGATCCGGGGCGCAAAAGAGCAGATCCAGCACGTCGGTATTTCCAATTTCCGCTTGCCGATCCGCTTTCATACCCGCGACAACGGGGATCTGACGCTTGAAACCAGCGTGACCGGCACCGTGAGCCTTGATGCCGAGAAAAAGGGCATCAACATGTCCCGCATCATGCGCAGCTTTTACAAACATGCGGAAAAAGTGTTCTCCTTTGATGTGATGGAGGCGGCACTTGAGGACTACCTCAGTGATCTTGACAGCGGCGATGCGCGGCTTCAGATGCGGTTTTCCTTTCCGGTGAAGGTGGAGAGCCTGCGTTCGGGTCTGTCGGGCTATCAGTATTACGACGTGGCGCTGGAGCTGGTGCAGATCGCCGGGCAACGTCATCGCATCGTGCATCTGGATTACGTGTACTCCTCCACCTGTCCCTGTTCGCTCGAACTCTCAGAGCATGCGCGTCAGGCACGTGGGCAGTTGGCGACACCGCATTCGCAGCGCTCGGTTGCGCGGATTTCCGTGCAAATGGAACAGGATAGCGGCTGCCTGTGGTTCGAGGACCTGATCGACCACTGTCGTCGTGCAGTGCCGACAGAGACGCAGGTGATGGTCAAACGCGAGGATGAGCAGGCCTTTGCGGAGCTGAATGCGGCCAATCCGATCTTTGTCGAAGATGCCGCACGGCTGTTCTGTGAGGCGCTGCAAAGCGACGCGCGCGTGGGCGATTTCCGGGTGGTGGCGAGCCATCAGGAAAGCCTGCACAGCCATGACGCGGTCTCGGTGCTGACACAGGGGACGATGTTTGCCGCACCAAGCCTTGACCCGCAGCTGTTTTCGACCCTGATCCATCGCGGTTGACGCGATCAATGCGAGGGGCGCTGCCCCTCGCGCTCCCCGAGATATTTATAAGAAGATGAAGACAAGCCCCCTTGATCGGAGGTCGGGTGCCGGTTTTTGCCGCATCGCGGCATTTTTGCTGCTGTTGCGAAGGAAAATCATGTTAGCGTGAGTCGTGAGGGGGCGCTTGCGTCAGTCAAGCGGGCGCCTGGCCTGTTTGAATGCGACAATGACCGACCTTGAGGAGCTCACATGATCCGGTTTGAAGGTTTCAAAGACATTCCCACAACGCCGCAGGCTTGGGCAGGCTATGCCTTTGGGCGGCAGGTAAAGATGATGCGCGCCATGGCGACATGGGCGGCCGAGGCGCCGCAGCACCAGTTGCATATGGCGCAGGTAATGCTGAAGGCGCAACAGGAGTGGATCAGCGGGATGCATGGCCCTGCTGCTGCGGCTGAAGGGGCCGCGGGTACGCAGGCCACCGCTGCGGCCAAGACAGCCACAGCCCCGCGCAAGCCGGCAGCCCGCAAGCCCGCCACGCGAAAGGCAGCGCCAAAACCCTCTCCCGCCAAGGCAGCGGTTCAGAAAGCACCGGCCAAGACCCTGACGGCACAGGCGACACCGGCGACACCGGCGCGCAAGGCCGCGTCGCCCGCCAAAACCTCGCAACCTGCACGTCCTGCGCAAGCGGCACGTGTCAGCGCTGGCACACCGGAGGCGGCAAAGCCCGCGACCAAATCGACAGGCCCGCAGGCCACTGCGCCGGCAAAAACAAAGACCGCTCAGCCGGTTCGGGAGGCACGCCCCGCGACCCCGGAGCAGAGCAAAGCTGCGCCGCGCCGGCGTCCGCGCTCGCCCTCGACTCCGCCGGAGATGCCGGGGCCGAAAACCGGTAAAGATGGGACAAAGCGCGAGTCGTGATCGCTTTGTCTTGACAGTCTGAGCAGGGGTTGCCAACGCTGCGCCTCATGTTGGATCTGCGCCCCATCGGATATGTCATCGGCCTGCTCGTTACCATTCTGGGCGGGATGATGGTCTTTCCACTTCTCCTTGACCTCTATGATGGCAAGGGGGAGTGGCCGGTGTTTTTGGAAAGCGCCGTGATCTGCCTTTTGGCGGGGGGGTGTCTGGCCCTGACCTGCGCCAATGGCATCGGGCGGGGGCTGTCGATCCGCCAGACCTTCCTGCTAACCACGCTGGTGTGGGTGGCGCTGCCGTTCTTTGGGGCAATCCCGTTGATGCTGGGCGCGACGGAACTGAGTTTCACCGATGCGTTCTTTGAGGCGATGTCGGGGCTGACCACCACCGGCTCCACCGTGATCTCCGGTCTGGACGATCTGCCGCGCGGGCTGTTGCTGTGGCGCGGAATCCTGCAATGGCTGGGGGGCATCGGCATCATTGTGGTGGCCATGGTGTTCCTGCCCGAGCTGCGGGTCGGCGGCATGCAGATCTTCAAGTCCGAAGCCTTTGACACCATGGGGAAAATCCTGCCGCGCGCGCAGGAGATCGCCAAGCAGATCTCGGTCATCTATCTGGTGCTGACCATGGTCTGTGCGCTGGTCTATACCGTTTTGGGGATGGGGCCGTTCGATGCGTTGGTGCATGCGATGACAACCACGTCCACCGGCGGGTTTTCCAACTACGACGCATCCTTCGGGACGTTCTCCGGCCCGGCGGAATATGCGGCCTCGTTCTTCATGGTGGCGGCGGCGCTGCCGTTCGTGCGCTATGTGCAGATGGTGAATGGCCAGATGACGCCCCTGTTCCGGGACAGTCAGATCCAGACTTTCCTGGCCACCATTGCCGTATTGGTCCTGGTTTCGGCCGCGGTCCTTGTGACTATCTTCCCGCACCATCCCGAGCAAGCCGTGCGCGAAGCCTTGTTCAATATCATCTCCATCATGTCAGGCACCGGCTATGCCAGCGTGGACTACATGCAATGGGGCGCGTTTCTGATCATGATCTTCTTCTTCATCGGCCTGATCGGGGGCTGTGCGGGCTCGACGGCCTGTTCGGTGAAGATCTTCCGCTACCAGCTGCTCTTTGCCTCGATCCGGGTGCAGGTGCAGCGGATCCGCTCGCCCAACGGGGTGTTTGTGCCTCGCTACGAGGGGCGGCCGGTGACGCCGGATGTGCTGAGCTCGGTGATCTCCTTCTTTATGTTTTTCGTCATCACGCTGGGCATTGTCGCCTGGGCGCTGGCGCTGACGGGGCTGGATTTCATCACCGCCATTTCCGGTGCGGCAACCGCTGTGGCCAATATCGGCCCGGGTCTGGGCGATATAATCGGGCCTGCGGGCAATTTTGCGCCGCTCAACGACACCGCCAAGTGGATCCTGGCCATTGCCATGCTGATCGGGCGGCTGGAGCTGATGGCGGTTTATGCGATCCTGACGGTTCGTTTCTGGCGCAGCTAGTTCCGCTTGGGGCTGATGCTTGCGCAAAACACCAGCTGCCTTGAAATAAAGGGCAGGTCCGTCTTGCCCTTGGCTGGTTGCTCGCCTAAGAACGCGCGAACCCTTAACCCCGCAAGCGGAGGGAAACCACACCTCATGCCCCTACTTGTGATGAAATTCGGCGGCACATCCGTCGCCAATCCGGATCGCATTCGCCGCGCCGCCAAACGTGTCGGCGTCGAAGTCGCCAAGGGCTATGACGTGATCGTCATCGTCTCTGCCATGTCCGGCAAGACCAACGAATTGGTCGGCTGGGTGGGCGAGACCTCGCCGCTGTATGATGCGCGTGAATATGATGCGGTCGTGTCCTCTGGCGAGAACGTGACCGCCGGGCTGATGGCGCTGACGCTTCAGGAAATGGACGTGCCCGCGCGCAGCTGGCAGGGCTGGCAAGTGCCGCTCAAGACCAACTCCGCCCATAGTCAGGCCCGGATCGAGGACATCGGCACCGACAATATCAACGCCAAGTTCGGCGAGGGGATGAAAGTGGCAGTGGTTGCAGGTTTTCAGGGGATTTCGCCCGAGGGCCGTATCACCACATTGGGGCGCGGTGGGTCTGATACCACGGCGGTTGCCTTTGCGGCGGCCTTTGGGGCCGAGCGCTGCGACATCTACACCGATGTGGACGGCGTCTACACCACCGATCCGCGCATCTGTGAAAAGGCGCGCAAGCTCGACAAGATCGCCTTTGAGGAAATGCTGGAACTGGCATCCTTGGGTGCAAAAGTGCTGCAAACCCGCTCTGTGGAACTGGCCATGCGCTACAAGGTCAAGCTGCGCGTGCTCTCCAGCTTTGAAGAACAATCCGACGAGGCCGGCACGCTGGTCTGCGACGAGGAGGAAATCATGGAATCCAATGTTGTTAACGGCGTTGCCTACTCTCGCGATGAGGCCAAGCTGACCTGTCTTTCGGTCGCGGATCGTCCCGGCATTGCGGCGACCATCTTTGGCTGCCTCTCTGATGCGGGCGTGAACGTCGATATGATCGTGCAGAACATCTCTGAAGATGGCCGCACCGACATGACCTTTTCCTGCCCCACCGATCAGGTGCAGCGCGCCGAGGTTGCGCTCAACGCCTACAAGGACAAGGGCGAGCTGAACTATGCCGAACTGGTGGCGGACACTGGTGTGGCGAAGATTTCCGTCGTCGGGATCGGCATGCGGTCGCAGTCCGGCGTTGCCGCCAAGATGTTCAAGGTGCTTTCGGATGAGGGCATCAACATCAAGGTGATCACCACGTCGGAGATCAAGATCTCCGTGCTGGTGGATCGCAAATACATGGAGCTCGCGGTGCAGGCCTTGCATGATGCGTTCGAGCTCGACAAGGCAAGCTGATACGCGTTGCCGCTGATTGAATGCGCGCCGGAGGTTTCCTCCGGCGCGTTTGTTTTTGCGCATTCGCTTTTTTCGAGCGTGCGGCAGGCAAGCTGGTCGGGGCCGCCCCCATGCTGCCAGCAGGGCGGCGGCGCAGAAGGGTATTTGCTGCAAAACCTCTTGCCAGCGCCCCGGCCAGCCGACACATTGCCTGTGACCTCGCGTCCGGTGCGAAGAGAGTTGATGCGCATGAGCGTCATCTGTTATTCGGAACGCCGGATCGTGAACGGGTGGGTGACAGGGCATCCGTGGCGTCAAATGAAAAACCCGGGAAAGGGCGAACATGGTTGAGAACACGGAATCCGAGAGCAGGAAGCTTCTGGGTCGTCTGCGCGAGGCCATGGCAGGAGATGATGCCGGGCAGGCCCGCCTTGATAAGATCACTCAGCTGATTGCCGACAGCATGGGCACCGAAGTGTGCTCCATCTATCTGTTTCGCGACGAAGAAACGCTGGAGCTCTGCGCCACCGAAGGTCTGAACCGCGAATCCGTTCACCAGACCCGCATGCGCGTGGGCGAGGGGCTGGTGGGGCGCGTGGCCCGCACCGGCAAGGTCATCAACACCCCCGATGCCCCCAGCGCGCGCGGCTTCCGCTACATGCCCGAGACGGGGGAAGAGCGGTTTTCCTCTTTCCTCGGGATTCCGATCCAGCGTCTGGGCGAGATGATGGGCGTCCTGGTGGTGCAGTCCAAGGAGACCCGTGAATACTCCTCCGACGCGGTTTATGCGCTTGAGGTGGTGGCCATGGTCATTGCCGAAATGACCGAGCTGGGAGCCTTTGTGGGCGAGGGCTCGGCGATGTCGCCGCTGCACCAGCAGTCCGTGATCCTGAAGGGGATCACCGCCCAGGAGGGGGCGGCCGAGGGCAATATCTGGCTGCATGAACCCCGCGTGGTGGTCACCAACCCGATTGCCGATGATCCGCACCGCGAACTGGAGCGCCTGCAAGAGGCCGTGGACGAGCTGCGCGTGGGCGTTGACAAGATGCTTCAGGTCTCCGGCGCGGACAAGGAGCAGGCGCAGGTTCTGGAAACCTATCGGATGTTTGCCAATTCCAAGGGCTGGATGCGGCGCATGGAAGAAGACATTGCGCGTGGCCTCAGCGCCGAAGCTGCGGTGGAAAAAGAGCAATCCCTCGCCCGTGGCCGTATGGCGCAGGTGCAGGATGCCTATTTGCGCGAACGTCTGAGCGATCTGGATGATCTCTCCAACCGCCTGCTGCGCATTCTGACCGGGCAGGGCAAGGACACTGGCGCGGAGTTGCCGGAGAACCCCATTCTAGTAGCCCGCAATATCGGCCCGGCCGAGCTGCTGGAATATGGCCGCAAGCTCAAGGGGATTGTCCTTGAGGAAGGCTCCGTGGGCTCTCATGCGGCGATTGTGGCGCGGGCGCTGGCGATCCCGCTGGTGGTGCGCGCTGCGCGGATCACGACAGAGGGGCTGAACGGTGATCATGTGCTGGTCGATGGCGATCAGGGCGTGGTGCATCTGCGCCCCGACGATCCCGTCGTCAGCGCCTTTCGCGACAAGATCGCGATGCAGGCACAGGCGCAGGAGCGCTACGCGTCGATACGTGACAAACCTGCTATAACGTCCGATGGTCAAAGAATAAATCTGGTGATGAATGCCGGTCTGATGGCGGATCTTCCGTCGCTGGACAACTCCGGTGCAGAAGGCGTTGGCCTGTTTCGGACCGAGTTGCAGTTTCTGGTCCGCAACAAGATGCCCAAGCGGTCCGAGCTGGTGGCGCTCTACCAGCGGGTTCTGGAAGCCGCGCATGGCAAACGTGTGGTGTTTCGCACACTCGATATCGGCTCCGACAAAGTGCTGCCCTACATGAAGCCGCAGGATGAACCCAATCCGGCGCTTGGCTGGCGGGCGATCCGCGTGGGGCTTGATAAACCCGGCGTGATGCGGATGCAGCTGCAGGCGCTGATCCGGGCGGCCAATGGCGGCCCGCTGACGGTTATGTTTCCCTTCGTCGCCCAGTTCGAGGAGTACCGGCTGGCAAGAGAGGAAGTGAACAAAACCATCGAACGCGAAAAACGTCTGGGTCATATCCTGCCCTCCAGTCTGGAGGTCGGGGCGATGCTGGAGACGCCATCGCTTGGTTTTGCGCCGCTCAAGTTCTTTGAGGAAGTGGATTTCCTGTCGATCGGCGGCAACGATCTGAAACAGTTTTTCTTTGCGGCGGATCGTGAAAATGAACGGGTGCGCAAACGCTACGATACGCTGAATGTGAGCTTCCTGAGCTTTATCGAACGCATCGTGGAGCGCTGCGATATCTCTGGCACGCCGCTGAGTTTCTGCGGCGAAGATGCCGGGCGTCCGATCGAGGCGGTCTGTCTTGCGGCCATGGGCATCCGCACCCTGTCGATGCGCCCGGCCTCCATCGGTCCGGTCAAATCGCTGCTGATGCGGGTGGATCTGGGCGAGTTGCGCAAGATCATCTCTGATGCGCGCCATCGGGGCGATCAGACCGTGCGCCCGGCAGTGATGCAATATCTACGAGGACTTTAACCGCTCAAATTGTCTGGGGGCATGACAGCGTTGATCGCGCTCAGCGGGCGCGCGATCTGTCTTGGCCACGGCTGGGTTTGAGTGCAATGGCGGGGATTGCGATGTCGGCGGCCCTAGAATGCGTTGTCCTTGTCCGATTTTTCTCGCAGAATATTCCAAAAATTTTTTCTATAATTGTCTTTAATCAACATTTCTGCGGTTTCTGGCTCAAATGCCTATCCGGTGATGAAAGCCTAGATTTGGCTGAGCAGCGTGTTCGCCTGATCAACGCAACGGAGCCCACGGGGAGATCGGCAATAGAGTAGCGTCATCGGGGCCGGCAGCACATGCGAGCGGTGGCGATACCCACATGATGACCTGGGCAAAACCACTTGAGCTCAAGCGGAAATCCCGAATTTATCCACAGATTTGACTGGCGTTTTCCACAGCCTTTGACGGTGGCTTTGTCGGCGCGGCCACCCGGCTGGCGTCAATTTGACAGCTTGCTCGTAAATCTGCCGAATTCCCCCTCACTGGGTCTAGGCGCAGCCTTTGCAATGGATATGATCCCGGCGATCAGGAGAGGAAGACCAACAGATGTCCAGCGTATCAGCACCATCCACCACACCGCCGCGCCGCAGCGGGGGCAGAATTCTTGCGGATCAGTTGCGCATTCTAGGGGCAGACACGATTTATTGTGTACCCGGAGAAAGTTACCTGGAGTTGCTCGACGGGCTTCACGCCCATCAGGAGGCGATAAACGTCGTCACCTGCCGGCACGAATCTGGTGCGTCGAATATGGCCGACGCCTATGGCAAGCTGACAGGCAAGCCGGGGATCTGCGCCGTGACGCGGGGGCCGGGGGCGACCAACGCGTCGAACGGCGTGCACACCGCGTTTCAGGATTCCACCCCGATGATCCTGCTGATCGGGCAGGTGGGGCGCGAGATGGTCGACCGGGAGGCCTTTCAGGAGATCGACTATCGCCGCATGTTCGGCCAGATGGCGAAATGGGTGGCGCAGATCGATGATGCCGCCCGTATCCCGGAGTATATGGCGCGGGCATGGAAAACGGCTCTGTCGGGGCGCCCCGGACCGGTGGTGCTGGCGCTGCCCGAGGACATGCTCACCGATGAGGTTGCGGTCGCGGACCTGCGGGCGACCCCGCCGGCACGCCCGGCGCCGACCGCAGGCGATGTGGAGACCCTGCAGGCGATGATCGCGCGCGCCGAACGGCCGATGCTGATGGTGGGTGGCCCCGGCTGGAGCGACCGCTGTGCGCAAAAGGCGCTGGCATTTGCCGAACGGCTCGGGCTGCCGGTGACCACATCGTTCCGCAGTCAGGACTATGTGGACAACGGTCACGACAATTATGTCGGTCCTGTCGGCATCGCGCCGATTCCCAATCTTCGCAAACGCTTGCGTGAAGATGTTGACCTTCTGATCGCGGTCGGGCCGCGTCTTGGCGAGATGACAACCCAGGGCTACGAGCTGATCGACATCCCGCATCCACAGATGACATTTGTGCATGTGCATCCGGGCGCCGAGGAGCTGGGGCAGGTCTATCAGCCGGATCTCGCGATCCACTCCGACCCGGAGCTGTTCTTTGACGCCGCCGAGGCCATCACCGTCCCCGATGGGCCGTATGTCTGGGCGGACTGGCTTCAGGACCAGCGGGCGGACTACCTTGCCTTCCAGACCCCGACCGAGGTGCCCGGTGATGTGAACATGGGCCATGTGGTGCGCCACATGAGCGAGACGCTGCCGCAGGACACGATCTATACCAACGGGGCGGGGAACTACACGGTCTGGCTGCACCGGTTTCACCAGCATCGCGCCTATCGGACCCAGCTTGCCCCCACCAGCGGCTCCATGGGGTATGGGGTGCCTGCGGCCGTGGCGGCCAAGCTTCAGCATCCTGATCGCACGGTGGTTGCCATGGCCGGTGACGGCTGTTTCATGATGACATCGCAGGAGCTTGCCACCGCCGTTCAGCACGGCGCAGATGTGATCTTCGTTGTGGTGAACAACGGCATGTACGGCACCATCCGGATGCACCAGGAGCGTCACCACCCCGGCAAGGTGATGGCGACCAAGCTGGTGAACCCGGATTTTGTGGCCTATGCGGCTTCCTTCGGCATCGCAGGCGAGCGGGTCTTGTCCACGAGCGATTTCCCGGCCGCGCTGGAACGTGCCCGGACTGCCAGGGGAGGCTACATGATCGAGATTGTCGTCGATCCGGAGGCTCTGACGCCCAACCAGTCGCTCTCGGCCGTGCGCGCAGAAGGCGAAGCGACGCAGAAGGCCTGATTGTCGAGCGCGCCCCTGACGCTCGCGCTGCCTAGCGCTGGGGCGGGCAACAAATCCGGAACCATCATGCGATCTGGTCCGCCGCGGACCGGATCGCGCTTCAGCTTGTGAAACATGTCCCGCGCCAGCAGTTAGGCCACCCTGCGCCCAGCAGCCATCTCGCAGTCTAGGCGACATGGCCGTGCCGTACGCGGTCACAAACCCAAGGGAAACTCTTCCTCCGCCGCATGAGCGGTTCTTACAGGACCCTGTCGTTCTGCCGTTGGTTTCGGTGACATCGCGCGCACTGCCGTGCTGAGGGCGCGGTTTCTTCGCGCGCCGTGGTGTGTGCGATGTCGCCACCACTGAGAGGCTTATCACCACCCGTTGATTGGCGCAGAAACATGCGGAAGGGGCTGCGTGCACCACGACGCAAGACGAACGGCACGAGGCCAAAACGCGAATGTTGAGCAGAGGGGTGAGAGCCGGAATTTGCTAGATATTGGAGGCGAGTACCGGAATCGAACCGGTGTACACGGATTTGCAATCCTTCGGATACCTCTGAAAACGCAAGACAAAGCTGTAAACACCCCCCCTTTAAGGGTGTCCAAAAATCAAACGGTTACGCGCCGCCTGTAAACCGAAAAGGCGGATCCAGCCTCGGCCGCTTCATGAAACCTGCGCACAAGCGCATGTCACGGATGATCGGCTATTGCCTCACCCTTGGCACTGCCGATGCCTGGTCCGGTTTTAGCTTGGTTGCAGCGAGGAGGCTTTCTGAGACCGAGCGCGCGGCGTTGGCGTTCTCGGCCCTCAATTCCCTTGAATTGGATCACGCTGAAATGACGGCGGCGGCGTCTATCGGTTCGGCCGGTACGCCTTTGCCCCCGTTTCTCGGAGGCATGGAGGATGCTCGGTTCTGGGCATCATACGCCAGCCGCTCAGAACTCAAGGCATATGCCCTCGCGTGTTTCAACGCCATGCCCGCCAGCGATCAGGCGGCGTTCTTCCAGTACATCAGCGCAAAGGAGGTGGCAGCATGAAGATGCTTGTGCGCCAAACCCCGGTTGGCAGTGAACTGCCTTTCGTACTCGACCTGTTGAAAGGCCACATCCGGGCCGATCCCAGCGATACCAGCGAGGATGTCGAGATCACGAACCTCGGACTGGCGGCGGCGGCGGAAATTGAGCAGGTAAGCCAAATCGCGCTGCTGGAAAAGACAGTCCGCGTGACGGTGTTTGAAGCATCCATGGGCGAGCTTTGGCGGCTTCCCATTGGACCGGCTAAAGATACCGCTACACCGACCGTGACGATCAACGGCCAGCCCTTCTCAGACTATACTTTCTTCGGAGGCAACCGCCCTCACCTGAAGTGGGGCAACAGCTTCGCAAACCTGAGCTTGAGTTGGGTTCAGATCGAGTACCAGGCAGGCTTTGGCGACACGGCATCCAGCATCCCGGCTGATTTGTCCTATGCGCTGATGGATCAGGCCGCGCTCCTATATGATGCGCGTTCTCCACTCAGCACCAAATCCCTCACCCACTCCCCGCACATGGCGCGCATTGGGGCCAAGTATCGAGGAGTGAGCCTGTGACCGAAGAAGAACTGGATCTCATCATGACATTCCGGTGGCCGCGTGTAGTGCGTCAGGTCATGGGATTAGCCAACGATGAGCGGTTGATGGGCTTTGTCTGCTCAATCGCCAGGAGCGGCAAGTGTCGCAACTGGCACCCCTCCAAGAAGCAAGAGGCATGGATGCGCAACATCCTGGCTGACTTCGACGCCGCGCATGAGCCGGAAATTCAGCTGATCGAGAGGTGATAAGAACGAAGCCCGCCGGGCGAACGGCGGGCCTATGCGGCAGGTGGCTTTCACGGGTTAGCCGGGCCTGACGCATCACAGTGCTACCGGGAAACGGGCCAAAGCACAAGGGCAGCTATTCCGCGTCTTGCGGTCATTCCATGCCCTAAGGCCCCACTGCCACCCTCTAAGGCGGTGAACATGGGAGTGCGGACCGAGCCGAGGGAAAGGCAGGTCTGGCCATATGCTGGGGCCTTCCGAAGTGGCGGGCAACATGGCGGCGGTCAGGGCGGGAGGCGGGGTTTTATCCCCTGCCACGGTAACCCGCTTTCTGACCGTCACCAAGATAACCAACGTTGGAAGGCTTAGAAGAAGAGAACAACGGTTAGGTAGAGAGATACGCGCGAGGACAGACGATGACTGAGGTAAAGAAAAAAAAGGACAGGCAGTGGCGCAAAGCAGACGGCTCAAAGCTGCCGACGCCAGCCCCCGCACCGACGCTTGCGGAACAACGGGAACAAGACCTCTTCGGAAATGGTCCCAATGCCGAGACTTTGAAGAATGCAGGTAACCGAGGGTATGAGTTTTCTCTTTTCGCGCAGGACGAAAAGTTCGCCGCAGCGCCGCCAGCCGAAAGAGCTATGCAATTCATGCATAGCCTGGCCATTCCCGAAGGTCCGAACGCGGGCACCCCAGTCATCCTCGCGCCGTTTCAACGCCAGTTCATCGAAGGCGCACTAGCTGCCGACACTGTCAACGCCATTCTCAGCATTGGGCGCGGCAACGGCAAATCTGCAATCACGGCGGGCTTGGCGCTTGGTGGCCTGATCGGCATCTGGGACCGTCAACCACGTCGGGAAATCATCGCTGCCGCACGGACGCGCGACCAGGGCCGGATTATCTGGGACTTTGTGGCAGGCTTCGCGGCCTCTCTACCCCTCGAAATCCAGAAACAGTTGATCTACCGCCGTGCCCCCCGCTTGGAAATCGAATTCACTGGCGACGGTGGCGGGCATGTTCTGCGGGTGATTGCGGCTGACGGTAAATCCGCCCTGGGCGGTGCTCCTACCATGGCAATCCTGGACGAACGCGGACACTGGGCGCTTGATCGCGGTGATGAGCTGGAACACGCTTTGCTGTCTGGCCTGGGGAAGCGCGGCGGGCGCGCGGCCTTGATCAGTACCAGCGCCAGCGACGACACTCACTCCTACTCACGCCACATCGACGATCCATTGCCCGGCACCTATGTGCAAGAGCATCGGCCCGCGCCCGGTCTCCCTGCGGACGATCCAGAAAGTTTGCTGATCGCCAACCCCGGCGCGCCTCATGGTATCGGCGCTTCGCTGGAATGGCTCGAAGCCCAGGCCAAGCGGGCGATTGCGCGAGGTGGATCCAGCCTCACGAGCTTCCGGCTCTACAACCGCAATGAGCGCGTGTCCGGTGAGGCGCGTGACATGCTGATTACCTTGGACGAATGGTTGGCCTGCGAAACCGATCCTTTGCCGCCCCGGCAGGGCAGCGTCGTGATCGGCATCGACCTGGGCGGATCGGCCAGCATGACGGCGGCTGCGTTCTATTGGCCCGAGACCGGGCGGCTAGAATGCCGGGGAGCCTTCCCTTCGCAGCCGTCCCTGCTGGATCGCGGGCAGGCCGATGGCGTGGCCGGGCGATATGTAGAGATGCAGGACCGGGGCGAATTGTCGGTTCTGGGCGACAAGACGGTGCCCGTTGCGCCATGGCTGGCCGAGGTGGTGCGCCATGTCGAAGGCCAGCCGATCAGCGCGATCACGATGGATCGCTTCAAACGGGCCGAACTGAGCGAAGCGATCACGCGGGCGGGCATCCGTGCTCCGCTGGTCTGGCGCGGGCAGGGCTTCTTCGACGGTGGCGAGGATGCAGAACGTTTCCGCCGCGCGGCCTTTGACGGCCAGGTGAAGGCCAGCCCGTCACTGCTGTTGCGCTCTGCCTTCGCGGATGCGGTCTGCCTGCGCGACCCTTCGAACAACATCAAGATTGCCAAGGCCCGTTCGAACGGGCGGATCGACGCGGCGGCGGCAACGGTTCTGGCCGTCGCCCAGGGCGCGCGGATCGCGGCACAACCCAAAGCAAAAGCGAGGATGGCATGGTTCTGAGCGCCGGTAGTCTCAACCGCCGCATTCAAGTCCAGCGGGTAACCAAAACCCCGGACGGCTATGGTGGTTTCAACAGCGAATGGAACGATCACGGCCCGGCGATCTTCGCCAGGCGACGCGACGTGTCCGACGTTGAACGCCTGAGTGCCGGTGCTTGGAATAACAAGCTTGTCACTCGCTTTATCATCCGCGCCACTGCATTCGGCAAAGGCATCCGCCGCACAGATCGCTTGGTGCACGAGGGTTTTACCTACGAAATCAGCGGCATCAAAGAGGTTCCGGACACCCGCGCATTTCTCGAGATCACAGCCGAAACGGAAGAAACACTGTGAGCGCGCGCAAGGAACATCACCGGCATTCCCGGAAGGTCACCCGCACCAAGCGCTGGAAGGCACTGCGCGCGGAGATCCTCGAACGTGACCGCTACCGCTGCAAGTCTTGCGGCTGCGGTGGGCGGCTCGAAGTGGATCACATCAAGCCGGTCAGGACGCACCCCGAACTGTCTTATGCCCCCCACAACCTACAGGCGCTCTGCCCGAGCTGCCACACACGGAAAACTCGGATCGAGTGCGGGCATCCCCCGCCCCGAAAAGACCGCCAAGACTGGCGGCAAGCGGTCGAGGCGATGGAACGCCCCGGCAAAACCCAAACCAACAACCGCGAGGAATGAGCATGTTGGATTCTGTGAAGATCGCCCGGCGGCAAAGCGAAATCCGCCAGCAACTGGCCGAACTGGCAGGCAAGGAAACCCCGACCGAGGACGAAGTGCGGTCGATGGAAACGCTGGACCTGGAATACCGCCAAAACGAAACCAGGTATCGCGCCGCCCTGATCGCGGAAGACACCGAGCGACGTGATGCGGGCACCGAGCTGGAAACCCGCTCCGCCCAGGAATGGGCCGAACTGATGGGTGGTTTCGAGCTGCGCCAGGTCGCACTTGCGCTCGATGAAGGGCGTCAGCTCGACGGGCAAACGGCCGAGATCGTGACGGAGCTGCGCAGCGCGGGTGGCTTCCGTGGTATTCCCGTGCCCTGGCAGGCGCTGGAAGTTCGGGCCGGTGAGACCGTCGCCACCGGCACCCCGAACCCGATCCAGACACGCCCCATCATCGACCGGCTTTTCCCAGACAGCGTGGCGGCGCGCATGGGAGCGCAGATGATCAGCATCGACGCGGGCGCGGTAGAATGGCCCGTGACCACCTCGGCCGTCACGGCGGGATGGGCCGATGGCGAGACGGCGAACGTGGCCGGGCCGACGACCTACGCAACCACCGACCGCGCCATGTCGCCGGACCACAATCTCGGCATTCAGATGCGCATCACGCGCAAGACGCTCAAGCAGTCCGGCGCGGCGCTGGAGCAGGCGGCGCGCCGGGACATGAGCGGGGCAATGGGCGCGGCGATGGATCAGGCGGCTTTCCTCGGCACGGGGGCCAATGGTCAGCCGCTCGGCGTCATCACCGGCGCGGCGACCTATGGCATCACATCTACGGGCGTGGATGCACTGGCGAGCTGGGGAGCGTTTCGCTCGGCCGTCACCCGCTTCATGACCGCAAATGCCGCCGGTTCACCGGACGCGGTGCGGGCGCTGATCCGGCCCGAGCTGTGGGACTTTCTGGACGGCGCGCTGATCGACGGCACGGCGGTGTCCGAGTGGGACCGCTTGGTAAAGAACCTGCCCTCAGCCAACATCGCCATGACGAACAATGCGCTTGCTGCACCGTCAGGATCCCCCGCGGCCACATCTTCGCTGCTTACCACCGCGGCGGGCGGGGTTGCCCCGATCTTCATCGGTGCATGGGGCGCGGTGGACATGATCCGCGACCCTTACAGCGATGCACAGTCCGGCGGGCTGCGGATCACTGCACTCGCGACCATGGACGTGACCGTAGCTCGGCCGGCCCAGCTTGAACTGCTGACCGGCCTCCAACTGGCGGCGGCGTAATGCTCTGGGGCGCTCATACCGGCAGCATTGAGCTGCGCAACGAGGGCGGGGAAACCCGCCTTCGGGCAACCTTTCCCTATGGCCTGGAAACCGTGCTAGCCGAGCGCGTGGGCATGGGCCGTGAGCGTCGTGAGATGATCGCAGCGCGTGCCTTCGCGGATCGGATCGAGCGCGGCGAGGACGTGCACTTTCTGTCCGGCCATGACTTCAACAAGCCGTTGGCCTCACGTTCGGCCGGCACCCTGACCCTGACGGAAACGGATAACGCGCTGACGGTAGAAGCGACGATCAGCGCAGACATGGGTCAGGTCAGCTATGTCCGGGACTTCCTCTCGGCCCACGCGGCCGGTCTGGTGCGAGGTCTGTCCCCAGGTTTCCGCGTCCGGCCGGGCGGCGAGGCAGTCGAGGAACGCGGCAACGCGATCCTGCGGACCATCAAGGCGGCTGACTTGATCGAGATCAGCGCCGTCACGAAACCCGCCTATCCCCAAGCCCAGATCGAGGCCCGAAACTGGCAACCCATCGGCGAGGTGGTCAAACGCCTGACGCACCGCCCCGCCGCAATCCGATGGAGGTGACCATGTTTGGATGGCTCATGAACAAGCTGCGCCCGATCGAGGCCAGGTCCAGCGGATCTGGCTATACCGCCCAGGTCATGGCGGCGCGGGACAGCTTTATCAGCGGCCGGCGCGGCGTGGCCGAGCTGACGGCGACGGTGCAGAGCTGCGTCAGCCTTTGGGAAGGCGGGTTCGCAATGGCGGACGTGTCCGGCACCGAGTTGCTGACCCGCCAGACGATGGCGATGATTGCCCGTGCGGCCGCGCTGAACGGCGAGGCTGTCTATCTGATTACCGAACTGGGGCTTGTGCCGGCGACAGATTGGGACGTCACAACCCGTGATGGCAAGCCGCGCGCTTATCGCCTGTCCATCCCCGAGGCAGGCGGTGGGCGCACGGTAACCGCTCTTGCTGCCGAGGTGCTGCACCTTCGGATCGGCTCGGACAACCTGACGCCCTGGATCGGCACCGCCCCGTTGCGCCGGTCCAGCCTCACCGGGGCCATGCTCCACGCCGTGGAATCGGCCCTGGGCGAAACCTTCGAGAATGCCCCGCTCGGCTCTCAGATCGTGCCACTGCCGGACACCGGGGCCGAGGATATGGCATCAATGCGTGATGAATTTCGTGGGCGGCGCGGCTCCACGTTGGTGATCGAGGGCATAGCGCAGGCGACGGCGGCGGGCATGAACCCCCAAATCGGGCAGAAGCCGGATCAGCTCTCGCCAGACCTGTCCAGGAGCATGACGGCTGAGACGCTCGCCGCAGCCCGAGAGGGTATCCTCATGGCCTATGGCGTCCTGCCGTCGCTGGTGAACCGTGCCGCCACAGGCCCAGTCGTTAGGGAAGCGCAACGCCAGCTCGCAATTTGGACGCTGCAACCTATCGCCGCCCTGCTGGCCGATGAGGCATCCGCCAAACTCGGCGGGCTGGTGGAGATCGACACTATCCGGCCGCTGCAAGCCTTTGATGCAGGCGGGCGCGCCCGCGCCCTGTCCGCGATCATCAAGACGATGGCCGAGGCGAAAGAGGCGGGCATTCCGCCCGGTGACGTGTCCGGGGCCATGCGCATGGTGGATTGGAAGGAATAGGCAGGGCGCGCCTCGGGTAGCTTTATCCAGCTTGTTCAACCCGAAAGCGCCTCGGATCAGTCGGTGAGTGCCGTATCAACCCCGACAGCGCGCGGCCCAATGCTCCAATTCCAGCGGGCGCGGCGCGCATTTAGGTTAACTCATGTCTTCGGGTTTTTGGTATTCATAACCACCAAACTCTACAACAGCAGTCCTAGGGTCTTCCGAGGCGTCCCAATCGAGCAGGTTCGCAGAGTGGAACATTATACTTGCGACGTTGAAGATCAGAGGGGTTGCTGAGTGGTAAGCAACCAACTGCAATAGCGCTCCATCCACTTTCTCAACTTTCCAGTATGTGGAAGTAAAAAAAACACCCTGTTCGTCACGACCAGATGTAATAAACTCGTAACTCTTTCCAACTTCAAACATTTTCGGCCTCGATAGTTATTTCTTTCAATTGGGGCTCAGTTTCTTATTCACGGCCGTTTTTCTCAGCTTTCAAGCCTCTTTCAAGAACTTCAATCCCCCAGTCATACAACTGGCGCAACTCCGCTTTGTGCGAGTCGTCTGATGCAAGCAATCTATCGTACTCTTCAAGGAGTGACTTAAGTTTGTCCTCAGCGGAGGCCGGAAACTGTTCGTCTAGCGCTGTTACAATTGTAGCGTTCAAGGAAGAAGCGCCGCCTGCCGCATTGATGCGAGCATGCAAATCGCGCGGAAGGCGCAGAGTTATTCGAATCCAGTCATCTTGCTTTGCCATAACAGCAGAATAGCAATGCCGCACCAAATTGCCACCAAAATAGTGTTGACACTAATATAGTGTCTGCACCAAAATAGTGTCACACCGCAGTTGACCTATGAGAGGTTCTTTGATGTTGAAAAATCGCGTTCGCGCGCATGGCGGAGCTGTGTCTCGCCGTGCCCTCCTGGCATCACTACCAGCCAGCCCGCTAGCTCTTTCGCTAGTTGAGCCAGTCGCAGCCCGTTCCACAGACCCCCTAGTCGCGATGCATGATGAGTGGATGTCTCTTCGTCGAGAGTGGGACAAACTAGCCAAGCTCCCTGGCAACGAGAGCTTGGTCACGCCTCCAATGGTCGAACTAGAGGATAGGTGGATCGCACTAGAAGAGCGTATGGCAGATTGCACCCCGACCTCACTGGAAGGCATCGCCGCGCTTGCGTCCTTATCCTGGTACTATCTAGCAATGGAAGGAGGCGAAGAAGATGCTGAGAACCGTGCGGTTCGTTCCATCTGGCAGGCATGCACAGGAAAGGCAGGCAACCCGCTCATTTAGCACTTAGTGCGTAATCATCATTTAGGGTTGACGGCTACCCTTAATAACGCTTAGTCATTTAGGCATGCGTAAGGGACCGTTCATATCAACTGTAGCCACCTTCACCCGGATCGAGGAGAAGACTGTGCAGATGTACGCTCGTGAGCTCATAAACAATGGCCTGTTTTCAACCGGTGCCAGAGGCGTCAACGCTCCGCATATGACAAAGAGTGACCTGTCCAATACGCTCAGCGCGCTATTGGTCACAAACCGCCCCGCCCACGCTCCTGAACTGGTCCGGTACTTTGGTGCGATGCAATTGAGCATTCCAGAGGCTTGGCGCTCCAGTGGGACGCTTCCCAGTGACCCAGATCACACATTTTCTGAACTCTTGGAGTGTTTTTGCGATCCGCTTAACAAAATACCTAGCGGGATCCTAATCAACATCATCGGAACGTCTTCAGTAGAAGTCTGCAACCAAGATGTGCTCGATGATAACGGCAAGCCGCTTTCCTTCACGTATTACTCCCGTGAACTGATGGCTCGCCTAATGGATGGAGAATATTCTCCACTTCTAGATCAGCGCGGCATTACGCGTTCCAGTTCAATTGATGCGATTACGATTGAGCACATCAAAGCGAAAGTGTTCGAAGGTGTTGATCCGGCTCAAGGCCCTCACCTTTCGAACTCTGCGACGAGCGAGGAGGCCTGAAATGGAGCGCCGCCCTGCCGCGATCCGCAAGTCTGATCTCACGCCCGCTTTCGAAGCCGCGAAAGCTGCGGGCTATGATCAGGTGTCCATCGTCGTAGAAACCACTGATGGCAAACGTTTCCTGATCACGGCGGGAACCGCCGGCGATGCTACCAAGCCGGACATGACCCCGCTCGAAAAGTGGAGGGCAGGCCGTGCCACAAGCTGATCTGCCCAAAGGTGTGCACCGCGTCCGGCGGAAGCTGGCGAACGGCAAGAGCCGCTTTCACTTCTATGCATGGCGTGGCGGTCCCAAATTCTGGGAAGGTGACCACCGCAAGCCGAACGACCCTGCGTTCTATCAGGCATTCGCGGAAGCCGCTGCGCGCCCGAAACCGGCTGACTACACGACGCCCGAAATGGTGGATGACTTTCTGTCCAGCACCGCCATGCCCAAGGGCGAACGGTCCCGCGCCGACATTCGGAAATGGGGCCTGCGATTCGCGGACCATTTCAAGGATGCGCCTGCCGTCATCTTCGAGGAACGCGGCGCACGGGGCGAGGTGAACGCATGGCGGGCGCTCTGGAAGCACTCACCGAAGCAGCACGATATGGCGGGCACCCACGCGGTTCGCATTCTCAATTGGGCGGTGGATGAGGGCAAGCTGTCCGAGCATCACTGCCACAAGCTCCACCGGCTCTATGAGGCGGACCGCTCAGAAATCGTTTGGACCCAAGCCGACCGGGAAGCCTTTAACGCGGTCGCGCCGGAATGGGCCCGCCGCATTCTTTGCGTCGCCTGCGAAACCGGCTTGCGCCCGGCTGACCAGATCAAGCTGACCCCGGCCCACGTCGAGCAGACGCCGCGCGGCCGTCGCCTTCGCGTCAGGACGAACAAACGCAAGCGGCTGGCCCATATCCCGATCACGCCCGCGCTGGCCGAGGTGATCGACACGACTCCGCCAGGCCGGTTGCTGATCCTCACCAATGCCAACGGCAATGCCCTGACCCCGCACCGCGCGTCCGAGGGTGTCCGCCAGTGGCGCGACAAAGCCAAGCTGTCCGATGAGCTGCGCCTATATGATGCACGCGGGACGGCTGCAACGCGCCTGCTAAATGCCGGTCTATCCCTTGCTGAGATTGCCAATCACATGGGCTGGTCAGTTCGCTATGCAGGGAACGTGATCGAGCATTACGCCCGTGTATCGCCTGACGAAACCGATGCTGTTCTGGCCAAGCTGGCGCAATCGGAAGGGGGCGCAGCATGAACAAAATTGTAAACGGGTATGTAAACGGCGCAGGCCGCGTAAGCGATGGCGAAGCGCAAGTGTCTGAAAATAAATGGAGGCGAGTACCGGAATCGAACCGGTGTACACGGATTTGCAATCCGCTGCGTCACCACTCCGCCAACTCGCCTTATCAATCGCTTAACAGTGGCGGGTGGTGTCCTGCCACTTAGCGTGCCACACTGTCTATTTGTGTTCTGATGGGTTCGCAAGGGGCAAAACGACGATCTCTCACGAAATTCTTGGGACTTCTCGAAGCCTGGTTTGAGGCGCTGCGGGACGGGGAAACGGAGACCATTGAATGCTCTGCCCGTTCCGGCCGTTCCGTCAATTGGGCCGCTGGCAAGCGATACGCTAGGCGGGACAATCTGGGGTGCTGAAAGAGGGCTAACCCTGCGCCGTCGCGCTTTGGTGATGCGTCCGGAGGATGGCCTTGGCGATTAGCCCGGGGACGCCGGGCAGTGCGCCGAGAACGGGCAGGGTGGCGCCCTGAAAGCCGGCCTGGGCCAACGCTTCGGGGATGTCTTCGCGCACATGTGCGCCGGATTGGGCAAAGAAGGGCAGGCATAGGGCGCGGGGACCAAGGGATCGGGCCGCGTCCGCGATGAACGGTGTCTCCTCGACAAAGCCGGTGCGCAGGTTCAGCCCTGGCAGGGCGGCGCGCAGTGTCGCAGCAAAGGACTCGGCGGCCTCGGCTGCCTTCGGACCGCGTGCAGAGCCATGTGCAGCCAGCAGGATCTCGGTATCGTCGAGCGCCCAGCCACGCGCTGCAACCGCATCCCGGATGGCGGTGACCGTGAGCGCCGGCAGCGCCGGATCAAGGCCAAACGGCGCGGCGATCCGGTATCGCCACCCGGTCAGGCGCCGCGGCAAGACCTTGCCGGTGAACCATCCCCGCGCCATGAAAAAGGGATAGATCACCGCATCCTCACACATGGCGGCCTCCAGAAACCCCTTGGACGAAAGGGTTGCAGACCGGACATCCCAATCGGGCAGCTGGTCGTTCACGGCTGCTGCCACCGCGGCGAGATGGATCTCGGGGGGAGGGGGTGCAGACGGCTGGCCATGAGAGGTCAGGATGGCAACGCGGGGGAGATGCGGCATGAGGGGCTCGGGGCTGTGAAGGGGCAGAGACCTCCTGACACTAGGGGCTCTGTGCAATGTGGAAAAGGGGGCGGGTCTGATCCGCCGAAGAGAGACCGCGAAAATCCGGGGCGACGCGGGTCCGGCGGGAAAAATACCGGATATGTGGTTGACGGCAAAAAAACCTTCACATACATCACACGATACGAAGCGGGTATGGTGAAATGGTATCATAAGAGCCTTCCAAGCTTAAGGTGCGGGTTCGATTCCCGCTACCCGCTCCAATTCTTTCCCAGCCGATAAAAAGACCTGTTGCTTCAACTGCTTGTATTGCGCAACTGCGGCGATACTACCCAGTTTAGCGGCCAATGCAGCCTTGACCTGCCAGTGGCGCGGGGCCATGACACGGGGCGGGACGGGCGCTGTGCGCGCCAGACGAAGATTGGCGAGCAAAGGAGCCCTCATGGCACGACGTGCGGTGCAAACCTCAGGCGGCAACGAAGATCGCGAGAGCTCTCGCCGGATTGGCGTTCTTAAGGCGCTTTGGCCCTTCATGCGGCCCTATCGGGGGATGATCCTTGCGGCGCTGGCGGCGCTGACGCTGACCGCGGGCGTGTCTCTGTCCCTGCCGCTGGCGGTGCGCCGGGTGGTCGACAATTTCCGGATCACGGATGCGGCGCTGTTGAACCAGTATTTCACCGCGGCGATGGTGATGGCGGCGCTGCTGGCCTTTGGCACCGGGCTGCGCTACGCGCTGGTGACCAAACTGGGCGAACGGGTGGTGGCGGACATCCGCAAGGCGGTGTTCGACCGCATCATCGGCATGAGCCCGGCCTTTTTCGAGCGAATCATGACCGGCGAGGTTCTGAGCCGGATCACCACCGACACCACGCTGATCCAGTCGGTGCTGGGCTCTTCGGCCTCTGTCGCGCTGCGCAATCTCCTGATCTTTGCGGGCGGGCTGGTGCTGATGCTGCTGACATCGGCCAAGCTGACGGCGCTGGTGTTGCTGATCGTACCGGCGGTGATTGTCCCGATCTTGTTTCTGGGCCGCCGCCTGCGGGCGATTTCCAAGGAGAACCAGGACTGGATCGCCGCCTCCTCGGGCAATGCGGGCGAGGCGCTGGGGGCGGTGCAGACCGTTCAGGCCTTCACCCACGAGGATCTCAGCCGTCAGCATTTTGCAGAGATGACCGAAACCGCTTATGACGTCTCGCGTCGCCGCATCCAGACGCGCGCCTGGCTCACGGTGATCGTGATCTTTCTGGTCTTTGCCGGTGTTGTCGGCGTGCTGTGGATCGGCGCCAACGACGTGCGCTTTGGCGACATGTCCGAAGGCGCATTGGTGCAGTTCGTGATCTATGCGGTGATGGTGGCTGGCTCGGTTGCGGCCCTGTCCGAGATCTGGAGCGAGTTGCAACGCGCGGCGGGGGCCACCGAACGGCTGGTCGAGCTGTTGCAGGCCGAGGACAGCGTCACCGACCCGATGTCGGCACAGACCCTGCCAGAGCCGGTGCGCGGCGAATTGCGGTTCGACAACGTGTCCTTCACCTATCCGTCGCGGCCGGATGTCTCGGCGCTGGACCGCGTCGATCTGACCATTCATCCCGGCGAAACCGTGGCCTTTGTCGGCCCGTCCGGGGCGGGCAAGACCACGATCATCCAGATGATCCAGCGGTTCTATGACCCGCAATCCGGCGAGGTCCGGTTGGACGGGGTGCCGCTGAACGCCCTGTCGCGTCAGGACTTCCGCCGCCATGTGGCGATGGTGCCGCAGGATCCGGTGATCTTTGCCGCCACGGCGCGTGACAATATCCGCTTTGGGCGCCCGGATGCCACCGATGCCGAGGTCGAGGCCGCCGCACGGGCTGCCGCCGCGCATGACTTCATCATGAAGCTGCCCGAAGGGTATGATGCCTATGTGGGCGAACGCGGCGTGATGCTGTCGGGCGGGCAGAAGCAGCGCATCGCCATTGCCCGCGCCATCCTGCGCGACGCGCCGGTGCTGTTGCTGGACGAGGCGACCTCGGCGCTCGATGCGGAGAGTGAACGTCTGGTGCAGGCCGCGTTTGAGGATCTGAGCCGGGATCGCACCACCATCGTGGTGGCCCACCGGCTGGCGACCGTCAAACAGGCTGATCGGATCGTGGTGATGGATCAGGGCCGTATCGTCGCCGTCGGCAGCCACGACAGTCTTGTGGCCGAAGGTGGGCTCTATGCGCGTCTGGCGCGCCTGCAATTCACCGATGGGGCCGCGGTCGCCTGACGTCCTGCGCAGGTCCATGTGCGGGCAGGGCAGGGCAGGGCGGTGTCCTGACCTATGTCGGCGGCAAATGGCGTAGCGTCACAAATGAGCTTCCTTTACGTGAACCGCCCGTGTCGCTTGCACGCTGATGCAATTGCAATCATCGTATCCGGTGAGGAACAATCAAGATCCGAGGAACGGGCTAGGGGAGGAGAAATATGGCTTTTGCAACGACCGCGGATGTCGCGGCGATCGAACAGGAATGCGCATGGGCGGACCGGGATGTGCCCAAAACGCTCTATGGGCTCCTGTCACGCACGGCGGGGAATTTCCCGAACAACAAGGCGGTGAGCTATCAGATCCTGTCCGGCCCGACCGACAAGGCGGAGACGCTGACCTGGCGCGAGCTGAAGGACAAGACCACCCAGGCCGCAAACCTGTTCCGGTCCCTCGGGATCGGGGAAAAGGACGTGGTCGCCTATGTGCTGCCCAATGCCAACGAGACGCTGATTACCATGCTCGGCGGGGCCGTGGCGGGGATCGTCAACCCGATCAACCCGCTGCTGGAACCCGAGCAGATCGCGTCCATCCTGCGCGAGACCGGCGCCAAGGTTGTGGTGACGCTCAAGGGCTTTCCCAAGACCGACGTGCCGCAGAAGGTGGCCGAGGCGGTGGCCCATGCCCCCAGCGTCAAGACCGTGCTGGAGGTCGATCTCAACCGCTATCTGACGCCGCCGAAATCCTGGATCGTGCCGCTGATCCGGCCCAAGGTGAACAAGGCGCATGCCCATGCGGACTACAAGTGTTTTCGCAAGGAAATGGCGAAACAGCCGACCGAGCTGACCTTTCCCGACAGCGACGGCGACCGGGTGGCCTGCTATTTCCACACCGGCGGCACCACCGGCATGCCCAAGGTGGCGCAGCACACCTATCAAGGGATGATCTACAACGGCTGGCTCGGTCATACGCTCCTCTTCACCGAAGAGGACAACATCATGTGTCCGCTGCCGCTGTTCCATGTCTTTGCCTGCCATGTGATCGTCATGGCCGCTGTTGCATCTGGTGCGCATGTGGTGTTCCCGACCCCGCAGGGCTATCGCGGCGAGGGGGTGTTCGACAATTTCTGGAAGCTCTGCGAACGCTGGAAGATCACCTTTATCATCACCGTGCCAACAGCGATCTCGGCCAAGATGCAGCGCCCGGTGGATGCGGATGTCTCCACCATCAAGACCGCGTTTTCCGGCTCTGCTCCCTTGCCGCTGGAGCTGTTCCGCCGTTTTGAAAAGGCCACCGGAGTCACGCTGGTGGAGGGCTATGGCCTGACCGAGGCGACCTGTCTTGTATCCTGCAACCCGGTGGAGGGGGAGAAAAAGGTCGGATCGATCGGCATTCCCTTCCCCTATTCCGATGTGAAGATCGTGAAGGGCACGCCGGACGGGCTGACGGAATGTGGCTGCGACGAGATCGGCGAGATCTGCGTCTATACGCCCGGCGTGTTCCCCGGCCACACCTATACCGAGGCCGACAAGAACGTGGACCTCTACTATCAGGAGAAATACCTGCGCACCGGCGATCTGGGGCGGGTGGACAGCGACGGCTACCTCTGGATCACCGGCCGCGCCAAGGATCTGATCATTCGCGGCGGTCACAATATCGACCCGGCAGAGATCGAAGAGGCGCTGCTGGGCCATGACGCGGTGGCTTTTGCCGGTGCCATTGGCCAGCCGGATGCCCATTCGGGTGAATTGCCCTGCGCCTTTGTCGAGCTGGTGGACGGTGCCACGGTGACCGAGGAGGAGTTGCTGGCCTATTGCAAGCGTCACATCCATGAACGGGCCGCGATCCCCAAGCACCTGACAATCCTGCCGGAATTGCCCAAAACCGCGGTGGGCAAAGTGTTCAAGCCGGACTTGCGGCGGCATGCGATCATTCGCATCTACGATGGCGCGTTGGAGGCCGCTGGCCTGCCTGCCCGGGTCAGTTCGGTCCTCGACGACAAGAAACGCGGTCTGGTCGCGCAGGTCAGCCTGAACGGATGCGCGTCCGAGGATGTCGGCAATGTGCTGGGCGCCTTCACCCGCCCCTGGGAGCAGGCCGAGGCATAGGGTGCCGCCTGCGCGCCGCATGGCGCTGTGACAGAGAAAAGCACGCCGCGTCCGGCGTGCTTTTTTCATTTTGCCATTTTCATCGTGGGGCTGCGGTCCTAGGCTTTCTGGGACGCGACACCAGCCACGGTGAGGACATGGACTACGAAAAGCTGATTGACGAGGAAACCTGGACCTTCATCCGGGAGACGGGCCGCCACTATCCGGAGGATTCCGTGGCCCTCGGCATCGACGAACAGCGCGAGGTCTACAACAAGATGGCGGCGGCGTTCCGTAAACCCCGGGCGGAGGTTGTGGAGGTTACCGAGCGGACGGTCCGCACGGTCTCGGTGCGTATCTATCAGGCCGGTGATCCCACCCGCACGGTCATGTACTGCCATGGCGGAGGCTTTGTTGTCGGCGATCTCAACAGCCACGATGATGTCTGTGCCGAAATCTGTGAACAGACCGGCTATCGCGTGGTGTCCGTGGACTACCGGCTTGCTCCCGAAAACCAGCACCCGGCGCAGTTCGACGATGCCTGGACGGTGCTGGAATGGATTGCGGAAACCTATGACGAGGGCGGCGTGGTGCTGGCGGGCGACAGTGCCGGCGGCATGCTGAGCGCTTGCGTGGCGCATCATGCGCGCGGTCGGCTCGATGTGGTGCTGGGACAGGTGCTGATCTATCCGGGCCTTGGCGGCGATCACAGCCTGCCGTCCTATCGCGAGCATGCCCAGGCGCCGATGTTGACGCTCGAAGATGTCAAATTCTATGCGGGTGTGCGGTCTGGTGGCACCGAACCGGCGGGCGATCCGACCTATGCGCCGCTCCAGGATCGCGACTTTTCCGGCCTGCCGCCCACGGTGATGTTCTCTGCGGACTGCGATCCCCTGCGCGATGATTGTGGCGCCTACCGCGATGCCATTCGCAAGGCGGGCGGTCAGGCGGAGTGGATCAACGAGGCCGGGCTGGTGCACGGCTACCTGCGCGCCCGTCACAGCGTGGGCAGAGCCCGGGACAGTTTCGAGCGGATCGTTCTGGCGATCGAGGGGCTTGGGCAGGAAATCTGGCCCTACGACGAATAGGGCCACCGAGTGCCGGTAGGTTGAGCGAAGCGACGAGGACTGCGACCTCCCCTTCGGCGTCTCAAGCGGGTTTTCTGCGGGGCATCGCGGTCTTTGGCAGCCGCGCTGGATTATTCCGGGCTTGTCTGGGCGATGGCGTTTGATCTGCTGCTCTCTGCCCATTCGCCGACGCCGCTCAGCAGGGCCGAGATCGTGGCCATCCGTGTGGCGGCCACGAGGGGGGTCAGGCGCCGCTCGGGCTGTCAGCGCAGAAAGGGCGTGGCCTTCATCGTATCGGCGACCGGTGCGCCGAGGCGGGACAGGATGCTGGGGGCCAGTTGCAGCTGGTCGATCACATCGCCTTCGCCGGGGCCCTCGCCGTCGCCAAAGTAATAGAGCGCGGTTTCCTGTTGCAGCGGATGGCGTCCGCCGTGGTGGCCGCGGTCGTCCTGGCCGTGATCTGCGGTCACGATCACCTCATAGCCCATGGCACGCCAGCGCGGGATGAAGGGTGCGAGCATCTCGTCCATGACAAAGCAGGCTTTGTCCATCTCGGCGCTTTCGTGAAAGAACCGGTGCCCCATGCTGTCCAGCGTGCAGGTGTGCAACATGCCGTAATCGAGATCGAAGCGCCCGCAGAGGTTGGTGAGCGTGGCAAAGAGATCCACATCCGAGGGCGTCATCTGGTTGTCGTGGCCATAGCCCGTCATCGAATGAAACCGGCCATGGTTGATGGTGGCGCTTTCTGGCTCGTCATATTCGATGTCGCGCACATAATCGAAGGGGGAGCGGTTGAAGAACTCCGACCAGAAGCTATGCGCCACGGCGCCCGTGGTGCCGCCGCCTTTGCGCACTTGTGAAAACACGTCGTCGTGGTTGAGGCGAAAGACATTGCCGTTGCCGGTGCAGCCATGTTCCTGCGGGCTGACCCCGGTGTGGATCGAGGCATAGCAACTGGCCGAGATCGAGGGCAGCACCGCGCGGTGTTTCCAGACGCGGGCCTCGCCAGAGGCAACCCAGCCTTCGAGGTTGCCAAACAGGCGACGGAAATTGCGGTAGGGCACGCCATCAAGAATGATGAGCAGGAGTTTGCGGTCCATGGGAGAGGTCCTGGGCTGGGAGTGGATGATTGGTTCCGGTAAAGGCGGTAGCTGACCGGGATCAGCGGGCGGCGAGGACCGGGGCTTGGCCTGTCAAAATCGCGAAGGAGCGAAGCGTGAGAGGGGGAGGTTTTGTTCGGCCGCAAGGCCGGACAGCGCCCGACCCTCCCCCAGGGAGGGCGCTTCACGCCCACCCTAGGCTCGGGCGCTGTCCTCTTGGTTCACTCTGGCATCAATTGCCCGCGCTCTCCATCTTGCGATTGGCGATGACCTCTTCGAGCCAGCCCAGTTTCATCTCTGGTACGGAGCTGAGCAGAAGGTCGGTGTAATCATCAAAGGGCGGGGTCAGCACCTGCGTCTTGCCGCCATAGCGTTGCACCTTGCCCTTGTACATCACCGCGATGTTGTCGGAGATCGCCTTCACCGTCGCCAGATCGTGGGTGATGAAGAGATAGGCCACATCCTCGATCTTTTGCAGGTTCAGCAACAGCTTCAGGATGCCGTCCGCAACCAGCGGATCCAGCGCCGAGGTGACCTCGTCGCAGATGATCATCTTGGGCTTGGCCGCCAGCGCCCGTGCGATGCAGACACGCTGTTTCTGCCCGCCCGACAGCTCTGCCGGATAGCGGTCGATGAATTTCTCGCCGAGTTCGATCTCGTCCAGAAGCTCCACGATCCGCTTTTTCTTCTCCGCCCCCTTGAGGCCGAAGTAGAACTCCAGCGGGCGGCCGATGATGGTGCCCACGGTCTGGCGCGGGTTCATCGCCACATCCGCCATCTGGTAGATCATCTGCAACTCACGCAGATCCTCGCGGCTGCGGTGGTTGAAGTCCGGCGTGAGCGTGCGCCCGGCAAAGTAGATCTCGCCCTCGCGCGGTGGCAGCAGACCGGTGATGACCCGCGCCAGCGTCGACTTGCCCGAGCCGGACTCGCCCACCACGGCAAGTGTCTGGCCGGGGTAAAGATCGACGTTCACGTTGTGCAGCACATCGAACTTGGTGCCCTTGTAGCGCGCGGTGATATTGCGCACCGACAGCACCGGTTCTTCCGTTGGGGCCTTTTCCTCGTGGTCGATGGAGCGCACCGACACCAGCGCCTGGGTGTACTCTTCCTGCGGTTCGTTGATGATCTGGTTGACGTCGCCATATTCCACGGTTTCGCCATGGCGCAGCACCATGATGTCATCCGACACCTGCGCCACCACCGCGAGATCGTGGGTGATATAAAGCGCCGCCACACCGGTGTCGCGGATCGCTTCCTTGATCGCCATCAGAACGTCGATCTGCGTGGTCACATCCAGCGCCGTGGTGGGCTCGTCAAAGACCACCAGATCCGGTTCCGGGCACAGCGCAAGTGCTGTCATGCAGCGCTGCAACTGGCCGCCGGAGACCTGGTGCGGATAGCGGCTGCCGATATTGTCCGGATCGGGCAGGCCCAGCTTGTCAAACAGCGCCCGCGCACGGGCCTCGGCATTCTTGCGGGAGAATTTTCCCTGCTCGACCGAGGCCTCGACCACCTGTTCCATGATGGTCTTGGCCGGATTGAAGGAGGCGGCCGCCGATTGCGACACATAGGTCACCTCGCCGCCCCGCAGCTTGCGGATATCGCCCAGTTTGGACTTGAGGATATCGCGTCCGTTGACCCAGACCTCGCCGCCGGTGATCTTCACGCCGCCGCGGCCATAGGCCATGGACGACAGACCAATGGTGGATTTGCCCGCGCCGGATTCACCGATCAGACCCAGCACCTTGCCCGGCATCAGGTCAAAGCTGACGCCATGCACGATCTCGATGTCATGGGGTTTCTCGCCCGGCGGATAAACCGTGGCGCCGATTTTCAGGTCGCGGACCTTCAGGAGTGGTTCGCTCATCCCCGGCCTCCTTTCAGCGATGTGGTACGGTTCAGGATCCAGTCCGCCACCAGGTTCACCGAGATCGCAAGCGTTGCGATGGCGAAGGCGGGGATCAGGGCGGCGGGGACGCCGTAGACGATACCGTCCTTGTTTTCTTTCACGATGCCGCCCCAGTCTGCCTCAGGAGGCTGCACGCCCAGACCCAGGAAGGACAGGGTGGAGACAAAGAGCACCATGAAGATGAAGCGCAGACCCATCTCTGCCACCAGCGGCGACAGCGCATTGGGCAGGATCTCGCGGAAGATGATCCAGGCGGTTTTCTCGCCGCGCAGACGGGCCGCCTCCACATAGTCCATCACCTCGATATCGACGGCAACGGCGCGGGCCAGACGGAACACGCGGGTGGAATCCAAAAGCCCCATCACCAGGATCAGCATCGGCACGGTCACCGGCGTCACCGACAGCACCACAAGGGCAAAGATCAGCGTCGGGATCGACATGATGAGATCGACAAAGCGCGACAGCATCTGATCCACCCAGCCGCCCGCCACCGCGGCAAAGATGCCGAGGACGGAGCCGGTGGTGAAGGAGATGATGGTCGCCACGGTGGCGATAAAGATGGTGGTGCGACCGCCGTAGATCATGCGCGACAACAGATCGCGCCCGATATTGTCGGTGCCCAGAAGATAGTCGGCGCTGGAGGGCTCCCAGACGTCGCCGACCACTTCGGCCATGCCATAGGGGGCCAGGAGCGGCGCAAAGATCGCGCCGAGGAAGTAAAGGGCCGTGAAAAACAGCCCGATCAGAGCGGATACGGGGATATTCTTCATTTCGGGTGCCTCAGACGCGGGTTCGACAGGATCGAGACGATATCGGCAATCATGTTGAGGCCGATATAGACGGCGGCAAAGATCAGGCCGCAGGCCTGCACCACCGGAACGTCGCGTTTGGACACGTGATCCACCAGATATTGCCCCATGCCGGGATAGACGAAGACCACTTCGATCACCACGACACCGACGACCAGATAGGCAAGGTTCAGCATCACCACGTTCACGATCGGGGCAACCGAGTTCGGAAAGGCATGGCGCCAGATCACCTTGAAGGTCGAAAGCCCTTTCAGTTCAGCGGTCTCGATATAGGCGGACTGCATCACGTTGAGGATCGCTGCACGGGTCATCCGCATCATGTGGGCAAGCACCACGAGCGTCAGCACCGCAACAGGCAGGGCGATGGAATTGAGCTTCTGCCACAGGTTCATGCCGTCGTTGATCATCGCAACGGAGGGGAACCAGCGCAGTTTTACGGCGATCAGATACATCAGGACGTAGCCGATCAGGAATTCGGGGATCGAGATCGACGCCAGGGTCACGGCGGAGATCAGCTTGTCGGGCCAGCGGTCCTTGTAGCGCACCGCCAGAAGGCCGAGGAAAATCGCCAGCGGCACGGCGATGACCGCCGCCCAGAAGGCAAGAAACAGCGTGTTCGACAGGCGCGAGCTGATGGCAGAGGTAATGTCCTGCCCGGAGGTCAGCGCCGTGCCCAGATCACCCTGAATGGCGCCGAACAGCCATTGGAAGTAGCGGGTGACAGGCGGATCATTCAGTCCCAGCTCGGCGCGCAGATTGGCCAGCGCCTCGGGGGTTGCGGATTGTCCAAGGATGGATTGGGCCACATCTCCCGGCAGGATCATGGTACCGGCAAAGATCAGCACCGAGATCATCAACAGCAGGAGGAGGCTCAGCGCAATGCGCTGAGCCAGAAGTTTTACAACCGGATTCATATCAGGCTTTGACCCACATCTTCAGCGGGGCATAGGCGTTCATCAGCGCATGGCCTTTGACGCCGTCTTTCCAGCCGTCGATCCGGTCGGATGTCGCGTCGACAAAGTCGTTGAACATCGGGCAGATCAGGCCGCCTTCGTTGCGCACCATGGTGGACATGTCCGCATACATCTGGGTGCGCTTGGCCTCGTCCAGCTCGCCGCGGGCGGCGATCAGCATCTGGTCGAACTGCTCGTTGTTGAACCGGGTGTCGTTCCAGTCCGCCGTCGAGAGGTAGGCGGTGGTGAACATCTGGTCCTGGGTCGGACGCCCGCCCCAGTAGGAGGTGCAGAACGGCTGCTTGTTCCAGACCTCGGACCAGTAGCCGTCGTTGGGCTCGCGCTTGATGTCGAGGGTGATGCCCGCGGCTGCCAGCGATTGCTGGAACAACGCCGCCGCATCCGGTGCCCCGGGGAAGGAGTTGTCCGATGTACGCAGCAGGATCGAGCCGTCATAGCCCGATTTTTCCATGTGGAACTTGGCCTTGTCGGGATCGTACTCACGCTGCTCCAGCTGGGTGAACAGCGGGTAGGAGGCGTTGATCGGGGTGTCGTTGCCCACCGAGCCAAAGCCGTTCAGGATCTTGTCGACCATTTCCTGACGGTTGATGCCGTACTTCAGCGCCAGACGGACGTCGTTGTTGGCAAAGGGGTCGGTGTTGCAATGGGCGATGAACACGTAGTGACCCGGACCCGCGGTGGAATGCACGGTGATATTGGGGGCACGGTCGACCAGTTTCGCGGTGCGCGGCGGCACCCGGTCGATCATGTCCACCTGACCGGCCTGCAAGGCTGCGACGCGGGCGGTGTTGTCGTTGATGACCACATATTCGATGGTGCCCGCGTTGCCGAGATCGCCCCAGTAGTTCGGGTTCTTTTCGGCCACAAAGCGCACGCCCATGTCCACGGACTTCATCACGTAGGGGCCGGTGCCGATCGCTGCGGTGGGATCATCCATGCCGCCTTTGGGCTGGATCACCAGGTGGTAGTCGGTCAGCAGATAGGGCAGGTCGGCGTTGGGGTTGTCCAGTTCGAACACCACCGTGTTGCCATCGGCCTTCACATTGGTGATGGAGCGCATGATGCCAAGCGCGCCGGACTTGGTGTCCTCGCCGGAGTGGCGCTCCATGGTTGCCACCACGTCTTCGGCGGTGACCGGCTGGCCGTTGGAGAAGGTGATGCCGGAGCGGATCTTGAAGGTCCAGGTCTTGGCGTCGGCAGAGGCTTCGAAGCTCTCGGCGACCATACCTTCGAGACCGCCGTCTTCGCCCAGTTCCACCAGCGGTTCCCCCCACAGACGGATCACGGACAGTGCAACCTGGTTGGTCGCCAGCGCCGGATCCATGCTGTCGGTGGTGGAGCCGCCTTGCAGACCGACCTTGATGGTGCCGCCCTGTTGCGGGCCGGCGGCCTTCACGGCAGAGGCCAGCAGCGTGTTGGCCCCCAGTGCGGTGACACCCAGCGCCGCAGCGCGGCCGAGGAATTCACGGCGGCCCATGCGGCCAAGCGCGGCTTCCCGTGCGAGGTGTTTCAGATGATTGTTCATTCGTCGTCTCCCTGTCGAGGTTTCGGGTGAGCCCCGATTTCTTGAATGGTGAATCAAGATTTGCCGATTTGGCGCAGTGGGGCAAGAAATATTGCCAGAAATTTCGCGCAGGCTTTGTGATCACACATGCCGCAGGCCAGCTTTGAACCTGGTAACGCGTCTAAATCCGGCGTGGACGGGCCGGGGCCCGGTCACTTCGTCTTGCTGGGACGATCCTCGGTGTCCAGCCAAACTGTAACAGGACCGTCATTCACAAGTGAAACTTTCATGTCTGCTCCGAATTTGCCGGTCTCCACGGGCACTCCTGTCGCCCGGATGTTCTCGCAAAAACAATGATAGAGCCGTTCTCCTTCTGTTGGTGACGCGGCTTTGGAAAAACCGGGTCGTGTGCCGCTGCGGGTGTCGGCGGCAAGGGTGAACTGGCTGACCACCAGTACCGCACCGTGGACATCCGCCACCGAGCGGTTCATCTTGCCTGCCTCATCGCGAAAGATCCTCAGGCGTGAAATTTTATGCGCCAGCTGTGCGGCCTCGGCCTCGCTGTCGCCCTGCATCGCGCAGACCAGCACCAGAAGACCGGATTCGATCTCGCCGGTGATGGCCGAGTCGATGGTGACGCTGGCCGCGCTCACACGTTGCAAGAGGGCGCGCATGGGGCTCCTTCCTGCGGGCCTGTCCCCGCATCGTGGCGTGATGTCCGATGACCGCGCCCGACACAGGCAGCTGCTGGCGTGGCCGTCGCGATTCTCGTCCGTTGTGGCGCCGAAAGGACCGCCTTCTGCGGCTGTCGGCGCGCGGATCGTGCATTGCCTGCGGTCATCGCCCACGCTCCCCGTCTTTACCATGGCCCTCACGGCGGCGGTTGTGAACCGTCTGCCAGGGTAAAGGGGCGGTCCGATCTGGCGCGCTCAAGGTGCTGTTGGGCAATGTCCGATCTCTCCCGGGGTTTGGCGCAACATGCCGTCGAGGTCGTGAAAACGCAAGCAGGTGTCGGAAATAAGCCATGTCGGCGTCGGTCGAGAGGGGTGGTTTCAAAAATATATATGTAATTCAGATCCTTACGGCTGCATCCCGATCCTGTTCCGAAGCTCGGCACCCACCCTCGGGGATGCTGTCGGATTCGCAGCGGACATGACGAGGCGCGCGCCCGAGACCGGGGGCGGAGCGGATGTGTCCGGTTGTGGGCCCTGCGCCGGCCGGGTCGTCTGGGGGTCAGCTTTGCGATGCGAGATAGGCCACGCCTGCCGCGACGATCAGGCCGAGCACCAAGGCGCCGGCGATCTTCCACGCGGAATAGGGGCGTTCGCCCTGAACGCGGCCGGACTGGCCGTTGACGACAAAGCGATAGCTTTGGCCACGGTATTTATAGGCCGCCATCCAGACCGGCAGCAGCACATGTTTGAAGGTCACCGCGCTGACGTCGGTATCGACCGAACTGATCCGCTGGCGGTCGCCGCCGATGTCGAATTTGATGTCGCGTTCGATAACCCGGTCCATTTTCTGGCGCGCATCGGCAAAGCCTGTCTCAAGGTCGACTGTATAGGCCTCGGCCCGGAAGCCAGCCAGATACTTGGGCTGATAGGGGGCAAGCTGCGACAGATCCCAGGGCTCCAGCCCTTCGGTATATTTGCGCGGCAGGCTCTTGGAAGCCAGCACCAACACGTCGTCAAAGAACCGCTGCACGCGCCCGCGCACATTGGACCAGCGCACGCGGATTTCGGTGCGCACCTGCGGTTTGCCATCGACCATCACGGTGCGGTTGACCGTATATTCCGTGCCGCGCTGGCCACTGTATTGGCTGCGGGTCTGGGCGTCATAGGTCCAGTAGGGGACATAGATCCCATCCATCTTGCGCCCTTTGCGGGCGTAGTCCTTGAGACCGTTGGGCGCAAACCACAGCCCGCCGAGCCAGTCCTCCATCGCCTGATGCGCGGCGCGTTCGTCAAACTGAAAGGGCAGCACCCCCTTGGGTTTGATATGGCGATTCTCGCCGGTGTCCGCCACCACCGGGGTCGCGCAGAAGGGGCACTCCAGCGCATGCACCGAGGGGTCGAACTCCACCTGCGCGGCGCAATTGGGGCAGGAGGAGACGCGCGTCACTTCCATCTCGGCAGCGGGAAGTTGTTCGCGCAGGGCCTTGAGGAAATCGAGCTCCTTCAGCGCACCACCGCCCCATGGGCTTTCAACCAGGTCTTTCTGGTGACCGCAGTGATCACAGATCAACGCGCCCTCGGCGGGGGCAAAACGGTAGTCCGCACCACATTGCTCGCAGGGAAAACGATGGGTTTCCTCGGCCTGTTGCGGGGCTGCGTCCAGTGCGGGCGGGGGCGGCGGTGTCTGGGTCACGTCAAGCGGGCTCTTTGAACACAGGTTTGGTCACGGGAAGGGGGCAGGGCGCAGATATAAGAGGGGCGGGCGTCAGTGCGCCCGACCTTAGGGCCTTGTAGCGCGAGGTTCAGCTGTCCGCAGGTGGCGGCGGCGGAGGAGGCGGGGGGAGGATGGTGAACAGCTGTGCCAGTTCGGTCACGTCGCCCGCGCGCATCCAGCCGTCCTGACCCGGTGTCCAGACATGGGTGTCGCGGGTAAGCTGGCCTTCTTGGGCCATGCGTCCCATGCGGGCCTTGGAGTAGGGGCCGGAGGTCTGACCGTTTTCCGCAATGTGCCAGACATGTTCCACCGGCGGTGGCGGCGGGGCCATCGGTGCGGCCTGCGCAGGCGCTTGCGAGGCAGCGGGTGCGGGCCGTGCGCCCCAGGGACCGGAGGTCTGACCCGCTGCCGCCGGGGACTGCGCCTGGTGCAAGGTCTGACCCATCTGCTGTGCCATCGCCATGCCCATCCCCATGCCGAGGCCAGCGCCCATGCCGCTGTTGGGGGTCGTGGCGGCGGCTTCCATCGCTTCGGCGGCCTTGAACTGGGTATAGCGGCCCAGATCTCCGATGATGCCCATCTGGGTGCGCTTGTCCATCGCCTGCTCCACCGCCGGCGGCAGGGAGATATTCTCCACATATAGCTCAGGGATCGAGAGGCCGTATTCAGCCACAACGGGGCCGATCTCGGCGGCGACCAGCTTGCCCAGATCGGCGGTGTTGGCGGCCATATCAAGCACCGGAATGCCGGAGCTTGCAATCGCGCGAGAGAACTCCTGCACGATGATATTGCGGATCTGGTAAGAGATCTCGTCCATGGTGAACTCACCATCGGTGCCGACAATCTCGGTCAGGAACCGCGCCGGGTCCACCACTCGCACCGAATAGGTGCCGAAGGCGCGCAGGCGCACCGGGCCGAACTCCGGGTCGCGGCACATGATCGGGTTCTTGGTGCCCCATTTGAGGTCATTGAACCGCGTTGTCGCGACAAAGTAGATCTCGGATTTGAACGGCGACTGGAAACCGTGGTCCCAGTGCTGCAGCGTCGTCATCACCGGCATGTTGTTGGTCTCGAGCATATAGAGCCCGGGCGTGAACACATCCGCCAGCTGGCCTTCATGCACAAACACCGCCGCCTGACCCTCGCGGACCGTGAGTTTGGCACCGTATTTAATCGCATGGCCTTCGCGCTCGAACCGCATGACCATGGTGTCGCGGGTGTCATCGGTCCAATGGATGACGTCGATGAATTCGCCTTTGAGGAAGTCAAAAATACCCATGAGCTGACCTTCTTTGGTTTGCGGAGGTTGGTGTGCGGATGGCTGAGAGGGCGGAGGGATGTTGCGCAGCGGAGACCCAACCGGCGTAAAGGGCTTGCGGCGGGTGCCGGTCTCTCCGCAGCATGCCCGATGATGTCGCCATGGCGTGGCTCCTCCGTGTTCCAAAACGCGATGGGGCAGACCCCATGCAACGACAACAGTCCCGAACGCCCGGCTGCGTGTTCATACCCCGGCCCGGCTGCGTCCTCAGTATATAGGCGCGCAAGCCGGTTGTCGCCACGGCGGGCAAGTGGCCAAAAGCGTGATCCATGTCAGGTCCCTGGGCCTCCCATGACCTCTCTTGCGATGCGCTGAACGATGGGACGGGCCTCCGCCGCGCTCATGCCGACACGCAACCGGCGGTCATAGAGCATCTGCAACAGTTTCTCGTCATGGCTGGTCAGGCGGGCAAACTCATCGTCGTCGTTAAAGATCGAGGGCCGTGCCTTCGGGCTGTCGTTTCGCAGGCCAAGGCCCTGGGCGATTTCCTCGTGGATACAGCTCTCGCGCATCAGGTCCGGCTGTTCGGCCCGGATCAGCGCCACGCCGCGGGCATAATTCAGCGGATCACGCTGTGGCCCCCCGGCAGAGACGAGGCAATAGAACTTGCGCGGCGGGGTCGCAAACAGCGCAAGGTCACCCGGGGACAGGTTGGGCAGCAGGCGGCGCACCTTATCCTCGACAAAATCGGCATCGTCTATGCCGGCAAAGATCACGGTGAAGTTGCCGCTGGTGCCGACCGTGACCGGATGACCGGTGATCCGGGCCAGTCGCGCAGCATAGGCGGTGAGGGTAGCGCGGTCTCTCTCGGCCTGTGCTTTGGTCACCGAGGGCCCAAAGACCGGCACCAGCTGCACGGGCTGTTCCCAGCGTCCCATGCCCCCGGCACCGCCGTCAGATACGCTGGCGTATTCATCGTAAAACGCAAGGGTTTCAAAACGTTCCGCCAGATCTTCGGCATCGTAGGGCGTTTCCGGCCCGCCGCCATCCGTCCGCAAGAGCCCGCGCGTGAGCAGGTCCTGTTCCAGATCGGCATAGTATTTGGTGAGCGTCTGCGCCTCCACCGATGGGGTATAGACCGGCGTAACCGGGCGCGGGGTCGGGCGCGGCGTGTCCTTGGGGCCGGGCGCAAGCGCCAGACAGCCGCCAAGCGCCAGAGCGGCACTCAAGGCAAGGAGCGCGCCCAGTGGCCGCGCTCCGGTTCTGGTATTGTCGCGAGGGTTCACGCGGTCAGGCTCACTTGGGCACGGCGGTGCCAGCATTGTCGCCGACCCCGTCCTTGCGGGACTTGGCCGCCGCCAATGTGTCGCGCAGCTCGGTTTCCATCTTTTTCAGCTCTGTCTCGGCTTCGGCGCGCTTGCGTTTGCCCTCGTCGGCGATTTGCAGGCTTTCCTCGATGGTGCCGATCAGGTCGGCATTGGCCTGTTTGACCGCCTCGATATCAAAGACGCCGCGCTCCATTTCCTCGCGGATGACCTTGTTGCTCTCGCGCAGGTTGGCGGCATTGGCGGTCAGCAACTCATTGGTGAGGTTGTTGGCATCGCGCACCGCATTTGCGGCTTCGGCAGAGCGTTGGATGGTCACCGCCTGCGCCAGCTGGGTTTCCCAGAGCGGCACGGTGTTCACCAATGTCGAGTTGATCTTGGTGACCAGCGATTTGTCGTTTTCCTGCACGAGGCGAATGGAGGGCAGGGACTGCATGGTGACCTGACGGGTGAGCTTCAGGTCATGCACGCGGCGTTCCAGATCGTCACGGGCGGCGCGCAGATCGCGCAGCTCTTGCGCTTTGATGACCTGATCATCCTCTGGTGCAGCCTGAACTGCGGCCTCCAGCGCGGGGATCTCGGTGGCGTCCAACTCGGCCAGCTTGGCTTCACCGGCCGCGATGTAAAGCGCCAGTTCGTCGTAGAAATCCAGCGTCTTCTCATAGAGAACATCAAGCGATTTGATGTCTTTCAGCAGCGTGTGCTCATGCGCCAGGAGGCTGTCGGTGATCTTGTCAATCTGGCCCTGCACGGTCTCATATTTGGCGGTGAACTTGGCAAAGGGCGCGGCGCGGCCCAGGAGACGCTCCCAGAAGGTCGGCTTGCGGCGCACGTCCAGTTCCGACACCGAAAAGCCGCGGATGGTGGTGACGATATCGCGTAAGGAATCACCGGCAGGGCCCACATCCTTGTTGCGCACATCCGTGAGCATCGCCTGGCTGATCTGCTGCAATTCGCCCTGTGCGGCAGAGCCGAAGGAGATGATCGAATTGGTGTCGCCCATGTCGATCTCGTCAATGCGCTTGCGGATCGCGGTGGAGGTCTCCGGGTCTGCAGCTTCCAGCGTGGCAAGCTCGCCTTTGGGCTCGGGCAGGGCAACATCCGTCACCTCCTTCACCAGCGTTTCGGCTTCCACAGCTTTCTTCTGAATGGTCTCGGACATGGGCCAGGCCTTTCTGTCAGGTTAAGAGGGGCGGTCCAGCTGGACGCCTTCGCGCTCCAGCCGGGCGCGCAATACATCAATTTCAATATTCAGATCGCCCCGGTCCTCCAGCAGGAGTTTTTCATTCCGGGCGGCGAAGTTCTGTTCCAGATCGTCGAGCAGCGCGAGGTAGTCCGCGCGTGCCTCAACATTGCCGCTGCGGGCAAAGATGTCGGCGAACTTGATCGTCGCGTCCCGCGCACCAAGCAGATAGACGGTCAGATATTTGCGCGCGGCGGTCAGATCGCGCGGGTCTTCTTCGACGGTGCGGCAAAGATCGCGTGCCACCGCCTGAAACTGGTCTACGCGCAGCTCCACCTGACGATCCTTGGCGCGCAGCACCGCGTCTTTCATCGCCGCCAGATGGGTTTCGGCCTCATCCACCACACGCGCCACGCGGGAGCTTTGAAATTCGTCGACGCCCTCGACGCCCTTGTCGCTGAGGGGATCGATGCCGAAGGCGGCCAGATGCAGCCCGAGGCAAGCCACACCATAAAGTGCGGCGGTGATCACGCCCGGCTCGCTGGACCATGCGCCCACTGCGCCGCCGAGGCCGCATAACAGACCGGCAAGGATCTTGCGGGGCAGGGCGGGGCGGCGCGCCACTTTGCGCGCCTCATAGGCGGCTTGCGCCTTAAGCCCTTCGCGCAGCATCACAGCGGCTGCGGCCCAGAGGCCAGCCCCGATCAGTCCGAGGACCAAACCAGAGGCGCCAGCGCCCAGTGAAAACAGCATGAGTATCGCCGCAGGCACGAACATCAGGTTCGCACGCAGCCCCACGGGATTGACCCGTGCGCTGGCCATCATGCGGGAATTGCCTGTGGAGCGCCCGTCGGGGCGGGTGGAGTGCTGAGCTGAAGGGCTGAATTTGCCGCCAAACCGCTGTGCCATCCGTCAGACCCCGACGATCCAACCGGTCCCGATGCCCAGCATCAGGATCAGCAACGCGACATAGGCGATGGTTTGCACCGTTTTGGCCCCCAAGATTTCCCCAACATGTTGAAACCTAGGGGATTGCAGGCGCGCCTGCTAGGGGGAAGTCCGCTTCGGGGGGCTCAGCCCTGCGGTTTTTTGCCAAATCGCCGCGGGCCGGGGGCTGATTTGCCGCCGGATGCGCCACCGGCTTTGCCCGCACCTGCGCCGCCTGCGGGTTTGCCTCCGGACGGTTTGCCAGAGAAGGTCTTGCCAGCAAATGCCTTGCCCGCGCCCTTGCCAGCCGCTTTGCCGGTGGGGCGACCCTTTGGGGCGCTGCCGCCTTTGCCTGCCGGTTGTGCGCCGGGGGTTCCGCCGGGATTGCGCGGGCCACGTCCGGGGCGGGTGGGTTTTTTCTTGGCTTCACCGTCGCCCTCGGGGGCGGCCAGACCCAGCTGGTCGCGCACCACGCGCGGGCGCAGTTCTTCGACCTCGCCTTCCTTCAGCGTGCCAAGCTGGAAAGGCCCGTAAGAGATCCGCAGCAGCCGGTTCACCGGGTATCCGACCTCTTCCATGGCGCGGCGAATTTCGCGGTTCTTGCCTTCGCGCAGCCCGATGGTGAGCCAGGCATTGGCACCCTGCTGACGATCAAGGCTGACGGTCATCGGCTGGAAACGTTCGCCGTCGATCACCACGCCTTTGCGCAGCACATCGAATTCATGGTCCTGCGGTCGGCCATTGATGCGCACCCGGTAGCGGCGCAGCCAGCCGGTGGAGGGCAGCTCCAACTGGCGCTTGACGCCGCCGTCGTTGGTCAACAGCAACAGACCTTCGGAATTGAGGTCGAGACGCCCGACCGTCATCACCCGCGGCAGATCCTCGGGCAATTCGTCAAAGATCGTCCTGCGGCCTTTTTCGTCCGAATTGGTCGTCACCAGACCGGTGGGTTTGTAGTAGAGCCACAGGCGCGGGGCCTCGGCCTCGGGCAGGGGATTGCCATCCACCACGATGCGATCACTGCCGGTCACATTAAGCGCCGGGCTGTCGATCACTGCGCCGTTGACCGCAACGCGGCCCTCGGCAATCATCCGCTCCGCCTCACGGCGCGAGGCCACACCGGCGCGCGAGAGCACCTTGGCAATGCGGTCGCCCTCTGCAGAGGGCCGCGCGTCCCCTGCTGCGCTTGCCTGCGGGGCTTTGGGACCGCGCGGCGTCGCTGAGGGTTTCGCCTGTGGCCTGGCGCCTTTGGCTGCGCGATGCGCGGAGGGGGAGGATGGGGTTTTCTTGCTCATGGCGCTGCCATAGCCTATTCGCGAGAGCGGCGAAAGCATCCATTGCAGGGGTGCGCGGCCGGTAGTGCGGGCGGTTTGGCGACAGAAAGGGGCAAGGCACACATGGAGTTTCGATCCTTCATGGCAGAGGCGCTGGAAGAGGCGCAGGCCGCCGCCGCGCGTGGTGAGGTGCCGGTGGGTGCGGTGCTGGTCAGCCCCTCGGGCGAGGTGGTGGCGCGGGCAGGCAATCGAACCCGTGAACTCAACGATCCCACCGCCCATGCCGAGGTGCTGGTGATCCGCGCGGGCTGCGCGGCACTGGGCAGTGAGCGGCTGACGGGGCATGATCTCTATGTGACGCTGGAGCCCTGCGCCATGTGTGCCGCTGCCATCGCCGCCGCCCGCGTCGCGCGGGTGTACTACGGCGCGTCTGATCCGAAATCCGGTGGCGTGGCCCACGGGGCCTGCGTGTTCGACCATCCGCAAGCGCACCATGTGCCAGAGGTTTATGACGGATTTTCCGCACCACAGTCAGAAGCGTTGTTGAGGGCCTTTTTTGCGAAACGGCGCGGATGAGCCTGCCTCCCCCCCTCCACACACAGACCTGTTGCGGCGCTTTGGACTGAGTGCGCCGGAACTGGTCGCTGAAACCGCGCGCGCCATAGTCTGGCGGGTGCGGCAGAAAACTGGCACGCAGGCAGCGCTGAAACACTATCCCGCCGGGCATATGGGAAATGAAACCAGTGGCTTGGCCTATCTGGAGCGTGTCGAGGGCGCCGGGGCCGTGCGGGTGTTTGCGCGGTCAACAGATGCAGTGGTGATGGAGTGGCTTCAGGGGCCATCGCTTGGGGAACTGGCGCGTACACAGGACCCGGAGGCCGCGGATCGCGGGTTGACCGAGGTGGCCGCACGGTTGTTTGCGGCAGAGGTTTCCGCAGATGGGCTGCTGCCGGTGGCCGAAATCATGGCGCCGTTGCGGGATGCCTGTTTTACCGCGTCTGAGGCGCGTGAGGCGCAGGACATAGCGTGGGCCTGTTTGGATCAGATGCAGCGCGGCGCGGTTGAGAGTGTCGCCCTGCACGGTGATCTGCATCACGATAATATCATTCACACTGCGCAGGGGTTGCGGGCTTTTGATGCCAAGGGATTGGCGGGGCCGCGGGCGTATGAACTGTCCAATGCGTTCCGCCATCCGCGCGGGTGTCACGCTTTTGCGGCGGATGCGCAGGTGATCCGGCACCGCGCGATCACGTGGGCGCGTGTGGCGGGATGTGGCGCGCAGGAGCAGCTCAGATGGGCCATCGCCAAGCTGTTGCTTTCAATGCTCTGGTCCGGGCAGGAGGCCACGGAAGAGCGTGCCTTGTTGCGCCAAATGCTGAGGGTGGCTGAAAAGGGCTTGCCAGATTAGGTCACTTGTCCTAACTAGGCATTAGGACAACTGACCTAATCGTCATATTCGCGCCTGTATTATGTCTTAGTCGAGGATGAAGTGGCGATGCCCAGCACGAGAGAGCGGATCGTCGAACAGGCCGATGTGCTGTTTTATGAGCGTGGGTATGAGGCCACCTCGCTGGCCGATATTGCTGCGCCCCTGGGGCTGTCGCGCGGCAATTTCTACTATCATTTCAAGACAAAGGACGAGATCCTGGATGCGGTGATCGACCTGCGCCTGTCGCGCACAGCCGCGATGCTGACCGCGTGGGAGGCCGAGGGCGACACGCCGCTGGCGCGCATCACCTGTTTCATTCGCATCCTGATCCGCAACCGCGCCAAGATCATGTCATGGGGCTGCCCGGTGGGCACATTGGTGAGCGAACTTTCAAAGCTCGAACACATCGCCCAAGCACGCGCGGCGGAGCTGTTCACACTCTTTATCGACTGGCTCGCGGTGCAATTTCGCAGCGCCGGTGTAGAGCGCGACGCCAGGGCGCTTGCCACGCATCTGATGGGCCGCAGTCAGGGCGTCGCAGCGCTGGCTCAGGCCTTTGGCGATGAGGCGCTGATCGAGGCGGAGGTCGCGCAGATGACGGATTGGGTGGCACAGCAAATCGCGGCGCAACCCACAGAGTATTCATAACACGAGGGAGGGTCGCCTTGTTTGTGATCTTTTTAAAATTCACCAAAGAGAAGACCCGCGCCGGAGAAGCTATGGAGGCGCATAAAGCATGGCTGGCGCAGGGGTTTTCCGATGGGATTTTTCTTGCGGCAGGCTCTCTGGACGATGGCGCAGGGGGCGCGATCCTTGCTTTCGGCGAAGATCGCGACGCCTTGGAGGCGCGGGTGGCGGCAGACCCTTTTGTGCGAGAGGGCATTGTAACGGCTGAGATTACCGGATTTACGCCCACGCGCACCGATGCGCGGCTGGGGTTCCTGAAGGTGGCCGGATGAGCCGCGTTGTCACGAGCACGGATGGCCGGCAGCGCTGTGCATGGTCGGCCACGGCACCGGAGTTTGATGCCTACCACGATGCGGAGTGGGGCTTTCCGGTGGGGGACGACCGGCGGCTGTTTGAGAAGATTTGTCTGGAGAGTTTCCAGTCCGGCCTCAGTTGGCGCACCATCCTGTCAAAACGCGAGAACTTTCGCGCCGCCTTCGACGGCTTCGACTATCACAGGATGGCGGGGTATGGCCAGGAGAAAGTCGCCGCATTGTTGCAGGACGCGGGCATCATCCGTCATCGCGGCAAGATCGAGGCGGTCATTAACAATGTCGCGCGCGCGGTCGAACTGGAAGCCAGCGCGGGATCTCTGGCCGCATTTTTCTGGCGTTACGAGGTCAAGACACCCCCGGAGCCGCAGACCGTTTCCACCTGCCCAGAGTCAGTCGCGCTGTCGAAGGACTTGAAAAAACGGGGCTGGAAATTCGTCGGACCAACCACCTGTTTTGCCTTTATGCAGGCGATGGGGCTGGTCAACGATCACGCCGAGGGCTGCTACTGTCGCCCGCTGGCGGCTGAGGCGCGCCAGGCGTTTTCGGTTCCCCTCTGACGATTGGCCTGTGACCATTGGCCTGAAACTGCAGATGGCCGCGCAAATTTACGACAGCCCCCGCAAAAAAGAGGGGGTACCATGCGACTGCCGGGTTTGAGGGATTTCGCTTTGGGCAAAGCCCAAAGCGACCCGCGCCGCGCGCCCTTCGGGCGCGCGGCGCTTGGCCCAACGGGAAGCGTGGTTTTTTATAAACCGCGCTGACGGGCGGGAGGTCACCCGCCTGCCAGTGAAGCCGACCGGTTGAGGGGCAGGGTTACTTCACCACGATTTCGCGCGGCACATCGACCAGAGCTTCGCCGCCGTTCGGGGTCACCACAAATGTCTCGGTGATCGCCATGCCCCAGTCCGGGGTCCACAGACCCGGCATCAGGTGGAACGTCATGTTTTCTTCGAGCTTGGTGGTATCGCCTGGACGCAGCGACATCGTGCGCTCGCCCCAATCCGGAGGGTAGCTGAGGCCGACCGGATAGCCGGTGCGGTTGCCCTTGATGTAGCCCGCGCGGCCAAAGCTCTCATAGACGCAGGCGGCGACCTCTTCGCAGGTGACGCCGGGCTTGGCGACCGCAAACGTGTCTTCGATCGCTTGCAGGATTGCCTTTTCTCCGCGGCGGATGTCCTCGGGCGGGCTGCCGAGGAACAGCGTGCGGCTGATCGGGCAATGATAGCGGCGCACGCAGCCCGAGATCTCGAAATAGGTTGCCTCGCCGGGGGCCAGCGGGCGGTCATTCCAGGTGATATGCGAGGCGGAGGCCTCAATGCCCGAGGGTGCGATGGGGGAGATTGCCGGATAATCCCCGGCCAGAAGCGGCAGACCCTCGATGCCGGCGGCCTGCACCCGAGCCACCAGCGCGTTCTTGGCAATGCCTTCGTTGAACTCGGCCCGCAGCACCCCGTGCATATGCGCCGAGAGCTTGCCTGCCGCCTGCATCAACTGCAGTTCCTGTTCGCTTTTGACCGCGCGTTGCCAGTTCACAAGGCCGGTGGCATCCGCAAAGGCATCGCGGCCAAAGGCGGTCTCCAGAATCTCATGGCTGCGGGCGGAGTAATAGTAGTTGTCCATTTCAACGCCGATGGCTTCGGTCCAGCCATATTCGCGCAGCAGATCCACCAGCGAGTCAAACGGGTGATGATCGGGATGCTGGACGTGTTCTTCGGGCCAGTCAAAGAGATGATCGGCCTCCAGCCAGGTGGTCAGCGCGGCGCCGGGCTTGTCCTGGGTGCGGCCCCACCACATCGGCATGCCGTTCTCATGCAGAATCACCGCCTGCGGGACATAAAAGCTCCAGCCGTCGTAGCCGGTGAGCCATGCCATGTTGGAGGGATCGCAGATCACCAGTGTTTTAAGGCCCTTTGCTGCCATGGCGCGGCGGGTCTTTTCCAGTCTGCGGGCGTATTCGGTGGTGGTAAAATCGTTGGCGGGCATTAGAACTCGATGTCTTTCATTACCTGTGGCTCGATGACGTTGACGCCGGGAAGCCCGTCAATCAAGTCCTGTGCGCTCTGTTCCAGCAATGGAAATGTGCGATAGTGGCAGGGAATGACCGTTTTGAAGGCAAAATAGCGCTTTGCGGCATAGGCGGCGGCCTTCATGTCCATGGTGAAATGACCACCAGCCGACAGGATGCCGATGTCGGGCCTGTAGTAGTCGCCCATCCAGTCCATGTCAGCCATGATGTCGGTGTCCCCCGAGACATAGATCGTCTGTCCCTCGGCTTGGATCATATAGCCCACTTCGCTGCCGGCGGTGCGCAGCCCGTCGCGGGTGGAAAACGTGTTGGAATGCGACGCGGGCACCATCGACACGCGGGTCTCGCCCACATCAACCGTGCCGCCCTTGTTGAAGCCCACGGTTTCCACGCCCTCGGTTTCACCCCAATAGCCCATCAGGTCATATTGGCCGATGATCGGAATCGATAGGTGCTTGGCAAGGCCGAGTACATCCGCCACATGGTCGAAATGCGCATGGGTCAGCAGGATATGGGTGGCCCCTTCGGTGGCGGCGGTGTGCTGGCTTTCTTCCAGCATCGGATTGCCGGTGAGCCAGGGGTCGATGAGGAGGGTGGTCTCGCCCGTTTCCAGACGAAAGCCGCCATGACCAAGCCAGATCAGTTTCATGAGCGTTTCCCCGCAGTCTATATATGAGGTGTTTGGAGTGTCTTTATCGCGACCCTATCAGGGGATCAGGAAAAATCCATGGATCTGACGCAAGAGATTGACGCCTATTGTGAGCGCCTTGGCCCCGGCCTCTGGGCGGAGCCGCTGAATGCGGTGACCAACCTGGCCTTTGTGATCGTTGCGGGGATCATGTGGCAGCGCGCCGGAGGTGCAGGACAAGGGCGGGTCATGGCGCGGGTGCTCTGCCTGCTGATGGCGGCGATCGGGATCGGCAGCGGACTGTTTCACACCGTTGCGCAGGCGTGGGCCGCGCTTGCGGATGTGCTGCCGATCGCCCTGTTCATACTGACCTATCTGTTTGCCGTGCACCGGGATGTGCTGCGCTTGCGGCCTGTCTGGGCGTTCGGCGCGACGGCGATGTTTCTTCCCTATGCGGCCATGACGGGCAGCGTCTTTGCGCAGGTAAGCTGGATCGGAGGATCCGCAGGCTACGCGCCGGTGCCGCTGCTGATCCTGATTTACGGCATCGCGCTGCGCCGGCGCTTGCCTGCGGTATCACGCGGGTTCCTTGTCGGAGCTGGACTGTTGATCTTGTCCCTGGTGTTTCGAACGACGGATCTGCCGGTCTGCGGCGCTTTCCCGTCCGGCACACATTTCTTCTGGCATCTGCTGAATGCGGCGATGCTCGGCTGGATGATCGAGGTCTATCTCCGCCACCAGCGCGCACAGGCCTGAGCACAGACGCAGGGGCAGCGCTCCCGCCCGCTCTCATGCCCCTGTGGGGCCTTGCGATCCGTTGGGCCGAGCGCGCGCGGACAGCATAGCTGTCCGCGCGCGGGTCGCATCGGGCACAGCCCGATGCGAAACACCTCAGTCGGCGCTGGGATTTGGACCGCGCGGGCGGAGAATTCCCAAGGCAGGCTTGCGGCGCGCAAGCGCGAGCGGTAAACGCGTGGACAAGACGAGATGAGGGTTATTGATGTCGATTGACCAAAGCACAGCCGCGAAAGTGGCCAAACTGGCCCGGATCAAGGTCGAAGAGGACGCTCTGCCTGCGCTGGCAGAGGAGTTCAACACGATCCTCGGGTTCATCGAGCAACTGAATGAAGTGGATGTCGAGGGCGTCGAGCCGATGACCTCCGTCACCCCGCAGCGCCTCAAGCGCCGCGAGGATATGGTCACCGACGGCAACCAGCAGGAAAAGGTGCTGGCCAATGCCCCGGATGCTCGCGAAGGCTTCTTTGCTGTGCCCAAGGTTGTGGAGTAAGACATGTCTGACCTGAACAAACTGGGCCTTGCAGAGGCCCGCGATCTGCTGCGCAAGGGTGACACCACCTCTGTGGAACTCACCGAGGCCTGCCTCAAGGCCATCGACGGCGCAGAGGCGCTCAACGCGTTTGTGCATAAAACCCCCGAGATCGCGCTGGAACGTGCCAAGGCGGCGGACGCGCGTCTTGCCGAGGGCGATGCGCCCGCCATGTGCGGCCTGCCCATCGGCATGAAGGATCTGTTCTGCACCAAGGGTATCGACAGCCAGGCGGCGTCGAACATCCTCAAGGGGTTCAAGCCTGAATATGAATCCACCGTCTCGCAGAAACTGCAGGACGCAGGCGCGGTCATGCTCGGCAAGCTGAACATGGACGAATTTGCCATGGGCTCCTCGAACGAGACCTCTGCCTATGGCAATGCCATCAGCCCATGGCGGCGCGGCGCGGACGAGACCCCGCTGACCCCCGGTGGGTCTTCGGGTGGCTCTGCAGCGGCTGTGGCGGCAGACTTGTGCCTTGCGGCAACCGGCACCGACACCGGTGGGTCGATCCGCCAGCCTGCGGCCTTTACTGGCACCGTCGGCATCAAACCCACCTATGGGCGCTGCTCGCGCTGGGGCATCGTGGCCTTTGCTTCCTCGCTGGATCAGGCCGGGCCGATGACCAAAAACGTACGCGATGCCGCCATCATGCTGGAGGCCATGTGCGGCCATGACGCCAAGGATTCGACCTCTGCGGACCTCGCGGTCCCCAATTTTGAGGCGATGCTGACCGGCGACATCAAAGGCAAGAAAATCGGCATCCCGCGCGAATACCGCATGGACGGCATGCCCGCCGAGATTGCCAAGCTCTGGGATGAGGGCGCGGCGATGCTCAAGGCTGCGGGCGCCGAGATCGTAGACATCTCGCTGCCGCACACAAAATACGCGCTGCCCGCATATTACGTGATTGCCCCGGCCGAGGCCTCTTCGAACCTCGCGCGTTACGACGGCGTGCGCTACGGCCACCGCGCGACGCTCGCGCAGGGGGACGGCATCACCGAGATGTACGAGAAAACCCGCGCCGAAGGCTTTGGCCACGAGGTGCAACGCCGCGTGATGGTCGGAACCTATGTGCTGTCGGCGGGGTTCTATGACGCCTATTACAACCGCGCCCGCAAGGTCCGCACCCTTATCAAGAAGGACTTCGAGGACGCTTTTGCCGCAGGTGTGGACGCAATCCTGACCCCGGCGACGCCCTCCGCGGCCTTTGGTCTTGGCGAGATGAATGACGAAGATCCGGTTAAGATGTACCTGAACGACGTCTTCACCGTCACCGTGAACCTTGCCGGGCTGCCGGGGATTTCGGTACCAACCGGTGTTGACACCCAAGGTCTGCCGCTGGGGCTGCAACTGATCGGACGGCCGTGGGAAGAAGGGGACCTTCTGAATACCGCCTATGCGCTGGAGCAATCCGCTGGCTTTGTGGCCAAGCCCGCGCAGTGGTGGTAAGACAGGCGGCAACGACAGACAGAGCAGACAGGTGACACCCATGCGAGTACTGGCAACCCTAGCGGCGGTGAGTGCGATTGCACTCGCGGCCTGTAGCCCGCAGGTACCCGACAGCGCCGCCGGGGTCGGGGACGAGACCAGCCCCTTTAACGCGCCGCCCGAAGTGGAGGCGGGGCGCACGCTGAATGGTGATCCGCTGGTGCCACCGGCACGCCTGTCCGACGAAACATCAGCCAATAACGCCAATTGGCAACAGCCGCGCCCATCGGGCGCGGCGGCCTCCAACGATGACATCGCCCGCGAGGCGGCGGCCGCGATTTCCGCTGCGGGGCAGAACTCCGGCCAGGCTCCGCTGGACGCGAGCCCCTCCAATCCGGCGCCGTCGCTTGTCGGCAATCCCGGGATTTCGGACGAGAACAGTTTTGAGGCGGTGGCGGCCCGGCAAACCATCGAAAGCGATGCGGAGCGCATCGCCCGCCAGCGCGCCCAATACGAGGTGGTGGCCCCCACCGCGGTGCCGGAGCGTCCGCGCGATCTGTCGCCAAATATCGTGCGCTACGCATTGTCCACCTCGAACCCGCGCGGCCAGCGGATCTACAGCCGCACCGGCATCAACATGCAGGCGCGCTCGCAGCGCAATTGCGCGCAATATGCCTCCGCCGATCTGGCACAGGCAGCTTTCCTGGAGATGGGCGGGCCAAAACGCGACCGCAAGGCGCTGGACCCGGATGGGGATGGCTACGCCTGCGGCTGGGATCCGGCGCCCTTCCGCGCGGCTGTGCGTGCACAGGGCAACTGATCCCCCGACATGGCTGCGCTGGCCCCAATCTGGCATCCGAGCCCAAATTTCGGGCCCCGGCGCGATGGTCTGCGACCGCATCTGATCGTGCTGCATTACACTGCCATGCAGAGCGCCGATGCGGCGCTCACGCGGCTATGTGATCCGGCATATGAGGTCTCCGCCCATTACCTGATCGGTGGCGATGGCAGGCTCTGGCAGCTGGTCGCGGAAGACCAGCGCGCCTGGCACGCGGGCGCAGGCGAATGGGCGGGCCAGCAGGACATCAATTCGCGCTCGATCGGGGTTGAGCTGGACAATCGCGGCGATCACCCGTTTTCCGAACCGCAAATGCGGACGCTGGAGGCGCTGCTGCCGCAGATCATGACGCGCTGGGAGATCGCGCCCGAAGGGGTGATTGGCCATTCAGACCTTGCCCCGGGGCGCAAATGGGACCCGGGGCCGCGCTTCGACTGGCAGCGGCTTGCGACCCTCGGATGTGCGCGGCCCGCCAGCCGGTCACATGCCGCCACCGCCGCCACACCGCACACCTTGCGCAAGGCGGCTCAGGCCTGCGGGTTCACCGCCGAGGTTGACGATGCCACGCTTCTGGAGGCCGTGCGTCTGCGCTATCGGCCCTGGGGGGAGGGGGCGCTGTGCCGCGACGACCTCATCCCGCTTCTGGACTGATTTTCACCTTCTCACAAATATCCTGGGGTGAATGCGCATCCGCGCAGAGGGGCAACGCCCCTCCCACCCGTGCCACCTTGACGCAACGCCCCCGCCGGCGTAGGCAGGCCGCGCGCAGAGAGCCGGATGGCCGCGTTGGGGCACACGCCCCCGCGAGGAAAGTCCGGACTCCCTGAAACAACGGTGCCGGGTAACGCCCGGGCAGGGCAACCTGACGGAAAGCGCCACAGAAATGAGACCGCCTCGCCGCTCTGGAGGTTCGCCAAAGGATGCGACGGGGTAAGGATGAAACGGTGGGGTAAGAGCCCACCGCACCGCTGGCAACAGGGGTGGCACGGCAAGCCCCACCGGGAGCAATGCCAAATAGGGCCTCCGCGCGGGCCGGGTCGGGCAACCGAGACCGCCGCTAGGGATGTTTCACCCGAGAGAGGCCGGGTTGGCAGCTAGAGGCGTCCGGCAACGGGCGTCCCAGAAGAATGGTCATCAAACCCTGCCTCTCGGGGCAGGGGGAACAAGATCCGGCTTACAGGCTCTCTGCGCAAAACACCCTCGCCGGGCAGGCGGGATCATCGCAAGTCCCTTCGGAGGCGCGATTTTAGCGAGAGCTGCAATTTAGCCGGGCGAATCCTATTGACACTCGCCACCACAAAGGTAAAAGCGCACGCTCATATAGGAATTAGACCCGAGAGGCCCCCTGCCTTTTCGGACGCAGGAGAAGCACAATGGCGAAGCCGACGACCATCAAAATCCGCCTGAACTCGACCGCGGGCACGGGCCACTTCTACGTGACCAAGAAAAACGCGCGCACCATGACCGAGAAAATGACCATTCGTAAATACGACCCGGTCGCGCGCAAGCACGTCGAGTACAAAGAAGGCAAAATCAAGTAAGCCTTTCGGGGTCCCATCAGGATCTCTTGATTTGAAAAGGGTCGCGCATCTGCAGCGGCCCTTTTGCTTTGAAGGGGGCAGCTATCTGGCCGCCTCGCGCACCATCGGCCAATGGTTTCGCGCCTCCGCAGAAAATGGGGCAAGCCATGTTTCGGATCAGAGCGGCCACACCGGATGATCACGCCGCGGTGGAGCGCCTGTTGGCGGACAGTTACCCAAGGCTCCTGCAGGGGGCTTATCCGTCGCCGGTGCTAGCGGCTGCGCTGCCCAAGCTGATCCGGGCCAAGCCAGAACTGTTGCAAAGCGGGACGTATTTTCTGGCGATTTGCAAACGTGATGACCGTATCCTGGGTGCCGGTGGGTGGACTGCGGATCCGTCCCGGCCAGGTCATGGCCATATCCGTCACGTGGCGACAGCCCATGACAGCGTGCGTCGCGGCGTGGGGCGGGCGGTACTGGCGCACGCGCTTGCCTCTGCCCGCGCGGCTGCGGTCCGGGATGTGGTCTGTCATGCGACTCTGCCGGCGGTGCCATTCTACCGGGCTCTTGGGTTCGTGGAACAGGGCCGCACCGAGATGGAGCTGGCGCCGGGGCTTGGTTTTCCGGTGGTGGTGATGCATCAGACGCTTTCTGACGGATGCTGGCGATCCCGTGGAGTTTTCTAAAATCCGCCGGGAATGGCGTCACGCGGTCCCCCGCAGTGCACAGTCTTGCCATATTTCAACATCAAACCGGGGCTGTGGTGTGAGAGACGTTTAGGGGTAAGTGTCATGCGCAAGCTGTTTGGATTATCGCTACTGGTGGTGTTGTTGCCGGCTGCGGCGGCGGTCACGGGAGAGCGGGATACGGTGATGTATCTGGAGGCTCCGGCCCGGATCACGGTCGTGCCGCTCTGAGATCCTGCGCATCCGAGGGGGCGCTACCAGGGTGGCCAGGCGCGACCTTCGGAGCTGCAGGCCCGCCCGGCTCAGCCGCGGGTGTGGGGCTCCGCCCGCCACTCGGCCATGGTGATCACCGGCTCCAGCCCGAAATGGCGCATCAGGGCCGCTGAGGCCACGTTGAAGGGCGCATAGGTGACACCGATCACATCGGCCCCTTTCTCAAGAGCGTCATGCTTCATGCGCGTCATCAAGGCCTTGCCAACACCGATCCGGCGCAAGGCCGGTGCGACCGTGATGTGGTGCACCATTGCGCGCCGCTCTGCCGGGCGCACGGGCAGGGCAGGGCGATCCTCCAATTCATAGATCAGATAGCCCATGATGGCGTCCTGCGGGCTGACCGCCGCAAGGGCGTGTATGCCGGGCTGTGCCAGCCAGTCCTCAAGCCAGGTGCACAGATGGTCGGTTGAGGGCTGCGCGGTGTGGCGTTCAGGCTGATGCGCGACATGCAGCGCGTGCAGATCCTGCAACAGGGGCACCAGAGATGCGGCCCGGTCGGGGCCAATGGGTTCAATCTTCATCGGTCAATCCTTGGCTCGTGTCGAAATCAAATCACGGATCTGAAAAAGAAAAGGGGCGGATCGATCTGATCCGCCCCGGCTGTCTGTCAGTTGGGAGTGTGCGGTTATTCGCGGTTCCCAAGCAGCTGGAGCAAGAACATGAACATGTTGATGAAGTCCAGATAGAGGCTCAACGCGCCCATGATCGCCGATTTCGCCAGCCAGTCCTGATCGCCAGCGTGGACCATCTCAAGGTAGTCGTTCTTGATGCGCTGGGTGTCATAGGCGGTCAGACCTGCAAAGATCAGCACGCCCAGTACGGAAATCGCAAAGGCCATCGCGGAGGAGGCCAGGAAAATGTTCACCACCGAGGCCACGATCAGGCCGATCACGCCCATGATCAGGAACGAACCCATGCCGGACAGGTCTTTCTTGGTGGTGTAGCCCACCAGCGACAGACCCGCAAAGGCGATGGAGGTGATCAGGAACACCTGCGCGATGCTCTCGCCGGTGAACACCACGAAGATCGAAGAGATCGACAGGCCCATCAGCGCGGCAAAAGCGTAGAACACCAGCTGCACGCCAGCGGCGGAGAGGCGCTTCACCGCAGCGCCAAAGCCGAAGAAGACAAAGGCCAGCGGGGCGAACATGATCACCCACCTCAGCGGTGAACCATAGATCGCGTAGCCGAAGTTGGTCAGGTAGGTATCGCTGCTCAGCTGCGCGACGGCCGCAGACGGATCGGAGGTGACCGAGAGGCCCGCGATCGCCCAGGCGGCGAGGAATGTGATGAGTGTGCCCACGGACATGGTGCCGTAGACCTTGTTCATATGGGCGCGAAGCCCGGCGTCGATCTCGGCGCTGCGCGCACCGGCAGCAGATCGAATGCTGTCAAACTGTGCCATGTATCATGGTCTCCGTCTAGATTCTCCCTCAGAGCACACCCGCGACGCGGATCTGCCTGTTGCCCTGAATATTGGCATTTGTGCCCGCCGGTTCAAGGGTTTCCGGGCAGGATCAGGGCAAAAGCGAAGCCACAATTATATATTTTTTGCCGGAACCGGTCAGGGGGTGTCGGTTGGGCCGGTTCCGGCGGCTGTTGTACGTGTGTATTGGGTCATGTGGGTGGGCTCAGCGCATCCAGTGTTCCGGGGCATCCCACATGCTGCGCCGGGCTTCGGCATCGGCCTGCGTGCGATCAATGCCGATATCCTTGAGCTGCGCATCGCTGAGTTGCGCCAGGTTGTGACGTTGCCGGCGCAGGGCCAGGGCCGCGCCCAGCCTCGAGAATACGGACGCCCGGCGCTGGGGCAGGCAGGTGTGTTGGGACAGACTATTTGCCATGACGGATCTCCATAGATTGTTTTGTGATGAGTTGTCGTTGTTGCATCACTGGTATTGATCTATATGGGAAGAATGTGCCATTCTCAAAACGAATGATTTTGAAGGTGTCCATCAAGGAGTGTGATAATGAGAAATCTGGACGTCACCACGCTGCGCTCGTTCGTGGCGGTCGCCGACACCGGCGGTGTCACGCGCGCGGCATCTTTCCTGCATCTGACGCAATCGGCGGTGTCGATGCAGCTCAAGCGTCTCGAAGAGATGCTGGGCGTGGAGCTGCTGGATCGCACGGGGCGCAATATCGGCCTGACCGCGGCCGGCGAGCAGCTCTTGGGGTTTGCGCGCAAGATGCTGAGCCTCAATGACGAGATCATCACCCGCCTGACCGATCAGGCCTTTGAGGGTGAGGTGACGCTGGGGGTGCCGCACGATGTGGTGCATCCGGTGATCCCGATGGTGATGCAGCGCTTTAATGTGCAGTTCCCGCGGGTGAAGGTGAATCTCTGCACCTCCAACACGCGCGATCTGAAGATGGACTTCGATCAGGGGCGGTTTGACCTGATTGTCACCACCGAGAGTTCTGCGGGCGCGGGGGGGGAGACCATCCACCAGATGCCGTTGCGCTGGATCGGGGCATTGAGCGGTCAAACCTGGCGTCAGCGACCGCTGCGCATCGGCTTCTGCCGCAATTGTATCTTCCGCAGCCTGGCGACGGCGGCGCTCGATGATGCGGGCATCCCGTGGGAAATGGCGGTGGACAGCGAGTCCGACCGCACGGTCGAGGCCACCGTCAGTGCGGATCTGGCGGTGGGCGTGCTGCTGGAGGGCACCCAGCCCGCGCACCAGCAGGTGATCGACCACGGCGGCAGCCTGCCCACATTGCCGGTCCAGCACATCAACCTCTATGGATCGGACCGGGCGCGCGCCCAATATGTCGAGCACCTGGCCGGTCTGATCCGTCAGGGGTTCTCCGGCCTGTCGCAGCCGGGCCTGCGTGCCGTTGGCACCGATATGGTTAGCCCGGGTGCGCAGCTCGGGGTTGTATGACCACCTTGCCGGTGGCCGCGCGGGTTCGGATCAACTCCAGCCCCCGCGCGGTTTCGCTCAACGGCAGCCGATGGCTGATGTGCGGGGTGATCTGCCCCTCCGCCAGCCAGGTCATCAGTGTGCTGAACGTATCCTGCCCCACCTCGGGGCGCAGCTTCACCAGTCCGCCGAGGTAAAAGCCGATCACGGTCAGGTTCTTGACCAGCAGATGATTGGCCGGGATCTGTGGCACCTCGCCGCCGGCAAACCCGATCGGAATCAGACGCCCGCCCGGATTGGTGGCCCGAAACGCCGCCGTCCAGGTGTCGCCGCCCACCGCGTCATAGACCACATCCGCCCCGCCCAGGTCCTTGACCCGTTGCCGCAGGTCGTCTGTGGCGTCGATCAGGTGATCTGCGCCGGCAGCCTTGGCCACCGCCAGTTTGTCCGCGCCCCGGGCCTGAGCAATCACGGTCGCGCCAAGGCGCTTGCCGATCTCGACCGCGGTCAGCCCCACGCCGCCAGCCGCCCCGGTAACCAGCAGGGTTTCCCCGGCCTTCAGACGCGCCTGGTGCTGAAGCGCCAGCAGGCTGGTGCCGTAGGCGATCAGCGATGCGGCGGCATCGTCAAAGCTGACCGCATCCGGAAGGTGAACCGCCTGGGCCGCGTCAAAGACCCCGTATTCGGCCAGCCCGTCCTGGCCACAAAACACCGCCACGCGATCCCCGATTTCGAAATTCGAAATATCAGATCCGAGTTTTGTAATGATTCCGGCGCATTCCAGCCCCGGCGTAAAGGGCAGCGGCGGCGTGTCCTGATAGCGTCCCTCGGTCATCAGGAGATCAGCAAAGTTCAGGGCGCAGGCGTGAATTTCAATCTGAATTTCCCCCTGTTCAGGATCCGGTATTTCGACCTGTTGCAGCTGGCCGGGGGTCTCGTGTTTTCCTATACGAAAGGATAGCATGCCTCTTTTCCTTACTGATTCGCTCTTGATTGATTCGGTCAAAACGCTGCTTCGTAAACCGGCAAAAAACGGCTCACCATTTATGGGGAGACGCCATTCGCCGTCGTCTTACCGTATTTCGCGCTAATTTTTGATGCATTAAATCATATGTTTGAGGGGCGAGCCCGTTGCGCGCGTGCTGCTTTACTTGAATTCAACCAAGAAGGGCGTACACTTTCCACAATACTGAACTTCTGACCCGAAACAAATGAACTCCGATGACGAATTGATGCGCCATCGGTACGTGGTTCCGGAAATGGTCGTAATGTAACGTGGCAGGCTTCTGGAATGCCGTAACTGGGAGAATAACAAAATGGCACATCCCGTCGATACACATGTGGGGAAACGCATTCGTCATCGCCGCTGGTTGATCGGAATGACGCAACAGCAATTGGCGGAAAAGGTTGGCATCAAGTTTCAGCAGATCCAGAAGTACGAAACCGGTGCAAACCGCGTCAGTGCTTCGCGGCTGTGGGATATTTCCGATGCCCTCGACGTGAATGTCAGCTTTTTCTTCGAAGGGTTGCAGGACGAGGACAAGGCCGTGGCCGAAAAGGCGCGCGTGCCCGCGGATCTGATGGGCGACAAGGAAGCCCTCGATCTGGTGCGGTCCTACTACGCCATTCCGGAGAACCAGCGCCGCCGCCTGTTCGAACTGGCGCGCGTGCTGAGTGACGTCGCCTGAGAGCCAGGCTGACGTCGATGTAATCTGAAAGGCCGCTCTCTGGGCGGCCTTTTGTCATGTGGGATGTGCAGGGCGATGCGTTGACGGCGGCTTTGGGCTTGATTGCCCTGACCTGCCATGGCACGCGATTGAAACCAGCCCCTGCAATGACCGGAGCCCGTTTGCATGACCACTTCCGCGACCTTGTCCGATCTGGACGTTGCGCGCCGCCTCGCCGATGCGGCACGCGCGGCGATCCTGCCGCATTTCCGCAATACGGCCACCACGGCGGACAACAAGCTCGAAGCAGGCTTTGATCCGGTGACGGTCGCCGACCGCGCCGCCGAAGAGGCGATGCGCGCCGTGCTGGCGGAGATGCGCCCCGAAGACAGTATTCTGGGCGAGGAACTTGCGCCCACCGCTGGGACAAGCGGGCGGACCTGGGTGCTCGACCCGATCGACGGCACGCGCGGTTTCATCAGCGGCACGCCCACATGGGGGGTGCTGATCGCGCTGTCGGATGCAAATGGTCCGATGCTCGGCGTCATGGATCAGCCCTATATCGGTGAGCGGTTCGAGGGCTGCCGGGGGCATGCTCAGGTGGTCGGCCCCCATGGCAAGCGGCCGCTGGCGACCCGCAGGACAGAGACCCTGGATGAGGCAATCCTGTTCACCACCTTTCCGGAGGTCGGCACCGCCGCGGATCGCGCCGGGTTCGAACGTGTCGCGCGCCACGTCAAGCTGACCCGCTACGGGATGGATTGCTACGCCTATGCGCTGCTGGCGGCGGGGACGGTGGATCTGGTGATCGAGGCCGGATTGAACGCCTATGACATCCAAGCCCCCATCGCCGTGATCGAGGCCGCAGGTGGCATCGTCACCAATTGGGAGGGCGGCCCGGCCCATGACGGCGGCCGCGCGCTTGCCGCCGCAAACCCGGAGATTCACGCGGCGGCACTGGCACACCTGCAGGAATCCTGATCGCAGCCGCGCCCGCCCGGGACACTTGATGGCAAGCGGATAAACAGTTTTTCCGATTGTCCGGCTTGCCCCGGATGCGGGCGCTGGGATAGCAATGGACCCGCGCCGAGTCCTTTGCCCGTATTCCGTCGGCGTCTCTTCACCTCCACCTTATGAAACGGGCAGATTTTGGAGCGTGAAGCCATGACTGATTTTCTACTCAAGAACGCCGAAACCCTGCTGACCATGGATGATGACCGGCGGGTGTTGAAATCGGCCGACATCCGGGTGCGGGACGGCGTGATCGTCGAGATCGGGCACGACCTGCAAGGGGCGGAGACAACCGTGGACGCCAGCGGCACCGTGGTGACGCCGGGGCTCGTCAACACCCATCACCACCTCTATCAGAACCTCACCCGCGCCGTGCCGGGCGGGCAGGATGCGCTGCTGTTTGGGTGGTTGCAGACCCTCTATCCGATCTGGTCGCGCATGAGGCCGGAGCATTTGCAGATCTCCACCCAGCTTGGTCTGGCGGAGCTGGCGCTGTCGGGATGCAGCCTGACCTCTGATCATCTCTATCTCTTTCCCAACGGTGGACGGCTGGACGACACCATTCATGCCGCGGCCGAGGTGGGGCTGCGGTTTCATCCCACCCGGGGCGCAATGAGCATCGGCGAAAGCGACGGCGGCCTGCCGCCCGATGCCCTTGTGGAGCGCGAAGCCGACATCCTTGAGGATATGATCCGGGTGGTGGATGCGTTCCACGATCCCGGCGAAGGCTCCATGTGCCGGGTGGGGCTGGCGCCCTGTTCGCCATTCTCGGTCAGCCGGGAGTTGATGCGCGACGCGGCGGTGTTGGCGCGCGAAAAGGGCGTGATGCTGCACACCCATCTGGCGGAGAATGACGAGGACATCGCCTATAGCGAGGCGAAATTTGGCTGCCGCCCCGGTCAATACGCCGAGGAACTGGGCTGGACCGGCGATGATGTCTGGCACGCGCATTGCGTGAAACTGGACGGGCAGGAGATTGATCTCTTTGCCAAAACCCGCACCGGCGTGGCTCATTGTCCGTGTTCCAACTGCCGCCTTGGCAGCGGTATCGCGCCGGTGCGTCAGATGCGGGATGCGGGCGTCAAGGTGGGGCTGGGGGTCGATGGCTCTGCCAGCAACGACATGGCCAACCTTTGGGACGAGGCGCGACAGGCGATGTTGCTGCAGCGGGTCGCCAATGGCGCGGATGCCATGTCCGCCTATGAGGCACTGGAGATCGCCACCCGCGGTGGTGCGGATGTGTTGGGTCGGCCCGATTGCGGTCGTATTGCGGTCGGCAAACGCGCAGATTTGGCGGTCTGGGACGTCTCCGGCCTTGCCTCCAGCGGCAGCTGGGATCCGGCGGCGTTGGTTCTGGCGGGACCGCGCCAAGTGCGCGACCTGTTCGTCGAGGGGCGTCGGGTGGTGGCGCAGGGCCAGGTTACCACGCTCGACATGTCGGCGGTGATCCAACGGCATGGCGCGATGACCCGCGCTCTGGCGAACGGCGACTAGGCGATCCGGTCGCAACCCGTGAAGGGGGCGGCGCTGGCGGGCGCCGCGCCCGGATGCTGTCAGTGCGCCTTGCGACCGTTGATGCGCACCTCGGATATGGCGCGATCATCGCCCATCATCAGCGTCGGGAACAGCGCTTCCCAGATGTCATTCGCGCGATTGGCGCGCTGGGCAATGGCTGGGGTTGAGGCAAGATCGAGCACCACCAGATCGGCCTCCATACCCACCGCGAGATTACCAACCTTGTCCTGAAGTCCGAGCGCCGTGGCAGAGCCCTGGGTCGCCAGCCACAGCAGTTGCGCCGCATGCAAAGGCGTGCCGCGCAGCTGGGCGACCTCATAGGCGGCGGCCATGGTGCGCAGCATCGAAAAGCTCGATCCGCCGCCGGTGTCGGTCGCGAGGCCAATGCGTTGCCCCTCCTGTATCAGCCCCTGCATGTCAAAAAGGCCGGAGCCGATGAAGGTGTTGGAGGTGGGGCAATGAATGAGGCTTGCACGCGCCTCGCGCAGGCGGTCGCGTTCGCGCGGTTCCAGATGGATGGCGTGGCCAAAGAGAGCGCCTTCGCCGAGTAGGCCAAATTGTTCGTAAGTGTCGAGATAGTCGCGCGCCTCGGGGTACAGGCTGCGCACCCATTCAATCTCGTCGAGTTGCTCGCTCAGATGGGTTTGCATCAGGCAGGTGGGGTGCGCGGCCCAAAGCGCGCCGAGCGCGTCGAGCTGTTCCGGCGTCGAGGTGGGCGAAAACCGCGGCGTGATGGCGTAGGTGATCCGGTCGACACCGTGCCAGCGCTGGATCAGCGCGGCGCTGTCGTCATGGGCGCTCTGCGGTGTATCCCGCAGGCCCTCGGGGGCGTTGCGGTCCATGCAGGTCTTGCCCGCAACCACCCGCTGCCCGCGCGCCTGCGCCGCCTGAAACAGCGCATCGACGCTTTCGGGATGGATGGTGCAGTAGCTCGCCACCGTTGTGGTGCCGCAGGCGGTGGTCAGATCCAGATAGCGCGCCGCGATCTCTGCCGCATAGCCCGCATCGCCAAACCGCATTTCCTCGGGGAAGGTGTAGGTATTGAGCCAGTCGATCAGCCGCTTGCCCCAGCTGGCGATGATCGCGGTCTGCGGATAATGCACATGGGCATCGACAAACCCCGGCACGATCAGCTTGTCGCCATGGTCGATGATCTGCGCCTCCGGCAGCGCCTTGACCAATGCCGCCTTGGTGCCGAGCGCCACGATCTTGCCGCCGCGCAGGGCGATGGCCTCGTATTGGTCGATCGCCGCCTCCGGCCCGGCCGCATCAAAGGGCGACGCCGAAAAAGAGAGCACCCGGCCCAGCACTATCAGATCTTGTTCCATCGCCGCATCACACCTGTTGTCAAATCACGCAGACACAGGATAGGCCGCGGTGGCGCAGGGGTAAATTGCTGACGCACCGTTGTTTTCCCCCGCGGGAATCCTTTAGACAGGAAGTCGGAAAAACCGGAGGGCTGCGGATGACGACTGGCGAGATCACCCCCGACGCAGAGGTCACGGGCGAAGACGCCTACGAGCTGGATCGCAAGCGGGTCGCGCAGATCCTCTTTGCCCTGGATCGGGATGACCGGGAGGCGCTGGTCGAGCTGATGGAGCCGCTGCACCCGGCCGACATCGCCGACCTTCTGGAACAGATCAACGCCTTTGACCGGGGCCGGCTGATCCGGCTCTACGACCAGGAGTTCGACGGCGACATCCTGTCGGAATTGGATGAATCCATCCGCGAGGAGGTCATTGCCGCCCTGAACCCGCAGGTTCTGGCCGATGCGGTGCGCGACCTCGACAGCGACGATGTGGTCGACCTGCTCGAAGATCTGGAAGAGCCGCAGCAGGTGGCCATCCTCGGCGCGCTCGAAGACAGCGACCGGGTGGCGATCGAACAATCGCTGGCCTATCCGGAAAACTCTGCCGGGCGATTGATGCAGCGCGAGGTGGTGACCGCGCCCGAACACTGGACCGTGGGGCAGGCCATCGACCATATGCGCGAGGCAGAAGAACTGCCCGAGCAGTTCTATCACGTGGTGATCGTGGACCCGCGCATGCATCCTGTCGGGCAGGTGACCCTGGGCCGGCTGATGAGTTCGCGCCGCACCAAACCCCTGATCGAGATCCTGGAGGAGACCTTTCAGGTCATCCCGGCGGCGCAGGACGAAGAAGACGTGGCCTATGCCTTCAACCAGTATCACCTGATCTCCGCGCCGGTGGTGGACGAGGACGGGCGGCTGGTCGGCGCTATCACCATCGACGATGCGATGGCGGTGCTGGACGAGGAACACGAGGAAGACATCCTGCGTCTGGCCGGTGTCGGCGAGGGCAGCCTCTCGGACAATGTGTCCGAGACCACCAAGCAACGCTTTCCCTGGCTTGCGGTCAATCTGGTCACCGCGATCTTTGCCTCACTGGTGATTGCGCAGTTCGAGGCAACGATCGCGCAGTTTGTGGCGCTGGCGGTGCTCATGCCCATCGTCGCCTCCATGGGCGGCAATGCCGGGACGCAATCGTTGACGGTGGCCGTGCGCGCGCTGGCGACCCGCGACCTGACCGGATCAAACGTCTGGCGGGTGATCCGGCGCGAGGTGCTGGTGGGGCTGATCAACGGCGCCATCTTTGCACTGGTGATGGGCGTCATCGGGGTGGTCTGGTTCGGCACGCCGATGCTTGGCGTGGTGATCGCTGCCGCAATGGTGATCAACCTTGTCGTCGCGGGGCTCGCGGGCACGGTGATCCCGGTTATTCTCGACCGCATCGGTGTCGACCCGGCGCTGGCCTCGGGTGCATTTGTGACCACGGTGACGGATGTTGTGGGCTTTTTCGCCTTCCTGGGCCTTGCGGGTGCGATACTGCTGTAACAGGTCGGCAGGAGCAGGACATGAGCGAGACGGATCACGACGCAGAGGAGTTGGCGGCGATCAAGGCCGCGGCGCGCAAGGCGGCTTTTGTGCGTCGCAAGGGCGCGTTTGAGGCGCAACGCCCCGGCGCGGCGGGCCATCTGGCCGAGGTGCTTGCGGGCTATCGCGGCGTGCCGCTGGCGGGATACATGGCGATCCGCACCGAGATCGACCCGGTGGCCGTCATGGCCGAGGCCGCGGCGCATGGCCCCGTGGGCGTGCCGGTCATTCAGGGCGCGGGCCTGCCGCTGGAGTTCAGCCGCTGGCAACCAGAGGGTGCGCTGCGCGATGGACCTTTTGGCGCCAAAGTCCCGGAAGTGGACGATTATTTCGACCCCGAAATCCTGATCGTGCCGCTGGTGGCCTTTGATGCGACGGGCAACCGTCTGGGCTATGGCGGCGGTTTTTACGACCGCACGCTGGAACGTTTGCGCAGCCGCCGCGCCACGCTGGCGATCGGCTTTGCCTTTGATGCGCAAGAGGCCGAAGGCCTGCCGCTGGAGCCCACCGACCAGCCGCTCGACATGATCGTGACCGAAAGCCGGGTGCTGGATTTCAAACGCGGATAGCCGCGGGACGTCATGGCACGTCGCCGGGCGCGCGCCCGGCGGTGTCCCCGCTGTCCCGTCGTTGTTCTGGTGGCTCAGAACCCCAGCTTTTCCAGCCGCCAGGCCAGCTTGCGGTGGAGCGCGGGCGGCAGCAGGTCTTGCAGCAGCTCGCGGCGGGCCACCTGACGGTCGCGCTGGTCCTTGGTGCCGGGGCGCGGTTTGAACAGCGTGGTGTGGCTCTTGCGGGTGCTGTCCCAGGTGGCGGTGTAGTAATAAAGCGCGATCGACATGCGCGGCTCGCCATCGGGATGGTTCACCGGCTCGGGGTTGCCATGCCAGCTCTCGGAGGAGGTGGAGAACATGCACATCCGGTTGAACTCCGGCACGTAACTCGCAAGTTTGCCGGACATATTCTCGTCCCAGACCTCAAAGGAGCCACCGTATTCCTCGCGCCAGTCCTTGTTGAGGTAGATCAGCATATTGACCCGGCGCTCCAGGTTCAGCCCGGCGTGGTGGTTGAAATCCGCATGGATGTCGAGATGGCCGCCATTTGCCACCACATGCACGCCGCCGCCGGCGAAATAGGGGTCGGGGATCAGACCCTTGATGCCGGTCAGTTCCTCGACGAAGGCCAGCACCGGGCGCGAGTTCAGCGCATAGAACAGCTGCCGGGTGTACATCGGCAGGCGTTCCGGCACATAGGAGGTCTTCAGCCTCTCCTGCGGGCGGTCATAGCTGTTCTCCGCCTCGGGCAGCTGTTTCAGCTCCTCGCGCACGCGCTCCAGGATCTCCGGGTTGAGGAAATTGTCATAGCCGCCATAGTGGAACGGCGCGCGCGACTGATACTGCGGCGCCAGCGCCGTGGCCGCCGCGCGGGCGTCCTTGCTGGACATCAGCAATGTGTCGGGGTCGAGGTTCAGAACGGGTGTGGTCATGGTAACTCTCTGGAAAATAACGGCGACAGGACTGGGCGAGACCTGCGTGGGGCATGGGGCAGGCTGTTGACAGGCAACATGCGCCGCAGGACGAGCTGAATGACATTTTATTAAACTTTGGTGGTTTGTGCAGGGGGCATCGGCGTTGCAGGGCGAAATAGCCGAAATAGACAGGTTTGGTGTTTCCGGCGCGGCGACAATCCGGCCCGTGTCACTCTTTCTTGCGCTCCACGCAAATGGTCCGGTCGTCGCCGCTGATCCGGGTGGCCCCGGGTGGCCCCGAGTGGCACTGGGCGACACTGGTTGGCGCTGGTGCGGCCTATGCGCCGGGCAGGCGGCTGTGCTAGCCTGACCGAGACCCGTGCCCGATGTTGCGATCACGGGGCAGGGCGCGCGAGGCGCTGGTGGTGGGGCTGGCCGGGGCGCGTGATCGCCTCAGGCAGGGCCACCGCAAATCCCGCAGGAGGGAGAACACATGCAGATCGTGAGTGCAGGTGCTGGTCCATTCCCCCGACGCCGGGCGGATTACCTGCCGGTCGCAGAGCCGGGCCCGACCGGGCGTGCCTGGCCCGTGCCGCATCGGGCGCTGCTCCTGTGGTCTGGGGGAGCACGGCCGCGATGCGCCCCTGCGCTTGTCTGAGGGCGGTAGCATGTCGGTGTTTGCAGTTCCCCCACGCGGTTCCTTCGCTGAGAGCATCTGGCAGCTGGTGCTGCCGCGGGGGGCGGTGCTGCTGGCGATCTGGGGGATGAACCAGACACTGCATCTGCCTGGCTGGCTTGCCTATCTGCTGGTCACCGGCGATGCCGCCCTGTTGCTGTTGCAGATCGCGCGCTACCATGGCGCGGCAGAGGCGCATATCCGCGATACCGGCGCCATGGCCGCAAGCTGGGCCGGCTATCTGATCTGCCTGCTGGCGCTGCTGGCGAGCGCGACGCTGTGGTGGGACATGATACTGATCGCCCACCGTCCGCCTGCAGAAGAGCGCTACGACGAAAAGATGCGCCGCGCTCGCGAGGCGCTGTACCTGCTCACGCTGGACCCGGATGGTCGCACCGTCATCTTCGAGGGCGAAATAACCTTTGGCCTCAAGGCGCGCCTGGCGCAGACGCTGGCCCAGGCCCCGGATGTGCGTGAGATCCGCCTGAGCAGTCCGGGGGGGCACGTCTACGAGGCGCGCGGGGCCGCGCAGGTGATTGCCGAGGCGGGCTTGGCGACCCGGGCGGTGGGGGAGTGCAGCTCGGCCTGCACCCTCCTCTTTATGGCGGGGGTCAGACGAGACCTGCCGGCGGGCGCGCGATTGGGGTTTCACGGTTATGGTCTGGGCGAAGCCGTGCATCTGCCCTGGTACGACATCCTCGGCGCTCAGGACAAGGATCGCGCCTATTTCATCGCACAGGGTATGCGGCCGGAGTTTGCAGCGCGGATCTTTGACATGCCGCCGGACCGGATGTGGTATCCTGACCCGGCGGACTTGCGGGCGGCGGGGGTATTGCGCCCATAGGGTCGGTCGACCGCGGAGCGGGGGGCTCCCGCCCCTTTGCAGGTGTGGCGGAGCCACCCCCGAAAGCGTTGGGCCCGGCGGCGGCCGCGCGATGCGCAGGGCGCAGCGCAACACCTCATGCCGCGCTTGCAAATCAGGTTCCCCGCTCTCGCAGGCCGGTGTCGGAACGCAAAACGGCCCCGACCAAACCGGTCGGAGCCGTCGTTGCAAGCCTAAGACCGCTCTGGCTCAGAGCTGCGCCATCACCTCGTCGGAGGCCTCAAAGTTGGTGGTGACGCGTTGCACGTCATCGTCATCTTCAAGCGCGTCGACCAGCTTCATCAGCTTCTGCATGCCTTCAAGGTCCAGCTCGGTGGTGGTGGTTGGCTTCCAGATCAGCTTGGTGCTCTCGGATTCGCCAAGCTCCCCCTCCAGCGCGGTGGAGACCTCGTTCAGATCCGTGTCGGCGCAGTAGATCACATGACCGTCCTCGGAGCTTTCGACATCTTCGGCACCAGCCTCGATCGCGGCCATCATCACGGTGTCGGCATCGCCCACCTCAGCCGGGTAGGTGACCTCGCCCTTGCGCTCGAACATGAACCCCACGGAGCCCGTCTCGCCAAGGTTGCCGCCGTTTTTGGAAAACGTCGAGCGCACGGTGGAGGCGGTGCGGTTCTTGTTGTCGGTCATGGTTTCGACGATCACCGCAACACCGTTGGGGCCGTAGCCCTCATAGCGGATCTCGTCGTAATTCTCCGCGTCACCGCCGGTGGCCTTCTTGATGGCGCGATCAATCACGTCCTTGGGCACCGAGTTCGACTTGGCTTCCTTGACAGCAAGACGCAGGCGCGGGTTTTTCTCGGGGTCCGGGTCGCCCATCTTGGCGGCGACGGTGATTTCTTTAGAAAGTTTGGAGAAGAGCTTGGACCGCGCAGCATCCTGGCGACCTTTACGGTGCTGGATGTTTGCCCATTTGGAATGGCCTGCCATGGTGCATCCTGTGTTTTGATTTCAGAAACTGGCGCTCATATAGCCCCGGAGCGCACAGGCTTTCAAGGCGGGGCTTTGGCTGCATGCCCCATTCTCCGCCCCATAAACCGTTCAAGGCTGCTCAGAGCGTATATCTTATCGGGTTGGCCTGCCCCCGTTTCTTGGGCACGCGGCGATTGAGGTACCTATTCCGCACATCATCCGGCGCAGGCTGTCCTGAGAAGGAATACCGCCCGTATCGCCCAATCTCTGGATGGTGATGCCAGGCTTTCACTTCAAAGACCTCGATCACAAAGCCCTGAAACTCCGCCAGCACATATTTGATCTGCTCGGTGCGCCATTTGGCCATGACCCAATTGCCTTTGACTGCTTCGAGAACCCCTTTGGAGTCATCAAAGCGGGTGTACTCCCGGTTGATATTGATCAGCACCGCCTGTTCCGGAAGTGATTTGAGCTCTTCGCTGACATAGCGGCGCTGGATTTCATCCGCCGTCATCAACCCACGGCTTCGCGCCCCGTGCCCGGATTGAATATTGGTGAGCCCAGCCGCTGCAAAATCCTGGTTGCGGTGGCGCAGCACATCAATCAGCACGCTCTCGATCAGCCGGGCTTCATCTTTGTTCAGGCCGTGGCGCAGGATCAGGTATTCGACGTCCTTGCCCGCACGCTTGATCTGGCCGATCATATCGAGCTTTTCACTTTGCGCATCCTTCTGGACCTGCTCCTCGATCACATGACTGTAGAGTCGATTTCCCTTGCCTTCTCCGATGTAGAATATCTTGTCGGTGCACGGGTCGATCAGCGCGTACACATAATGGCCGATCCGGTCCAAGAGTACGTTCTCGAAATAGGGAACCTGCTTAGACAATTGATTTTCCTCAAAATAGCGGTCACTCCTGTAGGCAGATAGCTCAGCCTGACTCACGCGCGCAAGATCAAAGATCGGAGCCCCGAATGACATTGGACCAGACCCTGCTTTTCAGCCTCTTCGCCGCCGTTTTTGGCCTCCTGCTCTGGGGCAGGTTTCGCTATGATCTGGTGGCGTTTGCCGCGCTGATGGTGGCGGTGGTGTTGGGGTTGGTGGAGAGCAAGGACGCCTTTGCCGGCTTTGGTCATCCGGCCACATTGGTGGTGGCACTGGTGCTTGTGGTCTCAGCAGGGCTGGTGAAATCCGGTGCGGTGCATCTGATCACGCGCACGCTGGTGGACCAAAGCCGGGCGCTTGGGGCGCATATTGCCCTGATGGGCAGCGTGGGTGCAGTGCTTTCGGCGTTTATGAATAATGTGGCGGCGCTGGCGCTGTTGATGCCGGTGGATATTCAGACCGCGCGCAAAGCGGGACGTGCGCCGGGGCAAAGCCTGATGCCCTTGTCCTTTGCCACCATCCTTGGCGGTATGGCCACGCTGATCGGCACGCCGCCCAACATCATCATCGCCACGATCCGCCATGATACATTGGGCGAGCCGTTCAAGATGTTTGACTTTGCCCCCGTCGGCCTTGCGGCGGCGGCGGCGGGTCTGGCCTTTGTGGCACTGGTGGGCTGGCGGCTGATCCCGGACCGCTCTGGCGCGGCAGGCGCAACCGAGAGCCAGCTCGCCCCCTATGTGGCGGAACTGACAGTGCCCGAAGAATCTGAGCTGATCGGCCAGCGGCTCGGCAGTCTGGATACCGAGGCCGAGAAAGCCGATGTGGCCATTCTTGGACTGATCCGAAGCGGCCAGCGCCGCTATGGTCGCGCCTCGGGCGCGCTATTGCAGGCCGGCGATACCATCGTGCTGGAGGCCACGCCCGAGGCGCTGGATGAGTTCCGCACCACCCTGAAACTCGATTTCTCGGATGCGGCGCGCGAAGAAAAGCTCAAGGCTGCAGGCGATGGGCTGGAGTTGATTGAGGTGGTGGTGCCGGAACATTCCCGCATTGCCGGCCGCAGTGCTCAGGCCGTGGGGCTGGCGTGGCGGCAAAGCGCGGTTCTGTTGGGGATTGCCCGGCAAGGTGAGCGACTGAAAAAGCACCTGCGCCAGACCGAAGTGGCCGCCGGTGACATTCTGCTGATCCTGTGCCCACGTGATCGCGGCGCAGAGGTGGCAGACTGGCTGGGCTGTCTGCCGCTCGCGGCGCGCGGCCTTTCGGTGACGGCAAATGACAAGACATGGTGGGCCATTGGTCTCTTTGCGGCGGCGGTTCTGGCGGCCTCGGTGGGCTTCCTCTATTTGCCGATTGCACTGGGGCTGGTGGCGATCGGCTATGTGTTGTTGAAAATCCTGCCGGTGGCAGAGATCTATGACCACGTGGAATGGCCGGTGGTGGTTCTCTTGGGGTCGATGATCCCGCTGGGACAGGCGCTGGAGAAATCCGGCGGCACCGAACTCTTGGCCAATGGGCTGGTGGATCTGACGGCGGGGATGCCCGCATGGGCGATCCTGACGGTGCTGATGGTGGTGACGATGACGCTGTCGGATGTGCTCAACAATACGGCCACGGCGATCGTGGCGGCCCCGGTGGGGATTTCCATGGCCAATGCGCTGGATGTCTCGCCCGATCCGTTTCTGATGGCCGTGGCCGTGGCGGCCTCGGCGGCGTTTCTGACCCCCATCGGGCATAAGAACAACACGCTTGTGTTGGGGCCGGGGGGGTACCGGTTTGGCGACTATTGGCGCATGGGGCTGCCGCTCGAGATCCTCGTGATCGCCGTGTCGATCCCCGCAATCCTGTTTTTCTGGCCGCTCTGATCAAAGCCACACAAGGAAGTTATATAAGGGAGGGGGGGGGCCCCCGCCCCCCCGCGACGCACGAAGGTGCGGCGCAACACCTCAAGCCCCCGCCGCGCAAAACCCCGCTTGTCCGCTTTCGCTCACTGCGCCCGGACTGATGTGCCCTCACGGCAGCTCTACACGCAAGGATTGCGCGGCGCGCCCCCTTGCGCCTAGGCTCAGACCCAAGGGCATTGCCAATCGGGGAGGAGCGCCATGGCCGCCGCGCAGAGAGACAACAGCGCCGATGTCATCGTGATCGGAACCGGGCTGGCGGGGCTGGTGGCTGCAAATGAGCTGGCAGACCGGGGCAAGCAGGTGATCCTGCTGGAGCAGGAGCCTGCCCATTTTCTCGGTGGTCAGGCGCATTGGAGCCTGGGCGGGCTCTTCATGATTGACACGCCCGAGCAGCGCCGCATGGGCATTCGCGACAGCCTTGATCTGGCGCGGCGGGATTGGGCGGGCAGCGCGCAGTATGATCGCCCCGAGGACGACTACCCCCGGCAATGGGCCAAAGCTTATCTGGAGTTTGCCGCCAGCGACATGCGCCCGTGGCTGCACGGTCTGGGCCTGCGCTGGTTTCCCGTGGTGGGCTGGGCCGAGCGCGGCGATGGTCGCGCCGAGGGGCATGGCAACTCGGTGCCGCGTTTTCACATCACATGGGGCACCGGACCGGGCGTCGTGGCCCCCTTTGCCCGGCGCATTGAGGCGCATATGACCGCTGGTCGCATAGATGCGCGCTTTCGCCATCAGGTCAGCCACATCATCCAGCAGGGCGGCCAGATCAAGGGCGTTTCGGGTGAGGTGCTGGCCGAGGACACCAGCCCCATCGGCGCACAAACCAACCGGCAGGAGGTGGGCGAATTCGAGGTATACGCCCCCTCGCTCATCGTGGCCTCAGGCGGCATCGGCGGCAATCTGGAGATGGTGCGCGCCAACTGGCCCACCGAACGCCTTGGCCCCGCGCCCAGCCGCATGGTCTCGGGCGTACCTGCACATGTGGACGGGCGCATGCTGAAGGTGGCGCAATCCGCAGGCGGCCATATCATCAATGGTGATCGCATGTGGCACTACTGCGAGGGGCTGAGGAACTGGGACCCGATCTGGCCCAACCATGGCATTCGCATCCTGCCCGGCCCCTCATCTCTTTGGTTTGATGCCCATGGCACCCGGCTCCCCGACCCAGCGCTGCCGGGGTTTGACACGCTGGGCACGCTGAAGGCGATCCTTGCCAGCGGCCAGGATTACAGCTGGTTCATCCTGAGCCAGAAGATCATCCAGAAGGAATTCGCCCTCTCCGGCTCGGAGCAGAACCCGGACCTCACCTCTGGCAAATGGGCCGAGGTGCTGCGCGCGCGGCTGTTGTCCGGCGGCAAGGCCCCGGCCCCGGTGGAAGCCTTCAAGAAACACAGCGCCGATTTTGTGGTGGCAGAGACCCTCTCGGATCTGGTGCGGGGCATGAATGAGATCGGCGATGTGGCTCTGGATGAGGCGCATATCCGAGCACAGATCGAGGCGCGGGATGCGCAGGTCGACAATCCCTTTGCCAAGGACCGTCAAATTCAGGCGATCCATGCGGCGCGCAACTATCGCGGCGACCGGCTCATTCGCACGGCCAAGCCGCACCGTCTGCTGGACCGCACCAACGGGCCGCTGATTGCGGTGCGGCTCAGTATCCTCACCCGCAAAACATTGGGCGGTTTGCACACCACGCTGGACAGCCAGATGATCGGCGCAGACGGCGCACCACTGCCCGGCCTGTTTGCGGTGGGCGAAGCGGCGGGGTTTGGGGGCGGCGGCTATCACGGCTACAACGCGCTGGAGGGCACATTTCTGGGCGGCTGCCTGTTTTCCGGCCGGCAAGCCGGACGCTCGGATCAGATCGCCTGACCGATGCCAGAGATGATGGCACACCCGTTGAGCGCATCTTTGGCTGGCGCCATGCCCCTGTGATGCGATTCATCAATTCCGATGTCCCTACACCCGGAACCCATCTATTTTTACGCCCAAACAGACCCTTACGCGGAGTTTTCAAACTTTGCTCCCTATGGTGTGGCGTTTGACGGCACATGGTGGCGCACGGTGGAGCATTGCTTTCAGGCGATGAAGTTTCATGACGCCGACCACCGCGAACGCATTCGGCGCTGCCATAAGCCAAAGGCGGCCAAAGCCCTTGGCATGACACGCGCCATACCGCTGCGGACGGATTGGGAAGAGGTCAAGGACGACATCATGCTTACCGCTGTCAGGTGCAAATTCCAGACCCACGCGGCACTCCGGCAGCTCCTTCTGAGCACCGGGGAGGCACAACTGGTCGAGAATGCGCCGATGGATGCCTACTGGGGCTGCGGCCCGGATGGGCGCGGCCTCAACAAGCTGGGTCAGATCCTGATGACGGTTCGACGCGAGCTGTCAGGCAACGCGGGCGTCGGCAACTCCTGACCGAAGCGCAGAGCGGGTCAGGAAGCACCCCTCCTGACCACATGTCTTAGCCGCTGGTTTCCACAAGGCTGTCGTCTTCGACCTCGCGGCTATAGCGCAACAGCTCGCTGCCGTCGCTGTCCAGCAGGATCAGGGCGTCGGGCTCCATTTGGTAGCGCGTCACCTGTGCAAGGAGCGACAGCACCTTTTCCTCCTGCTCCGCCAGTCCCTCGGGGCAGGCCATCATGGTGCCGGCGATCTTGTCGGGGAAGGTGATCTCTTCGCCCTCGATCTCGACGTCACCCATAAAACGGTTACATCCGGCGCTGGTGCCAAAGCGGCCGTTTTCGTCAAAGCTCAGGTCAAGGCCACGCCCCTCCAGCGGGGTCTCGCCCTCGATCTGGCTCAGGGTCCACTCGGTCTCGGCCAAGGGTGGTTTTGCAGGCTCCGTGGCACGGGTCTGCGCGCTCATCACGATGGCGGAGGCGGCGACCAATACGGCGGCGATAAATGCTCTTCGGGTTGTTTGCATGGGTCCCATTCCCAATCGTGTCTGTCTCGAAAGACAAACGTGGGAAGCGGCAGGGGCCGTCGCAAGGGGACCTGCACAACATGCGGTCAGGATGCGCGAAAAGACGCGCATCCCGGTGGTCAGGTGCCTAGAGCGGCCACAGCAGCGGAATGACCGCCGAGGCCAGCACTCCCATCGAGAGATTGAGCGGAATGCCCACCCGCAGGAAGTCCGAGAACTTGTAGCCGCCGGGGCCATAGACCAGCATATTGGTCTGGTAGCCAATGGGCGTGGCAAAGGAGGCCGAGGCCGCCACCATCACCGCAATCACCAGCGGGCGCGGATCAAGCCCCATCGCCTGAGCCAGCCCCACCGCAATCGGCGTGACCACCACGGCCACCGCGTTGTTTGAGACGAGTTCCGTCAGCACCGAGGTCAGCAGATAGACCGCCCAGACAAGGAAGAACGGCGGCAGGTCTGCGAGCACCGGCGAAATGCCACTGACGATGAGTTTGACCGCGCCGGAGCTTTCAAGTGCGGCCCCGATGGCCAGCATGGAGAAGATCAGCGCCAGCAAACGCCCGTCGATAAAGGAAAACGCCTCATCCGCGTCGATACAGCGGGTTGCCAGCACCAGCGCCACCGCAAGGATCGACAGCATCAGGATCGGTGCCAGGCCAAAGGCCGCGCCGATGACGATCCCGACCATTGCGGCCACCGCCACCGGCGCATGGCTGCGCCGATAGGCGCGCTGCGTGGGCTGGGAGACATCGGCCATGTCCATCTCGGCGGCAAGGCGCTGGATGTCGCCGGGCGCGCCCTCCAGAAGCAAGGTGTCGCCCACACGCACCACCAGATCGTCGAGCTGCACGCCGATGTTCTGATTGCGCCGGTGCACCGCCAGCACATAGACGCCGTAGCGGCGGCGCAGACGCATGGCGCCGAGGCTGCGGCCCACCATGCGGCAGCCCGGCGTGATCAGCACCTCGACCGTTTTGGTCTCCACGGCGGAGACCTGATCGACGCGCTTCAGTTCCTTGTTGCGTTGCAGGCTCAGAAGCTCGGTCATCTTGGTGCGCAGAACCACGCGGTCGCCCACCTGAAGCTCCACCCCTTCGAGGTTGCGGCGCAGGGAGTCATCGCCCCGGATCACATCGATCAGCCGCACGCCGGGGCGTTTGAACAGCTGCACGCCGGTGACTTCGCGCCCGATCAGGTTGCTGTCGGGGGGGATCACGGCCTCGGTGAAAAATTTCATCCTGGAGCGGTCGGAGAGCATCGAGGCCATGCTGTCGCGTTCCGGCAGCAGACGCGGGGCGATGAAACGCAAGTAGATCAGGCCCCATGCGACCACCACGATGCCCAGGGGTGTGACCTCGAAGATCGAGAAGGGCTTCAGGCCCTGCGCGCGGGCCACACCATCGACGAGCAGGTTGGTTGAGGTGCCGATCAGGGTGAGCGTGCCGCCCAGCACCGCCGCATAAGACAGCGGAATCAGCATCTTGGAGGGCGAGACATTGAGCGTGCGCGCGATCTGGATAAAGACCGGGATCATCACCACCACCACCGGCGTGTTGGACACAAACGCCGAGGCGATCACCACAAAGCCCATCAGGAGCGCGATCGCCATCTTCGGGCTGACCTCGGCCTTCTTGCGTGCGACCGAGGTGAAGGCATCCAGCGCGCCGGTGCGCACCAAGGCCCCCATGATCAGGAACATCGCCGCGATGGTCCAGGGCGCGGGGTTTGCCAGCACCGGCAGCGCCTGGTCATAGGGCAGCACGCCGGTCACCAGCATCAGGGAGACGCCGCAGAGGGCCACCACTTCGGTCGGGTAGGTTTCGCGCAGAAAGGCCACGAACATGCCAAGGACGATCAGCAGCGCCAGAATTGCGCTTGAGGTGTCACCCGATTGAAAGAGAAACATAGAGATCCAGTATGCCAGGGTTGCGCCCGCCGCACTCCGGGGCGGGGCTTCAGCCGACGGGCAGTTTCACCGATCCTGTGGCGCGCAGCAAGCGATTGTCGCAGCAAAAAATCAGTGACTGCGGCAGGATCTGCGCCTCTGCCACCGCTGCGGGGACGACATCCGGACGCCGCCGGTACCGCGGCGGTCGCCCGCCGCCCAATGCTGCGGTCGTCGGGCGTCCGATGTCGCGTGATGACAGACCGGAACACAGGCCGGGGGCGCTCCCGCCCGTCGTCATGCTTTTTGACAAAAGCCCTCCTCCCGTTGGGCCGGGCACCGCACGCTTGCGTGCGGTGCCCGGCCCAACCGCGGCCGTTTCTCTGGCGCAGGCCAGAGCAGCGTGCCGTGGGCGGGAGCGCCCCCGTCTTGTGGTGCGACCGACCGTTAGGTCGTATCTCTGCGGCTGTGCACCAGGACCGTCGCCACCGGGAAAACGCCCGTGCTTCGTGACCGGCGCTCCATGCCTACCGATCATCCGGCGGTCAGCCTGCGCGTGTGTCGGGAACCAAGAGGGTGGAGAGGTTTTAGCGTCGGCGGGGAAATGGGAATGAGATCGCGCGGAGCTGGCAGGGTCGAGAGCCGCGAGAGGCGTTTGGTCCCGATGCTCGGGCGCTGTCAGTGCTGACGTCGACGCGCCGAAGGCCTGTGTGAGGCAGGAGCTCTCCCGCTTGCGGGAGCCGCGCGCGGAGAGCCAACCGGGAACGAAGCGATGCTACGCCTGTCGTTCAATGCGGCACAGGCCGGGTTTGCTCCCGGCTGGGCGGCGTTCGAGCCTGAGGGCAAACGGTGCGGGTGCGGGGGTCAGGGGGCGGCCTGTTGCAGGAGGCCGCCCTGGCGCACCATCTCGATGCGTTTGGCGGCCCCGGTGCGATCATCGGTTTCGACATAGACGCCGGACAGCGTCGCTGCCCCGGAGGCTGGGGTAAACCGCCCCTTGGGCATGCCGGTCAGGAACCGGCGCATCGGCTCGGCCTTGTCCATGCCGATCACCGAATTGTAGTCGCCGCACATGCCGGCATCACTCAGATAGGCGGTGCCGCCCTCGAGGATCTGGGCATCTCCCGTCGGCACATGGGTATGGGTGCCCACCACCAGCGAGGCCCTGCCATTGCAGAAATGACCCATCGCCATCTTCTCCGACGTGGCTTCGCAATGTATGTCGACAATGATCGCCTGCGCCAGACCACCGCGCGGGTGCGATTTCAGCACGCTTTCGACAGCGCCAAACGGGTCGTCAAAGGCGCGTTTCATGAACACCTGTCCCAGCACCTGCGTCACCAGCACCTTCTGGCCGCCACGGGCGGTGAACAGCCGGTGCCCGCGTCCGGGCGCGCCCTTGGCAAAGTTCAGTGGCCGCACGATGCGGCTGTCCTGTTCGATGTATTGCAGCATGTCTTTCTGATCGAAAGCATGATCGCCCAGGGTCACGCAATCGGCCCCGGCATCAAACAGGATCTTGGCATGATCGCCCGACAGCCCCATGCCGTTGGAGGCGTTTTCGCCGTTCACCACGACAAAATCGAGCCGCCAGTCCGCGCGCAGACGCGGCAGGGTTTCGGTAATCGCCGCACGTCCCGCGCGGCCCATGACATCGCCAAGAAACAGAATTCGCATGCCCCCCGGAATAGGCGCAGTGGCGGGCGGCGGCAAGGGGCAAAGCTGTGGGTCCTGCGGCGCAGATCGGGGCGCGGGACCTCAGCCGCGCCCGCCTCAGCCGTCTTGTCCCAATGCAGCCCCCGCCGCCCGGCGCACCGCAAGGGTGATCTCGCGCAGGGCCGGGGCCATGATCCGGCTCACCTGCCAATACAGCAGCGTATCCAGCCGGCTGCCGGGCACCAGCTCCACCAGATCACCGCGCGCCAGATAGGGGCGTGCCAGCACTTCCGGGTTCATCCCCCAGCCCAGCCCGGCGGCGGCCGCATCCAGAAACGCCTGCGTGGACGACAGGTAATGCGCGGGCGGTATGATCGCCGCCGCCACATGCGTCTCCAGCCAGCGATGCTGCAAGCGGTCCTTGGCGTTGAAGATCATGCAGGGCGCATGGCGGGCCGCCTCTGCCGTCAGCCCGTCCGGGAACCAGCGTGCCACATAGGCGGGGCTGGCGGTGGCCACATACGACAGCCGCCCCAGGGCATGCACATCGCAGCCGCTCACCGGCTGCGCCTCTGCCGTGACCGCCGCCGACACCGCGCCGCGCCGCAGCCAGTCGGTGCTGTGGTCCTGATCGTCGATCACCAGATCAAACAGCACCCCTTCGGCGGCGACCATTGCCTGCACAAACCATGTGGCGAGGCTGTCGGCGTTGACCGCAACCTTCAGCCGTGCCGGTTTGTCGGTGGTCTCCAAGGACAGATCCCGGCCCAGGTGGCGCTCCAGCAGGGCGACATCCTCGGCATGTTTGGCGATGCGCAGCCCTGTTTCGGTGCCGGTGCAGGGGCTGGTGCGGTTCACCAGCGGCGTGCCGACCCGATCCTCCAGCGCCTTGATCCGCTGCGAGATCGCCGAGGGCGTCACGCCAAGCGCCGCCGCCGCCGCATCAAAGCTGCCGAGTTGCAGCACCGCCGAGAGAGCGGCGAGGTGAGGGGGATCGAAGTTCATTAGCTGTGCTTAATTGAGGTGAGTATCTTTAATTGGATTACGCCAACACCAGCGGTTAGTCAAAGGCAACCGCCCCCGGGCGTTGCGCATTGACACAAAAGGACAAAGCCACATGCAGCCCATGACGATGACCCCGGACATGCTGCCGACCCTGATGGCAGGCTTTGGCCTTGGCTTTAGCCTGATCCTGGCGATCGGGGCGCAGAACGCCTTTGTGCTGCGCCAGGGCATCCGGGGCCAGCATGTGCTGCCCATCGTGTTGACCTGCGCGTTTTCGGACGCGTTGCTGATTACCGCCGGGGTGGCGGGGTTTGGCACGCTAACTGCCGCGGTGCCGTGGTTTGAAACCGCGATGCGCCTTGGCGGCGTCCTGTTTCTGACATGGTACGGGCTGCGCGCGCTCCGGGCGGCGTGGACGGGGGGCGCAGCACTCAGGACCGAAGGGCAGGGCGTGCAGACCGCGCTCTGGCCTGCGGTGCTGACCTGTCTGGCGTTTACCTGGCTCAACCCGCATGTCTATCTCGATACGGTGGTGCTGCTGGGGGCGATCTCGGCGCAATACACACCGGCATGGATCTTTGGCCTTGGCGCGGTCACGGCCTCCTTCGTGTTCTTCTTCACGCTGGGCTATGGCGCGCGGCTCTTGGCGCCTGTGTTTGCGCGGCCCCGGGCATGGCAGGTGCTGGACGCGCTGATCGGCGTGGTGATGCTGGCGCTGGCGTTGAAACTCGCCCTGATGTGAGCGGGCGCGCAGCGTCTGTGCAAAACCAGCAGGCTGTCAGAGCAGCGCCCGTGGCCTAGTTTAGGGGGAACGCGGCGAGGAAAGGACAGGCTCATGAGTTGGAACCCGACACTGGAACCCAAGTGCCCCGATGCAGGCAGTCTCGACAGTATCGAGACGCTGATCATTCCCCGCGCCCGCGACATCGGCGGGTTTGAGGTGCGCCGCGCCTTGCCCGCGCCCCGACGTCAGATGGTGGGGCCGTTCATCTTTTTCGATCAGATGGGCCCGGCAGAGTTCATCACCGGCGGCGGCATCGACGTGCGCCCGCATCCGCACATCGGCCTTGGCACCGTGACCTATCTTTATCAGGGTGAGTTTGAACACCGCGACAGCCTCGGCACCCATCAGATGATATACCCCGGCGAGGTCAACTGGATGGTGGCTGGCAATGGCGTCACCCATTCCGAACGCACCTCGGAGGCGACCCGCAAGGGGCACAGCAACCTCTTTGGCATCCAGACGTGGATCGCGCTGCCCGAAGACAAGGAAGACATGACACCGGTGTTTGAACACCACGGCAAAGAGGCGCTGCCGCATCTTTTGGGCGAGGGCAAGGACGTGCGGCTGATCCTCGGCTCCGCCTGGGGCGAGCGCGCGCCTGTGACCATGCTGTCAGAGACCTTCTATGCCGATGTCATTCTGGACGCCGGGGCCAAGCTGCCAATGCCGGATGACCACGAGGATCGCGGGCTTTATATCACCCGCGGCGCGGTCGAGATTGCAGGCCAGACCTTTGAGGCGGGGCAGATGATGGTGTTTCGCCCCGGCGATGCGATCACCGTCACGGCGGGGCCGGAGGGCGCACGCCTTATGGCGCTGGGCGGCGAGACCATGGGCGGGCCGCGCCACATCTGGTGGAACTTCGTCGCCTCCTCCAGGGAAAAGATCGAACAGGCCAAACAGGCCTGGGCACGCGGCGATTTTGCCAATAACCCGCGCTTTCACCTGCCGCCCGGCGATGACGCGGAATTTATCCCGCTGCCAACGCGTTAAGGCCCCAAGCTGATGTGCCGGGTCAGGGTGATCCGGTCGAGAAAGGCGCTGTCGTGGCTCACCACGATGAGCGCGCCGTCATAGTCCCGCAGCGCAGCTTCCAAGGCCTCAACCGCGTCTAGGTCGAGGTGGTTGGTCGGCTCGTCCAGCACCAATAGCTGCGGCGGCACCGGGCGGCCAAGGGTGCAGGCCAGCCCCGCCCGCAACCGCTGCCCGCTGCTGAGTGCCCCCGCCAACTGCAAACCATCCTCGGCGCGAAACCGAAACCGCGCCAGTGCTGCGCGGGCCTCATTCAGGGTGGCTGCGGGGCTGAGACGCTGGAAGTTCTCCACCAGTGTCTCGGAGGCCTCCAGCAGGCTCACATGCTGATCCAACAGCGCGGCACTTGCGTGGCGTTCCACAGATCCGGCGCGGGGCGTCAGCTGCCCGAGGATCACCGACAGAAGCGTGGTCTTGCCGCAGCCATTGGGGCCGTGCAGCGCAATCCGTTCCGGCCCGGTGACCTCCAGCGACAGATCCTGCAGCACGTCGCGGGTGCCGTAGCCAGCGGTGATCCCGTGCAGGGTCAGGATGCGCGTGCTGGGCTGCACCCCGGTTGCGGGGATGTCCATGCGGATCGGCTCAAGTATTTCGATACGGGCGCGGGCCTCCGCCAGCGCCTCATCCGCCGCCGCCTGCCGCGCCTCGCGCAATCGCACGCCTGCGCCTTTGGAAACCTCGGCGCGCTCTTTTGCCTTGTCCATCAGGACTTTGGGCTGGCTTCCTGAGGCACGCGCCGCCTTGCCCGCGCTGTCGCGCCGCGCCTTGCGCTCGGCGGCCTCCTGCGCGCGGCGGGCGGTGTCCTTGCGGGCTTTGTCGGCCTCGTTCAGATCATGATGCGCCGCCGCCAAGGCTGCGTCCTTTTCCGCCCGAAACTGGCTGTAGGGCCCATTAAAGCGGCTGGCCCCAAGCGGGCTCAGCTCCACGATGGCATCCATGTCGTCGAGCAGTTCGCGATCATGGCTCACCACCAGCGCGGTGCCCCGCCAGTCGCGCAGAACCTGCCGCACCGTGGCGCGCCCTTCGGTGTCGAGGGTGTTGGTCGGCTCGTCCAGCAGCAGGATATCCGGCTCCTGAAACAGCAGCGCCGCCAGCGCAAGCCGGGTGCGTTGCCCGCCCGACAGCTGCGCCAGCGTGGCCTCCGGGCGCAACGACAGGCCGCAGCGCTGCATGGCGGCCTCCATCCGGGCGGGCAGGGTCCAATCGGCTTCGGCGAGATCGGCGGCACTCGCGCAGCCGGCCTCGGCACGCGTCAGCCGCGCCAGACCGGAGGCCGCGCCAAACAGCTCCGCCACCGTCAGGTGATCCTGCGCGGCCACGTCCTGTCGCATCCAACCGACCGTGCCGGTGGTCACGATACGACCCGATGCAGGCGGCAGATCCCCCGCAATCAGACGCAGCAGCGTCGTCTTGCCGGTGCCATTGCGGCCCACAATCCCGGTGCGACCGGGGTGAAAACTGAGGGTGATGTCCGAGAGAACAGGTCGCGCGTCAGCGGCGGACCAATGCAGGCTGTCGAGACGGACGGAGGCGGTGGGAGAGGGCATGATAAAGAACCACGTGCAGCGACACAAACAGGGCGAGTGCGGCAAGGGTCTGGATCATGGATAGGGTCTTCCTCTGTTGCTCCTGCCAAGAAACATATGCGCCAAAACGCGAAAGGCAAGAGGTCTCGACAGGAACGACACGTCAGGCAGGACTTCGCTCAGCTGGTGGCCGCTTGTACCCATCATGACAGCGCAATAAGGGGTACAATATTTCACAAGTGAAGGGTTGTCTTGCCCCCGCAATGGGTGTCTGCTTGCGCCCATGAGCGATGCAACCCTGACCAAAGAGATGGCAAGGCAGCCAGCCCAGCCAACGTCCAATCCCATGCGCGGTGTCTTCTGGATGCTGGTGACGGGGCTTAACTTCGTGGCGGTGACGGCGCTGGTGAAATACATGGGACCGCGCATCCCTCCCGCCGAGAGCGCGTTTTTGCGCTATCTGCTGGGGCTGGTGTTCCTGATCCCGATGATCGGCTCGCTCAGGGCGGTGACCTGGACCCCGAACCTGCACGGTCTTTTTGCCCTGCGCGGCGCGGTGCATGCGCTGGGGGTCATCATGTGGTTCTTTGCCATGACCCGCATTCCGCTGGCCGAGGTCACGGCGATGAACTACCTCTCGCCGGTCTATGTGACGCTGGGTGCTGCGATTTTCATGGGTGAAAAGCTGGCCTTTCGCCGCATCGCCGCGGTTGCGGTCGCGCTGTTGGGCGTGGTGGTGATCCTGCGGCCCGGGTTTCGCGCAGTCTCTCCGGGGCATCTGGCGATGCTGGTCACGGGGTTTGCCTTCGGGATCTCTTATCTTGTGGCCAAGACCATGGTGGGGCGGACAAATCCCACGGTGGTGGTGGCGATGCTGTCGCTCTGGGTGACGATCGGTTTGGCCCCCTTTGCGCTGGCGAACTGGGTCACGCCGACGCTTTATGAACTGGCGGTGCTGTTCGGCGTGGCCTGTTTTGCCACCGCGGGCCACTATACCATGACGCTGGCCTTTGCCTCGGCGCCGTTGACGGTGACGCAGCCCGTCACCTTCCTGCAGCTGATCTGGGCGACGCTCCTCGGGGCGCTGGCCTTTGGCGAGAGCGTCGATGTCTGGGTCGTCCTCGGCGGCACCATGATCCTGGGCGCCGTGACCTTTATCACCTGGCGTGAAGCGATGCTGAAACGGCGTGCCATCACGCCGGCCCCGCATGCGATGAAATCCTGAACGCAGTGGCCTGCGCGCTCCGCCGTGTGGCAGAAATTAACAAAAACTTGAACGGCTTACCGTCCGGTCTGTCGTCAAGCGGTTACATTTCTGTCATAGATACGGCTGCGGAACGACCATCTTACGTAAGGATGCCATGGCCTTGCATCAGATCAGAGGGCTGTTGTGGCTGGCGCTGGCGCTGGGCCTGTCGACCTCTGCGCAGGCCGGGCTGGAGATCTGCAACGACACCAGCGCCCGGCAACGGGTGGCCATCGGCTACAAGGCGACCGCGGACTGGAGCTCGACGGGCTGGTGGGACCTCGCGCCGCAAGAGTGCAGCGATGTGGTCGCGGGCGCGTTGCGGCATCGGTTCTATTATCTGCGGGTGGAAACCGAGGGCTGGGAGTTTCAGGACGACAAGCTGTCTTTCTGTGTCGACGATAGCGATTTTCGCATCACCGGTGACACCAACTGCGCCCTCCGGGGCCATCGGCAGGAAAACTTTGCCCGCATCGATACCGGCATCGCGGCCGTTCAGCACAGCCACCGGCTCAGTGCCAATCTGATCCCCGGACGTGGCGCCGGGGCGCCCCGGGCGATCACCGCGCCCGAATTCAGCGGCGTTGCGGTGTTTCAGGACTGCCAGCTGGACACGGCCCCCTATGTGAGCTTCTGCACCTTCATCGGGGCCGGGCGGCGGTTTCTGGTCTATGACGACAGTCGTATCGATCCGGCGCTCTGGCAGCAGCTTGCGGAGTTGCCGCAGGGGCGGCGGGTGGCGATTTCCGGTCAGCGCGCCGATCTCTTCGACACCACCTCCGAACTGGTGCTGCGTCAGGCGGTGTTGCAACCCGTCAACGCCGCCGACCGGCTGTTGGCGCGGTTGCAGGGGACCTGGCGGCGCATGACCGACCCGGACGACAGCTTCCGCGTCAGTGGCGCCGAACGGGTGAACACCTATGCGGGGGCGGAAACGTCGGTGGAGTATCTCTCCATACAGGACCACTGCGGCGCGCATAGCGGGCAGGGGCCGTATCTCTTTACCTGGGCCAATACCGCCGGGACGCATCTGTGTTACCGGCTGGAGCATGTCTCCGGGCAGGACCTGTCACTGGTCTATCTGCCGCAGGGCACCACGCTCCGGTATCACCGCGACGGCTGAGCCGCCTGCCAACGCCCGCAGGTCCCGCCCGACACACGCATCGCGCGGCAGAGATCCCGCATCTGCTCAGGCGACCAATTCGCGCGAGGTCACCAGATCCACCACCCGATGGGCGGCGCGACGGGCGGCGGCGGTGTCCAGCGGCCCCTCGGACTGTGCCGCCTGAAGCCAGACCCCGTCCATGTAGCTTTGCAGCGCCTGACGCGCGGTCTCGACCTGTTCGGGCGGGACCAGTTGGCTCAACTCGGCGACAAAATGGCTTCGGACCCGGGCCCGGTTGATTCGGTGCAGCCGCGCCAGACTGGTGGAATAGGGCGCATTGGCCCAGAATTGCATCCAGATGCTGCACTGCGGCACGGTGTAAAGCGAATCTGCAAAGTTCGCATCCATCACCGCATAGAGCCGTTCGAGCGGTGTTTCGGCCCGTGCATAACCCGCTACCATGGCGGCGCGCAGCTTGCGCAGAAGGTGGCGCATCGTGGCCTCCATCAGCCCTTCCTTGGAGCCGAAATAATAGCTGATCGAGGCCGCGGAGGCGCCGGCTTCACGCGCGATTTCCGCCATGGTTACAGTCCCATAGCCCCGCTTGTGCACGGTGACGATGGTGGCTTCGATCAGTTCTTCGTTGCGGATGTCGCGGATGCGTTTGCGTGCCATAAAATGAGAGTGCGTCAGCTTGGTTTCAGATTCAATATTTCACTTCAAAAAACCAAAACTTGAATGGCCATTCAAAATTTGGTTAGCTTAGTCAGGCCGGGATCGCGTGATCCCGGTCACCAACAACAATAACATCGACCCGAGGAGGCGCCAGCCCGCGCCTCTGCGACTTATTCACTGGGAGGTGAAATATATGACATACCTGATTTCCGCAGGCATTCTGCTGGCCTTTGCGCTGGTGGCATTCTGCGTCATCAAGTGGTGGAACCTGGAGGTGGTCGGCGTCACACCCGTGCCGCTGTTCACATTCATCGCGATCCTGTTCACATCCGGCCTCGACGTCGGCCTCATCATGTTCCCGCTGGCCTGGGACTTCCCGCTCTATGCGGATGTGGAAAACAATCCCGCCTATGGGTTCACCAACCCGCTGGCGCTGGAGTTCGGCTTCTGGGGCTTCCTGATCTGGGGCTTCTACTTCCTGACCACCTTCTACTTCTGCGTCATCGAACCGCGGGTGAAGTTCTTCGAGATCCCGGTGGTCAAATGGATCAACAACATCGTCATCATCGGCACCTGTGCCTTCACCGGCGCGCTGTTCCTGATCTATCTGCCCTATTACGCCACCTTCATGGGCGACGGCGAGACGGTGATCCCGGCCTTCTACGTCATCACCTTCCTGGTGATCCTGTTTGCGGCCTTCTCCTCGACCGACATCAAATACGTGCGCATCCTGTCGCTGGGCTCCACCGGCCTGTTTGCGGCGCTGATCCTGGGCATGTGGGCCTATTCCGGCATGGGGCTGGGCGAGTTTGCAGGCACCGCCGGCAACATCGGCGGCTACTTTGCCAACATCCACAAGTTCGTGCTGCCGCTCACCGACTACCATGAGTTCTACCTGTTCTGGTGGTTTGCCTGGTCGATCATGATCGGTCAGTTCACCTCGCGCTTTGTCGGCGGTCTGAAGACCTGGCAGGTGCTGGCCGCGCTGCTGATCTTCCCGTCGATCCCGCTCGGCGTGTGGTTCTCGGTGCTCTACTACTACCACCTGAACGAGATCCCGACGACGCTGTTCATCAATGTCTCGATGATGGTTGTGGGCGTGGTCTTTGTGATCAACTCGTTTGACTCGCTGATCCGCCTCTATACCGACAACCTGAACCTCACCAGCAAACGCTTTGGCAAGCTGCCCTATATCCTGGGCAACGCGATTGTGCTCTTTGCGCTGACCGTCGCCTTCCAGAGCCAGTGGCTGCAGATCCAGTGGATCGGTGCCGTGGTGATCGGTCTCTACGTGGCCTGCCTGATCTACATCTTCGTCAGCAAACGCGACGAGGTCATGGCGATCGAGGCCAGCCCGGAAGAAAACGATCTGGACTTCTCCAAGATCGAAGCGGTGCACTAAGACGCACCTCCGGTGTCGCCCGGCCTGTGCCCGCAGGCGGGGCGACACCATCCAGGGTCCGCTACCGACCCATGCAAGAGTGACGCTGCCCGCGCCCTTCCTGCATGTGCCGGTCCCCGAAAAACCGCACAGCTTCGTGTGCCGCATCTGCGGGCACGGAGGATCATCACACCGTCCCGCAGATGCGCGGGACCCACGCTGACCTGAGAAGGAAAGAGGCGAGAGACATGACACATCCGGCCCAGCCCCAAGCCAGCCATTTCATCAATGGCGCCTATGTCGAAGATACCTCCGGCACCCCGATCCCGGTGATCTATGCCGCCACCGGCGAAGAGATCGCCACCGTCTATGCCGCCACCCCGGCGATCGTCGAACAGGCGCTGACCTCGGCGCAGGCGGCGCAGAAGATCTGGGCCAAGACCGCCCCGACAGAGCGCGGCCGGGTGCTGCGCCGGGCGGCCGACATCATGCGCGAACGCAACCATGACCTGTCGGTGCTGGAAACCTATGACACCGGCAAGCCCTTGCAGGAAACGCTGGTCGCGGATGCCACCTCCGGCGCCGATGCGCTGGAATATTTCGGTGGTCTGGCGGCAAGCCTGACGGGCGAGCACATCCCGCTGGGCGAGGATTGGGTCTATACCATCCGCGAACCGCTGGGCCTCTGCGTCGGCATCGGCGCCTGGAACTACCCCACCCAGATCGCCTGCTGGAAGGGTGCGCCCGCATTGGCCTGTGGCAACTCGATGGTGTTCAAACCCTCCGAGACCACGCCGCTCTGCGCGCTCAAGGTGGCCGAGATCCTGATCGAGGCGGGCGCGCCCGCGGGCCTGTTCAACGTGGTGCAGGGCATGGGCGAGGTCGGCAGTCAGCTGGTCACCGACCCGCGCGTCGACAAGGTCTCGCTGACCGGCTCAGTGCCCACCGGCAAGAAGGTCTACGCTGCCGCCGCCGAGGGCATGAAACACGTGACCATGGAGCTGGGTGGCAAGTCCCCGATGATCGTCTTTGAGGATGCCGACATCGAGAACGCGATTTCCGGCGCCATCAACGGAAACTTCTATTCCTCCGGTCAGGTGTGTTCGAACGGCACCCGCGTCTTTGTGCACAAGGACATCAAGGAGAAATTCCTCGCCCGTCTGGCCGAGCGCACAGCCACCGCCAAACTGGGCGACCCGATGGATGAGAGCGTCAGCTTCGGCCCGATGGTCAGCGAGCGTCAGATGGAGATCGTCCTTGGCTATATCGAGAAGGGCAAGGCAGAGGGCGCCCGGCTGATCTGCGGCGGCGGACGCGCCGATATGGATGGCTACTACGTGCAGCCCACCGTCTTTGCCGATGTCACCGACGATATGACCATCGCCCGCGAAGAGATCTTTGGCCCGGTCATGTGCGTGCTGGATTTCGACACCGAAGAGGAAGTTGTGGCGCGCGCCAATGACACTGAGTTTGGCCTCTCCGCCGGGGTCTTCACCAAGGATTTTACCCGCGCCCACCGGGTGATCGGTCAACTTGAGGCCGGCAGCTGCTTTATCAATTCCTACAATGACGCACCGGTCGAGGCGCCCTTTGGCGGTGTCAAAGCCTCTGGCGTGGGGCGTGAAAACTCCAAGGAGGCGATCAAGCACTTCAGCCAGGTGAAGTCGGTCTATGTGCGCATGGGCGATTGCGAAGCAGCCTTCTGAGGTCTGCACCTAAACGATAGGGCGCGTCCTTTTGGGCGACGCCCACCCACCCGCCCCGTCGCCCAAAAGGACGCGGGCGAACTGAGAAGCTATGCCTTGTGGTCAGCCCCGGCGGGTGCGGCCCTGTGACAGGAGAATGGACGCGATGAACGCGGATTACGTGATTGTTGGGGCCGGCAGCGCAGGCTGCGCCATGGCCTACCGTCTGAGCGAGGCGGGGAAATCGGTGCTGGTGATCGAACATGGCGGCACCGATGCAGGCCCGTTCATCCAGATGCCGGGCGCGCTCAGCTACCCGATGAATATGTCGATGTATGACTGGGGCTACAAATCCCAGCCCGAGCCGCATCTGGGCGGGCGCGAGCTGGTCACCCCGCGCGGCAAGGTGGTCGGCGGCTCGTCCTCGATCAACGGGATGGTCTATGTGCGCGGCCACGCCGGCGACTACAACCACTGGGCCGAGAGCGGTGCCACGGGCTGGTCCTACGCCGATGTTCTCCCGTATTTCAAACGCATGGAGACCTGGGACGACCGTGGCCACGGCGGCGATCCCGACTGGCGCGGCAAAGATGGCCCGCTGCATGTCACCCGCGGCCCCCGCGACAACCCGCTGCATGATGCCTTTGTGAAGGCCGGGCAGCAGGCGGGCTATCCGGTCACCAAGGACTACAATGGCGAGCAGCAGGAGGGCTTTGGCCCGATGGAGATGACGGTCCACAAGGGCCGCCGCTGGTCCGCCGCCAACGCCTATCTCAAGCCTGCCCTGAAGCGCGACAACTGCACCATGATCCGCGCGCTGGCCCGCAAGGTGGTGATCGAAGACGGCCGCGCCGTTGGTGTCGAGGTCGAGCGCGGTGGCCAGATCGAGGTGATCCGTGCGGGTGCGGAGGTGATCCTCGCAGCCTCCTCTCTGAATTCGCCAAAGATGCTGATGCTGTCGGGCATTGGCCCCGCCGCGCATCTGGCCGAACATGGCATCGAGGTGGTCGCAGACCGCCCCGGCGTCGGCCAGAACCTGCAGGACCACCTGGAGTTCTATTTCCAGTTCGCCTCCAAACAGCCGATCACGCTCTATAAATACTGGAACCTCTTCGGCAAGGCTTTGGTGGGGGCGCAGTGGCTCTTTACCAAGACCGGGTTGGGGGCGTCGAACCAGTTCGAGAGCGCGGCCTTCATCCGGTCGGACAAGGGGATCGACTACCCGGACATCCAGTATCACTTCCTGCCGCTGGCGGTGCGCTATGACGGCAAGGTCGCTGCCGAGGGCCACGGCTTTCAGGCCCATGTCGGCCCGATGCGCTCCGCCTCGCGCGGCGAGGTCACACTGGCCAGCGCCGATCCCAATGCCGCGCCGAAGATCCTGTTCAACTACATGTCGACCGAGCAGGACTGGATCGATTTCCGCAAATGCGTGCGCCTGACCCGCGAGATCTTTGCTCAGGACGCGATGAAACCGTACCTGAAGCACGAGATCCAGCCCGGCACCGACCTGCAGACCGATGAGGAGATCGACGGGTTCCTGCGCGAACACGTCGAAAGCGCCTATCACCCCTGCGGCACCTGCAAGATGGGCGCGGTGGATGACCCGATGGCGGTGGTTGACCCCGAATGCCGGGTGATCGGCGTCGAGGGGCTGCGGGTGGCAGATAGCTCCATCTTCCCGCGCATCACCAATGGCAACCTCAACGGGCCCTCGATCATGACGGGCGAGAAAGCCTCCGATCATATCCTCGGCCGACGGCTGCCATCGTCGAATGCCGAACCCTGGTTTAATCCGAACTGGCAGACCGCACAGCGCTGAACCCTGCACTGTCGGTCACGACTGGCCGCCCCCTGCATCCGCAGTGGGGCGGTTTTTTTATCGACATGCCTGAGAGTCCTGTTGGTCGACAAGCGGACGAAGATGTCATTGATTTCCTGCCGGTTTCTGCGAAGACCGACTTAACAACCAATGGGAACTCGAATGAACTTTTCAAAAAGGATCTATTTAACAACCGCATTCGGCGTGTTTGTCACCTCTGTGGCATACGCTGCCGATCCAAAGGAAGCCGGGGGCTTCAAACTGGGAAGCTCATTTGAAGCAGCACAACAGCATGCGCTCGGACAGGGATGGGAACTCGTGCCTACTTCGGAAAACTTGCCGGGACAATGGGTTGTCGAAGGCACGAACCTATCCCTGTTTGTTTGCAACGGGGTAGTCTCTTCAGTCCATGAAAAGTTGGAAGGCGACTTTGAAGAGTTCGTGACACTCGTTTTTTCGATGCAGCTTAAATTTGGCAAACCCGATATTCAGATCCTGAGCCTTAGTTCTGGCATTGGAGACATATCGACGATAGATGCGCGCTTCGACAAAGGTGATGGTGGAGCCACAGTTCAGCTTCAAAGTCTTGGCGGAGGACGAGCCTTTTCTGTAAATCACTGGATGGAAATCGAATGCCAATGATGACTTCAGCTTTCGTTTGCAATGCAAGGCAACGAGGGCTCAGAGCAGACCAGCCTGATTTGAAGTCTGTCCTCATTCCTCTCCCTGTGCTCGATCAGATAACCGCTCCGTATCGGAGTGGGGTGGAGCAGGTGCACGGCCTTTCACACGGTTCGAAACCTCTGCCACCACAGGGAATAACATGTAGCGGCGCTTGAAATCGGGCGCTGGTGCGGCAGCTTGACTTGAGGCCCGGGTATCGCAGCGATGCCCGCCGCACGTCATTCGGGGTTTGGAATTCCGCCAAAACTTGATCCCGGTCAAAGTGTGGCTGCGAGTCATCTTCTAAGCTCTTGTCAAACAACGCATTGAAGGAGCGAACAGATGTCTCATACCCCGCATGAACTGGCCGAGGAATTTCCTGAAAAAGCCGCTCTGATGAGCGATCTCAAACAGTCGGATGCGCATTTTGCAAAGCTCTCGGAGGAGTATCACGAGGTAAACCGCGCCGTGCACCGCGCTGAAACCAATGTGGAGCCGGTGTCCGAGCAGGCCGAAAGCGAGCTGCGCAAGACACGTGCTGCCCTCAAGGATGAGATCTGGGGCATTCTGTCCAAGGCCTGAGCCTTCCTGATGAACGCCAAGGGTCGCCCAAATTTGGGCGGCCTTTTTGCGTGACTAGTTGACCCGGTAGGGCAGCACGCTGCGCTCATTGGTATCGACCGACAGGCGTCGCTCCAACGGCGGCACCGAGCGCTGGTGGCAGTGCTGGCGCTCGCAGATCCGGCAGGAAATGCCGATGGGTTCAAAGGCCGAGGCCTGCGTCACATCGAGCCCATCCGCAAAGACCAGCGCATCCGCGTGGCTGACTTCGCAGCCCAGCGAGATCGCATAGCGCCGCACCGGTGCCCCGAACGATCCGCCCGGTTTCGACACATCGCGCGCCAGCGAGATATAGCGCACCCCGTCGGGGGTCTCGGCCAGCTGGCGCAAAAAACGCCCCGGTGTTTCAAACGCCCGGTGGACGTTCCACAAGGGGCAGGCACCGCCAAAACGGGCAAATTGCAGCCGCGTGGCAGAGTGGCGCTTGGTGATGGTGCCGGCCTGATCGACGCGTACAAAGAAGAACGGAATGCCCTTTGCACCCGGGCGCTGCAGGGTCGACAGCCGATGCGCCACCTGCTCGATCGAGGCGCCAAAGCGGATCGCCAGCAGCTCCAGATCGTGACGGCAGGATTGTGCGGCCTCCAGAAACCTTGTGTAGGGCATCAGGGCCGCGCCTGCGAAATAGTTGGCAAGGCCGATCTTTGCGATGGAGCGCGCTTCCTCGGTCTGAAACTTTGCAAAGTCCAGTGTTGCTTCCAGCAAATCCCCGTAGCGCAGCAGCGCCAGTTGCAAGAGCATCTGGAACAGCCGCGTTTGCGGCGCGGAGCGATGCGAAAGCGCCAGCACCTTGGTCTCCGGATCATAGGCGCGCAGGCCTTCCATGTCGCGCAGGGTGAGGGTGACGCCGATCTGTTGCAGCGCGGCCTCGGCGTTCATACGTGTGTCGCCGCTGCCTGAAAACCGCTCGGCCGCGCGGTCCACGGCGTCGATATAGTTGTCGCAGTAGTGAAAGAAGTCGCGGACCTCTTCCCAGGGGCTGGCCTGAATGCGCGCATCCGCACGCCCCAGCGCCTCATCCAGCGAGGCAAGCCGTTCATGGGTTTGCCGGTAGGCGCGGTGCAGGCTGAGGAAAGCGCGCGCGAGCGCTGGCGCGTTTGAGGCGGTGAGACGCAGATCCGCAAGCGGCGGCACATCATCGGCAAAGACCGGATCGGCCATCGCCTCGCGCATGTCGGAAATCAGCCGCTCGCTATCCCCAGACGACAGCTCCGTTACATCCAGCCCGAACTCCTGTGCCAGCGCCAGAACCACGGTGGTGGACACGGGCCGGTTGTTGTTCTCCATCTGGTTCAGATAGGGCAGGGAGAGGCCGAGCTTGGCGGCAAAGTCCTTCTGGGTGAGGCCGATCCGGTTGCGCATCTCGCGCAGCTTCGCCCCGGCATAGAGCTTTTGGGTGGCCATGTGGCGTGCCTTTGCAAATTGAGCTGGTCTATTTGTATAACTGCAAATTCAAGCTGGCAAGCCGCGGTGATCCGAGCAGTGGCCGTTGGGAGCAACCTGAAAGGGCGAGGGGAGACCTCCCGCCCACGGCCCCTGCTTTGAAAAAGCAAGGCCCGCAGTTGGGCCGAGCGCGGCGCGCGCCCCGGCAGGGGCGCGCGCCGCGTCGGTCGCTTCGGGCAAAGCCCGAAGCGAAACACCTCTGGTCAGGCAGAGATGTCAGGCAGAAATGTCAGAAGGATCAGGCCGCAAGGCCCAACTGCCGCTCGCGGCGCATCACATAGAGGATGGCGATCAACCCGCAGACACCGCTGCCAAACATGATCTCCAGAAGCGGCGAAGCGTTAGAGCCCGGCACCAGTAGCCAGCTCGCCGTGGCCGAGAGCGCCGCACCCGCGCCGATCATGATCGCCGATGACAGCCCCGCAGCGGTCCCTGCCAGATGCGGGCGCACGCTGATCGCGCCGGTGGTGCCGTTTGGGATCGCCATACCATTGCCGAGCCCGACAAAACACATCAGCCCGAAGAAGGTCCAGACCGAGTCCATCCCGACCAGGGTGATGGTCAGCGACAGCCCGACGCCAAAGATGTTGATGATCGCGCCCCAGAACACCATCGCATTGATCCCGAACCGCTCCGAGTAGCGCCCGGACAGGAAGTTGCCGAGGAAATACCCCAGCGCCGGGGCCGAGAAATAGATCCCCAGTTGGGCGCTGTTCAGCCCGTAGACATTGGTGCCCACAAAGGGGCTGCCGCCGAGATAGGCAAAGAAGCTGCCCGACGACAGGCCCGCCGCCAACGAGTAGCCCCAGAAGCGCGGCGAGCGCAGCAGCGCCGGGTATTCGCGAAACTGCGCGATCAACGGCTTGCCGCTTGCGGTCGCGGTCTCGCCAAAATCGGCGTAGAAAATCATCAGCGTCACCGCAGCGGCGGCAAACAGCAGCCAGAAATTCGCGTGCCAGCCAAAGGCCTGATCCAAGATCCCGCCAAGCGCCGGCCCCACCATTGGCACCACCGTCATCCCCATGGTGACATAGCCGATCATGCTCGCGGCCTTTGGTCCCTCATACATGTCGCGCACAGCGGCGCGGCTCAGCACCATACAGGTGGCGACCACCGCCTGCGCCATGCGAAAGGCCAGGAACCCCTCGGCGGTTGTTGCAAAGATACAGCCCAATGTGGCCAGCAGGAACAGCACCAATGACGCCATCATCACCGGACGCCGCCCCATCTTGTCCGAAATCGGCCCGACAACGATCTGGATCACCGTGCTTGCGGCCAGATAAAGCGGCACCGACAGGGCGATCAGGCGATACTCGACCCCGAAATAGGCGGCCATGCCGGGCAGCGAGGGCTGAAAGATGTTCATCCCCAGGGCGGAAAGGCCGGAGAGCAGGATCAGGGTCCAAATGGTCGGTGGGGTGGTGCGGGTCACTGTACGTCTCGGTTTAGTTTACCTGTTCAGGGTCTAGGGCGCGGCGCGGTGCTTGTCCAATGAACCCGTCCCTAGGGTACAATTTTGCCCGACATCGCGGCGCCTGTCTGTGAAGCAGGTCACCAGGCGGCACGCGGCGGTCCGATCCTACGGCCGGGGCGGGGGGCGATGGGAGGAATTTGCTGATTTGCTGATTAGCGAGCGGGCTATGCATTGTATTTGCAAATTTGCCATATTTGCCTTGGGGTCGATCCGGCGTCACGTTAGGGTCGGCCGCAACGAACCCGGTTCAAACACGTTCGAAACATTGGGCCCAAACTGATCAGGGGGCATTTGCCATGAAGGATATCCTTGCCGAACTCGAAGAGCGCCGCGAAAACGCGCGGCTCGGCGGTGGGCAGAAACGCATTGATGCACAGCACGCGCGCGGCAAGCTGACCGCCCGCGAACGCATCGAACTCCTGCTGGACGAAGGCAGTTTTGAAGAGTTCGACATGTTCATCAGCCATCGCTGCACCGATTTTGGCATGGAGAACAACAAGCCCGCGGGCGACGGTGTGATCACCGGATGGGGCACCATCAATGGCCGTCAGGTCTATGTGTTCTCGCAGGATTTCACCGTGCTGGGCGGTTCGGTGTCCGCAACCCACGCGCAAAAGATCTGCAAGATTCAGGATATGGCGATCCAGAACGGCGCGCCCATTATTGGCCTCAACGATTCTGGCGGTGCCCGCATCCAGGAAGGCGTCGACGCACTCGCGGGCTATGCGGAAATCTTCCAGCGCAACATTATGGCCTCTGGCGTGATCCCGCAGATCTCCGTCATCATGGGGCCGTGCGCCGGTGGCGCGGTCTACAGCCCCGCGATGACCGACTTCATCTTTATGGTGAAGGACACATCCTATATGTTCGTGACCGGCCCGGATGTTGTAAAAACCGTGACCAACGAACAGGTCACCGCCGAGGAGTTGGGCGGGGCCTCCACCCATACCAAGAAATCCTCCGTGGCCGATGGTGCGTTTGAGAACGACGTCGAAGCGCTGGCCGAAGTGCGCCGTCTGGTGGATTTCCTGCCGCTGAACAACCGGGAAAAACCCCCGGTGCGCCCGTTCTTTGACGATCCGGCGCGGATCGAGGACAGCCTCGACACGCTGATCCCGGAAAACGCCAACACGCCGTATGATATGAAGGAACTCATCACAAAAGTGGCGGATGAGGGCGATTTCTACGAGATTCAGGAGGATTTTGCCAAGAACATCCTCACCGGCTTTGTCCGCCTTGAAGGGCAGACCGTGGGCGTGGTGGCGAACCAGCCGATGGTGCTGGCGGGCTGTCTCGATATCGACAGCTCTCGCAAGGCCGCGCGCTTCGTGCGGTTCTGCGATGCCTTTGAAATCCCGATCCTTACCTTTGTCGACGTGCCGGGATTCCTGCCGGGGACCAGTCAGGAATACGGCGGTGTCATCAAGCATGGCGCCAAGCTGCTGTTTGCCTATGGGGAGGCGACGGTGCCCAAGGTCACCGTGATCACCCGCAAGGCCTATGGCGGTGCTTATGACGTGATGGCGTCCAAGCACCTGCGCGGCGATTTCAACTACGCCTGGCCAACGGCGGAGATCGCGGTGATGGGCGCCAAGGGCGCCACCGAGATCATCCACCGCGCCGACCTCAGCGATGCGGAAAAGATCGCCGCCAAGACCGCGGAATACGAGGACCGCTTTGCCAATCCCTTTGTGGCGGCGGAGCGCGGTTTTATCGACGAGGTGATCCAGCCCAGATCCACCCGCCGCCGGGTGGCGCGCGCCTTTGCCAGCCTGCGCAACAAGAAGCTGCAGAACCCGTGGAAGAAACACGACAACATCCCGCTTTGATCGCAATCCATGGCACCCCGTTGGCATATCCTGCGCACTGACGGCGCTCTGACGCTCTGCCGTCAGCTGCCCCCGCGCTTTGATGTGGCGGCCAGCACCACTCTCCCTATGGGGGATCCGGTGCGGCTGGCGCATCAGATCCGGCAGGACATGTGGCGGGCGCTGCAGCGGGTGCGGGGGTTCTCTCCGGTGGTGCATCTCAGCCGTGAGGGCGATGTGATTCGCCTCACCGCCGGCGGACGCGTTGCCGGACCGGTGGCGCCGGGTCTGAGCGCACAGATTGCCGATCTGCTGGCGTGCCCGGCGCATCGCGCCCGTTGGGTGGCTCAGGCAGGGCGGTCGGGGCGCGTGTTAAGATGACCTTAAGTCAACGTAAAAACGGCGTAATTTTCGGGCGATCAGGTCACAAATCGCCGCTTGCGGGGGCGGGCTGTGCCGATGAGTCCACAGGGTGCCACGCGCTTCAGCACGACGGGCGGGTGTTGCACAAATTTGTAACAGGGTTTGACACGAAGGCCGAATCGGTTGCATGCTCCGTCCCAGCCGAAATCAGATCTTCAGGATCAGCGCGCGCCATCGGCGCAGCGCCCGCAGCCTCGGCAGGAGGAGCCCAATCTGATTGGGGTCGGGGCTGCGGCAATTTCGGGTGTCACACCGCAACACTGGATATGCACGCTCTGGTAGAGCAGGGGCGCAATCTGTGCCGGGCTTTTGTATTGGCCGTGGGCCTGGGGCTGGCCATGGCGCTGGGGCTGGCCATGGCGCTGGGGCTGACCGGTCTGGGCCTGCCGTCTGCCGCCAGCGCGGCCTCCGACCAGCCGGACCTGGCGGGCGCATCGGGTGACGGACAGGAGCGCGCGCGGATCCGCGTGCCCTCCGGCCAGCCTGTGTCGCTGTCCGAGGTGCTTCTGGACAAGGCCCCGGGCGCGCTTTGGGCGCGGTTCCGGTTTGTCGCGCCGGAGATCGCCAGCCAGACCAGCCAAGGCGCCAGCGCCACCGACATCGACCATCTCTGCGCCACGCTGGCGCTGCCCTATCTGGCCCATCACGACCTGCATCCGGAGCGGGTGGTGATCTCGCTGTCGGACCGCGCGCTGCCCTTTGGCCAGTCGGCCCCGGAGGCGACGCAGTTCTTTGAAACCTATCGCATCGAAGGCGATGCCTGCATCTGGGAGGGGTTCTGATGCGCCCATGCCCTGCGGATCGGCATTTTTCTGCGGTTTTCGCGCCACAACAGGCGCGGGCGGCGGAATTTGCATATAACCTTCAAACCAATGCCGCTATGCTGCGCGCAGGACGCAAATATGCGCCTCGGCCGGGGGGATTTCGATCCGCCGGGCTGACAGAGGTGCGGGCGCACGCCCGTGCAGGTTTCATCTATGATCTTAGGAGACTGACATGTCCAAGAGCATCAAGCTTTTCACCCTCGCAGGCCTCCTGGCCGCCGTCACCGCCTGTGCCGGCCAGCAGGAAGAAGAATTCGTCGTGGTCGAGCCCGAGCCGATCTCGCAAGAGCCGGTCTACACCGGCAAATACAAGTAAACACTTCAGGGGTCCGGCCCTGTGGCCGGACCTTTCCGACCTGCGGGGTGCCGGACCGGAGGCACTTCCATGTTGAAACATCGCGGCTTCCCCGGCCGTCTTCCGGGCACCGATTATCAATTTGTCATCCGCCGCCCCAATCCCAAGGGGGTGACGCCGATCACCCGGCGCGAACGGTTTCGCGACCGCAAACCTGCGGACAAGCGGGCCGATGCGGGCTTCATGCGCGCGCTGTGGGAAAACTTTGGCGACCAGCCGTTCGAACGCGGCAATCTCGACGCAGGGCGGCTCAGCTGGCTGTTCGGGCGTGAGGTGCTGGCGGTGGACGATCCCTTTGATCCTGAAAGCTACGAGTCGCTCCTGGTGATCGACGTCGAGGTCGCGCGCCGCTCGTTCCCCGAGGCGTTTGAGGGCTGATCGCATGCGGGATCGGCGTCATATCACCCGAACGGGCCGTCCTGTGCAGCGGAAAGCCGCGCAGGGGCGCGTTCGAGCCGGGTGCCTCGGCGTCTTCCCGCTGGCGCAGCGGCGATTTGCGCGGGCGTGCGCCCAAATGAGCGCCGCGTTGACAGGCGGGTTTGCAGGGCGCGCAGAGGCTGACAGGCTGACAGAGCCTACACAGCCGTTTCGTCCCTTCTGGCTGTTGTTCTGGCCCCAAAACCTGACTGGGCAGCTGTGCACAGCCCCGTGCCAGCTGCCCGCTTTTGGGTTTGCGACCGCTTCCGTATCTTGTTGCCACCAGGCCGAACAGCCCAAGCGCCGCCTGCATGGCGAGACCGCCGGAGGGGCGCGGCATGCGGCCGTGTCGCCATGGGCGAAACGTCGCCGCTTGCGCTGGATTAACGGGCGATCCATCGCCCATCGCAACAATCTGCGTGGAACATATCTGGACGCTTCGCGTTGTCTGAGCAAAGTGAGACCAAATCTCGCAGCTCGGCGAAAAGGAGTCTTCCGATGCGCAAATCCATTCTGGCCGCTTTCCTTGCAGGCACCGCGGTGCTTGCTGCCTGTGGCGACACCACCGGCGAGCAGGCGCTTTATGGCGCTGGCGCCGGTGCCGCAGGTGCGGCGCTGCTCAACGGCAGCCTTGTCACCGGCGCAGCCGTGGGCGCAGCCGGTAACCTCATCTACTGTCAGGAAAACCCGGGCCGCTGCTAAGCTGGCCTCGGGCGTGCGACCGGGTCGCGCGGCACTGACATTTCGCTTTGGCGCGGACGCACCGCCGCCACGGGACATCCCCGTGCGCGGCGGTTTTTTGTGTGCGCGCCAGACCCATCAACACGGACCACAAGGGACAGCCCATGTTTGATAAGATCCTGATCGCCAACCGGGGGGAAATCGCCTGTCGCGTCATCAAGACCGCGCGCAAGATGGGCATTGAGACCGTCGCCATCTACTCTGATGCCGACCGTCAGGCGCTGCATGTGCAAATGGCGGATGAGGCGGTGCATGTGGGGCCAGCCCCCGCCAACCAATCCTATATCGTCATCGACAACGTCATGGCGGCGATCAAATCCTCGGGCGCGCAGGCGGTGCATCCGGGCTATGGCTTCCTGTCGGAAAACGCCAAATTCGCCGAGGCGCTGGAGGCCGCAGGCGTCGCCTTTGTCGGCCCGCCCAAAGGCGCGATCGAGGCGATGGGGGACAAGATCACCTCGAAGAAAATCGCCCAGGAAGCAGGCGTGTCCACCGTGCCCGGCTACATGGGCCTGATCGCGGATGCCGATGAGGCGGTGAAGATCTCAAACGACATCGGCTATCCGGTGATGATCAAGGCCTCTGCGGGCGGCGGCGGCAAGGGCATGCGGATTGCATGGAACGACGAAGAGGCGCGCGAAGGCTTCCAGTCGTCCAAAAACGAGGCCGCGAACTCCTTTGGCGATGATCGGATTTTCATTGAGAAATTCGTGACCCAACCGCGCCACATCGAAATTCAGGTGCTCTGTGATACCCATGGCAACGGCGTTTACCTGGGCGAGCGGGAATGCTCGATCCAGCGCCGCAACCAGAAGGTTGTCGAAGAAGCGCCCAGCCCCTTCCTTGATGAAGAGACCCGCCGCGCCATGGGCGAGCAATCCGTCGCGCTGGCCAAGGCCGTGGGCTATGCCTCTGCAGGCACGGTGGAATTCATCGTTGATGGCGACAAGAACTTCTACTTCCTCGAGATGAACACCCGTTTGCAGGTGGAACACCCGGTGACCGAACTCATCACCGGTGTTGATCTTGTGGAGCAGATGATCCGCGTGGCGGCCGGCAAGGAGCTTTCGATCACCCAGGACGACGTCAAGCTCACCGGCTGGGCGATTGAAAACCGCCTTTATGCCGAAGATCCCTACCGCAACTTCCTGCCCTCGATCGGGCGTCTCACCCGCTATCGCCCCCCGGCGGAAACGGCGGCCTATACGCCCGGCGTGGCACCGGGGGATGCGGGCGATGTGGTCGTGCGCAATGACACCGGCGTCTATGAAGGCGGTGAGATTTCAATGTATTACGACCCGATGATCGCCAAGCTCTGCACCTGGGCGCCGACCCGTGAGGCGGCGATCGAGGCGATGCGCGTGGCGCTGGACAGTTTCGAGGTCGAAGGCATCGGTCACAACCTGCCGTTCCTGTCGGCGGTGATGGATCATCCGAAATTCGTCTCGGGCGATATGACCACCGCCTTTATTGCCGAGGAATACCCCGAGGGGTTCGAAGGCGTGAACCTGCCCGAAAGCGACCTGCGCCGGATTGCGGCGTCCTGTGCGGCGATGCACCGTGTTGCCGAAATCCGCCGCACGCAGGTCTCGGGCCGCATGGACAACCACGAACGCCGTGTCGGCAACAACTGGGTGGTGGCCATTGGCGATCACTCTTATGCGCTGCGCATCTCCGCAGATCCCGAAGGCGCCACCGTGCGGTTTGAGGACAAGAGCGAAATCCGCGTCAGCTCCGACTGGACGCCGGGGAATAGCCTTGCGCATGTGCTGACCGATGGTGCGCCCCTGGTACTGAAGGTCGACAAGATCACCCAAGGCTTCCGGGTGCGCAGCCGCGGGGCCGACCTCAAGGTGCATGTGCGCCGTCCGCGTCAGGCCGAACTGGCCGCTTTGATGCCGGAGAAACTGCCGCCGGATACCTCCAAGATGCTCCTGTGCCCGATGCCCGGTCTGGTGGTGAAGATCCACGTCGAGGTTGGACAAGAGGTGCAGGAGGGCCAGCCGCTCTGCACCATCGAGGCGATGAAGATGGAAAACATCCTGCGCGCCGAGAAGAAATCCGTGGTCACGCAGATCAACGCCGGCGCCGGGGACAGCCTCGCGGTGGATGATGTGATCATCGAGTTCGAGTGATCCGGTGACTGCCGCGACCCGCATATCCCCTGATCCGATCCCGGGGCCGTCTGGCGCCGGGGCGGATCAGCTGTGCGGGTCAAAATCTCCGCAAAATCCGGCGCTTGCAGCGGGTTTGTTAAGGCTTTCTGAAGGCGCTGTTCCTAGGGTCGGGCAAAACACCTCGCCGAGGCGTCTGCCTGGCGCTGTTGCCTCGCGCGCTGATGATGCTGGAGATCTTGTCCGTGGTCGTGCCCTTTTCCCCATCCTCCTTGCGGCGCCTGATGTTCCGGGCCGCAGCGGTTCCCGCGCTGGCCGCTGTGCTCCTGGGATGCAGCCTCGATCAGGAGGAGGAAGTGCGCGCGCAGGTGCAGGACTGGGTCAAGCTGGGCGAGACCTATTATTTCTTTTCCCGGGTCAATTGCACCGCCGCCCTGTTCGAGGTGAAGGCGAGCCGCATCAGCTCGATGGTGAAAAAGGTGCGCAACGTCGATGCGGGCATGCGTGCGATCACCGAGGGCGAGGCGGTGGCCTTCGAAATCCCGGGGATGTCGCCCACCGTCGTGACCGAAAAGATCATGACCCGCGATCTGCCGCAGGGGCTTGGGGTGCTGTCGTCGGGCACCGGCGGCAAGGATTGCATGGCGATCGAGATGGAAGAGGCCTATTTCAACGCCTTGCTGGACCCGACCTCGGTGCTGATCTTCGAACCGGAAGAAAAGTTCATGGCCGTCTTCGACCGTCGCAACAGGCGGCTGTTCTTCTCGCGCGGGCGCAGTTCTTAGGCGCGCCGCAGGGGCAGGATCGGGCGGCGCGGGACGCCACCCGGTCTATCCGGTCTATCCGGGCGGGTCAGCCGCCGCGCCGGTCCTCGATCTCGCGCTGGCGCATGGGCATCTTGTCGATGGTGCGACTCAGCTCCCGCACGCTCCACGGCAGCGGTTTGCGCAGCTTGACGCCGCCATCCTTGCCGATCAGCACCAGCATGAACCCGCGCGGGCGCAGTTTCTTGCGCAGTGCCGATTTGGCCGCCGGATCGGTGTCCACAAAGACCAGCACGTCGCGGGTCATCAGGGCCGGGATGTCCTGCAGGAACTCGTCGATCTGTTCCTGGTATCGCGGATCGGCGGGGCTGTCGGCAAAGACCACCACCGGGCGGTGGGTCCAGCGGTATTCGCCAATCTCCACGTCATACCCGTCGCGGATCTCGAACGCGGGCTCGGCCGCCTCCGCCGACAGGTCTTCGGGTGCCGCATCTTCGCTGATCGCGGCCTCCGACAGGGTTTCGGCGGCCTGTGTCTCTTGCGCGGCAACGGCCACCGAAGACAGGGGCAGGGCGGCTAGGGCGGCGGTCAGGGCCAGGCTGTGCATTCTGTTCATACGCTCTCCTCTGACCAGAAATATATGTGCTCCGACCGTAAAAGCGACCGCAGAAACCGCTGTGGACACAAAAAAATCACCTTTCGTTAAGCAGGACAGAACCCCTTTTGCGCCAAGCTTGCCGCCGGAGCCCACTCCGGGGCCCGGGCCAGCGCAAGGAGAACCTGCAATGAAAGTCATTCTGCATATCGGTGCCCACCGCTGCGCGACGCGCAGCTTCCAGAACTACCTCACCCGCAAGGGCGATCACCTGTCGCAATACGGGATCGTGTCCTGGGGGCCGGAGCGCACCCGCAAGGGGCTGCTTCACGGGGTCCAGCCGGGCGCGGTGTCGGTGACGGGCCGGGATCCGGTCGAACGGGCCAAGGGGCGCATCGCCTTGCAACTGGTGGCAATGCAGGAGGCCGGAACGGCGGCGCTGGTGATCTCGGATGCCAGGATGCTGGGCGCGCTGGAGCAGAGCCTGTCGCTCGGGGCGCTGTACCCCGGCGCCGGAGAGCAGCTGTCGCGCCTGGATCATGCCTTTGACGGGGCGGTGACCGACGTCATGCTCAACATCCGCAGTCCCGAGAGCTTCTGGGCCTCCGCACTGTCGCTGCGGCTGGAACAGTCCCTGCGTCTGCCCAACGCCCGCACGCTGGCGCGTATCGCAGCGTCCCCGCGCAGCTGGCGCGATGTGATTCAGGACATCTACTGCGCCATGCCCGGCGCCCGCATCCGGGTCTTTGCGCATGAGGTCTTTGCCTCCCAGCCCGAAGCACAGCTCTCGGCCATGACCGGCGTCGATTGTCCGCCCGCGCGCGGCAGCTTCCGTCTCAATGCCTGCGCCCGCCTGCCGGAACTGCGCAGCGACCTGCCGGAGCGTTTCGCCCGGGCCCTGCCTGAGGGCGACGGCCGCTGGATGCCGTTTTCCGAGGCCGAGACCGCAAGCCTGCGGGAAAGCTACTATGACGATATGATGTGGCTGGTCGGCGGTGCCGACGGCCTCGCCGAACTGGTTGAAGATCCGAACAAATCGGACATCACAGCCACTCCCCCTGCTGCGGCGGACCGCGTGCCGCAGGATGACCTGACAAGAGGACAAATGCATGACCCAGACACCGGAAGACTGGCGGGCACTGGCTGAAAAGGAGCTCCGTGGCCGCCCGCTCGAGGATCTCACCTGGCAGACCCTCGAAGGCATCGACGTAAAGCCGATCTATACGGCTGAGGATACCGCAAACCTTGGCCATATGGGCACGCTGCCGGGCTTTGGCCCTTTCACCCGAGGGGTGAAGGCCACCATGTACGCCGGCCGCCCCTGGACCATCCGCCAATATGCGGGTTTTTCCACGGCCGAGGAATCCAACGCCTTTTACCGCCGCAACCTTGCCGCCGGTCAGCAGGGCGTCTCCGTCGCCTTCGATCTCGCCACCCACCGCGGCTATGACAGCGACCACGAACGGGTGATGGGCGATGTCGGCAAGGCGGGCGTCGCCATCGACAGCGTTGAAGATATGAAAATCCTCTTTGACGGCATCCCGCTCGATCAGGTTTCGGTCTCCATGACCATGAATGGTGCCGTGATCCCGATCCTGGCCTCCTTCATCGTCGCAGGCGAGGAGCAGGGCCACGACAAGGCGCTCCTCTCCGGGACCATTCAGAACGACATCCTCAAGGAGTTCATGGTCCGCAACACCTATATCTATCCGCCCGAACCCTCGATGCGGATCATTGCGGATATCATTGAATACACCGCAAACGAGATGCCGAAATTCAACTCCATCTCGATCTCCGGCTACCACATGCAGGAGGCGGGCGCGAACCTCGTTCAAGAACTCGCCTATACGCTGGCGGACGGGCGCGAATACGTCAAAGCCGCCATCGAGGCGGGCATGGACGTGGACAAATTCGCAGGCCGCCTCTCGTTCTTCTTTGCGATTGGCATGAACTTCTTCATGGAGGCCGCCAAGCTGCGCGCCGCGCGTACGCTCTGGCATCGGGTGATGACCGAATTCGGCGCCAAATCCGATCGCTCCAAGATGCTGCGCACCCATTGCCAGACCTCGGGCGTGAGCCTGCAGGAGCAGGACCCCTACAATAACGTCATCCGCACCGCCTACGAGGCGATGAGCGCGGTTCTGGGCGGCACGCAAAGTCTGCACACCAATGCGCTCGATGAGGCGATCGCGCTGCCCACCGATTTCTCTGCACGAATTGCGCGCAATACGCAGTTGATTTTGCAGGAAGAAACCGGTGTCACCAATGTGGTCGACCCTCTGGCGGGCAGCTATTATGTCGAAAGCCTCACCGCCGAGCTGGTCGAAAAGGCCTGGGCGATGATGCAGGAAGTGGAAGAGATGGGCGGCATGACCAAGGCCGTCGCCTCCGGCATGCCCAAGCTGCGCATCGAGGAAACCGCCGCCCGCCGTCAGGCGATGATCGACCGCGGCGAAGAAGTGATCGTCGGCGTCAACAAATACCGCAAGGACAAGGAAGACCCGATCGACATTCTTGATGTGGACAACGTCAAGGTGCGCGACAGCCAGATCGCCCGGCTCAAACAGATCCGCGCCAGCCGTGATACGGCGGCCTGCGAGGCAGCACTGGCCGAGCTGACCCGCCGCGCGTCCGAGGGCGGCAACCTGCTCGAAGCGGCGGTCGAGGCTGCCCGTGCCCGGGCCTCAGTCGGAGAAATCAGTATGGCAATGGAAAAAGAGTTCGGCCGCCACCGCGCCGAGGTGAAAACCCTCGCCGGTGTCTATGGCGCGGCCTATGAGGGCGACGAGGGCTTTGCCGCGATCCAGAAATCCATCGAGTCCTTTGCCGAAGAAGAGGGCCGCCGCCCGCGTCTTCTGGTGGTCAAGATGGGGCAGGACGGCCATGATCGGGGCGCCAAGGTGATCGCCACCGCCTTTGCCGACATCGGCTTTGACGTGGACGTGGGGCCGCTGTTCCAGACCCCGGCCGAGGCCGCGCAAGACGCCATCGACAATGACGTGCATGTGATCGGCATCTCCTCTCAGGCGGCGGGGCACAAGACGCTGGCACCGCAATTGATCGCCGAGCTGAAGGCACAAGGGGCCGAGGATATCATCGTGATCTGTGGCGGGGTGATCCCGCAGCAGGACTATGAGTTCCTGTATAAGGCAGGGGTGAAGGCCATTTTTGGCCCCGGCACCAATATCCCCACCGCCGCGCAGGACATTCTGGAGCTGATCCGCGATGCCCGCAGCTGACGCAAGGGGTGCGATATGAGCGATGCAACCCCCAAGGGCCGCTTGCACCTCTCGGGGCATCTCTTCTGCGCTTCGGCGCAGGAGCGGGCCTTGGTGGCGCAGTATCTGCCGGAGCATATCCGCCTCACGCGGGCGGAGCCGGGGTGCCTGTCCTTTGAGGTGACACAAACCGATGATCCATCCGTCTGGCGGGTGGAGGAATGTTTCACGGATCGCGCGGCGTTCGACGCGCATCAACTGCGGGCAGGGGCCTCCCTCTGGGGGCAAAAAACGCAGGGCATACGTCGCGCGTATGAAATCACCGAAGATTAGGGTCCTGATCCTGGGCGCTGGGTCTCATCCTGGCGGTGGCAGCCGACCCTCGACGAGAGGGTCGGCTGCGCGCGTCGCACCCTATGGGTGCGACGCGCCACGCCCAACGGGCGTGGTGGCATGTTCCATGCCACCGGGACGGGCGGGAGCGGCCCCGGTTATCACTCCGGTTACGCTCGGTTGAGCCAGTCGGAATAGCCCTGTACGCCAAAATCCGTATCTGGCTCATCTTCCAGCATATGCAGCATCTCGATGGAGTGGCCGTCCGGGTCCTTGAAATAGATCGACATCGCAGGCATCCAGCCAAACACCACCGGCTCTGTGACCGGTGTCCCACCAAAGCCAAGCGGCGTGATGCCCCGGCGCGGCAATACCTCGCAGGCGCTCAACACGGCTGATTTTGTTACGCGAAACGCGAAATGCATCGTCATGCTCAACGGCGCGCTGCCCGCCCCCCAGAGGCCCAGCATGCCCACCTCCTTGGGGCCGGCCCAGACAAAGGCGACATTGCGCGCGGGCAAACGATGCGCCAGCTTTAATCCCAGCTGGCCGGTATAGAACGCCAGAGAACGGTCCAGATCCCGCACCGGCAGATGCGTCTCATAGATGCCAAGGATGTGGTTTACGGCCCAGTCTTCGGGCGTCATAGGGTCGTGCATATGTGAACTCCAGTCATCGTCGGTGCGCCCCTTGGGATGCAGAGCAGCACAACCGGGGCGGCGACTCAGACGGTAATTCCTCAAGCTCACTTTAGATCAAGCACAAAACATCAAGACCGCACATCAAGACCGCGATGCCTCTGCGATCCGCGCGCAATGCGGGTTTCCTTCCCCCCCGGATTTGCTAGGCTGCCGCTCAGGACCACACCGATCCAGCCAAGGGGCCTCACCATGGAACTCGACCATTTCGCCATTGCCGCCAACACGTTGGCCGAGGCCACCGCCCATGTCGAGGAGGCGCTTGGCGTGCCCATGCAGCCGGGCGGGGAACATGCGGTCTTTGGCACCCACAACCGTCTTCTGGGGCTGGCAGACGGGCTTTATCTGGAGGCCATCGCCATCGACCCAGAGGCCACGCCGCAACGCCAGCCGCGCTGGTTTGATCTGGACCGGTTTGCAGGTGCGGCCCGGATCACCAACTGGATCTGCCGCAGCAGCGATCTGGACAGCACGTTGGCCGCGCTGTCGGTGGATGCGGGTGCGCCGGTCTCGCTCACCCGTGGGGATCTCAGCTGGCAAATGGCGGTGCCCAAAAGCGGTATCCTGCCCTATGACAACATCTTTCCCGCGCTGATCCAGTGGCAGGGGCCGCACCCTGCACCGCGCCTGACGCAACAGGGCTGTAGCCTGCGTCGTCTGGTGGTCTCCCACCCGGAGGCGCAGGCTCTGGCAGAGCTGCTGCCGCTTGATGATGCGCGGGTGGTGTTTGAACCCGGCCCCGCTGCGTTGCGGGCGGAAATCGACACGCCGCACGGGCTGCGCCATCTGTCATGACCGCCGCACAGACGACGCGGATCAGGCTCGCCCGCGACAGCGATACCGAGGCGATCACGCATCTGCAGCGCCACATCGTTGACACCACGCTTATGACCTTCGCCACCGAGGCGCGCGCGCTCAGCGACTGGCAGGATGATATCCTCTATGGTGATCCGCCCATTCTGGTGGCCGAAGATACGGGTGGGGACTTCCTTGGCTACGCCACCTATACGGGCTTTCGCAGCAGTGAGGGCTATCGCCACACGGCAGAGCTGTCGATCTACCTCTCAGAGGCCGCCCGTGGACGAGGGGCAGGGCGTAAGCTCCTGACAGAACTAGAAAACCGAGCCATTGACGGCGGCATCCACGTCATGGTCGCCGCCATCAGCAGCGCCAATCCTGCAGCCCAACAGTTCCACGCCGCCTGTGGCTACGCAGAGGTCGGACGCTTGCCGCAGGTGGGGCGCAAATGGGATCAATGGCTTGATCTTGTGCTGATGCAGAAAATTCTGCGTGAGGACGGCACTGCCCCGCCTGACAGCGCGGTCAATCCCGGCTAAACTGGCCTTATGTCACTCTGGACCCGCATAACCGAGGCGCTTGCGGCGCTGACGCAGGGCGAAAGCCTGGCCGAAGTGTTCGACCGCCTGCGCACGCCGCCGGAACGCTCCGTGGGCTTCACCATTGCGGTGATCGCGCTGGGGGCCAAAATGGCCAAGGCCGACGGGCAGGTGACCCGCGATGAGGTCGCCGCCTTTCGCGAGGTGTTCCAGATCGCCGCCGAGGATGAGGCGCAGGCGGCGCGGGTCTTCAACCTCGCCCGGCAGGATATCGCAGGCTACGACGATTATGCCCGCCGCATCCGGGCGATGTTCTCGGATGACCCCGAAACGCTCTGCGACCTGATGGAGGGGCTGTTTCACATCGCCATTGCCGATGGGTTCTACCACCCCAATGAGGACGTGTTCCTTGAGGAGGTGAGCCGCATCTTTGGCCAGTCCGAGGCACAGTTCCGCTCGCTTCGGGCGCGGTTTGTCGAGGATGCCCCCAAGGACCCGCATGAGGTGCTGGGCGTGGCCCCCGGCACCCCGATGGAAGACATCCGCCGCATCTGGCGTCGGCTGGTGCGCGACAATCACCCCGACGCGATGATCGCGCGCGGCGTCCCGCAAGAGGCGATCCGGCTGGCCGAAAAGCGCATGGTCGACATCAACCGCGCGTGGGAAGACCTCAGTGGCAAGGCGCAAGCCCGCGATCATGCGCCTGAGCACGTATAATATCGAATGGTTCGAGGCGCTCTTTGACGAGAGCGATCACTTGCGTCTGGATGACTCCCCCTCCGCCCGACACGAGGTCAGCCGCCGCGCGCAGGCCGAGGCCATTGCCGATGTGCTGCGCGCCATTGACGCCGATGGCATCACCATCATTGAGGGCCCCAACACCGGCAAACGTCAAAGCACCGTGCGCGCGCTCACGCGGTTTGCCGAATGGGCTGAACTGCGCACAAGGGACGTGGTGATGGGCTTTGCCAATGATACCCGTCAGGAAATCGCATTTCTATTTGATTCCAATGTGATGCAGGCGGAACATGCGCCCATCTCATCGCCCCGCGCGCCCCGGTTTGATGCGACGTTTGAAATCGACCTCGACGTGGATGCCAAGGCCGATATGGTGCGGTTTTCCAAACCCCCGATGGAGCTTATGGTGACCCCGGCGGAAGGTAAGCCCTTTCGCCTGATCGGCGCGCATCTGAAATCCAAGGCCCCCCATGGCGCCCGCACCCCGGAAGAAGCCCGCGCGATCTCCATTGCCAACCGCCGCAAGCAACTGGCGCAGGCGGTCTGGCTCAGGGGGCGGGTGGAGGACCATCTGGAGGCGGGCGATCCGCTGGTGGTGATGGGGGATTTGAACGACGGCCCCGGCCTTGATGTTTACGAGGCGCTCTTTGGCCGCTCTTCGGTGGAAATCATCATGGGGGCAGAGCTGTTTGACCCCCACGCGCGCCATTTGCTTCGGCCCAATCAACAGGGGCTGCCGACCTCGGCACGGTTCTATAACCATCTGGAAGGGCGGTATTTTCAGGCACTGCTGGATTACATCATGATCTCGCCGCCGTTGCGGGCGCATCAGCCGAAATGGCGCATCTGGCACCCGTTTGAGGACGCCGCCTGCTATGGCACGCCCACGCTCTGTCAGGCGCTCCTGACGGCATCGGACCATTTCCCGGTCACGCTGGATCTGGCGTTAGCACCCGGCTAATCCTGTGCGTTTTCTTCGGCGACGCTGGCGCGCAGCCAGTCCAGCACCGCGCGCACCGCATGTTTGTGCTGGCCGCTGGTCTCACCCGCCGGGGTGACGATCGCCTGCAAGCCATTGGACACACGCACAAACCCCAGCGGCGCAATCAGCCGCCCCGAGGCCAGATCATCCGCCACCAGCCGCCGCTCCGCCACCGCCACGCCAAGCCCCGCTGCCGCCGCCTCCAGTGCGAGGATGTGGTGCGGATAGGCGCTCTCACGCGCAGCAATCAGGGCCACGCCGCTCAGACGGCACCACGCGTCCCAGGATTGCGGCGCACCTGCGTGCACCAGCCGCAGCTCCGCACGCCAGCCCTCGGTCGATTGCACCAGCGGATAGCCCAGCGCGCAGACCGGACCATAAGAGGTGTCGCCAAGGATCTCGGGCTTGCGCGTGTCCCGCAGAGGGCCGCGCAGGCGGTCATAGCTCAGGATCAGATCATAGGTGTCGCGCATGTCGCGGTGGGGACCGGACATCAGCAGATCCACCTCCACATCCGGGTGCTGCGCATAAAACCGGGGCAGGCGCGGGGTCAGCCAGCGGGTGGCAAAGGTGGCGCTCACCGCCAGTCGCACCCGGCGCTGGTCCTGCTGCTGTCGCAACTGCTGCGCCACATGATCGAGCCGGTCCAGCATGGGCCGCAGCTCCGCCTGCAACTGTGCACCACGCTGGGTCAGCCGCAATCCGGTGCCGTCTTTTTCAAACAGCGCGCCGCCCAGATCCTCACCCAGATGACGCAGTTGTTTGCTGATGGCGCTATGGGTCCGGCCCAGTTCGGCGGCCGCAGCGGTCACCGACCCAAGCCGGGCGGTGGCCTCGAAGGCGGGTAGGGCGGAGAGGGGTGGCAGATGTCGCATATGTTCCTAAAAAGACCAAAGGGCAGGAGAAGAACTCAATTTTTCTGCGGTCACTATAGGTCTAATTTGGCGATATAGGAACAAAGGAGCCTCTTATGTCTGCCGATATTCTGACCCTGCCGCACGCGCGCCCCTTGCGCCCGACCTGTTGTGCCCCGGATCAGCGGGGGCTGGCGCTGTGGTTTGCCCGTCGTCGCCTGCGCCTGATGCTGGCACGCGAGTTGCTCGGCGCGCCCGACAGCGCCTTGCAGGACGCAGGTTGGACCCGCGCCGCCCTTCGGCAAGAGATCGCCAAGCCGATGTGGCGGGGGTAAGCGGCGCGGATTTGTCCCCCTATGCCTGTTACAGAAGCGCGCTATAGTCAGAGCCATGACACAGGATATTCGCCCCCGCATGTTTCGCCGCCTTGCCCTTGGGGCCGGGGTTGCGGCCCTGTTGGCCCTGCCGCTCGCCGCAGAAGACGCCCCGACGGACGAGGAGGGGCCGACGCTGATGGAGCGCGGAGCGGAGCTGTTCTTTGAGGGGCTGCGCCGCGAGATGGAGCCGACGCTGGACGAGGCCGCGCGCCTTTTTGCGGAAATCGGCCCTTCCATGCGCAGCTTCCTCATGGAGATGGGGCCTGCGCTGGCGGATATCGCCAATCAGGTGGAGGACTGGAGCGTCTATGAGATGCCGGAAATCCTGCCCAACGGCGACATCATCATCCGCCGCAAGGACCCACAGCCCGAGACCTCGCCAGAGGCGCAAGAGGACGGCAGTATCGAGCTCTGAGCCGCGCGCGGTCGTGATCTTGGGGCGTTCGCCCCGCGGTGATCTTGGGACGCTAGCCCCGCGCGTCCTTTTCCAACAACGCGCCGCGCTTGCCGGCGATGGTAACCCGCACCTCGGCCTCCAGCGCATTGACCAGCGACATCAGCCGCGATTGCGCCACCTCGCCAAACAGCGCCGCGCTGGCGGCGGGCAGCTCCACATGCAGGATGCGTTTGCGCGGCTGCCAGCGCAGGCGGCCGATGTCCTGATCCTCGCCCACCATCAGCATGGCGCCAAAGCGCATGGCCTTGCCGAGGATTTCGGCCTCTACCTGCTGTGCCGGGGCCAGCAGATCATAGAGATGTTCGAAATGGGTGCCCTGCCGCTTGTTGCGGTAGCGATGCAGCAGCGCCAGCCCGAGGAAGATCCGTTCCGCGTGTTTCAGCCCGCCGAGATTGGCGCGGGTGGCATTGTCGAAACAGACCTCGGCGCGGTAATCGGGATGCGCGCGCCAGCTCACGTCATGCAGCACGCAGGCGGCCTTGACCAGCCGCATCTTGGCATAGGGTTCGCCGGAAAACAGCGGTTTTACAAAGGTATAGAGCGTCTTGCCAAAGCCCGGCACCCGCGCGTCCTTGGCCTCGGCAAAGCGGGCCGCCTCGATCAGCGGGTCGCGTTCGCGCAGCCGCTCGGGCATCTGTTCATACAAGAGACCCTCGCGGATACCATAGCTGGAAATGGCGATGTCCTTGGGGCGAAAGGTCTTGATCAGGCGCGACAGCACATCCGCCGCATAGGGCACCAGCGCCATCCGGGCCGAGGAAATGCCGCACTCGCTGCGGATCTTGTCGAGATCGTTCTTTTCCAGGTATTTGGCGGTTTCGCGCACGTCCTTGGCGGTCATGCGGTATTCGTGCTGCACCGTCAACGGGTAGTTGCGCCGCAGCATGTCGACACGGGCGATGGCCCGCCAGCTGCCGCCGACCAGAAACAGCCGGTCGCGCTGATCGCCAAGCTGGTCGCGCAGCGCGACCATGACCTCGTCGATGTGTTTCTTGCGGCCCCGGCGCCCGCCCTTGATGTCCTTCAGCTTCAGCGGGCCGAGGTTCGAGGTCACGCATTTGCCGACCTCGCCGTCGTGGATTTCCGCCAGCTCCATCGAGGAGCCGCCGATGTCGCAGATCAGACCATAGGCACCGGGCCAGCCCAGAAGCACCCCCTGCGCCGACAGCCGCGCCTCTTCCTCGCCGGTGATGACACGGATGCGCAGGCCGGTGGCGGCCTCCACCTCGGCGCAGAATTCCGGCCCGTCACTGGCATCGCGCACGGCGGCGGTGGCCACCACGATCAGCGAATAGGGCAGGAGGCCCTGCGCCAGGATCTGAAAGCGTTTCAGCGCCTCCAGCGCGCGCACGCGCCCCTTCGGATTGAGCTTGCCGGTTTCCGACAGGCCGGCGCCAAGGCCACACATGATCTTTTCGTTGTAGAAATAGGCCGGGCTGCGGGCAGCGCCGTCAAACACCACCAGTCGCACCGAGTTCGACCCCACATCGACCACGCCGACCCGTTTCAGGGCGCGGGCATCCGGATCATCGAACAACGGGCGGCCAAACGGGCCCCAGTCCTCGCTGCTGCCCGTGGGCGGTTCCAGATCGGACTCTGTGCCGTCGGAGGGCGTGGTCTCGGAGGCGAGGTGCGGGGCGTCTGGCAGGATCGTCATGCGGGCTCCGGGATGGTCCGGCCCTGGGGACCGGATGTTTGGGCTTTGGAAAGAATGATGTATCGGGTCGCGGAGGTCAATTCCGCCCGCGGTGACAGGGTGGTCCTTGGGCGGCAGAGGCGCGGGGTCATCTGTCTTCGCTTTCGCGGTCGGCGGCCATCATGCGAATCGCCAGCGCGCGGCTCAGGGTGCGCTGCTCGGCCAGCGCCAGCCGGTCGAGCTGATCGACCACCGCCGCCGCCGCGGCAAAGCTGCGGTCCATGCGCCCCACCAGGTAGGGGATCACGTCCGGTTTCGGGGTGATCTGGCGGTCGTTGAACAGTTTCGCCAGCACCACCGCCAGCAGCGCATCATCGGGGGCCTCAAGCGCGGCATGGGTGGCCGCCTGCACCCGGCTTTGCAGGTCCGCCAGCCCCAGCCCCCAGAGGTTGGGCGCCGGACGACCGGTCAGCATCAGCCGGTGGCCATGGGTCAGCACCATGTTGTGCAGGTGAAACAGCGCCTTTTGCGCCAGCGCGTCTTCGGCGATTTCCGGCACGTCCTCGATCGCCACCGGGCCGCTGGCCAGTTCCGGCACGTCGGCCTCGGTCAGCTGCTGTGCAGGCACCACGCGGGCGCCGCTTTCCTTGGCCCAGACGTGGGCGAGGTGGGTCTTGCCCGATCCCTTGGGCCCGGTCAGCACCAGCTTGCCCGAAGGCCAGGCAAAACTCGGGTCGATCAGCGCCACGGCCATGGCATTCGACGGCGCAACAAAGAAATCATCCCGCCCCAGCGCAGGTTTCGCCGGGAGATCAAAGCTCAGCTGTTCGGACATCGGGTCTTCTTACTCTGCACCGTCCTGCGGCGCCTCGGCGGAAAGGGACGCGACGTCCCGGTGGCTCAGCCCCTGATAGAGGCGACTGTGCAGATACTGGTCCACGGCAAATCGTGCAACCACCCCGATCGCCGCAGCCACCGGCACCGCGATCAGCATGCCGACAAATCCAAACAGCGCGCCAAAGACCGACAGCGCCAGCAGCAGCCACACCGGGTGCAGCCCGACAGAGTTGCCGACGAGCTTGGGGGTCAGGAAGTTGCCCTCGACCATCTGGCCGATCACAAAGATCCCCGCCACCAGCGCGATGCGCAGCCAGTCGGTGCTCTGGCGGATCATTTCGCCGTCGGCGCCCTCTGCCGCGCCCCAGAACTGAAACAGTGCCAGACCGATCGCCAGCACGCCGCCAAAGATCGCCCCGAGATAGGGGATGAAGGTCACCAGACCGGCGACAAACCCGACCGCCAGACCAAAGTTCAGCCCCACCAGCATCAGCGCCACCGCGTAATAGGTGCCCAGGATCACGCAGACCGTGCCCATGCCGCGAATGAAGGACGACAGCACGGCATCGATCTCGCCGGCCAGCTTGCGCACCACCGGCGCGTGATCGCGCGGCAGCAGCTCGTCGATGCGGGCCACCATCCGGTCCCAGTCCACCAGCAGGTAGACCGCAACCACCGGCACGATCACCAGCAGCACCACGATGTTCAGCAGCGACATCGCCGAGCCGACAAAGGTCTGGAGCAGGCTGATGCTCTTGTCCTGCACCATCTTCCACAGGCCGGCCAGGGCCTCGCGCACCTGGCTGTTGTCCTCGAACAGCGCCGGGAACCGCTCCTGGGCAAAGTCGCGCAGGTTCGACAGCGCCTGCGGCAGCGTCTGCACCAGATCGATCATCTGGTTGATCAGCGCGGGGACGATCAGCAGCAGCAGCACCAGAAAGATCAGCACCGCCCCCACCGTGATGACCGCCGTCGCCCCCTCGCGGCTGAGGCCCGCGCGTTCCAGCCGGTCCGCCAGCGGGTCGATCATATAGGCGATGGCACCGCCCAGGATGAAGGGCATCAGCACATTGCCAAGCGCCCACATGACGATGGCAAAGAGGACGGCGGCAATTCCCCAGTATTTCAGTTGTTTGCGGGCGGGCAGGGCCATGGTCAGGCATCCTCGCTTTGGTGGGTCGCGGACGGGTGGATCGCGGATGCCCCTGTGATCGCCGATGGGGCGCAGCGTTTCAAGTCAGACTTGCGCCCGCCGTGGCATCAATGCGTTCTGACACATGACACCGCACCGGAGTGAGTGCCCGGTTTGTGGGACGCGTTGCCTCCGCGGTGTGTGCCAACGGCGCAGCGATCTCGCGTGTCCTCTTGCGGGCGTGTCTGCCGTGCGGACAAAGCTGCCGTAGCAGTGCATCAATACTCGGTAGGCTTGTTCTCAAGGTCTATTCCAGCACGGCAAGCCATCCCGGCCAACGTCGCACAAACATCAGGGCTCAGGCGGGCAACGTCGTCAAGCGGAATGCAAAACGGGTTGAGCGTGTCTGGCAGCTTTAGCTGTTGAGATGAGAAATGAATGATCACAGCGTTGAGAAAAACTTCAATTCGATGCACAATCTTGTAAGCGCCATGTGCTTGATCGTTGATTTCTAAATATATTCCGTCCATCCCAGTCGCGCGGTCTTGATCGTCAAATTCGTATGCCAACTGCAAAAGCACATAGTCTGATGAGCCGTCACTTGCATCGCCGAAGGCCACCATTTCATAGTCGTCTCCTTTCGACGCTGACGCATGTTTGAATTTTTGCGAGTGCACGGCGTTTTCCCAGCATGATCTAAATTGGCACTAGGCTACACTATAGCGGCCAATAGGAGAACTCGTCCCAGTAGATTGGTTTGGGCTCGGATCTGCCGTTTGCCAAGGGTTGGTGCAGCGGGGTCGGAGCCTGTCATCCCGGGAGCTGATCCGCCATTGCGCAGGGCGACGGAAAGGCGGATGCTGCCGCCATGACGACGGAACTCGATTTCTCTTTCACGGCATTGACCGACGGCGCGCGGCGGCACATCCGGGTGTTTCAGATACATCAGTTCCTTGACCGTTTTGCCATGGGGCTCACGGTTGCCGTCGTTGCGCTGGCGTTGACTGATCGCGGCATGGATCTGTTTCAGATCTCGCTGCTGTTTGGGATCTACTCCCTGACCACCATGGCGATGGAACTGCCCTTCGGCGGGCTGGCGGACACGATCGGGCGTAAGCCGGTCTTTCTGGCAGCGACCCTGGCCAGTCTGGTGTCGCTGGCGCTTTTTCTCATGTCGCGCGACTTTGGCGTGCTTGCACTGTCCTTCGCCTTCATCGGGTTCGGACGCGCCCTGCGCTCTGGCACGCTGGATGCATGGTTTGTCGAGACCTTTAGGGCGGCGGCGCCGAATGTGGATGTCCAGCCCGCGCTGGCCAGGGCGCAAGGGGCCAACGCTCTGGGCCTCGCGGTGGGGGCTGTCCTGGGCGGGCTGCTACCCGACGCATTTGGGGCGCTTGGTCTGCGCCATGGCATCAGCATCTATGATGTGTCCTATGCGGCCAGCTTTGTGGTGATGGTCGGCGTGTTGATCTATACCCTCTGCGCCATCGCCGAAGACCCCCGGCCGCTGACGCCCCACGCGCTTGCACAGGGTTTTGCGCGGGTCCCGTCGGTGGTGGCCGAGTCCTTCCGCCTGGCGCTGCGACACCGGACGCTTGCCATGCTTCTGGCGGCTCTGGCGCTGTTCCTGATGGCGACAAACCCGGTCGAGGTGATCTGGCCGACCCATGCCAAGCCGATGCTCGAGGCGGCCTATGCCAATACCGTCATCGGGGCGTTGACGGCGGGCTACTTCCTTGCGATCGCCATCGGCGCCTCCCTGTCGCCGCAGATCAGCCGGATCTTCAGGCGGCGCCATGCGCGCACGCTTGCGGCGATCTTTGCCTGTCTCGCGGGTGTTCAGGTCGCGCTGGCGATACAGGGCGGCATCGTCGGCTTTGTCGTTATCTTTGCGCTGTACTCCATCCTCCTCGGCGCCAGCGAGACCCCTGCGAGCAGCCTGCTGCATCGCTGCGTGGAGGATCGCCAGAGGTCCACCATGCTGTCGCTGCGCTCCCTGATCCAGCAGTGTGGCGCGGCGATCGGGCTGGTTCTGGCCGGGGCCCTTGCCGATGTCTATGCACCCCCTGTGGCCTGGAGCGTCGGGGGTGTGTTCCTGCTGGCGGCGATGGCGCTGAGCCTGGCGCTGGCGCGACGGTTGGCTGCTGCTGGTGCATAGGGGCGCATGACCGCCGCCGGCGGCGACCGGGCGATCACTGTGCGATCAACCGGGCGATCACTGGGCAATCAGGCCTCTGCCGGGCCGGCGGGCGCGAGCAGCGGCGAGAGGGCGCGGATCAGGTCGCTGTGGCGCAGCGGTTTGCTGAGCCAGGCGTCAAAGCCGCTGTCGCGGTATTGCTGCACCTGGCTGGGCAGCGTATTGCCGGTGACCGCGATGCAGAGCGCGTCATGGGCGACATGGCGCGGCGAGGCGCGCAGCTTCTCCAGCACCTCGAGCCCGCTGTAGCCCGGCATCTGGATGTCGAGGAACAGAATGTCATAGCGGGTGGTCACCGCGCGCCCGAAGGCGTCACCGCCGTCATAGGCCTTGTCGACCTCGGCGCCGAGGCTCTCCAGCAGTTTTTGCAGCACCAGCCGGTTGGCCGGGCTGTCATCCGCCACCAGCACCCGCTTGCCGCGCAGGATCTGCGCGTCGGCCTCCACCGGGGGCTGGTCATCCCCGCGATCGGGATCCGCAAGCGCAGGCGCGACCACCGGCATCGGCAGCGACAGAAAGAACGTGGTGCCCTCGCCCGGGAGGCTCTCGGCGCGGATGCGGCCGCCCATCAGCTGCACCATCTGCTGCACGATCGCCATGCCCAGCCCGGTGCCGCCCTTGCTGTGCGCCGTGGTGGGCTCGGCCTGGACAAAGGGTTTGAACAGGGCGTCGATCTGCTCGGGCGCGATGCCGCAGCCGCTGTCCCGCAGGGTGATATGCACCGCCTGCGGGGTGCCGCGCAGACAGAGGCAGACCCGGCCGTGATCGGTGAATTTCACCGCGTTGCTCAGCAGGTTGCCCAGCACCTGACCAAGCCGGAACCCGTCGCCCTGGCGCAGCTCGCCCACGGCGATGTCGGTGAAATTGTGGGTGATCTCGATGCCCTTGCGCGCGGCATTGGCGGAAAACAGCTGCACGACGTCCTGAATGGTTTCGCGCAGGTCAAAGGGGGTCGGGGCCAGTTCCATCTTGCCGGCGTCGATCTTTGCAATGTCGAGCGCATCATTCAGCAGCCGCTCCAGGCTCTGTGCGGATCGGTTGACGGTGCGCAGCAATTCACCCTGCTGCCGGGGCGAGCTGGCGATCCCTGTCACATTGCGCATCAGCAGATCGGTCGAGCCGATGATGCCATTCAGCGGCGTGCGGATCTCGTGGCTCATATGGGCCAGGAAGGTCTTGCGGGCCTCGGCCTCGCGCCGGGCGGTGGCCTCCGACGCCTCGGCGCTGTCGCGGGCCTGTTTCAGCGCGATCAGGTGATCGACGGTCAGCGCCAGCTGCTGCAAGGTCTCCAGATCGCCGTGCTGCCACGGTCGGGGCTTGCGATCCACCACGCAGAGCGCGCCGATGGCAGTGCCGTCGGGCAGGTGGATGGGCACCCCGAGATAGGCGATCATATGCAGATCGCGCACCGCCTCATTGTCGCGCAGCTGGCCGTTGTCGCGGCTGTCGTCGACCATCAGCGGCTGCCCGGTGGCCTGCACATACTGGCAGAAGGAATGCGACAGCGGCGTCTGGCGCAACTCGCTCACCATGTCGGGCAGGCCGATGCAGCTCTTGAAGAACTGCCGGTCCTGGCTGGGCTGCACCACCGAAATCATCGCGGTGGGCGTGTTCAGCACGCGGGCGGCCAGCGATGTGAGATTGTCCAGCGCGTCTTCGCTGTGGTGTTCGACCAGGCCCAGTTCGCGCAGCTGCACGTCATAGGCATCGGGCGTCAGTGGCAAGGCATGGGTCATGAACAAAACATCTTTTAACATCACGCGGGCAGGGGCCGCATTACAGCTTGGGCACGACTATTGTGCCAAAATTCCGATACTTGAATACTCACATTCTGCGAGAATGTATCAAAAAACTATATTTAATTGGAATTATTTTTATGACTTTAAAAACGGCTGTGGTGACAGGGGGTTATCACGTAATTCGTGAAACTTGGGTTTGGTCGGGCGGGCGCAGCACCTCCCGCAGCTGACGAGTCGATTCCGCGCGCCCACACGGCCCGCGGGAGGTCAGAGGACCGAAAGGTCGTGACACGGGGCGGCAGGGGGTATGACCGTGGGTTTTGCGGCTGATCCGGGTGATTTTTGGGTCCGGGGGTCGGGTCCTCCCACGCAGCGGTTCCCCTGAGGACATATCGCACCGCGGGCATTGTTTCAAATCTCCGATGCGGAAATGCGGGCTCTGTCTCTATCGCAAAATCACCATCACGGCGCCGCCTCTCCGGAAACGCCAATTGCGCGGGCGAAGCATTGCAATCCAGAGGGGAGTATTGCCGGACGGAACCGCGACTTTCGCCATGGGCCGCCCCTTGGCTGCCCTGATCCCGGGGCGCGATGCCCGTCCGGTGCAACTGCACCCTTGTCCGTCTCCCTGCCAGCTACTAAACCGGGCAGAACACTCGTTCACCGCATGGAGCCATTATGCGCCTGTCTCGCTATTTCCTGCCTGTCCTCAAGGAGACCCCCTCGGAGGCGCAGGTCGTCAGCCACCGTTACATGCTGCGCGCCGGCATGATCAAACAGTCCGCCGCCGGGATCTACTCCTGGCTGCCGCTGGGCTACCGGGTGCTGAAAAAGATCGAAGGCATCGTGCACGAAGAGCAGATGCGCGCGGGCCACATCCCGATGCTGATGCCCACCATCCAGTCGGCCGACCTGTGGCGCGAGTCCGGGCGCTATGACGCCTATGGCGAGGAGATGCTGCGCATCCGCGACCGCCATGACCGCGACATGCTGTTCACGCCGACCGCCGAAGAGCTGATCACCGACATCTTCCGCGCCAATGTCTCCAGCTACAAAGACCTGCCGCTGACGATGTATCAGATCCAGTGGAAATTCCGCGACGAGATCCGCCCGCGCTTTGGCGTGATGCGGGGGCGCGAATTCTACATGAAGGATGGCTATAACTTCGACCTCACCAAAGAGGACGCGCTGCACGCCTACAACCGCCATCTGGTCAGCTACCTGCGCACCTACGAGCGCATGGGGCTGCAGGCGATCCCGATGCGCGCTGATGGTGGCCCGATTGGTGGCGATTACACCCACGAATTCCTCGTGCTGGCCGAAACCGGCGAGTCGGAGGTCTTCTATGACAGCGAGATCACCGATCTGACCTTTGGCGCGCGCGAGATCGACTATGACAGTGTCGAACAATGTCAGGCCGTGCTCGAAGAGTTCACCTCCCGCTACGCCCGCACCGACGAGACCCATGACGAGGCGCTCTTCAATCAGATCCCCGAAGACCGCCGTCGCGTCGCCCGCGGTATCGAGGTTGGCCAGATCTTCTACTTCGGCACCAAATACTCAGAGGCGCTGGGCGCCACCGTGCAGACCGCCGAGGGCGACAGCGTGCCGGTCCACATGGGCTCGCACGGGATTGGTGTCTCGCGTCTTCTCGGCGCCATCATCGAGGCCAGCCACGACGACAAGGGCATCATCTGGCCCGAGGGTGTGACCCCCTTCCACTGCGGGATCGTGAACCTCAAGCAGGGCGACGATGAAGCGGATGCCGCCTGCGAGCAGCTCTATGCGGCGCTGACCGCCATTGGTCTGGAGCCGCTTTATGATGATCGCAAGGAACGTGCGGGCGGCAAATTCGCCAGCATGGACCTCATCGGTCTGCCATGGCGCATTACCGTCGGCCCGCGCGGGCTGAAGAACGGCGTCGTCGAGGTGACCAGCCGCCGCACCGGCGAAAGCGAAGAGATGAGCCCGGAAGATGCAGTAAAGAAAATCGCCGCGATCTACGCCAACCACCCCACGCCTCGCGGCTTCTAAAGCCACCGGCGCCACAGAATTGAGAGCCCCGTCCGACAGGCCCGTCGGGCGGGGTTTTTATATGCCAAATGTTGTGTAACAGTCCGGGCAGATTACAGTTCGGATATTACCACGATGCAACTTTCACTTGATGATCCGCTTTGGGACCATTTGCCCGGCGCCTACGGCGTGGAGGATGTGCGGGGACCTCTTTCCAGCCTCCTGGAGCAATGGGACCCGGAGCTGTGCAACACGTTGCTGTGGGATCGCCTTTATCATCAGGAATCGCTCTACCCGGCCACTTGGACGGCATTGCCGTGGCTCTGGCAGATCGCAGGTCGCCATGCGGATGCGGTGGTACCGCTCTTTGATTTTTTCGCCCATCTTCTCGCCGTGGCCAAACGCGCGCCTGCAAGCTACTGCGCCTACGAAGGATTGCCGCTCTCGGGGGCGGATCTGGATCATTGGCATCTTTCGACACCACCCGCGATGATCCCGCCTGCGGATGCGCTGTTTGAGGCGCTGGTGGTTTGGGTAGAACCATGGGCCGTGCAGGTTTGTCGCGCGTTGAACACGTTGATCGAGGGCGCAGATCGCGCGCAGGCTGCCCACTACTTGCGCGGAATTACCACTTGGGTGCATCCCGAGCACGAGAGTTTTGAGCGGGCACTCGGGTTTCTGTCTGATGGCTGGTCAATCGAAGAGATGCTCGAAACCTTGGAAGTAGACGAGGACGTGCCGTTTCACATGAGCGCGCGCGAAATCAGTTTTGCATCGCAGGAGGCCGCGCGTCTGCAAGAGCTGTGCCCGGACTTGGCCAGAGATCTCCGCGCGTTGGTTGATGCAGTCCGTGCGGACAGCCCCGCGACACCCACGCAGCCGCATCCAGATCAGATGTCTTTGTTCGAGTGAGCGCGCAGCGCCGGTGAACGGCGCGCACGCCGGGGAGCGACTGCGTCCACCGCGTGCAGACCAAGGTCCATGTCTTTGAGGGAATCTAAAGGCGCGGCAGTCGTGGCCTCTGACAGATCCGAATGTCACACCCTCAGATCGACACCATTGGCGTCTGCCGGCGGGATTTGCAGCGGTACCGGATCACCGCCGCGGGCATTGGCGAGGGAAATCTCTCCCGCCTGATCAATCCCGCTCAGGGTGAGGCTGCCGCCATCGGCATAGCGCAGGAGCAGTTTGTCGCCCTCGCGGGTGATGCTGGTGGGCACGGCAGAGGCGATGGTCAGATTTGCCCCCGGTGCCAGCATGGCAATATCATCGCCGTCCCCGGTCTTGCGCGACAGGGTGACGGTGCCGCCGCCATTTCGCAGCTCGATCAGGTCATTGCCGCGCCCCCCGCTTACGGTCACGGCTTCGGTTGCGGAAATGCGGATCAGATCGTCGCCCTCACCGCCATCCACAGAGCCTCGCGCCGCCGTCACGTCAATCGCGTCGGCCCCGTCGCCGCCGCTGATGCGTTCGGCAATTGTCGCCTGCAAGCTGATGATATCATTGCCTGCACCGGCGTTGATGCCCTGCGCATAATCGGCTGAGATCCGCAGCCTGTCGTTCCCATCGCCAGCGGAGACACTGTAGAGGTTGTCCGCATCAATGCGGAGGCTGTCATCGCCGCCACCGGTGCTGATGGACCCCGCGGTTCCGGCCTGAATGGTCAGCCTGTCATTGTTGGCAAAGGTTTGCGTGCTCATCCAGGTTTTGGAGCCGTTTTTGTCGGCAACCGTGACGGCAATGGTGGGTGTGGCATCGGTGCTGACGTCAAAGACCTGCGCACCGCTGAGCGAGACCACATCGGCCCCGTCGCCGGTCTTGACGCCAAAGATCATGCCGTCGGTGTCGACCGAGACCTCATCCGCGCCCGCGGTGCCCACCGCATCCGGCATGGCGAATTTGGCGCTGAGGAACGTGTCATCCGTCGCGTCACCGCCCACGATCGACATCAGGATCGTGTCCGCCATCGTGTCGCCGGTGCTGACCTGCCCGAGGATCTGCATGGCGACAGTGGTGGCATAATCCGCGTGGTCGGGATCCTCATCGCGCAGTTTGGCGATGGCAACGCGCATATCCGCGGCCTGCTGGCGATAGCGCTGGGCGGTGAGGTTGATGTCACCGACGCCCATGCCTTCCTTGACGGTGAGACCGTCCTCTGCCCGCATCTGATATTCGGTGTGCATGGCCGCCTGGCCGCGTTTGCCTGCCTGTTCGACCTCATCGGCATCCTTCAGGGCGCGTTGGTTGCTGGCCATGTCCTGAAAAATCTCTGCGATCCGGGGGTCTTGGCCCGGCAAAATGGCTGTCATGATATCAATCTCCTCATGGTGCTGATCCATGTGGCAAAAGTTTGAAACTACCTATGGGAGAATGCCCTTCAATAGATTTCCAAAGGGTTGCGTTCTTGCCGTGTATGCGAAGCACCTCTCGTTTTTGCGCTGCTTTTTGCAGATCGCGCCGTATCGGTGCGCGCGGGCAGCGCTCCCGCCCGTCTTGCGGGCATGAAACATGCCCTGATCCGGTTGGGCCCTGCGGGTTGGGGGTGGCGCCGGGCCAAAGGCCCGGCGCCACCCCCAACGCCTTTTCGGCGTTTTGCGCATGCAAAACACCAAAAGGGGGCGGGAGCGCCCCCGTTTTCCCCTTCACAGGGGAGGTGTGCGGGGGTCTGATGGGGCGCTCATGCTGAGGGTTGCGCCTGACAGGCGCATCGGGTCACCATTTGGGGCAATGGGCTGAGAGAAGGACAACGATCATGATCACGCGGATGGTGTCACTTCTGGGTGGGGCGGGCGCAGGTGTGGGCCTGTCACAGTTTCCCGCCTATGCGCAGGCCTATCTGCAACGGCTGGGTGGTCACGTGGACGCGCTGCGCCGCACGGTGGCGGAGTTTGATGCCGATGCGGCGGCGCTTGGGCTGGAGCGGCATGCGGCGCTGGTGCAACTGGCCCAGGGGGGCGAGATGGGGGCCGCGCGCGCCGAAACCATGGCGGCCACCATCGACCGCTATGGTCGCCTGTCGTCTGACTTGCGTGAGTTGAGCGCCATGGCCCCGGTGGAGCGCGCGCTGCATCTGGGGCGCTTTGCCGAAAGCGAGATCGCCTCTGCCACGCTTCAGGCGTTTGAGCCTGCGGTGCCGGTCTCGCTTGATGCGATGATGCTGGCGGCGGTGGGGGTGCTGGCGGGCAGTGGTCTTATCTGGGGGCTGATGGCGGGGGGGCGGCGTCTCTTTGCCCGCAGTGCGCGCCGCCGCGACAGGCTTGCTTGACCGCACATCCCCGCGCCCCTAGGGTCTGCGCGACAGGCGCTCTGCCTTGGCGGAGCCGCATTTTCATCGCAAGAGGAAGACCGCCTAAATGGCTGCACCTGCGCCTTTTTCCCGTTTCGAATGGATGATTGCCTGGCGCTATTTGCGCGCCCGCCGCAGCGAAGGCGGCGTGTCGGTGATGACCTGGATTTCCCTCATCGGCATCACGCTGGCGGTCTTTGCGCTGATCGCGACACTGGCGGTGCGCTCAGGCTTTCGGTCGGAATTTGTGGGCACCATTTTGGGCGCCAACGCCCATGCCACGGTCTATGCCCACGGCGAAGTCACCGAAGCCGGCACGCTTGATCGACGCATCACCGATTATGCCGCATTGGCGGAAGCGGTAGGGCAAGTGCCCGGCGTGTTGCAGGCGGCCCCGCTGATCAAAGGTCAGGTGATGGCCAGCCGGGGCGACCGTAACGCCGGTGTGCAGGTCTATGGTATCCACGCCGCGGATCTGGCCGAGATTCCGGGTGTTGCTCAAAGCGACGCGGCCTATGGCGATCTCGGCCGTTTTGACGAAGGAATTGCGATCGGATCGGGTGTCGCGCGCGCCCTGGGCCTGAGCATCGGGGACAAGGTCAAGCTGATCTCGCCCAACGGCGTCAAGACCGCCTTTGGCACCAGCCCACGCGTGAACGCCTATGAGGTGGTCTATGTCTTTACCGCCGGGCGTTATGACATCGACAACACCCGCGCCTATCTGCCCTTCGCCGAGGCGCAGAGCTATTTCAATCGCGAAGGTGCGGCAGATGAGATCGAGGTGATGGTTGATGACCCCGAGCGGGTGGATCAATACATCCTGCCGCTGGTGCAGGCAGCGGGGCAAAGCTATGGCGTCTGGAGCTGGCGCGACAGTTCGGGCGGTTTCCTGCGCGCGCTGGAGGTCGAGGACAACGTGATGTTCGTGATCCTGTCGATCCTGGTGCTGATTGCGACGATGAACATCGTCTCCGGCCTGATCATGCTGGTAAAGAACAAGGGGCGCGACATCGGCATCCTGCGCACCATTGGCCTCAGCGAAGGCTCGGTGATGCGGGTGTTTTTCATTTGCGGGTCGATTACCGGGGTGATCGGCACCCTGCTTGGGGTGATCCTTGGCTGTCTGTTTGCGATCTATATCGACCCGATCTTCTCGTTTGTGAATTACGTCATGGGCGGCGGGGTCTGGGATCCGTCGATCCGGGGCATCTACGCGCTACCGGCTGAACTGCGGGCGGGCGATGTGATCAAGGCCGTGGGCCTGTCGCTGGGTCTGTCGTTTGTTGTCACCATTTTCCCGGCCCGCCGCGCGGCGCGGCTGAACCCTGTGGAGGCGCTGCGCTATGAGTGAGATCACCTTGCAGATCGAAGGGCTGAGCAAGACCTATCTGGCGGGCACGCCGGGGGAGGTCTCGGTCCTGCGCGGAGCAGACCTGACCCTGCGCGCGGGCGAAGTTGTGGCGCTGGTGGCGCCCTCCGGCGCGGGCAAATCAACGCTGTTGCAGATCGCGGGGCTGCTGGATGTGGCCGATGCGGGCACGGTGCAGATCGGCGGGCAGGACATGACCGGAGCGGGCGAGCGCAAGCGCACACGGGTGCGGCGGCAGGATGTGGGCTTTGTCTACCAGTTCCATCACCTGCTGCCGGAGTTCACGGCGCTGGAAAACATCGTTCTGCCGCAGCTTGCCAATGGGGTATCCCAACGCGCGGCAGAGGCGCGCGGCGTCGAACTCTTGGCGCTTGTGGGGCTGAAGGACCGCGCCGCGCATCGACCGGCAGCGCTGTCCGGGGGCGAGCAACAACGGGTGGCGTTTTGCCGGGCGCTGGCCAACAGCCCGCGTATCCTGCTGGCGGATGAGCCGACCGGGAACCTCGATCCGGCGACCTCGGATCAGGTGTTTGAGGTGTTGATGCGGCTGGTGTCGGAAACCGGCCTGTCGGCGCTGATCGCGACCCATAATCTGGAGCTTGCATCGCGGATGGACCGGGTACTGCATCTGGAGGACGGGGTGCTGCGCGCAGGCTGACCCCGGCGTGCAAGCCGCAGCGGTCGGGGTGGCACTCAGGTTGGGCTCAGGCGGCGATCTGGGTGATCCAGACCCCGGCGGCCATGACCGAGATCCCCAGTGCGCGGGTCCAGGTCAACGGGCTGATCTGGGCGCCAAAGAGGCCGAAATGGTCGATCGCCGCAGCCGAGAGGAGCTGGCCCAGAAGCACGAAGAACACCGCGTTGCCGACCCCGAAATGGGGGGCCACATGGGTGATCGACAGGACATAGAAGGCCACCAGCACCCCGCCGAGCAAGAGATGCCGGGGCGCGATCATCACCTGCGACAGGGTCTTGGGCCCGACAAGCGCATAGAACCCGAGCGCGGCGACAAAGGCCACCGCAAACAACACCACGCAGGCGGCCCCCGGCGCGCCGAGGACCTGCCCCAGCCGCGCGTTGAGGGCGGCGAGAACGGGGATCCCGATCCCGGCTGCCAGCATGATCAGTGCAAATTGGGTCATTTCGCTTGTCCTCCCCATGACCGCTCCCCCTGCCGATTGCGTGCCGGAGCAGAATGCGGCGCAGGCCAGAAGGGGGCAAGCGCTATCCGTGTGCCCGCGTATTTCTACGCAACGTTACCCAGGACGTAACTATACGGCGGGGATCAGTCGCAAATCCCGTCGATGCGCACGTCCTTCCAGGGCAGCAGCACATCGCTCTCGCGGCTCTGCGGCAGGTCGGAGACCGGCATCTCCGCCGCGAGCATGCGATGCAGGCGATGGGTGCGCTCGGCGCGCGGGGCCAGGGCCCGGCAGCAGACGTATTCCTCGACGATGGTGCCTTGTTGTTCGTAGCCGAAAGAGAGGAAATCCGCCTCTCGATCCGGGTCGAACAGATAGGGATCGGGCGAGGTGCCGTGTTCGAGCAGCGCCTTCAGCGGCGTATAGCCGGTGCGGTCGCGGTTCTGCCATTGCCAGACATGGGTGGCCTCATGCGCCAGCAGCATCGCTTCGACCAGCGGCAGGGTGTCGGGATAGTCCGGGGTGTAATCGGGCAGATACCATTCGCGGGTGAAGAAGATGCGGTTGAAGATCGCCACCGCGGCCGGAGAGGCGGTGACCACCTCGCCGGCGGGACGCGGCGGCAGGATGCGCTCGCGGCAGGTGGTGCGGGGGCGCTGCAGGCGGCGGAAGGTGACGGCCCGCAATGGTGCGCCCTCGACCAGACGCAGGCGGGCATAATCCAGACTGTCGCCATGCAGCGTGCCGAGGAACATGCGTTCGCGCTCGGTCGGGCTGCGGCCGCAGGCGGCGAGCAGGGCCAGCAGGAGGAGCAGAACCCTAGACACTGTAGGCCAGCACCTGGCTGATTTCGCTGAGGGACCGGCCCGACTGCGCGGCCCAGTGGTTGAAGGCCTCCTGCACGGCCCGCAGCGCCCGTTTCGAGGTGGCGGGCTTGTCGATCACCCCTTCGGCGACCAGCCGTGCGGTCACGTCGGTCGAGAGGATGAACGCATCCCGCCCGGCAAAGCGCATGGCATATTGCCCCGTGGCGGCACCAAGACGGCTGCCGCGGGTCTTCAGCATCTCCAGCAGGCCGATGTAGTCCTGCGACGGCCAGCCGCCGAGCACCTTGCCCGCGCCGCCCGCGTCGCGCAGCTCCATCAGGAAGGCGGCATTGTCGCGTACCGACTGGATCTTGGCACCGTTGCGCACGATCTCGGTGTTGCGCAGATGGGCGTCGAGCTGTGCGTCATCCATGAAGGCGTTGCGGCCGACGTCAAAGCCGTCAAAGGCGCGTTCGAACCCGTCCCATTTGGCCGCGATGACCTTCCAGTTGAAACCGGCGTTGAAGACGCAGCGGGTCATCACCGACAGCCAGCGATCCTCGGGCAGGGCGGTGATCTGCGGGTCGGGCTTTGTCAGCTTGCCGTCCAGCGCGGCGGGGCCGCCGTGGCGGTCGGCGGCGATGGCGAAGATTTCGTCGAAATGGCGCATGCGGCGCGGCTCCTCAGGCGGGCAGGTAGAAGGTGGCGGTTGCGGTGGCAACCAGTTTGCCGCTGGCCTCGTCGGTCATCTCGGCGCGCCAGACGCTGAGGGCGCGGCCCGGTTTCACCAGCTGCGCGCGGCACAGGATCGCGGCTCCGTTGCCGGGGCGCAGGAACTGGCAGTGCAGATCGGTGGTGGCCAGGGGCAGCATCCGCCCTGCATGCGACATCGCCCCCAGCACCATGGCGGTATCCGCCAGCGCCATCAGCGCCTGACCGGAGACGATGCCCCCAACCCGGGCAAGCGCCGGCGTGACCGGCATCCGCAGCACGGTGCTGTCGGGGGCGGTCTCGACCACCGTCAGTTCCAGCGCCTGCACCCAGGGGGCAAAGGCATCGGCCAGGATCTGTTGCAGATCGTCCTTGGTCATGGTCTGTCTCCCTGTTGCCTCCTTGCCGCCCTCTTGCCGCGACCTTAGCGCGGGCGGGGGCGCAGCTCCACGACGGATTTGCCGAGCCGAAACGGGGCCGCAAAACTGACCAGGCACAGCGCCAGAACCTGGAGCGCGAGGATATAGGCATTCTCTTCAAGGGTTTGCCATTCGTCCTTGAGGCGGGCAAGCAGCGTGACCAGATCCTCGTAGGCGCGGGCGAGGATCAGGAAATCCCCGGCGATGGCGGGCACCTTGCGGCGCAGGCTGGTCACGGCGGCCTCGGTGTCGGGATCAAGGGCGGCAAAGACCACAAAACTGGCCGGATCAAAGCTGTCGACCGAACGCGCCATGGCCTTCATGTCGTCGCCAAAGACCGAGAGCGCGCGCAGCGGGGCGACGCTGTCGGTGACGGCGGTGAAAAAGGGCAGGCCGCGGGTGTCGGCGGTGGAGGCGGAGAGGAACTCGACCTTGTCGCAGAGCGCGGCGATGTCGCTGTCATAGGCGGGCTCGCAAAAGCGCAGGCGAAAGCGGGCGGCGTCGCGGTCAAAGGCCTGGGTGGCGGCATAGGCCACATCCACCTGCCTGTCGAGGCGCGAGGTATCGGCGGAATAGATCCCGGCGACCACCGCCACCAGGGCGCCGATGCCGCCGAGGATGACCCAGACCAGATCGGCCAGCCGCCAGGCGCGGTGGCCGGCGGGTTTGCGAAACAGCAAGGCGGTGCCGAGGCTCCCGGTGGCAAAGCACAGGATCAGCAACAGCAGCTGGTTGTCGGCGATGAAATTCATGGCGTGCCGCTGCCCCTCCCTGCGCGTGGCGGTGCGCAGAGGTTAGGCGGTTGCGCCGCCTGCGATCAATCTGTTGTCGGCGGCCCTCACAAAGAAGTGGGCGGGCGTGGGACAAATGGCGGCGCCGCCACGGGGTTTGAGGTCCCGCGGGAGGCGGAGAGATGGCGCGGGTTTCCCCGCGTCTGGCCGGATCCCCTGCACCCGGGTGAGGGTGGTCTCTGGGGCCCTGTTCTCCTGTCGGGCACGGGGTGTCAGGCCGTGCCCTGTGGGTGTTGCAACGCAGGCGAGTATGGCAGGTGCGGGTTGAGACCGCGTGAGGCGGGCGCGCGCCGGGGGCGCAACGGGCTGTGTTGGCGGGGCGCTTACATGCGGCCCTTGGTGACCTGGCGGATCAGGCTCTCTTCCTTCTCCTTGCCGAGTTTTTCCTTCTTGGCCAGCGTCTTGACCAGCTTCACGGCCTCGTCCTTGCGGTCGCTGTTGGTGAGGATGAAGATCTCGAACAGGGTCTTGTCGTCCTTGATCCCCTGGGCCTTGGCTTCCTTCTTGGCGTCGGTCTGGCCGAGCTGCTTGATGACGAAATCGCGGAAGGTCTTGGAGTCGAAGAACTCGCTCCGGTAATGGTCGAGCGGGCCGGTGATGAATTTCTGCGCCTTCTTGAGGATCACCTTGAAGGCGGCATCGCGCGGGGTGTCGCTCTCGGCTTCCTGCTTGAGCAGGGAATAGATGTTGATCGGCAGGTCGACGCGCTGCGCGTCCGGCAGGGCCTCGTCGAAATAGGCGCGGAAGAGGCCGGGGCCGTCCTGTTTGTTCATCATCGCAATGGTGCATTTGATATGGGGCAGCAGCACTTTCTTTTCGCGTGCGATCCAGTTGCCGAAGGTGTTGCGCATGCTGTTGTGCTTGAGCATGCCGGGGATGTCGGCGGGAAAGGCTTTGCCTGCGATCTTGATGGTCTCGGCCATGGGGGTGTCCTCTGAGCAATTGATTTGGGTTGATGCTGAGGAAACACCGGGGGGCCGGGGATTATTCGGGGGCGGCGGCGGATTTCTTCGCGATCGAGGTGGGGGCGCTGCCCCCTCTTGCCCGTGCCGGGCAATTCACCCCCGGGATATTTGCGAGAAGATGAAGTGTGGGCGGAGCGCCGGTCCCCGGGCGCAGCCCAAAGTGGACGCCGAAGTGCAGCGTTTGCAGGAGTTGCCTTGGGGCGTGGCGCGCAGCGGCACGGCCCGCGCCTGACCTTACGTCCGGGAGTTCGTCCCGGACCGCGCAGCGGCAAACAGTGCGGGGCACTGTTTGGGGTAAGAACGGGCGGAGCCCCGCGCTGCAACACCTGCCCCAAAATGCACCGCCTGCAGGAATTCCCCTTGGGACGTGGGGCGCAGCGGCACGGCCCGCGCCTGACCTTCCCCCCGGGAAGGCGCATTCGCACCTCCCCAAGGTCAGGCGCGGGCCTTGTGGTGCATACCGTGTGCAGGAAAGCGCGCCTTGACCCCGGTCTGCCTAGTCACCTTTAGGTGTTTTCATCGTCATCGTCATCGTCATCGTCATCGTCATCGAAGTGTGGCAGTAGTGTGTCGGATACCTTAAATTTTAGCAAAGTTCTAAGGATGTTTTGGTTTTCTCGTATTTCAACTCCTGCAGAAATTAGTTTTTCTTCGAGTTGTTCAATGCCAGTAACGGACATGTATTTTGGTAGCCGGCGTTTAAGTACTGCGCGTTTATTGCTTTGTAGAATTTTCAGGTACTTGTCGAAGTCGTTAGCTGCCATGGCCAGTGAAAGGTAACCTGAAACAGTGTCGGTCTTTTGGTCTTTTTTGAGTTTTTCGCCGGGAAAATCACGAAGAAAATCTCTTAGTTCACCTACCGTCTTTATATTGTACTCCGAGAGATCTTGGAGAATGTTCTGGTAGTCTACGTTATCAGGAGGCGAAAGTTTTATGCCGTGGCGTTCGGCGAATTTTTTAGAGACAACTTCCAAGGATGTATCGGATAGTTCGTCCTTCGTGATTTCCTCATTGGCCTCGTTCTTCAGGTCGTCTCTGTAGTTTTTGGCGTCTTTGTTGAGGCTGTCCAATTGTAAATCAACAGATTCAAGGGTCGCTGCGATCAAGTTCAATTTGCGCTGTAGCCGCTTTGGCAAAGCCTGACTGGATTTGTAGTTTTGTTTGTGCTCAATTTCGGCCCAAGTATGCGTAAGGGCAGTTCGAATCTGCACCTCAAATGGCATGTTACAGATGCCGCTGTACTCTTTGTGTGCCGCTCTCTTAACTCCCAAGTGGCAAATCAAGTGCAGTGAGCGGTAGCCAACGACGTTTGGGGCATCAGGAAACCGCTTGTCCACGCTGTTGTCTTCGTCAATCGAAAATGTTTGGCGTAAAGCATCAGCCGCTCTATCCACATCAGATTCAAGGTACACAATCGTCCTGAGGCCGACGAAGTCAGTTATTTGCGCGAAGGGGTCTTCGTAATTTTTTTGGAGAAACTTTTCGAGCGCGCTTTCAGGAGATTTGATTCTCGACTGCACTTGTAGGACGGGGATGCCTTCATCGCGCAGAACATCCTCTACAATGCTATGAGCGTTTTTTTGCAGTTTTTCAAGCTGGGGGTGTATTTTTTTGTATTTACGTGGAAAGCCGAAATTTTCGAAGAATGCATTTTCTGTCTTAGACATCCAGCTCCTCCACGAACTTCGCGTTCTCTTGAATATACTGGAAGCGCAGTTCGGGTTTCTTGCCCATCAGACGCTCCACCAGGTCGCCCGTCTCGCCGGGTTCGTCCTCGTCGATGGTGACCCGGATCAGCTTGCGAGTCTTGGGGTCCATGGTGGTCTCTTTCAGGTCCTTGGCGTCCATCTCGCCCAGACCCTTGAAGCGGCTCACGTCGATCTTGCCTTTGCCGCCCAAACCCTTCTCCAACCACATGTCGCGCTCGGCCTCGTCGAGGCAATAGACGCGTTTTGCGCCTTGCGTCAGGCGGAACAGGGGCGGGCAGGCCAGATAGAGGTGGCCGCCGTCAATCAACGGGCGCATCTGGGTGAAGAAGAAGGTCATCAGGAGAGAGGCGATATGGGCGCCGTCGACATCCGCGTCGGTCATGATGATGATCTTGTCATAGCGCAGATCGTCGAGGTTGAACTTGGTGCCAAGCCCGACGCCGAGGGCTTCGCACAAATCGCGGATCTCGGCGTTTGAACTGAGCTTGTTGGAGGCGGCGCCCAGCACGTTGAGGATCTTGCCCTTGAGCGGCAAGAGCGCCTGGTATTCGCGCGAGCGCGCGCCCTTGCCGGAGCCGCCCGCAGAGTCGCCCTCGACGATGAACAATTCGGTGCCGCTGCGGTCCTTGGAGGTACAGTCGGTGAGCTTGCCGGGCAGGCGCAGCTTCTTGGTGGCCGATTTGCGCTGGGTCTCTTTCTCCTGCTTGCGGCGCAGGCGTTCCTCGGCGCGCAGGATCAGGAAATCGAGGATGGCACCGGCGGATTTGGTATCGGCGGCAAGCCAGTTGTCGAAGTGGTCGCGGACCGAGTTTTCGACCATCTTGGCCGCGCCCTCGGTGGAGAGGCGATCCTTGGTCTGGCCGACAAAGGCCGGGTCGGCGATGAAGCAGGAGACCAGCGCGCAGCCGCCCGCCATCAGGTCGTCGCGGGTGATCTGGGCGGCCTTCTTGTTGCCGACCAGCTCGCCATAGGCCTTGATGCCCTTGAGGATCGCGGCCCAGAACCCGGCGACATGGGTGCCGCCCTCGGGCGTGGGCACGGTGTTACAGTAGCTCTGGGTGAAGCCGTCGCGCGAGGGCGTCCAGTTGATCGCCCATTCCACATAGCCCGGCTCGCCGAATTTCTCGCGGAACTCCACCTTGCCGGCGAAGGGCGCATCCGCATAGACGGAGGATTTGCCCAGCACCTCGGTCAGGTAGTCCTTGAGGCCGCCGGGGAAGTGGAAGGTGGCCTCGGTCGGGGTTTCAGTGTCGTCGATGGCGGATTTCCAGCGGATCTCGACGCCGGAGAACAGATAGGCCTTGGAGCGCACCAGTTTGAACAGGCGCGCGGGCTTGAAGCGATGCGAGCCGAAGATCTCCTCGTCGGCGTGGAAGGTCACCGTGGTGCCGCGCCGGTTGGGGGCGGCGCCGATCTTTTCCACCCCGCCCAGGGGCTTGCCGCGCGAGAACCGCTGTTCGAACAACTCCTTGTTCTTGGCCACCTGCACCACCAGCGAATCCGAGAGCGCGTTCACAACCGAAGAGCCGACCCCGTGCAGGCCGCCCGAGGTCTGATAGGCCTTGCCGGAGAACTTGCCGCCCGCGTGCAGGGTGCAGAGGATCACCTCCAGCGCCGATTTGTCAGGAAACTTCGGATGCGGGTCGATCGGGATGCCGCGGCCGTTGTCGCGCACCGTCAGCGAGTAGTCGGCGTGCAGCTCCACCTCGATGCGGTTGGCGTGGCCGGCGACGGCCTCGTCCATGGAGTTGTCGAGGATCTCGGCCACCATGTGGTGCAGCGCGCGCTCGTCGGTGCCGCCGATATACATGCCGGGGCGCTGACGCACGGGTTCGAGGCCCTCGAGGACTTCGATGGAGGAGGCGTCATAGGTTTCAGACGAGGACGGGCTCAGGAGATCGTCGGCCATGTGCGGATCGCTGCTCATTCGTTTGGTTTGGTTGGCAGCCATTATGGCGCATGTGATCGGGCGGGGGAAGGGGCCAGCGCGGCCTGTGGATAAGGGCGCCCCGGGGGGAGGGACGGCCCGGAGGGTCAGCCTTCGGCGGCGGCCGCACGGGTGGCCTGACGCAGATCCTGGGGGACGGGCGTCGGCGTGAGGGTGAAAGCCTGCTGGCCACCTGAGGGTCCGGGCGCAACCAGAAAGAAGCCCGAGATCCGCTGAACCCAACGCCCCACGCCGCCGCTGGAGGATGGGGGGATCTGGACGTCCGCCCCCGGAATGCTGTGATCAAGCGCGAAATCCACGGCGAACAGCGACGCGGAGGGCTGTTGAACGCCCCCCTCGGTGATGCAGGTGCTGTTCGGATCGAGGGACCAGAACACATAGGAGCTCGCGTCCGGGGCGGCGCTCATGCCAGCGGGCGGATCGCCGTCACAGGCCGGTGTGCGGCGCGGCGACAGCTCGTTGACGTAGACGGAGAGGTCCAGAAAGACCGGGGTGTTGGCCTGCTGGGTCAGGAACGCGTGCAGCGCCGCATTGTCGCCGTCGTGCAGCTGGCTGGCATCGGTGCTGGCGGTGCCGTCGAAATAGGCCAATGTCGGCGTTGGGCGCAGCCGATCCCAGAAGTAGCCGATGCCGGTTGCAATGCCCAGGAGCGCCGCAACCAGGGCTGTGATGCGCTCAACGCGTCCAATGGCCACGATGGAACCTCCGTTTGTCTGTTTTTGGTGCAGCCCGAGTTGACCCTTTGGGGGTGGGCTGCTCAATGTGCTGTTCAAACAGGCGCAGCTTAGCAAACGGGGGACACAGGTCCATGGGCAAGAACGGCATGCTGGAGCCCGACGACTGGAGTGCGTTTCGGGCCGAGGCGCGGCGGATGCTGGATGCGGCGATCAGCCAGATGCAGGTGGCGCGCAACCGGCCCTGGCAGCCGGTGCCGGAGGATCTGGAGGCGCGCTATGCCATCGGGCAGGCGGATCAGGGCGATCTGGTGGCGCGGCTGGTCGAGGATGTGCTGCCGCATCACGGCGGCAATATCCATCCGCGGTTCTGGGGCTGGGTGCAGGGCAGCGGTCTGACCTCCGATCTGATCGCGGGCATGGCAGCGGCGGCGGTGAACGCCAATTGCGGTGGCCGCGACCATGGCGCCAACCGGATGGAGCGTGCGGTGATCGACTGGGCGCGCCGGATCATGGGCTTTCCCGAGGCGGCCAGCGGTGTCCTGACCACCGGCACCTCGCAGGCCACGGTGCTGGCCTTTCAGGCGGCGCGGCTGCGGGTGATCCCGGATCTGCGACAGGCGGGGCAGGGCGATCTGCGGCTTACCGCCTATGCGGGGGCGGGCGTGCACAATGCCACGGTAAAGGCGCTGGAGCTGCTGGGCATCGGGGCGGACAACCTGCGTCAGGTGCCCTTGCGCGAGGGCCGCATGGACCCGGATGCGCTGCGGGACATGCTGGAGGAGGACCGCGCCGCAGGGGCGCGGCCCTTCCTGATCGTCGGCACCGCGGGATCGGTGGATCTGGGGCTGTTTGACGATCTCGAAGTGCTGGCGGATGTGGCGGCGCAAGAGGGGCTGTGGCTGCATGTGGACGGGGCCTTTGGCGCCTGGACCCGGCTGGCGGAGCCGCCCTGGCGCGCGCTCAGCGAGGGCATCGAGCGGGCCGACAGCATTGCGCTGGATTTCCACAAGTGGATGTATGTGGGCTATGACTGCGGGCTGGTGCTGATGCGGGACGAAAGCGCCCATCGCGCGGCCTTTGCGGCGCGGCCGGCCTATCTGGATGGCGCGCCGGAGGGGCTGGCGGGGGGCGAACCGTGGTTCTGCGACTATGGCATCGACCTCAGCCGGGGCAACCGCGCGATCAAGGTCTGGTGCGCGCTGGAGATGTTCGGCGAGGCAGCCTTTGCCGCGGCGATCACCGACAACTGCCGGCTGGCGGCAGAGATGGGCGCGCAGATCGACGCGACAGAAGGGCTGGCATTGATGCACCCGGTGGTGTCCAACGTCTGTGTGTTCACCGCCGCCCCGGAGGCCCCGCCCGAACGGCAGTCGCAGATCAATGCGCAGATCGCCACGGCGCTGCAACTGGCCGGTGTGGCGGTGTTTTCAACGACGCGGATCGGCGGCCTCACCGCCCTGCGCGCCGCGATCACCAACCACCGCACCCGAAGCGCGGATATTGCCGCGGCATTGGCGGCGATCACGCAATTGCGACGCGCCGACTGACGTCAGCGGGGCGCCCGGTCTTGCATTCGATGCCGGGCGGGGTAGCTTTGACGCAGGTGTATGTCTGGAGGTGCCGATGCCGTGGATTGAAACCGTTCCCTTTGAAGAGGCAACCGGCAAGTTGCGCAAGCTGTATGACCGGGTGGCCGGGCCGGAGGGGAACGTCGACAACATCATGATGGTGCATGGGTTGCGGCCCCATTCGATGGAAGGGCATATGGCTCTTTACAAGAATGTGCTGCATCACACCGGCAACACGCTGCCCAAATGGGTGCTGGAAATGCTGGGGGTCTGGGTCTCGGCGCTGAACGGTTGCGCCTATTGCGTCGAGCATCACTTTGCCGGGCTGACGCGGCTGATGCAGGATGACGACCGCGCCGCGGCGATCCGGGCGGCGATCGAGGCGCGCGACGTGGAGGCGCTGCCGGTGCGCGAGGCCGAACGGGCGGCGATGGTCTATGCCCGCAAGCTGACCGAACGCCCCGCCGCGATGGAGATCAACGACGTCTGGGCGCTGAAGGATGCCGGGCTGAGCGATGGCGAGATCCTGGAGATCAACCAGGTCGTGGCCTATTTCGCCTATGCCAACCGCACGGTGCTGGGGCTGGGCTGCTCGACCGAGGGCGATGTGCTGGGCCTCAGCCCGGGCAACAGCGAGGACCCGCAGGACTGGGGGCATCGCTGACATGGCCGCCTTGCGGGCAAAAACCGGCCCATGCGGCCGCGCCCCGGCCTCGCGCCGCTTGAGCCGGGCGGAGACAACGCATAGATGTTATAACATGATACGACCGCTCTCCCTCTCCCTCTCCCTCTGCCTGCTGCTGCTTGTCCCGGCGCCGCTGCGCGCCCATCCGCATATCTTTGTGGACACGGGGCTGACGCTGGAGGTCACTCCGGACGGGGAGTTGACGGCGGTGGAGGTCACCTGGGCCTATGATGATTTCTACTCGCTGCTGATCTTTGAGGATCTGCGGCTCGACAGTGATTTTGACGGCCGCCTGACCGTGGCGGAGCTGGAGCAGCTGCGGGGGTTCGACCTCAACTGGTCGCCGGGGTTCAAGGGTGACCTGTACCTGTCGGCGGGCGGAGAGGCGCTGGCGCTGGGCGCGCCCGAACATCTGAGCACGGAGGTCGAGCAGGGGATCATCACCACCCGCCACCGGCGCGTGCTGGCCGAAACAAACCCGGTGCAGGCGGCGGGGGTCACGGTCAAACCCTATGATCCGACCTATTACACCGCCTATGACCTGAGCCGCGGGGTCGAGGTCACCGGCCCCTGTACCGCGTCGATCACGCCCCCCAATCTGGATCAGGCCTATACGATGGTCGAAGAACTGCTCTATGCGATGCCGACGGACCAGGCCGAGGAGTCCTATCCGGAGGTGGGCGCGGCCTTTGCCGCCACCGTGTCGCTGGCCTGCGAGGGCTGAGATGGCACGACCGATCCTGACCGCGCTGGGGGCGGTGACGCTGCTTGGGGTGCTGGGGCTGGCGCTCTGGCTTTGGGGCTTTGGCGGTGCAGATCCGCTGCTGCGGGCCGCCGCCGAGGCGCAGCGCGAGGCGCAGAACGCCATGGCGCAGGGGCTGCGGGCGCTGAAGGCCGGCGCACCCGGCGCCTGGTGGAGCCTGATGGGGGTCTGCTTTGCCTATGGGTTCTTTCACGCCGCCGGACCCGGCCATGGCAAGCTGGTGATCGGTGGCTATGGATTGGGCCGTGCGGTGACCCTATGGCGGCTGTCGGGGCTGGCGGTGGCCTCGTCCCTGGCGCAGGCCGCCAGTGCGGTGCTGCTGGTGCTGAGCGGCGTCTGGCTGTTCGACTGGGGCCGCGAACGTCTGACCGCCACCGCCGAAGATCTGCTGGCGCCGGTGTCCTACGGGCTGATGGCGGTGCTGGGCCTCTATCTGATGCTGCGCGGCCTGCGCCGGGCGCTGCGTCTGCGCTCCGAAGCCGCCCCGGTTGGTGGGGGTGATCCGCAGGGCGATACGCACCATCACCATGGACACGATCACAGTCATCATCACGACCACCATGACCACAGCCATGACCACGGGCCGGGAGAGGTCTGTGCAAGCTGCGGCCATCGCCACGGCCCCACGCTGGAGGAGGCGGCGCGGCTGACCTCCTGGCGCGAGGCGTTGGCGATTGTCCTCAGCATTGCGGCGCGGCCCTGTACCGGCGCGGTGTTCCTGTTGCTGCTGACCTGGCGGCTGGACGTGCTGGCGGCCGGGGTCGCGGGCACCTTTGCCATGGGGCTGGGCACTGCCAGCGTAACGCTGAGCGTGGCGCTGTTGGCAGCCGGGGTGCGCGGTGGCCTGCTGGCGCGGGTGCTGGGGCAGGGCGGGACCGGGAGCATCCGGCTGGCGGCGGCGCTTGAGGTCTGCGCCGGTCTGCTGGTGACGGCCCTGTGCCTGCAACTGCTGCTGCGCAGCCTCTGAGGGCTGCGCCCCCGCGCGCCCGTGCCCCCATCGCATGATCGCGCTGCTTGCGGAAACGCTATAGCCTGACCGGCCCGGTCCGGTTCGGTTCGGGCGGCCGCGATCCCCTTTTCATGTGTTGTGGCGGGCGGAGACATCCTGCGCCCCGGTTCCAAACCCTGCCCACACCGGTGATGCCGACCTTGCGCGCGTGCCCACCGGCGGCGCGAGATCGCACCGTTGGAGCGCGGCCTGGATTGCCTCGCCCGCGCCCCCGCACTGCGCGAGAAGACGCTATAGGCGGGGTTTCGCGTCTTTTCGGTGCCTCATTGTTGTGCAATTGTATCGGTACGCGACGCCGTCTTGCCGCCACCGCGGACCCGGCCTAATGCCAGTGTCAGAAGGAGGCCGTGCACATGGCAAGCAATACATCCGCTCCCCCGCCCCAAGGGTCTCTGACCGCGCCGACGTCGCCGGTTCAGATGAGTTATGGCGGCCATGTCCGCGCGCTGTCGATCCTCGGCCTGCCGCTGATCGGCGGGCATCTGGCGCAATTTGCCATCGGTCTCACGGATACGGTGATGCTGGGCTGGTACGGTGTTGCCGAGCTGGCGGCGGTGACGCTGGCGCAGAGTTTCTTTTTTGTGTGGTTCATTCTCGGGGCCGGGTTTGCCTTTGCGGTGATGCCGATGGTGGCCTCGGCGGCAGCGACCGACGATCACCGCCGCATCCGCCGCGCCACCCGCATGGGGCTGTGGCTGTCGGTGGTGTATGGCGCGCTGTCGATGCCCTTGATGTGGTATTCCGAGGCGATCCTGCTGGCGGCGGGTCAGGAGCCGCAGGTCGCTGCGGATGCTGGTACGTATCTGCGGATCGCGGGCTGGGGCATCTTTCCGGCGCTGCTGGTGATGGTGCTGAAGTCCTACCTCGCCGGGCTGGAGCGCACCCAGGCGGTGCTGTGGATCACGGTGCTGGCGGCGGTGGTCAACGCGATGGTGAACTACGTGCTGATCTTCGGCCATTTCGGGTTTCCGGAACTGGGGTTGCAGGGCGCGGCGCTGGCCTCGCTGGCGACGCAGACGGTGTCCTTGCTGGCGGTGGTGGCCTATGCGCTGTGGCGCTTGCCGGAGCATGACCTGCTGCGCAACCTGCAGCGCCCGGACTGGGAAATGATGCGCGAGATCGTGCGCCATGGTCTGCCGATCGGTCTGACCACCCTGTGCGAGGTCAGCCTGTTCTCCGCCTCCGCCCTGATGATGGGCTGGCTGGGCACGGTGCCCCTGGCCGCGCATGGGATTGCGGTGTCGGTGGCGGGGCTGACCTTCATGGCGCATCTGGGCCTGTCCAATGCCGCCACCATCCGGGTGGGCAACGCGCTGGGGCGCGGTGACAAGGCGCATATGGTGCGCGGCGCGGTGGTGGTCACGCTGGCCTCGCTGCTGATCGCGGTGGCCACGGCGCTGGTGTTCTTCCTGGCGCCGGAGCCGCTGATCCTGCTGTTCCTCGACCCCGACGATCCGCAGAGGCCCGAGATCCTGGCGATCGGCATTTCGCTGCTGGCGATGGCGGGGCTGTTCCAGCTGATGGATGGCATGCAGGCGATCGCGCTGGGGCTGCTGCGGGGGCTGTTGGATACCGGCGTGCCGATGGTGATGGCGGCGCTCAGCTATTGGGCGGTCGGGGTGCCGACCTCCTATATCCTGGGCTTCCGGGCCGAGATGGGCGGCGTCGGCGTCTGGATCGGGCTGATCCTAGGCCTGAGTACGGCAGGTGTGTTGCTGCTGGTGCGGTTCTGGCTGCATGCGCTGAAACGGATCGACACGCCGCCCCCCGGCGATGTGCCGCCGACGGATGCGATGGCGGGTCCAGCCTGAGGCGCGGCGGGTGCGACAGGTGCTCCGGTGTCGTGATTGAGCAGGCTGTGCGGTCTTGTGCTGCGCGTTAAGCGCATCGCGGCGCTATGCCGACGTGTCCGGGCTGTTCTGACCAAGCCGGTCGGCCTTCTTGCGCACCAGCACGTTGCGCAGGTCGTGCATGGCCAGCAGCAGGGCATCGGTGATCTGATCGAGCTGGGCCTCCGAGGCGCGCGATTGTGCCCATTGGGCGGTGAGGTTCAGGTGGTCCACCGTGCGCAGGATGTCATCCACCTCGCGCGTGGCCAGGAGGGCGCTGCGATCCTGCATCCAGGCCTCGATGGCGCTGCGATCCTCGGCGCTCAGCACCCGGTCGCCATGCGGTTTGATGTCCCGCTTGCGCAGGTTCACCACCGCGATCTGATCCATCTCGATGCGGCGGTTGCGGCTCTCTGCGTCGACGCGAAACACCTGGGCGCCGTTTTCTCGGATGCGGAAATAGTAGTCGGGCAGGGTGGTGGTCATCTGGTTTCCTGAGCGAGATCCGGTGTTTGGCGCAGGGTAGCAGTCTGGAACACCAGAGCAAGCCCTTCCCACCGCCGGGGCATGCGCCAGGTGCGCCGCACAGACGGGCGGGGGCGCTCCCGCCCATGCAGGACCCCTGCCTGTCGGCACGTGTCCTTGGCCTGGTTGGGCCCGGCGGCGGCCGCGCCGCAGGCGCGGCCGCCGCCCCACCGCGATGCGCAACGCGCAGCGCAACACCTCTGAGCGGTTCAGAGAAGGGATTTCCCTTTAAAACCGTGAGGTGTGTGCGAGAAGGGGCAGGTCCCTCCTGCCAGTCGGCGTCCTGTCACGCGTCGTCCTGACCATCTTCGTCCGGCTCGCAGCGATTGCCAGCGTATTGGCGCGTCCCGGGCAGGGGGCGTAGCCAGGTTTCGCGACGCCGGGTCCACAGCTCATAGCTGGGTTCGAATTGATCGGCGTCATCCAGCGCGCCAAGGTGGATTTCAACCTCTCCCCCGCTGGTGGCATAGACCGAAGACCCGCAGGTCGGGCAGAAGCAGCGCCCCTGGTAGCACCGTACATCGCCGGTCACACTCAGCTGTTCGGGCGCAAAGACAGCGGCCGCATAGAAGGGCGCGCCGTGGTGTTTGCGGCAGTCGAGGCAGTGGCACAGGCCGACACGATCTGGCGCGCCGGTCACGGTGAAACGCACGCGCCCGCACAGGCAGCCGCCGGTTCTGACGGTCATGGCAGGTCTCCTTTTGGCGGCGGAGCTGGTCTGTCCAGGTCCGGTTGGTCCTCCCCTCGCGGTGATCAGCCCAGCCCAGCGGCAGAAGCCAGCGCGCCTGATCCTCGCCGCCCAGCCCTGATCGCCCCCGCTACGCGGGCGTTCGATCATGTCTTCGGGTCATGACCGGGGCGCTGCGCCAACTGCGACAGGCGCTCCGGAGCCGGGAGGGTCAGCGCAGCGCGGCGCAGAAGCGCTGGATGCGGCTGCAGGCTTCCTTGAGGGCCGCATCCGAAGTGGCGTAGCTGACGCGGAAATTCGGTGACAGGCCAAAGGCCGCGCCAAAGACCACCGCCACATCGGCCTCTTCCAGAAGCGCGGTGGCAAAGGCCTCGTCATCGGTGATCCTGGTGCCGGCGGGCGTGGTCTTGCCGATCAGCCCGGCGATCGACGGGTAGACGTAAAAGGCCCCCTCCGGCACCGGGCAGGTCAGCCCCTCGATCTCGGACAGCATCGACACCACCAGGTTGCGGCGGCGTACGAAGATCTCGTTGTTGGCGGCGAGGAAATCCTGCGGGCCGGTCAGCGCCTCGAGCGCGGCATATTGGCTGACCGAACAGGGGTTCGACGTGGACTGCGACTGCACCTTGCGCATGGCGGCGATCAGCGGCTCGGGGCCGGCGGCATAGCCGATGCGCCAGCCGGTCATCGCATAGGCCTTGGAGACGCCATTGCAGGTCAGCGTGCGGTCATAAAGGCCGGGTTCCACCTGCGCCGGGGTGCAGAATTCGAAATCATCATAGGCGAGATGTTCGTACATGTCGTCGGTCATCACCCAGACATGCGGGTGGCGCAGCAGCACATCCGTCAGCGCCTTGAGTTCACTGCGCGAATAGCCCGCGCCGGTGGGGTTGGAGGGCGAGTTGAAGATGAACCATTTGGTCTTTGGCGTGATCGCCGCCTCCAGCTGCTCCGGCGTCAGCTTGAAGCTGGTCTCGAGACTCGCCTCCACCGCCACCGGCGTGCCACCGGCCAGCAGCACCATGTCGGGATAGCTGACCCAATAGGGTGCCGGGATGATCACCTCGTCGCCGGGATTGAGCGTCGCCATCAGCGCATTGTACAGCGTCTGCTTGCCCCCGGAATTCACCGTGACCTGCGCCGGCGTGTAATCCAAGCCGTTGTCGCGTTTGAACTTCTCACAAATCGCCTGCTTCAGCTCGGGAATGCCGTCGACGGCGGTGTATTTGGTCTTGCCCTCGGCGATGGCGCGCACCGCGGCGTCCTTGATGGACTGCGGCGTGTCGAAATCGGGCTCGCCGGCTCCCAGGCCGATCACGTCGCGTCCCGCGGCTTTCAACTCGCGCGCCTTGTTGGTGACCGCGATGGTCGGCGAAGGTTTGACGCGGGAAAGTGTCGCAGAAAGAAAGGACATGTCGGACCTCGGTTTGAATGTCATGTGCAAACCTCTTAGGGTGTGCTCAAACGGCAATCAAGTCATCCACGAAGGAGAGACCACATGACCGACACCACGACGGATTGGTACGGCCCCGATGCAGCAACATTCGGCGACCGCGTGGCGGCGGCGCGGGAAAGCGCGGGCATGTCCCAGGGCCAGCTCGCGCGCCGCATGGGCGTGAAGAAAACCACCCTGGTGGGCTGGGAGCAGGACCTGTCGGAGCCGCGTGCAAACAAGCTGTCGATGCTTTCGGGCCTTTTGAATGTCTCCATGAGCTGGCTGCTGACCGGCGAGGGCGACGATCTGTCGGTGCCGACAGAGGACACGCTGGGCGAAGACATGGCGGCGATCGCGCGCGAATTGCGCAGCCTGCGCGAGGATCTGCGGATGCAGGCCGAACGCGCCGGGCGTCTGGAAAAGACCCTGCGGCGTCTGGCGGCCGCGCAGGAGCCGGCGCAATGATCGAGGCCGACGCCGGCCCGGAAAACAGGGAGATCCGCATCAAGCGGCTCTCCATGCGCTCCATGCGCCGGGGGATCAAGGAAATGGACATCCTGCTGTCGGGCTATGCGGCAGCGAATCTGGCCGCGATGAGCGACGAAAAACTGGATCTCTATGACCTGCTCCTGCGGGAAAATGACCAGGATCTTTACCAATGGGTAACCGGTCAGGCCCCCGCGCCGGATCAATTTCACGCGCTGGTCGACGAGATCTCTCGAACATACCAAAAATAAAAGAGAAATCCGGTTTAACGCATTTTCAGGAAATACCGGTCACATTTGTCATGAAGCAATTTCGATTCGGAGATGCTGAATGAGTATGGAACGACCGATCAACCAGCTGGACCGCAAAGGGTTCATGACTGGTTACCTTGACGCACTGGCGCTGGTGGAGAGACTTCACCGCCTGTTGCTTGACGTGATCAAGGATGAGTTTGAACGCGTGGGTGTCCTTGACATCAACGCGGTGCAGGCTCTGTTGCTGTTCAACATTGGCGACAATGAAGTGACCGCGGGCGAGTTGAAAACCCGTGGCTACTATCAGGGCAGCAACGTCAGCTACAACCTGAAGAAGCTGGTGGAGATGGGCTATATGCACCATCAGCGCTGCGAGATCGACCGCCGGTCGGTTCGTGTGCGCCTGACCCCCCGCGGCCGGGAAATCCGCGACATCGTTGCGTCGCTGTTCTCTCGCCATGCGGAGGGCCTGGAGACCAAAGGCGTGATCAGCGCCGAGGGGATCGAGGACATCACCGGCTCCCTCAAACGCATGGAGCGGTACTGGTCTGACCAGATTCGCTACATCTATTAAGCGCCGTTTTTCGGGCTATGAGGTCCGGGAAGCACAAGACAGGATATGCATCGTCGCCCCCTATCGCCACAGCCGGCACCGCCGGAGATAGCCATCTAGACCGGACGACCTCGCAAGACTGTCAACCCTGTCCAGCCAGCCGCAGCCAGCGGTGAGAAGGACGAGACGGGGGCGGTTGCAGAAGCAACCGAGGCACTGCCGATGCCGGAGAACTCGGCACTCTGTTAGATTAGACACGTATCACGTTGCATCCCATGAGGTCGGGATCGCTGCGACGGTGACCTTTGGGCCACCCGAGCAGACGTTGCCGCCAGGGGGCTGCTGTTGCGGATCGATCATCCCGCATCGCGCCGGGACCGATACCTGTGCGGATGTGTCCGGGAATGGGGGCAAGCCCCCGGAGCCCGGGTGCGCATAGGCTCCGACGGCGGGCACCATCGCAGGGCGGTTGGCGCAGATGTGGTATGGCCTTTCAGGCTCCCCCGGTGCAGGCCCGTCCTGCGCCGGGCGCCTTGGGTTTGGCACTCTGCGTTGGGCAACCTGTGATGAGTGGCCTGTGTTGAGTGGCCTGTGTTGAGTGGCCTGTGATGAGTGGCTTGTGATGCGTGGCCTGTGATGCAGTCCCTTTGGCGTGCAGCGGAGCAGTAACGAAAAAACCGCCCCCGAGCGTCGGGAGCGGTTGCACGCGCGCAGCCGTCGATGGCTTACCAGTGGCCGGTGTTTTCCATGCTGGCCCAGGGCTCGGCGGGGGCCAGCGCCTCACCCGCCTGGAGCAACTCGATGGAGATATTGTCCGGAGAGCGCACAAACGCCATGCGCCCGTCGCGCGGCGGGCGATTGATGGTGACGCCATTGTCCATCAGATGCTGGCACATCTCGTAGATGTTATCGACCTCATAGGCGAGGTGGCCGAAGTGACGGCTGTCGGAGGGCAATGCGTCGTCGCCATCCCAGTTCCAGGTCAGTTCGATCGGGGCCTCTTCCTGACCGGGAGGCGCCATGAAGATCAGCGAGAACCGCCCGCCTTCGCTGTCGTGGCGGCGGGTCTCCTTGAGCCCCAGAAGCGCATAGAACGCCATGGATTTCTCCAGGTCCTTCACGCGGACCATGGTGTGCAGATACTTGAGCGGCATGGGGATGTCCTTCTGTCCTGTGCCGGAGCACTCCGGCGTTGCCGCTCAACCTAAGCGCTGAAGCGCGAATGTCGAGGGCGCGCGGGTAAACTGCTTGGATCTCTTTCTGCGGCAGGCTATCACCGGAGGGCAAACAGGAGGCCCGCGCCATGCAGCAGTATCACGACGCCTTGCAGCATATCCTTGACCACGGGGTGGAGACGACAGATCGCACCGGCACCGGCACCCTGTCCTGTTTTGGCATGCAGCAGCGCTATGATCTGGCCGAGGGGTTTCCGCTGGTCACCACGAAAAAGCTGCACCTGCGCTCCATCATCCACGAACTGCTGTGGTTCCTGTCCGGGGACACCAATATCACCTATCTGAAAGATAACGGTGTTTCGATCTGGGATGAATGGGCGGATGAAAACGGCGACCTCGGGCCGGTCTACGGGCATCAGTGGCGCAAGTTTCCCCGGCTGGAGCTGGCTGAGGGCACGCTGGGGGATGAGCCGCTCTATCGTGCGGGCACCGTGGACCAGATCGCCGATCTGGTGGAGATGATCCGCACCAGCCCCGACAGCCGCCGCCTGATCGTGACCGCCTGGAACCCGGGTGATGTGCCCGATATGGCGCTGCCGCCCTGTCATACCCTGTGGCAGGTGCGCGTGTTGGGGGGCAAGCTGCATCTGCAACTCTATCAGCGCTCGGCCGACATGTTCCTGGGCGTGCCGTTCAACATCGCCTCCTATGCGCTGCTGCTGCAGATGCTGGCGCATGTGACCGGCTATGAGGTCGGCACCTTTGTGCACACGATGGGCGACGCCCATATCTATTCCAACCACATGGATCAGGTGGCGCTGCAACTGTCGCGCCGCCCCAAGGCCCTGCCGAAGCTGCGCATCACGCGGGAGGTCTCCTCGATCTTCGATTTCAAATACGAGGATTTCGAGGTCGTCGGCTATGCGCCCGATCCCACCATCAAGGCGCCGGTCGCGGTCTGACCGCATCGGCCAACTCACAGGCATGTCATGATTACACTCATCGTCGCCCGCGCCCGCAACGGGGCCATCGGCAAGGACAACGATATTCCCTGGCGCGCGCCGGAGGATCTGAAGGCGTTTCAGCGCGAGACCCTGGGCGGCGCCATCATCATGGGGCGCAACACCTGGGACAGCCTGCCGGTCAAACCATTGAAGAACCGGTTCAATATCGTGGTGTCCTCCGACCCCACGGTGGCGGAGACGGTGGTGCCGTCGATTGCGGAGGCGGTGGCGCTGGCGCGCGCTGCGGGCTATGCGCGGATCTATGGTATCGGCGGGTCCGGGATCTATCGCGGCATGCTGCCCATGGCGGACCGGCTGATGATCACCGAGGTCGATCTGGACATCGAAGAGGCGGATGCCTTCTTCCCGGACTTCGATCAGGCGCATTGGCGGCAGGCAGCAAGCCTGCCGCTGCGCGAGGACGCGCCGGCCTGCGTGCTGCGGGAATACCTGCGCGCCACGGGGTGAACGGGGGGCGCGGGCCCGGCGGTTCGCGCGTTTGACAGGACATCCCGAAACTGCGCCCAAGCCCCGAAGCCGCGGATCGGGCGCAGAGATGTTTTGGGGGAAGGGCGTTAGAGCGGGCGAATGTCGCCGGCCATTTGACGGCCGTCGCGGCCTTCGGTCAGCTCATATCCCACTTTCTGATTGTCAGCCAGGCCTGTCAGGCCCGAGCGTTCGACGGCGGAAATATGGACGAACACGTCCTTGCCGCCCTCATCGGGTTCAATAAAACCATAGCCCTTGGTGGTGTTGAACCATTTCACGGTGCCACTTGGCATGTCCCGTGTCTCCTTCTCACTTGCACTTCACTTTGAGCATGCTCAAAGTACCTTTCGTCCACAGGCACCGGACCCGATGGGCGGTGCCCGGGCTGCGGAGACCATGACCCTTGGTTAAAAAGGGCCATATTCAGTGTGGCACGCGGTTTTGAAAAATCAAAGGAAATCGGTGAGACTCTACCGTAAATTGTGTGAAACTTTCCTATCGAGCGGAGAACGGGAATGAAGCTCTATGGTCTGAAGACCTGCGATACGTGCCGTAAGGCGATGAAATCACTGCCAGATGCGGAGTTTGTCGATGTCCGTGTCAGCGGCGTTCCACAAGCGATTATTGAGCGGGCATTTGCTCAATTCCCGGATAAGTTGCTCAATACACGTTCAACCACATGGCGAAATCTGAGCGAGGAGGACCGGGCAAAACCGCCGTTGGCGCTGCTGGCGGAGCATCCGAGTCTGATGAAACGGCCGCTGATCGAGCAGGGCGACAACCTCTATCTTGGCTGGACGGCCGATGTAAAAACGGCGCTTGGGGTGGCCTGAACACGCGCCACGGATGGCACAAAAACGGCGCGCGCAGGGAGATCCGCGCGCGCCGTCATGTAGGGGGTGCGGTGGTCGGTCAGGGGGCGACATCTCCGTGCCGGCGGCGCAGCAGCGCATCCAGCGACAGGGCGCCCGCGCCCTTGACCACCAGGACCAACAGGACAAAGACCCACAGCAGCCGCTGGTCCATGATGACACTGTCGGACGCGCGGTCGAACCAGGCGCCCAGCGTCTTGGCATCGGTGGCGCCGTGGCCATAGACATCGGTCAGCGACTGCACCACCACAAAGCCGATCATGCCCAGGGCGGCCAGCCGGGTGGCCAGGCCCAGCACGATCAGCAGCGGCAGCAGGAATTCGGCGTAGGTTCCCGCCATCACCACCAGCCAGTGAAACAGCCCGAGTTGCGAGACGTCATAGCCCGCGGCCTCCAGCTGTTTGGGGAAAATTTGGCTGTAGGCGCCGATGGATGGGGAAAACAGCCCCAGAATGCCATCGCCCAGCTTGGTGAGGCCGGAATTCCAGTAGTAGATCAGCAGAACAGCGGCAAAGGTGAAGCGGGCAAGCAGCGGCATCAGCCAGTCGCCCGCGCGCTCGATCAGGTCGAAGACGGCGTTATGCAGAGAAATCAGGGCGTTCATGAGAAGTCCTATTGCGAGAGGTCGGTGAGGGCCAAGCCCTCGATCAGAAGCGCCAGCGGGGCGCTGAGGTCGAAATCGGGAAAATCACTTGTGACGGCCTCGGTCGCGGTGCCGAGGGTCTCGCCTGCCTGAAGTAGGGCAATCCACGCGGCCCCGCCGGGGGGCAGGGGCTGCGGGAGGGGGTCGAATTCGGGTCGGGTGATCAGCACATCCTGCGCACCCGGCTGTGGCTTGGGCGCGTCTGCGCGGGTGTTGTAGGCCCAGATCGCGTGGATCGGCCAGGCAGAGCGCACGACCGTCATCGCAGGGGCAAAGCCGAGACGGCTGGACAGCAGCGTGTCAGGCGGCAGCGTGCCGAGGTGCTGCGCGTCAAGCGGCGTCGCGTCGGCGGCGTGGTAGCTGCGGCGCAGGGCCAGTTCCAGCCGCGCCACATCGCCGAGATAGCCGAGGTGAGAGAGCTGTTCGAGACCTTCCAGGAAATCGGGAAAGCTGTCGCCATAGTGCATCATCAGCGGCGACGTCGGCGGATGCGCGCGCAGATAGAGCGCGGCGAGACCGTCCATGTTTTCCTGGCCCAGCAGCTTGGCAATGACGGGAAATCCCTGGTGCAGCGCCTCCGTCAGGGAGACGGCCACATTGTTGCGATAGACGCTGAAGCGCCGCCCGGCGGGCTGCTGCGCCCCATCCAGAAGACCGTCGGGCACCGGCAGGCGCGCATCGAGTATGGCGCGGGTGAACTGCTCCGCCCGTGACATCACGCGGCGACCTTCACGGCGTTCAAGGCGGCGGCGGCGCGGGCGGCCTCGGCCTCCAGAACCACCCAGTCGGGGACGTCGGTGTCCCATTCCACCAGGGTGGGCCGCGGGCCGGAGCGGGCCAGCGTATAGTCCAGCAGCGCCCAGACCGGATCGACCACCTCGGCGCCGTGGCTGTCGATCAACAGCGGGCGACCGTGGTCATCGGCGTCCTCGTCATGGCCGCCCAGATGGATTTCGCCCACCAGGTCAAGCGGGTAGGCATCGATGTAGTCCTGCGGGCGATAGCCGAGGTTGGTCGCAGAGACAAAGACGTTGTTGACGTCCAGCAGCAAGCCGCAGCCGGTGCGCCGGGCGATCTCGTGCAGGAAAGCGGGTTCTGCCCAGGTGCTTTCGGCAAAGGCGAGGTAGCTGGAGGGGTTCTCCAGCAGCATCTGGCGACCCAGGGTGTCCTGCACCTGGTCGATATGTGCGCAGACCCGGGCGAGCGTGTCGTCGGTATAGGGCAGCGGCAGCAGGTCGTTGTAGAAATGGCTGTCGTGGGTGGACCAGGCGAGATGTTCGGAAAAACTGGCCGGGTTCAGCCAGTCGACAAGATGCTTGAGCCGCGCCAGATGCGCGGGATCAAGCGGGGCCTCGCCGCCGATGGAGAGGCCGACGCCATGTACGGAAATCGGGAAGTGTTGCGACAGGTGGCGCAGCTGTGCCAGCGGTCTGCCGCCGTCGCCCATGTAGTTCTCTGCATGGATTTCCAGCCATTCGACCGTCCCCGGCGCGTCCAGGATGGCCTGGAAATGCTGTGGCTTGTAGCCAACACCGGCTGCGTCGGGCAGGCGGTTCGAACGGGGAGAGCGGTCAGGGCGGTCAAACATGGCAGAGCTTTCTCTGGTCGGTCTGGAATCCTGTCGGGTCGGGACGGGCGCAACATCGCCGATGCGCCCGTCGATGATGTCGGAGGCCGGTGCTTAGGCCGGCAGGTCGCGCTCCAGCGGCTCCAGCGAGCCCTGACGTTCGGAGCCATCCGCCATTGCGGGCAGGTCCATTTCGGTGCAGGTGCCCTTGTCCACCAGGGTCCAGGCGTTGCCCTGATAATCCACGGTGGAGGTGCCGGCACAGGTGGTGCCGGGACCTGCGGCGCAGTCATTCTGCCCGGCGAGCGAGACGCCATAGCATTTCTCCTTGGCCTGTGCGGCGGCCTGGGAGGTGGAGAGGGCGGTCAGTGCTGCGGCAACGGCGCCAGCAACGGCGAGGGTGTTCTTGGTGGTCGACATACGCGTGTCCTCCTGAAGTGATGAGCGTCGTCTTTGATGACACGGACACCCTAACCGGGGAGGATGGCGAAAAGAAACTCACGAGGGCGTGCCTCACGCCTGCGTCAGTCAATGTCAGCAAAGCGTTGCCAGCAAGTCGCTGTCTTTACGGTATTTTGGCCTTTTGTAACAAAACGGCCCCCGATCGGGGGCCGTTCGTTTCAGGACTGCGGGGAAATGTTACAGCAGGTCCGGCGGGGTCGCGGCGGTCGCCAGCTCCGCTGTAACATTTGCCAGGCTTTCGACCTTGGTCTGTTTCTCGCCGAGGCGGCGCACCGAAACCGTGCGCTCCTCGACCTCGCGGTGGCCGACGGCGAGAATGACCGGCACCTTGCCCACGGAGTGTTCGCGGACCTTGTAGTTGATCTTCTCGTTGCGGATGTCGGCCTCGGCCCGCACACCGGCGGCGCGCAGGGTTTCGACCACCTCGTTCACATAGTCATCGGCCTCCGAAGTGATCGAGGCGACAACCACCTGACGCGGCGCCAGCCAGAACGGCAGCTTGCCGGCGTGTTCCTCGATCAGGATGCCGATGAACCGCTCGAAACTGCCCAGGGTGGCGCGGTGCAGCATGAAGGGGCGATGCTTGGCGCCGTCCTGGCCGATATAGGTCGCATCCAGCCGTTCCGGCAGGTTCGGGTCCACCTGAAGGGTGCCGCATTGCCAGTTCCGCCCGATCGCATCGGTCAGGGTGAATTCCAGTTTAGGGCCGTAGAATGCGCCTTCGCCTTCGAGGAGTTCGTAGTCATAGCCCGCGGCCTTGCAGGCATCGCCCAGGGCCTTTTCCACAAAATCCCAGCTCTCGTCACTGCCGATGCGTTTTTCCGGCCGCGTGGAGAGTTTGATCGTCCAGTCGTGGAAGCCGAGGTCGGCATAGATCCTGGACAAGAACTCGATGAACCGGGCGGTTTCCGACTCGATCTGGTCTTCGGTGCAGAAGATGTGACCATCGTCCTGGGTGAACCCGCGTACGCGCATGATGCCATGCAGCGCCCCCGAGGGTTCGTAGCGCGCGCAGGAGCCGAATTCCGCCATGCGCAGCGGCAGGTCGCGATAGGATTTGAGACCCTGGTTGAACACCTGCACGTGGCAGGGGCAGTTCATCGGTTTCAGCGCGTTCACGGCCTTTTCGCGGGCGTGTTCTTCGTCGACCTCGACGATGAACATGTTCTCCTGGTATTTGTCCCAGTGACCCGAGGCCTCCCAAAGCTTGCGGTCCACCACCTGCGGGGTGTTGACCTCCACATAGCCGCCTTTGTCCTGCTGGCGACGCATATAGTCCTGCAAGGTGGTGTAGACCCGCCAGCCGTTGGGGTGCCAGAACACCTGACCGGGGGCCTCTTCCTGCATGTGGAACAGGTTCATCTCGCGGCCCAGCTTGCGGTGGTCGCGCTTGGCGGCCTCTTCCAGCATGGTCAGATGCGCCTTGAGCTTTTCCTTGCCGGTGAAGGCGACGCCGTAGATGCGCTGCAGCATGGCGCGATCGCTGTCGCCGCGCCAATAGGCACCTGCGATCGACATCAGTTTGAACGCGTCGCCGGGCACCTGGCCGGTGTGCTGCAGGTGCGGGCCGCGGCAGAGATCCTGCCAGTCGCCGTGCCAATACATGCGCAAGGGCTCGTCGCCGGGAATGGCGTCGATCAGCTCGACCTTATAGGGCTCGTTGTTGTCGGTGTAATATTGCACCGCCTTGGCACGGTCCCAGACCTCGGTGGTCACCGGCTCGCGCTTGTTGATGATCTCTTTCATCTTCTTTTCGATGGTGCCGAGATCTTCGGGCGTGAACGGTTCGGCGCGGTCGAAATCGTAGTACCAGCCGTTCTCAATGACCGGGCCGATGGTGACCTTGGTGTCGGGCCAGATCTCCTGCACCGCGCGCGCCATGATATGGGCGAGGTCGTGGCGGATGAGCTCATTGGCCTGCGCCTCGTCCTTCATGGTGTGGATGGCGATGGCGGCATCCTTGGTCACGGGCCATTGCAGGTCCCAGTGCTGACCGTCCACGGTGGCGGAAATGGCCTTTTTCGCAAGCGAGGTGGAGATGTCGGCGGCGACCTCAGCAGGGGTGATGCCTGCGTCATAGGAACGCGCGTTGCCATCGGGGAATGTAAGGGAGACTTGGGCCATTATCTTGGCTCTCCTCGTCGGTTTGGCGCCCACTGAACGCCCGGTTGCGGGTGATATGTGTGAGAGCTGTTTGGCCGAGGGGGGCGATGAGGTCAAGGTGGCGGGTGCAAAAAGGCGGGGGCTGTGGGCGAGGGGCGCTGCCCCTCGCGCTCCCCGGGATATTTTCGGAGAAGATGAAGGGGGCGGATTTGGCGAATCCGACATCCCGTGGCATGGGAAGAGGCGTAAAGGAATTTGGGAGACAGCCGATGGCGCCGCAGTATCTGGACACCGCTGAAGGACGACGCATTGCGTATCACAAGACAGAGGGGCAGGGGCCCTGCGTGGTGTTTCTGGGCGGATTGAAATCCGACATGGAGGGCACCAAGGCGCTGTTCCTGGAGGACTGGGCCAAGGCGCGTGGGCAGGCGTTCCTGCGGTTTGATTACTCCGGGCATGGCGAAAGCTCCGGCCAGTTCGAGGAGGGCTGCATCGGTGACTGGCACGAAGACACGCTGGCGGCGGTGGATGCCTTGACCGAGGGCGAGATCGTGCCGGTGGGGTCCTCCATGGGGGGCTGGCAGGCGCTGTTGCTGGCCAAGGCGCGGGAGGCACGGATCAGGGGGATGGTGACCATCGCCGCCGCCCCCGATTTCACCGAGGATGGCTATTGGGCCAATTTCACCGACGCGCAGAAGGCGGAACTGGACACCCGGGGCCGGGTGGAGTTGCCCAGCGACTATATGGAGCCCTATGTGGTGACCAAGCGGATGGTGGAAAACGGGCGCCAGAACCTGGTGCTGCGCAGCGATCTGGATCTGCCGTTCCCGGTGCGCTGCCTGCAAGGCACCGACGACTCGGCTGTATCGACCGAGACGGCGCTGCGGCTGCTGGATCACGCAAGCTGTGCGGATATGCGCCTGACACTGGTCAAGGACGCCGACCACCGGTTTTCCGACCCCGCCTGTCTGGAGCTGATCGCAGCGGCGGTTGCGGATGTCTGCGGTGACATGGAATAAATGTTCGCATTATGTTCCAGTTCAGGGTAAGGAGAGGGCGCGCCGTTGGAGGCGCGTCTTTTGTATTTGAGAGGATTGAAAGATGGAGCAACGAGTCAGTCTGATTACGCTGGGTGTGCCGGATGTGCAGGCGTCGGCGCGATTTTACGAAAGCCTGGGCTGGACGCGTGTTGAGAGCGAAGAAGGCATCATCGCGTTTGATCTGATTTCTCAAACGATCGGGCTTTATCCGCTGGAGAAACTGGCGGAGGATATGAACCTGCCCGTCGACGCGCTGGGGACCGGCGCGATGACGCTGAGCCATAACGTGCGGGCGGCGGACGAGGTGGCGCCGCTGATGGAGCGCGCGCGGGCCGCTGGTGCGGAAGTTTTGCGAGAGGCCGGGCCGGTGTTCTGGGGCGGCACTATCGGATATTTCCGGGCGCCGGACGGGCATATCTGGGAGATTGCGCACAACCCCTATGCGCCGCTGGCCGAGAATGGCGCCTTTCGCTGGAGCGGGTATTGAGGAAGTCACACATCCTTAACCAATTTTAGGCAAAGTAAAAAAGTCCTTGCTGCCCTGCACTTTGGGACGTGTAGTGAACCCAAGCGTCACAGATAGGCGCATGAAATACGGGCAGATATATATGAATGAACCAGCGCAGTTGTTGGCGCATCCTTTGGTGGTTGTGCCGGGATTCATGAGTGACGGACGGGTCTGGGAACCCCAGATCCGATTCCTGTCCCGCCATGTTCCGGTGACGGTTGCGCCGGTTCTCAATGCCGACCGGGTCGAGGATGTGGCCGCCTCGCTGCTGGTGCATATGCCGGAAAAATTCACGGTGATCGGGGCTGGGCTCGGCGGGTCCATCGCGATGGCGATGCTGGAAACCGCGCCCGAGCGTATCGCCGGGATCGGATTGATCGGATCGACGCCGCTGCCGGAAACCCCGGCCAAGGCGGCGGAGCGTGAACCCTGGATCATTCGGGCCCGCGCCGGGCGGTTGCGCGGCGTGATGGAGGAGGTGATACCGGCCGCGGCATTGGCGCCGGGGCCGTTGCGGCATCAGGTGATGGGACAGCTTGCCGATATGGCAGAGGATCTGGGCCCGGATGTTTTTGTGTCGCAAAGCCGGATGTTGCAGCGCCGGGCCGACCAGCAGGCCACATTGATGCGGGCGGAGCAGCCGGGGCTGGTGGTCTGCGGTGTGCATGACCAGATCATTCCGGTGAAGCGGCAGTTGTTTACAGCCGAACTGATGAGAAACGCCCGCATCGAAATGATCGAGGACGCGGGTCACCTGCCGTTGATGGAGCAGCCGGATCGGGTGTCGGCGATCCTGCACAACTGGATCGTGGGCGACCATGCGCAGCACCCCGTGTCTGAAGACCTCCTTGATCCCGTGCCGGAGCCGGTCTGGGTCAGTCGGCGATCCCGACGGCGCCCGGCGACTCCGACGCCCGCGCCGGATCCTTGTGCAGAGGTTTTCACCTCCGAGGAGGACGTCTTGCACCTGACGTCGGACTATCGCGCCAGCGCCTGATCACGGGTACCGGGTTTCGGCCGTCTGGGGTCTGCTGCGGGTCAGGGGCGTGTGGTCAGATCCTGACGCTCCGCCTTTGACAGCACCTGCGGCTTGGCGACGGGCGCGCCGCTGTCGAGATCGAACAACGGTGTCTGCCGCCAGCGCCCGGACACCCAGGCGGAGATCATCCGGCTGGCGAGTTTCATTGTCATACGTCCCGCGCCCTCATGCCGCGGTGGCTTTCCGGGCTGCGGCACAAAGGCCTGCGCCACCACTTTGCCCAGACGATCCGGGTCTGAGAACAGCGCGCTGCGCACGGCGATGAAGGGCAGCTTTGGCTTGCGCAGGCCGTTGAACAGCGGTGTGCCGCAACAGCCCGCATACCAGCGGTAGAGCCCCCGGGGCGACAATTGCAGGAGGCGCAGATGCTCCGCACCCTGATCGATCCTGACCATATCCGGCGCGAGTTGCAGCAGATCGACGCCGGTGCCCTTGGGATCGGGGCAGCCGTGGTAGAGTTCCACCGCGCGGCAATCCGCACAGTGACACAGGATACGGAAGCCCTGTTTGACCGCCGCCCCGGTGACATGCCCGCTGAGGCTGCCACAGGAACAGGCGAAAGGGAGCGTGTCGGCGCCGGACTGTTGCATGCCTACTCCGCGGCCGCCTTGGCGGATTTTGCAGTCGCCTTGCGCGCGGGTTTGCGGCTGTTGGCATCCATGAAGTCGATCACCAGCGGCCGGATGTTGTTGCGCCAGGACCGGCCGGCAAAGATGCCGTAGTGCCCGGCGCCGGGTTCCACATGGCTGGCCTTTTTCGAATCGGGCAGGCCGGTGCAGAGATCAAGCGCTGCAATACATTGACCGGGCGCGGAAATGTCATCCTTGGCCCCTTCGACGGTCTTGACCGCGACGTCGGTGATCTTGCCGATGTCGATCTTGTGGCCCTCGACGGTGAAGGCGTTCTTGGCGATTTCCCGGTTCTTGAAGACCCGCTCCACGGTGGAGAGATAGAATTCGGCCGGCATGTCCATCACCGCGAGATATTCATCGTAAAAGCGGTTGTGGGCGTCGTGGTCGGTGGCCTCGCCCCGGCTGACGCGCAGGATCTGCTCGGAAAACGCCTTGGAGTGGCGGTCCATGTTCATCGACATGAAGGACGCCAGTTGCAACAGGCCCGGATAGACCGCGCGGCCGACCCCCTTGTACTTGAAACCGACGCGCTGGATCATGGTCTGCTCCAGCTGGCCCATGGTGACGCGGTGGCCAAAGTCGGTGACATCGGTGGGCGTCGCATCCGGATCCACCGGGCCGCCGATCAGCGTCAGCGAGGAGGGCTGCGCCTTGGGGTCGATCTCGGCCAGATAGGCGGTGGCCGCCAGCGTCAGCGGCGCCGGCTGGCAGACCGCGACCACATGGGTGTCGGGGCCAAGCTCGCGCATGAAATCAACGAGGTAGAGGGTATAATCCTCGACATCGAATTTACCGGCAGAGACCGGAATGTCGCGGGCATTGTGCCAGTCTGTTACATAGACTTCGCAGTTCTCGATCAGGCTCTTGACGGTGGACCGCAGGAGGGTGGCGTAATGGCCGGACATCGGCGCAACAACCAGAACCTTGCGGGGCTGTTCGTCGCGGTCGGTGACGCGGAAATGGATCAGGTCGCCAAAGGGTTTCTCGACCACGGTGTCGACCTCGACCAGATGGTCCTTGCCATCGGCCAGGGTGGTGGCGTGAATGCCCCAGTCCGGTTTGGCCACCATGCGTTCAAAGCTGCGTTCGGTGACCTGGCCCCAGGCCGCCATCCAGCTCAGCATGGGATTGGGCAGGGCGGCGAAGGCGGGGTAGGAGGCCATGGACAGCGCCGTCGCGCCGAACCACTGGTTCGCGTTGCGAACCGTCTCCATCAGATCGTAGGACATCATGTAGCGCATGCGCGTCTCCTTGGCGGTGCTTTTCGTGCCGCGGTTTGAGCCCGATTTTGCCGGATCATCCCGGCGGATTCGGACCTTTGGTCGCTTTGCCGTAGAATGGCAGGGCAAGTATTCTGCACAGCAGAAAGATTAAGAGGGTTTCCTTAAGATGACAACAACCGACAAGGCTATTGAAGCAACCTCCGCGGAACAGATTGACCGGCTTAAGGAAAATCTGGAGCGCGTGGAGCAGCTGTCCAAGCGCCTGGTGGAGGTGCTGGCGCAGAAGAAGACCCACAACCCCGGATTGGACGCTCCGAATCAAGAGCTCTTTGCGCGTGCAGCATCGTCCTACTGGGCGGCGATGGCGCAGAACCCGTCCAAATTGCTGGAGCAGCAGGTGCAATACTGGGGCAAATCGGTGATGAATTTCGCCGAGGCGCAGCAGATGATGGCGCAGGCCCTGAGCGCCGAGGCGACCCCCCCCGAGGAGGAGGCGCAGGCGCGCCCGGCGGATCGCCGCTTTGGCAATCCGATGTGGGAGACCAACCCCTATTTCAAATATGTCCGCGACCAGTATCTGACCAATGCCGAGGCCATCCGCACTGCGGTGGAGGAGGTCGAGGATCTGGATGCGGTGGACCGGCGGCGGCTGAGCTATTTCGCCGATCAGATCATCAACATGATGGCGCCGACCAATTTCCTCGCCACCAATCCGGATGCGCTGGAAAAGGCGCTGGAGACCGACGGGCAGTCGTTGATCGACGGGCTGGAAAACCTGGTGGCGGATCTGGAGGCCAACGATGGCGAATTGATCGTGCGGCTGGCGGATGAAAGCGCCTTTGAGATCGGCCGCAACATTGCCACCACGCCGGGCGACGTGGTGTTCCGCAACCGGATGATGGAGCTGATCCAGTACCGGCCCACCACCGAGACCGTGCACGAGACCCCGATCGTCCTGTTCCCGCCCTGGATCAACAAGTTCTACATCCTCGACCTGAAGGAAAAGAACAGCCTGATCAAATGGATCACCGACCAGGGCTACAGCCTGTTTGTGGTGTCCTGGGTCAACCCGACCCATGATTATGCCGATGTGGGGATGGAAGACTATGTCGAAGAGGGCTTTCTGAAGGCCATCGAGGTGGTCAAGGACATCTGCGGGGTGAAGCAGGTCAATGCGGTGGGTTATTGCATTGCGGGCACCACGCTGAGCCTGACGCTGTCGCTGATGAAGCAGCGCGGCGACAAATCGGTCAAGTCGGCGACCTTCTTCACCGCGTTGACGGATTTCTCCGATCAGGGGGATTTCACGCCCTTCCTGCAAAATGACTTTGTCGATGCGATCGAGGAAGAGGTCGGCACCGATGGGGTCATGCCGCATTACATCATGGCGCGCACCTTTTCCTATCTGCGGGCCAATGACCTGGTCTATGGTCCAGCGATCCGCAGCTACATGATGGGCGAGACCCCGCCCGCGTTTGATTTGCTCTACTGGAACGGCGATGGCGCCAACCTGCCGGGCAAGATGGCGATCCAGTATCTGCGGGGCCTGTGTCAGGACAACCGCTTTGTCGGCGAGGGGTTCGAGCTGCTGGGGCACACGCTGCATGTGCGCGACGTGGATGTGCCGCTGATGGCGATCACCTGCGAGACCGATCACATCGCCGCCTGGAAGCAATGCTATCGCGGCGTGCAGCAGATGGGATCGCGCTCCAAGAGCTTCATCGTCAGCCAGTCCGGCCACATCGCCGGCATCGTCAACCCGGTCAACCGCAACAAATACGGCCATTACGTCAACAGCGACCTCAAGGGCGACGCGGAGGCCTGGCGGGCGGGGGCAACCTTTACCGAGGGGTCCTGGTGGCCCCGCTGGGAAGGCTGGTTGAAGAAACGCTCCGGCAAGCAGGTGCCCGCGCGCACCCCCGGCAGCGAGGCAGGCTATCCCGCGCTGGAGGCCGCCCCGGGTCAATACGTGCGCGCCAAGGCGAAGCTCTGACGTCGTGTCGCGGCGGGGCAGGGCGTTCCGTGAACGAAAGATAAAATTTCTGCAACGCAGCAAATTTCACTTGAAATGCTGCGCTGCGGCATGCATATTGTTGGCAACGGCGGGAGTGGCCCGCTCGGAACCCCACCGGCCCCGTGGCCGGGGACACGTAATCTAAGGAATGAGTACCATGGCCAAGACCCAAGATTTTTCCGCGATGATGAAAGACATGATGGCGTCCTTCCCGGTTGACACCTCCGCGATGGAAGATTTCTTCAAGAACACCGCCGCGCTGAACGAAAAGCTGTCCTCCGTGGCGCTGGACGCGGCTGAAAAGAACGCCGAGATCTCCTCCAAGTGGACCAAGGACACCCTGACCAAGATGGGTGAAATCTCCAAGGCGAAGGCAGAGCCTGCCGACTACGCAAAAGCCGCGACCGATTTCGCGTCCGCTTCTGCCGAGGTTGCAGCCGAGAACATGGCGGCCTTTGCCGAAGTGGCGAAAAAGGTTCAGATGGACACCGTCGAGCTGCTGATGGCGGCTGGCAAGGACATGTCCGAAGAAGCAAGCGCAGCCGTGAAGAAGGCCACCGAAGAGGTCTCCACCGCTGCCAAGAAAGCCGCTGCTGCCAAGTAAACGCCGCACGGAACGTCCGGGGGCCTGTTCAGCTCTCCTCCCAACCAACGGGACCCCGAAGAAAAGGGCAGGCCGCGCGCCTGCCCTTTTGTGTGTCGGGTCTGCTTATGTGCTGGGCCTGCTTGTGTGTCGGGCCTGCCTGCAGGCCCAGGGCCCCGGCGGGAGCGGAACGGAGGGGGCTGGCGGGTGCGGCGGCGGCGCAATTTTGCATCTGCAGAAGCCGCATCGGTCCTGCCGCGCGGACCCTGCGGCATCTCCTTTTGCTTTCAGCACTTTCTTTTTGTCAGCGGCTCGCCTAGGATTTTCTGCAACGCGCAGATTTCCCGGGGAGAAGAGAATGGCGGAACAGGATAAGCCTCTGCTCATCAAACGCTATGCCAGCCGCAGGCTCTACAACACCGAGACCAGCGATTATGTGACGCTGGAAGATATCGCGGGCTTTATCCGCGACGGGCGCGAGGTGCAGATCCTCGACCTGAAGACCGGCGATGACCTGACCCGCCAGTACCTGCTGCAGATCATTGCGGAACACGAGAGCCGGGGCGAAAACGTGCTGCCGGTCAATGTGCTAAACGATCTGGTGCGCAGCTATATGGTCCCCGGTGGCGGGGTGATGCCGCAGTTCTTGCAGGCGTCATTCGACATGCTGCGCGACAGCCAGTCGAAGATGATGGAGAATATGAACGCCATGAACCCGATGGCGCAGATCCCCGGGTTCGAGGCGATGAAAGCCCAGCAAGAAGCGTTCCTGAAAGCGATGACCGGCGGCTTTGGCGGCGGCTGGACCGGCGGCGGCGAAGAAGGCAGTGGAGCAGAGGGCGAAGAAGATCTAGACGCCATCAAACGCCAGTTGGCGGAGTTGCAGGAAAAGCTCTCCAAACTCAGCTAAGCGATAGATTGCGACCTGCGATCAGAAGGCCCCGGATCATCCGGGGCTTTTTTAGTGGCTCGGTGAAATCCGGGAGGAGGGCAGCGCGCCGCAGGCGCGCTGCCCGGCCCAAGGGCCAGTTGGGCATCTTTGATGCCTAACTGGTGCGCGGGAGCGCTCCCGCCCAGCGGCGCCACATCAAGATGTGGCGCCGCCAGTTGGGCCGAGCGCCGCGCTGACGCGCGGCGGGGGCAGGCGGCACTGGCATGTCCAAAAAGAAAGGGCCGCATCTTCACGCGACTCTGAGGAATTTGAAAGGCTGACCGATCGGTCAGGCCGCCGCAGCGCGGGCCATGGTTTCCTCGACCGAGGACAAAAGGATCTGTGCAATCACATCCAGCTCCTCCTGCGTCAGCCGCACCGGCAGGCGCACATCGCAGGCGCGCATCAGCATGGCGCGGGTTTCGGGCAGCTCTGGCAGATCCTTCAGGAACTGCCAGTTCCAGAACGCACGAGCATTGTCGGTGGAGCGGCCAAAGATCTGGACCTTCACACCTTTGTCTGCGGTGGCCTGCGCAAAGGCTTCGATCTGCGCATCCTCCATGCCGACCAGATTGAACTGGATTGAATCCGGGGCGCGCCGTTCTGGCGCCAGGGGGGCGGGGACGTGGAAATTGGCATGCGCATTCAGTTTCGCGGCGACATAGTCGTGGTTCTTCAGACCATCCGCGACCCGGCGCGCGAGCTCCGGGATCTGGGGGCGAATGACCGCGGCCGAGAGGTTGCTCATTCGCAGGTTATAAAGCGGCAACAGGTTCTGCCAGCGGCCAAAAGCCTCTGCCAGCGCGGTGCCATTGTCGCCGCGGGCGGGTTTGTGTTTCTGCCAGTTGTGCTCATAAGCGCCGGACATGATCACCGCACGCGCCACCACATCGGCGTCATTGGTGACCAGAATACCGCCTTCGCCGGCGTTCAGCATCTTGTAGGATTGGAACGAGAAACACCCGACCTTGCCAAGCGTGCCGATATTGCGCTCATGCCATGTGGTGCCGAGCGAATGGGCCGCGTCCTCGACCACGGGGATGTCACGCGCCTCACAGAGCGCCATGATCGCATCCATATCCGAGGTATGTCCGCGCATGTGTGAGATGATCACCGCCGCGATGTCCTGATCAAGCTTGGCCTCAAAGTCGGCCATATTGATGCGGTAGTTTTCGCCCACCTCACAGAGCACCGGCACGCAGTCTGCATGCACCACCGACGATGGCACCGCCGCAAAGGTAAAGCCGGGGATCAAGACCCGCGCATCCCGGGGCAGGTCCAGCGCCTTGAGCGACAAAAACAGCGCCGCCGAGCAGGACGACACCGCCAGCGCGTATTTGGAGCCCAAAAGCTCGGCAAACTCGGTCTCAAGCAGCGACACCGGCGCATCCTGCGGCGCGGTATAGCGAAACAGATCGCCTGATTGCATCAAAGCCTCGATCGCGTCACGCGCCGCCTCAGGGATTGGCTCGCCCTGATGCACATTTGGAACCTCGGTGTTCGGGACTTGGGGAGAGGATGCCTGCTTCATATTTCAAAATCCTGAATTTACCTTTTCAAAATTATAAAACAACGGCGCACAGAAGCCAAGGATTCCCCTGTCCTCAGAGGGTTATCAGGGGGGCGTTGGCAGGAATTTCACGAAACTGTTGCCTTCAGGCAGGGCTTTTTGCCCTCAGAGAGCGGCAGACAGCCCGCAGAGCAAAAAAGCGGATTCGCTGATTTCAGGTCTGCTTCATCTTTTCAGAAATACCTCGGGGGTCCCCGGGGGCAGAGCCCCCGAGCATACAAAACTGTGGGCAGAGCCCCCGGACATTTAAAACAGTGGGCGGAGCCCCGAGTATCTAAAACTGCGGGTAAGGCTCCGCGACAGGCCGGATCAGATCCCAAGCCGGTCGCGCAGCGAAAACCACGTCATTGCCAGCACCAGCAGCGGCGAGCGCATACGGGCGCCGCCCGGAAACGGCGTGGTGGGAATGCGGGCCATGGTGTTGAACCCGTCGCTTTGACCTGCAACGGCCTCGGCCATCAGACGGCCCGCGTGGGTGGCGGTGCCGACCCCATGCCCGGAATAGCCAGAGGCCGACAGGATGCGCGGCGAGACCCGTGCCAGATAGGGCAGCCGTTTCATGGTAATGCCAAGAGTGCCGCCCCATGCGTAGTCGATCTTTACATCGCGAAGATGCGGGAAGATCTCGCTCATGGGGCCGCGCACCTTGGCGGCAATATCGCTGGGAAAGCGGTAGCCGTAGCTCTCGCCGCCGCCAAACAACAGCCGCTTGTCATGGCTGAGGCGGAAGTAATTCACCACAAATTTGCTGTCCGCCACCGCCACATCACGGGCCAGAACCTGCGCGGCGGCATCGCCCAGAGGCTCGGTTGCGGCGACAAAATTGTTGATCGGCATCACCCGTGCGGCGACCTGTTCGTTCAGGCCGCCAAGATAGCCATTACAGGCGAGGATCAAATGATCGGCGCGCACGGTGCCCTCGCCGGTGCGCACCTCGACCTGTGGGCCGTCCTCGATGGCAAAGACTTCGCTACGCTCATAAATCTGCGCGCCTGCGGCGGTTGTTGCTCGGGCCAGACCGAGGGCAAAATTCAGCGGATGCAGATGCCCGGCACCATGGTCCAGAATGCCACCCTTATAGGCGGGTGAGGGGCACATGGCATGACAGGCGTCTTGATCCAGAATCTCAATCTGATCATAGCCATAGCGGTCTTGCAGATGGTAGCCATAGTCATGCAGATGTCGCACGTCCCGCGCGCTCTCGGCGGTCCAGGCGACGCCCGGTTTCAGGTGGCAGTCGATCTGATGCCTGGCGATCAGGGATTTCACCAGATCCTTGGCCTCTTCGCCTAAGGCCCAGAGGTGGGTGGCATCCTGTTGCCCCACCATTTTTTCCAGCGCTTCCTGGTCCTGACGCTGGCCGGAGCCAAGCTGGCCACCGTTGCGCCCGGAGGCGCCAAAGCCCACCCGCTGCGCATCCAGCAGCACCACCGAGCGCCCCGTCTCGGCCAGATGCAGCGCTGCGGAAAGCCCCGTGTAACCCGCGCCCACAATGCAGACATCCGCCCGCACCCCGCCCGACAGCGAGGGATAGTGCACCCCCGGCGTCGCGGTGGCGGCATACCAGCTTTGGGGGTATTTGCCAGGGCGGTCGTTTGCGTGCAGAAGGTTCAGCGCCATCGGGTCGGCCTCATGGGTCTGCCACCCCCGGAGTTTGATCGCAGGGGGCTGGTCTTTCAGCTTCTCATAAATATCCAATGCGCCGCGCCCGAGACTGGACGCAGCACCAGTGGATCAGACGTTCAGCAGCAGATGCTCGCGCTCCCACGGCGAGATCACTTGCAGGAACTCCTCGTATTCGGCCCGTTTCACGCAGCTGTAGACGCGGGCGAAATCGGGGCCGAGCACTTCATGCAGGGCCGTGGCCTCGTCAAAGAGATCCAGCGCCTGGCCCATCACCTGCGGAATGTCGCCTTCGCCCTCATAGGCATCGCCCTTGAACTGGCGCGTGGGGCGGCGTTCTTCCATCAGGCCGAGATAACCGCAGGCCAGCGACACCGCGATACCGAGGTAGGGGTTGCAATCCATGCCCGCGATGCGGTTCTCCACCCGCCGCGCGGCCGGTCCCGACAGCGGAATGCGGATGCCAGTGGTGCGGTTGTCCCGCGCCCACTCCAGGTTGATCGGGGCGGCGTGGTCCTTCACGTAGCGGCGATAGGAGTTCACATAGGGCGCCATCACCGCGAGGCCGGCGGGCATATAGGTCTGCAACCCCGCGATAAAGTGATAGAAGGCATCCGTTTCACCGCCCTGCGGGCCGGAAAAGATGTTCTCGCCACTCTCCATATCGATGATGGAGTGATGGATATGCATGGCAGAGCCCGGTTCGTCCTCGATCGGTTTGGCCATGAAGGTGGCAAAGCAATCGTGGCGCAGAGCGGCCTCGCGGATCAGCCGTTTGAAGTAGAACACTTCGTCGGCCAGTTTCACCGGCGAACCATGGCGCAGGTTGATTTCCAGCTGGCCGGCGCCGCCCTCCTGGGTGATGCCGTCGATCTCGAACCCTTGCGCCTCGGCAAAGTCATAGATGTCGTCGATCACCGGGCCGAATTCGTCCACCGCGGTCATGGAATAGGCCTGACGCGCTGCGGCCGGGCGACCGGAGCGGCCCATCATCGGTTCGATGTCGCGGGCGGGGTCGACGTTGCGCGCCACCAGAAAGAACTCCATCTCCGGCGCCACCACAGGTTTCCAGCCCTGCGCATGATAGAGGTCGACGACACGTTTCAGCACGTTGCGCGGGCTGAAGGGCACCGGATTGTCGTCGCGGTCATAGGCGTCATGGATCACCTGCAGGGTCCAGTCGCCGGTCCAGGGGGCGGCGGTGGCGGTGGACATGTCCGGCTTCAGCGTCATGTCCTTTTCGATCCAGCCGTCCTCATCCGCCGCATCGGCCCAATCGCCGGTGATGGTCTGGTAAAAGATGCTGTCGGGCAGGTGGAAATAGTCCTGCTTGGCAAATTTTGACGCTGGCACCGCCTTGCCCCGGGCGATGCCCGGCAGGTCCGAGATAACGCATTCAACCTCGTCGAGACGACGGCCCTCCAGATAGGTCTTGGCTGCTTCGGGCAGTTTCTCCTGCCAGCGCGTCGGGCTCGTCATCGGGTCCTCACTTTCTTGAAGAAGTCGGCAATCTCGTTGGCTATTAGGTTGGAATCGGTCGGGCGGTCGAGGGAGGCCCCGGCCGCGTTGAGTTGTTCATCCGGCACCACGCCCTTGCCACGGGTGCGCAGCAGCCCGTCGACAAAGGCGTTTTCGAACTCCGGGTGCGGCTGCGAGGTCCAGATGTGGTCGCCATAGGCCAGAAAGGCATTGGCGCAGAAATCGCTCTGGCCGATCACGCGGGCCTCGGTGGGGAGCTCCACCACCTGATCCTGATGCCAGGCATTCAGCTGCACCGGCGCGCCATGCAGGCGATATTCGGTATGGCCGACGCTCCAGCCGCCATCATATTTCACCACTTTGCCGCCAAGGGCCTGCGCGATGATCTGATGGCCAAAGCAGATGCCAACGAGGGGCATCTTGCGCGCGTGGATCTCGCGGATCAGATCTTCGAGCGGGGGAATCCAGTCGTGATCCTCGTAGGCGCCGTGTTTTGATCCGGTGATAAGCCAGCCCTCCGCCGCCTCCGCGCCATCGGGGAACACGCCATCCAGCACCGGATAGGTGTCAAAGCTGAACCCATGCCCATCAAGGAGCGTGCGGAACATCGCGTCGTAGTTTCCGGAGGTGGGTTTCAGCTCTTCCGGGGCGTGGCCGGTTTGCAGGATGCCGATCTTCATAGGTCACCAAATATGATCAAAATACAAGGGCAGGACACAGAGGTCTCTCCCTGCCTCATACGGCCTCCAGCCACGAGAGCCAATGACTCTCTGCCGGACGTGCGGCAAAGCCCTTGAGCTCCTGGCGTTTGGTCATCACCAGATTGCGGATCGCCATTGGCGGCAGGATGCGCGCGATGAGGGGGCTGTTTTCAAAGAGGTCAATCGCCTCGGCCCAGCTGCCCGCCAGCTGCGGCAGACCTTCGATGTCGTAGATATTGCCCTCGGAGGGGGGCGGGGGCGTCGCGCCATCTTCCATGCCGATGAGGGCCGCGCCAAGGACGGTTGCCAGCATCAGATAGGGGTTGATGTCGCCACCCGAGACCCGGTGCTCGATGCGCCGCGCCTTGGGGCTGCCGCCGGGAATACGAATGGCAGCGGTGCGGTTCTCATAGGCCCAGGCGGCAGAGGTCGGGGCATGGGCGCCGGGCACCAGACGGTCGTAGGAATTGCCATGCGGGGCAAAGACCAGCGTGCTGTCGCGCATGGCGTTGATGCAGCCCGCCACGGCGGCATGTAGCGCAGGCGTGCCCTCGGGGCCGCCATTGTCAAAGATGTTGTTGCCGTCGCGATCCACAACCGAGAAATGCACATGCATGCCGTTGCCGGATTCCTGCGCATAGGGTTTGGCCATGAAGGTTGCGGCAAAGCCATGTTTGCGCGCAACGCCTTTGACCAGCGCCTTAAAGAGCCAGGTGTCATCGGCGGCGCGCATGGCGTCCTGATGGGTCAGGTTGATTTCGAACTGGCCCAGACCGGCCTCGGAAATCGCATCCTGTGCCGGGATGCCCATCGCCTCAGCGCCGTCATAGAGATCGGTAAAGAAGTCGTCATAGGCGTCCAGTTCCGCAATCGAGAGCACCGATTGCTGATCGAGCGCCCGCCCCGTGAGGGGATCGATCGGCGGCAGCGGTTCGGTGCCCGCGTCGTCGATCAGGATGAATTCGAGCTCGGTCGCGGCGGCCACCTGCCAGCCTTTTTCGGCGTAGCGGTCGAGCACATGCGCCAGCACCTGACGCGGATCGCCCAGGAAGGGGCGGCCATCCTCATGCACCATCTTCATCGGCACCAGCGCCGAAGGGGTCGCAAGCCAGGGCATCGGCACCGCGCCGCGTTTGGTGGGCAACAGGATGCCATCGGCATCGCCGGTTTCAAACACCAACGGGCTGTCGTCGATATCGCGGCCCCAGATGTCGACGTTGAGGACAGAGTAGGGCATCCGGGCGGAGCCTTCGCCGAGTTTGTCGGCCATGCCTGCGGGCAGGCGCTTGCCGCGCATCTGTCCGTTCAGGTCACAGGCGGCGATGCGGATTGTTCTGAGCGCAGAGAGGTCCATGCGCGTGCTCCTTGTTGTGTTGCCCGCAGTTTGGCGTGGCAATCGCAACCTGGCAAGAGAATTTGATCAAAAAATGAAACCTCAGCGCAAGACGCCTGTTTTGCGTACTGAGGTGTTTCGCTTCGGGCTCTGCCCGAAGCGACCGGCGCGGCGCGGGGCCCGGGGGGCCGCGCCGCGCCGCCGGGCCCAACGGCCCGGGGGAGGCCCCGAAGGGGAGTTCCCGGGCGGGCGGGAGGGCCCCCGAATACAGCAAGGGCTCCGTCAGGAGCCCTTGTGCGAGAGTTGTAAAAGGGCGGTGAGGGACATTAGGCCAGGCGGGCGGCGCCAGAGTTAGCGCAGCCCGCCTGTGGTGTCAGCGAATGACCTGGGGCTTGAACCGGATCTTTGCGCGTCTGTCTTGCGGCAGGTGCCGGTTCAGGCGGGTGTTGATCGCCCCGAAGGTGGTAATGATGACCAGCGTCAGCAGGATGAAGTAGAAGGCCAGGATCGGGTAGGGGATGAACGGGTTGAAGGTCTTGTCGGCGAAATAGTTCGCGTAATAGAGCGCATCCCCCTGCTGGCGCCAGGCGGGAAAGCCCGAGAAGAACACCAGCGTGGTGGCATGGAACAGGAAGATCGCCTCGTTGGTATAGGCGGGCCAGGCCAGCCGCATCATGGTGGGCCAGATCACCCGGCGAAAGCGGCTCCATCCTGCCAGCCCATAGGCATCTGCCGCTTCGATGTCGCCCTTGGGAATCGAGCGAAGCGCGCCATAGAAGATCTCTGCCGAATAGGCGGAGGTGTTCAGGAACAGAACGATCAGCGCCCCCAGCCAGGCCGCCGACAGCGGATCGAAGATCGGCGACACGCTCTTGAGCGACAGAAACAGGAAATAGGCAAAGAAAAACTGGATGAATAGCGGCGAGCCGCGGAACACGAAGATGAACCCGTTGGCCGGGGCGCGAAGCCAGCGCCGCGGGGAATTCTTGGCCACCGCCAGCGCATTGGCAAAGAAGAACCCGGTCAAGATCGCCAGCAGGCCGAAATAGACGTTCCAGATCAGCCCGGAGCCGATCAGCACAAATTGATCGCACAGGGTGAAGTCACTGCGCGGCAGCAGGCGCTCGCCAAATCCCAGCGACCGGAAGGCATAGGCCTGAAGCGTTTCGATACAGCTCATGCCGCGGCTCCTTTTGCCTGACCCTTGCGTTGCGCCTCACCGGCGACGGTGGCCTGCCCGTGGGACAGGCGGCGGGTGATCCGCTCCAGCACGATCTCCGACAGTTTCGTGAAGGCGAGGTAGAACAGCAGCAAGGCAAGGAAATACCACATGCGCCAGTCGCCATGCGGATAATCGGTGAAACGTGCGGTCTTTGATCCGCCCAGTTCCCGCGCCCAGTAGACGATGTCCTCGACGCCGAGCAGGAACAACAGCGGCGTTGCCTTGATCAGCACCATCCAAAGGTTGGACAGCCCCGGCAGCGCGTAGACCCACATCTGCGGCACTAGCACCCGCCAGAAGGACTGGCGCGGGGTCATGCCATAGGCCTCGGCGGTTTCCATCTGGGCGCGCGGCACGGCGCGCATGGCACCAAACAGCACATTGGCGGCAAAGGCGCCAAAAACGATGGCAAAGGTCAGCACCGCGAGGCTGAAGCCATAGACCTCATGCACCCATTGCGGGGAATCGTTCAGCGGCATCTTGGCGATCTGGCAGACCAGAAAGTCATTGCCCTGCCGGATCGGTTCATCCCAGCCGGGACATTTGACCTTGTGGCGCAGCCATTCGATGCCCTGATCGAGCGCGATCACGAAGAACAGGAAAAAGGCGATGTCCGGCACACCGCGCACGATGGCGATATACCCCTTGCCAAAGAGCGACAGCGGCAACACGCGGGACCGCGCGGCGCTGGCCCCGAAAAAGCCGAAGGCAAGCGCCAGCGGCGCGGTGATCGCCAACAGCAGCAGCACTGTGCCAAAGGACACGTAAAAGGCCATGTGCTTGCCGGTGGTCAGATAGCAGCTCAGCCATTGGAAGCCCTCCAGGCTGGCCGGATCAGAGCAATAGGAAAAAATGGCGGGCCTCTTTCTCTGGGTCGGGGGCGGACACGACATCCCGTGCCAGAGCAGGGCGGGGATGCGGTGCGGGGAAAGGGAGAAAGGGGGCCATGGCCCCCTTTCCCTGTCTTAGTGCAGGATCGGGGCGATCAGAACTTGCCCTCGATCTCCCATTTGTCGAGCATGTCGTTCAGGGTGCCGTCTTCCTTCATGGAGGCGATGGCCGCGTCGAACTTGCCGCGCAGCTCGTCATCAGACTGGCGGAAGGCCATGCCGATGCCACCACCGAGGTAGACATCACCGAGGAAGATCAGCTCGGATTCTTCCACGATCGGCGCCAGGAAGTCCTTGTCCGACAGAACCGCATCCACTTCGCCGGATTTCACCGCGGCGACGGTTTCGTCGGGGGTGGGGAATTCGACCAGCGTGGCGCCGGTTTCGGCGACATGGGCGGCCTGGATGGTGGCAGCCTGCGCGGCCACGACGCCGCCTTCGACGTCAACGCCTTCGGCCATGGCGGCATAGGCGGAGGGCGACGGCAGGGTGTAGCCCTGGGTGAAGGCGACAACTTCCTTGCGCTCGTCGGTGATCGACATGCCGGCGATGATGGCGTCGTAGTTGCCGGACAGCAGGTTCGGAATGATCGAATCCCAGTCGTTGGTCACCCACTCGCAGGTCAGCTCGGCGCGCTTGCACAGCTCGTCGCCCAGTTCGCGCTCGAACCCGTCCACTTCACCGGCGTCGTTGATGAAGTTGTAGGGAGGGTAGGCGCCCTCGGTGCCGAGGCGAATGGTGTCAGCCATCGCAAAGCTTGCGGACAGTGCCAGTGCAGCAGAGCCAAGAAGCAGAGATTTCATAGTGTTACTCCCGTTTATTGGTGTTGGTCTGGTTTATGGTTATTGAGCCTGTCGCGTGGACGACAGGAACGCCCGCAGTCGTTCGCTGCGGGTGTTTCCGAAAATCTCGTCGGGGCAGCCTTCTTCCTCGATCAGCCCCTTGTGCAGGAACACGATGTGGTCGGAGACATCGGCGGCCATGCGCATGTCGTGGGTGACGATGAGCATGGTGCGACCCTCGCTGGCGAGATCCTTGATGACCTTGACGACCTCTTGTTCCAGTTCGGGATCAAGGGCCGAGGTGGGTTCGTCGAACAGCAGCGCCTCGGGCTCCATGCACAGCGCGCGGGCGATCGCGGCGCGTTGCTGCTGGCCGCCCGAAAGCTGCGCCGGGTAGACGTCGCATTTGTCGCCGATGCCGACCTGGTCGAGGTATTTGCGGGCGGATTTCTCCACCTCGGCGCGGTCGCGTTTCAGCACCGTCAGCGGCGCCTCCATCACGTTTTGCAGGATGGTCATATGGGACCACAGGTTGAACTGCTGGAACACCATCGACAGGTTGGTGCGGATGCGCAGCACCTGTTTGGAATCGCCGGGCTGGCGCATCAGGCCGGTGCCGCGCCAGGTGATCGGTTCGCCCTTGAACAGAATCTCCCCCTGCTGGCTGTCTTCCAGCAGATTGCAGCACCGCAGCAGCGTGGACTTGCCGGACCCGGACGAGCCGATCAGGGAGACCACATCGCCCCGCTTGGCGGTGATATCCACCCCTTTGATCACTTCCAAGTCGCCGTAGGATTTATGCAATCCGCGGATTTCGAGTACAGGGGTGTCGTCGGTCAAGGTGTTGTCGCCCGGCTATTGTGCAAAGTGGCCCCTATTGGACCAACTTTCCGGGCGATTGCAATGCGCAAAGGGGGGACAAACCACCGCAATATGCCAATTTCGCACCCGAAACCGCCAGATAGCGCAATGGCCGGGCGCGGGCGCCCGGTCCCGCTCTCAGCCCGTGCCGGTCCCATGCCGTTAGCGCCCCCGTGCGAGCCGGTCCATCACCAGCGTCGGCCCGGGGGGCGTCGGGATCGCGAGGTAGTCGCTGGGGGTCAGCGGCACGATCTTGCGCAGGTGCAGCCGGGTGCGGTGCTCTTCGGGCAGCGTCTCCAGCGCCTGCTGCATGGCGGCGAGGATTGCGGCGGCGTCCTCGCCAAGCGCGGTGATGAAGGGCAGGGCCGGGGTCGGTTCGGTCCGTTCCAGTTCGCACAGCTGCGCCATCAGGTCCGGTTCGTAGTCACACAGCATCTGATAGGTCAGCGCATCCAGGGTGGCAAAATCCGCGCGCCCCTCGGCCACCGCAACGGCCGAGGCCTGATGACTGCCGGTTTCCACCAGCTCTCCGGGCAGGATGTCCTCGCTGCGCATACGCATCATCGCCGCTGCCCAGCCCGATTGCGACACCGGGTCGTTATAGGCAAAGCGGCTGCCGGCGAATTCGGCGAGCCGGGCGCCCTTGCGGGCGGCAGGCGCAACAACAACGCTGTTGTAATGGCCTTCGGGACAGCCCGGCAGGCCGTAGTCGGGGGTGCCCACCAGCTCCACGTCGCCATAAAGGCGCGCGCGATAAGGCAGGCCGCAGGTCTGCGCCAGCAGCAGATCCGGCGCGCGCCAGGCCTGCCACAGGTCCAGGTCACGGCTCAGATGCTCCGGGCCACGCCCCAGTTCTGCGCGGATCGCCTGCCAGAAGGCATCGTTGGCGGGTTGCAGTTCGGGGCGGTCGTACATCGGCAGCAGGGCGATCATGTGCGCGCCTCCGCCCGCTGGCGCGCCATGGCGCTGTCGACGTCGTTCACCCCCAGCAGATTGGAGGCCAGCCGGATCAGCGCATCCTCGTCGTCGTCACGCTTGCCATCGGCAAGGGCCACCTGCCAGAGCGCCTCGATGACGCCGGTGCGATCCTCGTAGGGCACCGCATCCTTGATCGCGCGGGTGAAGCGGACGGTGTCGGGGGCCGCGGCCTCCAGCCCTTCGCCCTGTTCGCGCAGGATCTGGGCGGCACCGCTGTCCAGATCAAAACGGGTGCGCAGGATGCGATCAATCCGGTCACGTTCCACATCCGCATAGGCGTTGTCGGATCGTGCCAGCCGCACCAGCAGCGCGGTCAGCGCCAGCCGGGCATCCTCGTCGGGCAGGATCGCCGGGGCAGGGGCCAGCAGCCGGTCCAGAAACTCCTTGAACATCATGCGTCTCCCTGCTGTGTGGGGCTGGTCGCCAATTTGGCGCGCGCCCGGTCGCGTGCGCGTTTGTTGTCGATCACCGACAGGCCCATCGCCTTGCAGGCGTCATTGACAATTTCGATCTCGCCTTCATGTTCGCGATTGTCCGCCAGCACCACTTCCCACAGCGCATCCAGTGCCGCCAGGCGCTCTTCGAGGCCGGTGGTCTCGCGGATGAGCCGGGCAAAGGTGTCGGTCTCGGGCGCGGCGGCGTGCAGCTTTTCACAGGTGGCGCGCACCTTGGCAGCCTCAAGCGCGTTGTGGCCGTAAAGGCGCGCCAGGATGCGATCGATCAGGCTGATCTCCTCCAGCAGATAGGCGCGGTCGGATTGGGCGATCCGCACCAGAAGCGCCCCCAGCGCCAGCTCCGCATCCGGGTCGGGCAGGGATTGGCCCTGGGTCGGGCGAAAGGCCTGAAACAGCTTCTTCAGCATCACAAACTCCTTCTGCGCGGGCTCAGCCGTCGTAGCCTTCGATGATTTCCATGTCGCCGGTCGACACCGGATCGCGCAGCGCCTTTGCCTGCTGATAGGCCACGCTGTCATAGCAGGCCTTGGCGGTGGCGAAATCCTTGAATTCGATCACGACGGTGCGGCTGCGCATCTGACCTTCGCGGACTTCCTTGGGGCCACCCCGGACCAGAAACCGTGCGCCGTATTCGGCAAAGGGGGCTGCGTTGGCTTCAATATACGCCTTGTAGCGCTCCATGTCGTCAATATCGACATGTGCGACCCAGTATCCTTTGGCCATGTTTCCCCCACCTGTCTTCGGGCCGGTGACCGGCCTCTGTCGTTTCGCGTTCCAAGCTGTACCAGAACACGGGCTTTGGCAATCACCACCTAGTGGTGATTGTCGATAATTTCACGGGGAAAGCGCCCGCATGCACATCCTTCAAGCCGCTCTGACACAAGAAAAAACGCCCGGGACAAAGGCCCGGGCGTGAGATATGCATATTTTGCGATGGGTCAGCCGATTTCCGACAGGCGGGAGAGGGCTTCCTTGAGCTTGGTTTCCTCTTCCTCGCGGGCGGCGAGATTCTCGCGGGCCTCCTCGACCACCTCTTCGGGGGCGGAGGCGACGAACTTGGGATTGTTCAGGCGCCCGCGCAATCCGCCCAGCTCCTTTGCGAGCTTGCCGAGGGACTTTTCCAGCCGCGCCTTTTCGCCGTCGATGTCGATGATGTCGGCCAGCGGCAGCAGGAAGGACGCCCCGGGGGCAGAGATCGACACGCAGCCCTTGGGCGCGGTTTCGACCTTGCTCAGGCTTTCGATCCGCGCAAGGCGTTTGATCAGCGTCTCGTTGGCGTCCCAGGCGGCCTGACCGGCGGCGTCGATATCGGTGACCAGCATATCCACATAAAGCCCGGCGGGCACATGCATCTGGGCGCGGGCAGAGCGGGTGTTCTCAATGACCGAGATCACCCAGTTCATCTCGGCATCCGCTGCGGGCTTCACCAGATCGGTGGCGGTGTAGGTCGGCCAGTCTGCATGCACCAGCATGGTGTCGCGGCTGCCGGTGGCGCCCCAGAGTTCCTCGGTGATGAAGGGCATGATCGGGTGCAGCAGGATCATGCATTGATCCATCACCCAGCGCATGGTGGCGCGGGTTTCGGCCTGTGCCTCGGCATCATCGCCTTGCAGCAGCGGCTTTGACAGCTCCACATACCAGTCGCAGACCTTGCCCCAGACAAAGCCGTAAAGCGCCTGTGCCGCGTCGTTGAAGCGGAAGCCCTCCATGGCCTCGTCCACCGTCTCGCGGACGCAGGCGGTTTCGCCGATGATCCAGGCGTTGACGGCGGCCTTGGGGGCGAGCTGGTCGACGGTCAGCTGCGGCACGGTGTCGGCAAAGACCTCGTTCATCTCGGCAAAGCGCACGGCGTTCCACAGCTTGGTGCCGAAGTTACGATAGCCCGCGATGCGCTGCATATCCAGTTTCAGCACGCCGCCAAGGCTCGCCATCGCGGCATTGGTAAAGCGCAGCGCGTCGGCGCCGTATTCTTCGATGATCTCCAGCGGGTCGACCACATTGCCGGTGGATTTCGACATCTTCTTGCCCTTGGCGTCGCGCACGAGGCCATGCAGGTAGACGGTGTCAAACGGGATGCGTTCCTGCACGGGCAGGTCTTCGTCCAGAACCGCCAGCTGCATCATCATCATCCGGGCAACCCAGAAGAACAGGATGTCCTGACCGGTGACCAGCGTCGAGGTCGGGAAATACTTGGACGTCTCCTCGGTCCATTCCGGCCAGCCCAGCGTGCCGATCGGCCAAAGGCCTGAGGAGAACCAGGTGTCCAGCACGTCGGGGTCGCGGAACATCGGCACCTGCATCGGTCCCTCAAAGCTCCGGATGGTGCCTTCGGTGCGCACATCCATCAGCTTGCGCTGCTCGGCGAGGATTTCGACCGCTTCCTGCTGATCTGCAACAATGCGGAACTCGGTGCCCTCGGCGGATTGCAGGCGGGCTTTTTCAAGCGCTTCGGCTTCGGTGGCGGCACAGATCGGATACCAGTCGTCCTCACCCGGGACGTACCAGACCGGGATCTGGTGACCCCACCAGAGCTGACGCGAGATGCACCAGGGTTCGATGTTTTCCAGCCAGTGGAAATAGGTCTTCTCGCCCGACTCCGGCAGGATCTTCACATCGCCATTGCGCACGGCATCCAGCGCCGGGCCGACGACCTTTTCGGCGTCGACGAACCACTGGTCCGTCAGCATCGGCTCGATCACCACCTTGGAGCGGTCGCCAAAGGGCTGCATGATCGGCTTGTTCTCGACCAGAGGGACAGTTTGCGTGACCTCGGTCTCGTTACCGTCCTCATCCTTCACCTTTGAGGTCATGGTCTGCATGACGGCGAGGCCCTCGTCGGTGATTTCCTGTACCACCAGCTTGCGCGCCTCGAACCGATCCAGTCCGCGCAGGTGATCGGGCACCAGGTTGATGGCATCCACCTCATTCTCGGTGAAGGCAGCGCCCTTGGCATAGGCCTGCGCCTTGGCGGCGTCCTCGGCATAGGGGGCACCATCGGCGCGCATCGCGCCCTTCATGTCCATCAGGCGATACATGGGAATACCGCCGCGCTTGGCGACCTGATAGTCGTTGAAGTCATGCGCGCCGGTGATCTTCACCGCGCCCGAGCCAAAGTCCTTGTCCGGATACTCATCGGTGATGATCGGGATCAGGCGGCGGTGTTCCTTGGGGCCGACTGGGATTTCCACCAGCTTGCCCACAATGGGCGCGTAACGCTCGTCCGAAGGATGCACCGCAACCGCGCCGTCGCCCAGCATGGTTTCGGGCCGGGTGGTGGCGATGGAAATGTAATCACGCTCTTCCTCAAGCGTGACGTTGCCGTCCTCGTCCTTCTCGACGTAGGTGTAGGTCTCCCCGCCCGCCAGCGGGTACTTAAAATGCCACATGTGGCCGGCGACCTCGATATTCTCGACCTCAAGGTCGGAAATCGCGGTCTCGAAATGCGGGTCCCAGTTGACCAGCCGCTTGCCGCGGTAGATCAGGCCCTTGTTGTACATCTCCACAAAGACCTTGATGACGGCATCGTGGAAGTTCGGCGAGTTCTCATGCCCGGTGCGGGTGTCGCCTGCCGCACCCGCCATGGTGAAGGCGGTGCGACCATAGTCACAGGACGCACCGAGGCGTTTGAGCTGGTTGATGATGGTGCCGCCGGACTGTTCTTTCCATTCCCAGACTTTCTCCAAGAACTTCTCGCGGCCAAGCTCGGTGCGCGAGGGCTGCTGGGTTTCCGCCAGCTTGCGCTCCACCACCATCTGGGTGGCGATGCCGGCGTGGTCGGTGCCGGGCTGCCAGAGGGTGTCGAACCCCTGCATGCGCTTCCAGCGGATCAGGATGTCCTGCAACGTGTTGTTGAAGGCATGGCCCATGTGCAGGACGCCGGTGACGTTCGGGGGCGGGATCATGACGCAGTAGGTGGAGGCGCCGGGCTTGGCATTTGCGCCCGCGGTGAAGCAGCCTGCCTTTTCCCAGGCGTCAAACAGGCGGCTCTCCGCCTCGGCTGCGTTGAAGGTCTTTTCCAGTGCCATGTCAGATGCCCCGTCCGTCGCGTCTCTTGATCTCAGGTGGCGGGTTGAGACCCGCATTTGCTCCTCCAATACCGAATGCGGCCACAAAGGGGAAGTGCCGAACCGGCGTGGAAAATTCGCGGATCGTGCGGAGCGGGCCGGGGATGATAACCCGCTATTAAGTCTTATTTGAAATAAAGGTCTGCAAGGGACGCACCCCACCTCACCCACCACCCCACCGCGTCCCCCTTCTTTCAAGTCCCGGCTTCCGTGCCCGGTCAGGTCTGACGCGCACCCCGCGAACCTGACCGGGTACACGAGGTCCGGGATTTTTTTGTGGAAAAACGCTGGATTTAGCGGCGGGAGCGAGGGCGATAGGGCGCGCCCAGCGGCAAAGCCGGAACGGCGAGGTGATGGGCCCCGGAGCCTGTCGTGGCCTCTGTCAAAGCCCCTGACGGTGCGCAAGGCCGGGCGCGCCGGGGAAGGGGGAGCTCCCGCCCCTTTGGCGATGCCCCTGCGGGACCTCGCAAAGCGTTGGGCCGAGCGGGCGCCGTGCCCTGTGGGCACGGCGCCCGCGCCACCGCGATGCGCATCGCGCAGCGCAATCCCTCTGACAGGGGCCGATCACAGGGGCCGATCACAGGGGCCGATCACAGGGGCAGGGCGCGGCGCGCGGCCCGGGCGTGTCACAGGGGCGGTTCACGGGGGCGGTGAGAATTTTCTCCGCGCCATGGTCCGGGATCACTGGACAAGCCTGTCGGGCGCATTAGGCTCCGCCTGAGCTAAGCGCAGGCAGAGGAAACCATCTGATGAACCAACGCGTCGAGAAATTCGGGAAGAGCCAACCCCTTGCGCGGGTCGAGGATCAGCGTCTGTTGACCGGGCAGGGGCGTTATATCGAGGATACAATGCCGCAAGGGGCGCTGCGGGCCTATGTGTTTCGCAGCCCGGTGGCGCATGGCGAGATCACCACGCTCGACGTCGAGGACGCCCGCGCGGCCGACGGGGTGCATCTGGTTCTGACCCAGGCGGATCTGGTGGAGGCCGGGATCGAGGCCCGTCTTGACGGAACCGTGATCAAGAACATCGACGGCAGCAAGGGGGCCGCGCCCGAACGTCCGGTGCTGGCCGGCACCCGCCTGCGCTATGTGGGCGAGCCTGTGGCGGTTGTCATCGCCGACACCCTGGATCAAGCGCGCGATGCCGCCGAGATGATCGCGTTGGACTATGACGATCTTGACGTGAAGCTGGACCTCGCCGTGGGAGGGCCGCAGATCCATCCCGAGGCGCCGGACAACCGGGCCTTCAACTGGGGGCTGGGCGACAAGGCGGCGACGGCGGCGGCGTTTGACGCGGCCGCTCATACCGTCCGCCTGCAGGTGGCAGACAACCGGATCATCGTGAACGCGATGGAGCCACGTGGCTGTCATGCAACCTGGGCGGAGGGCCGGTTGCAGTTCCACTTTGGCGGTCAGGGGGTCTGGGGCATGAAGGAGCAGCTTGCAAAGAAGCTGCACCTCTCTGAGGCTGACGTCCAAGTGGTGACGCCGGATGTCGGCGGCGGCTTTGGCATGAAGGCGATGCCCTATCCGGAGTATTTTGCCGTCGCCCATGCGGCGCGGGTGCTGGAGCGTCCGGTCGGCTGGATGTCGGACCGCACCGAGGCGATGCTGAGCGACAATGGCGGCCGGGACCTGACCTCGCTGGCGGAGTTGGCCTTTGACGAAGATCTCAAGATCACCGCCTATCGTGTGCACACGCGGTGCAACCTTGGCGCCTACAATTCCCACTTTGGTCAGCCGATCCAGACGCAGCTGTTTTCCCGTGTTCTGGCCGGGGTTTACGACATTCAGACCGCCTGGCTGGAGGTCGACGGCATCTATACCAACACCACGCAGGTGGATGCCTATCGCGGCGCCGGGCGGCCCGAGGCGATCTATGTGCTGGAGCGGGTGATGGACCGGGCGGCGCGGGATCTTGGTGTTGATCCGCTGGAGCTGCGGCGCAGGAATTTCATCGCCCCGCAAAAGTTCCCTTACAAGACCGTCACCGATGAAACCTATGACGTGGGCGACTTCAATCTGGTGCTGGACCGGCTGGTGCAGCAGGCCGATCTGGCCGGGTTCGAGGCGCGTCGCGCGGCGGATTCGGCAGAGGGACGTTACCGGGGCGCGGGCCTGTGTTACTATATCGAAAGTATTTTGGGCGATCCTTCAGAAACCGCAGACGTCGAATTTCTGGAGGACGGCCGGGTGAACATCTACGTGGGCACGCAAAGCAACGGACAAGGGCACGAGACTGTCTTTGCCTCGTTCCTTGCGGACCAGACCGGCATCCCCGTCAGCGCGATCAAGGTCATCCAGGGCGACAGTGACCGCATTGCCAAGGGCGGCGGCACCGGCGGCTCTCGCTCCGTCACCACGCAGGCCAATGCAACCCTGGCCACGGTCGACAAGATGGTCGCGGCCTTCACCCCCTTCCTGGCCGAAGAAATGGGCGTCGACGAGGGTGCTGTCGACTTTGACGGTGAGACCTTCCGCGCACCGGGGTCGAACCTCACGCCGACTGTGCTGGAGGCGGCGGATCTTGCGCGCGACAGGGGCCGCACGGATCTGCTGCGCCATCAGGCGGAGGCGTCTTTGCCGGGGCGGTCTTTCCCCAATGGGGCCCACCTCGCGGAGGTCGTGATTGACACAGCGACCGGACAATCGCGGGTGGACCGCTATACGGTGGTCGATGACTTTGGTAATCTGATCAACCCGATGCTTGCCGAAGGTCAGGTTCATGGCGGGGTCGCGCAGGGGCTCGGGCAGGCGATGCTCGAACATGTGGTCTATGACGCCGATGGCCAATTGCTCACGGCAACGTTCATGGACTACGCCATGCCCCGGGCCGAGGATATGCCTTGGGTCGGCTTTACGTCCGAACCCGTGCCCTCGACCCAGAACCCGATGGGCATGAAGGGCTGTGGCGAGGCCGGCACCGTCGGCGCGCTGGCAGCGGTGGCCAATGCGGTTCAGGATGCGCTCTGGGATCAGGGCATCCGGCAGGTGGACATGCCGTTCACGCCGGTCAAACTATGGGAGTTGATCAGGGATGTTCCTCAAGCGGCTGAGTAAATCAGTTCTGGGATTGTTCGGGCGGCCGCGCCTGCTGTCCGCACAATCCTCGGAAACCGCGACCCGCGGCCCGCTGTGTCATGTCATCATCCTCGACGGCACCATGTCGACGCTGGAGCCCGGACAGGAAACCCACGCCGGCACCGCCTACCGTCTGTGCAAGGAAATGGGACCGCAGGTGTCGGTCTACTACGAGGCCGGGGTGCAATGGACCGGCTGGAACAAGACCGCCGATGTCATGGTGGGGCGCGGCATCAACCGCAAGATCCGCCGCGCCTATGGCTATCTGGCCTCGCGCTATCGCCCCGGGGACAAGATCTTTCTGATCGGCTATTCCCGCGGCGCCTATGCGGTGCGCTCGCTGGCGGGCATGCTGGGGGCGGTCGGCCTGCTGAAGACCGAACACGCCACCGTGCGCCACATTCGCACCGCCTATCGTCATTACCAGCTGGGCAGCGGCAGCGAGGTGCGCTCCGCCTTCATGCGGGCGCATTGCCACGACGCGGTCGATGTGGAGATGGTCGGCGTCTGGGATACGGTCAAGGCGCTGGGCCTGCGGTTGCCGATCCTGTGGCGCTGGGCCGAGGTGCGCCATGCGTTTCATGACCACCGTCTGGGCTCGCATGTGAAGGCGGGGTTCCAGGCTCTGGCCCTGGATGAGACCCGAGAGGTCTACACGCCGGTCCTGTGGGAGAGCACACCGGACTATACCGGGCAGCTGGAACAGGTCTGGTTCCGGGGCGCGCATGGCGATGTTGGTGGCCAGCTGGGAGGGTTCGAAGAGGCCCGCCCGCTGGCCAATATATCTCTGGTCTGGATGCTGGAACGGGCGGAGATGTGCGGTCTGCCGCTGCCGCGCGACTGGCGCATGCGCTTTCCGGTGGATCCGGATGCGCCCTCGGTGGGCACCTGGTCGGGCTGGGGCAAGATCTTTCTCATGCGCAGCCGCCGCAAGGTGGGGCAGGACCCGAGCGAGAGGATCCATCCCAGCGTGCATGGCGCGGACCGGGGGCGCCGCTCTGCCAACCTGCTGAGCCTGTTCATGCGCCACCGCCCGCATTAGCGCTGCGGGACAGGCGGTTGTGCCCGGGGCGTCATGCTATCGGGGCAGCGCCCTGACCATTTCGGTGGCGCTGGAAAAGCCAAAGACCGGCGCAAGAAGGTCAAGCGCCTGTTCTCGCTGCGCAATAAACCCCTCGCGTTCATACAGCGCCCGGGCACGCGGGTTGGTGTCGATCACATCCAGCCGGACCCGCGTCAGTCCGGTCGCCTCCGCGTGGCGCAGGATCGCGTGCAGCAAGGCAGTACCAACCCCGCAGCCCCGGGCCTCCGGCGCGACAAAAATCCCGTCCATCAGCAGGGTGCCTGCCTCGCAGTCGCGTTCCAGGCAGCTGACAAGCCCGCCGCGCCAGGCTGCACCGAGCGTCCCGTAGACCCCCGCCAGATCCCGGAAGCTGCCGCCGATGAAACTGCCGGCGGGGGATTTGAAACCGGCCGCGCCGAGAAAGTCACCATTGGGCGACAGCGCACTGATCGCATGGTCCGGCTGGATCACCCGGTCGAAAAAGGCGATGGCCTTGTGCTTCGGCCCCAGCGGATAGCGCAGCTTGCGCGCAAAGGCCTGCCAATAGTCCTCGGCGGCGAGGGCCCGGTGCTCGGGCCGCAGCCCCGCCTCGATCACGATGGCGCGGGACGCCTGTTCTGGTGGGGCCATGTCCGGGCCTCGTGGATACTGTCTGCGTTTCGCAGCCGGGGTTAGGCGACGTTCTGGAGGCGGACTTTCGATGTCACCCCCAGCGCATGACAGACATCGCGGGTCAGTTCCGGCCGGTTGAGTGTATAGAAATGCAGCTTCTTCACGCCGCCGTCCAGCAACTCCGTGCAGAGTTCGGTGCACAGGGCGGTCGCCAGCAGATCGCAGCGATCATCGCGCTGGGCCTTTTCAAAGGCCGCATCCAGCCAGTCCGGCACATGGGTGCCGCAGGCCTCGGCAAAGCGGCGCACACCGGACCAGTTCTCGATCGGCAGAATGCCGGGGGTGATGCGATCCGTGTCGATCCCCGCCTTGGCGCAGGTGTCGCGAAAACGGAAGAAGCTCTCCGCCTCGAAGAAGAACTGGGTCAGCGCCTCATCGGCACCCGCGTCCAGCTTGCGTTTCAGCCAGTCGACATTGGCCTGCTGACTGGCGGCCTCCGGGTGGCTTTCGGGATAGGCGCCCACCCGCAGGTTAAAGCTGCCCTTGGCGGCCAGCGCCTCGATCAGCTCCACGGAGGAGGCAAAGCCCTCCGGCGTCGGGGCAAACCGGCCCTGATCCTTGGGCGGGTCGCCCCGCAGCGCCACGATGTCGGTGATCCCGGCTTCGGCATATTGATCCGCGATGGCCAGGGTCTCGGCCCGGGTCGCCGAGACGCAGGTCAGATGCGCCGCGACCTTGAGGCCGGAATTCTTGTGCAGCGTGGTCACCGCGTCGCGGGTCAATTCGCGGGTGGTGCCACCGGCCCCGTAGGTGACGGAGACAAAGCGCGGCGCCAGCGGCGCCAGGGATTGAACCGTATCCCAAAGGCGAAAGGAGGCTTCCAGATTCTTGGGCGGAAAGAACTCGAAGGAAATCTCGGGGGTGGTGTTGGATTGTGTCACTGTCTTGGTCTCCTCGGAGCGCTGTGCGCAGGGCGTTTGGGCCGCGATGTGCCCCATATGTGGTGTCAGGTGTCGCATTCGTTGCCGAAACGGTCGCACCGTATTTGACCCCTTGTCACATGAGGGCTATCAATGAATCAAATTCATATTTCTCAAGAACAACATGAGGCCCATCGTAGGATGCACATCGAGTTCCGGCATCTTCGCACCATCAAGGCGATCCACGAGGCAGGCGGTCTGGCGCGGGCTGCCGATCAGCTCAACATCACTCAGAGTGCGCTCAGTCACCAGATCAAGGGGTTGGAAGAGCAGGCGGGGGTGGAGTTGTTCCAGCGCCGATCCAAGCCGATGAAGCTGTCGGCGGCGGGCATGCGTCTGCTGCGTCTGGCAGAGCAGATCCTGCCGCAGGTGGAGGCGGCCCAGGCAGAGTTCACCGCGCTTCGCGATGGAGAGGCGGGGCGGCTGCATATCGCGATCGAGTGTCACGCCTGTTTCGAGTGGCTGTTTCCGGTGCTGGAAGGGTTCCGCAAGAGCTGGGGCGATGTGGATGTGGACATCCGCCCGGGGCTTGCGTTCGAGGCGATGCCCGCGCTGATGCGCGAAGAGGTGGATCTGGTGGTGTCCTCCGATCCGGAGGAAATGACGGGGATCACCTTTATCGAACTGTTTGATTACAACCCCGTCTTCGTCGCCTCGGCGCAGCATCCGCTGGCGGCGAAATCCCATATCGAGGCGGAGGATTTCCGGGGCCAGGTGCTGATCACCTATCCGGTGGAGCGCACCCGTCTGGATGTGTTCAGCCAGCTGCTGATCCCCGCGGGGGTGGAGCCGGCCAGCATCCGCAAGGTGGAGCTGACCGCCGTGATCCTGCTGCTGGTGGCGTCGAATCGCGGTGTATCCGTGCTGCCCGACTGGGTGGTGCGGGAGGTGAAATACTCCTCCGATTATGTGACCCGGCCGCTGACGTCACAGGGGATCACCCGCAGGCTCTATGCGGCGATCCGCAGCGAGGATGAGGGCAAGCCCTATATGCAGGACCTGATCCGCCTGGCGCGCGTGGAGGCGCGCAAGCTGCAACAGCGGTAACGGGACTTTGTGGTGTGCTGGCAAGATGATAGCTGGCAAGGGGGCGTTCTGTCGGGGCGGCAAGGTTTTGCATCGACCCGATCATGCGCTTGCAGCGGGCGGCGGGCTCCCGCGCGGGTCGCAGGCCCTGGCTTTGTCAGACCCCTTACCCCCTTGGGCCGCGCGCCGCTGGCGCGGCGCGGGCGCCTTTATCGACGTTTGAGTCTGGGGCGGTCTCGTGTGTCTGCGGTGTCCTCGCGGGCCGGGCCGCAAGGCTCGGCCCGCGTTGGTCCGATCCGTCAGGATCGGAAACCGTTCAGTGTCACTCGGCGCGGCACGCTGGGCGGGACGGGGCAGCGCGCGGGCAGGTCACATGGCGTGTCACATCGTATGTGACCAATCCACCGCCCGAATAAGTGCGCCGCGTCGTTGGCCCTGCGCCCGCCTGCATCCCCACAGTTTACCCGAACACCCGCGCAGGCCGGTTTCGCCCTTGGCATTTGGGCGCGGGACGTGTATGGGCAGCCTTTGACCGACATCTCCCCCCGCAAGGACACCTCGTACAATGATTGGTAGCGCAAATCTCAACGTCATGATCAAGGCCGCCCGTAAGGCTGGCCGCTCCCTGGTGAAGGATTTCCGCGAGGTTGAGAACCTGCAAGTCTCGACCAAAGGGGCCGGAGATTTTGTGAGCCGCGCCGATATCGCCGCCGAGAAGATCCTCAAAGACGAGCTGATGGGCGCGCGTCCGACCTATGGCTGGCTGGCCGAAGAGGGCGGTGAGATCCCCGGTGAAGATCCGACCCGGCGCTGGATTGTCGATCCGCTGGATGGCACCACCAACTTTCTGCACGGCCTGCCGCATTGGGCGATTTCGATCGCGCTTGAACACAAGGGCAAGATCGTCGCGGGCGTGGTCTATGATGCCGCCAAGGACGAGATGTTCTTTGCCGAAAAAGGCGCCGGCGCCTGGATGAACGAGACCCGCATCCGGGTGTCTGCACGTCACCGGATGATCGAGTCGATCTTTGCCACCGGCCTGCCGTTTGCCGGTCGCGCCGACCTGCCCGAGACGCTTCAGGATCTGGCGCGCCTGATGCCCGCCTGTGCCGGTGTGCGGCGCTGGGGCGCGGCGGCGCTCGACATGGCCTATGTGGCTGCCGGGCGCTACGAGGGGTTCTGGGAACGCCGTTTGAACAGCTGGGATCTGGCTGCGGGCATCATCATCGTCAAGGAGGCCGGCGGCCTCTGCGAAGCGCTTGACCCCGAGAACACGATCCTCGACAGCGGTGAGGTGATTTGTTCGAACGAGCCGATCTTTGAGAATTTCACCAAGGTGATCCGCGGCTGAGATCCGCGACGGGCGGGATGATCCGCCCCGGGTGTCTGTCGTCCCTGGTCGATCCGAAAACATGATACGCCCCGGCCTGCCTCTGCGGTCCGGGGTGTTTTCTATTGTGGCCACCCGCCGGTGGGATCCTGTCACGTGGCGACAAATTCATAGTGTTTGATGGTGCGAAACTGCACCAGGTCGGCTTCTGCGGGGTCGATGTGAGGGCTGTCATACTCCTCGCCGACAAACGCCTTGAGCGCGTCGAGGCTTTCCCAGACCATCACCAGGCTGAAGTCCCGCGGGCTGTCATGGCGCGCCGTGCCGGGAAAGACGGAGACGACCCCGCGGGTGGCTTTCATCATCGGGATCGCGGTGTGGTGAAAGAACTCGGCAAATTCGGCTTCTTTGCCGGGATGTGTGACGACCTGGAAAATACGCATAATCATAGGCTGGGTCTCCCTCCGTTGCGTGGGGTCCCCGGCCTGTGGCTGCCTCGGCTTTGTCGGTGTCGTTCAGGCAGCATAGCACAGATTGCGCGGATGGTCTTGCGTCCTGCACCGGCCTGGTACAAAGGCGTGCCCGTCAACGCCGGGCGGAGGCCTCTTGCGGAAGGGCAGGCGCCAGACCTGTGTGCGCACCGTGATCTTGGATCCTACGGAGGTCGTATGGCGCGGCAACCGCGGCGCTCATTTGCCCCAGGGGCCGGGTCTGCGCGCCGGAGGGTGCCGCGGCACGCGCGGGACGCGGGTCACGCTGTAGCGGGTCTCCGGGTGGGGCGGATGGCCGGCGGTTCGGGTCCAGAACCGGGGACCGCCCCGCTTGAGCCACAGGGGCAGGGTGAGCGCGAGGCCGATCAGGAAGCCACCCGCATGGGCCCAGTAGGCCACACCGCCGAGATTTGGATCCGCGTTGAGGCCGCCAAGGAACTGCATCCCGAGCCAGAGGCCCAGCATGACGAAGGCGGGCACCGGGATGATGCGGAAGAACACGATCAGGATGATCAGGATGTCCACCCGCGCCTTTGGGAACAGCAGCAGATACCCGCCCATGACACCGGCAATCGCGCCGGATGCGCCCACCAGTGGCACCGGGGACATGGGGGCCGAAACGACATGGGCCAGCGTCGCCCCCACGCCGGAGACGAGGTAGAAGAGCAGGAATGGCAGATGGCCCATCTCGTCTTCCATATTGTCGCCAAAGATCCACAGGAACAGCATGTTGCCCGCCAGATGCATCACTCCGCCGTGGATGAACATGGAGGTCAGCAGGGTCAGCGGCGCCTCGCCGGACATGATCTCGCGCGGGACGGCGGCAAAGGCCCCGTAGAACATCGCCAGCCCACGATCACCGGGAAAGCTGGTGGAATACCAGAGATAGCCGAGAATATTGGCGGCCATCAGAAGATAGACGACATAAGGGGTTCGGCCGGAGGGATTGTGGTCGCGCAGGGGAAACATGAGCCGAAGCTGGGCTTTGCGCCGGGGAAGGTCAAGCGATAGGTGACCGCGACGCGCCGAAACGGAGCTGTCGGGTGACTGAAACACTCAGGACGGGGGCGCTCCCGCCCCATCCGGATGCGGCAAAGCCACCTCCGGATGCGTTGGGCCGGGCGGCGGCCGCGCCGCAGGCGCGGCCGCCGCCCCTCCGCGATGCGCAAAGCGCAGCGCAAAACCTCTGCTCAGTCACTCGTTGGGGGCGGCGGGCAAGGGGGCAGTTCAGGCGTTGCCGCCCAGCAGGGCAGCGTTGCCCCCCGCAGCCGTCGTGTCGACGCAGACATGACGCTCTGCCAGCACGCGGGCGCGATCCGGTGCGCCGGGGATCAACGGCACGATGGGACCGTCACGCTTGGCAAGGGTTTGCTCGATCTCGCGTCCCGTGGCGTCATCGCCCCACCACACCACGCCGGAGATGCCGCCAATGTGTTGCAGGCGGTGCAGGTCCACAAGGCCGCTTGCCTTGATCGCGGTCCCGCCCAGATCCGCGACCAGTTTGGCCTGTTCCGCCACCGCGTCCTTGCCTGGGCCCATGCACAACAGTGGCGGGCGCGCCGATACCGTCAGCCGGTTCGATTCACCGGTGGGTCCGGGCAGGGAAGTGGTCTCCGGATGCCGGGCTTCGCCCCTCTCATCGGGGATCTCGGCCATGGTTTGCTCCCAGCTCTGATCGCTCTGGCGGCGATCCGCTGCGCAGAACCGCGCCAGGTAGTGGGGACCACCCGCCTTGGGGCCGGTGCCGGAAAGCCCCTCGCCGCCAAAGGGCTGGCTGCCAACGATGGCGCCGATCTGGTTGCGGTTCACATAGATGTTGCCCGCGTGGATACGGTCGCACACATGCTGCACCCGGTCATCGATGCGCGTCTGCAACCCGAAGGTCAGCCCGTAGCCGGTGGCGTTGATGGCGTCGATCACATCGTCCAGCTGGCGCGACTTGAAGGTCGCCACATGCAACACCGGGCCAAAGATTTCCTCCTGCAGGTCGCTGATGCCGTCGATCTGGATCAGCGTCGGGCCGACGAAGGTGCCGCCCTGCGGCGCCTGCATCTCCTTCAGCACCCGACCTTCGCTGCGGGCCTGGTCGATATGGGCCAGGATCTTGGCGCGCGAGCCTTCGTCAATCACCGGGCCGCTGTCGATGGACAGATCCCAGGGATCGCCAAGATCCAGCACCTCCATCGCACCTTTGAGCATGGTCAGCACATCCTCGGCCACGTCTTCCTGCAGGTAGAGGCAACGCAGGGCGGAGCAGCGCTGGCCCGCGGACTGAAACGCGCTTTCGATCACCGCCTGAACGGCCTGTTCGGGCAGGGCAGTCGAGTCCACGATCATCGCGTTGAGGCCACCGGTTTCCGCAATCAGCGGCGTGCCGGGGGCGCAGTGTTCGGCCATGGCGGCGCGGATGCGCAGGGCGGTGGCGGTGGAGCCGGTGAAGGCGACGCCCCCCACACGCGCATCGCCGGTGATGGCGGCGCCGACCTTGGAGCCGCGTCCGGGCAGGAATTGCAGCACCTCGCGCGGCACGCCGGCTTCAAGCATCAGTTCAACCGCGCGGAAGGCAACCAGCGGGGTCTGATCGGCGGGTTTGGCCAGGACCGCATTGCCGGTCGCCAGCGCCGCCGAGACCTGACCGGTGAAGATCGCCAACGGGAAGTTCCACGGCGAAATGCAGGTGAAGATCCCGGCCGGGGCCGCATCGGGGATGCGGGCGGCATAGTAGCGCAGGAAATCCACCGCCTCGCGCAGCTCTGCCACCGCGTCCATCTGGGTTTTGCCAGCCTCGCGCGCGAGCAGGGCAAACAGCTCGCCATAGTTGGCCTCATAGAGGTCAGCGGCCTTGTTGAGCGCAGCGGCGCGCACCTCTGCCGGGGCGTCCCAGGTGGAGGCGGAGGCCAGGGCCAGTTCCACATCCTCGGCGCTCGATTGCGCAACGGAGCCGATCTCGCTCAGATCGCTGGGATTGGTGACGGCCACACGGGTTTCCGGCATCGCCTCGCCCGCGATCAGCGGCACCGCGTCCCATGTGGCATCGCGGAAGGGCGCGCGCGCCGCGTCGATGGCCGCAAGGGTTGGCGCGTGGCGCAGGTCGAACCCTTTGGAGTTGATACGCTCCGGCTGGAACAGGTTGGGGCCGGTGGGAATATCGGTCGACAGATCATCCACTTGCAGGAAAGGGTCTGCGGCGACATCGCTTGGCGGCACGTCTTCGTCGACGATCTGGTTCACGAAGGAGGAGTTGGCGCCGTTCTCCAGCAGACGCCGGACCAGATAGGCCAGCAGATCGCGGTGCGCCCCAACCGGCGCATAGATGCGGCAGCGGGTGTTGTTCTTGTCCATCACCATCTGGTGCAGGGTCTCACCCATGCCATGCAGACGCTGGAACTCATAGGCCTGACCGTCCTCTGCCATGTGCAGAATGGCGCTGACGGTGTGGGCGTTGTGAGTGGCAAACTGTGGATAGATCCGGTCCGTGCGCGACAGGAGTTTGCGCGCGTTGGCGATGTAGGACACATCCGTGAGCGCCTTGGAGGTGAAGACCGGAAAGCCGTCCATCCCCTCGACCTGCGCGCGCTTGATCTCGGTGTCCCAATAGGCACCCTTCACCAGACGCACCATAAAGCGGCGGTCGTATTTCTCCGCCATCTCGTAGAGCGCATCGATCGCCAGCCCGGTGCGCGGGCCATAGGCCTGCACCACCACGCCAAAGCCGTCCCAGCCATGGAGCGCGGGATCGGAGATCACCTCCTCGATCACCTCGAGCGAGATCGACAGGCGGTCGGCCTCTTCGGCGTCGATGTTGAGGCCCATTTTTGCGGCCTTGGCCAGCAATGCCAGGGCCTTGAGGCGCGGCACCAGTTGCTGCTTGACCGAGGCTTCCTTGGCGATCTCGTAGCGCGGGTGCAGCGCCGAAAGCTTGACTGAGATGCCGGGGTTTTCGCGGATGTCGCTGCTGGTGCAGGCGCTGGCAATCGCCGAGATCGCGCGGGAATAGGCAAGGTGATAGCGCGAGGCATCCGCCTCGGTGCGCGCGGCCTCTCCCAGCATGTCATAGGAATAGGTGTAGCCCTTGGCTTCCATGTTGGAGGCGCGTTTCATGGCGCTCTCGATGGTCTCACCCAGCACGAACTGGCGGCCCATTTCCCGCATTGCGCGGCCCACGGCGGTGCGGATCACCGGCTCACCCAGACGTTTGATGGCACCGCGCAGGGCACCGACGGGGCTTTTTTCCTCGTCCAATACCTTGCCGGTCAGCATCAGGGCCCAGGTGGAGGCATTGACCAGCGAGGAGGTCGATTTGCCCATGTGCTTGCCCCAGTCGGAGGGCGCGATCTTGTCTTCGATAAGAGCGTCGATGGTGTCCGCATCCGGCACCCGCAGCAGCGCCTCGGCCAGACACATCAGCGCAATGCCTTCGTCAGTCGACAGGCCGTATTCGGCCAGGAAGACCTCCATCAGCCCGGGCGAGGAATGGCCGCGGATGTCCGTCACCAGCTGGGTGGCGGAGGCACAGATGGCCGTGCGATCCGCCTCCGAAAGCGCGGCCTGCGCCACCAGCGCATCGCGCATCTGAGCCTGATCCGCATAGGTGCCGGCATCGATCCGGTCGCGCAAAAGAGTGTCACGTGTCATGTCTGATCCCCCTCGTCAGAGATTTTGACCCTTGTATCGCGTTCTTACTGGTCATTTGTCCCGATTGTCGCGATAGTACAGGACAAATGCGCTTATTTGCGGAGGGTTTTTGATGCAATCGCGCTTCCCCGGTCTGGATCGCTTCGACCAGGCGATTCTGCGTGAGCTGAGCCACAATGGCCGCAGTTCCGTGTCCGATCTTGCCCGGGCCATCGGCCTGTCGAAGTCGCCCACCCAGGCGCGGCTGAAACGGCTGGAGGCCGAAGGCATCATCCAGGGCTATCGCGCGATGATCGATCCGATCCGCCTCGGGCTCGACCACGTCGCCTTTGTCGAGGTGAAACTGACCGATACGCGAGAGGCGGCGCTGGCGTCTTTCAACACCGCGGTGGTGCAGGTGGCAGAGATCGAAGAAGTGCATATGCTGGCCTCGCATTTTGACTATCTGCTGAAAGTCCGCTGCCGTTCGATGTCGGATTTCCGCGCGGTGCTGGGCGAAAAGATCTCCTCCTTGCCGCATGTTTCCTCCACCTCGACCTATATGTCGATGCAGGCGGTGAAGGACGACGCGGGCCTCGGGCCGATGTAGCACGCGCAAATGTGAACTTGTCCGCGGCGGAATATGTGCCACCATGATAGTTATGTTTTTGCGTTTCGTGTTCTCCGCTGCTGTTGGTCTTGCCGTTCCGTCTGGTGTGGCCGCGCAGGGCTGTCCCGAGGCACCGGATCATGCGGCCGCGATTTCGGCGTTGCTGGCGGATGTGCAGGCGGCCGAGAGTGAAGGTGAGGCGCAACGGATCGGCAATCAACTGTGGGAATACTGGGCGGATGCGCCGGACGCCCGCGCGCAAGAGATCCTGGATCGCGGCATGACTCGGCGCTCCGCCTATGACTTACTCGGGGCGTTGTCGGATTTTGATCGCTTGATCGCGTACTGTCCGGATTATGCTGAGGGCTACAATCAACGCGCCTTTGTACATTATCTGCGCCGCGATTTTGCCGCCGCCCTGAAGGATCTGAACCGTGCCCTGGCGTTGTCGCCACAGCATGTTGCGGCGCTGAGCGGTCGGGCGCTGTCGCTTCTGGGATTGTCCCGTGTCGACGAGGCCAGAGTTGCGCTGCAAAAGGCGCTGGACCTCAACCCGTGGCTTCCCGAACGACATCTTCTGGGCCCGGGGGGGCCGCTGGAGGACGATGCGGTCGAGCTTTAGCGCTGGGACTGGACTGCGACTGGATCGCAAACCCCTGAAATTCCGATTGAACCCGCCCGCACGCAACGGTAGAGCTTGACGCCGAAGGTCCAGCCGCGCGGGCGTGGTGGAATGGTAGACACAGGGGACTTAAAATCCCCAGGCTTTAGCCGTGCGGGTTCGAGTCCCGCCGCCCGTACCAATCTGAAGATAATAGATTTTTTCCACTTAAAGATCTGCCTCGAAAAACGGTCGTTACTCGTCTGTTACTCGAGTTGTTACTCGTTCTGTTTTCACCCCCTTTTGGAGCGTACCTGAATCACGTTGTTTGCGGCTCCAGACCGGTCACGGGTGTAGATTGCGGTGGTGGTGCCTTGAGTGTGCTGGGCCGCGTGCTGCAGGGTCGTGGGGTCCACCAGAGACTTCGCTTCGGTGATGCCGCCAGACCGGGTGTCACGGATCTGCAGGTCGTCAGGGAAGGGATCTAGGTCAGCTTCGACACGTGCCTTATTTACCGCGCGCAGGGCCTCCTTGAATCCGCGGGATAGGACGCCATTCTTGGGTGGCTTGCCGTTTGGCATGGTGATTACCGGGCCGGTACGCTGATCCTGCGGGATCAAAAGCAGGCGCTTCCGGATCTCGGGGGTGTGCTTCAGGCTGAAGGTGTACGGTTCGGTCAAGCTCTTGCGGGTCTTGCTGATCACCTTGGTGAACGACGTGACGTCCTGATCGAACATATCCCACGTCACGCCGTCGACCCAAATCTGCCCGCCGTCGCGAATGCCGCCCTGCCTGTTGTCGGCCTTGACCCATTGCCCGTGCACGTCGACACCGCGCAGGATGAACTCGAACCGCATCAAAATGGCAAGCGCGAGATGGGGGCGGCCCATGCGGTCGGCCTCGGCCACAATGGCCTCGATCTGCTCGCGGGTGGCGTAACGTGATCGGCGGGCGGGGTTCTGGATGCGCACCTCCTCGCGGATCGCTTTCACCTTGGCGCAGTGATCTACACCGATCTTGATCCCGTGGGAGACGATCAAGCGCCAGTGAGTGAACCATTTCTTGACGTAGTGGGTGGAGCGCCCCTTGTCATGCATGGCTTTCTTCCACCGCATGATCCGCTCATAGTCAGTCTCCTCGATCAGCACATTGCCAATTGCCTGCTCGATATATCCCAGCATCTGCCGATACTTGTCCTGTGTTTGGGGCAAGACGTCATGGAAGGAACTGAACTCGTCTGACAGGTAACGGCCAATCAGCCACCCCCATGTGCCTGCCTTGCGGCCTTTCGCTTCGCCGTCAAACCATTCAAGCATCTCGCGAGTGAGGGCGCGGCAGTGAGCGGCGCGCTCCAGGTCAAGCCCGTCGCCTTTTGATCCGCCGAGTTTATATGTTTTGATGCTGTATCCAGCTTCGAGATACTTCTTGCTGGGACGCCATAGGTAGCTGTCCCGGTCTTTCAGGTACTTCAGGAACGGGGCATAATCCGGTTCGCTGTCGTCCCAGAGCGAGTTTCTAAAACGCATCGTGGTTCTCCGTGTGGTTGGTTTCCGTCAACCGCCCGGAGCGCGCTTTTGCAGATCTAGCGTTGCGTTCTCGCGCCCATTCCTCAACGGCCTCGCGGTGGCGCATGCCTATCGCGGGATCAATCTTGGGAAAGCCGTACTGACGTTCGAGTGTTTCACTGTTCGAGCGCAGCCATTTGACGTCATGGCCCAGCATTTTGGCTATGTCAGCTTCCTTTACGAATAGCTGCTGAAAGGGCATAAAATCTCTCTCGCTTCAGTGTCTTGCATTGGGCGGCGATCTAGGCGCCGCTCTATGCGGCAACCGCGCGGCGCAGTGCTTTAGCCATTGAGGCCACCTTGCACCAAAGTCGGTGCAGGCAATTGCCCATTGTAGGGGCAATCCGGGCGGCTATCGCTGGCGCGGCGAGGCAAGCGCGCGGTGGCGGTCTTGATCCAGTTGCTCAGGGCGCTTTGGCGGGATGTGCCGTCGCATTGAATGCCCATCAGATCGACCAGCCAGAGCGCTTCATCGTGGGTCCACGCTTCTGACATGGGCGCAGCAACGCGACCGCCGAGGTCTGAGAATTGTTCAGACCTCTGATGCATCGGGGTCGCCTTGAGCGTCTCCGTCGCGGCATAGAGCGCGAGCGTATTGATCTCAGTGAATGATGCGCGGGCGGTGGGCAACTTGGAGGATTGATCCGCCCGCGCCTGATCCGCACCGCAGGGGCGGTGCGAAACCTCGGGACAGTCGACGGCGCGCAATCCTCCAACGCGCCGCATGTGTTCAGTGGTCTCGGAGGGGCGGGGCCCTCGGGGTGCGTCCGCCATGGGTGCGGAAGCGTGCGAGATAGGGTTTGTCATTGCGGGTGCGCCTTGCCTTACGCCGCATGGGGGCCGTGCGGGGTGATCTGGCGATCTGCCATAACACGGCGGACCTTCTGGCCGACGCGGTCGAGAACCTGCTCGGTCGGCTCTGGCGTCGGCGCCGGGCGCTCGACCAGATGTGCTGCCCGCAGGCGCGCCGGGTCAAAGCCCTGGCCGCGCGCGGCCTTCAGAGTTGCCCAGGCTGTTGTGAAGAGATGCGGGCTGTCGAGGTGGTCTTCGGGTGAGCCTGCGATCTTCTGCGCGTCCCGCAGTACGGTTTCCAGTTTGTCTTGCATTCAATCCTCCATCGGTTGATGTAGGATAATATTCCTGTAGAGAATATGTCTGTCAAGAATAAATAGTCCTGACAGGACTAAATGGCATTGCGAGCAAGCGCTGGAGTGTGATCTCGACACTGTGAACGGTGCGAGTTTGACAATGCAAATCGAACACGAGGAGTCATGCCGCCCAGGTGGGAGGGTCGAGGTAGTACTATGAAAGAAGAGAAATTCAGGCTCGCGCTAGGTAGCATGACCCCAGATCAATTGAGCGAGTTTATTCAGGCTTTGTTTGATTCCGGTCTAGTACCGATTGCGCCATGTCCAGCCAGCCCTGTTGCCGATCCTCAGGAAGATCGCGAAACACCTCAATAAGTTTGAGCTCTGAGCTGTCCTGCTCTTCTGAGAATAGTTGGTAGAGCGGGACTTCAAGCGCCTGAGCGATGAGTTTCATGCTGCGTATGGTCGCACCATCCCAGCCTCTTTCAATCTTGGAAATAGTCGATTGCTCTAACCCTGCAGCCTTTGCGAGGGTGCTTTGGTTCCAGCCCTTCAGCTGTCGAAGTCTTTTGGTCGCACTCATGCTGCGAATATCCCACTAGAGAGCCGATGAGGCAAAACACCCTCAGGAATAATTATTCTTGACGAGAATATTCCGCTCCGGAATATTGTCCGCATGATGAACCTCTCTGAATACCTATCTAAAGCCGGGGTTACCCAATCAGAGTTCGCCGCGAGGGTCGGTGTCACTCAAGGGGTGATTTCGAGACTTTCCAGTGGTCACTCTCTTCCCGGACTTGCGTTGGCCGTTCGGATTGAGAATGCAACCAATGGCTCTGTGAAGGCTCAAAACTGGGTGCGAAACAGTTTGCCCGATACGGGTAAGGACGCAGCCGCATGAGCCGCCCGCGTCTAACCCTGATCGTGAACAATGATCTGCCATGCGACCAGCCTGGCACGTCAGCTGACCAAGCGTCTTGGTCAAATCAGTTGGACCCTTATGCGCTGAAGGTCAGCGCGCCTGACCTTTGGTCGGCCTATTTCCACGCGCGGTTCCACAGCCCGCGCGAGGTGGCGCTGTTCTGCGATGTGTCGTTTCAGACCGCGCTCAACTGGTGGGGCGCGGTCACTGCGCCCGCCAGCCATACCGCCTTGCTGATGATCTTGACCGATCCCGGCGCGGCGACGTTCTTTCAGGATCAATTGGCGAGGGCTGCGTGATGGCAACCTTAAACGATGGAAATGCCGCGATGGGGTTCGTACGGGACTTCGGTCGTACAGCGCGCGCAAAAAAGATGCCGGCTTTTGACTTGAAGAAATGCCTTCTTCCCGTCTTCGTAGCAGTTCGGACAAATGAAGTGAAACTCCGGATCATCATCTGGAAGGTTCTTCGGCGCGTAAGCAATGCCGCCAATTCCAGTTTTCTTCATACGGTAGTTGTCAAGCTGGGCACGGGATTGTTGCTCGATGCAGTGCGCCTCCAGCATCTGCGTGAGTTTGATCTTCAACTCCGCATTCGCCAGCTTCGCGTCAGCTACCTGCAGCGTCAGTTCGGCCAAGAGCGTTTTCATCTCTTCATCGCTACCCGGTTGCGACGATTGGAAAAGTCCTTTGATCCGTCCCGCGATGGTGACGAGGGTGTCCGTTGCTTTGAGGCCCGCGCCTGCGAGCTCAATAGCATCACTGAAAGTATTCGTGTCCAAAATGAAATCCTTCGAAAAGCATATGCCGAATTGGCTGAAATTCTGAGGGACTTCTCTGCTCGTCACAATACCAGTGCGAAGGAGAAGTTCTGATGGCTCAGGGTTTCTCGCCTCGGATCGAGCGGATTGCGTTTCAGATCTGGTGGCTGATTGAGGATACCGCCGGGGAATGCACCCTGCGGGAGATGGCCAAATTCACTGGCGCCTCGATGCAGACCTGTTCTCAGGTGTGCCGGTATCGCGGCTGGAGCGGGCGCTATCGTAAAGTCGCGTGTAGCGATGCACCGGATAACGGCCCCCAAATGATCGAAGCACTGGATGACGAGCTAACCAGCCTGTTCGGGGTGGCGGCATGAACAGGAGTGCACCACCTCGACCCGCCGAGCTCGCGCCGATCTTCGAATGGATCGCGGAAATTTGCGTGCGCTTTCATCATGAATACCAAGCCGAACAAGGGGTCGGCGCTCATCTGTTGGCTACTATTTGCGCAGATCCAGATGACCCTGATGCAGGGACTCTACCTCCCCCAGAACAAAGCGCCAAATCTGCACTTGAGGCGGCGATTTTGACTGCGTCACTGCCTGCAGAAGTTTTTGACGATCTTGCGGAGCGAGGCATTTGGACACGATTGGACGCAGGGCGCTCAGGGCAGTCTTGTATTCGTCACTCTGCGCTTCGAGTAGTTCCAGGCGCAGTTCAAGCGCTGCAATCTGTTCTTCGGTCATCAAAATCTCCTTTGAACAATATTGCTTGCGATCCTGAGGATCTGCCGCAGGAGGTGTCACGATGATCCCTCGCGTTGATACTGCCCCGTGGGGTTTGAGCGCCCGGAGGCGGACGCCATGATGGAAGAGCGATCTATTCGTGTGGTCTCGACCGATGATCTGCCGGAATATCCGCTGGGGTCCGAGGATCGGCTCGACAGCCATTACTTCATGGCCTGGGAACGGCGGCGCTGGCTCAATTCAGACATGCGGCTCAAGGGTACGCCGGAGTGCCGGGCGCTCTATTTTGATCTGATCAATATCTCTTACGATCAGACGCCAGTCGGCACGGTGCCGCAGGATCTGGAGACGCTGGCCAAGTTGCTGCTGGTCGATCCGGGACACTTTCGGGCGCTGTGTAAGCTGGACTATGGCCCGCTGCACAAATGGACACCCTGTATCTGCGAGGGAGGCGAGGTGCGGTTGATGCACCCGATGGTGCTGCGCACCCTCACCGAGGCGCTGTCACGCAAGGAGGACAACCGCGCCAAGCATGAGGCGGCCAATGCCGCTAAACGCTTGCAGCGCTTGCGCTCCACCGTGGCGGGCTACCACGCGGAGCTCGCCAAGAATGACGCCGCCATCCGCTGGATGGATGAATGGCTTGTCCAGGAGGGCTGCGAATACCGCAACGCCACCTGGATCGAACGCGCGATGCAGTCCTGGTCAACGCATATGTTTGACCTCGGGCAGGCGCGCTCCGGAACTCACCGAACATTGTCCTGACACTGTCCAAGACTGTCCGGCGGACAGTTCAAGACAGTCTCGGACAGTCTCGGACTGTCCTGCACGACAGGGATAGAGACAGAGACATAACAAAACAGAAGGACAGTCGCCGGACACATTGGCGTCGATGGCTGTGGATAACTCGGATTAGCTGAGAAATGAGGTGCAGAAATGGATGCAAAGGAACAGGCCGCCGGTGAGGCGCGGGTAAGGCGGTTGCTGGTCGAACCATTGGTGCGGTTGGGGCTGGCCAAGCCGACCAAGCTAACGGTCGCGCAGTTTGAGGCGATGATCGCGGATCTGTGCAGCAAGCTTGCCTATATGAGCGATCTCAACTTGCAGGCGTTGGCAGAACAGGCCGCGAGCATGCCAGCCGGGAAAAATCAGGATCAGTTTCCCATCGCGGCGAAAATCCTGCAGTGGGCCGCTGCGATCCAGCCGCCACCGGATGATGCATCACCACTGTTTCGAGCCGTGTTCTCTGATGGCCTGGGGCAGTCCGCGCTCGCGGAAGGCTGGGCCCCGGAGCTTCTGGGGCATTTGCGCAAATCCCGCATTTGGCCGCGCGAATATGATCTGAAGCAAATCCGCTCCCGGGCCGAAGATGCCCGCCGCCAGATCGTCCGCCAAGATGAACATGTCGCCCGTGGCGGCACCTTGACGGAGGCGGAATGGAATTTCCGAAAGGCACGGCGACAAGCGCAGGACAAATGCCAGCGGATTGCGGCTCTGGTCGCAGAGGTAGGTGAGCGTTGACGGTCGCAATTCGCAACAGTGCCCATGAAGCCGCGACCAAGCGCGCTGTTTCGGTGCGTCAGCTTATCGAGTGGGCGTTCCAGCGTGAGAAGGTTGGCATAGACTTCGACGAGATCGAGCGCGAGACTGGAGCAAAGCCTGGTGTCGGTATGGAATACATACTAATGGAGCAGGCACGGCTCGGCTGTCGGGTTCAGGGTGGTGGCACATCACCATCCCATCATGACGCTGATATTGTGGCCTCGACCTTGGCAGTCCTGCCCGAGAGCTGCGGTGGTCGGCGCATGGCGATCTGGATTGCAGAACTTGCGCGCGCTGGCCGGGTGCCTGAATGGCGGGCTGAACTGAGAGTGAGTCCCGTTGCCACCACGACCAATCGGCACGGAACGCGGGCGCGCACATCAGATGCCGCGCAACTCGGGGCAATGGGCTGGCCACATCAGGCCCGGCGCAAGCGGAACGGGAGTATCGCAATGGAGCCGGTGCTTTATTGTCCAATCGACATTCGCCCAACTGCGCGCGAGATCGCAGCGATGCGGCGAGGATATTTGCAATGGTGGTCGGCCTTGTTGGAAATCAAATCAGCGCTTCAAATCAGCCACTTAACCTCTCATGTGGTGACGAACGCTATGCCTTCAAGCGCTCCATGGAAGAAAACCGCTTGACGAAATCCTAGCCCAATTGACATATTGCAGTCACCCAACGTGCGCCCGAAGCAGAGATCCTGCTTCGGGCGCGTTTCGTTTGGACTTACTGCATGTTGCGATCAGTCAAACGTAAACTGGATGATTCGAAACTTGGTTTGTGATGGTGGTTGTGCCAACCTAAAATTGGAAAGATTCTTCGATCAAAATTCCAAGACACACGCCACTCATTGTGGAGATTAGTCAATCCGTTGGAGGTTACATGAAGCTTAAGGCCTTTTTTTATTCCACTTTGTTAGTGTTTCTGTCACCGGCCCAAGTGCTCGCCGAGCCTTCGTACCAGCTTGTTGTCCCATCTGGGTTCTACAAATTTGTTGAACAAAGCGCGCCGCAATATTCTTCAAATATCGACACATCAATGGGGCTTGATACGCCGGAACTTCAATTGATGAGTGAAGAGCGTAGGAGGAAGGGGATATTCAATTGGTTTAAACCCAAACCCCGCCCGAGACCTGATCCAGCGACCCAACAACAGCTTGAGATGAAGCCAGACTTTTTCACTAAGGGTAATGGCACAGCATTGCTTGCCGTGAACGAGGTTACGGATGGTGAGGTGAAAAGAGTAGCATGGAACCAGCTGTCCAGCGACAGGAAGCAGTCTTTGCTGAGCCATCTTCACTCTGAAGTCGTGATTAGTGACCAGGCTATGAACTTTGGGTTGTTGAGAAATATTGGCGGTGTTCGTACCAGTACAGGTGAGTACACACTCAATTATCAAGCGATGCGAAGCATTCATATGCCTTGTTCATCGGACGACATTTCATCGGGTTATCTAATCTACGGGATCGGGGCAACGGTCACAGTGAAAAGTAGGTTCGCGGAAGCGGGTATTTCACTCTCCTTGGATGGTGTTGCAAACGCAGTAGATTTCAAAAATCAAACTAGTAACGCTAGCATTGAGGTGAATATTTTCGGCTTAAAGGACCCGAGTTATCTATCTGGTTTGAAGAGTTTCTTCGAAGGTGATGTAACTCATGATAATCTCAAGCGAGCGTCTTCGTTTATTACAGCGGTTGGGGCGGAAATTGGCGACGAAGAAAACTGGGGAGACCCTGTTTTCGTTGGAATCGTAGACTCCAAAAAGGCAGGTGAGTGTAGACGGCTTCTATTGGCATCTCGAAGCAAGCCATAGAGAGTAGGTCGTTTCAAAGCATGCTTCTCCTCTAGGCTATGAGCGCTCGCGGGAAACCGACGGGCGCTCTTTTGTTGTACATTCCAGAAATCGAGGGGCTTATCCCGTGGCGCGGTTGAAGATCTGCGCGGCGTCAGGTTGCGAGGAGTTCGCTTTGCCTGGGCTGTCGCATTGCGAACAACATGAGGCGGATCGTCAGGAAAAGCTGAAGGTACGACGTGCGAAGGCACAGACCTCTGAGGCGGCGATTGCCGCGCGTGTTCTCTATGCCGATCCCAAGTGGAAGGCGGCGCGTATCGCTTACCTGCGGCAGCATCCGCTGTGCGTTGACTGCGGCGAATTGGGCGTGATCGAGGCCGCTACCGACGTCGATCACATCATCCCGCACAAGGGTGATCCGAAACTGTTCTGGGTTCGCTCCAACTGGCAGGCCCTCTGCCACCGGTGCCACAGTCGCAAGACTGCGCGCGAGGTCTTCCAAGGGTGACCGGGGGGTGTCTGAAAATCAAGCGCGGTAATGCCGAAACCGGCGGGGATACCTTTGTTTTCGTGCGCGGGAAATTGAGGAAAAAAACCCACTTTGAAAGGGGGGTACATGAAGGGGCGCAAGCCAAATCTTGAAAATGTCATTCCCATGAAGGGGGATATGCCGAAAGAGGTTCCGGCTGCACCGGATTGGATGGACGAAATCGCCCGCGATGTCTGGGATGAGCTGGTGCCGGAACTGGTCAAGAAAGAGCGGATGGAGCTGCTCTTCAAATATCAGTTCTCCAGCTACTGCGTGGCGGTGGCGAACTTCATCACCTCGACCAACACCGTGGCGATGGAAGGTCAGTTCTATGACACGGGTAAAGGGCGCAACGGCAACCAGAAACGGCACCATCCGGCGCTGAAACTTCAGGAAGCGTCGGCTGCCACGATGCGGCGGGATGCGGCATTGTTTGGCCTTTCTCCTGTTGATGAGGCACGCCTCGGCGCCGGATCGCAGGGCGATCTCTTCGATGAGGTTATGAAGCAGCTCAATGGAACCGATTGACCACCCGGTCTCGCGCTATGCTGTCCGGGTTGTAGAGGGGGACATCGTCGCCGGTGATATGGTCCGCATGGCGTGCGAGCGTCACCTTCTGGATCTGGAAACCGGCGCGGATCGCGGGCTGTACTTTGATTGCGAGGCCGCAAGCCGGATCATCCGCTGGGCCGGAATGCTGCAGCACACTACCGGCCCGATGGGGGGCAAGCCCTTGGTTCTGGAGCCGTGGCAAGAGTTTCGGCATGGGTCGGTGTTCGGCTGGAAACATCGCGAGACCGGGTTGCGGCGGTTCCGGTCCACCTATCATCAGGTGGGCAAGAAGAACGGCAAGACCACCGACACCGGCGTGCCGATGCTATACACGCAACTCTTTGACGGGGAGGCCGCGCCGCAGGGGTATTGCGCGGCGACGACAAAGGATCAGGCAGGGCTGCTGTTCAAGGAAATGAAGCGCATGATCAAGCGCTCACCTTTCCTCGGCCAGTTCATGAAGGTTTGGCGCACGTCGATTGAAACGCCGCGCACGGATGGCTCTATTGCGTGTTTGAGCCGTGACGGCGACAGTTCGGACGGGATCAACCCGTCCTTCCTGGCGCGGGACGAAATGCATCGCTGGACGGATCGCGAGCTGGCCGACACCATCGTCGAGAGTATGATTGCGCGGGATCAGCCGATTGACTGGGTGATTACCACTGCGGGCCAAGATCGCAATTCGCTCTGCGGCGAGATCCGGGGGTATGCGGAAAGCGTCCTGCGCGGCAAGGTCACCGACGACAGTTTTTTCGGGTATGTGGCGGAGCCAGCCCCGGATTGCGACCCTTCTGACCCGGTTGCCTGGGCGATGGGCAACCCGAACCTTGGCGTGAGTAAGAAGATCGAGGCCATGCAGTCCACGCTGCGATCCGCGCTGGCAATTGCGGGGAAGATGCCGAACTTTCGCCGCTTCCACCTGAACTTGTGGACCGAAGGCGCGCAGACCTGGATCGCACCGGATGTCTGGGACAAGGGTA
>NZ_JAKRFD010000004.1 GCF_022348185.1 Epibacterium sp. Ofav1-8
TCCACCGAGGCCACCGGCCCCAGCATCAGCTCCACCGATCCACCCGCCCCGGGCACATGAGGAAAGCTCTGCTGCCAGACCTGATGCACCAGTGCGAGGCCCAGTTCGCCATCGTCGCCGTCAAACTGCGCCACCGCCACCTCCAGACAATGCTGCAGGTGGCCATCCTCTTCGCCCTCTTCCAGCCGCAGATGCGCGCGCAGTTGGGCGAGATCCACCGGCGCCTCCGCCGGTGGGGTAAGACGCTCCATCGCCATGGCTCAGGCCGCTTTCATCTGCAGGACCTTGATGGCCTTGCTCTGCGCCGGGGCCCCATCGATGCGATGCACCCCCATGATGGCGAGGTTGGGAAAGAACTTCTCGCGCGCCACGCCGAGGAGCGGATTGCCCACCTTGCGCACGTAATATTCCGAGAAGTCACCGTAAGCGATGGGTTTGGTGCCGGCGCCGATCTGCGCCATCGCCTGGTTAAACGACACAGGCCGCCCGTTGAGCGTCGCCGGCACGCCCTTGGTGACATCGCCATCGGACCACAGATAGCGGCCATTGCCATCCTTGAGCTTGCGCAGCGCCTTCACCGACTGATCATGCATCTGGTAGCGCACCTTGGGCCCGCCGCGATAGGCCGGGTCCACCGAATGCTCCAGGTCAAAGATCTCATCAAAGGTGATGGCATCTGTGGCGGTGGCCACATGGCCCACCGGGGCGCCGGTCACAAACCCCAGGGGCTCATTATTGCCGCTGCCGGTGGTGAGCCAGGTATTGCCCTTGCGCCCGATCCGCTCGCCGATCAGCTTGCCCAGAAGCGGCTCAAAGCCAAAGGCGGAATCCTGCGCCAGCTCAAAGGACCATTTGATCCAGGGCGTGGCGAGCGCATAGGCCAGCAATGTGGTCTTGCCGAGTGCAATGTCGCCGCTGTCATCATCCACGCCCTCGTCGCCCTCGCTGTGCGGATTGGCCTCCTGGTCGGTGTCATCCACCGTCGGCAGGTCAAACGGCGCGCCATTGGCGAGGTTGATCTCCGTGGCGATCTGCCCGTCCATCATCGGGCCATGGGCGGCCGCGGCCACATTGATAAAGCCCGCCAGCGTGGTGGGCACCAGAAAGCCGCCCTGCGCCCCGGTGCCGGCGTTCTGCGCCCGGTCCTCGCGGTAGCCCCGGCGCAGCGCCGCGCGCACGTCCCGGTCCAGCTCCGACAGATCCGCCCCGGTGGCGAGGTAAAGCCGGAAGGCCTCGCGGTATTCCTCGCTCACATCCCCATCGGGCTGATGGCGGGTCTCTTCCTGGCCCGGACGGCGGCTCTCGCGTTCTTCGCGCTCCTGCTGTTCCTTGCGCGCCTCGGCCTCGCGCTGCGCCTTCAGGGCCCGCTCTTCGCGATCCGCCTCGTTCACCAGGGCGTCATATTGATCCATCATCGCGTCGAACTTGTCATTGGCGGCGCGCGCCTCTTCCTCCGGCGTCTTGTCGGTGATCCCGTCGCGCAGGCTGGTGGCCTCGGTCAGAACGGTTTGCGCCTTCTCGCGCAGCTCTTTGATCTTGCTCATGATATCCTCATTGAATGTGGGGGGGTGCGCTTGCCCAGGGCGCGGCATGGAAAAGGGCAGGACAAAGCGCCGGTCAGCGCAGCCCCGACAGACGCCCGCGCATCTGCATCTTGCGGCGATAGCGCTGCGCGCCGCCGCCAAGGGCCGCCGCTTTGGAGCGAAGGCCAATCTCTGTGCCCTGGTAAGCAGGGTCGGTGACAATCGAGACATCAAAGAGCCGCACCGACCCGATGCTGCGCAGCGGATGCGCGCCGCTCTCATCCCAGGTCTCTTTCTCGGCGATAAAGGCAAAGCTCATCTTGGAGAGATCGCCGCGCCGCATCTTGGGCAGGATCCGCTGCACATCCGGGTCCTGCGGATCCAGCTCCGTCTCCACCCGCAGACCCCGCTGATCCTGCGACAGCCTCAGCGTGCCGGAGCTGGTGCGCGCCAGCGGCAGCCCCTCGTGGTCGATCAGGAAAGTCACATCATCGCGCCGGTCCAGCGCGGCGCTGAAGGCTCCGGCCTCCACCACCTCTTCCCAGCCCCATTTATCGAGCGGGCCGATGGCGGTGCGCTCGCCAAAGACCGCCGCATAGCCAAGCACCCGCAGTGGCTGGCCGCTGTCCTCACGCAGCTCTATGGGCGCGACGGCGCAATAGCGCACCTCGCGTGTTGGATCGCTCATCCAAGCCTCCGTCAGTTTGTGTTGGTGTCCGTGTCGCCGGCGTCCGCCTCGGGCGCGGCATCGTCATCTGGCTCTGGCGCAGCCGCGCCTTTGGCAAAGGCCTTGCCCGCCAGCTCAATGGGCACGGTGGCGCCCTGCACCAGCAGCACATCGCCCCCGGGCAGTGGCGCGCGGTTTTCCAGCGCGCGGCCCTCATTGGGGGTCATCAGCCCGTTCTGGATCGCTTTGACAATCGCCTCGATCCGGGTCTTGAAGTCGCCGCGCATGATGCCGTCGAGGTTCAGTTTGACATAGCGTTTGGAGCCGCGCCCGAAGATCTTCAGCGTCAGCTCCTGCTCGAACTTCTTCACCCAGCGCCGCAGCGTGTGTTTGACCAGGTGAAGATCCTGATGCTCGATATTGTTGTAATTGCCTTTGCTCAGCTCCTGCAGGAACACCGGTGGCAGCTGATAGATCCGCGCCACTTGGCCTACCGCAAAGACCTGCACCGGGGTGAGCTGCATCTTCTCCGGATCATCGCCGAGCCGCTTCAGCTCATGCCCCGCCGGCAGCGGCAGCACCGGCTTGCCCTCATCCGCCGCCCGCCGCGTCACCCGCATCAGATCCGCCGCCGAGCGCATCATTTCCCTGGCGGCCTGGAACGGCCCCGTCAGCACATAGGGCGGCACGCCGTTTTTGCCAAAGACCGTCAGCGCATAGCGATTGGCATTGAGCCCCTGGCGGATGGCGCTGGCGCAGGTCATCACCGGATTGTGGCTGCCCACATGATCGGGCTTCAGCAAAAAGGCGATGTCGATCACATCGCGGCCCGGGTAGGTCTTCACCCGCCCGGAGGGCTCGCGGTAGTCATAAAACAGCCGCCCCTGATCCTTGCGCACTGTGGTGCGGTGATACTCCATCGGAAAGAGGTTGATCACCCGGCCCTGCGCGTTGCGCTCGATGTAGGTATAGGCGCGCCCGGGGCCAAAGACCTCGGCAAAGAAGGTCTCGCGCCAGCTAAACGACGTGGTGCTGTCATTCACCGCCGCGCCCAGCACATCCACCACGCCGCCCTTGAGCTTCCTGTCGCCGCCCTCATCACTCGTGGTCTCAAAGACCTCGATGGGCAGACCGGCCATGGCCGCCGACAGGAAGTTGATCGCCGCCCAGACCCCGGGCAGCGACAGCGCCTCGCGCATGGTCACGCCTTCGCCGACCTCGCCCGAGAGCACCTGGGCAATCGCCGCCTCGCCACTGTCCACCAGCTCGGCGCGCTGTTCCGGCAGGCCTGCGCCTTCGGCCGCCGCGCGCCGGCGCCACCCCATCAATCCCACAGCATATCCTCCAGAGAGTAGTCCTCATCGCCCCAGGGCGAGTGTTCCTTGCCCGCCCGCTCGCGGCACAGCGCAATCCCCGCCGACATCGCCAGCGAGACCATGCCGTCGATGCGGCCATGGGCCTTTTCCTTGTCAAACATCCGATGGCCGGTGCGGTTCTCCGCGTAAGTGACCGAGGCCGCCATACTGTCCAGGAGCGGGTTCTGCGCCACGGTCTGGCGGCCGTCGTAGATGGCGTTTTCCAGCTTGTTGATGGAATCCGGCATCCACAGATAGATCTCCACCTCCTGCCCCGGATTGGTCGGATCCGGCACCTTCTCCAGCACCCGCTTCTGGAAGCCTTGCGGATGCACCTCGGTGGGCAGCACCAGGCCTTTTTCCGTCAGACTGTCCTTGAGCCGCTCCAAGCCATACTGATCGCAGGCGATCACCTCCGGCTGATAGCGGGAGGTCAGATCCGCCAGCGCGTCGGCAAGCCAGGGGTATTTGAGCCGATCTCCCGGCACTGCCTCGATAAACCCCTGCCGTACCCAGAGATCATAGGGCGCCTGATCGCGCGCCGCCCGCTCCATCAGCGTGCCCTCCGGCGTCCAGAACCAGGTCTTTGAGACCAGACGCTCCGCATCCTTGGTGGCATCCAGCACCCATGTGAGGGTCAGCGCCGAGAAGTCGCGCACCTGGCTCAGATCCAGCCCGCCAAAACAGGGATAGCCCTGCGCGGTCAGCTCTTCGGGATCCACCGCGCCATGGCAGGCCACCCAGGCCTCGCGCCGGATCGCCGCCGTCACCGATTGCGTCCACTGGCAAAAATGCAGCCGCGCAATGCCGTTGCGCTTGCCTGGCATCATCCTGGCCTGGTTCACCACCTTGGTGAGATATTCCTCATCGATGGTGACCCCCAAAAGCGGGTTCACCTTGATCCAGCAGCTGGGATCATTCTCCCAATCATCGCCCTCATCCAGCGAACAGATGAAGGCAAATGTGCTGTCATCCTCGACCGCGCCGGTGACCACATTGACGCCATGCTGGTGCTCTTCCCAGCAGATCGATTTTTTGTCGGTGCCGGAGTTGGTCGCCATGCACAGGAGCGGCTGTTTGCGGAACTTGAAGCCCCGTTCCAGCATATCGATCACATCCCGGTTGGGATGCTCATGCACCTCATCGGTGAGCGCGCAATGTGGACGCGGGCCGGATTGGGCTTTCTCGGCCGAGAGCGGTTTGAACTTGCGCTTGTCACCCCCGCGCCCGCGATAGGTCATCTGCCAGACCGGGTTTTCCCCTTGCTGCTGCACTTTCCGCTTCAGCACCGGCGACTGATCCACCATCGCCACCGCATCCTGGAACAGGATCCCGGCCTGGTCCTTCTTGGCCGCCGCCGCATAGATCTCCGCCCGTGGCTCGCCATCGGCCACCATCATGTAAAGGCCAATGCCGCCCAGCATCGGCGATTTGCCGTTGCCCTTGCCTTCCTCATCGTAAAACCGCGTGAACCGCCGGAGCCACGCCCCGTGCTGGGCGCTGTACTGTTTCCAGCCAAAGAGCGAGCCGATCCGGAACGCCTGGCTTGGGTGCAGCTCAAAGGGCCGCCCCTCGAACTGCCCCCCATTGAGCCGCAGCACCTGCGGAAAAAACCGGATCGCCCGCAGCGCCGCCGCCAGATCCCATTTGAGCCCGCGTTTGGGCCCCTCCACCAGATCGCGCAGATGCCGCGCCGCTGCTGCCCGCACATAGGGCCCGGCCACAACCTCGCCGGCCTCGACCGCTTGCGCCCAGGCTGTCACCGGATCCTCGCTGGCCGAGACCCGGTCAGAGGATGCGCTCACGTCAGATAGCTCTCGGGCCCATCGGGATCGGCAAAGCTGAACCCCATCTGCCCTGCCCCCGACAGCCCCCGCTCCGCCGCCGGCGTCATGCCAAAGTCATTGGCCAACCCGCGGATCTGGCGGAAGGTCTCATTGAGCTGCGCCACCTCGGGCCGCGCCTTGATCTGCACCCCGTTGCGCGTCTCGCTCTCATAGGTCTCGCCGGTCTCTTCCAGTTCCAGCTCCAGACGTTCAAACCGCAGCACCGCTTTGCAGAGCTGTTTGAACATCATCACATTGCTGGGCTTCAACCGATCCACGGTCGGGTGACACAGCGGCAGCGCCAGCCGGTCAAAGGTCCAGCGCAGCTCACCGGTCAGCCCCTCGGGCCGGATCTCCTCCAGGCGCAGCCGCGCCCGCTCTTCCAGATTGTGAAGCGGCGCCCCCTCTTCCGCGAGGGCCACAACTTTTTCCTCTGCCGGTCTGCGCCCTCGCATATCCCGATCACCTCCTTGTTCATGTGGCTTTTTCTATTCAATTTCCACTTCGCGCAGAAAAAGGCTCCCCCTCCGGTTGCCAGTGCTTCCGGAATTCCTTCGGCCCCTCCCCCCGGGGTGGACGGGCCACTGCATCAGCGGTTGGCGGGATGCTGCGGATCCACCGGCCAGCCATCCGCGCCGCGCTCTTGTGAGTACCCGCGCGCCTCCAGCCGTTGTTTGTTCTGATCGTGATCATCCGGGCACAGCGTCTGCAGATTGCCCGGATCCAGAAACAGCGCCGGATCGCCCCGATGCGGGATCACATGATCCACCACCAGGCGGCAGCGCTTTGGGTTCCCCTGTCGAGATCCCGACGCGGTCAGGGTGCCGTCATTGACGATCCCTCGCCGTAGACACGCCCGGCACAGCGGCTCCCGCGCCAGATGCTCAGGCCGCAGCCGACGCCGCCACGCCGACAGGTTGTACAAATGGTGATACGCGCTCCGCGCCGTCATACCATACCCCCGGAACGCAAAAGCGCCCGCCGGTTTCCCGTGGGCGCAATCAGTGATGATGCATATTTACTGGCATGCCGGTGACTTTGGCGTCAAGGGGGCATGGGGGGGCTGGAATGCGCAGGAAGCGGACTTTGCAAAGCCCAGCAGGCGGCCAATGCCTGCCACTCAAGTTGGAGCCAATTGCTGCTGTGCAGCTCCCGCAAAGCGGACGTCTGACGCTTAGAAGCGTCGAGCTGAAACCAGACGACTTTCAGGCACCGCTTATGCAAATCGCGACAGAACCCTGCGAAGCCTTCATTCTGGAAGTCGGGATCCAATGCTTGCATGTCCGCGACTTCTTTTTGGGCTATCGACAGGAAGGCTCGGGCTAAACCAAAAAATGACTTATCCGGTCCTGTCTGGGAAACCAGACGCGAAATAGAACGCTGCGTCCGGGCTTCCCACTGCGCTTGCTGCGCCTGGTCTGTGGCTTCGAGACGAGCGTTAATGTCAGGCAATACAGAGGCACTTCTGGCTAAGCACTACTCTCGCAAACAAAGCATGTAAGGTACTCTGAGATCGAAACAACTTGACGCTGAGTGTGTGTGGTTTTTACCATAGCAGCAAATTTTTAGAGGAACAACGAATGGGTCTACATAGTTACATAGCACAAGCTATTTTTATACTCTCATTTGCTTCTGCATCTATTGCGGACGAATCCCCAATTCGTTGGGACGACTTTGTCACCTCCGGATCAGTAGCTGTGTTGGAGCAAAACCTCCTTCGACCGATCTGGCGCCAGTCTCGTGACTTTACTGCGATTCGCAGCAAGCAAACCTCATACACAATTGGTGTTGACGAAGTGCTTTATATCCCAGTGTGGAACGAAACACCAGAAGGTGCACAGATCGGGATCGACTGGCGACTTGAAAACAAGTCACCTGGAATCGTCTCAAGTGTTATGGTCGACAGCTTTCGGCCAACTCACCGGTCGAACCAACTCTCTTTGTTGTTCAAGACGGATTCTAAGCTTGCACCATATTTTTCTCGCCCTGCTACCCCGCAAATTGGCTGTGAAACAAGACATGGTGAGAAGGCTCAAAACTTGATAATTGAAAATGTCGTTCTGTTGTCACAACCAACTGCATACATTTGCATTCAAGGTCGTTCAATTGGAGAAACGGTGATTATAGTTGGCGAAAGACTATCAACCATCAACCGCCAGCAGTATTATAAACTGGCATCAACTGGGCCGAACCATTCAACCGGCAACTCTTATGTAAATCCCAACTTGTCTCTACAGATAGATATTCGTGTTGTTGCTGAAGCTGCTTCAAACCCAAAGGAGCTTGCTTACGCAGCAATGGAAATCGCAGGACATTTCATTGTACGCCCTATCAACGCATCGTTTGAAATTTTACCTTGTAAGGGTTTGAGTGTAGATGTCATCGCCGGGACTAGCTTAAGCCTCAAGCCAATAGCATCAATGGACTGCTTTTTCGATTACGACGAATTGAAAGCACCCAACAAAGATTTCCCACCGTACTTTGATGACGCTGCTATCAATGTTTTGGTCAAACAAGAAAGAAATGTAAGTTCAGGTGGCCAATCCGCAAAAATCATCAAGTCTGCGTCTGCCTTTACGCATATAATTCCACGTGTCAACTCGGGAACTAATCTTACGGCATGGGCCAAGCTGTCTTGCCCCACGGTCCTGTACCCAGGCGTGCGGTTCGGTTGTAGAATGAAGCTTGCAGACAGCCTAGGTAACAACCCTTTAGACTACGATAGTCGCATCGAAGCTGCTTCATTAACTAACGGTCCATTCTCCTACAAAGGTCGAGCGCCGATCAACCAAACTATTATTTGTTTCGAGGTTGATGCTACCGCCCCAGACTTGAGTAGTTTTGCGATTTCGGGACTTACGATTCCTGGATTCAGATTTAAATCACAACAAATCTGGATAGACGCTCGCGCCGAACGAGCGGTTTCAGTTCCTTACTCAGATGATTGTCAGGCCGCACAACTGCCGTAGATGCTTACTAATGAAGCTCAATTGAATTTCCGTCAGTACGTGATCGTTCTTCACTTGGGGCGCAACTTCATTGGTCGGCCCATCTGTGGGGAACATTTTTGTAGCCTGTTCAGCAGTTGTTCTACCGAAGGGATGTCTTGTTATGCCGTGATCAATTACACTAAAGTGATTTCAAATGATTTCTGTACGGAAACCTATGCACTCGGGTTCTGTCCGGACAAGCCAGTCAAGACACGCTTGGACCGCCGTAGTTCACACTTCTCGCAAATCTGGTTAAATTATCGATCTGTTTCCTGAAAATTCAGCTTTGCAATTCTAAAATGTCGGCTTTCTGCGCATTGCTGCCCCGAAGCGGGGCGCAGCATCGCCGGATGTAACGGGACCAACCTGAATGTCCGCTGCCGGGAAACCAAGCGCGACCTTTTGCTCCTGCAGAATATTGCTCGCCTCGCCTTAAGTGAATGTCCAATTTGGGCTGCGCCTATGGCCAGCCATCGACCCAAATGTGCTGAGGGGGGATGGTCGCATTGGCAATCATATCTGGCTGAATGATAACTTGACCGTCACAAATCATAACGGCTGGTCCCACGCACCGATGCTGAAAACGTGGGGCAATTTCGTCACCCAAAGACATCAGCTTCTTGGATATTTTTTCGGCAGACATGCTTGGAGGGTGTAGTTTCTGCGCTGAGGGCAGCAGCACAATGTGATCGTAGATTACAGCAATCGGAAAATAATCTTCATCAAATCTCATAAGCCCGATGCTCGGCTCTCTGATTTCTCGAGCTGGGATTTCAATGAGAAAGTTCCAATCCATAATGTTTTTGCCTGGGTCCAGAATCTGCCTTCTGACAGTGTTCAAGCTTGACTGAAGGATAAAGGAATACCCGAAATTCTTGAACCAAAGACCATACGCGGCAGTGAGATAGCCCACCCGCAAAGATTCCTCGTTAGAAAAGACTGGCATCGAAAATTCAATCTTGATTTCCGAGGGTTTTGGTTCGCTCCAGTGCGCATCGAAATCTACTGGGTTGGAACGTTCTCGGTCCGAGTAAAATTCAAACGCTCCATTCTCACCGAGACGCATTGAGCCATTCAATTTGCGGCCGTTGGCACTAATCCTAGCCTTCTGTTTTTTCGGGTCTATCGGAAATGGCGTGCCTCCCTCGTTTAGCTCAATCCACTCGACGAGCCATTTTGTCTGCTTGTGCCCGAATGTGCTGTTGCACCTTTTGCACAGAAAGGTCGTTTGTTTTCCGCCGACTGAATCCGGTATTATGTGCTCTTCGTTGATCGCATTGTCTGCGTCGGAGCTTCCAAAGTTGCCAACCGGCAGGTCTCGAAGACATACCGGACATCTAAACAAACCCAAGAGTTTGGCGTCGAAGCGCGCAAGTTCCTGGGATACCTCGTATAAGAATGTGTTTTTTTGCATGAAAGTAGCCCATAGGGTTAGAAAACAATGTTGAGCTCATCGCCGCATAGGTGGAAAGCCCACCATGTTGTGTTGTTTGAAGCAAGGACTTTGCAACTCCGCTTCCTGCGCTTCGCTGACATCTGAGCTGAGCGCAGCATCTGCTAGGGCCGCCACCGTCTGCTGAATGGCGGCTTTCGGGAAAGCTCTCGCGCTCGCAGCAGCCCCTTCGCTGCGCCTTGCATGAATGTCGTGGTTGGGCTGATTTCAGCCCTCATCAAACCATCCGCCCCAACGCCTCTGCCAAAGCCTGCCGCAGCACGCCTGACGTCTGCCCCCGGACACTCCACCCATGCGCCCGCAGCACCGCGCTGATCGGCTTGTCCTCCAGGCACACCATATCCACCAGTCGCTGATCCGTGATGTTCACGCGCGAACCGCGTTTGGACGGGCGGATCTTGCGTACGGCGATTGCGGTACCCGTGCCGATGCGCCTTTGGATGCGCTCGATTTCTTCGCGATCCCGCAGCACCGCATCGATGAAGCTGCCACTGCCACCACCGCCGCCGCTGCGGATGGCCTCAACAGAGGAGCAGCGCACTCCGGCGCAGGCGTGGCGTTCGACCAGATCCCGATAATTCCGCCCTGCGGCCACCTGCGCGCGGGTGAAGGGCGCGGGCTTGCCATTGCTGATCGCCTTGGCCGTCATCACGTCGAATACATCCGCCCGCTGCATGGCCGACCGACCACGGTAGCCAGAGGGGCAGGCTTTCCAGTCGTTCTCACCATCGGGAAAAAGGCTCATCGGTTGGAACACGCGGATTGCTCCCCGGGCCGGCGCCTCGGGGATGGCATCGCCGCAGACCTCTGGCACATAGCCCTGCTCTTTCACCGCCTGGATGCGTTCCTCTTCCACCTGCAATCGCAGTTGGCGCGCCGCCATAAACTTTGCCATCGGGGTCAGATCCGCCACGCCATCGGGCGCCACGATCACAACATGCTCGCTCATGCTGCTGCACCCCGCTGCGCCTGGCCTGCGATCTCACGACATTGCTGCAGAGCCTCCGCCCGCCGCACCCGAAAGCGTGCATCCTCGGCCGACAGGCGATCCCCGCGCCCTGCCCGCATTTCGATATCCGCCATCCGGCGCACCGCCTCATCGGCCTCATTGCGGATCTGGGTGATGGTGTAGCGACCCGGCCATTCCCGCGCCCCACGCAGATAGCGCAGCAGCTCGGGCGCCCAGCCTCCGGTCAGCGCCTCCTGCCCCAGCGCATGCCCGAATACCTTGAGCATCAGCGGCGATGGCCCGCTCTCCGGCGGCTGGATCTCGCGCGCCTTGTTCAGGATCTTCAGCCCAATCGGAAACCGATCCTTGTCCTTGCCGCCCGGGTGCGCCTCAACCCAATCCCGCAGCACCGCGAGGCTCGCGGGTGTCATATACGCCAGCTTCTGGCGCAGCTCGCCCAACATCACCGCAAACTGAGCCTTGGTCAGCGTCGAGGGCCGCGCCAGCCCCAGCGCCTCCAGCGGCGTGATCAACGCCTCCTGCACCCGCGCCTCACCGGCGGCCTGTTCCTTTGCATCCATCTCTGCACCTCATTTCTCAGCTAATCCGAGTTATCCACAGCCACCGACGCCAATGTGTCCGGCGACTGTCCTTCTGTTTTGTTATGTCTCTGTCTCTATCCCTGTCGTGCAGGACAGTCTGAGACTGTCCGAGACTGTCTTGAACTGTCCGCCGGACAGTCTTGGACAATGTCAGGACAATGTTCGGTGAGTTCCGGAGCGCGCCTGCCCGAGGTCAAACATATGTGTCGACCAGGACTGCATCGCGCGTTCGATCCAGGTGGCGTTGCGGTATTCGCAGCCCTCCTGGACAAGCCATTCATCCATCCAGCGGATGGCGGCGTCATTCTTGGCGAGCTCCGCGTGATAGCCCGCCACGGTGGAGCGCAAGCGCTGCAAGCGCTTGGCCGCATTGGCCGCCTCATGCTTGGCGCGGTTGTCCTCCTTGCGTGACAGCGCCTCCGTCAGCGTGCGCAACACCATCGGGTGCATCAGCCGCACCTCGCCGCTCTCGCAGATGCACGGCGTCCATTTGTGCAGCGGCCCATAGTCCAGCTTGCACAACGCCCGAAAGTGCCCGGGATCGACCAGCAACAGCTTGGCCAGCGTCTCCAGATCCTGCGGCACCGTGCCGACCGGCGTCTGGTCGTAAGAGACATTGATCAGATCGAAATAGAGCGCTCGACACTCCGGCGTGCCCTTGAGGCGCATGTCCGAATTGAGCCAGCGCCGCCGTTCCCAGGCCATGAAGTAATGGCTGTCGAGCCGGTCCTCTGCCCCCAGCGGATATTCCGGCAGATCATCGGTCGAGATCGGCTGCAAACCTGCTGCATTCAACATCACGCGGCCTCCCCGAACAGAGCGGACAGCTCACCATCCAGCGCCTCGATCATCCGCGGGCCACTCTCTGCCGCGGATCTCTGCGCCATCTTGCGATAGGCCCCGGCCCAGCCGCGATGGCGGCAGATCTGGGTGCAGGTGCGCATCGAAGCGCCGGTAAACTCCGCCATATCTTGCAGGGTGCATTCGCCGGCACTGTCCTGGATCAGCCACCAGATCTGATAGGCGATCCGCTCGATCCGGGGTGAGGAATTCTGTGCCATCATGCGGCCCTCGCCAATTGATCCTGAAAGAACGCCGCCGCGCCGGGATCGGTGAGGATCATCAGCAAGGCGGTATGGCTGGCGGGCGCGGTCACGGCGCCCCACCAGTTGAGCGCGGTCTGAAACGACACATCGCAAAACAGCGCCACTTCGCGCGGGCTGTGAAACCGCGCGTGGAAATAGGCCGACCAAAGGTCAGGCGCGCTCACCTTCAGCGCATGAGGGTCCAACTGATTTGACCAAGACGCTTGGTCAGCTGACGTGCCAGGCTGGTCGCATGGCACATCATTGTTCACGATCAGGGTTAGACGCGGGCGGCTCATGCGGCAGCCCTTTTCCGCTCGGATTCAGGTGGCGGGTTTTCAGCGATATAGGCTCTAACCTTGTCAAGCGTCCGCTGTGTCGGGCTGCTTTCGCCGCGAACCCAACGTTTCCAGGTAGCACCACCTCCGGCGCCGGCCTTCTGAATGACCGTTGCGGGTTTGATGCCAAAGCAGGAGGCATAAAACCTAACATCTTTCATAAACTGTTCCATGACGCGATCTAGTATTAAAACCCTACATCATGTCAAGCTTTAACCCGAGTGCAAAACCTGCCTTGCTTGGTATTTTTACACTATGAACGAACCTGACATCATAGAGCCATTCCTCCAACGCCTTAGCGAGCGGATCGAGAGCGACCCGAACCTAACGGTGTCTGGACTTGCCGTTAAGGCAGGCTTGAACAATGCTGCGATCCGACAATGGCTATCAGGAACCAATAAGAGTCCCACAATTGCATCCGCAAGGAAAGTCTGCGCCGCCCTTGGGACGACGCTAGAGGAGTTCATGAGCGAGGCAAGAACCCCCGAAGAAAAAGAGATCGTACGCCTAGCAAATCAGTTACCCGATCACCTCCTGAAAGAGCTTTTAGGTTACGGACGAGGTCTCGCTGCCGCTGCTCGTCGCCCTCATCCAGAAGACAGCGCAGATGATGAATGATTTCCTGATCGGTCAATTTCAACAGTCCTAAATTCACACTCCCAAACTTTAAATTAACTCAACCAGTTGGAGAGCAGAAAGGTCGCAAGGAATGGTTTCGATAAGAGATCTCGCACTTAATGCCCCCAATCAATATACACCACGGAGCGCACGCCATTCATGGAAACACGGGAAAACGCATGCTACCAGTCAGCCCAAACAATCGAGAAGCTAGTAGAGCACCCCGACACAACCAAACTTTCCAGAGCGCTTGACGCAGAGTATCCGGAAGTAGGTCACTCAGAGGCGCGTCTCAGAATTCTGTCTACATTTGATGATGCAATCGCCGAGGCTTCTCTCATTCCCAGCCTCCCGGAACAGCATGTTGCATCTCTAATTTCCGAGATTCGGAATATACAATACAAGATACTAATGGCGCTCGCGCAAGACACTGTGCAAGGGTTCAAGTCCCACGCCAGGCACTCCGCCTCCGTCGCTACACTAAACCTTGTTGGGCATACGCTTGCCGCCAGTAAGGTCGCGCGCCACGAAGTTTTTGACAGAAACACCTTCCTTGACGAAGCGCAATCAATGCTCTCAGACACTAGAGCGGCACCAATTAACCCTATGCAAAAAGCCGTTCTTGAACTGAAACTAAAGTCCATCATTCGCATCATGCATGAATGCGAAGGGGCTACGGACGATCAGATACGCAGGCGTTTAAAAAATATATTCGCGGACATCCAAGCTGAATTCGAGGAAATTGACGATGAACAAAAGGAATTCATCGAGAAGTTCAGGGACTGGGTTTCCAAATCCATGAAGTCGAGCGCCTTCACACTCGGCCTGACTGCCGATACCCTTAGCGTCTTGAGCATCGCAGGACCGGTCGCGGCCGCTGCCATGCTAGCCTCTGCAGAAAGCCCCCTCATGATCGAAGGCCCCTCCGCCGACGCACCAGCCGAGACCATCCAAACCCCTGAATAAGCCCAAACATAAAGATCAATCCACCGAGCTGGCTGCTTCCAATTGCCCAAAGGGCCAAGAACAATGTGGCAGCCAGACACGCGCTGAGGGTCAAGCATCTCACTTCAATCCCTCCACCCAAGTGCAACACTTAGTTACCGCCCCCAAGCTACAAACCATCGACACCCCCATAAGTACCTCCGGGAGTAGTATTATTAAACTATCTCCGTATTGACTTAGTATTTTTACCCTATATTCTATCCTACATCAACCGATGGAGGATTGAATGCAAGACAGACTGGAAACCGTGCTGCGGAACGCGCAGCAGATCGCAGGCTCGCCCGAGGAACACCTCGACAGCCCGCACCTTTTCACAACTGCCTGGGCAACGCTGAAGGCCGCACGCGGCCAGGGCTTTGACCCGGCGCGCCTGCGGGCTGCGCATCTGATTGAGCGGCCGGCGCCGACGCCGGAACCGACCGAGCAGGTTCTCGACCGCGTCGGCCAGAAGGTCCGCCGTGTCATGGCAAATCGCCAAATCACCCCGAATGGCCCCCATGCGGCGTAAGGCGAGGCGCACCCGCAATGACACACCCTATCTCTCCAGATTCCGCATCCATGGCGGACGCATCCCGAGGGCCCCGCCCCTCTGAGACCAATGAACACACGCGGCGCGTTGGAGGATTGCGCGCCGTCGACTGTCCCGAGGTTTCGCACCGCTCCCGCGGTGCGGATCAGGCGCGGGCGGATCAATCCTCCAAGTTGCCCACCGCCCGCGCATCATCCACCGAGATCAACACCCTCGCGCTCTATGACGCGACGGAGGCGCTCAAGGCGACGCCGATGCATCAGAGGTCCGAACATTTCTCAGACCTCGGCGGGCGCATCACTGCGCCCATGTCGGATGCATGGACCCACGACGAGGCGCTTTGGCAGGTCGATCTGATGGGCATTCAATGCGCCGGCACATCCCGCCAAAGCGCCCTGAGCCGCTGGATCAAGACCGCCTCCGCGCGCGTGCCCCGCCGCGCCAGCGATGGCCGTCCGGATTGCCCCTACAACGGTCAACCTCCCGCGCCGACTTTGGTGCACGGTGGCCTCAATGGCTAAAGCACTGGTCGCCTGCGAAACCAGCGGCATCATGCGTCGCGCTTTGCTGGCCTTGGGGCATGACGTCTGGTCCTGCGACCTTGCTCCGGCAGAGGATAAGACCAACCGGCACATTATTTGTGACGTGCGCGACGGCATCCTGTCCGAGGGCTGGGATCTGCTGGCGGTGATGCACCCGCCATGCACCCGCCTTTGCCGGTCCGGTCGCCGCTGGATGTCAGGCCCCGGCAAATGGACACCACCAAAGCTGCTACCGAAGGGGCGGAGCTGGGCGGATCTCAAAGCCGAGTTTGAGCTGGGCGTCAGCATCTTCACCGCTTGCTGGCAAGCGCCCATCCCGTGCCGGGCTATTGAAAACCCGGAAATGAATGACCTCGCCCGCGACCGCATGCCGGCAGATCTACCCGCACCCAGCATCGTGCAACCGTTTCAGTTTGGTGATCCGGCCTACAAGGCAACGGGCTGGTATCTGGACGGGCTGTCGCCGCTGCGCGAGACAAATCGACTGCCTGAGCCCGAACGGCTCTCCGCCGAATGGAAGCGCTGGAACCGCGTGCACCGCATGCCGCCGGGGCCCGAGCGCACCCGCCTGCGCAGTCGCTCCTTCGAAGGCATGATGAACGCCGCCGCGCGCCAATGGGGCGACGAGGCGGACATGCGCCGCGCCATCGCCACTTCCCCGATCTACAAGCCAATCAACCAGAACGGATATCCCACCGAGCCGACAACAGTTGCCCAAATCAACCCGACCACTGAAATCACGCGCTAACCGTTGGAGAAACAGTCGTGAATGTACCGCTACTGAACTCGAAAGAAGCCGCCGAAGCCCTTGGTGTTTGTGAAAAAACCTTGCGGGAGTGTCGACTGCTCGGGCTACGATACGTCCAGGTTACGCGTGGGGCGATCAGATACCGGCGCGACGACCTTGAATCCTACATTGAGGAAAGGACTGTGGAGGCATGCCGTTCAAACCGAAGAACAGCAAATACTACCACTACGACTTCCAGATCAGGGGTCGTAGATTTTATGGATCGTGCGGAACGAAAGACTTCGAAGAAGCCAAAGCGGTTGAATCGCAGGCCAGAGTAGAGGCGAAGTCCGCCCCGCAAGCACATGGAAAATTTACACTTTCAGAGGCGCTGGGGACATACTGGACAGACATCTGCGAACAGCAGTCCAGCGCAAGAACTGCAGAGAGCCAGGCCAAGAAAATCCTAGAGGTCATCCCAGGCTCCACGCGCATAGATCGCCTCAGCAATCAGGACGTTATGCGCTTTGTCCGCACCCGCCGCGCAGAGGTCAGCAATGCCACCGTGAACCGGCACCTGCAATTTCTTGCGAGGGCATTGCGGCACATGGAAAACTTTTACGGCGCCACAATTTCAGAGCTGAACTTCAAGGCCGCAGCCTCGAAAGAGCCCAAAGAGCGCATCCGGGAACTCACATACGATGAGCAAAATCGGCTATTCAGCTACCTGAGAGAAGACCTCCATCCCCTTGTGAAATTTGCACTTATGACGGGGGCCAGACAAGCCACCATCCTCGGCCTATGCTGGAACGACATCAAGCACGAGAAGAACAGGATCGACTTTCGCTTGAAGGGTGGCGGCGAACTCAAGTTCCCTATGAACGGAGAGATCCGCGCGCTGATTTCGGCACTCCCGAAATCTTCCCAGATCGAGCACAGAAAATACGTGTTCACCTATCTCACCGACGACAAAGAGAATCCGGAGCGCAGGCGCATCAGGCAGAACAGCCACTTGTTCGTGGACTTCAGGGACGCTCTGAGAAAGGCAGAAATCGAGGATTTCCGCTTCCACGACCTCCGCCACACCTTTGCAACCCGCATGCTTCGCTCCACAGGAAATCTCAAGCTGGTCAGCAGGCTACTGGGTCATACAAGCATTGAAACGACGATGAGATATGCCCACGTCTTGGACGCAGACCTAGCTGATGCAATGGACGATTTCAGCATGTTTCAAAATGCTGAGTCCCGAAATTTCTCCCGAAGCTTGTGATTATATTGAATTATATCAATTCACTAATCGACACAAGTCACAGCTTCCCAAGCTGAACGCGCGGGTTCGATTCCCGCTACCCGCTCCATTTTGATGGCTTCCCTTGATATCAGCCGGTTGCATGGCACCTTTTACGTGGAGTTCATCGGCGACCTCCGTCTGTCCAGCGCGCGCCCGGTGAACGGAGCTGTGCACCCGTCGCCTCCCGGATCGATCAAAAAAGATATTGCGCATCACCGGCGCAGCCCCTACGCCGTTGGGCATGGACTTACGCTTTCTCACCCCGCTCAGCCCCGACGAACAACTGGCCCACGGGCTGCCTGCCCCTGTGCCCATGGCGATGGCGGACCGGGTGCGGTTTTCCGAGATCGACATCCTGCAGCACGTGAACAACAAAGCCTATCTGGATTGGTTCGAAGCGCTGCGCGTGCACTACTACAATTCCCATTTCCGGCACCACTTTGCAGAGATTGGCGCAGAGCCACGCCATGTGGTTCGCAACGCAAATATCCATTACGCAAAGGAAATGGTGCTTGGGGAAACCTACCTGACCACCGCGCGCGTGTTGTCCTTTCGGCGCACCTCCTACACGATGGAGCAGCAGATCTGGTCGGGCGATCTTCGTGCCAGCATGGTCGGCGTCATGGTGTTCCGCACGCCCGATGGCACAAGCGGATGTCCGATCCCCGAGAGCCTGCGGCAACAGTTCATTGATCTGGACGGGGCGACCGAGGACACATGACCCCGGTCGCCGCAGTCCTGATCGCTGCTACGGCGCCCAATGAACCTGGCATTCCGACAGAACCGCCTGAATCGGCGCTTCTTCCGGCGGCAGGCTGACGGCACGATCCAGCGCTTCGCGCTTTGCGTCCCCAAAAATCACCAGATGCTTGGCCATGGCGCTGTCGAGGATCGGCGCTGTCAGAGTGATCCGCGCCTCCGGTTGGCTATCGGGACGCATCACCGCCAAGGCACCGGCATCGGCCGACAGCGCCTCTGACAGTCCCGCAACACCGGGAAACAGGGACGCGGTGTGCATGTCCTCGCCCATGCCCAGCAGGACCACCGCCAGATTGCACTGGGATTTCACCTGTTCGGACAGGGAAACTACAGCGTTGTCAGGTTCTTCGCCCTCGACGTAAAAGGGCAGAAACTGCGCGACAGCGGCCCGGTTGGTGAGCAGGCGATTGCGGATCAGGCGCGCGTTGGATCGCTCGCTGTCGGCGGGCACCCAGCGCTCATCCGTGGCCATCACACAGACATTTTCCCAATCCAGTTCCGCGGCGCAGAGATCATCAAAGATCGGACCGGGCGTCGTGCCCCCGGCGACGGCAAGCGCGGCCTGGTCGTGACGCAACAGATGGTTCTTGAGATCGCCGGCAATCCGGTTGGCGACGGCGATCGACAGCATTTCCCTGTCCGGGTATTCTTTGAAATTCATGTAGTTGCTCCTCATTCCTGAGACAGCCCCTCGGGGACGTCTCTGCGCTTGGCAGAACTGTGTCACAGGATGCGAAGCAGGCCAAGAGCGCCCGTTGCGACGGCGCTCTGGGCAGGACACTCAATTGATGTAGAACTCGCCAACGACATTGCGCCATTCGCCGCTCGACATCATCTTGCGATGAGAAAACCGCACATGATGAAGCGGCCCTTCGATTTCTTCCTTCCAGAAGTCGATGAAGGAAAACAGACGCGGGTGATCCGGCGCCAGATCGTAGTCCTGCCACACGAAGGTGTTCAGGACATGCGCATAATCCGGCATGTGATAGGTAAATTCGGCTGTGGTCAGGCCATAGCCCTTGAGCATCAATTCGGTTTCAGATGGGGCCATGTCGGTCCTCCTTTGACTGATCGATAGATCCAGCCTACCGCTCAAGAGTAAATTTTCAAATAAATCAGTTTGTTAGCAGATAGCAGGGAGTGCTGCCAAGGTTTGCGAGGCTGCTTGCTTGCACGGTATATGCGCGGTCTGATATGGTGCCTCCACAACATATAGATCCCAAAGAGAAGCGGGCAGCCAACGTGAGCGATACGCCGGAAACTCCTGAAAACCCTGATGAAAACGTGCCGATGCGTCCATCCTTTGATGGTCCGACGGTTTCCATCGAATCCGAGATGCGCAATTCGTATCTCGACTATGCGATGTCGGTCATCGTCAGCCGTGCCATTCCCGACCTGCGGGACGGGCTGAAGCCGGTACACCGCCGGATCCTCTATGCGATGCATGAGACCGGCAACAGTCACGACAAGGCCTACCGCAAGTCTGCCCGCCCTGTCGGCGACGTGATGGGTAAATACCACCCACATGGCGACAGCGCGATCTATGACGCCCTTGTGCGGATGGCGCAGGACTTTTCGATGTCGCTGCCGCTTCTGGATGGCCAGGGCAACTTCGGCTCCATGGACGGCGATAACCCGGCGGCCATGCGCTATACCGAGGTGCGGATGGACAAACCCGCCGCCTTCATGCTCGCGGACATTGAAAAAGAAACGGTTGATTTCCAGGACAACTACGACGGCAAGGACAAGGAACCCACTGTTCTGCCAGCACGTTTTCCGAATATGCTGGTCAATGGCGCCGGCGGTATTGCGGTCGGCATGGCCACCAATATCCCGCCGCACAATCTGGGCGAAGTGGTCGATGCCACCCTTGCGCTGATCGAAGATCCGGATCTGACCTCAGAACAGCTGATCGACTATGTGCCGGGTCCGGATTTCCCGACCGGGGGCGTGATGCTGGGCCGGTCCGGCGCGCGCAAGGCCTATCTTGAGGGCCGCGGCAGCGTCATCATCCGCGCGAAGGCCCGCGTCGAGGAGATCAGGAAAGACCGCTACGCCATTGTTGTCGATGAGATTCCCTATCAGGTGAACAAGGCGTCCATGATCGAGAAGATCGCCGAACAGGTGCGCGAAAAACGCATCGAAGGGGTGTCTCACGTTCAGGACGAATCCGACCGCAACGGCGTGCGCGTGGTCATCGAACTGAAGCGCGATGCCACAGCAGAGGTGGTTCTGAACCAGCTCTATCGTTTCACGCCGATGCAGACATCCTTTGGCTGCAACATGCTGGCGCTGAACGGTGGCCGTCCTGAACAGCTGACCCTGCGCAAATTCCTCACATCTTTCATCGACTTCCGCGAAGATGTTGTTGCGCGACGCACCGCCTACAACCTGCGCAAAGCGCGTGAACGCAGCCACATCCTCTGTGGTCTGGCGGTTGCCGTTTCCAACGTCGACGAGGTGGTCGCAACCATCCGTTCCTCTGCGGATGCCGCCGAGGCCCGTCAGAAACTGATGACACGCCGCTGGCCGGCATCGGAGATCGCTGGCTATATTCGTCTGATCGACGATCCGACCCACACGATGAACGAGGACGGCACCTATAACCTATCCGAAGTTCAGGCCCGCGCGATCCTTGAGCTGCGGTTGCAGCGCCTCACCCAACTGGGGGTCAAGGAGGTCACCGACGAACTTGAAGAACTGGCCGCCAAGATCAAGGAATACCTTGAAATTCTGTCGTCCCGCGAGCGCATCATGGGCATCATCGCCGATGAGCTGGCCGAGGTCAGAGACAGCTTTGCCGTGCCCCGTCGCACCGAGATCGTCGACTGGTCCGGTGACATGGAAGACGAGGATCTGATCGAGCGCGAGGACATGGTGGTGACCGTGACCTCCGGCGGTTATATCAAACGCACCCCGCTCGCCGATTTCCGAGCGCAGAAACGCGGCGGCAAGGGGCTGTCGGGGATGCAGACCAAGGAAGAGGACGTGGTCACCACGCTCTTCGTCGCCAATACCCACACGCAGCTTCTGTTCTTCACCACCGACGGGATGGTCTACAAGCTCAAGACCTGGCGACTGCCGCAGGGTGGCCGGACTTCCAAGGGCAAGGCGATCGTCAATATCCTGCCGATCCCCACGGGGGTCTCCATCGCCGCCATCATGCCGGTGGATCGCGCTGAGGAAGAGTGGAACGATCTGCAGATCATGTTCGCCACATCTGCTGGAACTGTGCGTCGTAACCGCCTGTCGGACTTCACGAATGTCATGCGCAACGGCAAGATCGCGATGAAGTTCGAGGACGACAACGAAGGCACCAAGCTGATCAATGCGCGCATCTGTTCCGAAGATGACGACATCATGCTGGTGACCAATACCGGGCGCGCGATCCGCTTCCCGACGACCGAGGTGCGGGTGTTCAACTCCCGCAACTCTGTCGGTGTGCGCGGCATCAAGCTTGGCGATGGCGACGAGGTTGTCTCCATGTCGGTGATCCGCCACTCCAAATACACGCCCGAGCAGCGGACGGCCTACCTCAAGATGCGCCGCGCCATGGCCGGTCTCACCGATGAGGATGCCTCTGATGAGGATGCGGTCGAAGATCCGAATTTCTCCACCGAGCTCTTTGCAGAGATGTCTGCGGCGGAAAACCTGATCCTGACGATCACTGCAAAAGGCTCCGGTAAGCTCTCGTCCAGCCACGATTATCCGGTCCGCGGCCGTGGCGGTATGGGCGTCACCGCAATGGACAAGGCAATGCGCGGTGGCGCCTTGGTGGCCTCCTTCCCGGTGGAGCTGGATGACCAGATCATGCTGGCAACATCCAAGGGCCAGTCGATCCGCGTGCCGGTCGATGGCATCTCGTTCCGATCCCGCTCCGCGGGCGGCGTGCGGATCTTCAACACTGGCAAGGGTGAAGAGGTTGTCTCGGTTGCCTGGATTGCGGACAACGGTGACGAGGAAGAAACCGTGGAAGAGTAATCTCTTACCGCTAAAACCTCGCGAAAACGCCGCTCCAGATTTGGCGCGGCGTTTTTTGTTTACGCTTCGCACAGGTTTTGGGCGCAAAGTTGACCGTGATTTCCGCGTATTGAGTCGGGAGAAGCGGCGCATGAATCTCTACCATTGTCAGATAGACCTCCAACACGAAGCCAAAGCTTTGGCCTTTGCCAGCGCTGTGGAGCAATGGATGGAATACCTGAAAGGTCGCGGCGCGATCACCGGCTGGCGCCTGCTGCGACGCAAGCTGAACCTTGCAAACGATACCTGCAAGGATTTCCTGCTGGAGATCGAGTTTGAGAATATGACGCAGCTTGATCAGGCGTTTCGAATTCTGGGTGAACACGACGAGGAGGTTGCGCGCCTCTATGCCAACGTCAACGCGCTGATTGCGCGGTCCGATTTTGGACTGTACCGACCGTTCCCCGATCCCGAACGCGCCGAGCGAATGGCCCTCATCTGATCAGAAAAAGCCCGGGACATACGCCCGGGCCTTTTCTCATATTTGGCCTGCAAGCACCTGTTACAGATTGTAAATCTCAGAAAATTTGGCCTCAAGATAGGTCATCAGCGGCTGATGCGTCGGCGCGGAGCCCGCGGCATGGGTGATGGTGTCACGCGGTTCGCGCAATCCGCCAAACTGTTGCAGGTTATCGCGCAACCACCCGGTCGCAGCAGAGGTATCACCTTCGGCAAGCTGCGCATCCAGATCAGCCACATCACGACGCAGCGCCTCATGCAGGCAGCCTGCATAGACATTGCCCAGTGAATAGGTCGGGAAATACCCAAACAGACCAACGGACCAATGCACGTCCTGCAAACAGCCATTCGACGGCTTGTCGACCGCGTAGCCAAAGTCCGCGAGGAAACGGTCGTTCCACGCGGCTTCCAGATCCTGAACCTCCAGATCTCCCAGCATCAGCGCACGCTCCAGATCGAAACGCAGCATGATGTGCAGGTTGTACTGAAGCTCATCAGCCTCTGTACGGATATAGCCATTCTGCACCCGGTTCACCGCTGCGTAGAACGCATCCTCCGAAGAAACACCAATGTCACCAAAGGCTTCTTGCATCTCCTTGAACAACCAGCTGGTGAAGGCACGGCTGCGCCCGATCTGGTTTTCATAGATCCGGCTCTGGCTTTCATGCACGCCCATGGACACACCACGCCCCAGCGACGTCAGCAGATGCACGCGGTCGATGTTCTGTTCATAGGCCCCATGCCCGACCTCGTGAATGGTGGAGTAGATGCAGTTGAACGGATCGAGCGGATTGGTCCGCGTGGTGATCCGCACATCCAGACCACTGCCTGAGCTGAACGGGTGCACCGCCTTGTCAACGCGACCATGGCTCATATCGTAGCCAAAGGTCTTGGCGATCTTGCGCGCCAGTTTCATCTGCGCGTTCTCGTCAAAGGTGCCCGCCAGACCGGCCGGGGTGGGCTGCTCCAACACACGCGCACGCAGATCCACCAGACCGGGGCGCATGGCATCGAAGATTTCCGCGATTTCAGAGGAGGTTGTGCCCTGCTCGTAATCTGCGACCATCGCGTCGTAGAGGTTGCCACCGGCGGCCAGCGCCTGACCTTCTTGCCGCTTAAGCGCCACGACCTCTTCCAGAACAGGCAGGAATGCCGCAACATCCTCATCCGCGCGCGCCTGCGCCCATTTGCCCTGCGCCTCGGACGTCACGCGGGCGATCTTGCTTGCCAGTTCACCGGGCACCTTGACGGCACGTTCATAGGAACGACGGATCTCGCGCAGCTGCGCGGCGCCGATATCGTCCGGTGCCTTGGCGGTCTCCAACCAGTCCGCAACCCGCGGATCTGACCGACGCGCATGCAGCACCGCCTCGATCGCCGCCATCTCCTCACCGCGCTGGGGGGCGGCCCCGCGTGGCATCATGGTTTCCTGATCCCAGCCAAGACGGCCCGCGATTTGTCCAAGCGCCTGCGTTTCACGTTCAAAAGCAATCAGTTCGTCGAAAGAACTCATGTATTCAATGTCCTTTGATAGAAGTCGTTACAGGGTAGGCCGCCAGAAAACGCGCACGCAAGATCAGCACCCAGACCAACACCGCCACCACCTGGTGGACAATGGCGATCTCCACCGGCGCCGCCGTCAGAACGGTCACAACGCCGATGACCACCTGCAGGCTCAAGACCGCAAAGACGGCGTTAAAGGCAAAACGGGTCGCCGCGTGGGCACTGCGACGCCCGCGCAGCCAGACGACCACGGCGAATACAAACAAGGCGTATCCCGTGACCCGATGAATAAACTGAACCAAGCCCGGGTTTTCAAAGAAGTTTTTCCAGATCGGCTCGATCATGAAGGGACGCGGCGGCAGGATCTGCCCGCCCATCAAGGGCCAGTCGGTATAGGATCGCCCCGCATCGATTCCGGCAACCAGCGCCCCGATCAGGATTTGCAGGAAGGCAAAATGCAGCAACCCCGTGCTCATCCCAAAGATCTTGGCCTCCTTCAGGCGCCGGGCCTGCATCAGGTCGCGCTCTTCACGGCCCAGCAGGAACATGAACCAGGCCAGATAGCCTAGGATCACAAAGGCGAGCCCAAGATGCGTCGCCAACCGATAAGAGGCCACAGCAGTCATGCCCTCACCCAGCGTGACGCCGGACGACACCATCCACCAGCCAATGGCCCCCTGAACACCGCCGAGGACCCCCGGCAGGAGCAAGCGCCCTGTCCAGCCAGTCGGAATGCTGCGGGTGGCCAAAAAGCCCAGAAAACCAACCGCCCAGATCAGGCCAATCACACGGCCGAGCTGCCGATGCCCCCATTCCCACCAGTAAATCGTTTTGAAATCAGAGAGCTCCATCCAGGAGTTCAACAAGTGATACTGGTCGATCTGCTGGTATTTCTCGAACTCGGACTGCCACTCGGCCTCACTCATCGGCGGGATGGCACCGGTCACAGGCCGCCACTCCGTAATCGACAGGCCGGAGTCGGTCAGCCGCGTCAGCCCGCCAACGGCGATCATCGCCACCACCAGCGCAAACAGGACCGCGAGCCAGACGCGGATAGCACCACGCGCGCCGCGGCGTTTGCGATCAATGCCACCGGGCGTCGGTGTGGGCTGCTGTTTGCTGTCGGAGGACACATCCTCAAAAATCGTGCGATTGCTCATCTTGGCCTCACATCTTCATCTGGCGGGACGCTAGGGTCTGAGGGGGAAAAGGTCCAGACAGAGTTAGTCCGGCCCGTGTTGCTTCCAACGGACCATCTGTCGCATCACGCCATGCAGCATCTGCACATCCGCGCGCGTGAGGCGCATTCGGCTCCAGAGGTTGCGGAAAACCGTCTTCATGCCTGGCGCCTTTTCCGGTGGGAAGAAGTAACCCGCCTCCGTCAGGCGGTCCTCGTAATGTTTCACCAGCGCCTCGACCTCCTGGCCCGTGGCCCAGTCGGATTTGCCGATCTCGAAGGTCTCATCCGGGACCTGCTCTTCCTGACGACGCCACTCATAGGCCGTAAGCAGCACGCATTGCGCAAGGTTCAAGGAGGCAAACTCCGGGTTGACCGGCACGGTGATGATGGCGTTGGCCTTGGCGATGTCATCATTTTCCAGCCCTGCGCGCTCGGGACCAAAGAGAACGGCGACCTTCTCGCCCTGCCCCAACAGCTCTGCGGCTTTCTTCATCGCACCTTCGGGGCTGAAGACGGGTTTGGTCAATTCGCGTGGCCGGGCCGTGGTGGCAAAGACATAGGTGCAGTCTGCCAGGGCCTCGGGCAGATCCTGCGCCAGCTGCGCCTCGTCCAGCAGCCGCCCGGCACCGGAGGCCATGGCAACCGCCTTCTGGTTCGGCCAGCCGTCCCGGGGCGCAACAATCCGCATCCGGTCGAGGCCGAAGTTCCACATGGCACGCGCGGCCCCGCCGATGTTTTCACCCATCTGCGGGCGGACAAGCACAAAGTGAGGTTGAGGGCGGTCTGTGGGCATCTGCGAACTCCGGAAAAATCGGCTCTGCCTTACTGTCTGCGCCGGGTTGGGGCAAGCCTTGGCCCTCGGAAAACCTGCGCGATCCGTGCCCAGATCCTTGCGTTGCGCGTGAATTCGGGTAAATACCCGCCAATCAAGCCAACAGGAGCCCTGACAATGGACAGCGCAGAGCAGCAGACACCGGAGCAGCCGCAGATCTATCTGGTCACGCCGCCGAGCTTTGAACTGGGGCAATTCCCGGGGCAGCTGGCGCGGGTGCTGGACGAGATCGAGGTCGCCTGCGTGCGGCTGGATCTGGCGAGCCGGGATGAGGACACGCTGAGCCGCGCCGCGGATGCGCTGCGCGAAGTCACCCATGCACGCGACATCGCGTTGGTGATCTCGGACCATCAGATCCTGGCCGAGCGTCTGGGGCTCGATGGCGTGCATCTGTCGGACTCGTCGAAATCCGTGCGCAGCGCGCGCAAGGCCCTGGGCACCGATACGATCGTCGGCTGTTTCTGCGGCGCTTCCCGACATGAGGGCATGACCGCGGGCGAAGCGGGCGCGGATTACGTCTGTTTTGGTCCGGTCGGACACTCCGGCCTTGGCGATGGCGCCGTCGCCGAGGTTGACCTGTTTCAGTGGTGGTCCGAAATGATCGAGGTTCCCGTGGTCGCCGAAGGTGGCCTGAACACGGACATCGTGCGCAAGATCTCTCCGTTTACCGATTTCTTTGCCGTGGGCGAAGAAATCTGGCGCGAAGAGGATCCGGTCACCGCCCTGAAAACGCTTCAGTCCGCGATGGGCTGAACGCGCCTGCGCCCCGGTGGTCGCCCCGGCCGCCCGGTCTGGTTTGCCCCGTTAGGGTTGCGGCGCCCCTGTCGCTGTGCAGCGTGTCGGCCTCATGTGATATAACGTCGTTCGTGCGCACCTGCGATTGTGCTTGCGGGGGGCGGCGAAAGGCGGCATGAGATCCATATGACTGAAAGCGCTGATTTTTCCGAACCTGACATTCTCTGTGTCGGCTCCGTCCTCTGGGACATCATTGGCCGCAGCACCATGGAGATGCAGCGTGGCTCTGATATGCCGGGCCGTATCACCCGCCTGCCCGGTGGCGTCGCGATGAACATCGCAATGACCCTGGCGCGGTTTGGCATGAAACCCGCCGTGCTGAGCGCGGTCGGACAGGACCCGGAGGGCGACGAGCTGGTCACCGCCTGTGGCCATCTCGGGCTGATCACCGACTATCTCTACCGCTCTGAAGATCTGCCGACGGATCGCTATATGGCGGTCGAAGGCGCAAATGGGCTGATCGCGGCGATCGCCGATGCGCATTCGCTCGAAGCGGCGGGGGACAAGATCCTGCGCCCGCTGACCAGAGGTCCGCTCGGAACCGAAAATGCGCCCTTTTCCGGGCCCATAGCGCTCGACGGCAATCTCAAACTGGCGCTGCTTGATGATATTGCCACCCACCCGGCGTTTAATGCCGCGGATCTGCGCGTGGCGCCGGCCTCGCCGGGCAAGGCAGAGCGTCTGCGTCCGTTTCTGACACACAAGCGCGGCACCCTCTATGTGAACCTGGAGGAAGCGGGCCTCTTGTGTCAGGACAGATTCACCGACAGTGAAACCGCCGCGCAGGCGCTCCTGTCCCGCGGGGCCGACCGGGTTCTGGTCACCGATGGCGGCCAATCCGCCACCGAGGCCGACGCCAGCGCCTCCCGCACCCAAGTTCCGCCACGCGTGACCGTCGCCCGGGTAACCGGCGCTGGCGACACGTTCATGGCCGCCCATATCGCCGCCGAATCCCGGGGCGAGGATCGCGACAGCGCCCTCGCCTCTGCCCTGCGCGCGGCTGCAACCTACGTATCCGGAGAACCACCCCTGTGATCGACATCACCTATTCCGCCGAAGTCGAAGCCGCCCGCGCCGAGGGCAAACCGATCGTGGCGCTGGAAAGCACCATCATCACCCATGGCATGCCCTATCCGCAAAACGTCGAAGTGGCGGCGCAGGTCGAGGCCGACATTCGCGCCGCTGGCGCCGTTCCCGCCACCATGGCGGTCATCAAGGGCACGCTGCATGTGGGGCTTGAGGCCGACACGTTGCAGTCTCTCGGTCAGGCCGAGGGTGTGGCGAAGATCTCGCGCGCCGATTTTGCCGCCTGCATGGCGTCGGGGGGCACCGGCGCCACCACCGTGGCTGCCACCATGATCGCCGCGCGGCTTGCCGGGATTTCCGTCTTTGCAACCGGCGGTATCGGCGGTGTGCACAAGGGGGCCGAGACCAGCTTTGACATCTCCGCGGACCTGCTGGAGCTGGCACAGACCCCCGTGACGGTTGTCGCCGCCGGCGCCAAGGCGATCCTGGATGTGCCCAAGACACTGGAAGTGCTGGAAACCCAAGGGGTTCCGGTCATTGCATACGGTCAAGACAGCTTCCCTGCGTTCTGGTCGGCAACCTCTGACCTGAGTGCGCCGCTGCGCATGGACAGCGCCGCCGAGATTGCCCGCGCCCACGTCCTGCGCCGCGCCATGGAGCTGCCCGGTGGCCAGTTGGTGGCCAATCCCATCCCGACAGACGAGCAAATCCCAGCAGAAGAACTGGCCCCGATCATTGCACAGGCGCAAAGCGAAGCAGATGCACAGGGCGTCACCGGCAAGGATGTGACCCCCTTCCTGTTGCAGCGGATTTTCGAACTGACAGAGGGGCGCTCGCTGGAGGCCAATATTGCCCTGGTCCGCAACAACGCGCGGCTGGCGGCGGAAATTGCCAAAGAACTGGCCAGTCTGTGAAACAATCGCAACCGGCGGCATGCGAATCCATTGTCGCGGACCACGACAGTCCCTAACTTGCATGCGAGCCAATCAGACAATCGAATATGAACACGCCATTTGACGATCCTCCTCCCCCGCCGCGCCGCCCCGGGCTCTTTGCCCGGCTGCGGTCCTCCTTTCTGACAGGTATCGTGGTGATCGCGCCGGTTGGTCTGACCATCTGGCTGTTGTGGTCGGTGACAGGCTGGGTCGATGGCGTGGTTCTGCCGCTGGTGCCCAGCACCTTTCAGCCGGAGCAATATATCGGGATCAACCTGCGGGGCGTGGGGCTGATCATCTTTTTGCTGTTCACCATCGTGGTGGGCTGGATTGCAAAGGGCATCATCGGCCGCTCCCTGATCGGCTACGCCGAAAGCCTGGTGGATCGGATGCCGGTGGTGCGTTCGATCTATTCCGGGATCAAGCAGATCTCGGAAACCGTCTTTGCCCAGACCGAGCGCAGCTTTGAGAAGGCCTGCCTGATCCAGTATCCGCGTCGCGGCATCTGGGCGATCGGGTTCATTTCGACGACAGCAAAGGGCGAGATCCTCAAACATGCCGAAACGAGCGGGCGACTGATCAGCGTCTTTGTTCCCACCACGCCGAACCCGACATCCGGTTTTCTGCTGTATTTCCCCGAGGAAGACGTGATCGAGCTGGACATGAGCGTCGAGGACGCCGCCAAACTGGTGATTTCAGCCGGTCTTGTCTATCCCAACGGCAAGGACCCGGCCGAGGCGTTGGAGCAGAAGGCCGCCAAATAACAGCGGCTTCAGCCAAACATCGCGCCGAGATCCACGGTCTGCCTGTGACCGAGGTCATTCATATGCTGGTCAAGAAACCCCTCCGCCGCCTCGCGTCCGGCGGTTTTGAGCATATGCAGGATCTGCGGGATCGGTATCAGCTTTGTGGTCACAGAGAGCCGCGTCATCAGGTCATCGTCCGCGATCATATGCACCAGCACCCGTTTCATGCGCCCCTGCTCCATCGTGCCGTCTTCGATCAGGCGCTGCACAAAGGAGATTGCCCGCAATTCGCGCAGCAATGAGGAATTGAAGCTGATCTCGTTCACCCGGTTCTGAATGTCATGGGCGGTCTTTGGAACCTCCGCGCGCACCAGCGGATTGATGTTCACGACCACGACATCATCCGGAAGATCATCGCGAAACAGCGGAAACAGGGCGGGATTTCCCGTAAAGCCGCCATCCCAATAGGCCTCGGTCTGGCCGGTCTTGGGGTTTGGGAGTTCGATCGCCTGAAACAGATTGGGCAAACAGGCCGATGCCAGGATTGCATCGGTTGAGACCTCTGTTCCTGAAAACACCCGCACCTTGCCGGTTTGCACGGACGTCGCGCAAATATACAGATCCGGTCCGGCATCGGCGCAAACCTCTCCAAAATCGAACTGCTCCACAACCGGGCGCAGCGGGTTGCGGTAAAACGGTCCGTAGGAATACGGCGATACCGCCTGGCTCATCGCCTCAATCGGCGAGAAGGGCGCCATTACCTTCAGCGTGTTCAGCAACGGGCTGGCGTCGACCCCGGCAATCCAGTTGGCCATGCGCATATCGCCCACGGCCCCCATCCGGGCCCAGAGCCGGTCAAGCGAGGCCTTGGCCCCGGCCCGCCCGTCCCGCGCCATGCCCGCCTTGAGCGCAGCACCATTCAGCGCCCCCGCGGAGGTGCCGGTGATAGAGGCGATCTCCAGCGCCTCATCCTCGAGCAACCGATCCAGCACGCCCCAGGTAAACGCCCCATGCGCGCCGCCGCCCTGCAAGGCGAGATTTATGCGTTTCACCATTGGTCTTCCCGTTTGCGAGAGGGACGACCGCCAAACAGAAGGGCGGCCGCTGTCGACACCGGTTTCACCTTTACAGCGCGGTCCAGCCGCCATCGACGCTGATGGTGGTGCCGGTGATCTGTTTCGCCGCATCCGAACACAGGAAATTCACCGTACCGCCCAGCTGTTCGACGGTGGCGAACTCGCGCGAGGGCTGGCGTTCCAGCATCACCTTCTTGATGACCTCCTCGCGCCCCATGTTGTATTTCTCCATGGTGTCGGGGATTTGCGCCTCCACCAGCGGTGTCAGGACATATCCCGGGCACACCGCGTTGCAGGTGATCGGCTCTTCGGCGGTTTCCAGCGCCACGGTCTTGGTCAGGCCGACGATGCCATGTTTGGCTGCCACATAGGCGGATTTGAACGGCGATGCGGTCAGACCATGGGCGGAGGCAATATTGACCACCCTGCCCCAGCCCGCTGCCCGCATATGCGGCAGGGCGGCTGCGGTGGTGTGAAACGCGGAGGTGAGGTTGATCGCGATGATCGCGTCCCATTTCTCGGTCGGAAACGCGTCGATGGGCGCCACATGCTGAATGCCGGCATTGTTCACCAGGATGTCACAGCCGCCGGCCTGATCGATCAGGGCGCGGCACTCCTCCGCCTTTGACATATCCGCCTTGATATAGCGGGCCTCGACGCCAAACTCCTTGGCGATTTCGGCGGCAATGGCGTGATCTTCGTCGCGATTCGTAAAGGAGTTCAGCACCACATTGGCCCCCGCCCGGGCGAGCTCTTGCGCGACGCCCAGCCCGATGCCGGAATTGGAGCCGGTCACGATCACGGTTTTACCTGTCACGGACATGTTCTATCCCCTGAATATCCTGAGTAGCGTTGGCGGCAGCTTTGCATGCTGCACCCGCGAAATAAACGCCCAATCGAGAGGAAAGGTCCAGCCCCTGCGCGCCTCAGCTTAACGACCATAGTCAAACGCCCCGGTTCTGGGGGCACAAAGGCTGCGCCTGGATCAAGGGATCTGCAAAGAAAAAAACGCCGGCACGAAGCCGGCGTTCAGTTATTGAGGCAGGTTTCATACAGGCAAGAAACCTATCGAGCAGTGACTCCGTTATAAGCAATTTCCGGCTTCGGTCCAAGCTAAAAGTTTGAATTACCCCGGAAGCCCAGATAGCGTCTGCACATATGAAAATAAGGGCAGCGCAGGATTGTTCTCAAAATGAGACCATTATTTTTCTCTCTTCTTCGTGCGGCAGCAGGCGGAATCGCACTTCTTGCGACCACGAGTCTCGCCAGTGCAGAATCAGCCCATGGCATTGCCATGTATGGCGATCCGGCGCTCGCGTCTGATTTTACGGCACTGCCCTATGTAAACCCGGATGCGCCCAAAGGCGGCACCGTCGTGTTTGGCAATCTCGGCAGTTTTGACTCGCTCAATCCGTTCACCAACAAGGGCAATCCCCCCTGGCAAATGCGGTTCTGGGGCTACGAGAGCCTGATGGGTCGCTCCTATGATGAGCCCTTTTCCCTCTATGGGGTTCTGGCCGAATCGATTGAGACCCCGGAAGACCGATCCTGGGTGGAATTCACCCTGCGCGAGGAAGCCCGGTTTTCCGATGGCAGCCCGGTCACCGTCGAGGATGTGATCTGGTCCTATGAAACCCTCGGCACCGAAGGCAACCTGCGCTATCGCAGCTTCTGGGACAAGATCGAGACAATCGAACAAACCGGGCCGCGCAGCCTGCGGATCAGCTTTAATGTCGAGGATCGCGAACTGGCGTTGATCGCCGGGCTCCGGCCGGTGCTGAAAAAGGCGCAATGGGAGGGGACCTCCTTTGCCGATGCCGATCCCAGCGAGGTTCCCATCGGCTCCGCCCCTTACCGGGTCAGCAGTTTCGAACTTGGCCGCTCCGTCACGTTTGAACGCAACCCCGACTATTGGGGCAAGGACGTGCCGTTTCGCCGAGGCACCAACAACTTTGACGAAATGCGGTTGGAGTTTTTTGGTGATCAGACGGTTCTGTTTGAGGCCTTCAAGGCCGGAACCCTTTCGGCTGTGCGGGAATTCAATGCCGCAAAGTGGGATCGGGATTACGACTTTGCACGCGTGCAAGATGGCGCGGTTATCAAGACTGAAATTCCCAATCAGAAACCCTCCGGCATGACCGGGCTGGTGATGAATACACGACGCGAGGCGCTGTCAGACTGGCGCGTGCGGCAGGCCCTGATCGAGGCTTTCAACTATGAATTCATCAACGACACGCTGACCGGAGGCCGCCTGCCACGGATTACGTCCTATTTTTCAAACTCCTACCTGTCGATGCAGGATGGCCCCGCAACCGGGCGCGTCGCAGAGCTCCTCACCCCCTTTGCCGACGATCTCCTGCCCGGCACGCTCGATGGTTACAGCCTGCCCGTCAGTGACGGCAGCGCACGCAATCGTGCCAACCTGCGCCGTGCGCGCACGCTGCTGGAAGAGGCCGGCTGGACGATCACCGACGGCGCATTGACCAACGCCGATGGCGAACAGATGCAGCTCAAGGTCCTGCTGCAACACGGCAACCTCGGTGAAGAGGAGATGCAAAAGGCCGTCGAGATCTACGCCAGCGCCCTGGAACGGCTGGGCATTTCGCTCACGACCGATCTGGTCGACAGCGCGCAATACGTCGAGCGTCAGAACGAATACGACTTTGACCTGACATTCTTCCGTCGCGCCCTGTCTCTCAGCCCCGGCAATGAGCAGATACTTTATTGGGGCAGCAACGGCATAGACGCGCCCGGTTCCCGCAATCTCATGGGCATGGACAGCCCGGCGGCAGAGGCGATGATCCAGCACATGCTGACCACCAGCTCCGCTGAGGAGTTCATTGCCGCCACCCGCGCCTTGGACCGCATCCTGACCGCGGGGCGCTATGTGATTCCGATCTGGCAATACGCAAAGAGCCGTATCGCCCATGACGCCACCATGAGATACCCGATGCGCATCCCGATCTACGGCGACGGACACCACTACATGCCCGAGGTCTGGTGGCACGCGCAGGATTGAGATCCAGCCCCTAGACGGCCCGCCTCGCAATGAGTGGGCCGTTTTTGCCAGCAATCCCCTGACCTTAGCAACGCACCCTTGCGCCAACTGCCAGTGCCCTACTGATTTTCCAGAGGGTCAGTATAACTAAAATCAAATTTCATTCAGGCGAAGCTTTGCCAAATATTGCAAAACCTTCAAGAAACGCTGACAGAGCGACTGTTTCTTGCTACATTCAGCATCACGAATTCGGATTGTGTCCCAGGGTGTGAGGGTTGCGATGATTGAATTGAACGAAGTGAACCTTGCGCGCAGCCTGCCACGCTTGCAGCAACGATTTCCCGATCTCGTTGTCGATAGTGTTGTCAGTGCGATGACCCAGACCGACGAGCTGATCCAGGCCGTTGCCTCTGCCCAGGGAATATCCCTCACCGAAGCCCGCGAAGAGATGCGGGATTTTTTATATCTGGAGAGTCTGCGCGAAGAGCTGACCGCCTGAAGCCGCCTGCGGCTGGTTCCGACCCGACGGTGAGACGCCACTCGGATCGGGGTTAGCGTCATGCGTCCGTCAGGCCAATGATGTGACCCAGAGGATCGTCGCATCCTCGGGGCTGACGGACACCACGTTGTGCCCCATCGCCCCATCGTAATAGGCGCTGTCGCCACGGCGCATTTCCACCGGCTCGTAAAACTCGGTATAAAGCGTCACGACCCCGGTCAGCACGTATAGAAACTCTTCGCCGTCATGGCGCACCCAGCCGTCGAACTCATCGAGCCTGCGCGCCCGCACCCGTGCGCGGTAAGGCAACATATGTTTGCGGGTCAGCCCGTCCGCCAACAGTTCGTGCTCGTAGGTGGCAGTGGCATGGGCTGAACCCTCGCCGAATTTTGTCACTGTCATGCGCCCGTTGACCTGATCGCGCTGGGGCGGCGTGAACAACTGCGGCACCGAGATCTGCAGGCCGACCGCCAGCTTCTTCAACGCCTCATAGGTCGGTGACATCTGACCGTTTTCGATCTTGGAGAGCGTCGAACGCGCCAGCCCCGCCTGATTGGCGGCGTGCTCCAACGTCCAGTCACGCTGTTTGCGCAACTCCCTGACCCGAGCCCCCAGATCAAGGGGTTCCGGTTCACGTTCCTCGCCATTGGCATGGGCGATGGAAATCAGTGTCTTCGGGTCGCGGTCTACCATGAAAGTCCTATAGTGGCGCCTTCGCGGCCTTGCAACGCCGACTTGCTCCGATGCGCGCCCCGGGGTAGTCAGATTCATGCTTTCTATCTTCGATCAGGGTCAGCACCCGCCTTGTCCGGCCCCTTTCAACCTGGCAGCGCATGTCCTGCAACATGCCGGTGACCGTGCAGCGCATCCGGCCGTCGTGATTGCAGGCGCAAACGGCGACGAGGTCTGGACCTATGCCCGTTTTGAAACCGCAGTGCGCGGCATCGCCACCGGCCTGATCGAGGCCGGGCTCAAACCCGGTGACCTACTGCTGATGCGGTTGGGAAACACGGTGGAATTCCCGCAAGTGTTCCTCGCCGCGATCTCTGTCGGCCTGATCCCGGTGCCCACCTCGGCGCAGCTGACCGCGCCCGAAGTCGCGCAGATCATCGCCGATCTGTCACCCGCTGCCGTGGTGCGTGCCCCGGATGTGGTCAGCGCTCCGCACGCCAGAGAAATCCCGCTGGCAGAAATCCGACGGATGCAGAGCCTGGCCGCCGCGCCATATGACCTCGGCGCGCCGGACCGCCTTGCCTATGTGGTCTATACATCGGGCACCGGCGGCACGCCCCGGGCCGTGGCGCATGCCCACCGCGCGGTGTGGGCGCGGCAGATGATGATCCGGGACTGGGCCGCACTGTCCGCCTCTGATCGTCTGCTGCATGCAGGCGCGTTCAACTGGACCTTTACGCTTGGCACCGGGATCATGGATCCGCTGTCGCTTGGGGCCACCGCAATCATTCCCGCACCAGATGTGGATCTGACCGCTCTGCCTGCGCTCCTTGACAGATCTCAGGCAAGTGTTTTTGCTGCTGTACCGGGCGTATACAGAAAGATATTGAAGCAGGAGCCTCTGCCCGAACTGACCCATCTGCGACATGGGCTGGCCGCCGGGGAGAAACTGCCCGCCGATCTGCGCGAACACTGGCAGCAAGGCACCGGCACCCCGATCTACGAAGCCTTCGGCATGTCGGAATGCTCCACCTTCGTGTCCTCGGCTCCGCATCGCCCCTCGGATGGTGCCATGCTGGGCACGCCGCAGACCGGACGCCGGGTGGCCATCCTGTCGGACGAGGGCCCCGTCCCGATCGGAACCGAAGGGATCATTGCCATCCATCGCGACGATCCGGGGCTGATGCTGCGCTACCTCCATGCGCCCGAGGCAACGCAAGCACGGTTTCGCGGCGAGTGGTTCCTGACCGGGGACAGAGGCATCATGCACGAGACCGGTGAAATCGAATACTGCGGCCGCGATGATGACATGCTGAATGCGGGTGGCTATCGCGTGTCTCCTCTGGAGATTGAGAAAGTCTTTGCAACCCACGACAGGATAACACAATTCGCAGCTGCCGAAGTGGAAGTGAAACCAGGGGTGCGCATCATTGCGGGGTTTTATTCCGGTCGCGAAGACGTGACCGATGCCGAGCTTCAGGCTTTTGCAAGCACGCAGCTGGCAGCGTACAAGCGCCCCAAAGCCTATAAACGCCTGACCGAGTTGCCGAGCAACCCCAATGGCAAACTCCTGCGCCGGGCCCTGCCCGATCTGTTCAAGGATTAGAAAATGACCGAGCCAAACCTGCCGCCCCATGTGAAACTCGACATCCTGTCGGATCCGATCTGCCCCTGGTGCTATATCGGCAAGACCCTGTTGGACCGGGCGCTCGCCGCCGAACCGGATCACCCCTTCGTGGTGGAGTGGCATCCCTTTCAGCTGAACCCGGAGATGCCGGCCGACGGCATGGATCGTCGCGCCTATCTGGAAGCCAAATTCGGCGGTAAGGACAATGCCGTCAACGTCTATGCCGAGATCGCAAAACATGCCGAGGCCGCTGGCGTGAAGATCAACTTCGAAGCCATGCAGCGCACCCCGAACACCATCGACGCCCACCGTCTGATCCATTGGGCCGGTCTGGAGGCCAAACAGTCCGAGGTGGTCGACGCGCTGTTTGACGCCTATTTCGTGGCCGGCAAAGACATCGGCGATGCGGCGGTTCTGGCCGATGTGGCCGCCGACGCCGGGCTGGAGCGCGCGGTGATCGAAAAACTCCTGGCCAGTGACAATGACATCCAGGCCATTCGCGACCGGGACGCGCATTCGCGCGAGATGGGCGTGAACTCCGTCCCGACCTTCATTATTGCAAACCAGCATGTGGTGCCCGGTGCGCAGCAACCGGAGCTTTGGGCCCAGGTGATCGCCGACATCAAATCGCAGCTTGCCAGCGCGTCGTCTGCTGAAGATGAGGAAACCCCTACACAACATTGATGCCAAATACTTTTTAAAACCCAACGGATCAGGGTGGTTGCGCGGATTACGCGCAATGCACATATGTCTGTGCGTACATTTAACAATTGAAGCGCTTTTCGGCATGCACAATCCATGTTAGCGCCGGGGCACCGGCCTCCGAACCCGGGGCGATGTCCGCCCCCGTTCATGTCGCCGGCAGAGGTTTACAGATGACAGAACACCCTAAATCCACCTTGTCGCAGGGCGAATTCATCGCCCTGATCGCAATGATGTTTGCAACCATCGCCTTTTCGATCGATGCCATGCTGCCAGCGCTTCCGGATATTGGCGCAACTCTGAGCCCGGATGACACCAACCGCGCCCAGTTGATCGTGACCTCCTTTGTCATGGGCATGGGGCTTGGCACTTTCTTTACCGGCCCGCTGTCCGATGCCTTTGGCCGCAAGCCGGTCATTTACGTGGGGTCGGCGCTCTATTGCATGGGCGCGCTGGCCGCGTATTTCAGCCAATCCCTCGAAACCATCCTGATCTCGCGGGTGCTGATGGGCCTCGGGGCCGCAGCGCCGCGTGTGGTGGCCATCGCCATCGTGCGCGACCTCTATGTGGGGCGGGACATGGCGCGGATCATGTCGCTTGCAATGATGATCTTCACGCTGGTGCCCGCATTTGCACCACTTCTGGGCAGCGGCATTATCGCGCTGACAGACTGGCGCGGGATTTTTGCGGCCTTTGCGCTGTTTTCCGTCATTATCGTGCTCTGGATGGGGTTCCGTCTTCAGGAACCGCTGCGCAAGGAAGACCGTCGCCCCTTCCGCCTGCCGCAATTGCTCAGCGCGCTGCGGGAAATGGTCAACCATCCCACCGTGAGGCTGTCGATCCTGGCCCAGACCTTCTGCATGTCGATGCTGTTCACCATGATCGTCATGGTGCAGCCGGTATATGAAATCGTGTTTGAGCGCGCCGAGAGCTTTCCGATCTGGTTCATGATCGTCGCCCTGATGGCGGGCAGCGCCAGTTTCCTCAACGCCTCTCTGGTGGGACGTGTGGGGATGCGTCGCATGGTGACATGGGCCCTGGGGGCACAGATCTGCGCCAGCAGCGTGATGTTCCTGGCCACCGGCTTCACCATCGCCGAACCGATGAATTTCTACATGTTTGTGGCCTGGCAAACCAGCGTGTTCTTCATGGTCGGATTGACGCTCGGCAATCTGAACGCGATCGCGATGGAGCCGATGGGCCATATCGCCGGTCTTGCCGCCTCGGTCATGGGGGCGATCTCCACGGTGGTGGCCGCCATCATCGCCGCCCCGATCGGCTTGTTGTTTGACGGCACCATCGTCCCACTGGTGATGGGCGTGCTTGGGACTGCGTTTCTTGCCTTCCTGACCATGCTGTGGATGGGTCGCGTCGAAGCGATGACCGCACCGGCCTGACAACGCCCTGACCTGAAAATACTAGGTTATCAAATGATTATGCGGCGCTGCTCAGGTATCGAGCAGCGCCGCACTCCGTTAAGGACCACCTAAACAAAACAGAGGGTGTATGTTCGCCTCACTGAGGTTTGCGCGCCTTCTTCTTCTCGGCCACGACCTTTTCGGCCAGATCCCGGGCGATCGCAAAGGCCCCCTTGATCTTGTCGCTGTCCTTCTTCCAGTCCCGGCGCACCACGATCTTGTTGTCCTTGACCTTGGCCAGGCCGTCTTGCGACTGAATGAACTCCACCAATCCCTGTGGCGAGGCAAACTTGTCGTTGTGAAACTGTAGCGTTGCACCCTTGGGCCCGCCGTCCAACTTGGCGATACCCGCTTTCTTGCACATCGCCTTGATCCGAACAACGAGCATCAACGTGTTGACCTCCTTGGGCAATTTCCCAAATCTGTCGATCAGCTCTGCGGCAAACCCCTCCAGTTCGACCTTCGTCGACAGGGACGACAGACGCCGGTAGAGGCCCAGCCGCACATCGAGGTCGGGAACATAATCCTCCGGTATCAGCACCGGCACCCCGAGGTTGATCTGCGGCGCCCATTGCTCGTCGCCTTCGGTCAGCCCCTCGACCTCACCGGATTTGATCTTGGCGATCGCCTCTTCCAGCATCGATTGGTACAGCTCATAGCCCACATCGCGCATCTGTCCCGATTGCTCTTCGCCCAGCAGATTGCCGGCGCCCCGAATATCAAGATCCTGCGAGGCAAGCGTGAAGCCGGCGCCAAGCGTGTCGAGAGAGCCAAGCACCCGCAGCCGCTTTTCCGCCGTATCGGTCAGGCGCTGACGCGGGCGTGTGGTCAGATAGGCATAGGCGCGTGTCTTCGAGCGCCCGACACGGCCGCGGATCTGATAGAGCTGCGCCAGGCCGAACATATCCGCACGATGCACCACCATGGTGTTTGCGGTTGGAATATCGAGACCGGACTCAACGATCGTGGTGGCCAGCAGGATGTCATACTTGCCGTCATAGAAGGCATTCATACGGTCATCGAGCTCCCCGGCCGCCATCTGCCCATGCGCAACCACATAGCTCAGCTCCGGCAGCTGCTCCTTGAGGAATTCCTCGATCTCCGGAAGATCGGAAATGCGCGGCACCACATAGAAACTCTGCCCACCGCGATAATGCTCGCGCAGCAGAGCCTCGCGGATGGTAATGGCATCAAACTCGGCCACATAGGTGCGGATCGACAGACGGTCCACCGGCGGCGTACCAATTATCGAAAGATCCCGGACACCTGTAAGGCTGAGTTGAAGCGTTCTCGGGATCGGCGTCGCGGTCAGGGTCAGGACGTGAATATCCGTCCGCAGCTGTTTCAGGCGCTCCTTATGCGCCACGCCAAAATGCTGTTCTTCATCAATGATGAGCAGCCCAAGGTTCTGAAACCGAATGTTCTTGGCCAACAGCGCATGGGTGCCGACCACAATATCGACGGTCCCCTTGGCCAGGCCTTCGCGGGTCTGGCTCGCTTCCTTTGAACTGACAAAGCGCGACAACTGCCTGACTTCCAACGGGAATCCCCGAAACCGCTCCTTGAAGCCGGCGGCGTGCTGACGCGCCAGCAGCGTCGTGGGCGCGACAATGGCCACTTGCAGACCCGACATCGCCGCAACAAAGGCCGCCCGCATCGCCACCTCGGTCTTGCCAAAGCCGACATCGCCACAGATGAGGCGATCCATCGGCTGCCCGGAATGCAGGTCCTCCATCACCTCCTCGATCGCCCGAAGCTGATCGTCGGTTTCCTGATAGGGGAAGCGCGCCGAGAACTCCTCCCAGGCATGCGGTGGCGGATCCATCACCGGCGCCTTGCGCAGGGCACGCTCTGCGGCGATCCGGATCAACCGGTCGGCCATCTCGCGAATACGTTCCTTGAGCCGCGCCTTCTTGGCCTGCCAGGCGCCGCCGCCCAGCTTGTCGAGCAGCCCCTCGTCATGACCGTATTTGGACAGCAGCTCGATGTTCTCGACCGGCAGATACAGTTTGCTCTGCTCGGCATATTCCAGCAGCAGGCATTCATGCGCAGCACCCGCCGCCGTGACCACTTCCAAGCCCATGTAGCGCCCGATCCCGTGGTCGACGTGAACCACCAGATCCCCGGGGGTAAGGGATTGAGCTTCGGTCAGGAAGTTCTCGGCTTTCCGACGTTTTTTGGGTTTCCGGATCAGTCGATCGCCGAGGACATCCTGTTCCGAAATGACCGTCATATCCGGCGCTTCAAAGCCATGCTCCAGCGCCCAGACCGCCAGATGCAGCCCTGATTTTCCTATTCTGGTGCCATCAGAAACGGGGATCGTTTCCGCCAGCCCTTCATCCTCGATCAGCCCACTGAGGCGCTCGCGCGCGCCTTCCGAATAGGAGGCCACAACCACCGGTCCCTGCGTCATCCGCGCTTTAATATGATCCGCCAGGGCCCCAAACAGGCTGATGTTTTCCTGCTGACGTTCCGGTGCAAAGTTACGCCCGATCCGCCCGCCGGCATCCACCACGCCGGGACCGCTGGCCTGCGGCAGCGGGTGGAACTGAACAGACCGGCACGCCGCCACCTGCTGATCCCAGGCGGCCTCATCCAGATACAAGAGCTGCGGCGGGGTCGGCTTGTACACCGAATCCATCCGCCCCTTGGCATCCATCGCATGCTTGCGGGTCTCATACTGATCCGCGATACTCTCCCAGCGGGCAATCCGGGCCGGTGTCAGCTGGTCATCCAGGGTGACCGTGGCGTCCGGCAGGTAGTCAAACAGGGTTTCCAGCCGCTCGTGAAAAAACGGCAGCCAATGCTCCATCCCCTGATGCTTTCGCCCGGCGGAGACCGCTTCATACAGCGGATCGTCGCTGCCTGCGGCGCCAAACTCGATCCGGTAATTCTGCCGAAAGCGGGTGATCGCCGCCTCGTCGAGGATCACCTCCGAAACCGGCGCCAGTTCCACCCGGTCCAGCTTTTCGGTCGTCCGCTGCGTCGCCGGATCAAACCGCCGCGCGCCATCCAGTACATCACCAAAGAGATCAAGCCGCACCGGCCCGCTATCACCAGGCGGAAAGATGTCGATGATACCGCCGCGCACCGCGTAATCGCCCGGCTCCATCACCGTGGGGCTTTGGGAAAACCCCATACGTACCAGGAACTTGCGCAGCGCTTCTTCATCGATCCGCGTGTCGACCTGCGCGGTAAAGGCCGCTTCTTTCAGAACCTCACGCGCCGGCACGCGCTGCATCGCGGCGTTGAGGGTCGTCAGCAGCACAAAGCGCCCGGGCATGCCCTGCACCAATCCAGCCAGCGTCGCCATTCGCGCGGCCGAAATATCCGCATTCGGCGACACGCGATCATAGGGCAGACAATCCCACCCCGGAAACACGATGACCGGAAGCTCCGGGGCAAAGAAACGCAACGCCGAGCGCATCGCGTCCATTCGCTTGTCATCGCGGGCAATATGCAGCACCGGCGCGCCAGCGCGGTCCAGTTCACGCAGCACCAACTGCGCGTCAAACCCCTCGGGTGCGCCGCCCATGACGATGGATTTCTGGGACATGTGCTCCCCTTCTTCACGGTTATCCGAGGCTCAGCCGAGCACTCCGTTGGTCAGGTTCTGAATCATGCCCCAGATCCCGGTGACAAAAATCGACACGACACCAACCAGCTGCACATAGAGACGCGTGCGCACGAGCCGGCGGCGCAGGGCGTGATCATCGTGCTCCCTAGCCCGAATGGCGCGCGCTGCTCTCAGGTTGATCAGTCCCACGACATTCATCGGCAGCAGCATCAGCACCAGCGCCTGTGCAAATTCGATGTCATAGACAAAGCCCAGCATCAGCAGCGACGTCAGCACGAAGAACATGAATCCAGTCAGGATAAATCCTGACACATCAGCAACATACAGCAGCCTGTTCACCTGTATGCGAACCAGGTCCCGTAGATCCTGCGCCGATTGCCCCCCGACCCGGGCCGCACGTCCAACCATGTCGTAGGGTACGCCCAACACCCAATGGCTGGCAGAAGACCACAGCACCGCAAGGGCAATCCAGTACCACAGGTTCGAAAAGGATCTCAGGTCGATCAACTCGACGATAATTGCAAATAGGTCCAAGGTCGTGCAAATCCCTGATTTCACCGTCGCACAGGCAACGCGGAGCCAACTTGACGCCCTGTATCCATCGCCACGCGCGCTGATACAAGGGCTGCTGCGTCAGAAATGCACGGGCGCGGCACTTGTGAACCACGCCTGATCCGTGGCACCCATAGGCATCGGAATTTGTCACGAGATCAAGATGCCCCCTATCATTGCACCCTTTCCAGCCGCCCGCCCGCGCCGCCTGCGCGCTTCAGCTGCCGTTCGCAACCTGACGCGGGAACACGAACTTTCGGTGCACGACCTGATCTGGCCGGTGTTTGTACGCGATGGCGAGGGAGTGGAGGAACCGGTTGCATCAATGCCGGGGGTGGTCCGCCGATCCGTCGATAAAGTGGCAGAGGCCGCAATCGAGGCGCATGCGCTCGGCATCCCGGCGATCTGCCTCTTCCCCTACACGGATCCCGCCTTGAAAACGGCAGACTGTGCCGAAGCCTGGAACCCGGACAACCTGTGCAATCGCGCCATTCGCGCCATCAAGGCCGCGGCACCGGATCTGGCAGTGATGACGGATGTGGCGCTCGACCCCTATAATATCAACGGTCATGACGGCTATGTCGTGGACGGCGAAATCCGCAATGATGAAACCGTCGAGGCGCTGGTCCGCATGACCCTGGCGCAAGCCGAGGCCGGCGCGGATATTATCGGCCCCTCGGATATGATGGATGGTCGTGTGGGCGCCATGCGTTCAGCCCTCGAAAAGTCCGGATTTCAGAATGTTACGATCCTGTCTTACTCCGCAAAATATGCCTCGGGGTTTTACGGGCCCTTCCGCGATGCGGTCGGGGCATCCGGCGCTTTGAAGGGCGACAAGAAGACCTATCAGATGGATGCGGGCAACTCGGACGAGGCGATGCGCATGATCGCCCGCGACCTGACCGAAGGCGCAGATATGGTCATGGTGAAACCCGGTCTGCCCTATCTGGACATCTGCCAGCGCGTCAAACGCGAGTTTGCCGTGCCGACCTTTGCCTATCAGGTCTCCGGGGAATACGCCATGATCCAGGCTGCGGCGCAGAATGGCTGGATCGATGGCGAACGGGTGATGCTGGAAAGCCTGATGGCCTTCCGCCGTGCGGGCTGCGACGGTGTGCTGACCTATTTCGCGCCACAGGTCGCGCGGCTGCTGAACGGATAGGCCGGAACACGTGAACGTGACAGCGGGAACCCGCGCATCCGGCGTGGGTTCGAGATGACAGAGGCGCGAAGCTTGCCTATAGTCGGCCCAAACAAGGCGCAAAAGCGCCGACCCACTATGCAGGTAACACCATGAGCAGAACAAATTCCTCTCTGTCCCGCCGCGCCTTCACCACCGCCGGGCTCGCCACGCTGGGCGTGACCGCCGCTTGCGGAAATGGCATCGGCAATACCAATGACGTGAAGATCGACGCCCGCGTGGACGCGACGTTGAACCAGATGTACAGCCGTTATCCCGGCACCCGGGACCTGGCGGAGAAATCCGCGGGCATGCTGGTGATCCCGCTGGTGACCGAGGCAGGGTTCATCTTTGGTGGCGCCTATGGGCGCGGCGCGCTGCGCATCAATGGTGTCACCGTGGACTACTATGCCAATGTCAAAGGCAACGCTGGTCTGCAAATCGGTGCCCAGCAATATGCGCATGTGTTGTTCTTCATGACCGATGCGGCGCTTGCACGGTTCCGCCGTTCTTCGGGTTGGACCGCCGGTGCGGATCTCGAATATGTGGTCAAGGACGAAGGCAATGCGCTGAGCGCCGACACCAACACCCTCACCGCACCGGTGATTGCCGCGGTCTTTGGTCAGGCGGGTTTGCGTCTGGGTGCAACCCTCGAAGGGTCCAAATACACCCGCATCATCCCCTAAGACACTGGTAATTACTGCCTAGTTTCAATGCGTTCAAAGCCTCCCTTAATCCGGGAGGCTTTGCTGTTTGCGGCCCGTCCACGGGCGTGTCGCCCGGATCAATCGAGTGCGCGCAAGCGCTTGATCAGCGCCGAAGTGTCCCAGCGGCCACCACCAAGCTTCTGCACATCCTTGTAGAACTGATCCACCAATGCAGTCACCGGCAGGCTGGCGTTGATGTCATCCGCAGTGTCGAGACAGATCCCGAGATCCTTGCGCATCCAGTCCACCGCAAACCCGTGATCGAACTGATCGTCCAGCATGGTTTCGTAGCGATTGGCCATCTGCCAGCTGCCCGCAGCGCCCTGGCTGATAACCTCAACCACGGCGCGCCCGTCCAGTCCGGCCTTTTCGGCAAAATGCAGCGCTTCGCTGAGGCCCTGCACCAGCCCGGCAATGGCGATCTGATTGCACATCTTTGTCATCTGACCAGCGCCGCTGTCACCGATGCGACGACAGATACGCGCATAGGCGGCCATGATCGGCTCCGCCTTGGTGTATTGATCCGCATCACCACCGCACATGATCGACAAGGCGCCGTTCTCGGCCCCCGCCTGGCCACCGGAAATCGGCGCATCGACAAAGCCCAGCCCTGCCTCTTGCGCAGCCGTATAAAGCTCCCGGGTGACCTGAGCCGAAACGGTGGTGTGATCCACAAAGGTGCTGCCGGACGCCATCCCCGCAAAAGCCCCATCGGCTCCCAGGCAGACCGAGCGCAAATCGTCATCATTGCCGACGCAGGCCATCACGAACTGCGCCTCCGCCGCAGCCTCGCGCGGGGTGGCCGCAGCGCGCCCGCCCGTTTCTGCCGCCCAGGCCTCCGCCTTTGCGGTTGTACGGTTGTAAACTGTTACTTCATGGCCTGCCTTTTGCAGATGTGCCGCCATGGGATACCCCATCACGCCAAGCCCAAGGAACGCAACTTTGGTCATGTCCTTTCCCCCTGATCTGTCTTCGCATATGTTGGCGCCAACCCTAGCACCGCGCCGATCAAGCGCAATGTGTCTTGGCAACAAATCTCGAATTTCCAAGGGAATAGACAAAGAATGGCACGCCTTTTCCGCTGGCTTCTCCGCCTCACGGCCGGTTCGATTCTGCTTGGCCTTGCGGGCGCCGGACTTGTCTATTTTCTCGCCGCACAATCGCTGCCCGATTATGACAAGGAGATCGCACTGCCCGGACCGACCGCGCCGGTGGAAATCGTGCGGGATCACGCCAATGTGCCACATATCTTTGGCAGCTTCGGCGCCTCTGACGAGGATGTATTCTTTGGCCTCGGCTATGCCCATGCGCAGGATCGTCTCTGGCAGATGGCAGTGATGCGCCGCACCGCCCAGGGGCGTCTGTCGGAAATCTTCGGCCCGCGCACGGTCAAAACCGACAGCTTCCTGCGCCGCCTTGACCTCTATCGCACCGCGCGCAGCTCCGTCGCGGCGCAAAGCCCGGAAAGCCTGCGCGCGCTCGAAGCCTATGCCAGCGGCGTCAATGCGCGCCTGCAGGAGGTCAACGAGCGCGCATTGGGGCGTGGCGCGCCTGAAATGTTCCTGTTCAACATGCCGATCGCCCCCTGGCAGCCTGCCGACAGCATCGCGATCATGAAGCTGATGGCGCTGCAGCTCTCCTCGCATCTGCAAGAGGAAATCCTCCGGGCGCAAACCTCCATTGCGCTTGATAACCCCGCGCGGCTGCTGGATATTCTCCCCGACGCGCCGGGCACTGGAACCGCGACGCTTCCCGAATACACCGAGCTGTTTCCCGGCCCGTTCCCCACACCGGGCGCGGCCCCCTCAGAGGGTTCGGAATATGCCGCGCTGATGCCTGTCGCCCCGCGCGGCCTCGGGGGCGCCTCCAACGCCTGGGCCGCTGCCCCCAACCGCTCTGCCGCGGGGGGCACCCTGCTGGCCAATGATCCCCACCTTGGACTGAGCGCTCCCGGTATCTGGTATCTGGCGCGGCTGGAACTGGGCACCGGCGGCGTGATCGGTGGCACCATCCCGGGCATTCCCGCCGTCCTGACCGGGCGGTCGCAGCAGATGGGATGGGGGGTCACCTCGTCCTATCTCGACGATCAGGATCTGTTCGTCGAAAAGATCAATCCCGACAACCCACAGCAGTACCTCAGCCCGACCGGCTACAAGGAGTTCGAGAGCCGCCCTTCCATCGTCCAGATCAAGGGCAACGAACCGCTGACCCTGACGCTGCGCTGGACCGACAATGGGCCGGTACTGCCTGGCTCGCTGTTCGACCTGGCCTCCGTGACGCCGCCCGGCCATGTCATCAGCCTCGGCTGGACAGCGCTGTCGCCCCGCGACACCTCGATGACCGCGGCCTTGGAACTGATGCGCGCACAGACGGTGGAACAGGCGATCATCGCTGGCGAGAACTTCATAGCGCCGTCGCAAAACCTGACCCTGGCCGACGCGGAAACCATTGCGCTGAAAACCGTGGGCGCCATGCCGGACCGCGATCCGCGCAATCAAAGCCAGGGCCGCTTGCCCAATCAGGGCTGGCGTCGGGAAAACCAGTGGCAGGGTCGCCTGCCCTATGCGGCGAACCCGGAGTTTGTCAGCCCGCGCGGCGGCATCCTTGGCAACACCAACAACAAGCTGCTGGACCGGCCCTTTCCCAATCACGTGTCGTTTGAATGGGGCGATACGCAGCGGATCAATCGCTGGCGGCGGCTGATGCAAACGCGCGAGGTGCACACCCGTGACAGCTTTATCGAAGCGCAACTCGACACCGTTTCCTACAGTGCCCGCAGCCTGCTGCCCCTGATCGGGGCTGATCTCTGGTTCACTGGCGAGGCCGCCCCCGACGGCACCCCGGCGCGACAGCGCCAGATCGCCTTGTCGCTGCTGGCAGAGTGGAACGGCGAGATGAACGAACACCTGCCAGAGCCGTTGATCTACGCCAGCTGGGTGCGCGCTTTGCAAAAACGCCTGATCGAGGATGAACTCGGCCCGCTTGCTGATGCGTTTACCCGTGTTGACCCGGTGTTCCTGGAACGGGTGTTCCGCGACATCGACGGGGCTGGCGTCTGGTGTGACGTGCAGCAAAGCGCCCCAACGGAAACCTGCACCGATATGGCGCGATTGGCGCTGGACGATGCATTGGTCTACATCAGCGAGCATTATGGCAATGCGCTGGAGGCCCTGCGCTGGGGCGACGCCCATCAGGCGACGCATGACCATGAGGTCCTCGGCGCAGTGCCCCTGCTGCGCTATTTCGTGAACATCCGTCAATCCACCAGCGGCGGCGACAACACGTTGCAGCGCGGCCTCACCTCGGGAGAGGAGCCTGCGCCGTTTCGCAATGTGCATGCGGCCGGCTATCGCGGGGTTTATGATTTTGCCGATCCGGACAGTTCCGTCTTTATCATCGCAACCGGGCAATCAGGCCACTTCCTGTCGCGCTATTACGATGACATGGCGCAGTTCTGGCGCCGGGGGGAATATATCCCGATGTCGCTGGATGAGGACCTGGCGCGGGCGGCAGCCGTTGGTGTGACCCGGATCCTGCCACGCTGAGGCGGAGGCGGAGGGGCGACAGACGCCGCCCGCCCAGACGCCCCTCTATGGGCCATCTGCGCCATGGGCTGGGCGACGACCCGACATTACCACAGCGCGCCCATCCGGCCCCCAACCGGGGGCCGGATGCGTCGCCGTATAATCAGAGTTTCTCGAATCTGGCCTTTTGCAGATCGGTCCAGCGCACGGTCAGTTCAAACCCTTCATCGGTCTGTTCCTCCGACTGCACCACCTCTTCCTTGAACAGCCAGGCGCGCTGTTTGCCTTGCGAAAATTCAAGGTGAAGCACGTCCGTGTGGCGCACGCCTTGCAGTTTTAGCGCGATCTGAGCAAGAAGCTCCGGCAGCCCCTCGCCTGTGAGCGCCGAAATCGCAAACAGATCGTCGCTCCGCTCTGCCCGCTGGCGACAGGCCTCGGCCTCCTCGGGGGACAGCTGATCGATCTTGTTCCAGACCTCGATCAGGGCGCGATCCTCGTCAACGCCAAGAGAATTCAGGATCTGCGCCACATCTTCGGCCTGGTGATCGCTTTCGCTATGGCTGATATCGCGGACATGCAGGATGACATCCGCGGCCAGCACCTCTTCGAGCGTGGCGCGGAATGCCGCGACCAGTTCCGTCGGCAGATCAGAGATGAATCCCACCGTGTCCGACAGGATCACCTCGGGGCCATCCGGCAGCTCCACCCGCCGCATGGTCGGGTCCAGCGTGGCAAAGAGCATGTCCTTCGCCATCACCTCCGCACCGGTCAGGCGGTTGAAAACAGTAGATTTTCCCGCGTTGGTATAACCAACAAGCGCAACGATCGGATAGGGAACCTTGGCCCGCGCCGCGCGATGCAGGGTGCGGGTTTTCACCACCTTGTCCAGCTGACGGCGCAGGCGCACCAGTTGTTCGTCAATGGCGCGGCGGTCGGCCTCGATCTGGGTTTCGCCGGGGCCGCCGACAAACCCGAGTCCACCACGCTGTCGCTCCAGGTGGGTCCAGGCACGCACCAGACGCGTGCGCTGATAGCTCAGCGCCGCCATTTCCACCTGCAACACGCCTTCGCGGGTGCGCGCACGGTCGGAAAAGATCTCCAGGATCAGCCCCGTCCGGTCAAGGATCTTCACCTTCCAGGCTTTTTCCAGATTGCGCTGCTGCACCGGGCTGACCGGACCGTCGATCAGGACCAGCTCCACCTCTTCCGACTTGAAGACCGCTTTCAGTTCCTCGATCTTGCCGGAGCCAAACAGCATGCCGGGATGCGCCTTGGGCAGCCCCACGACATTGGAGCCGACCACATCCAGGTCGGGCAAGGCGGCGGCGAGCGCCACACCTTCTTCCAGCGCCGGAACAGCGTCGCGGCGCTCTCTGTCTGACTTGATATCCGGATGCAGGACCCAGGCGCGAGTCCGCTTCCTGTCATGCTCCATCAATTGGAGTCTTCACCCTCATAGAGACTGATCGGCTGAGCCGGCATGATGGTCGAGATCGCATGCTTGTACACAAGTTGCGACTGGCCATCGCGGCGCAGCAACACGCAGAAGTTGTCAAACCAGGTGATCACGCCCTGAAGTTTGACACCGTTGATCAGAAAGATTGTGACTGGAACCTTAGTTTTGCGAACGTGGTTCAGGAATGCGTCCTGAAGATTCTGTCTGTCCGAAGCCATTTGTTTATTATCTCGCCTTTGTTCTTGTCACGCGCTGCGGCCCAACGCGTCCCTTACGCGGAGTATGGACGCAGTTTTAGCGGGTTTCCACCCGAAATACGTCATTTTTCTACATGGGTTAACCAGATTCTGTCAGCTCCGCCAGAGATTGGGCGACAGAAGTGCGATAATGGCCAGCGTTTCCAGCCGGCCCAGCACCATGGCAAAACACAGGATCAGCTTTGCCGGGGCTGCCAGCAGCGCAAGTTCGATCGGCACCTGCCCCGCCGCTTCGATCAGCGGCCCGGTGGTGGACAGACCGGCCACGGCCAGAATCATTGCCTGCTCAAACGGGATTCCAAACGCCGAAAGCGCGACGCAGATCAGGGCCAGCGACAAGGCGAACAGCATGAAAAAGATCCAGGCAACGAAGGCGCCATTGCTTTGCAGCCGCCTGTTGCCCCGCCCCTCGCCGCTGACCGACGATGGCAGGACCAGCCGCTCCATCTCGCGCAGGCCGTTGAGATAAAGCGCATAGACCCGCAGCAGTTTCACACCACCGGCGGTGGTGGCCACCCCGCCCCCCATGACCGCAAGACCCAGCAGGATCATGCCCGGCGTCTCCAGCCCGGACCATTCCTGGGCGCTGAACCAATAGCCGCTTTCAAACCCGTTGGTGGTCAGAAAGGAGGTGATGGTGAACAGCGCGCCCCAGAAGGAGGCCAGCGCCATCGACAGATCGTCCGAGGTATTGACCTCAAGCGCCGCAATCCAGTGGCGCAGGAACAGCAGGATCGGCACCCCGAAGATGATCAGCATGCCGGTGCGGAACTCCGGATCCTTGTCCAGCCGCCCATGGCCCACGGCGACGGTATCGCTGGAGAACGTCAGGCGCGACAGCGCAAAGAGCAGGAACAGGAACATGACCATTTCGCCGGCCAGCCCGGACTGGGCCGCGCCAATTCCCCCGATCGGAGACAGGCCGGAGGTCGCCATCACCGACATCGCATGGGACACCGCAACCAGACCACTGTCACCACAGAGCAGCAGCAGCACCGCAAGCGCCAGGGTCAGCCCGACGTAGACCGGGGCAAGGGCCACGGTGACCATGATGAGTTTGCGTCTTGGGTCCGGCCGGTGGCTTTCGCGCAGGATCGCATCGCTGCGCCCAGGCTCCGCCCGGGTTGTCACCTCGAACCCCCCAAGCGACAGCGGCGCCAGCACTGCGGAGGCCGCAATCCACATGAACAAACCGCCGAGCCAGGCCACCAGCACCCGCCACAGATGCACCGACGCCGGCAGGCGACCGGGCTGATCAAAGATATCGGCTCCGGTGGTGGTCAACGCGCTGACCATGTCGAAATAGGCATTCAGATAGCTGGTGTTGCGCAGCGCATCCTGCAACGGCACCGCCAGAAACAGCGGCAGGAACACAAAGGTCGCCAGAAGGGTCATCAGCTGCCCCGGCATCCCGTATCGCGGCACCCGGTTGGACACCGAAAGCCCGATAAAGGTCACCAGGGTCACCCCGACAAGCCCGGAATAGAAAAAGCTCTGCGAGGTATTGTGATCGTCCACCAGCACGGCATGGATCGCGGGAATCCACATGGCGACCGAGAACACGCCCCAGATCAGCAGCAGCAACGGCAGCCGCAGGATGCCACGAACCTGAGAGCGGGGGCGACGGGGCATTCTAGAAATAGTCGATCGAGACCTGCATCAGGCGCTCGACCTCCCGCACGTCCGCCGCCATGGCGAAGAGGGCGATCGTGTCCCCTGCCTCGATCCGCAGGCCACCCGTGGGGCGCATGACCTCACCGTTCTTGCTCACCGCACCGACCAGCACGCCTTCGGGGAAATCAATGTCCCGCAAGGCCTGACCGGCCATGGGCGACGTCGAGAGCACCTCGGTCTCGATCACCTCGGCCTCGGCATCGCCGATGGAATAGACCTGCCGGATGCGTCCATAACGGATATGGCGCAGGATCGAGCTGACGGTGGTGGCGCGCGGGTTGATGTGGGCGTCGATGCCAAGATGCGGCAGCAAAGGCAGCAACGTCGGGTCGTTGATCAGGGCGATGGCAAAGGGACAGCCCTCGGCCTTGGCCCGCACCGCCGCCAGCATGTTGGTCTTGTCATCATCGGTCACCGCCAGCATCGCATCGGCCTTGTCGATCCCGGCCTCGATCATCAGCCCGCGATCCAGCCCGTCCCCGTTCAGAACAATGGTACGCTCCAGTTCTTCGGCGGCCTTCTCGGCGTGTTTCCGGTTCATCTCGATCATCTTGGCACGGGTGCGACCGGCGCGCCCTTCGAGCGCCTTGGCCACTTCCAGCCCGACATTGCCGCCGCCGACGATAACGACGCGCTCTTGCCGTTTCTCTTTCTTGCCAAAGACTTCCATGGTTCTGTTCACGTCATCCGCGTGACAGAAGACATAGGCGGCATCGCCGACAAACAGCTGGTCCCCCGGTTCCGGCGCAAACAGGCTGCCATCGCGGCGGATGCCCACCACGATCGCCCGCAGGGTCGAGAACAGCTCGGTCAGCTGGCGCAGCGGCGTGTTCACCACCGGGCATTCCTCATCGATGTGGATGCCCAGCAATTGCGCCCGTCCCTCCATAAAGACTTCGGTATCAAAGGCCGCCGGCGCGCGCAGCCGCTGCATGGCGGCAGCTGCCACCTCGCGCTCCGGGCTGATGACCACGTCGATCGGCAGGTGATCGCGACGATAGAGGTCGGAATAAATGGCGTTGAGATAGCTTTTGGACCGCAGGCGCGCGATCTTGCGCTGGATGGAGAACACCGAATGCGCGACCTGGCAGGTGACCATGTTCACCTCGTCCGAGTGGGTGGCGGCGATGATCATATCCGCATCCCGCGCCCCGGCCCGATCCAGCACATCCGGATAGGAGGCAAAGCCCGCAATCCCCTGAACATCAAGCGTATCCGTCGCGCGACGCACCAGATCCGGATTGTTGTCCACAACGGTGACATCATTGTGCTCACCCGACAAATGCCGCGCGATCTGCCAGCCGACCTGCCCGGCGCCACAGATTATTACCTTCATCGATCCGCTCTCCGGGCGCTGAAATGCCTGATTTGCATGACAGATGGCTTGGGCAGGGTCAATTCAATTGTCCTTGCCGCAGAGGCCGTCCTCAGACCGCTGTTTCCTCATTCTCGACTCGGGCGATCCGTGTGCCGGCCTTGTTGGAGGTCACCACGCCAAGCGACTTCAACTTGCGATGCAGCGCCGAACGTTCCATGCCGACAAAAGAGGCCGTGCGGCTGATATTGCCGCCAAACCGGTTGATCTGGGTCAGGAGGTATTCACGTTCAAAGGCTTCGCGCGCCTCGCGCAGCGGCAATGTCGCCAGGGCCCCGGACAGCACGACACGGCCTTCTGTTTCGACCTTTTCCTCTTCGCTGGGCAGATCCTTGGCCTGGATCGGCTCGGAGGATTCTCCAAGGATCAGAACACGTTCCACCAGGTTCTTGAGCTGGCGCACATTGCCCGGCCAGGTCATGGTCTGCAAAAGCGCCACCGCATCATCACTGAGCGCCCGCAGAGGCAGACCCTGGGATTTGTTGAAACCTTCGATGAAATACTGGGCCAACAACGGAATATCCTCGCGCCGCTCGGACAGGGCCGGTACGCAGATCGGCACCACGTTGAGGCGGTGGTAGAGTTCCTGACGGAAGTTCCCGTCAGTGATTTCCTGTTCCAGATCACGGCTGGTCGCGGATACCACCCGCAGGTCGACCTTGATCTTCTCGGTTCCGCCAACCCGCACAAACTGCTGATCGACCAGCACCCGCAGGATCTTGGACTGGGTGCCCGACGGCATATCGGCGACCTCGTCAAAGAAGACAACGCCGCCATCCGCCTGTTCCAGCAGCCCCGGTTCGATGCCGCGCTCGCCGCTTTCACGGCCGAACAGAACGTCCTCCATCCGCTCTGGCTCGATACTGGCGCAGTTCACCGTCACAAAAGGCGCACCGGCCCGGTTCGAATTGGAATGGATGTAACGCGCCGCGACCTCCTTGCCGCTGCCCGCAGGGCCCGTCAGCATGACGCGGCCATTGGATTTGGTCACCTTGTCGAGCTGCCCGACAAGCGTGCGGAACGCGGGCGATGTGCCCACCATATCCGCTGCGCCCACATCCTTGCGCCGCAGGTCAGTGTTTTCGCGCCGCAGCCGCGAGGTTTCCATCGCGCGGCGAATAACGACCATCAACTGGTCGATGTTAAAGGGTTTTTCGATAAAGTCATAAGCGCCCTGTTTGATCGCGGCGACCGCGATCTCGATATTGCCATGACCGGAAATGATCACCACCGGCACCTCGGGATAGTCCCGTTTGACGACCTTCAGAATATCGATGCCATCCATCTGACTGTCCTTCAGCCAGATGTCGAGGATCAGCAGCGAGGGGCGCGCGTCCTCAAAGGCCGCCATGCATTCTTCTGAATTCGCGGCCTTTCGCGTGGCGTAGCCCTCATCCTCCAGAATGTCCGAAACCAATTCCCGGATGTCACGTTCATCGTCAACAATCAGAATGTCACTCATGTCAGCCCTGCTACTACGGTTTGTTTGTGGACGGTACTGTCCGGCGCGAACGCCGGGAGGCGGATCACCGCCATGGCACCTGTGTGGCGATTTCCGTCAAAGAGCGGCGCGTCTTCCAGCGCCAAGGTGCCGCCATGCTCTTCGATGATCTTCTTGACGATCGGCAAGCCGAGCCCGGTGCCTTCGTCGCGGGTGGTCACATAGGGTTCGAACAGCCGTGCCCGATCTGCCGGCAGGCCGACCCCGTTGTCGGCAATCGTGATCACATGACCCAGCGCATCAGAGCGCACCTGCACCCGAATCTCCGGTGCATAATCTTCTGGCGCGCCTTTTTGTTTCAGCGTTTCCGTGGCTTCGCCGGCGTTCTTGATGAGGTTGGTCAGCGCCTGCCCGATCATTGTCGCATCAACATCGACCTTGAGCTCTTGCTCCGGCAGATCGGAATGGATGCGCAAATCGGGTTGGCCGGCCTGCTGCAACAACACCGCCTCCTGCACCAATTTGCCCAGATCTTCTTCGCGACGGTCCGGTTCGGGCATGCGCGCGAACTTTGAAAACTCATCCACGATACGACGCAGGTCATTGGTCTGACGCACGATCACATCCGTCATGGATTGCAGCTGATCGCTGTGATCCTCTCCCAGTTTGGGGGCGAATTTGCGCTTGATACGCTCTGCACTGAGTTGAATTGGCGTCAGGGGGTTCTTGATTTCATGGGCAATCCTGCGCGCCACGTCTCCCCAGGCCGCCATCCGCTGCGCGCTGACCAGGTCCGTCACATCGTCAAAGGCCACAACATAGCCCTCTAGATCATGCTCGCCCGAACGCCGGCGCGCCATGCGCACCAAAAGGTTCTCGAGGCGGCCCTGGCGCGTCACCTTGATCTCGCTCTGCGCCACGCCGGACCCGCTTTCGATCAGGTCGTCAAACAGGGGCCCGAATTCCGGCACCGCAACCGCAAGCGCCACGGATTGCTGGTCTTCCTGCCAGTCCAGCAGACGTTTGGCTGATTTGTTGACAAAGGTCACACGCCCCTTTGCATCCAGCCCAACCACCCCCGAGGTGACGGAGGACAACACGGAATCAAACAGGCGGCGACGCTGTTCGATCTGCCGGGTATTTTCCAAAAGCGTTTCCCGCTGCGCCTGAAGTTGCTGCGTCATCTGGTTGAAATACCGGCTCAATTGCGCAATTTCGTCATCGCCTTGCTCTTCGGTGACCTGCACGCTGAGGTTACCGGCCCCGACCCGCTGCGCAGCGACGGTCAAACGCCCGACCGGGCGCGACAGGCGCTCGGCAAACCACATGCCAAGCCACATCGCCGCGAGGATCAGGATCACCGCAAATCCAAGATACAAGAGGCCGAATTCGAACAACACCCGGCCCCGTTCGCTCTCCAGCTGCTGATAGAGATGCGCCGTTTCCTGCGTGTCGTCGAGCAGCTTGAGCAATTCCCCGTCGACATCGCGACTGACGTAGAGATAGCGGTCAACAAAGGCATTCAGACGCACGAGCGCACGAAATTCGCTGTTCTCCCAGTCCTGGATCACATGCAGGCCGGTTTCTTCTGCTGCGCCGATATGCTCCAACGTCGGCATCTCGAAATCAAATTCGTAGGAGCGTTCGCCCCGGGTCTGAATCACCCCGGTTCCGTTGATCACATAGGCCTCTTGCAAGCCACGCTGGATCTGCAACTGCCCCTGCGACAGAAACTGACGCAGCTCGCCGTCACTCATAAAGAAATTCTTGGACCGGCTGTGGTCCAGAAAGCGCGCCAGCGCCAGCGCGTCCTGCTCCAGATCCTGGCGTTGCTGGCGCTCGTAGGCCTCTGCGGCCTTGACCGAATTGCCGATCGCGTCGCGCACGCGATCCGAAAACCAACCCTCCAGCCCCACGTTCACCGTCAAAACTGCAAAGACCGCGACCGTTACGGTTGGCACAAGGGCCAAGAATGCAAAGGCACCGATCAGCCGCAGGTGCAGCCGTGAGCCAGCCGATTTTTCGCGCCGCGCCGCGATCAGGCGCCCGATCTGACTCAGCACCATGGCGGCGATCGCCAGCACATAGACCAGATCAGCGAGCAGAATCAGTCGCAGCGCTGGGGAGCTCGCCCCTTGCCCAAACGGACCGATCACCAGAAAGGTAACCATCGCCATCGCCGGGCCAAGGAACACCAGCCCAAGCGTGGTGAAGTTGCGCGCCCTGCGCGATTTTCGCCAGCGATCCAAGGCTGCAAACCAAAGATACACCGAGCGGATATGTGACATCTGCGCCACCGCCTGCCCCCAGCTGATGTTGGGCGTTTCTCGCCCACCACATGATTTCGCGGTCCGCCATGCGCCTTCTGGCGCCACGGACACGCTTCTGTGGCGAGATTACATCAGTTTGCGACGGCGTGTCACCTCAATATCGAGATCCGTGATTTTCTTGCGCAGCGTATTGCGGTTGATCCCCAGCAAATCGGCGCATTTGGCCTGATTTCCGCCGGTTGCGGCCAGCGAAATCTCGATCAGAGGCGTTTCGACTTCCTTCAACAAGCGGGCATAGAGCCCGGGCGGCGGCAGCATGTCCCCGTGCAGGTCGAAATAGCGCTGCAAATGCCGCGCCACCGCATCCGAAAGCTTCTCATTGCTGGCGCCGCCCCCCATCACGGGCTCGACCCCGGTGGTCTGCGGCCCCAGCGCCGCGGCGACCTCGCCCTTGCCGATCTCTTCGCTACGTGCCGTAAGCGCAAGCCTTTTCACAATATTTTCCAGTTGCCGCACATTCCCCGGCCAGGCGTAGTGTCGCAAGAGATCCCGGGCGTCCTCACTCAGGACGCGACGCGCGGCCCCTTCGCTCTCTGCGCGCAGCAGGAAATGCTCGCATAGCAGGGCAATGTCTTCGACCCGATCCCGCAGCGCCGGGACGACAAGCTCCGACCCGCAGATCCGATAGTATAGATCCTGGCGCAGCGCGCCGTCGTCCAACTGCTCAGCAAGATCTTGCTGACTGGTGGTGGCGATGAACCGGGGGGCATGATCGCCCGGGGAATCCATCATCCGAACCAGACGCGCCTGCGCCTCATCCGTCAGATCCACCAGCTCATCAATCAGCAGCGTGCCGCCCTTCACCTGGGCAAGCAGTCGCGAAGGGCCCTCCAACTCGATCAGATCCGCGGCGTCGGCGACCACAAACGGCAGCGTGCGCCGGTCCGAGAAATCGTGAATCGCCCGTGCGATCAGAGACTTACCGGTGCCACTTTCACCCGTGATCAGCAGCGGCATATCGGTGTTCATCACCCGTGCGATCAGACGATAGAGCGTCTGCATCACCTCGGTGCGCCCCACCAAGGGCAGCTCATCCGGGCGCTCCTCCGACACTTCAACCTGACCAGCAACCTGTGCGCTGCGCTTTTCCGTCAGCGCCTTGGCGGTGCGCTTCATCAGTTCGGGCAGATCAAAGGGCTTGGGCAGGTAGTCGTAGGCCTCCGCCTCGGCAGCCTTGATCGCAGTCATGATCGTGTTTTGCGCCGAGATCACGATGACCGGCAGACCCGGACGGTCCTGAGCGATCTTCGGCAGCATCTCCAGCCCGTTCCCGTCCGGCATCATCACGTCGGAGATCACCACATCGCCCTTGCCTTCGCCAACCCAGCGCATCAGCGTCGTCAAGGAGGAGGTCGCATGGACCTTGCAGCCCGCCCGGGTCAAGGCCTGGGTGAGGACTGTGCGGATCGTACGGTCGTCGTCTGCCACAAGAACGGTGCCGTCCATGTCTTTGTTCTCCTGAGTTATTTCTGCTCTCGCGGTGCACGCGAAAGCGACAATCTGAAGGTGGTGTTCCCGGGCTCGGAACGCACCGAAATCCAGCCGTTGTGGTCGCCGATAATCTTGCTGACCAAGGCCAGTCCAAGGCCGGTGCCGTTCTCCTTGCCGGAGACGAAGGGTTCAAAAATGTCCTCGCGGATACTCTCCGGCAGGCCGGGCCCGTCGTCGCTGATCTCGATCTGGAGCGGCAACAGCTTGCCTTGCCCATCGCTGCGACGCAGACGGAAGGAATGCTCGTAGAACGTGCGTACGGTGATGGTGCCGCCGGTCGTCCCCGCCGCCTCGGAGGCGTTCTTCAGAAGGTTCAGCACCACCTGCAACAGCTGATCCGGGTCTCCCCATGCCAGTGGCAGCGAGGGGTCGTATTTCTCGATGATCTTCATATGGGCGCCAAACCCCAACAGGGCCGAGCGGCGCGCGCGGTCCAGAACATCATGCAGGTTGACCGGCTTCAGATCGGGCTCCGAGAGGTTTCCGAATTGCTCCACTTGCTCAAGCAGCTTTACGATCCGACGGCTTTCACTCACGATTAGGTCTGTGAGTTCAAGGTCATCGGGCGCGAGGTTCATGCTCAACAGCTGCGCCGCACCGGTGATCCCCGCCAGTGGATTCTTGATTTCATGCGCGAGCATTTCTGCCATGCCGATGGCTGACTGCGCGGCGGATTTTGCCGAATGGGTCTGTGTCATCCGCCCCGCCAACTCGCGCGGCGACAGCATCAGGAGCATATGGCCGGGATGTCCATGCAACGGCGCGATCTGCACCGCGCATTGCAGCGGCGCCCGTTCGCGCGCCCCAACATCCACATCATTCACAAACAGCGGCGTACCCTGCGCGCGCGCCTTGTCAAACGCGGTTTCAATCGCGGCTTCGATTGCGACCTTCTGCCAAATCCGCTTGCCGATCAGAGACTTGCGGGAGGAATTGATGAATCCTTCGGCGGCGGAGTTCACATCCACGATGCAGTTTTCAGCATCGACCAGAAAGGCCGGCACCGGCAGCGACGCCCAGATGGCACATTCGGTGCTGTGAGGAACATCAGCAGCATTCATGCCGCGTCCTCCTGCGTCTGATCCTGCAATGCCGCCGGCAACAAGCGCAGCACCTCTGCCGGGGTCTTGGCGGTCAAAACCTCACGCCGCAGGGCTGTTGGCGCGCCTGCCTCATCCATATACCAGCCTAGGTGTTTGCGCGCGACACGCAGGCCCAGATCCTCGCCATAGAACTCAAGCATCGCCTCATAGTGCCTTGATACCATGTCGACAAAATCCCCTTGGGTGGGAATATCAGGCGCAGCACTGTCCCAGAGCTCATGCGCGACCTGTGCCAGCAGCCAGGGCTTGCCCTGCACGCCTCGCCCGATCATCACGCCATCTGCGCCAGAGGCCCCCAGCGCCTGCCGCGCAGTGGCTGCATCGACAATGTCGCCATTGGCCAGCAGCGGCACGGAGACCGCATTCCGAACCTCGGCAATCGCTGCCCAATCGGCCTGCCCTTTGTAGAACTGGCAGCGCGTGCGACCGTGAATTGTCACCATCTGCACCCCGGCGTCTTGCGCCCGGCGCGCCACGTCTGCGGCATTCAGACAATTGTCATCCCAACCGAGCCGGGTTTTCAACGTGACGGGCACATCGACCGCCTCGACCACTGCCTCAATGAGCGACAGCGCATGATCCGGCGCCTTCAGGAGCGCCGAGCCGGAATACCCGTTCGTTACCTTCTTGGCCGGGCAGCCCATATTGATGTCGATCATGCGCGCCCCGCTGTCCGCAACCCGCCGCGCGGCCTCGGCCATCCAATAGGCCTCTCGCCCGGCGATCTGGACGGAGGTATTTTCCACATCCGCGCTCAGTTCAGCCTTTTCGCGCACGCCGGGCTTGGCCTGCACCATTTCCTGACTGGCGACCATTTCGCTCACCACAAGGCCCGCACCAAAAGAGCGCACCAGATCGCGGAAGGGACGATCCGTGATGCCAGCCATCGGCGCCAGCGCCACGGGAGGATCGAGATGTGTGGGTCCGACTGAGAAGGACAAGTGCTTAATCCTTGTGCATATGAGTGTTTATTAGCTTGAAACGGAGCTATGCTCCATTCCAACACGCCATTCCAGCCCGGCATATCGGGTGCATTGCCTAATTTTTGTGCAAATAACCTCGGGGCGTTGCTAGTTTATCCACCGCACCGTAAACACGCCGAAAGATTGCCCCAGCTGAGGACGTGTCTCTCGCCATGACCATCGCCGTTTTGATTGTTGCCGCTGGCAAAGGAACCCGCGCCGGCGGCGGCATGGCCAAACAATGGCGCCCGTTGGCCGGGCAGCGGGTGATCGACTGGACCATCGCGGCGTTCCAACGTGCGGGCTGCGACACGATCATGGTGGTGCGCGATCCGGAAAATGAGCACGCGGCAGAGGCGCTCGCAGGTCACAATGACCTTCTGTATGCCGATGGCGGCGCTGACCGGTCAACCTCGGTCCGCAACGGATTGATCGCGCTCAAGGATCGCGGCATCACGCGGGTCCTGATCCACGATGCCGCGCGCCCCTGTGTAAGCACGGAGGTGATCCAGGAGACACTCGCCGCTCTGGATCACGCCCCCGCCGCCGCACCGGGGCTTGCGGTGACAGATGCGCTTTGGACCGGGGCTGAGGGCCATGTCACCGGCACCCAGGACCGCAACGCCTTGTTTGCCGCGCAAACCCCGCAGGCGTTTCATTTTGACGCAATCCTTGCGGCGCATCTTGCACTGGATGAGGTGGCGGCAGACGATGTGGAGGTCGCGCGCAAGGCGGGGCTGCCCGTACGCATCACCCAAGGCGACGTCAACAATATCAAGATCACCCGGCCCGAGGATTTTGCCCGCGCCGAACATATATTGAGGAGCAACATGGACGGCATTCCGGATATCAGACTGGGCAACGGCTACGACGTGCATCGTTTTGGTCCCGGTGATCACGTGACCCTCTGCGGTATTGAGGTTCCCCATGACCGCGGCCTGCAAGGCCACTCGGACGCCGATGTGGGCATGCATGCGGTGACGGATGCGCTCTATGGGGCGATGGCGGAGGGCGATATCGGACGTCACTTCCCGCCCAGCGACCCGCAGTGGAAAGGTGCTGCGTCAGAGATTTTCCTGCGTCATGCGGTGGATCTCGCCCGCTCCAAAGGCTTTGTCATCAGCAATGTCGACTGTACGCTGGTCTGTGAGTTCCCCAAAATCGGCCCCCACGCCGAGACCATGCGCACGCAAATGGCCGAGATCATGGGGCTTGATCGCAACCGCGTGTCGGTGAAGGCCACGACGTCCGAACGTCTGGGCTTTACCGGCCGTGGCGAGGGGATTGCGGCGCTTGCCACCGCAACGCTGGTGCGCACATGACACTTCCACAACTCATTGGAACCTGTTGTGGTGTCGGGTATTTACGCCCTGCCCCCGGCACTTGGGGTTCGCTGGTCGCGCTGCCCTTGACCTATGCGCTGCATGTGGCTGGCGGCTTTCCTCTGCTGGCGGCGGTGACGATCCTCGCGATCGTTGTCGGCCTCTGGGCCGCCACTGAGATGACTCGCGGCCAGGAAGATCTGGATCCATCGGAATTTGTATTGGATGAACTCGCCGGGCAGATGCTGGCGCTTTGGGCGATCTCGCTGCCTGCGTGGCTACACGGTCTGGATATCACAGCGCTTTGGCCCGGTTGGGTTGCAGGTTTCATCCTGTTTCGCCTCTTTGACATCTGGAAACCGGGGCCTGTTGGCTGGGCGGACCGCAAGAAAGGCCCGTTTGGTGTGATGATGGATGATGTGATCGCCGGGGTCATGGCCGGGATTGGCGTCGCCCTTCTGGCGGGGTTCTCGCATGGGGTGCTTGGGTTATGAATATCAACACCATGTTGGATCTTGCTAAAGCGCAAGGCGCAACCCTTGCCACCGCCGAGAGCTGCACCGGAGGCATGATCGCCGCCGCGCTGACGGATATTCCCGGCTCCTCTGCGGTGGTGGACCGGGGGTTTGTCACCTACTCCAACGCGGCAAAGATGCAGATGCTTGGTGTAAGTGCCCAAACACTCAAGGATTTTGGCGCGGTGAGCGAAGAGACCGCGCGCGAAATGGCCGAGGGCGCGCTGCGCGCCGCGGGAACCACCTTTGCGGTGTCCGTCACCGGCATCGCTGGTCCCGGAGGATCAGAGCACAAACCCGAAGGGCGTGTCTGTTTTGGTCTGGCGCAATCCGGCGCAGAGACGGTGACAGAACTGGTGGATTTTGGCGCGTTGGGACGGGATAAGGTGCGCCTTGCCAGCCGGGATCATGCGCTTGCAATGCTCCGGCGCGCGCTGGAACGGCGCACCGCCTAAAACGCCAAAATCCCCTTGTTAGAGCCTGATATCTTCAGCCATAGAGCTCTGCTGCGCGGCGTTCAAACGCGCGCACGATCCGCTGCATCGCCTCGTTGAAGACCACACCGATGATCCCCTGCAACACGGCGTTCTTGAACTCGAAATCGACAAAGAAACTCACATCACAACCGCCATCCGCACGATCAGCAAACGCCCAGTTGGATTTCATATAGCGAAACGGCCCATCGAGGTATTCGGTGTCGATCTTGTGTTCATCGGGGTGCAGCACCACGCGGCTGCCGAAGCGTTCCCGAAACACCTTGAAGGAAATCACCAGATCCGCCTCCATCACCTCGGACGCACCCTGCGGTGTGCGGCTGCGGATGCGCGCGGCGGCGCACCACGGCAGGAATTTCGGGTATGATCCCACATCCGCCACCAGATCATACATCTGCTGGGCGCTATAGGGCATCGGTCGGGTTTCCGAATGTGTTGGCATCTCAGCTCAATTCGTCTTCTGTACAGGTGGCGCGTGGTGTCCTATGAACGCGTGCGAAATTCAAGGGGGCAAGCATGTCAGAGCGACCATATGTCATTGATGTAATGATCTCGGCCAAGGCCATCGCTGCACGAATCGAAGAGCTATGCGGCGACATCACCGCCGAGTTTGGCGACACCGACAAGCTGGTGGTCGTGGGCCTGTTGCGCGGCAGTTTCGTGTTCATCGCCGATCTGGTGCGAGAGCTGGACCTGCCGATCGAGGTGGATTTCCTTGAGGCGTCCTCGTATGGCGACGGCATGGAAAGCAGCCGAGAGGTACGCATTCTCAAAGACTTGCGCGGCGCAATTGAAGGGCGAGACGTGCTGGTGGTCGAGGATATCGTCGACACCGGTCACACGCTGAATCACGTGATCTCCCTCCTCAAGAGCCGCAAGCCCGCGCGCCTCAAATCCATCGCCCTGCTCGACAAACCCTCCCGCCGCGAGGTGGATTTCCGCGCCGACTGGATCGGGTTTGAAATCCCGGATGAATTTGTCGTGGGATATGGCATCGATTTTGCTCAGCGCAATCGCAACCTGCCCCACATCGGCAAGGTCCGCTTTACCTGAGCCTGTTGCGCCAACGGGCCGAAATGCGCCGGTTCAACCTCTGTGACCGGCGGCTAACCCAAGACGCTGTAAATGGACCTCAGAAATATGCCGCTGCCGATCGGGATCAGCGCGTCAGGGAAATCATAGTCCGGATTGTGAAGCTGCGGATGATCCTCTCCGGCGCCCAACCAGAACATCGCGGATTTCGCCGAATGGGCAAATTGACCAAAGTCCTCGGAAAACGCTTGCGGATGATCGCAGAGCGTCACCGGGACGTCCCCTGCGCGGCAGGCCGCCTCGATCACGGCCACCGCTTCGGGCGCATTGGTGCAGGCCTCAAAGACGTCATGATAGGTGATCTGATGCGAAAGCCCGTGTTTGGTCGCGCAGGCGGCAACCCGGGATAAGAGCGCATCGGTCAGCGCCTGCATTCTATCGTCTGTCACAGTGCGCAGGGTCACCCAGAGCTCCGCCACACCCGGCGCAACGCCAAAGGTCGGCTCGCCCAATTTGGCATGAGTCACGGTGGTGAGCGCGTACTCTTCATCCAGATCGCCGCCCGCGCCAAGAGTGGCCAGATCCTGCATCAACACCGCCAGCGCCGGAGCCGGCGACACCCCGTCCTGCGGCGCCGCAGCGTGGGAGGTACGCCCCTGCAACCGGATGCGCGCACCGCGAGAGGCACAATTGGCAGCCGCCCTGGGCAGGGATACCGCCCCGAGAGCAAGCCCCGGAAGATTGTGCAAAGACAGGATCATATCCGGCGAGATCGCTGCGAACTTGGGATCGGCCCGATAAGCGATCGCGCCTTCGCCGGTTTCCTCGGCCGGCTGGAACATCAGCACCACGCGCCCGGACCGGGGGCGGCGTTCGGACAGCGCCTCTGCGACTGCAAGCACCATGACCATATGCCCATCATGCCCGCAAAGATGCGCAGTTCCGGGCACTTGTGACGCATAGCTCAGGTGGGTTTGTTCGGGGATCGGTAGCGCGTCCAATTCACAGCGGACGGCCAGCGTCGGCCCCGGCTCCTGGCCCTGAAACACGGCGGCGACACCATGCCCGCCGAGACCCGTCAAAATCTCGTCCGGCGCATAACCGCCAAGGATCTCGACCACACGGGCCGCAGTTTGCTGTTCTGCGCCAGACAGTTCCGGCGCAGAGTGAAACCCATGCCGCAGCGCGGTCAGGCGGCCCAGCTGGTCCGGCGTCATGCCAGTCCGAGCTTGGCGTTCCGCGCCGACCGCAGTTGCGCAAAGTCATCGCCGGCATGATAGGACGACCGGGTCAGAGGCGTTGCAGAGACCATCAGGAACCCCTTGCCATAAGCAGCCTTCTCATAGGATTCGAACTCTTCCGGCGTGACAAACCGATCCACCGCGTGGTGTTTCGGCGTCGGCTGCAGATATTGGCCGATGGTCAGGAAATCCACATCCGCAGCGCGCATGTCGTCCATCACCTGTTTCACCTGCGGAGCCTGTTCGCCCAGCCCCACCATGATGCCCGACTTTGTGAAGATGCTCGGATCCAGCTCCTTGACCCGTTGCAACAGGCGCAGCGAGTGGAAATAGCGCGCCCCCGGCCGGACCTCGGGGTAAAGGCCGGGCACGGTTTCAAGGTTGTGGTTGAACACATCGGGTTTCGCCTCGACGACGGTCTCCAGCACCTCGGGGGCGCATTTCAGAAAGTCGGGCGTCAGGATCTCGATCGTGGTCGAGGGGGAGCGATGCCGCACCGCACGAATGGTCTGGGCAAAATGTTCCGCTCCGCCATCGTCGAGGTCGTCGCGGTCCACAGATGTGATCACTACGTGATTGAGGCCAAGTTTCTGCACCGCATGCGCGACGCGCCCCGGCTCAAAGGCATCAAGCGTATCGGGCCGGCCGGTCGCAATGTTGCAGAAGGTGCAGCCGCGCGTACAGATCTCGCCCATGATCATCATGGTGGCGTGGCCCTGGCTCCAGCATTCGCCGACATTCGGGCAGCCCGCTTCCTCGCACACCGTGACGAGGTTGTTCTCGCGCATGATTTTATGAGTCTCGGCATAGCCCTTGCCGCCCGGCGCCTTGACGCGGATCCAGCTTGGCTTCTTCGGCTGAGCATTATCGGGACGGTGCGCCTTTTCCGGGTGGCGCTGCTCCGGGATCTTCAGATCTCGCACAGGGTCTTCCTTGTGACTGCGGCAGGTACTGGAGCGTAACATAACAGCACCGGCGGACCACGGCCAGTGCTGCATGGCCGGTTTGAGCGTGGTGCAACCAATTGCCTTTAAATACCTAACCCTGCCCCCGCGGCGCCGAAACTGCTGACGCGCCGACGAGGACAGCCCGTGCCCCAGCGACCGGCGTCACCGCGCTTGCAGGCGAAGCGCGACTTTCGTTATGAAATACTCCGTCGCCAAAACAAAACCGCTCTTTCTGCGGTTCTTCAGGACCATTGATTTCGTTCGGACAGATCTTTGATTTCGACATGCCAAAAACCACCTGTGATTGCACGGTAGATAATTCAATCAAACCCAAACCTCTAAATACCCCGCATTTGTTCTCCATTCGCCCCAGGGCCCAAATAATTCTTGCGTGATTATTCTGGCGTGTGAATTGCCGTTTCTTTTATGGCGCCAAGAGAGTGTGATTTGCATCAGCCTATCATCTGACTTTGCGGGGGCAGCGCGCTGTAGTATTCGTGCAGCTGCGCCAATGCGATGCGCAGCACGATTTTACCCGACCGCGCTGACCAGCCCAGCTCCCGTTCCGCGGCCTCCAACCCCTCCAGATGACAGCAGCACCGCAGCGCGATGTCGTTCAATCCGGGACCAAGCGCACAGAGCGCGTTTGACGCACGCTGAAACGCCTCCTGCGCCGGTCGATGCAAGTCGTGCCGTTCCTGATCAGAGCCCTTGTCAGCAAAGACCGCTTGTTCCCGCGCGACATGCTGGCCGATCTGAGCCAGTTCAAAGTCTTCTCGTAACCTCTCGCCTGCTCTGATCATTTCCGGGGTGAGGAAGGGGTTTCCATCGCGATCCGTCAACCGCGCCAGGACCTGCAGCGGAGTTTCCTGGATACCGTATCGCGGCCGGCGCTGCGACGTCCGGTCATCCGTGTCATGGGACGCAATCACCCCGGCCACACCGGATTGGGTCAGGCTCTCCTGACGGCTGCGGCGACGCTGCTCCGCGGCGGCCAGCAGATCCGCCAGGGCCTGACGCCCCTCTTTGGTGATGCGATACCGATACACGCGCCCGGAGGCAAAACAGGCAATCCAGTCGCGCAGCGCCAGCACTTCGGCCAGACCGCGCGCGACGACGGTCTTTTGGATCTCATCGTCCAGTTCGCGCAGGATGAGCACCTTGGGCATATCCCGGCTGGCCGCAAGCACCGCCCCGGAATGCGACAGCAAGGTCAAACAATGTACCGTATCCTCTTCGGAAAAATACGTTTTTCCGCAAGGACCATCTTTGTTGCAGGGGCGGTCGTAGAAGACATCTGTCAGGCGCTGCAATGCCCCGTCGACCAGCAGATCCTCGCGCAGTGTCTCCATCCGCCGGATCTGTCGCAACACCGTGGACGCATGACAGTCCGCCTTGCGGGCCAGTTCCCGGATCGAAACCTGTGCCACGGTATGTTCCAGATAACGACGCACCTCTACAGAAACCCAATCCGGCAGCTCCGGTCCGGTCACCTCATCCATAATTGACCCCCAATAGAGTTCCGGGACACAGATGGCAGAGGCGCGGCGACAGGATGTCACCGGGTGTCTCCTCCCTTCCCGCGAACGATTGAATTATGACGGCCGTGAAACCTTGCCATAGATTATCAAATCTATTGAAAATGCACCGTTCGCTGCTTTGCCCGTTTCCGCAACACCCGCTGGGGTTGAGTATTATTCCCCTGTTGTTCACAGGTTAATAGGGGAATGTCATGCAGGATCTTGCCACACGTCTCACCACGCTCAGCCGGCCGCGGCTTCTGTCCCGGGCGGCGCGTATCGGTGCCAGCGAGTATTCCCGCCCCCGCGACCTGAAACGTCTGCTGGGGGCCAGCTGCCCCTCACGACCGGCGCCGATCCTGATGCGGCTGCTCGATCTCGAAGCGCATCAGGAAGCCGCCCGAAAGACCCGCGATCCGGGATATTCGCTGGTGCGTCACGTGGACGTGCTGATCGCCCTGGCTGCGGAAAGCCGATTGTTCCTGGCGACTCGGGCTGCGGGCACTGGCGCGTTGCAAACAGACACGCAGTAGGCGGGTGACAACAAAAACGGCGCCACAGGGGCGCCGAATTTGAATCATATAAAGATGTCGCCGATGGGCTTACATGAAGGCATCCGGCATCGAGGCTTTCTTCTCCGCGACATAGGCCATCAGGGCCTCGCGGATTGCGGGATCCATCTCTGGCTGCTTGTAGGTCGCAAGCAGGTGATCCACGCGGGAGGAGGCGAGCCTATAGGTGTCGCGCGCGCCCTCTTCTTCCCATTGTTCGAACGGCTTGTAGTCGAGCAGTTCGGATTTCCAGAACGCGGTTTTGAAGTTCGCCTGGGTGTGCGCACAGCCGAGGTAGTGACCACCGGGGCCAACCTCGCGGATGGCGTCCATGGCCTGATGGTTTTCGTCTGCGAACACGCCCTTGGCGAGACCATGCAGCACACCAAGCTGATCGGCGTCCATCACGAATTTCTCGAAATCGGCAACCAGCCCACCTTCGAGCCAGCCGCAGGAGTGCAACATGAAGTTGACACCGGCAAGGAGCCCCATGTTCAGGGAGTTCGCGGTCTCATAGGCGGCCTGCGCATCCGGCAGTTTGGAGCCGCAGAACGACCCGGCCGAGCGGAACGGCAGGTTCAGGCGCCGCGCCAGCTGGCCGGCACCATAGGTCACCAACGAGGCCTCGGGGGTGCCGAAGGTGGGCGCCCCGGAGTTCATGTCGATCGAGGACACAAAGGCGCCAAAGATCACAGGCGCGCCCGGACGGATCAGCTGGCTGTAGGCGACGCCGGCCAGAACCTCTGCCAGAACCTGGGTCAGCGTGCCCGCGACCGACACCGGCGCCATCGCGCCGCCAACGATGAAGGGCGAGATGATGCAGGCCTGATTGTTCTGCGCGTAGATTTCAAGCGCGCCCATCATCACTTCGTCGAAGGTCATCGGCGAGTTGATGTTGACCAGCGAGGTGGTCACGGTGTTTTCCTGCACGAAATCCTTGCCGAACAGGATCGAACACATGTCGACGGTGTCCTGGGCGCGGCTTGGTTCGGTGACCGACCCCATGAAAGGTTTGTCGCTCAGCTCCATATGCGCCATCAGCATGTCCAGGTGACGCTTGTTCACCGGCACATCGGTGGGTTCGCACACGGTGCCGCCGGAATGGTGCAGCCATTTGGACATATAGCCGAGTTTCACGAACTTCTGGAAATCTTCCAGCGTCGCGTAGCGGCGGCCACCATTGGCATCGCGCACGAAGGGCGGACCGTAGATCGGGGCCAGCACAAGGTTCTTGCCGCCAATGACCACGGATTTCTCCGGGTTGCGGGCGTGCTGGGTGAACTGGCTCGGTGCGGTTTCACAGAGTTTGCGCGCCAGACCACGCGGAATGCGCACCCGCTCGCCCTGCACGTCGGCCCCGGCTTCGCGCCAGCGGTCCAGAGCGGCCGGATTGTCGACGAAATTGACGCCGACCTCTTCGAGAATGGTCTCGGCGTTGGTCTCGATGATCTGGAGCGCTTCTTCGTCCAGCACCTCGAAGTTCGGAATGTTCCGTTCGATGTATTTCGCTGTCTCGATCTTGACGCTGGTCCGTTCCGCGCGACGGGCGGCGCCTCCGCCTCCCCGGCTGCGGCGACGTGGTGCTGCATCTGTCATTGTTATACCTCGCGACAGTATGAATTCTGTGCAGACTAATTATCGAAGCAATTGCTGGCACCGTCGAAGGATAACGGCCATTCTCGCATAAATACGACATCCCGACATGGATTTTGCGGCTTCGCACTCGGATTTTGCGCCCTCGCCGCGCCCGGCACGCCACATGCCCGCCGGCAATCGCGCGAAAACCCTCTCGGGGACCGATCTGACCTCTTGCCAGACGTCCCGCCAGACCCTAAGAGCCAAGCATGACCGAGACAGCCCATGACCGCCTCTTAATCATAGACTTCGGCAGCCAGGTAACGCAGCTCATCGCGCGTCGCCTGCGTGAGCTGAGCGTCTATTGCGAAATCCACCCCTACCAGAATGTCACCATGGACTTCGTGCGCAAATTTGCGCCCAAGGCGGTGATTTTCTCTGGTGGTCCTGACAGCGTGACGCGCGAGGGATCGCCGCGTGTGCCGCAGGAGATTTTTGACTACGGCGTGCCGATCCTGGGCATCTGCTACGGTCAGCAGGTGATGATGCACCAGCTCGGCGGCACCGTTCTCTCCGGTCATGGCACCGCGGAATTCGGCCGCGCCTATGTGACGCCCACCGAAGAGCGGATCGACATGCTGAGCGGCTGGTTCCTCGATCAGACCGAACAGGTCTGGATGAGCCACGGCGACCATGTCTCTGAAATCGCACCCGGTTTCAAGGTCTACGGCACCTCGCCCAATGCCCCATTTGCGATCACGGCGGATCTGGAACGCAACTTCTACGCCGTGCAGTTCCACCCCGAAGTGCACCACACTCCGAACGGCAAGACGCTCTATGAGAACTTCGTGCGTCTGGCCGGGTTTGAGGGCGACTGGACCATGGGCGCCTACCGCGAGCAGATGGTCGAAACCATCCGCCAACAGGTCGGCGACAAGAAGGTCATCTGCGCCCTGTCCGGCGGCGTTGACAGCTCGGTCGCGGCGGCCCTGATCCACGAGGCGATCGGCGACCAGCTGACCTGCGTGTTTGTGGACCATGGCCTGTTGCGCAAGAACGAGGCGCAAGAGGTCGTCGGCATGTTCCGCGATCACATGAACCTGCAGGTGATCCACGCGGATGAGACCGAGCTGTTTCTGGGCGAACTCGAAGGCCAGTCCGACCCGGAAACCAAGCGCAAGATCATCGGCAAGCTGTTCATCGACGTGTTCCAGAAATACGCCGATCAGATCGAGGGTGCCGAGTTCCTCGCCCAGGGCACGCTCTACCCGGATGTGATCGAGTCGGTCTCCTTCTCTGGCGGACCGTCCGTGACGATCAAATCGCACCACAACGTCGGTGGCCTGCCCGAAAAAATGGGCCTGAAACTGGTGGAGCCGCTGCGCGAGCTGTTCAAGGACGAGGTCCGCGCCCTGGGGCGTGAACTTGGTCTGCCCGACAGTTTCATCGGACGGCACCCCTTCCCCGGCCCCGGTCTGGCAATCCGTTGCCCCGGCGAGATCACCCGCGACAAGCTGGACATCCTGCGCGAGGCGGATGCGATCTACATCGACCAGATCCGCAAGCACGGTCTCTATGACGAGATCTGGCAGGCCTTTGTGGCGATCCTGCCGGTGCGTACCGTGGGCGTGATGGGCGATGGCCGCACCTATGATTATGCCTGCGCGCTGCGCGCGGTCACCTCGGTGGATGGCATGACGGCGGATTACTACCCGTTCAGCCATGAGTTCCTTGGTGAGACCGCCACCCGGATCATCAATGAAGTCAAGGGCATCAACCGCTGTACCTATGACATCACCTCCAAACCTCCGGGCACGATCGAGTGGGAATAACCCCCCTCTGAAACACCCCGAACACCGATCAAAACCCCGGCCTGCAAAGCGCCGGGGTTTTGCGTATCTATTTGCGGAGAATTTATCTTAAGCCGGTCAACCCGCCCTTAACCCCGGCGGGGTAGAAACAGGGGACATCTCTCAAGCACCCGTTTCCGACGGTGCCAACCCAAAAGGCGGCACATGATCATCTGTCACACGCAGCGGCTCATTTTTGTAAAGACAAAAAAGGTCGCGGGGACCTCCTTTGAAATCGCGTTGTCCGGGCTTTGCGGGCCGGATTGCACCATCACCCCGATCTCTCCTGTGGACGAGGAGATGCGGCGGCAGTTGGGCTGTCGCGGCGCGCAGAACTATCAGACCCCTGTCTGGCAGCTTGGTGCGGGGCGCGGCGAATTCCGGTCTCCTGCGACCTTCTACAACCATATGCCCGCCCCCGACATCCAGGCGGCGGTCCCGGCAGAGCTGTGGGAGAGCTACCGAAAGGTGACCCTGGTGCGCAACCCGTATGACGTGGCGATCTCCATGTACTTCTGGCAGGATCATGTCAGCAATCTGGCGGCGCAGGGGGTCGATTTTGGCCAGTTTGTCGCCGCCCTCGGCGATGGTCTCAACTTCAACGACCAGATCGCACCGCTGGAAGGCCCCGCACGCATGGATCACTACCTGCGCTACGAGCACCTCCATGACGACATAGACTCCCTCGGGATCAAGGGGTTGGCCGATGTTCTGGATGTCCTCAAGAGCAAGGCGGACATTCGCCCCAAGACCGGGACCTCGATGCAGGACATGTATCAACGCCATCCGGAGGCGGCAGCGACCGTCGCGCGCGCCTGTCGCGCCCAGATCGACGCCTTCGGCTATGCCCATCCGCTGCAATCCGCTGCCTGACCAAAGGACCTCCCCATGAGCCAAGTCTATTTCTCTCTCGCGGCCGGCCGGTCAGGATCCTCCTGGCTGGCGGAGTTCCTGAGCGCCAACCTGGGCATCAATGCCATTCACGAACCGCTCGGAATCGAGGATTTCGGCACCCGCATGCCTGACATCCGCCTGATGCGCAGCTTCAACACCTACGGTTCAAACGCGGAGATCCGCGCGTTCTGGCAAAGCAAGCTGGACGCGTTGCCCCTGCAGACGCCCTACGGCGAAACCAATCACACGCTGGGGAAATGCGGTCTGATCGAGGCGCTCGTCGACCACCCCCGCAACGCCGACACCACGGTGATCGTGCTGCGTCGCGACCTGGCCCGGCAATGCGCCAGCTATGTCAATCGGCACGATTTCACCAATATCACCCTGCTGTGGCAATGGTATCTGGCGCCGCAATACCCCAACAGCATGGTCAGCGCGGTGCCGTTTCTGCCGATGGGGCCGGTTGGGCATGCGATCTGGTACACGCTGGAAATGGAATGCCGCCAGACCTATTACGAGCGCGTTTTCGGCGACCGCATCCGGTTTGTCCGCGCGCAACTCGAAGAGATCACCCGCCCGCAAGGCGCCGCCGCGCTGCTGAGCGCGCTTGGACAGGACACCGCGCCGGTCTTGCCGCCCAAGAAGAACGCCAATGCCGTCGCCACCTCCGATGAACTGGTGGATCAGATCGATATCGCAATCCGGCGGCATAAATTCGACCCGGAGGCGCTGGTGGACAAATATATCGCCGTCAACGGCTCTCTCGACATGGCTGACCGGCAGGCCGCGGCCTGACCGGGGTTGACCCGGCACTGATTTGTCCCCCAATTGCACAGCAGAGCAGCAGGGGGACACCATGCAAGATCGTATCGCCGAAGCCGACGCCGCGCGCGACAGCACCTTGCTGCGCGCCGCCACTTGGATGATCGGCGCCATCCTGTCGTTCTCCGCCATGGCGATCGCCGGTCGCGAGGCCAGCCTGTCGCTCGATACTTTCGAGATCATGATGTACCGCAGCCTGGTCGGCGTCGTGGTGGTGGCCGCGATGATCACCGCGCTGCGGCGCTGGCCCCAGGTCAGCACCGAACGGCTGAAACACCACGGCCTGCGCAACATGGCGCATTTTACCGGCCAGAACCTGTGGTTCTACGCGGTGTCGGCGATTCCGCTGGCGCAGGTCTTTGCGCTGGAGTTCACCTCGCCGATCTGGGTGATCCTGCTGGCGCCACTCCTGCTCGGAGAACGGCTGACGCGGATGCGCATGCTGGCGGTCAGCCTCGGGTTTGTCGGCATCCTCATCGTGGCCCGCCCCAGCCCCGCGACCTTTAACATCGGACTCGCCTGCGCCGCCGGTTCTGCCGTGTTCTTTGCCCTGACCAATATCGCAACCAAGCGCCTGACCCGCACCGAGAGCATCTGGTCGATCATGTTCTGGTTGACCCTGATGCAGCTGGTCTTGGGCATCCTCTTTGCCGGCTATGATCTGGATGTGGCCTTCCCCGATGCCCAGAGCCTGCCGTTCCTGCTGATCATCGGCTGCGCCGGTCTGAGCGCCCATTTCTGCATCACCAACGCGCTGTCTCTGGCGCCCGCTGCGGTGGTGGTGCCGGTGGATTTCGCCCGCCTGCCCTTCATCGCCCTGCTGGGTTGGCTGATCTACGGTGAGTCGGTCGAGATCTGGCTGTTCGTCGGTGCCGCACTCATCTTTACCGGGAATTTCATCAATATTGTATCCTCTCGGCAACAGTAGCCGGATTCCCGCAAAAAGGTGACGTCAACTGCCGCCCCGTCAACATTGCCGGGACTGTCATATTGTCTTTACGCTCGGATCAGAATGCGCAGCGAAACAAAATTTCGCACGCAGCTGAGGGAGGACAAGAAATGAAGACTTATATCGCCGCATCCCTTGCGACGACATTGCTGGCATCCACCGCCATGGCGGCGGGGCTGGATCGCACCGGTCAACCGGTAGATATCATTTTCGAAGAGGGAACCTATGCGGAGTTCTCCTTTGCCACCACATCCCCGGACCTGAACGGCAACGATCTTGCCACGTTCAACCCGGCGGAATCGGCAACCGGGAATGTTGCCAACCGCTTCAACATGTTCGGCGGCGGGTTCAAGACCGATATCAATGATCGCCTGGCGCTGGCCGTGATTTTTGATCAGCCTTGGGGCGTGGATGTCGCCTATCCCTCGACCGGTGGCTCCGCCCTGCTGAACGGCACCTTTGCCGATGCGACATCAAACGCGATCACCACGCTTCTGCGCTACAAGGTGAACGACCAGTTCAGCCTGCACGGCGGTCTGCGCTATCAGGAGATCAAAGGCGATCTGGCCTTGTCCGGTGCGGCCTATGGCGCGCTTTCCGGCTATAACGTCAATGTTGCAAACGAGGGCGGCTTTGGCTTCGTTGTCGGCGGCGCGTATGAGATCCCGGACATCGCCCTGCGTCTTGCTGTCACCTACAACTCTGAAATCACGCATGATTTCGAAGTGACCGAGAACTTCCCGGTGGCTCTGGGCGGCGCGTCCACCGTCACCGAGCACAAGACCAAGACGCCGCAGTCGCTGAATATCGACTTCCAGACCGGGATCGCGCAGGACACGCTGCTTCTGGCTGGCATCCGCTGGGTGGAACACAGCACCACGCGTCTTGACCCGGTTGCCGTCAATGCGGCCCTGCCGGTGCCGGTCGAGCTGATCACGCTTGACGATTCCATCACCTACACGCTTGGGGTTGGGCGCCGGATCAACGAAAACTGGTCTGCGTCGCTGGCATATATGTACGAGGATGTGGATGGGGATGATCTGGTGTCGCCCCTGGCGCCAACGCATGGCGCCCAGGCAATCCGTCTTGGCGTTCAGTACAAGAACGAGAACATCAAGGTCGCCGCGGGGCTGCGCTACACCATGCTGGATGATGCGTTTGCGGAAACCGGCACGCCGGATACCGCCCGGGCCAGCTTCAAGGACAGCGATGCGCTCAGCTTTGGTCTGAAAGTCGGCTTCTACTTCTGATCCGTCTTCGGATGTGACCACAGCAAGCGCCCCCGGCCCTGTGCCGGGGGCGATCTGCTTTCTGGGCGCCACTGCCGTCAACCGCAATTGACCTGCCGCGCCCGCCTGTCTAGCAAGGCGGGACAGACCGCGAAAAAGGCAGCAGTTTCATGCTTTACTCCTCCGCTCAGGCGTGGCGCGATGCGCCCTCAAAACGGGTTCTTTTCTTTGGCATGTCCGGCCTTGGGAAAACCTATATCAGCAACGTGCTGCGGGGCTCGGGGCAGTGGTTCCACTATTCCGCCGATTACCGCATCGGCACGCGCTATATGGGTGAGTATATCGCCGACAATGCCAAGGCCGAGGCGATGAAGGTGCCGTTTCTGCGCCAGTTGCTGCTGAACGATTCCATTGATATTTCCTCCAACATCACCTTCGAGAACCTGAGCGCGGTCACCGCCTATCTCGGGGTGCCGGGCGATCCCGCCAAGGGCGGCCTGCCGATTGCCGAATATCACCGGCGGCAGGACCAGTTCCGCCGGGCCGAGATCGACGCCCTGCTGGACACCCGCTACTTTATCGAACGCTCGGAACGCATCTACGGCTACCCGCATTTCATCTGCGATTCCGGCGGCTCCATCTGCGAATGGGTGGATGCAAACGATCCCAATGATCCGCTGCTGACGGAACTGAGCGCCCGGACCCTGCTGGTCTGGATCAAGGGCACCGAGGCCCACACGCAGGAGTTGATCCGCCGTTTCGACCGCGCGCCCAAGCCGATGGCCTATCAGCCCGAATTTCTGACCCGCGTCTGGCAAGAGTATCTGGCAGAGAACCAGCTCTCCGACAGCGAGGTCGATCCGCATGCCTTTCTGCGCTGGACCTATGCCCAGGCGCTGGCCCACCGGCAGCCGCGATACGAGGCGATGGCCGCGCAATGGGGCGTCACCGTCACCGCCGACCAGATCGCACAGGTGCAATCAAATTCCGATTTCGAGGAGTTGATCTCATCCGCCCTTGAGGCCCGGTCGTAACAGTCCTATCTACCGGAGCTGGCCCGTCGGGCCCGGACCGCCCCGCCCGCTATCGCCATCTGAAACCCTTCGCTAAGATTCCATCGTTCAAGATCCCGCCCCGAGACCACGGCACATTCCCAAAAAGGACCTGACATGCCTATCAAGATTCCCGCTGACCTGCCCGCCTACTCCGTTCTGTCGAACGAAGGCGTCATGGTCATGTCGCCGGATCAGGCCGCCCGTCAGGATATCCGACCGATCAAGATCGGCCTGTTGAACCTGATGCCGAAGAAGATCCAGACGGAAAACCAGTTTGCCCGGCTGATCGGGGCAACGCCGTTGCAGATCGAGTTCTCGCTGATCCGGATGACCGAGCATCAGACCAAGAACACCGCGGCGGCGCATATGGAGGAATTCTATCGCCCCTTCCAGGAGGTCAAGGATCAGAAGTTCGACGGGCTGATCATCACCGGAGCGCCGATCGAGCATCTTGACTTTGAAGATGTCACCTACTGGCAGGAACTCTGCGAGGTCTTTGAATGGACCCAGACCAATGTGCATTCCACATTTGGCGTCTGCTGGGGCGGCATGGCGATGATCAACTACTTTCACGGCGTGCGCAAACATATGCTGGAGAAAAAGGCCTTTGGCTGTTTCCGGCATCAGAACCTGCGGCCGACCTCGCCCTATCTTCTTGGGTTTTCGGATGATTTCGTGATCCCCGTCTCCCGCTGGACGGAGATGCACCAATCCGAAATCGACGCGGCACCGGGGTTGCGCACCTTGCTCGGCAGCCCGGATGTCGGCCCCTGTCTGGTCGAAGACCCCGGCCATCGCGCGCTCTATATCTTCAACCACTTTGAATATGACAGCGACACGCTGAAGCAGGAATATGATCGCGATGTGGCCTCCGGTACGGAAATCAACGTGCCGCTGAACTACTATCCCGACGATGATCCGTCCAAGACGCCGCTGAACCGCTGGCGCAGCCACGCGCATCTGCTCTATCGCAACTGGATTTCGGAGATTTACGAAACCACGCCCTTCGACGTACAGAAGATCGGGCTGGAATCCACGGACCTGCGGGCCTGAGTGGTGCGCATGGGGGCACTTACCCTACTGGTTCTGGCGCTTGCGCTTGCGGCGGGCTGTGCCTCGCTGTCCTCCCGCATCACCACGCGGGAGGCGCGGGCGATGGCCGCCTATCCGCCGCAGGGGCAGTTCATAGACGTGCAGGGACATCGGGTGCATGTGGTGGAACGGGGTCAGACCAGGGGGAGTGCTCCGGATCTGGTGCTGATCCATGGCTCCAACGGCAGTTCCCGGGACATGACATTCCGCCTGTCACCGGCGCTGGAGGATGCCTATCATATCCTGATCTTTGATCGCCCCGGCCTCGGCTATTCCGATCCGGTCAGCCCGACCGGCACCAGCATCCAGACCCAGGCGGAGATCCTGCAGGCCGCCAGCGCGCAGCTCGGCGTCAGCCGTCCGATCGTTCTGGGACAAAGCTATGGCGGCGCAGTTGCCCTCGCCTGGGCCACGCAGTTTCCCGAACACACGGCGGCGGTGGTCAATGTGTCCGGAGTCTCCCACCCCTGGGAGGCGCCGCTTCCGGCGTTCTATCAGCTCACCTCCTCGCGTCTTGGCGGCCAGCTGGTGGTGCCCTTGCTGACGGCCCTGGTGCCCAAAAGCTATGTCCGCAATTCGCTTGCCGAGGTCTTTGCCCCGCAGGAGGTGCCGGAGGGGTTCGCCGAGCATTTCGGGCTGGAGATGAGCCTGCGGCGGTCCTCGTTGCGGGCCAATGCGCGCCAGCGGGCCAACCTCCTGTCCGAGGTCGAGGCCATGGCGCCGCAGTATCCGGACCTGACCATGCCGATCGAAATCGTGCATGGCACCGCAGACACCACAGTGGGAATTTCCATTCACGCAGAGCGGCTTGTGGCCGATACTTCAACTGCGCGCCTGACGCCGCTCGACGGGGTCGGACATATGCCGCATCAAACCCATACCCAGGCGGTGGTGGATGCGGTGCATCGGGCGGCCCAGCGGGCTGGCTTGCGTTAAGCCCGTTAACATTGGACAGTACCGCTGCATGTATCCTGGCGCAGAAAGGACGGACACGACATGACATTGCCGTTTGACGGGGCGATCAGCACGTTCTTCGAGGACGAGGCGCCCAAGGAGATCCGCAAGGCGATCAAGACCGCGCATAAGGACGATATCCTGAACCCAACCTACCCTTACCGCGAAGAGATCGCGAAACAGGACTACAAGGACCAGTACGAGGCGTTGCAGATCGAGCTGGTGAAACTGCAAGCCTGGGTAAAGGCCTCCGGACAGCGCATCGCCATCGTCTTTGAGGGCCGGGATGCGGCTGGCAAAGGCGGAACGATCAAGCGCTTTCGCGAGAACCTCAATCCGCGGGGGGCGCGTGTTGTCGCGCTCAACAAGCCCACGGAAACGGAAGCCACGCAATGGTATTTCCAGCGCTATATCACCCAGCTTCCGGCCGGCGGCGAGATCGTTTTCTTTGACCGCAGCTGGTACAACCGCGGCGTGGTGGAAAAGGTTTTCGATTTCTGCACCGACGCGGAACGCGAACATTTCTTCTCGCAAGTCATTGATTTTGAAAAGATGCTGGTGGATGAGGGCATTCACCTGTTCAAGTTCTGGCTCAACGTCGGCCGCGCGGAGCAGCTGCGGCGCTTCCTGGCCCGGGAACGTGACCCGTTGAAGCAGTGGAAACTGAGCTGGATCGATGTCGAGGGGCTGAAACGCTGGGACACCTACTCCAGGGCGATCCGCGAAACCCTCTATCGCGGCCAAAGCCCGCATGCGCCCTGGACCGTGGTGCGCTCTGACGACAAGAAGCGGGCGCGGCTGGAGGCGATCCGGCACGTGCTGTTGAACACGGACTACGACAACAAGGACGTCGAGGCCATCGGCGTCGCTGACACCAGCATCTGTGCAGGGCCGGACATCTGGGATGCCTAAACGCGGCTATCATCACGGCAACCTGCGTCAGGCGCTGGTGGAGGCCGCCCTGCGCCTGATCGAGGTCAAGGGCCCCACCGGGTTCACCCTCTCGGAGGCGGCAAAGCAGGCCGGCGTCACCCCGGCTGCGGTCTATCGCCACTTCGAGGGGCGCGAGGACCTGATCGCCGAGGCCGCGCGGCAGGGATTTGTGATGTTTGCCGACCTGATGCAGCACGCCTATGACAAGTATCAGCCCTCTGCCCTCGCCGCCTTCGAGGCCACCGGCCGCGCCTATCTTGCCTTTGCACGCAAGCATCCCGGCCACTATATTGCGATGTTCGAAAGCGGTATTTCTGCAAATCGCACGCCGGAGCTGGCCGATGCCGCCAAACGGGCGCGTGGCGTGCTGGAACAAGCCGCCGCGGAGTTGAGCCAGCACATCCCGGCGGAAAAACGTCCTCCGGCCTCGATGTTCTCCGCCCATATCATGGCGATGAGCCATGGCGTCGTGGAACTCTTTGCCCGCAACGCGCCCGGAACCGCCTCCCCCTATGCGCCCGAGGACCTGCTGGAAAGCGGGATCGGCATTTACCTGCGGGGTCTGGGCCTGATCGACCCGGACCTGTAGCGCTCTCCCCCCCAAACACCCATGATGCATCACGTCTGAGGCGCCCGCTCGTGGTCCCGCCCCGAATAAAACGGGATCGTGCCCGTTTTTCAGGCAGTCCACGGCCTGCTGCGCGCTTTTGACGATGGGCTTACTCTTGCTTCAGAACGCCTTAAAGCACCGCTCCTAGGGTCTGCCCTGTGCAAGGTAGGTGTTAGGAGCTTGGTATGCCTCTTCGATTGATTATGTTTTTGGTTATCATGCCCCTGTTTGCCATGGGCGGTTTCTTTGCCGCCCTCGAGCTTCAGAGGCACTGGGAGGACCGCGCGGACGCCGCCGCAACCCGCCTGGAAACGCAAGAGGAGACACTCGTCAACACGCTCGTGCACGAGTTGCAAAAGGAACGGGGCTATTCCGCCGGTTTCATAGCCTCGAAAGGGCAGAACTTCCCGCAAGAGCTGGCCGCGCAGCGGCAGTTGACCAACGAGGCCCTGGCGGTTGTCTCCGACCGGGTTCAGTTCCTGATCGCGAAAAAGCCGGATCTCAACCAATCGCTGCACGCGCGGATGGACCAGCTTGCCGCCATGCGCGCTCAGGTGGATGCGCTCGCGCTGACCGTGCCCGAGATGGCGAAATACTACACGACAACCATCGGGATGTACCTGGATCTGGCCCGCCCCGTTCAACTCGAAACCCCGTCACACCGGGTCCAGTCCCTCGTTCAGGCGCGAACCTTGCTCGGTGCCGCTAAGGAGGCCGCCGGGCTGGAGCGTGCCATGGGGGCCACCGGCCTGGGCGGCGGGTTCTCGCTGGCTTTGCATGACCGCTTCGTCTCTCTGGGCGGCGCGCAGCAGGCACATCTCCATGAGGTTGACGCGATGGTCGATCTCGACGTCTGGCTGGCAGAGCTGATGGCGACTGAGGAATACGCCCGGATCGCAGAGGCGCGGCAGACCATTCTTGGCGGTTTCGAAAGCGGTGACTATGGCGCCCTGACCGCGCCGGACTGGTTTTCCCTTTCGACCGACTGGATCAATGCACTGCGCATGCAGGAAGAGCTCCTAACCGCTGAAATCAAACAGATTTCCACCGAAATCGAGAACCGTTCCGACAGCGTCTTCCGGACCTACGCGATCCTGTGCGCGCTCGCCGTCACTGGCGCCCTGGGGTTTGCGGTGTTTGTGTTCGAACGCATGATCAAGCGTATTCACGGGCTCACCGCTGCGGTGGACGGCTTTGCCAACGGTAAATTCGACATTCATGTCGAGGGCATCGATGGCAAGGATGAGCTGAGCCGGATGGCGCGTGTCATTTACAGGTTCAAGCAGGAAACCCTGCAAATGCGCCGCGATGCCGAGGCGCTGGCGGCCGAACAAGACAAGCGCAAATCCGAACAGGATTTTGTTGTCGCTGAGCTGCGGAGTGGCCTGTCCCGCCTCTCTGACGGCGATCTGACCGTGAGCGTCGATGCCGCCTTCCCGCAGGACTACGAAGATCTTCGTGCCGGGTTCAATCAGACCATCAGCCGTTTGCGCGATGCCATGGAACAGGTGATCGATGCCGCCCACAGCCTGAGTACGGGTGCTGCGGAAATCGACCAGGCCGCGGGCGACCTGTCCCATCGCACCGAAAGCCAGGCGGCCACGCTGGAGGAAACCGCAGCTGCCCTGGAGGAGCTGACCGCCAGCGTCAAATCCGCCGCAGACGGCGCGCGTTCGGTTGAACAGACCACAGAGAATGCCAAAATCGAAGCCACCCGCAGCGGCACCGTGGTCAAGGATGCCGTGGACGCCATGACCGAAATCGAGAAAGGTTCCGATCAGATCGCACAGATCATCGGCGTGATTGACGACATCGCGTTCCAGACCAACCTTCTGGCCCTGAACGCCGGTGTGGAGGCCGCACGCGCCGGCGAGGCCGGGCGCGGGTTTGCCGTCGTTGCCTCCGAGGTGCGCGCCCTTGCGCAACGGTCGTCCAGCGCCGCGATGGAGATCAAGGCATTGATCGGAGACAGTTCTCATCAGGTGGAACGCGGGGCCGGGCTGGTCAGAGATGCAGGCAACGCGCTTGAGAGCATCGTCAAGCAGGTCACGCATATCTCCGGCCTGGTCAGCGATATCGCCGAAGGGGCGCTGGAGCAATCGACGGGTCTGGAAGAAATCAACACCGGCGTGGTTCAGCTCGATCAGGTCACCCAGCAGAACGCAGCCATGGTGGAGGAAACCACCGCCGCCAGCACGTTGCTGAATAGCAATGCGCGGCAACTCGATGATATCGTGCAGCGGTTCAGGATCCGCGCAGAAAACACCCCGATCGAGCAACGCCCGCCGGCCACCGACCTGCCACCAGAGACACAGCGCACGGCGCTCCCTCACGCCAGCTGACCCGCTAGCCACGGATCAAAGCGGTCCTCACCGGTACATAGCCGGGACCATCAACAAAAAAGGCCACCCGAAGGTGGCCTTTTGTAAAGTCGTATGATCCAGCGGATTAACGCTTGGAGAACTGGAAGGAACGACGGGCCTTGCGGCGGCCGAACTTCTTACGTTCCACAACGCGGCTGTCGCGGGTCAGGAAGCCTGCGGCTTTCAGGGCGCCACGCAGCGAGGGATCATAAAGCTGCAGCGCTTTGGAGATGCCGTGCTTGACCGCGCCGGCCTGACCGGAGAGGCCACCGCCCTTGACGGTTGCGTAGACGTCGAACTGGTCTTCCACACCGGCAACGGTGAAGGGTTGACGCAGGATCATCTGCAGCACCGGACGGGCGAAGTATTTGTTCAGCTCTTTGCCGTTCACTTCGACCTTGCCGGAACCCGGCTTGATCCAGACACGGGCAATCGCGTCTTTCCGCTTGCCGGTGGCGTAGGAGCGACCCAGCTCGTCACGAACGGGCTCGCGCGGGGCCAGCTCTTCGGCTGCGGTTTCGACGCCTGCGACAGCGCCCAGCTCTTCGAGAGTGTTGATCTGATCAGCCATCGTCATTAGCTCCGGGTGTTTTTCTTGTTCATGGATTTGACATCCAGAACTTCGGGGCTCTGGGCTTCATGCGGGTGCTCGGCACCGGCATAGATGCGCAGGTTGGTCATCTGCTGACGGGACAGGCGGTTGCCCGGCAGCATGCGTTTCACGGCCTGCATGACCACGCGCTCGGGGTGTGCACCGTCGAGGATCTGCTGCTTGGTGCGGGACTTGATGCCGCCCGGGTGGCCAGTGTGCCAGTAGAAGTGCTCGTCGCGCTTCTTGCCGGTCATCTGGATCTTGTCCGCGTTGATGACGATGACGTTGTCACCCATGTCCATGTGGGGGGTGAACGACGGTTTATGCTTGCCGCGCAGGCGGGTGGCAACGATCGACGCCAGACGGCCCAGCACCACGCCCTCGGCGTCGATGATGATCCACTTCTTGTCGATGTCTGCCGGAGTAGCAGAGAAGGTTTTCATGTCAGGTCAATCCTGTTTGTCGTGACGATAGCGCCGCAAGCGACTCCATCTGAATTCGATGGACGGGGTTTACGGCGCTGTCACACAACAGTCAACACAGGCAAATCACATAAAACCCTTTGATTTCAATGTCTTGAAAAATAGGTATTAAAATACCCCACGTTCTGATGGGTTCAAACGCTGATTTGCTCCGGTGGATTGTCCAAAAGCATGCGCAGCCGCAGCATCGCATCCTCGAACCGCGCCAGCGTGACATGCCCGTTGATGGCGATGCGCACTGCATTTGGCGCGCGCCCGTCGCGCAGGGCAAACTCATCCGCGGACCGCAGTTGCACCCCCTGCCCCTCGGCCGCACGGGTAAAGGCCCCGGCCCGCCAGCCGGATGGCAGGCGCAACCACAGGAAGGGCACCTGCGCGTCCCAGGTCAGCTCAAACGCGCCAAGCGCATTGACGGCGACCCGCACGTAATCTGCCATTTCCTCACGTACCGCTTGCACCAGCTTCTTGCTGCGCGGATCGGACAGCAGGATACGCGTGACCTCGGCCAGGGGCTGGGCGAGACCGAAATACCCGTATTCCGCCACCCGACGCAGTTCAGAGGATTTCCCGACCGGCGCGATCGCAAAGCCGACCCGCAAGGCCGGGGTCAGGGATTTGGAAATCGACGTGACATGCCAGCTGAGGTCCGGCGCCAGGGCCCGATAGGTGGGCGCCCGCGCTTCGCCCATGCGGTAACAGTCATCCTCGATTATTTGTACCCCATGCCGGCGCAGCACAGCCAGAATCTCCTTGCGGCGTTCCAGCGGCGTGAACGTCCCTGTGGGATTGTGCACCTCCGGACTGGTACAAAGCACAGAGCCCCCCGATTTCTTGATCGCAAGTTCCAGTGCTTCGGGCACAATGCCGTGCTCGTCAATGGCGACACCGACAACCTTGGCGCGCAGGACTTCTGCCGCGCGCCGGAACCCGGCGTAGGACAGATCCTCTACCAGAATGGTCGGATTGTTGTCTTTCAGGATGGCCTGCAACACGGTCATCACGGCGTTCTGCCCGCCGTGTGTCAGCACGATGTCTCGCTCGCCCAACGGGCCAAGCGGCGTGTCCGACAGCCAGTCGACCACCGCCTGCCGCACGGGTTGATAGGCGTCACGCGTCGGATAGTTCAACAGCGAGAGCCGGTCGCAATCAGCTGATTTTCTTAGTGCTTCTCGGATGAGCTTGACCTGGCCCACATCTACCAGGCGCGGACTGAACAGGCTGACGTGGTTGGGATTGCTCTGCTCCAGCAGATGCAACTGACGCGACCAGACATCATCCATCACGGCGGTTTCACGCTCGGCCACAAAGGTGCCGCGGCCGACTTCGGCCTGCAAAACCCCCTCGTCGGTGAGGATGGTATACGCGCGCGCTACGGTGCCGGGCGTGATGCTGAGCTGATAGGCGAGCTCCCGCACAGGTGGCAATTTTGCACCCACCTGCAATGTACCACTCTCGACCGCCAATCGTATCGTATCTGCGACGCGCTTGTATTTCGGGCCGGGTTTCTCGGCCAGCGATCCGGTCAAGGTGGAGGGCCAAATTGTACCCATCACAATCTCCGCTTAGACAATCCGTATCACATTTTGTACTCATCATATGCCAGCACATTCAAATTGCATCAATACAAAATGTGAGACGTACCATGACAAATGTGACAGAACACCCGACACACCTTGCCTATCTGACCAGCCGCCCGGCGCTGCCGATGGTTGCAGAAGCGGCGATCGGATTTGCGGTTCTGGTCACCAAATGGTCCGTCCGAAAGCGCACCCGCCGCCAGCTGAGCCGCCTCGAGGCGCATCAGCTGCGCGATATCGGCCTCCAACGAGAGGACGCCATGCGCGAAGGAACTCTTCCGTTCTGGAGACCCTGATCCCCGGGGCACAGAACCAACTGGCAGGCCGGAGCATGTCTCCGGCCCTTTTTTTGGCCAAGCGCGATCCCGCTTCCCTACATTTTTACCTTGATCGAATCCCCGCGCTTTCCTATCTGCGCCTCACTTTCGGTACCGATCCCAACCCTGAACTCTTATTCGGGGGGGCGCTAAGGACCGTCTGGATTGTCATCTACTGGAACGAAGGGGAGTGTCATGTCAGACGCCAACCTCTTCCAACTGGGGATCGGTCTGGAGACAGGCGCCCATGAGGAAGATACCGCCCGCGGTGTGTCCACCGCTATTGTGAACTCTTTGGTCGACGCCGACCGCGAGGATCACTTCATCCGTCGCGACGGCAAGGTGTTTGCCGGCACCCATCTGATCATCGAAGTGATGAAAGGCACCGGTCTGGACTGTCAGACCCGGATCGAAGACGCCTTTCGCAAGATGGTCGAGGTTTGCGGCGCAACCCTGCTGCATATCCACACCCATAAATTCTCGCCGCAGGGCGTCTCCGGTGTGGCCGTGCTGGCCGAGAGCCATATCTCCGTGCACACGTGGCCGGAAATTGGCTATGGCGCATTTGACGTCTTCATGTGTGGCGATGCAGAGCCATGGAAGGCCGTCGATGTGCTGAAATCCGCCTTTGAAACCAATATGGTCGAAGTGCGTGAACTGTTGCGCGGCGAGGAAATCGTCGCAAAGGAGGTCGCCGCATGACGGATGAGGTCTGGAACACCGAACGCCTGCACGATCATTTCGCCCAATCCCTGCGGGTGAGCGAAATGTATTACGACAGCAAGACCGAGCACCAGCGGCTCAAGGTCTTTCAGAACGGCACCTTCGGGCGTGTTCTGACGCTCGATGACGTGGTTCAGACCACCGAAGGCGACAATTTCATCTATCACGAGATGCTGACCCATGTGCCGATCCTGGCGCATGGGGCCGCAAAACGCGTGCTGATTATCGGCGGCGGCGATGGCGGCATTGCGCGTGAGGTGCTGAAACACGCCTCGGTCGAGCATGTCACCATGGTGGAAATCGACGCCGGCGTTGTCGATTTTTCCAAGGAATACCTGCCGATGTTGAGCCAGGGCGCCTTTGACGATGCGCGGCTCACTCTGGTGATCAACGATGGCGCGGTCTTCATGAAGGAGACCGATGACAAGTTCGACGTCATCATTGTCGATTCCACCGACCCGATCGGCCCCGGTGAGGTTCTGTTTACCGATACATTCTATGGCCATGCCGCCCGCGCCCTGACCGAGGACGGCATTATCGTCACCCAGAATGGCGTGCCCTTTATGCAAGGGGATGAGCTGACCAATACGATGCGGGCCTTTCAGGCGCTGTTCCAGGACGCCACCTGCTATATTGCCACCATTCCGACCTATGTCGGCGGGCCGATGGCGCTTGGCTGGGGCAGCCCCTCGACCAAGGCGCGCGATGTGGATCTGGCAACGCTAGAGGCGCGCTTTGCCGCCGCGAACCTTACCCCCGACTACTACACGCCCGAGGTGCACAAGGCGGCGTTTGCCCTGCCGGGCTATGTCAAAAAACTGTTCCCTTGAAACAGGTTGCACAGCGCATTTAAAGAGCGCCCGCGGAGCGATACGCGGGCGTTTTTAGCGTTTCGGCGGGATCGAGTATGTCATGGTCGAGCGCGCAACCGGCGCGGATTTTCCTTCGGAGAACAGCAGCACATCCCCCACCGCCAGACTTCGGCCAAGCTTCAGCAGTCGCGCCTGCCCCAGCAGGTCGCAGCCGCTTTCGGGTTTGCGCATAAAATCAAGCGAGGCATTGGTCGTGACCGCAAGCGCCTCGCGTCCCAGATGCGCCAGCACCAGCGCATAGACCGACACATCGGCGAGCGCGAACATCGAAGGCCCCGACACGGTGCCACCGGGACGCAGGTGCCGATCCTGGACGTTCAGGCGCATGGTGATCGCACCGGGGCTCAGCTCATCAATGCTGAACTCACCCCGGATCTGCGGAAAAACATCCTCCAGATAGGCGCTCAGCCCCTCTTTTTCAAAAACCAAGTCCATCCCGGCGTCCCCACTTCTGTCTGCGCGCCAGTGTGCATGCAGCAAGGGCCGCCTCAAGAAATTTTGCATAAAACGCCACGGCATTTCAGGTCCTGCCGTTCACGGGTTCAGAACTTCTGATGATTTTTCCTAAAATTTTCGGACAATTTAGCCTTTGTTTACGAATGGCGCGGTATTGTTTCCATATTGAGGCTTCTAAAGAAGGCAAGATCGTGGCAAGAGTTGGGCAGGCCAACTGGCTTGCCGCAATTCGGGCCGCTGCTTCGGATCGTCCCTCCTACCGGATCTCTCACCCGGGTTTGACGTCCACGAAGCTGCGGCCCTAATTATTTCCGCCTCCCCGCACCGATGACCATCAGGCGATATTGCGCCCGCAGGCCACCTGCCCTATGTGCCCTGTCATGACACAAGAGCTTCATATCGTCGGCGGCGGAATGGCCGGATCCGAGGCCGCCTGGCAGGCGGCCCACATGGGCGTCAACGTGGTGATCCACGAGATGCGGCCCAAGGTTGAAACCTTTGCCCACCAGACCGGCAACTTGGGCGAAATGGTCTGCTCCAACTCCTTCCGTTCGGATGATGATGAGCAGAACGCCGTGGGGCTTTTGCATTGGGAAATGCGCGCGGCCAATGGTCTGATCATGACCACGGCGGACGAGCACCGCCTGCCCGCCGGTGGCGCCCTGGCCGTCGACCGCGATCCGTTTGCGGAAACCGTGACGGCCAAGCTCAAGGCCCTGCCCAACGTGCGGATCTCTTACGAGGAAGTCACCGACCTGCCCGCGGACGGACAGTGGATCTTTGCCACCGGCCCGCTGACCTCGCCTGCCTTGGGTGAGGCAATCCAGCGCGAGACCGGCGCAGAGCGACTGGCGTTTTTCGATGCCATTGCGCCGATTGTCTATGCAGACAGCATCGACATGTCGCAGGCTTGGATGCAGTCGAGATACGATAAGGGCGAAACCGAGGAAGAGCGCACCGCTTACCTCAATTGTCCAATGACCAAGGATCAATACGAGGCCTTCATCGACGCGCTTCTGGCTGCAGACAAGACCGAGTTCCACGAAGGCGAGACCGCCGGGTATTTCGACGGCTGCCTGCCGATCGAAGTAATGGCAGAGCGCGGGCGCGAGACCCTGCGCCATGGCCCGATGAAACCCGTGGGCCTGACCAATCCGCATAAACCGGACGAGAAAGCCTGGGCCGTGGTGCAGCTGCGCCGTGACAATGCGCTGGGTACGCTGTTTAATATCGTCGGCTTTCAGACCAAGATGAAATACGGTGCACAAGCTGATGTTTTCCGTATGATTCCTGGGCTGGAGAACGCAAGTTTTGCGCGCCTTGGCGGCATCCACCGCAACACATTCCTGAATTCGCCCACATTGCTGGATCATGAGATGCGGCTGAAATCAAAGCCCAACATCCGCTTTGCCGGTCAGGTCACGGGCGTCGAGGGCTATGTGGAAAGCGCCGCCATGGGGCTGCTGGCCGGGCGCCTTGCTGCGGCAGAGATCCTCGGCAAAGAGCTGCCGCACGTGCCGCAGGACAGCGCCATGGGGGCCTTGATCCATCACATCACCGGCGGTGCCGAGGCAAAAACCTTTCAGCCGATGAATGTGAACTTCGGCCTGTTCCGCCCTGTTGAGGGGCTGAAAGGTGGGCGTCGCGGGCGCAAGGACCGTTACAAGGCCTATACCGACCGCGCCAAGGTGGCGTGGCAGGACTGGCTGCAAAACTTTTGATGGACGCGTGCATGATCCCGGCTCTAGACTGGGATCATGACTGAAAAGTTCCTCGAAAAGGTCTACGGTCTCAATACAGTTGAAGAGACTGTCGACCATTACAATCGCTGGGCAGCCAGCTATGATGCGGAAATCGCTGAAAATAATTATGCGACTCCCGGCCGGATTGCCGATGCGCTATGGTCCGTGCTGCCCGATGCCACGGCGCCGTTGCTGGATTTTGGCTGCGGGACCGGGCTCTCCGGGATTGCCCTGCGCCGGGTTGGATATGAGGTTGTAGACGGTTTTGATCCCTCGCAGGAAATGCTGAACGTCGCTCGCAGCAAGGGTGCCCACAGGAACCTGACGCAGATCGATCCCGACAGCAGCACCCCGTTCAAATCAGGTGTCTACAAAGCGGTTGTCGCCTGTGGCGTGCTTGGTACCGGGGCGGCGCCAGCCTCCGTCTTTGGACATTTGATGCATGGATTAAACCGGGGCGATCTGCTGGCGTTTTCTCTGAACGATCATGCGCTTGCCGATCCCAGCTACATCGGTGCGATGAATGAATGGCTTGATTGCGGGGCGGCCCGGTTGCTATTCAAGGAAAGTGGCCCGCACCTACCGGGCCTCAACTTGAACGCTGACGTCTATGTGATTGAAAAAGTGTGACCTTCACCACTCGTTTTGCTCCATCTCCGACGGGGCCACTGCATCTCGGACATGCCTATTCCGCGCTGCTCGCGTCAGATATGGCCAAACAGCAGAACGGTCAGTTCCTGCTGCGCATTGAGGATATCGACCAATCCCGCGCCCGGATCTCTTGGGAGGAGCAGATCTATGAGGATCTGACGTGGCTTGGCCTGACATGGCCCACACCCGTTTTGCGCCAATCAGATCGCCTGCCACGATACCGTGCAGCGTTAGAACGGCTCAATGCGCGTGGCCTGACCTATCCGTGCCGGTGCAACCGCTCTGATATTGAGCTGGCTGCGGGCGCGCCCCAAGAAGGCGTGCCGCAGTTCGGCCCAGATGGACGGATCTACCCCGGAACTTGCCGCCAGCGTCGTATGGCAGAGGCAGGCTCAACTGATGTGATCCGGCTGAATATGGCGGCCGCGCTGGATCAGCTCTCTCAATTGGCTTTTTTTGAGACATCGCAGGATCTTGGCGGATGTATTTCACTCGAACGGGACCACCTGATTCAGGCGGTGGGCGACATCATTCTCGTGCGCCGCAATATGGGCAGCTCCTATCACCTGTCCGTGGTGGTGGACGATGCAGATCAGGGGATCACCGATGTAGTGCGTGGGGCAGATCTGTTTGAGAGCACGCAGATCCATGTGGTGTTGCAAGCCCTCCTGGACCTGCCGGTACCGCGTTACCACCACCACAGATTGATCCGCGATCCGGACGGCAAGCGCCTCGCCAAGCGGGATGACGCCCGCGCGATTGCAAAATATCGTGCCGACGGCGCCAGTCCGCAAGACATCAGAGCGCTTGTCGGATTGGACTAAATCCTCAGAAAAATCAGGACATTGGCGTCATAATCTCAACTTCTTCGCCATCGCGCACCGCGGTATAGAAGCAGCTGCGCCGGTTGGTGTGGCACGCGGGGCCGGTCTGCCGCACCAGCGCCAGCAGCGCATCCCGATCACAGTCCACCCGCAGCTCCACCAGCTCCTGAACGTGGCCGGAGCTTTCGCCCTTGATCCAGAACGACTGGCGGGAGCGCGACCAATAGGTCACGCGCCCGGTCTCGAGTGTCTTGGCAACGCTTTCCGCATTCATCCAGGCCATCATCAGGATTTCGCCGCTTTCCACGTCCTGCGCGATACAGGGCACCAGCCCCGCCTCATTGTAAGTCAACGTTTCAGGCGAAAATTTCACCGGATCTTGCATGTCAAAAACCTTTTGCATCTCGGGGGCGCGCCCCTATGTATGGGGAACACGGCCTTAGGGAAACCCAGGAAATCTACATGTCCGGCGAAACCGATCTGATCAAGCTTTACTCCACCAAGATCCTCGCGCTGGCGGCGGATATTCCGCATCAGGGGTCGCTGGACGCGCCGGATGCGACGGTCAAGCGGCGCTCGCCACTGTGCGGGTCAACTGTAACGGTGGATGTGGCGCTGGAGGATGGCAAGGTCGCGCGATTTGCGCAGGACGTCAAAGCCTGCGCGCTCGGCCAGGCCTCAGCCGCCGTCGTGGGCGCAGCGATCATCGGGCGCAGCACGGGTGAGGTTGAAACAGCCCGCGATCAGCTGAAGGCGATGCTGACCGAAGGCGGCCCTGCCCCGGATGCCCCATTTGACGGTCTCGAAGTGCTGACGCCGGCCCGGGAATTCAAGAACCGGCACGCCTCGATCATGCTGGCGCTGGAGGCCACGCTGGAGGCGATGCAGACCGCACAAAAGGCCGACTGCGCCTGACCTGCCGCGGTACCATTCTCTCCTAAACAGCAGTAACCAAGAAAAAACCGCCGCACATCCGGGCAGATGGCGGCGGTAAGTCAAAGCACTGTCACGCGGGACCCGGGAGACACCAAACACCGGAGGCAATGCTCTGGTGCGGATCGAACAGGCAATCGATCCTTACGGGACTTGAGGCTGGTGCCCCCGGCATGACAGCACAAAGGAAACTGTGAACGGGTTACAAAAGGCGTGAAGACGTCGTTTAGATCAGGCCCGGCAGATGCAGTCCGACGATCAGCATGACAACCAGAGACGCCGCGCCCAGAGCATCCTGCAACAGGGTGGACTGTGAATTGCGCAGTGCGGATTTGAATTGCGTGACCATCTGAAAACCTCCTCGATCTCTGTCCTGCGTTCGCGACGCCTTGTTGTCCTTTTGTTCTCATTTCACGCGAGTCGTGTAAAGAACTTTTTGAGAACATTTGCGAACAAACTGGAACAAAGATGAGAGCGCGTTTCCGGAGGAACGGATTATCCCACTGAAATCAGGCGGATAGCCTCATCCTGACGCAACAGCCACAACAGCGTGCGCGCCGCGCGCCCCCGGTCACTGGTCAGATCCGGGTCAGAGGTCATCAGGGCACGTGCGTCGCTCTGGGCGATCGCCATCAGATCCGCCTGCCGTTCCAGATCCGCGATCCGGAAACGCGGCAGGCCGGATTGGGCGGTGCCGATGACATCCCCCGCACCACGCATTTGCAGGTCGGTTTCGGCAATGACAAAACCATCCTCGCTTTCGCGCAGCACCTCAAGCCGCCTGCGCCCGCCCTCGGTGAGCGGAGGCTGATACATCAACAGACAGGTGGATTGGGCCGTTCCACGCCCGACACGTCCGCGCAGCTGGTGCAATTGCGCAAGGCCAAAGATCTCGGCGCGCTCGATCACCATGATGGAGGCATTGGGCACATTCACCCCCACCTCGATCACCGTCGTTGCGACCAGAACCCGAGTGCGCCCTTCCTGGAAGGCGGTCATGGCGGCGTCTTTTTCTGCTGGGGGCATCTGACCATGCACCAACCCCACCACATCATCGCCCAGCACCGCCCGCAGGTGTTTGAACCGCTCATCGGCAGCGGTCAGATCCATAACCTCGGATTCTTCGACCAGTGGGCAGACCCAATAACACTGTCGCCCCTCGGCAATGGCGCGGCGCAGATGGTCCACCACCTCGGACATGCGTTCGGTGCTGAGGATCGCGGTTTTGATCGGTTTGCGACCCGGTGGTTTCTCGTCGAGGATCGAGACTTCCATATCGCCGTATTGGGTCAACGCCAGCGAGCGCGGGATCGGCGTCGCGGTCATCACCAGCACATCGGCACGCTTGCCCTTTTCGGCCAGCTCCATCCGTTGCCGCACGCCAAAGCGGTGCTGTTCGTCGACAATGACCAGCCGCAAATCGTCAAAGACAACATCCTGCTGAAACACCGCATGGGTGCCGACAAGGATATGAATATCGCCACGTTGCAGCGCCTCGGTCTTGGCACGCCGGTCCTTGCCCTTGTCACGCCCGGTCAGGATCTCAAGCACCACACCGGCGTCATCGGCCAGGGGTTTCAGCCCCTCAAGGTGTTGACGCGCAAGGATTTCTGTCGGCGCCATCATCACGCCCTGGCCACCAGCCTCCACGGCCACCAGCAGCGCCATAAAGGCCACCAGCGTCTTGCCCGCCCCGACATCGCCTTGCAGCAACCGGTTCATCCGCCGCCCGGAGGCCATATCGGCGGTGATCTCTTCGATCGCGCGCCCCTGTGCGCCCGTGGGCTTATACGGCAGCGCAGAGAGCACTTTGCTTTGCAGTTTTCCCGTGGCGACAGAGCTGCGCCCCGGCTGTTCACGCTCCACCGAGCGGGCAATGGCCAGCGTCAGTTGATGGGCGAACAACTCATCATAGGCAAGCCGGGCCCGCGCCGGGGATTCGGGCTCCAGATCGCTCAGGTGCCCCGGTGCGTGGGCTGTGGCGATGGCCTCGTGCCAATCCGCCCAGCCCTGCTTGGCCTTATAGGATGCATCCATCCATTCGGTGAGCTCGGGCACCCTTTGCAAGGCGCTCTGCACCGCCTTGAACATGGTTTTCTGCGTGATGCCGTGAGTCAGGTGATACACCGGTTCGAAATCCGGAATATCGCCCGCCTCCTCCAAGGGCAGCATGTGATCCGGGTGGACCATCTGCGCCATGCCGTCGAACAGCTCCAGCTTGCCCGAAACCACACGGCGGGACCCTTCCGGCAATTGCGCGGTCAGATAGCGGCTGCGCCCGTGGAAAAAGACCAGTTGAAACTCCGTTTCCTGATCCGTCACATCAATCCGGTAGGCCCCGCCCTTGTTGCGCGCGGGGCGATGACGTCCGACCGTGATCTCAACCGTCGCCGTCGTAGGTAACTCAAGCCCCCGAATGGTCTCGCGCCGACGCCGATCCACAACGCTATAGGGGAGCGCGAACAACAGATCCCGCGGCGCCGTGATCTGCAACTGTGCAAAGTGTTCGGCGGTTTTTGGACCGACACCTTGCAAAGTCTCCAATTCCGCAAAAAGCGGGAACAGTTGTTCCGGACGTCCGCTCATGATGCGCTCATGCCTGCCCGATCAAATCCAGCCATTGATCCTCATCCATGGTATGCACATCAAGCTCTGCTGCTTTGGTCGCCTTGGAGCCTGCACCCGGACCGGCCACCAGAATATCAGTCTTTTTGGACACCGAGCCCGAGACCTTCGCGCCCAAGGCTTCGGCACGGGCCTTGGCTTCGGCGCGGGTCATTTTCTCCAGCGTGCCGGTAAACACCACGGTTTTGCCCGCAACGGGGCTGTCCTCTGTCGGGGCGTCCGGTTCAATCACCTCCAGATGCGCGATCAGCCGGTCAAAGGCCGCGCGTTCTTCGGGGTTGGCAAAGGCATCGGAGAGCGACAGCGCCACAGTCGGGCCAAGCCCATCGACGCTGATCAAATCATCCCAGGCCGCCTGCGCATCGGGGGCAACCTCACAGGCGGCAATCGCCGCTTTGCGTATTTCGGAAATCCTGGCGCGGCGTTCCTCGGCCTGAGCGGTCTGCCGTTCCGACAGTTCCGCCTCATCTGCGGCCCGATGCGCCAGCGCTGCCGGGCGTGCCAGATCTGCGGCCTCGGCAAGCGCAGCCCAAGTGCGGAAATGCAGAGCAAGATCTTTCGCGGCCACCTCGCCCACATGGCGAATGCCGAGGCCAAAGATCAGCCGCGCAAACTCGATGCGCCGCTTGTCATCAATAGCCGCAAACAAGGCGGATGCAGATTTGTCGCCCCAGCCTTCGCGGTTCTTGAGCTGCTGCATCCCGCTGCCATATCTTTCTTTTAATTCAAAGATATCGGCGGGCTCTTTGATCCAACCGTCGCTGTGGAACTGCTCGACCTGCTTGGCCCCCAGGCCTTCAATGTCAAAGGCCGCGCGGGAGACAAAATGTTTGAGTTTCTCGACAGCCTGCGCCGGGCAGATCAACCCGCCGCTGCACCGCCGCACCGCATCGCCCTCCTCACGCACCGCCGGGCTGTTGCAGCGCGGACAATGGGTCGGGAATGCATACACTTCTGCGCCGTCGGGACGCCGGTTCAGGTCGACATCAGCAACCTTCGGGATCACATCGCCCGCGCGATAGATCTGCACCCAATCGCCGACGCGGATGTCCTTGCCGTCCCGGATTGTCGCCCCCTTGGAGTCGAGGCCCGCGATGTAATCCTCGTTGTGCAACGTGGCGTTGGACACGACCACACCGCCCACCGTCACCGGCTGCAATCGCGCCACCGGGCTGAGCGCCCCGGTCCGCCCCACCTGAATGTCGATACCGTCGAGACGCGTCCAGGCCAGTTCGGCCGGGAATTTATGCGCAATGGCCCAGCGTGGGGTGGTGGAGCGAAAACCGAGACGTTCCTGAAGCGCGAGGTTGTTTACCTTGTAGACCACGCCGTCGATGTCATAGCCTAGATCCGCGCGCTGTTCTTCGATGCTGTGATAATGCGTCAGCAATTCTGCAATGGTCTGACAGCAGCGGGTCAGCGGGTTGGTCTGGAAGCCGAGGGATTTAAATCTCTCAATCGCGTCAATTTGCGTTTCTGCGAGAGGTTCAGACAGCTCCCCCCAGCTGTAAGCAAAGAAGCGCAAAGGTCTGGCGCGGGTGATCTCCGCATCAAGCTGGCGCAGGGAACCGGCGGCCGCGTTGCGCGGGTTGGCAAAGATCTTGCCACCGGTTTCCGCGTGGCGGGCGTTCAGCGCCTCAAAATCTGCGTGGCTCATATAGACCTCGCCACGCACCTCCAGCACCTCCGGCGCACCGGTGATCTGCTGCGGGATATCTTCGATGGTGCGGGCATTCTCGGTGACATTCTCGCCGACAGCACCGTCCCCCCGCGTCGCCGCCTGCACCAGCGTCCCGTTCTCATAGCGAAGAGAGAGCGACAATCCGTCGATCTTGGGTTCTGCCGTAAAGGCAAGTGGGGCGTCGGAGGACAGGCCAAGGTAGCGGCGCAGCCCGGTGGCAAAATCCTCAACATCCTGATCTTCAAACGCATTTCCCAGCGACATCATGCGCACGGCATGCGCCACCTTGCCAAATCCGGAGGCGGCGGGCGCACCAACGCTCTCGACACGCGTGGCCCCCTCGGCGAGTTCGGGAAAGGCCTCGGCCAAGGCCAGATAACGCCGCTTCAGACGGTCATACTCCGCATCCGACAGCGTCGGGGCGTCTTTCTGGTGATAGTCGAGATCCGCGGCCTCGATCTGCGCCTGAAGCGCTTCGAATTCGTCACGCGCGTCGGTCGCATTCATCGACCGGGGATCCTGCTCTGTCATCCTGGCTCCGCCCTTCGGGTATCTGTCTTGCCTTGGTGATAGTGCCCGATATGGAGGAGGTCCAGTGCCAGATCCTAGAGACGAAAAACCCCGCCGGGATGCTCAGCCCGACGGGGTTTTGAAAACCTTCAGGTTTCCGGATTTTTCTGCGTTCAGGCGCCAACCGCCATGCGTGGACCACCGGCCGAGAGATCTTCTTGTGGATCGCGCAGCACGTAGCCACGGCCCCAGACGGTCTCGATATAGTTCTCGCCATCCGTTGCGGTGCTGAGCTTCTTGCGCAGTTTGCAGATGAACACGTCGATGATCTTCAGTTCCGGTTCATCCATGCCGCCATAGAGGTGGTTCAGGAACATCTCTTTGGTCAGGGTCGTGCCCTTGCGCAGGGAGAGCAGCTCCAGCATCTGGTATTCCTTGCCGGTCAGATGCACGGATTTGCCCTCGACGTCGACGGTCTTGGCATCCAGGTTAACCGAAATCTTGCCGGTCTTGATGATCGACTGGGAATGCCCCTTCGAGCGGCGGATGATCGCGTGAATGCGCGCCACCAGTTCCTCGCGGTGGAACGGCTTGGTCAGATAGTCATCCGCGCCAAAGCCAAAGCCCTTGATCTTGTTCTCGGTGTCATCGGCGCCGGAGAGGATCAGGATCGGGGTCTCAATACGCGACAAACGCAGCTGACGCAGAACCTCATGACCGTTCATGTCCGGCAGACCCAGATCCAGCAGGATCAGGTCATAGTCGTAAAGCTTTGCCAGATCGATGCCCTCTTCGCCGAGGTCCGTGGTGTAAACGTTCAGGTTTGCATGAGTCAGCATCAGCTCGATGCTTTTCGCTGTCGTGGGATCATCCTCGACCAGAAGAATGCGCATATTGGGTCTCCGCCTGTACTCTGTTGTCCTCAGGTTGCGTTAACCTTGCTTGGAAAAGGTTAATGTCCCGTTACCATGTTGGTTAATTTTCCCGGATCGAACAAGTTAACGCGGCGGTTTTTACCTCAGGGATTACGATAATCCTTCAAACGCGTGGTTTTGAGGGCGTCTTCGCCGTGATCGGCAACCGCGGCGACCCAGCTCCGGAACTCTTCTTCACTCAGATTATACAGACGTAGTGCCTCGGTCTGGGGAATCAATCCGTACAAAACCCCGCGCACAACCGCGGCCTTGCGCGATGCCACCCATCGTTTTGTGGTTTGCGGCGGTAAATCCGCCCGAGTCATGACTGTTCCGTCCGGCAGAGTGACCGCACGGGGGCCATCAACTTTCTTTAAAAACATCGCTATGCCCTTACTAGGATGCGTAATCAGCTTGGTAGAGGCAGAGTGGCGCGCAGGCATTAACGGTAAGTGAAATCGCCCCCTTGAGAATACTTAGCATTTTCCTATATTCTTCGATGCTTTCCCTCTCCTCTTTCGGACCCGCAAGGAGTACGCCATGGCACTGGACAATGAGGCACCAGTGAATTCGCTAGGTTTTGCAAAATCGCCCGCCGAGACGCGCGTCGTCGTTGCCATGTCCGGCGGCGTCGATAGCTCTGTTGTGGCGGCCTATCTGGCGGAACAGGGCTATGATGTGGTTGGTGTGACGCTGCAGCTTTATGACCACGGGGCGGCTCTGGCCAAAAAGGGCGCCTGCTGCGCCGGCATTGATATTCACGACGCCCGCCGAGTCGCGGAGGAGCGCGGCTTTCCACATTATGTTCTGGATTATGAGAACATTTTTAAGGATGCCGTGATTGACGAGTTCGCCGACAGCTATTTGGCCGGGGCGACGCCGGTGCCCTGCATCCGCTGCAACGAGCGCGTGAAGTTCAAGGATCTGCTGGAAACCGCCAAGGATCTGGAGGCCGACTGTATGGCAACCGGTCACTATATCCAGCGCAAGATGGGCGAACATGGCCCGGAGCTGCACTCCGCCGAGGATGCCAACCGCGATCAGAGCTATTTCCTGTTCTCCACCACGCCCGAGCAGCTCGATTTCCTGCGCTTTCCGCTGGGCCATTTGCCCTCCAAGGACGCCACCCGCGAGATGGCGGCGCAATACGGCCTGTCGGTTGCGGATAAACCGGACAGTCAGGACATCTGCTTTGTCCCCAACGGCGACTACGCCTCGGTGATCGAGAAACTGCGCCCCGGCGCGGCAGAGCCGGGACAGATCGTGCATGCCGATGGCCGCGTGTTGGGAGACCACAACGGAGTCATTCACTACACCATCGGCCAACGTCGCGGCCTTGGCATCGGTGGGCTGAGCGAGCCGCTTTATGTGGTAAAGCTCGATGTGGACCAAAAGCAGGTAATCGTCGGCCCGAAAGAAATGCTGGCCACGCGCCGGGTGCCGGTGCGCGAGATCAACTGGCTGGGGGATGAGCCTTTCACCAGCCGTGCGGAATGGCATCTGAGCGTCAAGGTGCGCTCCACCCGTCCACCGCGCGATGCGATCATCCGACCGATCTCGGACACCGAGGCGGAGGTGGAACTGTTCTCCGCCGAGGAAGGCATTTCGCCCGGTCAGGCCTGTGTGTTCTATGATCCAAACGGCAGCCGCATTTTTGGCGGCGGCTGGATCTGGAGAGGTCACTAAAACGAGGGAGCCTCCGGGCTCCCTTTTGGTTCGCTCAGCCCCAGTAGAGTCGCCTCAAACCTGCGGCAATCTTTCAAGGACCGCGCGCGCGGCACGCAGGCCGGGTGCATCGCCCCCCTCGCCAACCCGATCCATCGTCAGGCGCATGGCATCCTGTTGCGCGTCAGGCGCGCTCAGCACCTGATCAAGCCGCGCCGCAATATTTTCGGCGGTGCATTCGGGACCAAGGCATTCCGGCACCACGCGGGTCTCGCTCACCAGATTGACCAATGTCACCGTGTCAATCAGTGCCATGCGCTTCATGATCTGCCACGTGAGCCAATTGAATCGATAGGCAATCACCATCGGTGTGCGGGCCGCCGCCAGTTCCAAAGACACCGTTCCCGATGCGGCCAAAGCCAGACCCGCAGTGGCAAAGGCTGCACGCTTGTGCGCGGCAAACTCAGCGCCCGTATGATCAGCAGGATCAAGCACGATGCAGCCCTCGGGCCAATCCACGAGTTTTTCACGCACCAAGGGCGCCACATGCGCGGCTGCCGGAACGACGATCCGGTGCCCCGGGTGTTTGGCGTTGAACTCACGCAGGGCTGCGCCGAAGACATCCGCAAGCCGTGCAACCTCGGAGCGGCGCGACCCCGGCAGCGCCAGCAAAACCGGCGCATCACCCAGATCGAATGCCGCACGGAACACCGCAATCTCAGCCTCTGTCGCCTGGGGTTCCGCCACCACCGGATGGCCGACAAAATCGCACTCCATCCCGGCGGCTTCCATATAGGGCGGCTCGAACGGCAGCAGCGCCAGCACATGGTCGATGACCTTCGCCATCTTTGTCGCACGCCCCGGACGCCAGGCCCAGACGGAGGGCGCAACATAGTGCACGGTGCGAATATCGCTGGCGTCCTTCACCAGCTTTGCAACGCGCAGGGAAAAATCCGGGCTGTCGATGGTGATCATCACGTCAGGCTGCATGGCCACCACCGCATCGGCGGTTTCCTGAATGCGGCGCTTGAGGTCGAAATACTTTGGCAGAACCTCGGCGATCCCCATGACGGAGAGTTCCTCCATCGGGAATTGCGAGCGGAGCCCCTCGGCCTGCATCAGGCTGCCGCCGATGCCTTCAAAGGACACCCCCGGTGACAGCTCCTTGAGGCCGCGCATCAATGCGGCACCAAGCCGGTCGCCCGAAGGCTCACCCGCGAGGATAAACACCCGAAGGCTCATGGGATCAGGCCTGACGCAGCCAGAGGAACATGCCCCGGCGGTCGCACGCGGCGATGACCTCTTCGCGGTCCAGAACGATCACGCCCTCGGCCTCGAGGACAATGCCGTTCAGACCGGCCATGGCCGCACCTTCGACGGTGGCCGGGCCGATGGTCGGCAGATCGGCGCGCCGGTCCTGTCCGGCCTTCGGGGCCTTGTAGAACAGACCTCCCTGCCCGTCCGGACGATTGGCGAGGCTCGCGAGCATCCAATCCGTGCCAAACAGGGTCTCGATTGCGATCGCCTGACCGGACCGCACCGCACAGGCCTGCCCGATGTCGGCGGCGCTCAGGCCAAAGGCGATGACAGCGGCGCGTTCGGCATCGGCCTTGTCGATCTCGCCCGGCTGTACCTTGGTCGGAACACCCTCATCCATCAACAGATCCGGCGCGATCTCATGGGCGGCCTTCACGGCAAAGCCGCTTTGTTCGAGAATGCCGATCACTGCTCGCAGCGCCCCGTCGTCGCCTGCGGCAATGGCCGCCTGCAACACCGGCACCAGCGGCAAAGTGGCGGCATCAATCGCGCCCGGGTCAATCTGCGGTCGCGTCACCGCGCCCGCCAGGCAGACCTCGGTCGCGCCCCGGGATTTCAGCTCTTCCAGAAAGCTGCCCAATTGTTCGAGGCGGAAGGTGATGTCGGCCTCGACCGTGTCCGGTTCGGACCCGGCCATGGCGCATACCATGGGGCGCTCCGGCAGCCGCGCAATCAATTCCGCGGGCAAGGCCCCGCGTCCGGCAATCAGTGCAATCATGTCGGGACCTTTCTCAGCCGCCGGGGGTCAGGAAGTGGCGGTCGCTCTGACCGGTGATAAAGGCGACGATTTCCTGCACATATTCGCTGTCGTTTTCGTCGCCCAATCGGCGGGCGCGTTCGGAAAACGTGCCCTCGCCCTGCGCCAGCATCTGAAACGCGGCCCGAAGCGCGGTGATATCGGCGCGGCTGACACCACGCCGCTTGAGCCCGACGAGGTTCAGCCCGTCCAGTTCCCCGCGCGAGGCCTGCACCAGACCGTAGGGAATGACGTCGTTGGTCACCATGGTGACGGCGCCGATAATGGCACCACGTCCGATGCGCACAAACTGATGGATGCCGGACAGACCGCCAATGATGACATCATCCTCGAGAATGCAGTGCCCAGCGACGGCGGCAGAGTTCACCACGATCACCCGATCCCCGATCTGGGCATCATGCGCGATGTGGCAGCCCGCCATGAACAGGCCATCGTCGCCGATGCGCGTCACACCGCCGCCCCCATCGGTGCCCGCGTTCACGGTCACATGTTCGCGGATGCGATTGCGCTTGCCGATGACGGTGCGGCACTTCTCGCCCTTGAATTTCAGATCCTGCGGGATTTCCCCCAGCACGGAGAAGGAAAACACCACCGTGTCCTCGCCGATCTCGGTGTCGCCGGTGACAACCACGTGGGATTTCAGCACCACCCGGTCGCCCAGAACCACCTCAGCGCCGACGATGCAGAACGGGCCGATCTCGCAGCCTTCGCCGATTTTGGCGCCATCCTCGATAATGGCGCTGGGGTGAATGGTGCTCATCAGCCGTCCTTTCCGTCCCGGTCGATCATCGCGGTGAACTCGGCCTCGGCCGCCAGTTCGCCGTCGACCGTGGCGCGACCGGAGAATTTGAAGATCTTGCCGCCGGGCTTGCCGCGCACGGTTTCCACATGCATTTCCAGCACGTCACCGGGCACAACCTTGCGGCGGAATTTGCATTTGTCGATGTTCATGAAATAGATCAGCATATCGGTGCCGATCAGATCCATGCCGACCCCCAGCATCACGCCCGAGGTCTGCGCCATGGCCTCGACGATGGTGACGCCCGGCATGATCGGCGTGCCCGGGAAATGGCCCTGGAAATGCGGCTCGTTCATGGTGACGTTCTTGATGCCACGCGCGGACTGATAGCCGTCGATGTCAACCACCTTGTCCACCAGCAGAAACGGGTAGCGATGCGGCAGGATTTGCTGGATCAGGCCGATGTCGGCGCTCTTGAGGTCGGGATTGGCGTCAGCACTCATGGGTCACGTTCCGTTTGTTATGTTTGGTTTTCCCTACCAAGCCAGCGGGAACGGGGCAAGCTCAGGGCTTGTCCGCCGGGGCCACATCCGCCTCTGCCCCATCCCCCAGAATGGCATCGACACGGGCAATCGCCAGATCGGTCACATCAATTGCCTCGGCGCTCAGCAAAACGGTGGATTGCTCCAGGATCGCCGCCGCACCGGTCTCCGTCATGATCCGTTCCAGGATCGGGATCGAGGTCTGGCGGAACTCGCGGCGGGCCTCTTCGCGGGCGTTGGTGATTTCCAGAAACTTTGCTTCCTGGGTGCGCCGGGTTTCCTGAACCTTCTGATCAAAGGCCTCGGCCAGGGCGCGAAACGCTTCTGGATCGGTGGTGGACCGACGTTCCGCAAGGTCCAGCTCTTCGGCACGCAGCTCGGCTTCGATACGGCGGTTTTCGGCCATCAGTACCGCGCTGCGCCCTTCCATCTCCTGCGCCACGCGCTTGCCATAGGCGCTTTCGGAAAACAGCCGATCAGAGTGGATCGTCAGCAGCAGGCTGCTTGGCACCCCGAGGTTCTGCTCCGGTGAAAACCCGCCGAGCCCCACCGTGGAGCCGACGCCCTGCGCCAGCGCGAGGCCACCGCAGGACAGCCAGGCCATCAGCCCGGCCATCCAGAGTTTGTGCAAGGTCGCGGCAGGTCGCAACGGGGTCAGAACCGCGCCTGAATGGTCAGGTCGAAGTTCCGCTCCTTGTCGTAGTCTTCCTTGACCAGCGCCTTGGAGAAGTTGAACCGCAAGGGGCCGATACCAGTTGTCCAAAGCACCGAGAAGCCGACCACATGGCGGAAGGAGCCATCACGCCCGACGACGTTGCCGCTGGCGCCCGCATTGGAATCGTCCAGCCCCCAAAGGTTGCCCACGTCATAGAACAGACCGCCACGGATCCCCAGTTCTTCGGGCAGGCCCAGCGGGAACTCCGCATCAAACCGCGCCACGGCATAGAGGTTGCCGCCAAGCGCATCGTCATAGGACCCGCCGCTGCCGGTTGCGGACTGATCCCGAGGACCGATACCGCCCGGTTCAAAACCGCGCAGGGTTTCCGACGCTAGCAGGAAGCGATCCACGGTGCGGCTGTTGTTGTCACCAAGCCAGCCCAGATAGCCGGTTTCGACCGTGGCCCGCAGGGTGACTTCCTCGTTGAAGACCAGTTTCTGCGCCACAAATTTGCTGGTGGCGCGGATATATTCGTTGTCGCCCCCGAGGCCCGCATAGTCAAAGCCGCCCTGGATCAGGAAACCGGCGGTCGGGTTCAGCCCTGCACGGCGGCTATCATAGGTGAAGGTCGCCCCGATGGAACTTGTAGTCCGCTTGCCCTCGGCGATATCGGCCTGCAGCACGGGACCTGCCAGCGGATCGCCGTTGCTGTCGTTGCCGCGGCCTTCCATCTCGTCCAGATCCAGCGCGTAGCGCAGTTGCAGGGACGTTGTATCGCTGGCGTCAAAGGTGATCGACGGGCGGAAGATAATCGCGGAGGTGTCGTATTGCGAAAAGCTCGATTCTGTCTCACTCAAACCTAGATTGATGGCAAATTGAAGGTCCCGGCCCAGCAGCTGAGGCTCTACAAACCGCAGGTTGTAGGCTTCTGTATCCTGCGCCGTGGAGATATTGAACGAGAGCTTCTGACCCCGACCGAGGAAGTTGTCCTCGGAAATGCCAATCGCCACACCGATCCCGTCATCGGCCGAGTAGGAGCCCCCCAGCGTGAACGAGCCGGTTGGCTGTTCCTCGACGTCCACATCGACGATGACTTCGCTTGGGGTGCTGCCCTCGCGCACATCGACCTCGGATTCGGAAAAGAACCCAAGCGCCCGGATGCGCTCGGCGCTGTTGCGGATCTCGCGCTGGTTCAACGGATCGCCTTCGACGATCTTGAACTGACGGCGGATCACCCGGTCGAGCGTGGTGGTATTGCCCTCGATGTCGATGCGCTCGACAAAGATCCGAGGACCGCGGACCATGGCAAATTCCACGTTCAGCGTCAGATCCCGGTCGTTGCGGGTCACCCGCGGTTCCACCCGCAGGAAATCGATCCCCTGCTTGACCGCCAGCTGTTCCAGCGTGGTGATCGCATTCTCGATCACCAGCGGCGAATAGGTGACGCCCGGTTTGACTCGCAGCTTGCTGCGATACGCGTCGGGATCGGCTTGGGGGAATTCGCTGGTGACGGTGATCTCGCCAAACTCGAACTTCTGCCCTTCGGTCACATCCACCACCAGGAAGGCGGCATCTCGTTCCTTGGTCACCTCGGCGTTCACGCCATTGATGCGGAAATCGACATAACCGCGCGAGCGGTAGAAATCCGTCAGCACCTGACGGTCGAACTGGATCCGGTCTTCGATCAGCGTATCCCGATTGATCAACGCCCGCAGGAAGGTCGCCTGTTTGGTTTCCAGCACCCGACGCAGACGCCGGTCGGAGAAGGCGCGGTTGCCGACGAAGGAGACGCGCTCCACCTCGACGGTATCGCCTTCGGAGATTTCGAACACCAGATCGACGCGATTGTCATTGCGGCGAATGATACGTGGGGTGACGCGCGAAGCCAGACGCCCTTGGGCACGGTAGAGATCGGCGATGGCCGCCGCGTCCCGCTCCGCCTGATCGGCGCTGAACACCCGGCGCGGCGAGGACAGCACGACTTCTGAAAGGGCATCGTCCTTCAGGCGTTTGTTACCCTCGAAATTGATCCGGCTGATGGTCGGGTATTCCACCACCTTGATGACCAGCGTGTTGCCGCGCGGGATCAGTTCCACGCTCTCGAACAGACCGCTGTCGAACACGCCGCGGTAGGCGTCATTCAAGGCGCCGCCGCTTACCGTCTCGCCCCGCGCCAGCCCGGTGTAGGCGACGATGGTCGAGCTTTGAATACGTTGATTGCCTTCGACACGCACATTGGTAAAGCGATAATCCTGGGCCCCGACCGAAAGCGGCGCCAGCCCCAATCCCAATGCCAGGACCGCGGACAATGCGGTGGATCCAAGAAACCTCTTTGCAGAAATCGACATTTCACACCCCCGGCGTGTCACGCGGGCCTGTGCCCCGCTCTTCCCCCAAGTCATTCGTTTTTTAACCCAACTTTATAGCAGCTTGAAAAAGGGCGTACCGGGTTTGCCTGCGGTTGTCAAAAACAAGAAAAGCAGCGGCGCAATGCCGCTGCTGTCTCGTTGCAGGGGAGTCACGTCCCTCTGCCTTAAAAATATGGCTGTGGCCGCCGGTTTTTGCGCCTGTTCAGAAGCTCGAGGCGATCCACGTTCCGGTCAGAATCGCCGCCGAAATGGCGCTAAGAAACAGCACTCGATCCACGTTCAGACGGACCAGCAGACTCAACCCGTGATAGGATTGCTCCAGCACTTGCATGACATGCTCCCGATTTTACGAAGACCGGTCAGGACGACCGGCCTCACTCACCCGGGATCTGGTCTACAGGCCGTTTGTGGCGAGAAAGCGGCGCCAATATGGCTCTCCGGCGCCGCCCACCTCTGATTGTATCAGCAAAACAGAATGTCGTTGCTGACGGAGAACAGCATCAGCCCCAGCACCAGCGCCAGGCCCATCATCATCAGCACCTGCATCGCACGGTCGTTGGGCGCTTTGCCGGTCACCGCCTCATAGGCGAAGAACACCAGATGCCCGCCATCCAGAACCGGCACCGGAAACAGGTTCAAGAGGCCAATGCCGGTGGACAAAGCCGCGATCAGCAGAATGAACTCCATCGCGCCCTGGCTTGCCATCGTGCCCGAGACCTCGGCGATCGCCACCGGGCCGGACAGGTTGCAGGTGCTGATCTGGCCGGTGATGATGTGTTTCAGCCCCGAGAGCGATTGCTCGATCATCACCCAGATCTGGGTGGTCGCGCGCCCAACCGCCACCAGCGGAGAGATCGACTCGGAGGCCGGTTCAAACGCCAGCCCGCCGGCAATGCCGATCCGCCAATGGGTTGCAAAGCCGCCCTCCGCCGTCGGTTCATCGGTGCGACGGGGCGTCAGCGTCACCTCACGCTCTCCGTCGCGGTTCCAGACGCCGAGCGTCAAGGGCGCGCCGTTGCCGGCCTCGACCTTTTCCTTCAACTGGCCGAAGGTGAAGATCTCATCGCCGTCGACGCTCTGGATCACGTCCCCCTCGCGCAGACCGGCGTCAGAGGCCGCACTGCGCGGCGCAACCCCCGTCACCAGACTGGGGCTCAGATAGGGGCCGCGTACAATGCGTTCCGCCCCGTCACGCAGGACGCGGTACTCCAGCACCGGCTCCACCGGCACCGCCTGCTCAAACGCGCTCCAGGCGGCCTGATCGGTAAAGGCCGGCGTCTCCAGACCGCTGATCGCCTTGATTTCATCCCCGGGGCGCAAGGTCAGGCTTTGATCCGGCAACGGACGAAGCTCTCCCACGGTCAGGGGATCTTTCATCTGGCCTTGCACCAGGATCACCCCGGTGAAGATCACGATCGACAGGATGAAGTTGAAGATCGGCCCCGCCGCGACGGTGGCCGAGCGCGCCCAGAGCGGTGCGCCGTGCATGGTCTTGCGCAGCAGCGCCGGGTCCTGTTCGGCTGCCGACAGGCTGCCGGTGTCCTTGCCCGAGGCCGCATCCGCATCGCCGAGGAATTTCACAAACCCGCCAAAGGGAAAGGCCGCAACCTGCCAGCGGGTGCCGCGTTTGTCGACACGGCTGGCCAGCACCGGACCGAAGCCAAGCGAGAACACCTCCGGGTGGATGCCGCACCAGCGCCCGACGATGTAGTGACCGTATTCATGCACGGCCACGATGATCGAAAGCAGAACAACAAAACTGCCAACCGTGTAGAGGAACCCGCTCAGCTGCGAGACCAGAGATACTGCGTCCAAAACTCTATCCTGTTCGTTGCGTCACGACCTGATCCGTCGCCTGCCGCGCCAGATCGTCAACTCGGGTGACGTTTTCAAGTGTCATTGCGGCGTCAATAAGGCCCGGATGCGCCTCCAGCGATGCCAACACCTGTTCAGTTATGGTCGCCATGTCGAGAAAGCCAATGCGCCCCGCGATAAAGTGATCGAGCGCCTGCTCCTTGGCCCCGTTGAAGGCCGCTCCGCTGAGACCACCACGCGCCATGACCTCCTGCGCCAGCCGCAGCGCCGGGTAGCGGTTGGGATCGGGCGCGCGAAACTCCAGCTGCCCCGCCGCCGCAAGATCCAGTCGCGGCACCGGCAGCGTCTTGCGCTCCGGCCAGTGCAGCGCATATCCGATCGCATGGCGCATGTCCGGCGCGCCAAGGTGGCTCATCAACGCGCCATCGCGAAACCCCACCAGGGCGTGGACCAGGGATTGCGGATGCACCAGCACCTCGATCTGGCTGGGGTCGACACCAAAGAACTCTCTGGTTTCAATGACTTCCAGAGCCTTATTGAACATGGAGGCACTGTCGATGGTGATCCGCTGCCCCATGTCCCAATTCGGATGCGAGGAGGCCTGCGCAAGGGTCGCGGTCCGCAGGGCCTCCAGCGGCCAATCCCGAAACGCACCACCGGAGGCGGTGATGATGATCCGCTCGACCTCGTCTAGGCGCTCGCCCACAAGCGCCTGAAACACGGCGGAATGTTCACTGTCCACCGGCAGGATGCGGGCACCGTGGCGCTCTGCGGTCTGCATCAGCAGCGCCCCGGCACAGACCAGCGACTCCTTGTTGGCGAGGGCCAGGGTGGTCCCCTGCTCCAGCGCCTTGAGGCCCGGCGCAAGCCCGGCGGCCCCGACGATGGCCGACATGATCCAGTCCGCCGGTCGGCTGGCAGCCTCCAGCAGCGCCTCCGGGCCAGCGGCGGCTTCGACCGCGCTTCCGGCGAGGGCCGCGCGCAACTCCGGCAGGCGCGCATCATGGGCGGTGACGGCGATCTCCGCGCGCAGCTCAATGGCGTCCTGCGCCAGTTGCGCGATATTGTGCCCCCCGGTCAGCGCCACCACGTCATAGGCATCCGGCTGGCGGCGGATCAGGTCGATGGTGTTCTGCCCGATGGAGCCGGTGGCCCCGAATATGGAAATCTTTCTCATCGCCGATCATTCCTCATCCGCGTCGCAGGCGATCCTGTCAGGACAGGACCATCGCAACCACGAAACACAGCGCCCCGGCCCCCAGCATCCCGTCAAAGCGGTCGAACACGCCGCCATGGCCCGGGATCAGCTGGCTGGAGTCCTTGACGCCCAGGTATCGCTTCAATGCGCTTTCGGCGATGTCACCCGCCTGGCTGGCCATAGAGACCACCACCGAGAGAGGGATAACGCTGGCGGGCAGCCCGCCGAGCCAGGCAAACAGCACTCCGATCACCGCCGCAGCCACCCAGCCACCAGCGGTGCCGGACCAGGTTTTCTTGGGGCTGACAGCCGGCCAGAACTTCGGCCCGCCAAAATGCTTACCCGCAAAATAGCCCGCGACATCCGTCGCAACCACCACCAGGATCAGCCAGAGCATCCAGCCAAAGCCATAGGCGTCACGCAGCCAGATCAGCCCGAAGCCCCCCAGCAGCACCCAGCCCGCAATCATGAGGAAATAGCGGCGCCGCGACTGCAGCACCCAGGCCCCGGCCGCCAGCGGCACCGCCAGCACCAGCGGCATCAGCAGCAGGGGCAGCATCGCGGCCAACAGTATTGCAAGCGCCGCCAACAGGCCGCAACCCAGGGCTGGCAGGCTCAGGTCGGCGCGGTACATGCGCAGCAGCTCCCAGAACACCGCCCCAAGGCATGCGGCCACAAACACGAGGAAGGCAAGCCCGCCGATCGCCAGAGACCCGCCCCCGAGCCCCAGCAGCACCGCAGCTGACAGGCTCCGGGTCCGCAAGTCGGCCCAACGGCCCGGCGTCTGCGCAAAAGGGGATCGGGCGCTCATGTCTTCACCGCGCCAAACCGCCGGTCCCGGCGCCCATAGCTGCGACACAGGCGCGCCAGTTCCTCGGCGGTGAAATCCGGCCAGAGCGTATCGATGAACTCGTATTCGGCATAGGCCGACTGCCACAGCAGGAAGTTCGAAATCCGCGCCTCGCCCGAGGTCCGGATCACCAGATCCGGATCAGGCAACACATGGGTATCGAGGTAGCGCGGCAGCGTTTCCTCATCGACGTTTTCCGGGTCAAGCTTGCCATCGGCAACATCCTGGGCCAGCCGCTTGGTGGCGCGGGCGACCTCGTCGCGACCGCCGTAATTGAGCGCGATGGTCAGATGCGTGCCGTCATTGGTCTCGGTTTCACGCTCCAGCGCATCCATCAGCTGGATCAGTTTCCGATCCAGCCGCACCCGGTCGCCGATAAAGCGCACGCGCACGTTCTTGGCCGCCAGCGCCTTCATTTCCTTGGAGATATAGCGCCGGAACAGGCTCATCAGACCGGCAACTTCAACCTGGGTGCGTTTCCAGTTCTCGGTCGAAAAGGCAAATATCGTCAGGTATTTGACCCCGAGGTCCGGACAGCATTCCACCACTTCGCGCACCCGGCGGGCACCGGCGTGATGGCCAAACAGCCGCGGCCGCCCGCGTGCCTGCGCCCAACGACCATTGCCATCCATGATAATGGCAATGTGCCGGGGCCCGTCACCAGAGCCACCCGGGTCCGCTGCGTCTACGGCCGGTGTGCCGCTGTCCGTCCCAAAGGCCATAAGCGCGGATCAGACCTGCATGATTTCGGCTTGCTTGGTTTCAAGCGCATCATCGACGGATTTGATCATCTTGTCGGTCAGTTCCTGGACCTCGGTCTCCCAGAATTTCTGGTCGTCCTCGGACATGCCGTCGGCCTTGGCCTTCTTGATCTGGTCCATGCCGTCGCGACGCACGTTGCGGATCGAGACCCGGGCGTGTTCGGCGTATTGGCCCGCCACCTTGCCCAGCTCGCGGCGGCGCTCTTCGTTCAGCTCCGGGATCGGCAGCATGATGATGGTGCCATTGAGCTGCGGGTTGATGCCAAGACCCGACTCGCGGATCGCTTTCTCCACCTTGCCCACGAGGGATTTGTCCCAGACATTGATGGTGACCATGCGCGGTTCCGGCACGTTCACGGTGCCGACCTGGTTGATCGGTGTCATCGAGCCGTAGGCGTCGACCATCACCGGCTCCAGCATCGAGGCGGAGGCGCGACCGGTCCGCAACGACGCGAATTCGGTCTTCAGGTTCGCCATCGCACCATCCATGCGGCGTTTCAGGTCATCGGTGTCCAGTTCGAAATCATCAGACATGCTGCTCTCCCCTTGCTTGAGGCGGTCTTGAGGACGGCTCTTACGCCATCAGGTGTCTCTTGTATAGCGATCTCGGCGGACAAACACCCGCGAAACCTTCGGAACGTGGTGAAATTCCACGCAAAACAGGCGCCGGACTGGCGACGGCGCGAGGCGCCGTTCACCCTGGCCCAGTCAGCCGCAACCCTGTCAGCCGTGCACCTTGGTATAGGTGCCCTCGCCCGCCAGAACGCCCCGGAACCCGCCGGGTTCATCAAGGCCAAAGACAATCAGGGGCAGATTGTTGTCGCGCGCCAGCGCGATGGCAGAGGCATCCATGACCTTGAGACGTTTCGCCAGAACATCGTCATAGCTGACGCTGTCATACCGCTTGGCATCATCGTTGGTCTTGGGATCCTTGTCATAGACACCATCGACGCCGTTCTTGCCCATGAAGATCGCTTCGCAATTCATTTCATTGGCCCGCAGCGTGGCGGCGGTGTCGGTGGTGAAATAGGGGTTGCCGGTGCCGGCAGCAAAAATGCAGACCCGCTTTTTCTCCAGGTGACGCACCGCGCGGCGGCGGATGTAGGGCTCTGCCACCTCATCCATGCGGATGGCGGAAATCACCCGTGTGAACACGCCCAGATCCTCGAGCGCTGATTGCATCCCCAGCGCGTTCATGACGGTGGCCAGCATCCCCATGTAGTCCGCCGTGGTGCGCTCCATCCCCTGGGCAGAACCGGACAGCCCGCGAAAGATGTTGCCGCCGCCGATCACCATGCAGATCTCGACGCCAAGGTCGTGCACCGACTTCACCTCTTCGGCGATTCTGCGCACGGTTGGCGGGTGCAGGCCGAACCCCTGCGTTCCCATCAGGGCCTCGCCGGAAATCTTCAGCATCACACGGTTATAGCTGGCGGCCGTCGAGACGTCCGGCTGGTCAGGGGTTTCGGGCATGTTGCGCTCCGCAATATGTCGGGGTTAAATCTCGCGGCAAAATGGAGCAAAAGCCGCCGAGGATCAATCCGGGCTGCCGGATAATTGCCGATCTTCTTCGGGCTCTCCCTCTGACATGGATGCGTTCCCCGAGGCGCGCAGCGGAAAACATTGATAGATTTGACAAATATCCCCGCCGACCGTCCTGTGCTGATCGCCGGCCCGACAGCCTCCGGCAAATCGGAGCTGGCGCTGCGCATCGCCGACCGGGATGGCGGCGTCATCGTGAACGCCGATGCAAGCCAGGTCTACGCGTGCTGGCGGGTGGTTACGGCCCGTCCCAGCGTAGAGGACGAATCCCGTGCGCCGCATCGGCTTTATGGTCATCTGAGCCATGACGCGCCCTATTCTGCCGGGCACTGGCTGCGCGAGGTCGCACCGCTGCTGACCGGGCCCGAGCGGCCCATTATCGTCGGCGGCACCGGGCTCTATTTCCTGGCGCTGACCGAAGGCATGGCAGAAATCCCCGCCACACCGGCCCCGGTCCGTGCCGAAGCCGACCTGATGTCGCTGGAGGCCCTGTCCGCAGAGCTGGATGCAGAGACATGTGCCCGTATCGACATGCAGAATCGCGCGCGCGTGCAACGGGCCTGGGAGGTGTTGCGGGCCACCGGACGACCGCTGGCGCAATGGCAGAATGACACCCCGCCCCCGTTGCTGCCCCCCGAGGCCTGTACCGCGTTGGTGGTCGAGGCGGAGCGCGACTGGCTGGAGGCGCGTATCCGGCACCGGTTTTCGCGAATGATGGCGGCGGGGGCCCTGGAGGAAGCCCGCGCCATGCAGAGCCGGTACGATCCCGCGCTGCCCTCCTGCAAGGCGATCGGGGTGCCGGAACTGATGGCCCATCTGCGCGGCGAACTCACGGTCGAGGAAACCGCGGAACGGGCCTCCATCGCCACCCGTCAATATGCCAAACGACAGCGGACCTGGTTCCGCGCCCGCATGTCGCAATGGTTAAAACTGGTACCGGAACCGTAAAAACGCGGCAAAATCCGCTTCTGTAACAGCGGTTTTTGGCCTTCTGGCGAAAAAGCGGCAAAAAAATTGATCGAATCACGCGCGCGGGTCAAGGTCCCATGCACTTAGGATTGGAACGACCTGAACGCCGCCATGTCATATGCCCCGCCTCTCTCCGGCCCGCTGGACGTCAGCCCGCTGCTGCGGCTCGTGTCCGGCGATTCCTGGCAGGTGGAACTGGCGCATGAACGTGACTGCCACCTGTTGATCTGGGTCACCCGGGGCCAGGGACGGGCGCTGCTGGATGGGCAGCGTCGCGGTTTTGGCCCTCATACGGTGCTGTCGATTCCCGCGCGATCGCTGTTTTCGCTGGAAGTCGGGCGCCAGAGCATCGGACAGGTGCTGCGCATTGGCGAAACCATGCCCTGCGCCCTGCCCGACCAGCCGATGCAGATGCGGATCGGTGATATGCAGGAACAGGCCCGTCTCAACACATTGTTCGAGGCGACCCAGCGCGAACAGCAGTTGGGGGACACCCACAGCCCCCGCGCAATCCTCAGCTACGGCGAACTCATCGGCATCCACCTGCAACGCCTGTGGGCGGCAGCGCCCGAGAATGGCAAGGTCAGCGCGGCCCGACGCCTGTCGCGGGCCTTTTGCCAGCGGCTTGCTGCGGATTCCGAGGGCGTCTTCAACATGGCGGGCCACGCGGCGGAACTGGGGGTGACGCCGACGCATCTGACCCGGGTCTGCAAGCAGGAAACCGGCAAGACCGCCGCCGCGCTGCTGACCGAACGCCAGTTGCACGCCGCTCGCAGCCTGTTGGTCCGCACCAGCCTGCCGATGCGCGACATTGCCCATTCGCTGGGCTTTGGCAGCGCGGCTTATTTCACCCGTTTCATCACCCAGCACACCGGCGAAACCCCCAGCGCCCTGCGCAAGATGGCACGCGAGTCGGCCCGCCCCGCGGCGCTGGCGTCCTGACATCGGTGCGTGTATCCTGATTGCGCCACCAAACTGGACACAAGTGTCGTTTTGTCAAAACCGACAGGGAGAATGTCGCATTTTTACCGTCTGGTGCCGATACTGTGCATTGACGTCGGCCCGGATCTGTTGCCGTATGGTGAGGCTGAGAAACATTGTGACAATTCAACTACCTCAGCGCGATATAAAATAGCCCGCGACTGAGAACCTCGTGACCGAGGGCGCCCTTCAAATGACGGTCTAGAACAGGGAGACATCAATGACCACCACCACACTCAAGAGCTCGACCCCCCATTGGGCGGCAGAGATGCACGCGCAGGAACTGAAAGCCGGCAAGATCTCCCGGCGCGAATTCCTGACCCGTGCCACCGCTCTGGGCGTATCCGCCACTGCCGCCTACGGCATGATCGGCCTGTCCGCCCCGGCCCGCGCTGCCGGCGACATGCAGGAAGGCGGCACCATGCGTGTCCAGATGAACGTCCGCGGCCTGAAGGATCCGCGCACCTATGACTGGTCCGAAATCGGCAACGAGACCCGCGGCACGCTGGAGTATCTGGTCGAATACAACAACGACGGCACCTTCACCCCCATGCTGCTGGAAAGCTGGGAAGTGAACGACAGCGCCGACGAATATACATTGAATGTCCGCAAGGGCGTGAAATGGAACAACGGCGACGATTTCACCGCCGAGGACGTGGCGCGCAACATCGCCGGCTGGTGCGACAAGGACATGGAAGGCAACTCCATGGCCGGCCGTTTCGGCAGCCTGATCGACCCCGACACCAACAAGGCCATCGACGGCGCGATCGAGGTGGTCGACAGCCACACCGTGAAGCTGAAGCTTCCGAACTCCGACATCTCGATCATTCCGGGCATGGCGGACTATCCGGCGGCGATCACCCACGCCAGCTTTAGCGCGGATGATGCACAGAACGCGGTCGGCACCGGCCCCTATCTGATCTCCGAACTCGAGGTCGGCGTGAAATGCACCCTGACCCGCAACGAGGACCACACCTGGTGGGGCGAAGAGGTCTTTGGCCGTCCGGCGCTGGACAGCATCGAATACATCGACTTCGGCACCGACCCGTCCTCGTGGCTGTCGGCGCTGGAAGCGGAAGAAGTGGACATGCTCTACGAATCCGTGGGCGAATTCATCGACGTGATGGACGCGCTGGGCTTTGTGAAGTCCGAAGTTGTGACCATGTCCACCATCGTGATCCGTCCCAACCAGCTGGCCGAGATCGATGGCAAGAAGCCCTATGCCGATCAGCGCGTGCGCAAGGCGTTGCAGATGGCGATCGACAATGATGTCTGCCTGGAACTGGGATATGGCAACCGCGGCGTTGTCGCCGAGCATCACCATGTCGGCCCGGCGCACCCGGAATATGCCGAACTGCCCAAGCAGGAAGTCGATGTCGAAGGCGCCCGCGCCCTGATGGAAGAAGCCGGCATGATGGATTTCGAGCACGAGATCATCTCCATCGACGACGACTGGCGCAAGAACACCACCGATGCGGTGGCCGCTCAGCTGCGCGACGCGGGCTTCAAGGTGAAGCGCACCGTCCTGCCCGGCTCCACCTTCTGGAACGACTGGACCAAATATCCGTTCAGCTCCACCAACTGGAACCACCGTCCGCTTGGCGTTCAGATCTGGGCGCTGGCCTATCGTTCGGGCGAGGCCTGGAACGAATTCGGCTGGTCCAACGAGGAGTTCGATCAGATCCTGTCCGACGCGCTGGCGATCGCCGATGCCGACAAGCGCCGCGAAATCGTCGCCAAGGGCGAGAAGCTGATCCAGGACGAGGGTGTCACCATCCAGCCCTACTGGAAATCACTGTTCCGCCACATGCGCGAGGGCGTGATGGGGGCTGACATGCACATCTCCTACGAGCACCACCACTACAAGTGGGGCTGGGCGGCCTGATCGCCTGAGATCACGCCCACGCCTGATGCTCCGTCCCCGGCCCCTGCGGTCCGGGGGCGGACAACCCAAAGAAAAACAAGAACAGCTACACGATAAAAACGGCCCCCACCGGATCGGAAGACCCAGTTCCGGACCGCATCAGGGCCAGCCGACCGCCAGTCTGCAGGGGATCACATGGGACTATTCATATTGCGTCGTTCGGGCGTGATGATCATCACGGCATTGTGCCTGACGTTCATCGTGTTCTTTCTGACCAACCTCTATCCGAACCTTGAAAAACTCGCCAAGACCGAGGGCAACTTCCGCATGTCGGACGAGGCCGTCGCCAGTTGGCTTGAGAAGAACGGCTACGCCCAGCCCATAGCGGTGAAATACGGCCAGTGGCTCGGGGTTGTGCCCGGCTGGACCCGCACCGAAGACGGCACGGTGACCGGCCGCTGTCTGGATGGCGGCGTCTCGCCCGAAGTGGCGGCGGATGCGCCGCGCTATTGTGGCATCATCCAGGGCGACTGGGGCTATTCGACCCGGTTCAAGACCGAGGTCGGCGAAATCATCGAAACCCGTCTGGGCAACACCGGCTACCTGATGATGTGGGTGCTGATCCTGATGGTGCCCTCCGCACTCATCATCGGCGTCCTGGCCGGCATGCGCGAGGGATCGGCCACCGACCGGTCGCTGTCGACCCTGTCGATCATGACCACGGCCACCCCCGAATATGTCTCCGGCGTGATCTTCATCGCGGTGTTTGCCTCCTCCACCGTGGGGCTCAAATGGTTCAAGGGCACCGCCACGGCGGCAATGGAGAACCCGACGTTCGAGAACTTCTTCCTGCCGGTGCTGACCATCGCGCTCTATGGCATGGGCTATATCGCGCGGATGACGCGCGCCTCGATGACAGAGGTGATGACCGCGCAATATATCCGCACCGCGCGCCTCAAAGGGGTCAGCTTTCCGAACATCGTTCTGAAACACGCCCTGCGCAACGCGCTGATCGCCCCCTTCACGGTCATCATGCTCCAGTTCCCCTGGCTCCTGAACGGCGTGGTCATCGTGGAAAGCCTGTTCAACTACAAAGGCTTTGGCTGGGCGCTTGTGGAGGCCGCCAGCAACAACGACATCGAGCTGCTTCTTGCGGTCTCCGTTGTCTCCGTCGTCGTGGTTCTGTTGACGCAGCTGATTTCCGATATCGGCTATATCTTCCTGAACCCACGTATCCGTATCTCTTAAGGCAGGAGGCTTTTCATGGATCCCTTGACCTGGACAGGCGCTCTTGCCTTTCTCAACCCGATCTACCAGATCGCGCTTCTGCTGCTGGCTGCGGCGATCGTGATCTGGATGGTGATGTCCATCCTCAGCGCCGGCACCCGTCAGGTGGCCAATGCGGACGGCACCGTCACGCTGGCGGGCAATCCGCAGGCGATGGCGAGCCTGGGCGTGCGCTTTGCGTTCCTTGCGGTCGCCGCCCTGTCGCTGGCCTACCTCCTGCTGGGGCTGGTGATGAACACCGGCGCCGGCATCGTCGGCGCGATGTCGCGCCAACTGCTGCCGACCTGGGTCGCGCTGGTTGTGCTCTTTGGCCTGTCGATCAGCTTCAAGCGTCGCCTCGGCCTCTATGGCAAACTGTTTGACAGCCCCATCGGCATGATCGGCTTTGGCCTTGTCATGTTCTGGGTGTTCACCGGAATCTTTGCCGCCGCCGACCTGATCGCCACGCATGACCCGCTGGCACAGGTCTCCGGCATGAAGAACAAGGTTCCCGGCACACCGCTGCGTGGGGCCGAAGACGGCGAATACGCCTGGTATCTTCTGGGCGGTGACAACCTCGCCCGCGACGTGTTCTCGCGCATGGTCAAAGGCGCCTGGGAGGTGCTGAAATACGCGCCGCTGGCCACGCTCTTTGCCTTTATGGTGGGGATCACCCTGGGGCTTCCGGCGGGCTACTACGGTGGTCGTCTGGATACGGTGCTGTCGTTCCTTGCCAACCTCATCCTCGCCTTCCCGGTGATCCTGCTGTTCTATCTGCTGGTGACGCCGGAGATCGTGGCCACCGGCCTGCCGCAGTTCATGGCTGTCGTGCTCTTTGCCTTTCCGATGGTGTTCTGCGGCGTGTTGATCCACTCGCGGTTCCGCACCCAGCCCAACAAGGACTACATGTGGCTGGCGCTGGTGCTGGTGCCCATGTTCCTGCTCTACATGTCGCTGATCAATGCGCGCGGCTCCAAGATCGACTTCTGGCCGCTTGATTTCTTTGACATTCCCGGCGGCGTGCTGGTGGTGTTCGTGTCGGTGGTCTTTGTGAACTCGCCCACCGTGTTCCGCATCGTTCGCGGCCTGGCGCTGGACATCAAGACCCGCGATTACGTGGCTGCGGCGCAGACCCGGGGCGAGCGGCCCTGGTACATCATGCTGTGGGAGATCCTGCCCAACGTGCGCGGTCCGCTGATCGTCGATTTCTGCCTGCGCATCGGCTACACCACGATCCTGCTTGGGACGCTCGGCTTCTTTGGCCTCGGCCTGCCGCCGGAAAGCCCGGATTGGGGCTCCACGATCAACGACGGGCGCAAGCTGTTGTCGATCTACCTGCACCCGGCCCTGCCGCCCGCGGTGGCGCTGATGAGCCTGGTGCTGGGCCTCAACCTGCTGGCCGACGGCCTGCGCGAAGAGAGCCTCAAGGACTGATGTGAGCTTTGCCGGGGGCACCGCCCCCGGCCCCCAAGATATTCAGGGCCAAAAGAAGCGATCCCATATCGCCCGGCCCACCAGGGAGACAAAGATGAGCAAACTTGCAGACTACGACGGTCCGATTCTCGAAATCGACAAGCTGTCGATCTCCTTCTTCACCCGCCTGCGCGAAATTCCGGCGGTGATGGATTTCTCCGTGGCGGTGCAACCCGGCGAGGCCGTGGGCCTTGTGGGGGAATCGGGCTGCGGCAAATCCACCGTGGCGCTGGGCGTCATGCAGGACCTTGGCAAGAACGGTCGCATCGTCGGTGGCTCGATCAAGTTCAAGGGCCGCGATCTGGCCGAAATGAGCACGGAAGAGCTGCGCGATGTGCGCGGCAACGAGATCGCGATGATCTATCAGGAACCGATGGCCTCGCTGAACCCGGCGATGAAGATCGGCAAGCAGCTGATGGAAGTGCCGATGATCCACGAGGGGCTCAACGAAAAGGACGCCTACGCGCGCGCCCTCGAGGTGGTGACGGACGTGAAGCTGCCGGACCCCAAGCGGATGCTGAACTCATATCCGCACCAGCTCTCGGGCGGCCAGCAGCAGCGGATCGTCATCGCCATGGCGCTGATGTCGAAACCCTCGCTGCTGATCCTGGATGAGCCCACAACCGCGCTCGACGTGACGGTGGAGGCCGCGGTGGTCGAGCTGGTCAAGGATCTGGGCAAGAAATACGGCACCTCGATGCTGTTCATCTCCCACAACCTCGGGCTGGTGCTGGAAACGTGCGACCGGCTCTGCGTGATGTACTCCGGCGAGGCGGTGGAGCGCGGCTCGATCGAGGATGTGTTCGACGACATGCGCCACCCCTACACGCAGGCGCTGTTCCGCTCGATCCCGCTGCCCGGCGCCGACAAGAACGCGCGCCCGCTGGTGGCGATCCCCGGCAACTTCCCCCTGCCCCATGAACGCCCCCCGGGCTGCAACTTCGGCCCGCGCTGCGATTATTTCGAAGCCGGGCGGTGTGACGCCGGTGACATCCTGATGGAACCGGTGCCGGGCAATGACCGTCACCATACCCGTTGCCTCAAATTCCAGGAGATCGACTGGAACGCCCCCATCAATGCGGGCGAGCAGAAGGAAAAAAACGAACCCGGCCGCGTTGTCCTGAAGATGGACAATCTCAAGAAATACTACGAGGTCGCGGCCAATGCGCTGTTCGGCGGCGGCACCAAGAAGGTTGTGAAGGCCAACGAGACGCTGAGTTTCGAAGCCCGCGAATCCGAAACGCTAGCCATCGTCGGCGAGTCGGGTTGTGGCAAGTCGACCTTTGCCAAGGTGCTGATGGGGCTGGAGACAGCCACCGAGGGCGAGATCCTGCTGGACAACCGCAATATCGAACAGGTGCCGATCCAGCAGCGCGACGCCGGCACCATCGCCGATGTGCAGATGGTGTTCCAGAACCCGTTCGACACGCTGAACCCCTCGATGACCGTGGGCCGTCAGATCATCCGCGCGCTGGATATCTTTGGCATCGGCAAGAATGATGCCGAACGCAAGCAACGCATGCTGGAACTGCTGGATCTGGTAAAACTGCCGCGCGCCTTTGCCGACCGCATGCCGCGACAGCTGTCCGGTGGCCAGAAGCAGCGGGTGGGCATCGCTCGCGCCTTTGCTGGCGGGGCCCGGATCGTGGTCGCGGACGAGCCGGTTTCGGCGCTTGACGTCTCCGTGCAGGCGGCGGTGACCGATCTCTTGATGGAGATCCAGCGCAACGAGAAGACCACGCTCTTGTTCATCTCCCACGATCTGTCGATCGTGCGCTACCTGTCGGACCGGGTGATGGTGATGTATCTCGGGCATGTGGTGGAACTCGGGGACACCGAACAGGTGTTCTCGCCGCCCTATCACCCCTATACCGAAGCGCTCTTGTCGGCGGTTCCGATCGCCGACACCTCGGTGGAAAAGACCCACATCGTGCTGGAGGGCGACATTCCCTCGGCGATGAACCCGCCGTCCGGCTGCCCCTTCCAGACCCGGTGCCGCTGGAAATCCGAAGTCCCCGGGGGCTTGTGCGAAAAGGAAGTGCCACCGATCCGGACCCTCGACGGGGGCCACCAGATCAAGTGCCACCTGAGCGAAGAGATCCTCGAACGCATGGAGCCGGTGATCAAGATCGCCGCCGAATAAGACTGCTCCGGGTCGGGCCATCCGGCCTTTGGCGCAGGCCCGGGCAGGCTCTGCCCCGGGTCTGCACGGCCCGGCAGACCTGAGAAAACGGCCCGATTTGAATGACTTCGGCTCTACGGCCCATTGAACGGCCAATCTGGCCGGCCCCGCGCGTCGGACAGCACAGAAAACGGCTCCACCCTGCGTTGGGTGGAGCCGTTTTGTTTGTGTACCGGGCACAACCGCCAACCGTCTCTGCCCCCCCGAGGGACGAGGGGCAGGACGTTGAATCAAGATCGCACCTCTACAGCCGGACGGGATCTTTGCCGATGCCCGTGCCCGCTCTTGCAAGCGGTCACGGCGCGCATTCAGCGCAGGGCTGCGTCGAACGCCTCCCAGGCCTCGACCCAGCGGGCGCCGCCCAGGGCGTCATAGACCGGCTTCAGCTGTTCTTCATAGGCCTGCCACTGGCCTTGGGTGTCCGGCGTCAGCTCTTCTTGTCCCAGCATCCCGGAAATCGCATCCAGGTTGCACAGCGCGTTGGGCGTCAGACAATCCACGTGGAAATCCAGCCCTGCATGATCTAGCAGCAGCGCGATTTCCGTTTCGGGACGCTGCACCAGCGCCTCGTAGGATTGCAGGCGCATCGCATCGCCCAGCGTCGCGGCATAGTTGGTCGCCGAGGAGTAGACCGTGCGCGTGACCTTGGCGATCCATTCCGGGCGCGACGCCAGCGCGTTGCCGTTCAGCACATTGGAGGCGACATTTGCCAGCGCCGTATCCAGCGGATGGCGCGACAGGAAGACAAACTTCGCCTCGGGGAACAGGAATTGCGCAAGCGCGAACTCCAGGCAGCCGAGCGGATGGGCATCCACGATCGTCTTGCCGCCCGCAACCTGCCCACCCAGGGCACGTTCCAGATAGTACTGGCGGAAAATATCGACCTCTTCCGCCGTCAGCTGGTCCATCCAGTCCCAGTAGTTGCAGGGACGGTCAGTTTTGGCCAGATGCATGCGGATCGCACCGTGGGTGCGCGACAGCGCCGTGTTTTCGCCAACGCTGAACACGCCGGGGTGTTTGGCCAGGATCCGCTCCACCAGACCGGTGCCGGCCATGGGCATGCCGCCGACAAAGACGATCTTGGGCAGGAGGGTGGCATCCTCGGAGGCCGGACGCGGTTCGAACAGGGCTTCCTGCTCTGCAACCATCTCGTCAAAGATCGCCGGGGCAAAGGCGCCTGCGACCTCCTGGCGGGAGGATTGGAACAGGGTGTAGGCGACATCGGTCTCACCCGCCGCATGCGCAATCTGCGCCAGCGCGTGATGAACCAGCGCCCGGTGGCGCGTATCCAGGTTGGTGCGCTCGGACAGCGACAACAGACGCTGTGCGTAGATGCTGTCGACGCCAAATGTCTCGATCCCGTTGAGCGCGGTCAGCGCCGGGATCGAATTGGGGTCCAGTCGCAGCACCTCTTCAAAGGCATGCGCGGCGCTGGCCAGATCCCCATTGGTCTGCAGCATCAGCCCCAGCTTGCCCCAGCCCGCGGCATCCTCTGGCGCGGCTTCGGTGATGTGGCGCATCACCTTGATGGCATTGGGATAATCGCGCATCTCAAAAAAGCAGTCGGCGGTCCGCTCAAGCAGGCCGATGTCCAGCTCGCCCGCTTGGACATAGGGCAGCATCACGCTAAGGGAGCGCGCAAATTTACCCGTGGCCATGAGACCGTCGACGGTTGCAAATGCCTCAGCCAAGGCATCGGGAGTTTGGCTGTTTTCTACCAGCATGTGATGTTCGCCCTTCTGTAACGATGAGGCCGAACCTGCTGGAGAGAAGTGAATCAGCGGTAAAGCGCTTGGTTCGAATTTGTGTCTTTTTCTTGGAATTTAACGCAGCATCGCCGCAAAGGTTACCCGTTACTCGCTCAGAAGCGGTTCGTAGCGCGCATCGGTCAGCGTTTTCAGAAAGGCCACCAGCGCATCAATCCGGCGTTCGTCCAGCGCCGGCCCATGGGTCAGCTCTGTCGTCGACAGGGTGTCCGGCACCGGGATCGGTCCCCAGGATGCGCCGGTTTCCGGGTTGATCTGCGCCACATCCGCCTTGCTGTTGTAGCGGTTGTAGAAGGTCACCACGGTGCGCAGATCCTGGAAGACGCCATTGTGCATATAGGGGCCAGTCACCGCCACATTGCGCAGGGTCGGTGTCTTGAACTTGCCGCGCTGGTGCGGATCATCCACAAGTGGGTTGTCCAGCAGGCCGTTGTCGACCCACTCCGCCGCAACCCCGTTTTCCTGCCGGCCCGGCAAATTCGCCGGCACGCCGATATTGTGGTACTTGAAATCGGTAAAGGGCTCGGCCGGGTCCATCGCACTGCGGCGCAACTGATGACACTGGTTGCAGTTGGTGAACTGTTGCGAAAAGAACAGGAGCCGCCCCAGTTCCTCCATCTTTGTCAGTTCGGCCTCGCCGCGCAGATAGCGGTCGTATTTGCTGTCGAAGGGCCGAAAGACCTCGGTCTGTTCGAACCGCGCCAGCGCCAGGGTAAGTGCATCATAACCTGCCTCGGCCTCTGAAGGGTCTGTAATATCAACGTCATAGAGGTCGCGAAATGCGGTCACATAGGCCGGGGTTTCGGCCAGGCGCGCGACCGCCTCCGCCTCTGTTTTCAGCCCCAGTTCGATCGGATTGAGGATCGGACCGCCGGCCTGTACCGCCAGGTCGCCCGCACGCCCATCCCAGAATTGACCGCCGACCCAGTCGCCGGCTTCATTCTGGTGAAAGGCAGGCGACAGCATCGCATAGCTTGTCGTCGGCGCGTGCCGTGCGCCCAGCGACTGCCCGTCGTCCCCGCGTGAGAAAGCCCCCGCCGCATCGCGCCGGGGATCGGCGAAACCCGCCTCCGGATCATGACAGCTGGCGCAGGACTGGCTGCGGTTGGCAGAGAGGTCGGTTTCAAAAAACAGGGCCTGCCCCAGCGCCTCCGGCGTCGCAAATTCCTCGGCGCAGACAGGCGTCGCCGCCAGGGCAGCGCAGGCGACCAAACGCAAAAGCACGGACATGAAACCCTCCTTGGACTTGCGGATCGACCTAGCGCAGCGGTTCCCGAGAATCCAGATGCAGAAAGGACGCATCCCTTGCGGAACGCGCCCTTTCTCCCTCCCACAGTCCCACCCGCGGGTATTCTTTGGTGTGGCCAGGATCAGGCCACGGCGACGATCCCCAGCGTCAGCAGGTTGATCGAGGCAAATTGCAACAACACCGGACGCTTGCCCGCGCGCAGCACGGCCCAGGCCGCAAGCCCGACGGCGCTGGCAAGGCCGAGCACGCCAGCGGCCGTGAGCGCGACAGCCACCCAGCCGCCCTGCGCGTCCCCAAGGGCAGTTTCCAGCACCAGCGCTTTCAACAGCAGGCCCACCACCGCGCCAAAGGCCACTCCCAACACGGTCGGGCCGATCTCGCGCCGTTGTCCGCGTCCATGTTGATCCAGGATCAGATCCACCAGCTCGGGCCGGGGTTTCGCACCGGCTTCCCAACCGAGGCGTGTCACCTGTCCTTGAAATGTTTTCCCACTCACCAGTCTTCCCTCCGTGTTGAGGGCGAAATTTACCTCCGATTAAGGCGGATTAATGACCGGTTAACGATAGCGCAGAGGCAAATGGTTAACGCCGGCGGAAACACGCCGCGCCGCTGGGCAAACTGGCAAGATCCGGCTCAGGGGCAGCCCTCAGCTGCCGAGGATCTTGCGCACGTAGGTCTGGGTTTCCTTGTAGGGCGGCACGCCGCCGTAACGGCTGACCGCATCCGGGCCGGCGTTATAGGCGGCCAAGGCCAGCCGCCAGGAGCCGAATTTGCGGTATTGCTGGGCCAGGTATTTGGCCCCCCCGCGCAGGTTTTCTGCCGGCACCATCGGGTCAACGCCAAGGATACGGGCCGTCTGCGGCATCAGCTGCGCCAGCCCCAGCGCGCCCTTGTGCGACTGCGCCGCCGGGTTCCAGTTGCTCTCCTGTTGTACCAGACGCAGGAACAGGTCCTCGGGCACCCCATGGGCCCGGGCAGCGCTGCGCGCCACCTCGAGGTATTCCCCGCGATAGTTGCCGTTGTAGATCGGCAGGATATCATCCTTGAGGCTGTCGGGCTTCAACCGCGCCGACCCGCGATATTGCGTGGCCCCCCGCGTGTCGAGGAACTTTGTCTGGGCGGCAAAGACCTTGCGCTTGGACTTGTTCTGAAACAGGTCCGCCGCCGCCGCAGGGCTGGTGCAGACGGACAGGATAAGAGTAGCAATAGCAAAGCGTCGCATCGAATGGGCAGCACATCTGATTTTTCGGCTGAGCGCACTATAAACGAGTTTACCGCAAATGGAAGATATCCACATCTATCTGGCGCGGAGGTCGTTTTTACGCCGTCTCCGCACGCCGGAGGTGGCCCGCCGCTCTTTCATCAACCGGTCAGGGTCGCTACTGTAACGGTCAGGCAACGGACGGGATTCGACCTCCTGTCCCGGCGGCCCGCCGCGACCGCTGTAGATCTGACACGATACAGAACAAGACAAAGACACAAAGGACAGGACCCACATGGCCGGATCCCTGAACAAAGTAATGCTCATCGGCAACCTGGGCCGCGACCCGGAAGTGCGCAGCTTCCAGAATGGCGGCAAGGTGTGCAACCTGCGCATCGCGACCTCTGAGACCTGGAAAGACCGCAACACCGGCGAGCGTCGTGAAAAGACCGAATGGCACTCCGTCGCGATCTTCAGCGAGGGTCTGGTCCGCGTGTGCGAACAATATCTGCGCAAGGGCTCCAAGGTCTTTGTCGAAGGCCAGCTGCAAACCCGCAAATGGCAGGACCAGAATGGTCAGGACCGGTATTCCACCGAGGTGGTCCTGCAGGGCATCGGCGGCACGCTGACCATGCTCGACGGTCGCGGCGAAGGCGGCGGCGGTGGTGGCGGCGGCTACGGCGGAGGCCAAGGTGGCGGCGGTGATTACGGCGGCGGCGGTGGCGGCTATGGTGGCGGCGGCAGCTACGGCGGCGGCGGTGGCAACCAGGGCGGTGGCTTTGGCGGCGGTGGCCCCTCGCAGAACATCGACGACGACGAAATCCCGTTCTGAGGCCCCGGCCCGGACCAATTCGCACAAGAAAACACCCGGTGCTGTCCGCGCCGGGTGTTTTTTTCATCTCACTCTTGATCGGAACAGGGCCCGTTCCGCGCCGCTACCTCAGGCGCGCTGGCGCAACGCCTCTTCCAGCACCGCCAGAACCTTGTCCTGCGGCACATCTGCCGTCACGAAAGCCGCGCCGATGCCACGGGCCAGAATGAACCGGAGCTGGCCGTCCACCACCTTTTTGTCCTGCCCCATCAGCGCCACGAGATCCGCAGCCGGGGGCAGATCGCCGGGGATATCCGCCAGATCGGTCTTCATCCCCATCGCCTTAAGATGGGCGCGCACGCGGCTTGGGTCCTCCTGACTGCACAGGCCGAGCTGCGCCGACAGCTCAAAGGCCAGCGCGCAGCCGATCGCCACGCCTTCACCATGCATCAGCCGGTCGCTGTAGCCGGTCGCCGCCTCCAGCGCGTGGCAGAAGGTATGGCCGAGGTTCAGCAGCGCGCGATCCCCCTGCTCGGTCTCGTCGCGCACCACAATGTCGGCCTTCATCTGGACCGACCGGGCCACCGCCTCGACCCGCAGCGCCATGTCGCCCGCCGCCATCGCAGGCGCGTTGGCTTCGAGGCAATCAAAAAATGCCGCATCCCCCAACAGGCCGTATTTCACGACCTCGCCATAACCGGCGAGGAAATCCCGCGCGCTCAGGGTGCCCAGAACCGAGGTATCGGCCAGCACCATCGCCGGTTGGTGAAAGGCACCGATCAGGTTCTTGCCTTGGGGCGCGTTGATGCCGGTCTTGCCGCCCACCGAACTGTCCACCTGCGCCAGCAGCGAGGTCGGGATCTGCACGAATCGCACGCCCCGGCGCAGGACCGCCGCGGCGAAACCGGCCAGATCCCCGATCACCCCGCCGCCAAAGGCGATCACGACATCGCCGCGCTCCACCTTCTGTTCCAGCAGCCATTCCACCGCGCGGGTGAACTGCGGCCAGCCCTTGGTGGCCTCGCCCGGCGGCAGTGCCAGGGCGTCCATTTCGATCCCCTCGGCGGCCAGCCCGGCCCGCAAACTGTCCAGGTGCAGCGCGGCAACGGTCTCATCCGTGAGCACCGCCACCCTGGAGCGGGTCAGCAAGGGGGAAATGCGCTTGCCGGCCTCGGCAATCAGCCCCGGGCCGATCACCACATCATAGGCCCGGTCCCCCAGCGGCACATGAACAGTCTGTTCCATCACTCAAACTCCAGTACATCCGGCCGGCTCCGCAGTGCCTCCAGCACCCGGTCCACCATATTGTCGATCGAGACCTGACCATCGGAATGCACGGTCAGATCGGCCTGTGCGTAGACCGGCACCCGCGCATGATAAAGGTCGGACAGGGTCTTGTAGGGATCGGCGGATCGCAACAGCGGCCGTGTATCGCGCCCCTTGACCCGTTTCCACAACACCTCGAGATCGGCTTGCAGGCAGACGGACACGCCCGCGGCGCTTATCACGGCGCGGTTACGCTCTGCCAGAAAAGCGCCGCCACCGGTCGACAAGACACCGCGTTGTTCCTGTAACAGTCGGGAAATGACCTGATGTTCCTTCTCGCGAAAGAAGGGCTCGCCATCGCGGGCAAAGATCTCGGGGATCGACATGTTCGCCGCCGTCTCGATCTCGTGGTCGCTATCCAGAAACGGCACATCTAGCCGGGCGGCCAGCGCGCGCCCGACAGCTGTCTTGCCCGCCCCCATCATGCCCACCAGCACGATGGTCTTCTTCAGCTTTCCCGGCACGCGACTTTCTGCCGTCGCATCGGTGATTTGGTCTTTTTCGCTCATTCTTCCGTGAATGACGTGATATTGCCGAAAAGGCCATATATAAAACTCGCAAAACAGGCAAAGAAGCAGGCACCGGGACCCCCATGGCACGTTTGGCAAAATACTTGGCTTTCCTCATTCTACTGGCAGCGATCGCATTGGTCGGCTATGCCTATGTCGGCCCCTGGTTCGGCGCGGATTTCTCGGCCCCGTCCGAGGAAGTGCGCAAGCCCGTGGTGCTTAATGCCGACTAGGATTGCTGCCCTGGCCCTCGGCGGTCTTTTGCTGACAGCCACGTCCGGTCTGGCCCGCGACCCGCTGGCCGCGATCGACTGGCTGAAGACCGCACCGCCGGTGGCCAATATTCCCGACACATTGCTGCTTGAACCCCCGGTCGCACAGAGCGCCAACGGGCCGGAAATCACCGTGACTCCGCTGGAGCGGCTGCTGCCGCCGGTGGGGCTGGTGTCGCATGTGCGCACGGGCCTGCCGATCACCCTGTGGCAGGGCAGCCCGCCGGACCGGGTGTCGGATCTGATCCGCGAGGTCCCGGTCTCCGGCCTGCCAGCGATGCAGTCGCTGCTGATGACCCTCCTCCTGAGCGAGGCGCGTCCGCCGTTTCGCGATGCGGATCAGGTGCTGCTAGCCCGTCTCGACCGGCTGACCGAAATCGGCGCCACCGACCCGGCCCAGGCGCTGGTCCAGGAGGCAGGCCCCACTGTGACGGCGGCGCGGTTTGAGCGCTGGTTCGATGCGACGCTGCTGAATGGCGACGAGGACCGCAGCTGCGCTGCCCTGACCGCCGATCCGTACCTGAAGCAGGACTATACCGCGCGCATCTTTTGTGCCGCCCGGCGCGGCGACTGGCCCACGGCGGCCCTGATGATGGAAACGGCGCATGCGCTGGACCTGCTGGACGGCGATCAAATGGCGCTTCTGGACCGGTTCCTCAATCCGGATCTCTATGAGGGCATGCCGCCCTTGCCTATGCCCTCTGCCCCCTCGCCGCTGGAATTTCGCATGTTCGAGGCCATCGGCGAGCCGATGCCAACCCGCGCCCTGCCGCGTGCCTTTGCCAGCGCCGATCTGCGCGACATCACCGGCTGGAAAGCGCAGCTTGAGGCCTCGGAACGCCTGACCCGAAGCCGGGCCATGAACCCGAACCAGCTGCTGGGCCTGTTCACCGAACGGCAACCGGCCGCCTCTGGCGGGATCTGGGACCGGGTGGCGGCGGTGCAGCGGTTTGACACGGCACTGGCCACCGGCAGCACGGAAGCGGTCCAGAAGACCCTGCCCGCCCTCTGGGCCGCAGCGCGTGAGGCGGGGCTTGAAATTGCCCTGGCGGATCTGTTTGCACCACGACTGGCGCCGGTGGCACTGGACGGCAAGGCGGCGCGCATCGCCTGGCGGTTGCGACTGCTGTCCTCGGAATATGAGAGCGCTGCCGCCACACCGCCGGACAACAGCCGCCAGAGCCGCTTTCTCGCCTCGCTCGCGCAGGGCCAACCGGATGCGGATCTCGCCAGCAGCGCGCTGGAAAAGGCCATCGCCCGTGGCTTTGCCCCAGGGGCCCCGCTGCCAGCCGCGCAGAAGCTGCTGCTGGATCAGGGGCGCCTCGGCGAGTCGATCCTGGTGACCATGAAGAGTTTTTCCCATGCCGCGGATGGCAACCTGGAGGCGACGGTGCTGTCGCTCACCGCGTTTCGCCAGATGGGGCTTGAGGACACGGCCCGGCGGGCGGCCTTGCAATTGCTGCTGCTGCCGCGCGGCTAGAGGAGGCATCGACCGCTCATGCGCGCACCGGACCAGGACCTTCAGTGGATCTCGACCTTTCTCGATGCCCAGGCCGCAGAGCTGGGCGCGGCGCGCAATACGCTGCTCGCTTATGGGCGCGATCTGCGTGATCTGGTGCAATGGATGGCGGTCAGACAACTGAGCTTTGCCAAGGTTCAGCAGGGCGACGTCGAGGCCTATCTGATCTCCTGCGATGCCGAGGGGCTGAGCCGCGCGACCCGCGCCCGACGCCTGTCGGCAATCAAGCAGATATACCGGTTTGCCTTTGAGGAAGGCTGGCGCGACGACAATCCCGCGCTTCAGATCAAGGGACCGGGACGGGCCAAATCGCTGCCCAAGACATTGGACATCGCCGAAGTCGACCGCCTGCTGGAGGCCGCCCGCAACAGCGGCCGGCGCGAGATTGATCGACAGCGCAACACCTGCCTGATGGAGCTTCTCTATGCGACCGGGATGCGGGTGAGCGAACTGGTGTCGCTGCCGGTCTCCGCCGCGCGCGGAGATCCCAATCTGCTGCTGATCCGGGGCAAGGGCGGCAAGGAACGGATGGTGCCGTTGTCCCCACCTGCCCGCGCCGCCCTGTCAGAGTGGCTCACGAGCCGTGATGCGCATGAGGAGCACCGCGCGGCACAGGGGTACAAACCCTCTCGCTTCCTGTTTCCCTCCCGCAGCAAGGAGGGGCATCTGACCCGTCACCGGTTCTACCTGCTGATCAAGGAACTGGCGGTCGCCGGCGGGGTCTCCCCCGACAAGGTTACACCGCACACGCTGCGCCATGCCTTTGCCACCCATCTGCTGGAAAACGGCGCCGATCTGCGCGCGATCCAGGCGCTGCTGGGACATGCGGATATCGCCACCACCGAGATCTACACCCATGTCCTCGATGCCCGCCTGGCCGAGTTGGTGCACCAGCATCATCCGCTGGCGCAGCAGCCCCCGGAGGAGGACTGACCTCCCCACCTGAGCCGCCGGACAGTGCGACTGTGTCAGAGCGTCGGAACCCGCACGCCACCCGCCGGAGATTGCGCCCCGACAAGCCTTGATCCGGCGTCCTCCAGCCCCCATAACCATGAGAAATCGAAGGATCTTCAGGACCCCCAATGGACAGCACAACCTCCATGCTCGACAGCTCTTTCTGGATCACCGCCGGCGGCATCGTGATGCTGCTGGTTCTTTCCGGGTTCTTTTCCGGCTCTGAAACCGCGCTGACCGCCGCCTCGCGCGGAAAACTGCGCAGCCAGGCCGACAAGGGCTCGCGCGGGGCAGAGCGGGCGCTGCAAATCACCGAGGACAACGAACGGCTGATCGGATCGGTCCTGCTGGGCAACAACCTCGTCAACATCCTCGCCGCATCGCTGGCAACCGCACTCTTTACCCGCCTCTTTGGCGAAAGCGGTGTTGCGCTTGCCACATTGGTGATGACGCTGCTGGTGCTGATCTTTGCCGAAGTCCTGCCCAAGACCTATGCGATCACCAACTCGGAGAAAGCCGCCGCCGCCGTCGCCCCGGTGATCGGAACGCTGGTGACCTTCCTTGCGCCCGTCGTCGGCGCGGTGCGGCTACTGGTGCGCGGTGTGCTGCGGTTGTTCGGCGTAAAGATCGACCCGGACAGCCACATCATGGCGGTCCGCGAAGAGATCGTCGGCGCGCTTCAGATCGGCCATTCCGAAGGGGTGGTCGAAAAAGAGGACCGGGACCGCATCCTCGGCGCACTCGATCTCTCGGACCGGTTTGTCGAAGAGATCATGCTGCACCGGTCCAAGATCGAGATGATCGATGCCAGCGCCGACCCCGAAGCCATCCTGGAGCAATGTCTGACCTCCTCGCACACGCGCCTGCCGCTCTACCAGGACGACCAGGAGAATATTATCGGCGTGGTGCATGCCAAGGACCTGCTGCGCAAGATGTATGCCAAGATCGGCGGTCCCGACGGCGATGCCTCTGCGCTGCGCGACTTCCGGATCACCGAGGTGAGCAAGCCGCCCTATTTCATTCCCGAAACCACGACGCTGGACGATCAGATGCGCCAGTTCCTGCGCATGCGGACGCATTTTGCGCTGGTGGTGGATGAATACGGCTCGCTTCAGGGGCTGATCACACTCGAGGATATCCTGGAAGAAATCGTTGGCGAAATCACCGATGAGTTTGATCCGGCGGAAGAGAGCTTTGCCCACAAGACCGGCGACGGCAACTACATGGTTGAAGGCGCGACGACCATCCGCGACCTCAATCGCGCGATGGAATGGTCGCTGCCGGATGACGAGGCCAATACGGTCGCCGGGCTGGTCATCCACGAGGCACAGATGATTCCGACCGTTGGCCAGGTCTTCTCCTTCCACGGGTTCCGTTTCGAAGTGACCGCCCGCGAAGGCAACCGGGTGACAGGGCTGAAGATCCGTCCCCTGGACATTTAGGCCCGCGTTCCGCTGATCCCTTGAACAACGAGGTGTTTCGCTTCGGGCAATGCCCGAAGCGACCAGCGCCGCGCGCGCCCCTGCGGGGCGCGCGCGGCGCTGGGCCCAACCGAAGACCTGGCGCAACAGCGGCAGGGCCTTTGGGCGGGAGCCTCCCCCGATCCGCTTGCCTCCGACATCTGCTGTCGCATTTTGACTGGACTACTGGGCAGAAGTGTCCAGAATGATGGGAAACGCGATCCTGACAGGGAGACAGACCCCATGAAAACCACCACTCGTGTGGCCGTGATCGGCGGCGGCGTCGTAGGCTGCTCCGTCCTCTATCACCTGACCAAGCTCGGCTGGTCCGACGTGATGCTGATTGAACGGTCCGAACTCACCTCCGGGTCCACCTGGCACGCCGCCGGGGGATTCCACACCCTGAACGGCGACACCAATATGGCGGCGCTGCAAGGCTATACCATCAAGCTCTACAAGGAGCTGGAAGAGATCACCGGCATGTCCTGTGGCTTGCACCACGTCGGCGGCGTCACCCTTGCGGACAACAAGGAACGCTTTGACATGCTCAAGGCGGAGCGCGCCAAGCATCGCTTCATGGGGCTTGAGACAGAGATCGTAAGCCCCGAGGAAATTGCAAAAATCGCGCCCGTCACCAATACAGCGGGCATCATCGGCGGGCTCTATGATCCGTTGGACGGGCACCTTGATCCCTCTGGTACCACCCATGCCTATGCCAAGGCCGCGCGTATGGGCGGCGCCACCATCGAGACGCACTGCAAGGTGATCGAAACCAACCAGCGCCCCGACGGCAGCTGGGACGTGGTCACCGAAAAGGGCACGATCCACGCCGAGCATATCGTCAACGCGGGCGGCCTCTGGGCCCGTGAGGTTGGCGCCATGGCCGGCATCTACTTCCCGCTGCACCCGATGGAACACCAGTATATCGTCACCGACGAGGTGCCGATGATCGCCGAGATCATCGACAGCGGCGGCGAGCACCCGCATGTGATGGACCCGGCCGGCGAAAGCTATCTGCGGCAAGAGGGGCGCGGCCTCTGTATCGGCTTTTACGAACAGCCCTGCCGCCCCTGGGCCGTCGACGGCACACCGTGGAACTTCGGCCACGAACTGTTGCCCGACGACTTTGACAAGATCGAAGACAGCATTGATTTTGCCTACAAACGCTTCCCGGCGCTGGCCGAGGCGGGGGTGAAATCGGTGATCCACGGCCCCTTCACCTTTGCCCCCGATGGCAACCCGCTGGTCGGCCCCGTGCCGGGCGTGCGCAACTACTGGTCCGCCTGCGCGGTCATGGCGGGTTTCAGCCAGGGCGGCGGCGTCGGGCTGATGCTGGCGCAATGGATGGTCGAGGGCGAATGCGAGCGTGACACCGCCGCGATGGACGTGGCCCGCTATGGCGACTGGATCACCCCGGGCTACACCCGGCCCAAAGTGATCGAGAACTATCAGAAACGCTTCTCCATCGCTTATCCAAACGAGGAGCTGCCCGCCGCGCGCCCCTTCCGCACCACGCCGATGTACGACATCTTTGACGGGCTGGGCGCGGTCTGGGGCCACTACTACGGCATGGAGATCCCGAACTACTTTGCCGCCGAAGGAGAAGCGCGATACGAGACCCCGTCCTTCCGCCGCTCCAATGCCTTTGACGCCACCGCGCGCGAGGTGAAGACCGTGCGCGAAGCCGTTGGCATCAATGAAATTCACAACTTTGGCAAATACCGCATCAGAGGCGCGGGCGCGCGCGCCTGGCTCGACCGCATCATGGCCGGACGCGTGCCGCAGCAGGGACGTCTCAGCCTGACCCCGATGCTGTCGCCCAAGGGACGCCTGATCGGGGATTTCACCATCTCCTGCCTGGCAGAAGATGACTTCCAGCTGACCGCCTCCTACGGCGCGCAGGCCTATCACATGCGCTGGTTCCTGCAGAATCTGGACGAGGGCGTCACCATCGACAACGTCTCCGATCAGGTCAACGGCTTCCAGATTGCGGGACCGCGCGCACGGGAGGTGCTGGCGGCTGTCACCCGCGATGCCACCGACCTGAAGTTCCTCGATGTGCGTCGGATGACGATCGGAATGGTGGACTGTGTGGTGCAGCGCGTCAGCTATACCGGCGATCTCGGCTATGAGATCTATTGCGACCTCGCCAGCCAACGCGCCCTGTGGTCAACGCTCTGGGCGGAGGGGCAAAGCCACGGAATGAAGCCCTTTGGCATGCGCGCGATGATGAGCCTGCGTCTGGACAAGTTCTTTGGCTCCTGGCTGTCGGAGTTCTCGCCCGATTACACGGCGGCAGAAACCGGGCTGGACCGCTTTATCTCCTTCAAGAAACCTGTTGATTTCATTGGCCGTTCTGCTGCCGAAGCTGAACGCGACACGGGACCGGAACGCAGCCTGTGCGCCTTTGAGGTGGATGCCGATGACGCCGATGTGGTCGCCTATGAGCCGATCTGGCTGGATGGCGCAGTGGTCGGGTTCTGCACCTCCGGGGGCTACAGCCACCACGCGCAGAAATCCATCGCGCTGGGCTTTGTTCCCACGGATCGGGCGCAGGACGGATTGGAGGTCGAGATCGAAATCCTCGGCAAGACACATGCGGCCCGGCTGATTACCACGCCGCTGTTTGATGCCGATGGCGCCCGCATGCGGGGCCTGTAGCACGGCGAACGGTCTGCGCTGTTGTCATTCGCGCGTCCCTTACGGGGCGCGCGTCGTTTTTTTTGGCCACCGCGCTGCGCGCGCAGACGGGCGTTGCCAGCCCAAACCGGCCATGACCTCTTGGCAGCGCGTGCTATCCTGACCAGAATGACGCCAAGAAATCACCGTTGTGAAACAGGATATCGGGGCACGCCCATGCATGATCACATCGCGGTATTGCTGCTGGCCGCCGGGGCCGCGACCCGCATGCGAGGACGGGACAAGCTGCTGGAGGAGGTCGCCGGACAGCCGCTGCTTGCCCGGATGATCGCAAGAGCACAGGCGACCGGATACGAGGTTCTGGTCACCCTGCCCGACCTCGCCCATCCACGGGCGTTGCTGGCAAAGGACACCCATCGCGTGCCGGTTCCGGACGCCGCCGAGGGCATGGCTGCCTCCATCCGTGCCGGGGTGCGGGCGCTGCCGGGGCACATCACCGGCGTGATGATCCTGCCAGCCGATATGCCTGAACTGACCACCGCCGACCTGCGCAACATGGGCGAGGCGTTTGAGGCATCGGGATCTGACCCGGAGGGCGCCATCTGCCGTGCCACCGGTCAAGATCAGGCCGGACACACAGTGCCCGGTCATCCGGTCCTGTTCCCGCGCCGCTGTTTCGACGCGCTGAAGCAGCTCAGCGGAGACGCCGGCGCCCGGCACGTTCTGAACGGGGAACAGCTGCGCTCTGTCGCGCTTCCGGCAGCGCATGCGCTCACCGATCTGGATACCCCCGAAGCCTGGGACGCGTGGCGGCAGCAGCACGACCGGCGCTGACGACCGGGAGGCTGTGCCTCAGTGCAGGATCATCTTTGCTTCGCGTTTTCTCAGCACCCGTCTGGCCGAGGGAAAGACCTCTTCCGGTTCCGCGTTCCGCAGCTCCGGGAACAGCTCCAGGATCTCCGTGCGTTGCGCATTGTCGAGCCCCCGCAACGACTGGTCCCCCGGCTGAAAGCTCTCGGTCCAGGCACCGTCGGAGAGCACCACCTCATGCTCGGCAAACATGAAGTGGATATAGGTCACCGCCGTGGTCTCGATCGCATCGATGCCGATCAGACCGGTGAGGTGTTTGGCGGCCACCAGAACCTCGCGATCTTCGAAATAGAGCGCGGTCTTGTCATTGGCGACCAGCACCCGGTGGTTCGGGCTGACCATCATGTCGCGTTCCGGCAGACCGTTGCCAAGCGCCCCCTGCCGGATCAGGATCGGCTGTAGATAGGACGCATGTGCAAGATCCTCCTTGCCCATCGCGTTGCGCCCGACCCAGCGGATCGCCTGGATGCCATTGTCGCGGGTGATGACACGGTCTCCGGCCCGAAGATTTTCAACCGGGCGCTCTCCATTCGGGGTCGCAATCAAGGTTCCGGGCGTAAAACACGGGGTGACCCGTTTGCAGGATCGTGCCGGCGCGGCCTCGGTCGGTGATGTGGCGGATGTCTCGTCTTTGCGGCCCATTTTGTGCTCTCCTTCGCTCTTGCCCCCCCCAGGAGCTTTGGTCGTTCCGCAACAGGCCGCGACCTGTCCTGACAGCAACCTCTTGGTGGACCTCAGGAATACCGGAGCCCCGCACAGGACCATAGGCTAAAACACAGTTAAAACTTTCGACATTGGGGCTGAACGCCAGCGCCCGGCCTGAGCGCCTGACCGCAGGCGACAGGATTGTTTCCCGATTGCCGCAGAGGCAGGCTGAACATTCGGCGCAGGAATGGCACGCATTTGGCTAAAATTTGCCACAATCTGTTCCGGCTTCAGATGAGGCCCGGGCCATTGTTTCCGGTTTCGAAACCGCAAGGCTTCACGATGTTTTGGCGATAGCCTGCGCCATGAGCCGTCCCGACACGTCCGATCAACGCGGGTTGTCCGAACAAACGCGACCTACGCGCCGGATTGTTTCCCGACCGGGCCGCGCAACCCCAGTCTGAGCCCAGAATGACGCAGAGGCGATTCGATTCGCTGCTCGGGCACAGAGGCGCATCCGGGCGCGCTCCCCCTCTGCCATATTCCAGCTGTCGCGGCGTGAGCCCTATTCTCCGGTCCAGTCCGGCATGTCGGATTTCGACAGAAAGGCCCCGATACCGGCCTCCGCATCTCGTGCCATCATGTTTTCGGCCATGACGCGACCGGCGTAGGCATAGGCCGCGTCCAGCGACATTTCGGCCTGGGCGTAAAAGGCCCGCTTGCCGATCTTTACCGCAGCTGGCGATTTCTCCGCGATCCGGCGCGCCATGTCGGCAGCAGCCTGCGACAGCTGGTCGAGGGGCACCACACGGTTTATCAGGCCCATCTCGGCGGCCCGCGCCGCGGGAATAAAATCGCCGAGGAGCAGCATTTCCATCGCATGTTTGGCCGCCACATTGCGCGAGAGCGCCACCATGGGCGTCGAACAGAACAGGCCGATATTGACACCGGACGTGGCAAAGCGCGCCTCCTCCGACGCAACCGCCAGATCGCAGCTTGCCACCAGTTGGCAGCCCGCAGCCGTGGCGATCCCCGACACCTCGGCGATGACCGGCTGGGGCAGCTCCACCAGCGTCTGCATCATGCGCGAACAGGTGGCAAAGAGATCCTGAAAATACTGAAATCCCCCGTCCGTGGCCTCGCGCGCCGCGGTCATTTCCTTGAGGTTGTGGCCGGCACAAAAGTGATCTCCGGCGCCGCGCAGGATCACCACCCGGACCGAGCGGTCCTGCGCAATCCCGTCCAGCTCCGCTTGCAGGGCACAAAGCATGGCCTCGGACAGCGCATTGATTCTGCGCGGCCGGTTCAGCGTCAGCGTGGTGACGCCGGCCTGATCCTGCCGTGTGACCAACGGGTCGATTGATTGATCCTCTGCCATGCGCCGCCTCCCGGTTTTCAGAGAGAGCCTAGTGCAGCCCCCGGCATGCGCCAAGGGGAAGGATGGATCATCCCAGATCAAACGCTGCGCAAACCTCATCCCGCATGCGCGGCCCGGTCGCAACGGTCAACCGCCCCTCCGAGATCACCGGCGCATAGTCGCGCCCGTCCACAAGCTGCGCGTAACCGCCAGCCTCCTGCACCGCCAGCACACCTGCGGCGTGATCCCAGCAATGAAGCCCCTCGGTCTGGATGAAGTCCGCGTTGCCCTGCGCCATCATCCGGTATTCATGACACGAACAGCACAGCGCATTGACCCGGCGCGCGGCGATCATGCCCTGAACCAGTCGGGGCTGCTCGGCTGCCGGGAACAGGTAATGTGGCAAGAACCCGGTCGCCTCCGCAAAGGAACGCTCCGCTGCGACCTGCAACCGCTCCGGCGCCCGATCCGGTGCTGCAAACCAGCAGCCGCCCCCGAGGCTTGCCTGCACCCAATCGTCCATGACCGGATCATAGAGCAGACCAAACACCGTCCGCCCCCGGACGACAACCGCGAGGATCACGCCAAAGGTCGCAAGCCCATTGGCAAAGTTCCAGGTGCCGTCGATCGGGTCCAGGATCACCGCAACCTCCGCCTGCGGCAGCCGGGCCAGCGTGGCCGGATCGGCGCTGACCGCTTCCTCACCGATCACCACGGCGCCCGGCAGGATGTCCGCCACGCGCCGCGTCATGTGCCGTTCAGCTGCCACATCCGCCTCGGTGACCAGGTCGATGGTGGAGGATTTCTCTGTAATTGCTGCGGCGGAGAGATTGCGGAAACGGGGCATGATCTCTGCCTGCGCGGCCGCACGAACCATGGCAATCAACGCGCCCTCGGTGTTCTGATCCAGCCGCATCACCCGTTTCTCCTCTGCCAGCAGTCACGTGCCCTCCTACCCCGTTGCCGAACGAAACTCACGCGCAAGCGGCGCGTCGCTCCATGAAATTTTCACGACAGCAGATCGGAGGATGGCGCGTTTGACCTTTCGCCGTGCTCTCTGCGGTCCTAACACTGGGGCGAAACCGCATTGGTGCAACGGCACGAGGAGAGACCCGATGAAAGTCAACGGCACGCACTACCGCTCGCTCTGGTGGGATGCGCAGAAAGGGGCGCTGCAGATCATCGATCAACGCTGGCTGCCCCATGACTTCCGTATTCAGCAGCTGGACACGCTGGCGGATTATGCCACTGCGATCACCGACATGCATGTTCGTGGGGCGCCGCTCATCGGGGCGACGGCGGCCTATGGCATGGCGCTGGCAATGGCGCAGGACAGTTCCGACGCCGCCCTCGCCCGCGCCTGGGAGCTGTTGCATGCCACCCGCCCCACCGCCATCAATCTCCGCTGGGCGCTCGATCGCTGCCGCGCGGCGCTCGTGCCGCTGGAGCCGGGCGCGCGGGCCGACGCCGCGCTCCGCCTCGCCCATGAGATCGCGGACGAGGATGTGGAGATCAACCGGCGCATCGGCGAACATGGCCTTGCCCTGATCCGGGAGATCGCCGCGCAAAAGGCCGATGGCGCGCCGGTGCAGATCCTGACCCATTGCAACGCTGGCTGGATCGCCACCGTGGACTGGGGCACTGCCACCAGCCCGATGTATCAGGCCCATGACGCGGGCCTGCCGCTGCATGTCTGGGTGGACGAGACCCGGCCGCGCAACCAGGGCGCGCTGACCGCCTGGGAGCTGGGCAGCCACGGCATCTCGCACAGCTACATCACCGACAATGCCGGCGGGCATCTGATGCAGCATGGTCAGGTCGATCTGGTCATCACCGGCACCGACCGCACCACCCGCCAGGGCGATGTCTGCAACAAGATCGGCACTTATCTGAAGGCGCTGGCGGCCAAGGACAATGGCGTGCCCTTCTATGTCGCCCTGCCCTCGCCCACCATCGACTGGACCGTCACCGATGGCATCGGTGACATTCCGATCGAGGAACGTCCCGGCCAGGAGGTGACCCATGTCCAGGGCAGCGACACCAGCGGGCGGATCAGTCCGGTTCGGGTGACGCCAGAAGGCACCCCCGCAGGCAACCCCGCCTTTGATGTAACGCCGCACCGGCTTGTGACCGGCCTCATCACCGAACGCGGCATCTGCGAGGCCAGCGCCGAGGGTCTGGCGGGCTTGTTCCCGGATCTGGCGGGCTGAGCCAACGGTCAAAACCAAACAGGAGACAGGGCGCTGCGTGCGCCCGTTTTCATGTCGATCAACGATGTGACAAGAAAGGGACGATTCGCTCAATCGAGCCGGATCTTGTGCCAAAAACCAATCGTGGGGGTTATGGCGGAGAGACAGGGATTCGAACCCTGGAGACGGTTTCCCGCCTACACACTTTCCAGGCGTGCGCCTTCGACCACTCGGCCACCTCTCCGTGGGGCGCATATCTGATGTATTTCGGGAGGGATTGCAATAGGCTTTGCGAGAAAAAGATCAGTTTTTTTCGCGACCTCCCATTTCGGCCTAACCACCTGTGAATATGGTATGAATCGCCCCTTCAAAACGGGGCATGTGAAACCGGTGTGGCGGTCTTCTGCCCGCCCGCATGGCCGCCGGGAGCCCCGGACGACAAACGCCGCCACGAAGGTCGCGGCGGCGTCATAGGTGCAAGGGCACGGGGGCCTGTGATCGCCTTAGCGGTCCGCCTCCCCCTCTGCGCCGTCATCCGGTGAGAGATCCGTCAGATCGGGCTTTGGCGGGGCGCTCTGCGCTGCCCGCGCGTCCTCCTGAGGCGTGACTGCGTCCTCCGGCGCGGTGTCCGCGCTTGCCGCCTCGCCCTTCAGGGCTTCGGGGTTGCGAATCCAGATGTCACGCTGGGCAAACGGGATCTCGATGCCCGCCTCGTCAAAGCGTTTGGCAATCTCGTAGTTCATGTCGGATTTCACCGACAACACCCAGTTCACATCGCGCAGGATGGCACGGATCTCGAAATCGAGACTGTCGGCACCGAACCCCTGGAAGACCACGGCAGGCGCCGGGTTCATCAGCACCATCGGGTGCGACTTGGCGACATCCATCAGGATTTCCTCGATCTTGCGCGGATCGGTGCCATAGGCCACGCCCACCGGCACGATCACCCGCCCCACGGTATTGCCGCGGGTGTAGTTGGTGACGGTTCCGGAAATCAGGTCGGAGTTCGGCACGATCACATCGGTGCGGTCAAAGGTCTCGATCCGGGTCGAGCGCACCGAGATGTCGCGCACATAGCCCATCAGACCGCCGACCTCGATCCAGTCGCCCTTGGAGACCGGACGTTCGATCAGCAGGATGATGCCGGAGACAAAGTTGGACACGATGGTCTGCAGGCCAAAACCAATCCCGACCGACAGCGCACCAGCCACGATCGCCAGCGACGACAGGTCCAGCCCGGCCGTCGACACGGCGATCAGCGCCGCGAGGAAGATGCCGATATAGCCGACGCCCGAGACGATCGCATTCTGCCCGCCCGGGTCGATCTTGGTCTTCGGCAGCAGCGAGGAGCGCAGGCTGCCCTGCAACAGGCGTGTCAGCACATAGCCGGCGGCAAACACCACCACAAAGGTCAGAAAGATCGTGGGCGAGATTTTGGTATCGCCGATATTGAACCCTTCGAGGAAGCGAGACCAGAGCTCGGTCAGGTCCGACGTGCGAGCGCCCCAGATCAGGGCCAGGAACGGCAGGGAGACAAGCGCCAGCACAAACCCCGTCATCACCGCAAAGAGCGAATCCTCGGCGCCCTGCCCGTCGCGGGTCAGCCAGCCATAGATGTCGGACAGGAAGCGCTGCACCACCATGAGGGTGGTAACCAGCGCCAGCGTCAGGATGACCGGATAGATGATGGCGATGGCCGCGTTGATATAGCCAAAGGCGCCGACCACCGGTGCCACCACCGCCAGCACAAACACCAGGCGCCGCAATACGGACATGGCCCGGCTGGCCCCGGCAGCAATCGCGCCTTCGTCGTCGTCCCCTGCCGGATCGGGATCCTGTCGGCGCTGCTTTGCGCGAATGCGGTTCAGCCGCAGCAGCAGCAATGACGCCAGCAGGATCAGCGGCCAGCTGAGCACCGCAAAGGTGCCATCGTCGAAATTCTCGATCACATCGAGACGATCCAGCATCAGTTGCAGCACCAGCACAAAGGCCAGCGAGGCCAGCAAGACCCGCACCTGCCCCTGGGATCTGGGTTCAAAGGGGATCAGCTCATTGGTGATCTGATAGACATACAAACGCTCCCCCAGCCAGTGGGAGGCAAAGAGCAGGAACGACCACAGCGGCACATCATCCAGCAGCAGCGTGCCCCGCACGCCGAGGATGCCCGACAGGTCGATCGCCCGCACCAGGAGCACGGTGCCGATGTAGGGCAGCAGGACCTGCAACAGCGACACAATGAAACGCCAGACGCCGGTGCCCTTGCCGCCAAGCTCGCGCAGATAGGCGCCCGCGCGTTTGGCCCAGTGCCGCCCGCGTCCCAGCAGCAGCAGCGCGGCCGCACTCAGCAACAACAGCAGCGGCAACCGCGACCGAATGCTCTCCCGGGTGGTGGCATTGGCAAGGAGACCTGCGGTTTCGTTCCAGAAAGCCGCCAGCACATTGGCGGTGTCAGTTGCCGCGGATGGCCAGTTCTCCGGGTTGAGCGGCATCGGCGCCCGTTCCAGCAACTTGCGCGTCGCGCGGTCACGGATCAGCTTGTCGATTTCGGAGATCAACCCCTGGGCGCGGCTGTAGCCGAGATCGGCCAACACCTGCGGTGCGGTCAGATTCGCCAGCTGGCTCTGCAGCTCGTCGCGCAGGGTGGCGATGTTGTCCGGCTCGCTGCTGCCCTCTTCGGGCGCGGGGCCAAGCGCCTCGATCTGGGCGCGCAGCGTCTTGATGCGATCGGCATTCTGGCTGCCGGCATCGAGGAACTGTTGCCGGTACTCGGTCAATTCAAGGCGCAGCGATTCCAGCGCCCCGTTGGAGGCGCGCTTGGCGTCCAGCACGCGTTCGGCCCGGTTGGCCGTGCGTTGCCAGGTTTCGTAATATTCGCCAAGCGGACCGGACAGGTTCGATTGCGCCAGGTTGCGCGCCTGGGACAGTCCCGCCTCCGTGCGGGGCGCGGCAGGATCGGACGGCGCTCCAGCGGCTGCGGGCGCGGCGGTGGATTCGGTCGACTGCGCCGAAACCGCCATCGGAAATAGCAAACAGGTCAGCCCGAGAAGGCCGACCTGGAAGAGTGTTTTTATACGGATCATGGGGATCAGGCGTCCTCGAACACACCCGGGATCGAGGCGGGCGCGTGTGTCATCCATTCGGGCACCGGCAACCCCTTGTCCCTGAGGAAGTCGGGATTGAACAGTTTTGACTGATAGCGCGTGCCATAGTCACACAGGATGGTGACGATCGTATGACCCGGCCCCAATTCGCGGGCAAGCCGCACCGCACCGGCGATATTGATGGCCGAGGATCCGCCAAGCACCAGACCTTCTTCATGCAGCAGGTCAAACACAAAGGGCAGCGCCTCGGCATCTGGCACCTGGTAGTTGTAATCCGGGGTGAACCCTTCGAGGTTCTTGGTGATCCGCCCCTGTCCGATCCCCTCGGTGATGGAGGAGCCTTCGGATTTCAGCTCGCCAGTGGCGTAATAGGAATAGAGCGCAGCGCCATTGGGGTCGGCAAGGCCGATCTTGACGCCCTTGGGTTGCAGCACCTCGGCCACCCCCGCCAATGTCCCGCCAGAGCCGACGGCACAGATGAACCCGTCAACCTTGCCGCCGGTCTGATCCCAGATCTCGGGGCCGGTGGTTTCGACATGGGCCTGACGATTGGCCACATTGTCGAACTGATTGGCCCAGATCGCACCATTGGGTTCGGTCTTGGCCAGCTCCGCCGCCAGACGTTCCGAATAGCGCACATAGTTGTTGGGGTTCTTGTAGGGCGCTGCGGGCACCTGAACCAGTTGCGCGCCAGCGAGGCGCAGCATGTCTTTCTTTTCTTCAGACTGGGTCTCGGGGATGACGATCACCGTCTTGAAGCCCATGGAGGCCCCAACCAGCGCCAGACCGATACCGGTGTTGCCAGCGGTGCCCTCGACAATGGTGCCGCCGGGTTTCAGGTCGCCCCGGGCAATCGCATCCTTGATGATATAGAGCGCGGCCCGGTCCTTGACCGATTGGCCCGGGTTCATGAACTCGGCCTTCCCGAGGATTTCGCAGCCGGTTTCTTCGCTGACTTTGTTCAGCCGGATCAGCGGGGTATGGCCGACCGCATCGGCCAGATCACGTGCAATGCGCATGGAGGTCCCTTTCACTCGTTCCCCATTGATGTAGCCGGGGGTCCACGCGATCACAAGGGTGCGTGCATCCGCTCGGCGGTCTCGATGCGATGTCAGCAGAATTCAGCGCGGAGACGGTCCCTGTGACGCGCCAGCCAGAGCGCCGCTGTCACCAAAGGCATGTCCTGAAAGGTACAATCGTCCACGCCTGCCATCAATTCTTGGAACGAGATGACTTTACTGCGAATATCCTCCCCTTCGCTCGGCACGCCGCCACCGCCTTCGATCACGGAGAGGTCGGCGAGGCCGCAGAAGATGTGGATATACTCGCCCGACGAACCGCTGGAGGGGTAGAGACTGCCGACTCGCTCCAGATGCGGCACGTCCAGCCCGGCTTCCTCCTTGGCTTCGCGCCGGGCGGCCTGCTCGGGTGTCTCGCCGGGGTCGATCAGCCCCGCGGGCGGCTCCCAGGTCCAGGGCGCGGCTTCTCCGGCAATATAGATCGCCGCCCGGAATTGTTCGATCAACAGGACGCAATCACGCGCAGGATCATAGGGCAGCAGCACCGCCGCCTCGCCGACCAGCGCCACGCCGCGGTTCATCACCGGCCCCATGCTGCCATCGAACTTGCGGTGTTGCAGGTCCATCTCTTCCATGGCGAAGAAATTCACGTATTCCCGCTTGTGGGCATGCACGACCACGTCGCGCGCCAGATCATGCGCCGGGTCGGCGGGACGCGCCCGCGCGGCACACCAGGCCGTGGCGCGACGGCGCATCGGCGCCAGCGATTTGGTCATCTCCTCTGCGGGTTTGCGGGAGTGATAGGCCATGATCTCTGCCGCCATCCGCGCCGCAACCGCGCCCCACTCCTGTACCCATTCGGCCAGTGACACCGGCGTCCCGTCCTCCGGCGCATCATCGCGAAACGCGACCACCTCGCACGTGCCGGTGCCCGTCTCTGCCGCCAGACTGGTGGCGCGCTGCCGGAAACAGCGGTGATAATAGGTCAAGGCCGCACGCTGCGGTTCGGTGAGGCCGCGCAGACAGAGGCCATCGACACGGTCGCCCTCCTGCCACACCAGCGCGGGGTGCGCGGCGGGCCCGCACAACATCAGCCGATGGTCCGGCAGGGTCGCCGGGACCGCATCAATATCCCCCGCGCCCAGCACGGCCTCTCTCACCTCCGGCAGGCACAGCGCCCCGGCAACAAACACATCCATCCGGATCAAACCTCTCAAAAAATGTCTATTTCCAACGTCTTGCAGACACGTCGACGATCACTCCGACCAATGCGCCGCCAATCACCAGGGTGACCAGAACCGTCGGAACGGCCATGATGAAGAAATACTCCAGACCGATGGTGAAAATCGCAGCCAGCGCTTCGAAGGGATCGTCATACACGTGCCGATGCGCAAGGCGGAACATTTCGACCGCCCCTTGCAGGAACAGCGCCAACAGGACAAGGACCGCCATGCCAGTCAACCCGTTGTTCACTCCGGGCACAAATCCGCGACCGGCGCGCGGGCCGATGATCTTCCAGCCAACAACCGCAGCCAACGCCATGTTCACATGGGTAAAATAGCCAAAGTCGGTGTTCTCCGGCATCAGCGGCATGATCTGTCCGGAAACCACAAAGGCCAAGGCCGCAAGGGCAAGGGCTGCCACAAGGCGCGCTGCGGTGGGCATGTTTTCTCTCGTCCTGCACGTCTGCTCGAATGCGGCCACGGTAGGCGCAGCACGGCGACAAATCCAGAGCCGATGGCGCCTTTTCCGCAATATAGCCGCAGGTTGGGCGCATCGGCAGCACCGATCGCGCCTTAGTCTGACCCTCTGCTGTCATGATAGGCGTTCAAGGCCCGCTCACGTCCAGCCTTCAGATCGACCAGCGCCGTGGCCCGCGGCATCCCGGGCTGCAACTCCCAACTCATTGGCGTGGCCGCAAAGAAATCCGTCGCGGTCTGGGGCGGGTTCGACTGCCCCTCCGCCAACCAGCTGCGCACATAGTGCCCTTTGGGGTCGAATTTCTCCAACTGGCCATCGGGATTGAAAATCCGAAAGAAAGGCGCGGCATCCGGCCCCGATCCGGCCACCCATTGCCAGCCCATGGCATTGGACGCAGGATCCCAGTCGACCAAACAGTCCTCAAACCACTGCATCCCGAATTTCCAATGGATCATCAGATGCTTGGTGAGGAAACTTGCCACAATCATCCGGGCGCGATTGTGCATTTTACCGGTGACATAGAGTTCCCGCATTGCGGCATCGACAAAGTCATAGCCCGTTTGCCCTTGTTGCCAGCGCAAGAGCGCCTCGCCCGGGTCGTCTTGCCATGGAAAACCGTCCCATTCCTCGCGCCAGTTGCGGGTCAGGATTTGCGGCGAGTGATACATCAGGTGATAGGCAAATTCGCGCCAGACCACCTCTTTGAGGAAATGTTCCGCGCCCTGTTTGCCGTCCCGCATTGCCTGCGCGCCCAGATGCCACATCCGGTGCGGGCTGATTTCACCCCAGGCAAGATTTTCCGACAGCTCTGACGTGGCCGCGCGCCCCGGAAAGTCGCGATCCGCCTTATAGGTGGCGACACGTTCCTCAAGGAATCGGTCCAGTTGCTCCAACGCCGCGTCCTCACCCACCCGGCAGTATCCTGCGACGATCTCAGCACCGCGGCGCATGGCGGCACTCATGTTGTAATCCGCAAGCTTGTCCGTTGCAGGCCACGCATCCGGCTTTGGCAGGTTTGCAGGCGCATCAATCAGACCCTCGACCTCGCGGTCGCGCACGGCCTTCCAGAACGGCGTGTAGACCTTATACATGCCGCCGTCTTTGGTCTCGACCGTCCAGGGTTCGAACATCAGCCGCCCCCCGGTGGATTTCACCGCAATATCAGCGGCTTTGAGCTGTTCCTTGATCTCAGTGTCGCGTTTGATCGCCTCTGGATCATAGAGCCGGGACCAGACCACATGCCCGGCTCCGCTCTCCTTGATCACCTCGCGCAACACCGCAAGCGCATTCCCCTTTCGCAGGGTCAATCGACTGCGGTGCCCCTCGAGCGTTTTGGCAAAATGCTCAAGCCCAAGCCCAAGCCGAAACTTTGGAGCCGCGCCCAAGGCCTCGTCCTGCGGGTCGTGGATATAAAGCGGAATGATCGGTCCGCCCGTCTCTAGGGCCGCCGTCAGGGCCGGATTGTCACGCAGGCGCAGGTCGCGCCTGATCCACCAGATCACCGGTCGGGTGTCAGCCATGGTCAGTCATAGTCCTTGCTCAATCAGATGTTACAGGACGCGATCTAGGGCTTCGATCAGCGCTGTCACCTCCGATTGATCGGTATAATGGGTAAAACTCAGCCGCAGCACGCCCTCGGACGGGTCCACCCCCATAGCATTGAGCGCACGCACCGCATAGAAATCACCGCCGCCGGCCATGATACCCAGCTCTGCCAGTTGCTTTGCCACCGGCTCTGCCGCACGCCCCAGCGCAAGCGCCACGGTTGGTGCGCGATCCTCAGCCGCCGAAGGGCCAAGCAGCCGGATGTCGTTGCGATCCTTCACGGCGTCCAGAAGCGGTTGCAACAGGGCAATTTCGCGTTGCCGCATCAAATCGTGCACAAAGGCCCCCATGGCTGCGCCCTTGGTTTCCGTCGCACCGTGATGAGCGGCGAGTGCTTCAAAATAGTCGACCATCCCGGCACAAGCGGCGACCTGCGCATGATCCGGCCCTGCCGGGGTAAAACGCTTGTAGGGCACATCCGCGTTGAAATAATGCGCCTGATTGGGCAGCAGTTCAGCGAGCGCCGGGTTGATGACCATGATCCCCTGATGCGGCCCGTAGGTTTTATAGGCCGAAAACAGATAGATATCCGGCCCCAGCTCCCCCACATTGGGCAGGCCATGGGGCGCGTAAGAGACCCCGTCGACACAGACAAAGGCCCCGGCGGCGTGCGCCAGCGCGGTTATTTCGGTCACCGGATTGATCTCGCCCACCACGTTGGAACAATGCGGGAAACAGACCAGACGGACGCTTTCATCCAGCAACGGCTCCAGCGTGGTTGGGTCAAGATGACCCGTCGCCGGATCGATCTGCCATTCCAGCACCTCGATCCCCTCGTCCGCCAGACGCCGCCAGGGGCCGGTGTTGGCCTCGTGATCCTGATTGGTGACGATGATCTTCTCGCCCGGTTTCAGAAACTTGCGAAAGGCCTGCGCCAGAACATAGGTGTTCTGGGTGGTCGAGGGACCAAAGCTCACATCCTGGGCGCCTACCCCCAGAAGTGCCGCCAGACGACTGCGCGCTTCGTCCATCTCGGCCCCCGCAACCTGCGAGGCTGCATAAGGCGCGTAGGGCTGGACCTTGTGTTCTGTATAAAACCGAAACAGGCGGTCGATCACCTGACGGCAGGTATAGGACCCGCCTGCGTTTTCAAAAAAGGCCTGGCCTTGCAGGGCGGCCTGATCAAATGCTGGAAACTGTTTGCGGACAAAATCGATATCCATGGCGCGGCGCGTGCTCCCTTTGCGGATCAATGGCAGGAACAGTGCAATTTCGCGCCACAAGATCAAGCCCGGAAACGCCCCGTCGCGACGCCAGGACGCGCCGGGGCTGCGTGTCACGCAGGTGTCAGCCGCCTTAGCCGTTCACATCGACCACAACGCGCCCCTTGACCTGCCCGGCAAGAATATCCGCGCCCAGTTGCGGCAGATCTGCTAGCGTCGCGGGGTGCACCATGGCGTCGAGCTTGTCCATCGGCAGATCCGAGGCAATCCGCTGCCATGCCCGCTGACGGTTCTCAAACGGCTGCATCACGGAATCGATGCCCAAGAGGTTCACGCCGCGCAGCAGGAACGGGATCACGGTTGCCGGAAGCGCCGCCCCCCCCGCGAGACCCACCGCCGCAACCGAGGCGCCGTATTTCATCTGGCCCAGCACCCGCGCCAGCATGTCGCCGCCTACGGCGTCAACGCAGCCGGCCCAGGTCTCACTTTCCAGCGGGCGTTTGACGGTCTCGTTCAGATCCGTGCGCGGCACGATCTCCGTCGCGCCAAGGCTTTTGAGGTAGTCCGCCGTCTCTGGCCGCCCGGTGACCGCTGCCACCTCATAGCCCAGATGCGCAAGGATCGCGGTCGCCACCGATCCGACACCGCCCGCAGCCCCCGTGACCAGAACCGGGCCGTTCCCCGGTTTCAGACCGTGATCTTCCAGCGCCATCACCGCCAGCATCGCGGTGAAACCGGCGGTCCCCACCGCCATGGCCTGGCGCGCCGTGATCCCATCCGGCAGTGGCACCAGCCAATCCGCCTTGACCCGCGCCTTTTGCGCATATCCGCCCCAATGGGCCTCGCCCACGCGCCAACCGGTCAGCACCACCTTGTCGCCGGGTTTGTAGCGATGATCCGATGATGCCTCCACGGTGCCTGCAAAATCGATCCCCGGCACATGCGGATAATTGCGCACCAAACCGCCACCCTTGGCGCTGAGGCAGAGGCCGTCCTTGTAGTTCACGGTGGAATAGTCGACCGCAACAGTGACCTCACCGTCGGGCAACTGATCCTCGTCCAGCTCTTCAATGGCCGCAGAGGCCTTGCCGCTGTCTGCGTCTTTCGTCATCACCAGTGCTTTGAACATGTTGATCTCTCCCGTTAATTCCAGAATGTTTCGTGGACGGTCGCATCGCGCATGCCGTCCGGCGTCTCAACCTCGACCCGCGTGCCCGCGTCCCAATGGGTCATCTTCACCATGCCGATGGCGACATTGGTGGTATGATCCGGCGACCATGTGGCCGAGGACACCCGCCCCACCCGGCGGCCATTGGCATAGAGCGGCCAGAACCGGTCACAGGGCGGCACCGCGTCGCCCGCAATGGCGATGGGGCGGATCTGCTGCACCGGGCCTTCCTTAGCGACCCGCAACAGGGCGTCGCGCCCGATACAGCCGATCGCCGTATGGGTGTTGCAGAAGCGGCCCAGCCCGCATTCATGCGGCGTGTTGTCGTCGGTCATATCGTTGCCGTAGCTGAGCAGACCACTTTCAATCCGCTCGATCAGGTTCGGACAACCTGCCCGCACCTCCAGATCCGCGCCCGCCTCAAACAGCCGATGCCAGAGCGGCATGCCGATGTCGCTGCCCTCAACGTAGATCTCGAAACCGCCCTGTTTCGAGTAGCCCGAGCGCGCCACCACCAGATCGCACCCCTCGAACTGATATACGCCAAAGCGAAAAAAACGGATCGCGCGCACGGTCTCGCCAAAGACGCGCGCCATCAGATCCTCGGCCTTCGGTCCCTGTATGGCGAGCGGTGAGACATCCGGCTCATCCACCAACACATCCAGCCGCCAGCCATTGGCAATGCCCTTCACCCAATAGAGAAGATCACTGTCGGCGATTGAGATCCACCAGCGGTCCTCGGCCAGTTTCACCGCCACCGGGTCATTCAGCATGCCGCCGGTTTCATCCACGATGGGCACATAGTAGCACTGACCGGGCATCATGCCGCGCAGATCCCGTGGGGTCAGCATTTGCATCAGGCGCCCCGCATCGGGGCCGCGCAACTCCACCTGCCGCTCGCAGGCGACGTCCCAGACCTGCACATGGCGTTTGAGGTGGTGATAATCCGCCTCGACGCTGTCGAACACCGTCGGCAGAAGCATGTGATTATAGACCGTGTAGCCTTTCACACCTGCGGCCTCGACCCCGTCGGAAAACGGGGTGCGGCGCAGGCGGCGGGACAGGGAGATATTAGGTTGAATAACGGCCATGGCGATCCCTTTCATGGCACGAGTGTTGGGATGAGCGGCGCGCCAGTCTGGCCGCCGCCCGGTGCCACCTTAGCGTGGACCTTTCCAGTCGATCTGGCAGATCTCGGCAGAGCGCCCGTCAAAATCCCATACCCGGCCAAAGGCGCGCACGCGGCCCTTGGTGGCCGTGGCAACGGTGATGTCCGGGCCCATCCAGTACTCTGTGTTGGTGACCACAATGTCCTGTTCGCTGTCGGCCCCGCCCACCGGAACGACCTCACCGTGGATCTGCTTGCCCACGATCAGGCGACGGGTCTTGCCTTCGGTTTCAAACAGCACCGGCGCGCGCTCCGCCCCGAGGAATTCGCTCACCAACACCTTGAAGAGCCCCGTGGTTCCCCTTGCTTTTCCAGAGAAAATATCGATCAGACCATCATAGGCCTCTTCGCTTGCGCGCTCGTCAATATAGGCCGCCGCCTTCCAGTTGCCGCGCGCCATCAGTCCCGGAATTTCCAGGATCAGCCCGACATTCAGACCAGACAGATCGGCGTCGCCATAGTGCCCTTCATCGATGCGCACGCCCGCCCAGGCCTGACAGTAACCTTCGGTGGGCGGATGCTTGCCCAGCGACACCACGCAGGGGCAAAAGACCGTACAGTTGCAGTTCAGGATCAGCTCTCCTTTGATCGCCCAAGGCATGAGCTCGGGCGCCGATGCGACTTGCGGATTTGCCATGTGATTTTTCCTCCCAATTCAAACAGATGTCACGAGAAGCCAAAGTCCCGACGCGCAGAGGACAGCGCCCATTGGACGGGTCAGCCAGCGCCCGATCTCGGGCAGTTTTTCCAGAACCATAAAAATCGTCGCCAGCCCCATGAAGACGAGGTTCATGACCCCACCGACAAAGGCCAGAAGCATCAGCGCCCAGCAGCATCCCAGACAGACCGCACCGAGGCGCAAACCGTTGCGCAATGGGCCCTCCTCCCAATGCTGCATAAAGAACACCAGCGGGCGGCGGCATTTGGACAGGCAGGCGTCTTTGAGCGGCGTGAACTGGTAGCCCCCCGCAATCAGCAGAAGGACCGCCGACATGAGGGATGAGCGGCTGTCGCCAAAGACGCTGACCATATCCGCATGGACCAGCGCCAGTTGCAGCGCGGCTGCCAGCAGCGAAAATCCGATCCAGACCATCAGATAGCCAAGAACCAGATCCCCAAACCGGGTGCCAGCCGCCGATTGGCTCAGATCATCATAGGTGGCAAAGGCTGGCAGCGCCGTGGGCGCCATCATCGCCGCCGACATCAACACCCACATCAGCGCCATCTTGCCCGCGCCTGCCGCATCCGGCGTCATGGTACACAGCGACACCCAGAAATCCGCACCATAAAGCACCCCCGCATCGCGCATCTCCGCGGGCACCGACATGGCAAACAACGCAGCCCAGGCCAGCAGAATACCGCCAAAGAGCAAGAGCCAATGCAGGCCGCTCATCTGGCGAATACTCTCTGTCAGGCGCGTTTTCAGCATGGCTTTTGCGATGACCTCCCCGTATCGCTGCGACTCGATAGCTCTTGTGAATCAAATGTCAGACTTTTAAATGTCTGACAAATAAAATTTCCCGACACCCCATCTGACGTGAGGGCAAACCGTTTTGAAGATCGACCCAAACAGCACCGCAGATCTCTCTGCCCAGATTGCCACGGCCCTTCGTGATGCCATTGTTGCAGGCGATCTGATCGTCGACGAACGCCTGCCCTCGGAATCGGAATTGGCCGAGCAATTTCAAGTGTCTCGCGCAACCGTACGAGAAGGTTTGAAACGCCTCGCCGCGCAATCCCTGATCCGCACCCAACGCGGCGCAACCGGTGGGGCCTTCGTCAACCGTCTCAGTTTCGAGGACGCCTACAGCCAGCAGATCACCACCTCGACGCTGCTCTTGAGCATGAACGCCGTAAGCTTCGACACCGCCTGCGAGGCCCGATATGCGCTGGAACGGGCCTGCGCGCCGCTTTCGGCCAGCCGCCGCACCGCAGATCAGCTTGCGACCATGCGGGCAGAGATCTTTCGCCAGGGCCAACCCGGCCTCACGGATGAGGCCTTTTGTGCGTCAGATGTGGCCTTTCATCGCGCGTTGGTGGATGGGGCGCATAATCCGGTGCTATCCTATCAGCTTGCCGGTGCGGTGGAGGCGATGCAGCCGCTGATGAACATGATCACCTTCACAGCGCGGGATCGCGCCACCATCCTTGCGCTGCACACCAGCATCACCGATGCCATTGAAGCCGGCAATGGAGACGCAGCCGTCGCGGGCCTCAGCGCGCTGGAGGAGGAAACACGAAACCTCGCCGCCGATGTCTTTGCCCGCCGCGCGGCAAAGCGCTGACCCTCTTCATCTTCTTTCAAATATCCCCGCCGGAGGCCACGCGCGTCAGCGCGTCAATTCCCCCTTTAACTCCACAGTGAACCACCCTATATTCGGTGTGTTCCTTCGGGAACTATGGACATAAACGCGCTCGTAATAAGCGGATCGGACCCGGGGGCGGTACCCGGCGGCTCCACCAAATATCCTTCGTTTGGGGATTATGGGGCCGAAATAGGATCGACGGACGTCTAAAGGGGTTAGCTTTGTCTCGGCTGTCTGCCACCGTTACCGGCGAAAACAGTACAATTGCAAACGACAATCGTGCTCCGGTTGCTCTGGCTGCGTAAGCAGTCCGAGTCGAACCGACTTTAAGCCCTAGCGCCTAGCCGCGTTAGGCGGGGTTCGCAGGTACCTGGCAACAGAAACCTGCACTTCACTCCCGCGCCGCACCTCATACACCGATTGGCCGCATCATGTGGCGTGGCAGCCGCTTCACGCGCCCTGCCCAAGTGGCCGCGTGACCGCACCTCAATATTTCACGGTGTCTTTACGGCTTATATCACACTCTGCTCTCGACTTTCCCTGCGCTTGCGCTGTAGGGGAGCGCCTTCACGCTCATAGAGACATCTGAAGCACATCTATCCATGACGAACAGCGCCCTCCTGCAACTTTGGTTCGAAGAAGTCTGGAACAAGGACAACCTCGAAATAATCGACGATTTGCTGGACCCTGACGTGGTCTTCAATGGCGCGCTGGATTCCGTCGTTTCTCCGGGCGTGGACTACAAGGAAGTCGTCACCGCAATGAAGGCGTTGCTGGATCAGCCGCAGGTGACCATTACCCACAGTCTTGACGATGGCGACCTGTGCATGGTGCGGGTCAAGGTCGAGGCGCTGGATCACAGCCATACCCGCAAGCTGGATTTCACCGGCCAGATGATGGTGCGGGTGCGCAATGGCAAGTTCTGCGAATTCTATTCCAATTTCGACTACCTGCGCATGTTTGAACAGCTCGGGCAACTGCCCGCCGATTCCCTGCCCGTCTGCCTGACCGGCGCCCGCCTGACCTGGTCAGATTAATCCGGGCAGATTGATCCAGACAGACTGATCCGGGCAGACTGTCGCCCCTGCCCCGAACCAGCCCCATCGATAGGCCCCTGCGCCGACGCTCCGTGGACAAAGATCGCCAAAGCGCTGGTCTTGATACGGTGCTCTGTTACAACGGCGCCGGAGCGGGAATCAGGGACGCGGGATGCCGGACGACGCCAGATCAACAGAGCCCTGTCCCAGCTGGACGCGGCTGTTTCACTGTTTCGGCCTGATCGGGCTGCTCAGCTTTGGCGGACCGGCGGCGCAGATCGCCCTGATGCACCGCGAACTTGTCGACCGGCATGGCTGGCTCAACGAGGACCAGTTTCTGCGCGGTCTGTCCTTCTGCATGCTGCTGCCCGGCCCCGAAGCGATGCAACTGGCGACCTACGCCGGCTGGCGGTTGCGCGGCATCGCCGGAGGGTTGCTGGCCGGCAGCCTTTTCATCCTGCCCGGCGCCCTGGTGATCGCCGCGCTTGTCTGGCTCTATGTCTCCTTCGGCACCCTGCCCGCGGTCCAGGCGGCCTTTCTGGGTATCAAAGCCGCAGTGGTCGTCATTGTCCTTCAGGCCCTCTGGCGGATCTCGCGCAAGGCGCTGAAAACCGCCGCGGCCTGGGCGCTGGCCCTGGGCGGCTTTGTGGCGATCTTCGCGCTGGATCTGCCGTTTCCGCTGGTCGTGCTCGGCGCCGGGGTGATCGGCCTGATCGGCCGGACCGCACCGCAGGACGACCTGGCACCGCATCTGTCGGTGCCAGCCAACCACTGGCGCACCATCGTGATCTGGGCGGGTCTCTGGCTGCTGCCGCTGCTGGCGCTGAGCCTGTCGGGCGCCACGTTTCTTGCCACGATCGGATGGTTTTTTGCAAAGCTGGCCGTGGTCACCTTTGGTGGCGCCTATGCCGTGCTGGCCTATATGACCCAAACCGTCGTCACCACCCATGGCTGGATCACCACCGGCCAGATGATTGACGCGCTGGGGCTGGCGGAAACCACGCCCGGCCCGCTTGTGCTGGTCACACAGTTCATCGCCATGCTCGCCGGGGCACAGACAGGCGGCGCGGCAACCGCGCTGGCCGCCGGGGCTGTGGCGCTCTGGGCCACCTTCACGCCGTGCTTCCTGTGGATCTTTGCCGCGGCCCCCTATGTCGAACGCCTGACGCACCACCCCCGTTTGCGCGGCGCCCTGAACGCCATCACCGCCGCCGTTGCCGGCATGATGCTCAATCTCTCGGTGTGGTTCCTGCTCCACCTGCTGTTTCGTAGTCTGGACGAGATCCAGCTCGGTCCCATCGGCCTGCCGGCCCCCGCATTGCAGAGCCTTGACCCACGTGCGGTAGCACTGGCATTGATGGCTCCGGTCCTGGCCATTGCCCTGCGCGGCCGCATCCTCTGGTTGCTGGCAGCCATGGCATGTCTCGGGCTGATTGCCGATAGCTTCACGCTGGGCTAAAGACTGCCGCCTTGGCTTGCAATGCCTTCAAAATAGGTCCAAAACTGAAGAGGAACGGGTGTGGGACCCGCTGTTGGAGCCAAGCCCGCACCTGCCAATAACAAAGGGTGAGACGATGTCCCGTCAGATCGATTATGGAAACCTGATGCATCGTGCCATGCGGGGCCTGATCCGCAATGTCCTCGATGACGTTGCCGCCAACGGGTTGCCGGGGGCTCATCACTTCTTCATCACCTTCGACACCTCGCATCCGGATGCCGAGCTGGCAGATTGGCTGTCGGACCGCTACCCGGGCGAGATGACGGTGGTCATGCAGCACTGGTTCGACAATCTCGACGTGGGCGAAGAGGGGTTCGCGGTGACGCTGAATTTCGGCGATGCGCCGGAGCCGCTTTATATCCCCTATGACGCGATCAAGACCTTTGTCGATCCGTCGGTGGAATTCGGGCTGCGGTTTGAAAGTGCCGCCGAGGATGATGACGAGGACTTGCCGCCGCTGGAAGTGGCCAGCGACCTGCCCGATGATGAGGAGGAAGACGTGTCCGACACCAAGAAGGATGCCGATGTGGTCTCCCTCGACAGTTTTCGCAAATAGTCAGTGTCGAGGCGCCGCCCCCGCGCGCGCCGCCCAACGAATGCAGAACGGCGCCCGGCCATAGGCCGCGGCGCCGTTTTGAATGACGGTCGGATCACCGCGCGCCGGGTTATTCGCGGGTCAGGAAGGTCGAGACCGTGCGCGATGGCAGGCCGTTGCGGTGCAGCGAGAAATCCAGCCTCAAGCCCCCATCTGCAAGGGTGCGGTCATATTGCTGCATCAGGTAGTCGCCGTTTTCCGCCACATAGAGCGAGAACACGGTAAGCGTATCATCAATCACCCGCGCCCAGACAAAGGGTTCGCCCTTCATCGGGTTCATCTGCACGGTGTGACCAAACACATTGGTCTTCATCGCCGCTGCAAACACGCCCCGTCGCTCGGTCGGCTGAAACTCGATTTCGTAGGACTTCGTCTTTTTGCGCCCGTCCGCCCGGCGGATCGCGGTGCTCCATTGCACTTCGAACCCATTGTAGGTTTCACCGATGGTGACGCTCATGTCGCGTTGCTCGATCGACCCATCCAGTTGCTCGACCTCGGCATTGCCGGAATACTTGCCGACAAACCGCCGCAGGTCAGCGTTGGCATAGGCGGCCTGCGTTGCCAGCACCACCGCCGCAAGAATGGCAAGGCCCCACAGCAAGAGACGTGTCATGTCAGGCAGGGCCCTGGTGCGGCGGATGGTGATACTGTGCATATCGCGGGTTCGAGCTCCTGTTGAATGGCGGTCTGGCGACTCTCTTTTGATGTAATCTATGCATCTTGCCCAAACTGGCAATGGCACTTGCGGAATTGCGGCAGTATACCGACCGCTGAGGACCCGATGCTCCGGGCATCACCACGCAGAACAATTGCGTCAGGCGGCCAGCCCGGGTAAACGGCATACATCAGTATACCACTTGCATGCGCCAAGTGGCCGAACCAGCGACGGAGACAGACACAATGTCGAACACCCGCACCGAAACCGACAGCTTTGGCCCGCTTGAGGTCCCTTCCGACAAATACTGGGGGGCACAGACTCAGCGTTCGATCATGAACTTCCCGATCGGCTGGGAAAAACAGCCCGTCGCCATCGTGCGCGCGCTGGGCGTGATCAAGAAAGCCTGCGCCATGGCCAACAAGGCCTCCGGCAAGCTGGATGCCAAAATCGGCGATGCGGTCATTCAGGCTGCCGGTGAGGTGATAGAAGGCAAGTTCGACGACAACTTCCCGCTGGTGGTCTGGCAGACTGGGTCCGGCACCCAGTCCAACATGAACTCCAACGAGGTGATCGCCAACCGCGCGATCGAGATCCTCGGCGGCGAGATCGGCTCCAAGGATCCGGTGCACCCGAACGACCACTGCAACATGGGGCAGTCCTCCAACGACACCTTCCCGACCGCAATGCACATCGCCACCGCGATGTCGGTGCGTGACGTGCTGGTGCCGGGCCTGACCAAGCTGGCCGAAGGGCTCGAGGCCAAAGCCGAGGAATTCAAAGACATCATCAAGATCGGCCGCACCCATACGCAGGACGCCACGCCGCTGACGCTCGGTCAGGAATTTGGCGGCTACGCGCATCAGATCCGTCAGGGTCTGGCCCGTGTCGAGGCGGCAATGCCCGGCATCTATGAACTGGCACAGGGCGGCACCGCGGTTGGCACCGGCCTCAACACCGTGGAAGGCTGGGGCGAGGAAGTCGCGGCAAACATGGCCGAAATCACCGGCCTGCCCTTTGTGACCGCGCCCAACAAGTTCGAATCCCTCGCCGCGCATGATGCGATGGTGTTCCTCTCCGGCGCCCTCGCGACCATCGCCGGCAGCTGCTACAAGATCGCCAACGACATCCGGTTCCTTGGATCCGGCCCGCGTTCCGGTCTGGGCGAGTTGATCCTGCCGGAGAACGAACCCGGCTCCTCGATCATGCCGGGCAAGGTGAACCCGACCCAGGCCGAGGCGCTCACACAGGTGGCAGCTCATGTCATGGGCAACGACGCCGCGATCAAGTTCGCAGGCTCTCAGGGTCACTTTGAACTCAACGTCTATAACCCGATGATGTCCTATAACCTGCTGCAGTCCATTCAGCTGTTGGGCGACGCGGCGGACAGCTTCACCGAGCGGATGCTGAACGGCATCCAGGCCAACGAGCCGCGCATCGAAAAGCTGATGAAGGAAAGCCTGATGCTGGTGACCGCCTTGGCCCCCACCATCGGCTATGACAACGCCACCACCGTTGCCAAGACCGCGCATAAGAACGGCACCACCCTGAAGGAAGAGGCGATCAAACTCGGCTTTGTGGACGAGGAGACCTTTGACAAGGTTGTCCGCCCCGAGCAGATGATCGGCCCCAAGGCCAAGTGATGGCAAAGCCGGTCAACCTGAACCGGTTTCGGAAAGAAAAAGCGCGGGCCGAGAAAAAGGCCCGCGCGGATCAGAATGCTGTGAAATTTGGGCGCAGCAAAGCCGAAAAGGCCCGCGACAAGGCCGAACTGAGCCGCGACCAGGCCCGACAGGACGGCCATAAACTGGACGACTAAGCGCGCATCGCCACAGGGGACGACAGCCTGACCGCTTTGCGTCTCTGCAACACCGCCTGCCGTTTCCCGCCGGAGTCGGTGCGGATTGTTCATCCTTTCTTTACCTTTGGCCCGATCAAACGCATAATCTCTTCGCAAGAGGCCCCAAGGCCCACTCACTGTCGAGCAGCATCGGTTCCACGGAGGCATCACAGGCATGCCCACATTTACCTACTTCGTCTACACGGCGGATGCGCTGGATTTTTCCGGCGGCACCGTGCGTCTGGACCCGAACTACGACACCGAAGAAGACCGCCGCGTTGTCACTCTGCAGGACAATGACGCCACCCTCGACGGGGATTTCACCAGTGACGAAACCGGCGCCGACGGCAACCAGCGCGGCACCGTGTATGAGAGCGATGGCACCACCCTCGCCAATGTCGACGGCAGCTTTGTCTTCAACGACCGTATCTATGCCGAAAGCCAGCTGACGCTGACCGGCGACGACGGCAGTGAGATCCAGGTCTATGTGCTTGAAAGCGGAGGTGATTTCGTCGGCTACCTGCCGAGCGCCCCGCTGCTGCGCGATGTGGATTACAGCTATACCAGCCACAATGTCATCAATGATGACGAGCTGACCGGCTACTATCGCTATCTCTATCCGCAATATGTCGGAGAGGATGCCACCGATCCTGGCGAATATTCCGAAATCGAAGGCGCCGTCGTGGTGTGTTTCACACCCAATTCGCAGGTCACCACCCCCAAGGGCCCCCAGCGCATCCGGACGCTTGCGGTGGGGGATTACGTGCTGACCCGTGATCGCGGCTACCAGCCGATCCGCTGGATCCACCGCCGCACCCTGTCGCGCCCCATGATCGCGGATCAGCCTCATCTGGCCCCCATCGTGTTCGAACGAAATGCGCTGGGGCCCGGATGCCCTCAGCGACGGATGAAGGTCTCGCCACAGCACCGCATGCTGATCGAGAGCCACATGAGCGCATTGCTCTTTGCCGATAGCGCCATTCTCGCGCCGGCAAAGGGTCTGGTGAACGGGCGTTCCGTCTATCAGGATCAGAGCGGTGCACCGGTGACTTACGTGCATCTGCTGTTCGATCAGCACGAGGTGATCGAGGTCGACGGGCTGTTTTCAGAAAGCTACCATCCCGGCGAATGGGTACTGAGCGCGGCGGAGGACGCGGTGCGCCAGGAACTGTTCCAGATCTTTCCCGAGCTGGCGACCGATCTGCGCGCCTACGGGCCAACCTGCTACCCTGCGGTGAGCGTGCGCGAAGCCCGTTTGCTGCGGGCCTGACCCATGATTGGCGAGCGCCCGAAGAAACGCTCTTTGACCCTGCGGGGCCATCGCACCTCGGTCTCGCTGGAGGATGCTTTCTGGGCTGAATTCCGACGCCTTGCCGCAACAGAGGGGCGCGCCATCAATGAACTGGCCGCCGACATTGACGAACAGCGCGGCACCGATTGCGGTCTGGCCTCTGCTATTCGCCTCTATGTGCTCATGGCGCTGAAGGCCGAGGCTGACAGCTAACGCTCTGTGAGACGCAGCCAGATCCCATTGCGCGAGCGCACTGTCAGATGGGCCACGGGCTGCGGGTCACGCCCCTCCACGCGCTCAACGCGAAAACGGTGCAGCAGCTGGGCGAGGATCAAGACGCCCTCAACCATCGCAAATCCTGCGCCTGTGCAGACCCGTGCCCCGGCTGAGAATGGCATATAGGCGTTCCGCGCGCAGGTCTTGCCATTCTCGGTCTGCCAGCGACCGGGATCAAAGTCATCCGGTCGCTCCCACAGCCGTTCGTGCCGGTGCAGGTGCCACGGGCTCAGCACCATTTGCGATCCTTTTGGCACCTCACGGTCACGGAACCTCTCCGGGCATTGCGCTTCACGCACCATCATCGGCACCGGCGGATAGAGGCGCAGTGTCTCGCGAAACACATCCCGCGTCAGGCGCAACCGAGACACCGCCGCAAAATCCCCAGTGCCGTGTTCCGCGACCTCTGCCGCCAGCTTGTCCTGCCACTCTGGATAAAGTGCCATCAAATAGAGCGCCCACCCCAGCGCCGACGCACTGGTTTCATGCCCCGCCAAAAAGAAGATCGCCACCTGATCGACCATTTCCTCGGCATCAAAACCAGCGCCCGTGTCCGGGTCACGCGTCGTCATGATCTTGGTGGCGAGGTCATCAGGGGCGGTTCCGGCCTCGATCTCGGCCAGACGCGCGTGTGTCAGATCAGAGATCAGGCGGCGAATGTGGGCGGCATTTGTGCGCGTGCCTTTCGGATAGAAACGCGGCATCCAGCGCGGCACGGGCACAAAGGCCGCAAGATTAAGGATCGGTTGCGCCTGCTGGTAGGCGCGAAAGCGGGCAAAGACCTCAGAAGCCACCTCATGTTCGATCGGGATGGAAAACAGGGTGCGAAAGATCACATCTGCCGCAATATGCGAGGTCTCGGCCTCAATCTCCAGCGGGGTGCCATCCGCGCGTGGCAACAGGCGCGCAACACCTGCCTCGGCTGCGGCATGCATCGCGGGAAACGTCTCGCGCAGCCGCCCGCCTTCGAATGCCGGATCAATGATGCGCCGCTGCCGTTTCCATGTTTCGCCATTGGTCAGAAAGACGGAGTTTCCCAAAAGCGGCCTCAGCCCCTCGCCCACGCGATCAGATTTGGGAAAATCATCCGGGCGCTGTTTCAACAGGACATCCAGAAGCTCCGGCTGGTTCACCAGAAAGGAGCGAAAGAACGGTGTGCGAAACTCAGCCATCCACGCGCGATAAAGCCGCTGCGGCTGGGCCGACAGGATATCGGCGCGAAACAGCTTCAGATACCGCCAGAGCGAGACTTTGTCCGGACGCGCCGGAGGTTTGGGGGGCAGCACGCTCATCTTTCACTCATGGAGCGATACCCGCTCACAGGGTCTGCCAGTCGTGACCGGGAATGCCCCCGGTCGCGCAACCTCTCTCCAAGGGTCAAAGGTCCGGCGGTGATGCGAAAATAGTCGTAATCCTTGGGCTGGTCGAACGCGCAGAGATATTGGAAATGCAGCCGAAAATAGCGCCGTTTCAACGCCTTCCAGCGCGCGGGACTAAGCGTCTGGGTGAAGGCTGCAGAAAACACGATGGGCCAACGCTGCGCCTGTGTGGCGACGCCCGTCACCGCAACGGGATCACAAAGCGCAAAGGCGCAGCCGTCGCCGGGGGCGGTGACATCATACCAGGGGATCAATTCCTGCTCTGACATCTCTTGCAGATCCCGGCGCAGGCGCGTGGCACGCGGCAGGAAGGAGACCATTGGCACCACCTGCCCCAGCGTGAGGAAACTCAGGGCGGGGCGTTCCTCCGGCAGGCCCGCGTGCAGAAGATCCGCCAGCACAGAGACGCCGATATGCGCCCCCGACGAATGCCCTACAACCAGAACCTCATCCACCGCGTTCTCTTCCAGTGCGGCGTGAATGGCAGCGGTGAACGCCTGCATGCGGGCCTCAAGCTCCGCCGGAAGAGCGCCGCGCTGGCCCGCAGAATAGGCGTAGTCATGCATCAGATAATAAACAAAGAGCTTATTGTCGCGGGATTTGAACGCCATCAAAAGCGCCACAGCCGCCCCTGCGCCTGCGACGATCTGCGCGGCGCGCAGTACCAATTCCGGCATCGCCACAAGCCCCGCCAGAACCCCTAGCCCAGATGCCACCCCAACCCCGAGCAGCGCCGCAAGTCCCGCCTGAAGCAGCAAAATCACCACCGGATAAAGCGCGGCGATTACCGGTCCTTTGCGCAAATGCATCAGTCGCCACAAGGCACCGGAGCCGATGTAAATCCAGGCCGTACGCAGAAGTTGCCAATAGGTGGCAACAATCGAGCTGTTCATGCTGTGTTTGACGAGATCCGACCAGACCAGAACCTCCATATCCGTCTCGACCCGCGCGCCCTCAATCTCGGCCGAGACATGCCAGCCAAATGGCCCCCCGGTCGTCTTCGGGCTGAGCGATAGTGCATAGCCGGAAATCTGCGCCTGTTCTGCGCCCTCGCTGCGATAAAGCTCGCGGTACCGGCGCGGGTGGAACGGATCATAGCCCGGAATGTAGAACACCCGACGCCGGCGCACCGGTCTTGTGCTGGAGTTGCTGCTCATGCCCGATCTTCTTGCCCCGATCTTTTGACCATGAGCCTAGCGCAGCTTTACGCGCAGCGTAAGACGGTGCGTGCAGCGGATCAGCCGAGCGTGGCAAGCGCGGGGAAGGTTTCCAGCAGCCAGAACGAGAAGCTGGTGAACAATCCCGTCACCAGCATAAATCCAACAAACAACAGCAACCCGCCCATCAGTTTCTCGATCAATCCCATGTGACGTTTGATCCGGTTCATCAGCACCATGGAGCGGTTGAGGAATACCGCAGCCAGCAGAAACGGCACCCCAAGCCCCAACGCATAGACGCCGAGCAGGATCGTCCCCCGGCTGACCGAGGCCTCGGAGGCCGCCAGCGACAGGATCGCGCCAAGTTGCGGGCCGATACAGGGCGTCCAGCCAAAGGCAAAAGCCAGCCCCAGAACATAGGCACCAAGCGCCGAACCGCCGGATTCCCCGGTCTCCATCCGGGCCTCACGATCCAGGAGCGGGATACGGAACACCGACAGGAAATGCAGCCCGAACACGATCACAACGACGCCCGAGGCTTTGGCGAAAAGCTCCTGATTTTGCAGCACAAATGCCCCAAACGCAGAGGCCGTGAAGCCCAGGAGCAGGAACACCGTCGACAGCCCCATGACAAAGAACACCGCCGCCAGAATCGCCTTGCGCCGCGCCGCCGCCGTGCCCTGGATCTCGCCGATGGTGACACCGCTCATATAGGCCAGATAGGGCGGCACTATCGGCAGCACGCAGGGGCTCAGAAAGCTGATGATGCCCCCGACAAGGGCCACGAACATGGCGGGCAGAAGGCTCGCGTCGATGATCTCGATTCCAAACATAGCGCCTGCATAGTCGAAGCCATTCGCGGCGTCACCTGCACGGCTTGTCACATCCTTGTGGACAGGCTGTAACACGCGGCTTATCTCGGAAGGCATGACAGATTTTGACGCCACGCTGGACGCCATCGGCCTCCTCTGCCCGCTGCCCGTTTTAAAAGCCCGCAAACGCCTGGAGCCCCTGGCAAAGGGGGGTGTCTTGCGCATTCTGGCCGATGATCCGGCGGCGATCGTCGATGTGCCGCATTTCTGCACCGAGGCCGGGCATGGGTTTCTGGGCATGGAAGACGCCGGCGCGCACCAGATCTATCTGATCCGCAAGGGCGCAGACTGACACGGGCCAGTCCCGCTGCCGCAGATCCCTGTCCGCGCCGCTGTATGCCCCCCCTGAAATGAAAAAGGCGACCCGCTGAGGGCCGCCTTTTGTGTTTTGTCCTCTGGTCTTAGCGACCGACCGACCACCAGCCGCGCCGCTTGGGCTTTGCAGGCTGTTCCGGCTCGGACTCCGCTGTCACAAGCTCCGGCTCGGGTTCGGGCTCTGGCGCGCTCTCCTCGGTCGGGGCCTCTTCGACAGGTGCCTCAACAGGGGCGTCTTCCGTCGGTTGCGCCGCAGCAGGAGCCTCCTCGCCGGTCGTCTCGGGTTCAGACGCCGCCTGTTCCGCTTCTGGCTGAGGCGTGTCAGCCTCTGCCTCAGCGACGACGGGCGCGGCATCTTCCGCCGCCGGTGCGGGGGCTGCCTCGGGGGTATCGGCTTCCGGCGCATCCACGTCGGCGGCCTCCGTGACCACATCGGCAGCGGCCTCGACCGCGGCGGGTTCTGCACCCGCTTCAGCCGCTTCGGATGCGTCGCTTTCGGCGGGGGTTTCCGCCTCTGTCACCTGCTCCGTATCCGCCTTTTTGCGCGAGCGGCTGCGGGTCCGGGTCCGGGTTCTCTTCTTCTTAGGCTCCGCCTCGGCGTCGCCCTCAGCCTCCGCTGCGGGCTCTGCGCTGGCGTCAGTTTTCGCCTCTGCGTCCTGAGCGGTCTCGGCCTCTTTGGTCTCCTCAGGTGCCGCAGCCTCGGACGCGGTATTGCCACCGTTGTCCTGACCGTTCTCACCATTGCCGGACTTCTTGCGGCGACGGCGACGACGCTTGCGCTTGGGTTTGCTTTCGCCTTCGGTCTCCTCGGCCTCAACGGGGGCCGGAGCCTCCTCGACGACCGCTTCGGCAACCTCTTCCACCGCGTCGATCTGATCCATGATGGAGGCGTCGACCGACACCACCGGGCTGGTCACCGCAGGAATGGCGCGCGAGGCGGTCTTGAACTTCTCAAGCGAGAAATCGGGGCTGACCAGCGTCACATCGCCTTCGATACGCACCGACAGACCATAGCGCGCCTCGATCTGCGCGATATGCTCGCGCTTCTGGTTCATCAGGTAGTTGGCGATGTCCACCGGGCATTTCACCAGCACCTCGCGAGAGCGACGGCGGGTGCCCTCTTCCTCGATCTGGCGCAGGATCGACAGCGCCATGCTGTCATCCGAGCGGATCAGGCCAGTGCCATGGCAATGCGGGCACGGCGCGGTGGTTGCCTCGATCATGCCGGGGCGCAGACGCTGACGCGACATTTCCAGCAAACCAAAGCCGGAGATACGGCCGACCTGAATGCGGGCACGGTCGGTCTTCAGCTTGTCTTTCAGCTTCTTCTCGACGGCGGCGTTGTTCTTGCGCTCGTCCATGTCGATAAAGTCGATGACGATCAGACCGGCAAGGTCGCGCAGACGCAGCTGGCGCGCCACCTCTTCGGCGGCCTCCAGGTTGGTCTTGAGCGCGGTTTCCTCGATCGAGGCTTCCTTGGTCGCCCGGCCCGAGTTCACGTCGATCGCCACCAGCGCTTCGGTCACGCCGATCACGATATAGCCACCGGATTTCAGCTGCACGGTCGGATTGAACATGCCGCCGAGGTAGCTCTCCACCTGATAGCGCGCAAAGAGCGGCAGCTGATCCTGGTAGTTTTTCACGTTCTTGGCGTGGGACGGCATGATCATCTTCATGAAGTCCTTGGCGATGCGGTAGCCGCGTTCGCCCTCGACCAGAACCTCGTCGATCTCGCGGTTATACAGATCGCGGATCGAGCGTTTGATCAGGTCGCCTTCTTCGTAGATCTTCGCCGGTGCGATGGATTTCAGCGTCAGTTCGCGGATCTGCTCCCACATACGCTGCAGGTATTCATAGTCGCGCTTGATCTCCGCCTTGGTGCGTTTTGCCCCGGCGGTGCGCACGATGAGGCCCGCGCCGGTCGGCACGTCCAGTTCCGCCGCGATGTCCTTCAGCTTCTTGCGGTCCGCCGCATTGGTGATCTTGCGGGAAATGCCGCCACCGCGCGCGGTGTTGGGCATCAGCACGCAATAGCGACCGGCCAGCGACAAATAGGTGGTCAGCGCCGCCCCCTTGTTGCCGCGCTCTTCCTTGACGACCTGCACCAGCAGGACCTGACGCACCTTGATGACTTCCTGGATCTTGTAGCGCTTCGGGCGCGGCTTGCGCGGCGGGCGAATGTCTTCCTGGTCATCGTCGTCGGCCACCGACTCGATGCTGTCATCCCTGTCGGCCGCGTCAGAGGCTTTGTCCTCGGTCGCGTCGTCCCTGGCCGCCGGCGCCGTGTCGTCATCCTGGACGTCCTCAGCGGGCGCGGCCTCTGCGGATACGCCTTCGTCAGCGGCATCATCGACGTCAGCCTCGGCCGCCGGGGCGGTCTCGGCGCTGTCGTCCCCCTTGGGCTCCTCCACGGGGGTTTCGGCGACGGTTTCCATCGGCGAGGTCGCTTCCGGCACCTCGGCAAGATCGACCTCTTCCTCGGTCAGGTCGATGGTCTCCATGCCGGAGATTTCGCCATTGGCGGCGGCGACGTCCTTGGTTTCCACCGCATCCGACGTCTTGGCCTTCTCGGCGCGGGTCTTGCTGCGCGAGCGGGTGCGTTTCTTGGGCTTGGGGTCTTCGTCTTCCTCGTCCCGTGCGCGCTGTGCCTCGGCATAGGCGCGCTCCTCCTCCATCAGGGCCTCACGGTCCGCAACGGGGATTTGGTAGTAGTCCGGGTGAATTTCGGAAAACGCAAGGAAACCGTGGCGGTTGCCGCCATAGTCCACAAATGCCGCCTGCAACGACGGTTCGACGCGGGTTACCTTTGCGAGGTAGATATTGCCAGCAAGCTGGCGTTTGTTTTCAGACTCAAAGTCAAATTCCTCAACTTTGTTTCCATCCACCACCACGACGCGGGTTTCTTCCGCGTGGGTGGCGTCGATCAGCATTTTCTTCGCCATTAGTCCTTGGATTGCACCATGCCAGCACAGGCCGCCGCCGGTCGGGGCGCATGGGACGCGGGGCGATTGCCCCTGATCCCGCGCCGGGTCCGGGTGGACGTGCATGTTGTGGGTGGTGTCTTGTCAGGGCGATTTTCGACTGCGTGGCGGACCAGGGAGTGCACAAAAGGGATTTCCGGCATAAGTGCGGAAAACCTGTCTCTGTGCTCAATAGTCTCGCGCGCGTCATCGCGGTTCTTCTCCGACAGGTGGGAGTATCCCGATCCCTGCCCGTTATTTCCTCTTTGATCTGACCGAGGTACGGCCGCGTCAAAGCAGGCACTCTTCTGCCTCGCAATCTGCGAGACGATCTGGTCTGTCACCCCTGCCCCGGCTTTGGCCGGTCGGACATGAGGACAGAAAATCTCATGTGGGAACACCGTCAGATGCAGTGTTCGTATAGTCAGCATAAGGCCTGTGGATAGGTAATGACAATGGTCATTCTGCGCCGGGGCCGTCGCGAACGATATTTTCCAGTCATGCCCGCAAATATCCAAGGCAAGATTAACAGGCGCGCCCAATCCGACATTTTGGCGCGAAAAGCCCGCAAACAGGCATCACTCTGCCGGGCTGACCGTACGGCGCGTCTGCTGAAAATGCGCCTGTGCGGTGGCCACCGCCTCCTTCAGCGTCGGCGCAAAGCGCTGCCCCACCGCGGGAAAGGCCCGCGATACGGGCCGCAGGTCCGGGATCTGCACGGCGAAACACCCGGCCCGCGCCGCCGCGGTGATGCCAAGGTCGCTATCCTCAAAGGCCGCACAATCCCCCGGTGCCGCCCCCAGCCGCTCGGCCCCTTGCACATAAGGGGCCGGATCGGGCTTGTTGGCCGGAACCTCATCGCCGCCGATCACCGCACGAAAACAGGGCAACAGCCCCGCACGGTCCAGGTGATGACGCGCCTTGTCGCCCAAGGTCGAGGTCACAACCGCCATGGCGTGGCCGTCCGCATGCAGGGCCGCAAGGGTATCGGCGACTGTCGGCTTGATGGGTATCCCGGTCGCAAGGCGTTTCTGGCTGTGATGCTGCCAGGCCTGATCGAGCGCCTCGAAATCGCGTTCGGGACCGATGAACTCACGCACCATCTGCTCGCCCTGCGCCTTGGCCGTGCCGATCAGCCCCATGAAAAATCTCTGCATCTCATGCGGATCGAGGTCGAATTCCGGCCCGCAATCGAGGAACGCATCCAGGGTGAGCTGCTCCGTATCCAGGAGCAGCCCATCCATATCAAAGAGATACGCCGCCGGCATCAGCCCAGATAGTCGGAGCGTTGCAGGCCGTATTTCGCCATCTTTTCGTTCAACGTCCGGCGCGGCAGGCACAGCTCGTCCATCACCGACGCAATAGAGCCCTTGTGACGGCGCATGGTGTTGTCGATCAGCATCCGTTCGAACGCTTCGACATATTCCTTGAGCGGCTTGCCCTCGGTCGTCATCACCGGTTGCATGTCTTCGTGGTCGCTCATCAACAGCGAGGCAATGGTGCCGGAGCCGCGCCGCGATTGCAGCACCGCCCGTTCCGCCACATTGATCAGCTGGCGCACATTGCCCGGCCAGGGCGCCTGCAACAGCTGCGCGGCCTCCTGCGCGGTCACCTGTGGCGCGTCGCAGCCGTATTCCTCGGAGAATTGCTCGGACAGGCGGGTGAACAGCGTCAGGATATCCTCGCCACGCTGGCGCAGTGGCGGCACGGTGATCCGCAGTGCGGCCAGACGATAAAAGAGATCGGCACGCAGCACATCCTCGGAGGTCTTGCCCGCCTCCTGCAGGTTGGAGATCGCGATGATGCGCGTCTCGCCCGGAATCCCCTGCTCGTTGATGAAGTTCAACAGCTTGGCTTGCAGCGCTTCGCTTAGCGCCTCGACATCCTCCAGCACCAGCGTGCCACCGCGGGCCTCTTCCACGGCCGGGAGCATGCTGTCTTCGGGCTGCATCGGGCCGAACAGACGTTTGGCGAGCGCGTCTTCTTCCAGCGCGGCACAGGACACCAGCACGAATTTCTTGCCCGCGCGGCTGCCCACCGCATGCAGCGCATGGGCCACCAAGGTCTTGCCGGTGCCGGTCTCGCCGTCGATCAGCACATGGCCGTCGGCCTGGCCCAGATCGAGGATATCCTCGCGCAGACGGTCCATCACCGGGCTGGTGCCGATGAGTTTCTTCATGATCTGGCCGCCGTCGGAGAGTTCGCGGCGCAATGCGCGGGTGTCGAGCGTCAGACGGCGCGCGCCGGTTGCGCGCTTGGCCAGCTCCGACATGCGATCCGGGTTGAAGGGTTTTTCGAGAAAATCGAAGGCGCCGACGCGCATCGCCTCGACCGCCATCGGCACATCGCCGTGGCCGGTAATCATGATCACCGGCAGGGAGCTGTCCGATCCCATCAGTTTCTTCAGGAACTGCATCCCGTCCATGCCGGGCATCTTGATGTCGGAGATCACGATACCGGGATAATCCGGCCCCAGCTGCTTCAGCGCGTCCTCGGCGCTGGCAAAGGTTTCAGTGTCATAGCCAGACAGTGCCAGCCACTGGCTGATCGACTGACGCATGTCCTGCTCGTCATCCACAATCGCAATTTTCATGGCCTGTGCCATAAGTTGCCCTCCAGGTCGTGCCGCCTACTCGGCGGCCTCGATGCCGTCCACAAGGATCGGCAGTTGCATTTCAAACACCGCGCCGCCCGCCTCGGAATTGCGGGCCGTGAGGCGACCGCCAAGGTCGTTCACGATCCCCGAGGAGATAGCAAGCCCAAGACCAACGCCGTCGCCGGGTTGCTTGGTTGTATAGAACGGTTCGAACAGGCTGTCGAAGTCCTGAATGCCGTCGCCGTTATCCCGCACGGTCAGTGTCGCGGTTTCCCCTGCGGCAAGGATAATCTCCACCTCGGGTTCATCGACGGATTTGGTGGCATCCAGCGCATTGCGCAAGAGGTTCACCATCACCTGTTCCAGCCGCATCCGGTCCGCCATGACATAGACCGGCTGTTCCGGAAGTATACGGGTAATTTTCACATGGCGCTGACGCAGTTGCGGCTCCATCATCGACAGCGAGGACGCCAACGCATCGCCCATGTTTACAGGGCTGAACGCATCCCCGCCCTTGCGCGCATAGGATTTAAGCTGCCGGGTGATCGCGCCCATCCGCTCGATCAGGTCGTCGATGCGGCCAAAGGAGGACAGCGCCTCGTCCGGGCGGTTGCGCTGCAACAGCAGCCGCGCCCCGGCGAGGTAGGTTTTCATAGCCGCCAGCGGCTGGTTGAGTTCATGGCTGACAGCAGCGGACATCTCGCCCAGGGCGGCCAGTTTGGAGCTTTGCGCAAGGCTCTGTTCAGCCACCGCAAGTGTCTCCTGCACCCGTTCGCGTTCGGCGATTTCCCGCTGGAGCCGGGTGTTCAACACGCGAAGCTCCGCCGACTCGCGCTGGAACAATGCCATCCTGAGCGCGGTCTTGCGGCTCAGCGCGTAGAAGGCCAGCGCCAGCAGGATCGCGAAGCCCATGATTTCGAGGGCAATGACGGCATTCACCTGCTCCCGGATCGAATCATAGGTGGTGTAGGACATCATGCGCCAGCCCTGAAACGGCACCCGCGTCTCCAGCCGCATCACCGCCTCGCCCTGCAGGTAGACATCCGTCGGCAGCGCGGTCCAATCCGCAGTGGCCCGGATCGCCCGCTGGATCGCGCCTTCGGGGGTTTGTTCCTTTAGCGCCTCAGCCTCGGACAGGCCCCGCCAGCGCGCCTCGGTGGCGAGTACCACGGTGCCGGTGCTGTCGGCGACCATCACCGCATCGGAAATCCCCGCCCAGGCGCGCTCGAACTTCTGCAGGTCGACCTCGACCATGATGACACCCAGCGTGCCACTGCTGTCGACAAGACGGCGCGAGTAGGTGAACAGATAGCCCCGCACCTCGCGCGGGATCACCGAAAACACCGTGGAGTTCGAACGGATCGCTTCGACGAAATAGGGCGCGTTGCGATAGACCTCGCCGAGACGAATGCGATCCGTGGCTGCCACCGTGCGCCCGTCCCGATCCATCAGCGTGATCGACGCCGCGCCGATCTCCTCGACAAAGGAGATCAAGCGTTGCGTGGACAGCGAGAAATCCTGGCTTTGCAGGGCGGAGATCAGGGCCTGATCGCGCGACAACAGCTGCGGCACGATCGCATGGCGGCGCAATTCGCTGACGAGGTTGCCGGAATAGAGTGCAAGCCGCAATTCGGCACGGTTGCGGGTGGCCTCGGTAAAGCTGTGGGTCAGGGTGGTATTGGTGAACCAGACCGTGCCCCCGGCAATCGCCATGAACACAACCAGCGCCACGCGCACGCGCCACGAAATGGTGCGTGAGCGCGACACATGACGCTTGGCAGGGCGCTCGGAGGGCGCCCGCGTCTTCTGTTCAGTGGGCTCTTCGGGGGCAGTCATGACGTAACAGTAGGTTTACCGCCCCGAAGGCTCAAGTCAGGCGTCCGTCAGAAGACCGGACAATGCGCGGAACATCGCCGCACCATCGGTGCCGCCATGGCCTTCATCCGCCGCCCGTTCCGGGTGGGGCATCATGCCAAGCACACGGCGGTTTTCCGACAGGATACCCGCAATATCGGCGACAGAGCCGTTGGGATTGTCCACATAGGTAAAGGCGATGCGGTCCTGATCCTTGAGCGCCTGCACGGTGGCCTCATCGGCGTAGTAGTTGCCGTCGTGATGCGCGATCGGCACGCCGATCACATCACCGGCATTGTAGCCTTGGGTGAAGGCACTGTCAGAGGTCGCGACGGTCAGGTCCACGGTCTTGCAAATGTACTTCAGTCCCGCATTGCGCAACAGCGCGCCCGGCAGCACGCCCGTCTCGGTCAGGATCTGGAAGCCGTTGCAGACACCCAGCGCATAACCGCCGCGTTCGGCGTGATCGACCACCGCCTTGCAGATCGGAGACTGTGCCGCGATCGCACCGCAGCGCAGGTAGTCCCCATAGGAAAAGCCACCGGGAACGCCAACGATGTCCACCCCTTGGGGCAGCTGGCTGTCCTTGTGCCACACCATGGAGACGTCGAAACCGGCCTGTTCAAAGGCCACGGCAAGGTCACGGTCGCAGTTGGAACCGGGGAAAACGACGACGGCAGCTTTCATCACTGGATCTCGACGCTGTAGGATTCGATCACGGTGTTGGCGAGCAGCTTTTCGCACATCTCGGTCACATCGGCCTCGGTGGCACCCTCGGCCAATTCCAGATCGATGACCTTGCCCTGACGCACGCCTTCGACCTTGTCAAAGCCAAGCGCGCCAAGCGCGTGACGAACGGCCTCTCCTTGCGGATCGAGAACCCCGTTCTTCAGCATCACATGCACCCGTGCTTTCATCGCGTCTTTCCTCAAGTTCCTGCGGGCGGGAGCATCAGCGCCCTGCCCTGTTGCGCTATTGAAAAACCCGCAAGACCGGCGGAGCAGACCTTGCGGGCGAAATTTCTCAGTTCACCAGCTGGGGCTTGCCCGGCGCTGGCGGATTGTTCGGCATGACACCCAGACGGCGGGCGACCTCAGTATAGGCATCCGTGAGGCTGCCAAGGTCGCGGCGGAACACGTCCTTGTCGAGCTTCTGGCCGGTTTTGATGTCCCACAGGCGGCAGCTGTCGGGGCTGATCTCATCGGCGATCACCAGGCGCTGGAAATCGCCGTCATAGATGCGGCCGATCTCGATCTTGAAGTCGACGAGGCGAATGCCGACGGCCAGCATCACACCGGACATGAAATCATTGACACGCAGCGCCAGGCTCAGGATGTCGTCCATGTCCTGCTGGCTGGCCCAGCCAAAGGCCGCGATATGCTCTTCCGTGACCAGCGGATCCCCAAGCGCATCGTCCTTGTAGCAATATTCCACGATCGGACGCGGCAGCTGCGCACCTTCCTCAAGACCAAGCCGTTTGCACAGCGATCCGGCCGCATAGTTGCGCACGATCACCTCCAGCGGGATGATCTCGCAGGAGCGCACCAGCTGTTCGCGCATGTTGAGGCGTTTCAGGAAATGCGTCGGCACGCCGATCTGGCCCAGACCCAGCATGAAGAACTCGCTCAGGATGTTGTTCAGGACACCCTTGCCCTCGATCACGTCGTGCTTTTCGGCGTTGAAGGCCGTGGCGTCATCCTTGAAGTACTGGACGATGGTGCCCGGTTCGGGACCTTCATAGAGGGTTTTTGCCTTGCCTTCGTAAATCTTCTTGCGCCGCGCCATGGAGAGCCTTTCGGTATGGACCACCGGGAATCTGCCCCGATCCGTAGCGCTCTCATAGTGCAAGGGGGACGGTCCCGCAAGCGTGGCGCCGATCCCACCCGCCTGCCCGTAGGGCAAAGGGCGGCTGCGGATCTGACGTTGCGTTAAATATACGCAATTCCGCACCTCTGCGCCATTTCGCGCCCTGTTGCGCCCTTCGCGTTGACGCTTTGTTCAAGAACGGGCGTTAGTTTGGGTGTTAATCGAATACGGACGTCCACGGATGTCCGGCCTCCCGTGGTGGGACCCGGGGACCGCGGTTTCAGTGCACAGAATGGCACGCCGCACCCTGACACAGATTGTGAAATCGGAATGCGGTGCGATGTGCTACCATGGACCTCCGGGGCAAGTCCGGCAGCGGCACGGCCCCGACCCGCAGGATCGACCGCATCACCACTTTGGGAGGGAGGAGCCGACGTGACGACCTTTGATGACCGCGAGAAGGCATTCGAAAACAAATTCGCGCATGACGCCGAACTGAGGTTCAAGGCAGAAGCGCGCCGCAACAAGCTGCTGGGCTTTTGGGCCGCAGATCTGTTGGGGCACCGAGACGAGGCGGCAGAAGCCTATGCGCAGACCGTCATCCTGGCGGACCTGGAATTGCCCGGCGACAGCGATGTGCTGGACAAATTGGCCCGCGATCTGGATGGCCGGGTCACACGTGACGTGATCCGCGACAAGATGGCGGACTGCATGCGTCAGGCGGTGGAAGAAATCTCCGCTCAGACCTCCTGATCCCGACGGCTGCCGACCGGAAATACCCGGCACATCCGTCTGATAGTGACCTCGTGTCGACCGCGCTCCGCTTGTTTTTGGCGCACGGTCTGCACGCTTCAAGCATGGCGGATGCCCAAGATGACACCACGCTCCACGCGCAAACAGATCTTTGCAAACGCTTTGCGCGTGATCGCCACGCTTGTCATCATGGCCACCTGCCTGCTGACGCTGGCCGACCATACCGATCTGCCGGCGCTGCCGGATCTGCTGTCGATGGCGCGGCAGGTGCCTGTCGCCAACTGGATCGGCGCCATGGTCGCCACCGGGCTGAGCTTCTGGGCGCTGGGTCGGTATGATGCCGTGGCCCATCGGCATCTGGGCAGCGGGACGCCCGACCCGCTGGCGCGCCGCGCAGGCATGGCGGCCATCGCCTTTTCGCAGGCGGTGGGGTTTGGTCTGCTGTCGGGGTCCTTTGCCCGCTGGCGCCTGCTGCCGCGCCTGTCGCCCCTGCAGTCTGCACAGATCACCGGGTTTGTCGGCATCACCTTCATGACCGCCCTGGCGGTGATCTGCGGGCTGACCCTGCTGTTGATCGGCGCCACACTGGCGTTGCGGGCGGTGGGGCTTGGCATTCTGGTGCTGGCCATCCTTTGCTGCGTGCTGTGCTTCCTGCACCCGGAATGGCGCCTGCGCGGTCTGAAGCTGCGGCTGCCGTCGCTACAGGCCATCCTGGCGCTTGGCCTCTGGACCCTGATGGATGTGACCTGCGCCGGCATCGCCTTGTGGCTGCTGCTGCCAGAGGGCAGCGGAATTGCACTCGGCGCCCTGCTGCCCGCCTATTTCGTGGCCTTGGGTCTGGCGATCATCTCCTCGTCGCCCGGCGGTGCCGGCCCGCTGGAACTGGCCATGTTGTCCCTGCTGCCCGCGTCCGATCCGGCTGCGCTGATGGCCGGGCTGCTTGCCTTCCGCGCTGTCTACTACGGTCTGCCGCTGCTTGTGACCGGTGTCGTGTTGCTCTGGCCCGGGCTGATCGGGCGCGCCCTGCCGGCGCCAGCCGTCACGGACACGGATCTGCTGGGGTCGGATGTTCGCCCCGCCGCCAGCCAACCCTTTGTCCGCCCGCAGGCCGAAACCGCCGTGATCCTGCAAAACGGCGGCCATGTCATGGCCTTTGGCCTCAACCAGGTGGCCATGCTGGACACGCCGCAGATCTCCGCGGTGCTGTTTGACCCGCTGAGCGGGCGCCATGGTGAAATCCCCGATGCCCTGCGCCGCCACGCCCGCGCCCGCAATGCCGCGGCCTGTTTTTACAAATGCAGCGCGCGCATGGCGATCAGCGCCCGCCGCCAGGGGTGGAAAACGCTCCGGGTGGCGCAGGATGCGATCCTCTGCCCTGCGGAATTCACCCCGACCGGGGCCGGCTTTCGGCAATTGCGCCGCAAACTGCGCCACGCCAGCAAGGCCGGGGTGACCGTCACACCGGCGTGGAGCAACCTGCCGCTTGCCGATATGGCGGCGGTGGACGCCGCCTGGACCCAACACCACGGTCGCCCGCGCGGCACCACGATGGGTCAGTTCGAACCTGGCTACGTCGCCATACAGATGGTCTTTCTCGCCTGGCTGGATGACCGGCTGATCGGTTTCGTCACCTTCCATCGCGCCGCCGATGAATGGTGTCTGGATCTGGTGCGGCATTTGCCCGGCGCTCCGGATGGCACCTGTCACGCGCTGGTGCACAGCGCCATCGAGGCCGCGCGCGAGGCCGAGGTCGCCCGCCTGTCGCTGGCCGCGGTCCCCGCACACCGATTTGCACGCCAAGAGGAGTGTGGATTGCGGCGGTTCAAGGCCAGCTTTGTGCCGCGCTGGGAGAACCGCTATGTCGTCGCCCCCAGCTGGCCGCAGATGGCCCTGTCCCTGGCGGAGATGATCCGCATGGTTCACCGTCCCGCGCGCCCCGAGATCACATGGCAGACGCCTCCCCAGTCCTCGCATCCGCCTCATGTTGATGTTGAAGAAAATGCAGTTGCGATGAAACGCTCTGCGTGACAGACGGACCCATCCTGTCGGTGGCACATCCCGCCGCTGACGCAGACCTGGCAAGTGGATACCAAGATGAGCAACAGTTTCCTCGATCTATTGCAGAGCCGCGACGTGCTGCTGGCGGATGGCGCCACCGGGACCAATCTGTTCAACATGGGTCTGCAGTCCGGGGATGCCCCGGAACTCTGGAACACCGATGCGCCGGACAAGATCAAGGCGCTTTACCGCGGTGCGGTTGATGCGGGCAGCGACCTGTTCCTGACCAACAGCTTCGGCGGCACCGCCGCGCGGCTGAAGCTGCATGACGCGCAGAACCGGGTGCGCGAATTGAACCGCATCGCCGCCGAACTGGGACGCGAGGTGGCCGATACCGCCAGCCGCAAGATCGCCGTGGCCGGCTCTGTCGGCCCCACCGGCGAGATCATGCAACCGGTGGGCGAGATGAGCCATGCCGTGGCGGTCGAGATGTTTCACGAACAGGCCGATGCGCTCAAGGAAGGCGGCGTCGACGTGCTCTGGCTGGAGACCATCTCCGCACCGGAGGAATTTGCCGCCGCCGCCGAGGCCTTCAAACTGGCCGACATGCCCTGGTGCGGCACCATGAGCTTTGACACCGCCGGGCGCACCATGATGGGCGTCACCTCCGCCGACCTGGCCAAACTGGTCGAAGGATACGACGTGCCGCCGCTGGCCTTTGGTGCCAATTGCGGCACCGGCGCGTCCGACATCCTGCGCACCGTCCTTGGCTTTGCCGCGCAGGGCACCGAGCGGCCGATCATCTCCAAAGGCAACGCGGGCATTCCGAAATACGTGGACGGCCATATCCACTACGACGGCACGCCGGAACTGATGGGCGAATATGCGGTCCTCGCCCGGGATGCCGGTGCCAAGATCATCGGCGGATGCTGCGGCACCATGCCGGAGCACCTGCGCAGCATGCGCGAGGCGCTCGACACCCGTCCGCGCGGCGACCGTCCGACGCTGGAGCAGATTGTCGACGTTCTCGGCCCGTTCACCTCGACCAATGATGGCACCGAAGACGGCGCCAATACCGGCTCAGAGCGCCGCAGCCGCCGGGGCCGTCGCCGCGGCTAAGCCGACGCATCGACGCCATGCCCTAACAAACCTGCAAAGACCGGGCCTCTGCCCGGTCTTTTCCGTTTCAGAACAGGCTGAGCTGGTCGCCGGGTTGCGCGGGACGGGCAAACAGGTCGCATCGCAGCGGCGGGGCCTTCTCTGACAGCCCCAGCCGGGTGCAGGCCAGTTTGAACCGGCGAGCAATCATCTCGGCGTAGTGCCCTTCGCCGCGCATCCGCTGCCCCCAGCGCGGATCATAGTCCCGCCCACCATGCATTTCGCGCAGGCGCGCCATCACTTTCTCCGCCCGGTTCGGGACATGGGCGTGCAACCAATCCTGCCACAGGCCCGAAACCTCGCGCGGCAGGCGCAGCATGATCCAGCTGGCGGCATCCGCGCCCGCATCGACCCCGGCCGCAAGCAAGGCTTCCAACTCGTGATCGGTCAGCCCCGGAACCAGCGGCGAGGTCATGATGCGCACCGGAATGCCGGCGCTGCTCAGCCGTTTGATCGTGGCCAGCCGGCGCACGGGCGCCGGGACACGCGGCTCCATCCGGCGCGCCAGATCCGCATCCAGCGTGGTCACCGACACGCCGACCCGCACCAGACCCTGCGCCGCCATATCGGACAGGATGTCCAGATCGCGTTCGATCAGGGTCCCCTTAGTCACGATCGCGACCGGGTGGCGAAACTCTTGCAACACCTCCAGGCAGGCGCGCATCAACGCATGATCGCGCTCGCAGGGCTGATAGGGGTCGGTGTTGGTGCCGATGGCGATCGGCGCGACCTTGTACCCCGGTGCAGAGAGCTCCTTGCGCAACAGATCCGGCGCATTTGGACGCGCCACCAGCCTGGTTTCGAAATCCAGCCCCGGCGACAGGCCGAGGTAGGCGTGGCTCGGACGCGCAAAACAATAGATGCAGCCGTGTTCACATCCCCTGTAGGGATTGATCGAGCGGTCGAACGGCAGATCCGGCGACCGGTTGTAGGAGATCAGGCTCCGCGCCATCTCCTGGCGAATCTCTGTCGCGACCGACCGCTCCGGCACATCCTGATTCCACCCATCATCCACCTCTTCGCGCTGCAGATCAAAGCGTCCTGACGCATTGCTGAGCGCACCGCGAGATTTACGACATTTGAGGATTTGAGAACCATTTCCATGCATAGTGGGACTATGACACGCCATGCGGAACAAATAAAGAACACTTGCGGAAAAGAATACAAAATCAACCTGCAACAGCAGCATGACTGCGGTGGTTTCATCACCAGAGGTCGGTTCGTAACGCGGCTATGTCGCAATCAAAACAGTTCACCCCGTCGTTTCTGTCACAAAAAGATAGAATAACGGCCAAACCGGGTACGCCCGCCAGCTAAGGAATCCAGATATGTCAGACGAAGAAGACATCATCCTCGCAGACCTCGATGACGAGGAACTGGTCCAACAAATGTTCGACGACCTCTACGACGGTCTCAAGGAAGAGATCGAAGAAGGGGTCAATATCCTGCTGGAGCGCGGCTGGGCGCCCTACAAGATCCTGACCGAAGCGCTGGTCGGCGGCATGACCATCGTTGGCGCAGACTTCCGCGACGGCATCCTGTTTGTGCCCGAGGTGCTGCTGGCTGCCAACGCCATGAAGGGCGGCATGCAGATCCTGAAGCCGCTGCTGGCGGAAACCGGCGCGCCGCGCATGGGCTCCATGGTGATCGGCACCGTCAAGGGCGACATCCACGACATCGGCAAGAACCTCGTGTCGATGATGATGGAAGGCGCGGGTTTCGAGGTGGTCGACATCGGCATCAACAACCCGGTCGAGAACTACCTGGAAGCACTTGAAGAGCATCAGCCCGACATCCTCGGCATGTCCGCCCTGCTGACCACCACCATGCCCTACATGAAGGTGGTGATCGACACCATGGTCGAACAGGGCAAGCGCGACGACTACATCGTGCTGGTCGGTGGCGCACCGCTGAACGAGGAATTCGGCAAGGCGATCGGCGCGGACGCCTATTGCCGCGATGCGGCTGTCGCGGTGGAAACCGCCAAGGAATATGTGGCGCGCAAGCACAACGCCATGAACGCCTGATATGGCTGCCGCGTCCCAGCGACGCGGCCGGGCGGCCCGGCTTTCACAGCGGGCCGCCCTCCCCCTGCCGAGCGGCACCTCTCTTGAGGACACAAGCCTGACAGAGAACGGGCTGGCAGCACCGGAGCGCAAGACCGGGCGCATCCTGCTGATCGCCTGTGGCGCCCTCGCCCGCGAGATCCTCGACATCACGCGTGCCAATGGTCTTGACCATATGGATCTGACCTGCCTGCCGGCAAAACTGCATCTTTATCCCGACCAGATCATCACCCATGTCGAAGCCGCGGTCGAAAAACACCGCGCGACCTACGACCAAATCTATGTCGTCTACGCCGACTGCGGCACGGGCGGCCAACTGCAGGCCAAATGCGAACACCTGGGGGTGGAGATGGTCCCCGGCCCGCATTGCTACGCCTTCTTCGAGGGCAACGCCCGCTTTGAAGAACAGGCCGAGGCGGGCGAGATCACGGCCTTTTACCTGACCGATTTTCTGGTCAAGCAATTCGATGCCTTCGTCTGGCGCCCCATGGGTCTCGACAAGAACCCGGAGCTGCGCGACATGATTTTTGGCAATTACACGACGCTGATCTACCAATCCCAGGTCAACGATCCGGCCCTTGTGGCAAAAGCACAGGAATGCGCCCGCCGCATGGGTCTGGACTTCGTCCATCGTCACACCGGCTATGGCGATCTGGAAACAACGCTCAAAGACTGGGGCGCAGCGCCGACGTCCGGTGCCTCCGGCTAGGATCAGCGATCACAGCCCCCGCACCGGCTGACGCCGCCGCTCTCTCAGACCTGCCTCAGACCTGCGCGGCGGCCGTATCGCGAATGCGTTCGATCATGGCGCGCAATCCGTTCGAGCGCTGTGCCGACAGGTGATCGTTGAGCCCGAGCCGTTCCATCTCGGCCCGCGCGTCGACCGCGAGCACCTCTTGCAGGGTCAATCCGTTGTAGAGCTTGCGCAGCACCGCAATCAGCCCCTTGACGATCATCGCGTCGCTGTCGCCGTCAAAGTGAAAGACACCATTCTCGATCTGCGAATGCAGCCAGACCTGACTGGCGCAGCCATCCACCTTGGTCGCGGGCACCTTCAGGGCGTCGTCCAGGGGCGGCATCGCCTTGCCCTGTTCGATCACATGGCGATAGCGATCCTCCCAATCTTCAAAGAATTCAAAATCCTCGACGATCTCCTCGAAGGCGGCACTGGCCATGTCAAACCTCATCCTACTGTCAGGTGGCAACAGATCGGACCTAGGCCAGCGCAGGGGTCTTTTCAACCGCTTTTCAACGCCGCTTCAATCGGGTAGTCAGTTTTGCAAGTAACTCTGACTGCGGCAGGTATTCATGCGTATCACAATCGGCGCCCTTTTGGTTGGCACTCTGGTCCTGTCGTCCTGCGGCGGCTGGCGCGACTCGCGCATCAACCCCGGCAACTGGTTTGGACAATCGCGCGACAGCCGCGTCGAGGCCACAGCCGACGAAAACCTGAACCCGCTGATCCCGCAGGAGGAGGACCGGGTGAACCTGATCGGTTCGCGCAAGGATGCGGAGCAAGTGGACAACAGCCTGCCCATCGCGCGGATCAAGGACATGCGGATCGAACGCACCTCTGTCGGCGCGATCCTGACAGTCGAAGGCGAAGCCGCGCGCAACGGTGCCTACAAGGCAGAGCTGGTGCCGTCGGAGATCCAGGAGGCCGGGCGGCTGGAGTACACCTTCCGCGTGACCTATCCCAAGAGCGCCACCTATCGCGGCACCGAGGCAACACGCACCATTCGTGCCGCCGTCAGCCTGTCGAACCAGGATCTGGCCGGAGTGCGGACCATCCGTGTCGTCGGCAAGGAAAACGCCCGCGAAAGCCGCCGCTGAGCCGGGTCGGCAGGGTCCCATCCCCGGGCGCATATCCCATCGCCGCCTTAAGACACAGATCCCTTTCGTATCAGGGGCTTAGGTTTCGGCCCGCCCCTGCACTCCTGCTCTGACGGCGCGGCTGATCGACGACCGCCTGCCCCCAACGCAAAACACGCTCCCGCAGGGCGAAAGCGTGTTTTATCATCGGTTTGGATTTGGTCTTTCAGAGGTCGACGACCTTTACGACCTGCCCCTTTGCCGCCAGCGCCACCTCGCCATTGCACAGGCGCATGGCATCAGCGCCAAAGACCTCGTGCCGCCAGCCTTTGAGGGCCGGAACATCCCGCTCTCCTGCGGCGATGGCATCCAGATCGGCGGAGGGCGCGATCAGTTTTGCGGCGACACCGGCGGTTTCGGTCTTGGCCTTCAGCAGCACCCGCAGCAGATCGGCCAGCGCGCCGTTGATCTGCATCTTTTCGCGCGAGCGATCCGGCTGCGGCATCTCGTCCTGCGGGCAGTTCACGCCACGCTCCACCGCCTTGAGGATGCCCTCGGCAATGGCGCCTTTGCGCGCCTCGCGCAGCAACAGGCGAGAGCCGCCCAGATCGGACGGCGTGCGCGGTTTGGTGGACGCGAGCTCCACAAGCGCGTCATCCTTGTAGACCCGGTTGCGGGGCACATTGTTGGTCTGGGCGTATTCCTCGCGAAAGGCCGCGAGCTCACGCACCACAGCAAGAAACTTACCAGAATTGGTGCGGGTCTTGACCCGGCGCCAGGCCTCGCGCGGCTGGATATCATAGGTCGCGGGATCGGTCAGAACCTGCAACTCTTCGGCGACCCAATGGCTGCGCCCGGTCTTGTCCAGTTCTTTGCGCAGGTGTTCATAGATCTGGCGCAGATGGGTGACATCCGCCAGCGCATAGGTCTTTTGCGCATCACTCAGCGGGCGACGCGACCAGTCGGTAAAACGCGACGTCTTATCAAGGCCTTGCTTGCAGATCTTGCGCACCAGCGTCTCATAGCCCACCTGCTCGCCAAAGCCGCAGACCATGGCGGCGACCTGCGTGTCGAACAGCGGTTTGGGAAAGACGGCCGCATCCACCCAGAAGATCTCCAGATCCTGACGTGCGGCGTGGAAAACCTTGACCACATCCTCGTTGCGAAAGAGCTCATACAAGGGCTCCAGCGACAGATCCCCGGCAAGCGGATCGACCAGAACCGCATCCGTTTCACCATCACCGCGATAGGCGATCTGGATCAGGCAGAGCTTGGAATAATAGGTGCGCTCTCGCAGGAACTCGGTATCCACCGTCACATAAGGATATTTCGCGGCCTCTTCACAAAAGGCGCGCAGTTCGTCGGTGGTGGTCAGAGTTTTCATCAAATGGGTCTTTATTAAGGGTTTCTGCCGCTCGGTTCCCCGTTGATACGACGAGTGCAAGCGGGTTGCAAACCCTCTAACGGCAAGAAAGGGCGCAGGTCAGTTCAGACGCAGAATGTCGTGCTCGCCGCGCAAATAGCGCGCAAGCACGGCCGGATAGAGGCGATGTTCCTGCACCAATACGCGCGCGGCCAGATCGTCCGGCGTGTCATCGGGCAGAACCGGCACCTCCGCCTGGCCCAAAATCGGCCCGTCATCCAGGAGCGGCGTCACCTCATGCACGGTGCAGCCGTGCCGCTCATCGCCGGCCTCCAGCGCCCGGGCATGGGTATGCAGGCCCTTATACTTGGGCAGGAGAGACGGGTGGATATTCAGCATCCGCCCCTCGAACTGGCGCACAAACCCGGCGGTCAGTACCCGCATGAAACCCGCGAGACAGACCACATCGGCGCGCGCCTCGAGGAGAGGCTTTACCAGCTCGACCTCAAACGCCTCGCGATCCTTGCCAAAGGGGCGATGATCCACAACAGCCGTCGCAACGCCGCGCGCGGCGGCCTTGGTCAGCCCCCCGGCATCGGCGTTGTTGGACAGCACCAGACAAGGCTGGCCCGGATGATCGGCGTCATTCAGCATGCTGTCGACGAGGGACACCATATTGGAGCCCCCGCCGGAAACCAGAATGGCGACGCGTTTCTTGTCGCTCACAGCAGCCCGCCTGTATAGCGGATGCCCTCCCCGGCTGTCACCGTACCGAGACGCGCGACAGTTTCGCCTTCGCCCTCCAGCACCGCGGTCAGCGCATCGGCGCGGTCGGCCTTCACCACAAGCATCATGCCGATGCCGCAGTTGAAGGTCTTGAGCATTTCGCCCTCTTCAATGCCGCCGGTTTCCGCCAGCCACTTGAAGACGCCCGGAAGCTCCCACGCACCAAGGTCGATGTCAGCACCCAGCCCCTCGGGCAGGACGCGCGGCAGGTTCTCGGTGAGGCCGCCACCGGTGATATGCGCCAATGCATTGACGCCCCCCGCGCGAACCGCAGCCAGGGCCTGTTTCACATAAAGACGCGTCGGGGTCAGCAACGCCTCCCCCAGTTTGCCTTCGCCGAACGGGTTGTCGCCGTCCCAGCCAAGGCCCGAATATTTCACGATCTGGCGCACCAGCGAGTAGCCGTTGGAGTGCACACCATCAGAGGCCAGCCCCAAGAGCACATCGCCCTCGCTCACGCCTTCGGGCAGTGCGGTGCCCCGCTCCATCGCGCCAACGGCAAAGCCTGCGAGGTCAAAATCACCCTTGGGGTACATGCCCGGCATCTCTGCCGTTTCACCACCGATCAGCGCACAGCCAGAGCGCACGCAGCCCTCGGCGATGCCTTCGATGATTCGCGCCGCGACATCGGTTTCCAGCTTGCCGGTGGCAAAGTAGTCGAGGAAGAACAGCGGTTCTGCGCCCTGACAGACCAGATCGTTGACACACATGGCCACGAGGTCAATGCCCACGCCATCCACCAGACCGGTATCAATGGCGATGCGCAGCTTGGTGCCGACCCCATCGGTGGCGCCGACAAGAATCGGATCCTCGTAACCGGCCGCTTTCAGGTCGAACAGCGCGCCAAAGCCGCCGAGGCCGCTCATCACACCCGGACGTGCAGTCCGCTTGGCCGCCGGCTTGATCCGGTCCACAAGCTCATTGCCCGCATCAATATCGACCCCTGCATCCGCATAGGTCAAACCGTTCTTGCCGCTGGTCATCGCATGGCTCCTTCCGTGAGGTTGCGCTGCCTTTACCGCTTTCAGTCAGATGTGGAAAGCCCCAGCTTGCCAATTCCCCCAGCATACGGTCACTTGCGGCATCCGACAGAACCAATACTTCGATGGATTTTAGTCGAACGCGCTAAGGTTGTGCAAAAAATCACCGGACGGCCGGGGGGGGCTCACTGTCGGGCGCTCCTGTGCCCTCCCCCCCTTTTACGAGCCGCTGGTTGCTGCCGAAAGGCCACCCGATGTCGTCGGCGGCCCTCCGGCTCTGCGCTAGATCACAGCCCGAATTGCCACGGCGCCTGGTCAAAGGCATAGGCCGCACCGTCGCGCTCCACCCGTCCCAGCCCCGGGAAATCCAAGTGCATGCCGGTCACCAACAGCTGATCGGCAGCGGCCCGATCAAACATCGCCTTGCGGGTCTCTGCCGCCAGCGGCTGATCGACGTCGAAGGGAATGGTCCAGCCCGGGTTGGCGAATTGCAACGCGGTGCTGTGCACCACATCGCCCCAGATCAGCAGCGGCGTCGCGCCCGTGTCCAGCATGAAGCCCGAATGGCCCGGCGTATGTCCCGGCAGCGGCATGGCGTCAAAGCCCGGCAGCACCTCGCCTTCGCCGGCAAAGACCTTGCGCCGCTGCGCATAGGGGGCCACCGCATTGCGCGCCATCTGAAAGAACCCACGGCTGCCCTCGTCGACCGAGGCCATGATCGCGTCATCATGCCAGAACGCCCATTCCGCTTCGGCCACCACCAGCTCTGCATTGGGGAAGGCCGCGCTGCCATCCGCAGCCAACAGGCCGCCGGCGTGATCGGGGTGCATATGGGTCAGCAATACGGTGGAGATCTGCGCCGGGGCGACACCCGCAGCCGACAGCGCCGCCATCAAGCCACCCAGATCCGGCCCCATCAGCTGTGCCGTCCCGGTGTCCACCAGCGTGTACTGACCGCCGCGCTCCACCAGATAACCGTTCACCGGAATTTCCAGACCCTGCGGGCCTTCGGAATAGAAACTGCCGGACAGGGTCTCCTCCGCGCGCGCTGCGTCATAGCCGGTGAAGGCCGCAGCCGGGACCGCGAGGTGCCCGTCGAGCAAGGCTGTTATCGTCATCTCGCCCAGCCTGATCTGGTGCAAGACCGGCGCGGGCCCTGCGGGCGCGGCCTGTGCCAGCCGGCCAAACGCTGGGAGGGAGAGCGACGCGGCACCAAAACCAAGGGTTTTCAACAGAGTTCTGCGGGAAAGGGTCATAAGAAGCTCCAATATCCTGGGCCCGTCAATTACGGGCTGCACTGACCTTATCGCTTTGGTCTGGCATCCCATAGCGGGGACCGTCTAATATGGGGTATTAGCACCACTGATAGGATGGGCCATGGATCGGCTGTCACTTCTCGAGACCCTCATCGTTGCGCTGGACGAAGGCAGCCTGAACCGGGCGGCCCAGCGACGCGACATGACGCAGTCCGCGGTCAGCCAGCAGATCAAGCAGCTCGAAGCGCTGGTGGGGCATCAGCTGCTGCACCGCACCGCACAGGGTGTGCGGGCGACGCGCTCGGGTGCCTTGGTCTATGCCCATGCGCAGGATCTTCTGGGCGGCTTTGACCGCATGGCGGCAGAGCTGGATCAGATGCACAACAGCCTGTCGGGAGATTTCCGCATCAGCGTCAACAGCTTTCTGGGGCGCGGGGTGATCGGCCCCATGTTGCTGGAACTGGATCGCAGGCATGATGACCTCAACATCATCATGCGGATCGAGGACCGGCTGGTCGATGTGGTGCGCGAAAACTATGATCTGGCGATCCGCACCGGCCGCCTCGGCGATACCGATGGTGTCGGCCGCCGCATCGCAAGCCTGGAAACCGTGCTCTTTGCCACCCCGGAATATCTGGACCAGAAAGGCCGGCCCAGTGACCCCGAAGATCTGAAGCACCTGAAGTTCATCCAGCACCACGAGGACCAGACCAAGGGGTTCTTTCCATTGACTCGCAATGGAACCGAGCATCTGGCCCCGATCCGGGTCGGGTTCACCGCCGATGACCCGGACCTGATCATGCGCGCGGTCGGCAGTGGATCAGGCTATACCCGAGCGCCCTTGTTCTTTGTCCAGGACATGCTTCGGGACGGCACCTTCGAACAGGTTCTGCCCCACTGGAGCGCGCCGGAAAAGGATGTGTTTGCGGTATATCCCTCGCGCCATGGCCTGGACCGGCGGCGGGATCTGGTGATCGACGGCGTGATCGAACGCTTGCAGGAGATCCGCCACAATCGTCCCCCTGCCCGGCTGCACGCAATCACCGCTTGACCTCTCCCGCGCCATTTCCTACCAGTTTGCCCAGGTGGGCCTGTAGCTCAACGGTTAGAGCAGAGCGCTCATAACGCTTTGGTTGCAGGTTCGAATCCTGCCGGGCCTACCAGATTTTCGAGACGTCCCCGACAGCCCCGCTGCAACAGCCCCAAACGGCACCCTGTAGCTCCAGCAGCGTTTGCCTGTGCGGGAAGACCGATGCGTTCCAACATCAGGCAATAACGTCAGCGGCCCGCCAGAGGCTGGCGGGCCGCGTTTTATATGCCCCTCATCACGGATGGGGATCCGTCAGGGCCTGCTGGCCTTACTTACCCTCGTAGGTCGGCATGGACTTCAGCTTCTCTTCGGTCATCGGCACGTAAACGCGCACATCATCGCCATCGGTTGCGGTCATGACCTGGACCTCGTCGATGCTCAGCTTGACGGGCTTTTCGCCGATACCGAGGAAACCACCCACGTCAACAACGGCATGCGTGATGACCTGTTTGTCGTTCATGACCAATTCGGACACTTCGCCCATCCACTCGTCCTTGGCGTCATAAACCCGGGCACCGGTCAGAAGATCTGCCGTCAGGGTCTTGTCGACCACCGGTTCATACTCGTCGCGCAATATCGGTTCGCCGTCCTGCGCCATCGTGTCGGCGGCCATGTCCTGTGCCTGCTCGGTTGTGTCAGAAATCGCCTCTCCCACTTCGGAGGCTGCGGTTTCGGCACCGGACTGCAGATCCTGGGCGGTGTTCTCAATGGCCGTTCCCGTTGCGTCGGCGGTTTGCTCGACCGCATCCGCGGCCTGCGCGACCTCCTGGTCCAGAGTGCTACGGGCATCGGTGTGATAGGCCGGCGCGTTCTCGAAGTCCGCCATATCGGCCTGCATCACCAGGAAGTAGTCCGAGGTGTCTTCCGCCGTGGCACTGTCAGAGACCCATTTCAGCGCATCCATGTCCACGGCAATCTGACGCTCGCCGATCCCGAGGAAACCGCCGATGTCCACCAGCACCGAGTCGATCATCCCGTCGCGGCTGAGCACGATATCATTGACCTCGCCAATGTTCTCCCAGCCGTCCTGGATACCGGCAAAGCTGTCCTGTTCGACAGCATCGCTGCTGGTGTAGATGCGCTGGCCGATGAACTCGGATGCGTGAATTGCCATCGGGTCGTTCTCCGCGCGGAACATCCCTGTTTCCGCCACGGCCATGGTCGAGGTTACGGTCAGCAAGGCGCTGGTAATAAACAGATGTTTCATTGGAACTCTCCTCATTGATTGGGCAGTGGTCTGTCGCGACGACACTCCCCCAACCAACCGGACGGGGTGAAAAATGTTCCTGAAAAAAACCGCGGGCTGCCGCCGTCCTGCGCAAGAACCGGCTCAGAACCCGCACCCGGCCAGCGCGCGCAAGGCGACGTCAGACCGCTGTGACACAGATCGCAGCAAGACCACGGTGAAGGTTTGGCAGCGCCGCGGGAACGAGTTGGCGCGGGCTGCGTTGTCGTTGCGTCAGGGAGAGAGAACCAGATCATGAAACCCACCAATCCAGCGCCGGATGGCACAGCCTCACCGGCCTCCGATCACGCCGTGTCCAGCGCCACCTTCGATCAACCCGGCGCTGCCGCGACGCAGGCCACGCATCGCAACCTGATCCTGATCCGGAACTTTCTCGGTATCATCGTGGTCATCTGCGCCGCCGCGCTGATCTTCTTTGCCAAGGAGGTCATCCTCCCCTTTGTACTCGGGGTGCTGATTGCGCTTACGCTCAGCCCCCTGACCCGAGGGCTCGCCCGTCACGGCGTCCCGCCCCTGATCTCGGCGGGCTTGCTGGTCCTGGCGGTTGCGGCAACGGTGGCCGGTGGCATCTACCTGCTGAGCGGCCCGGTCGCCGAATGGATCGATGAGGCGCCGCGCATGCGCGCCGTACTCGAACAGCGGTTGAGGGCGATCACCTCCTCCCTTGAAACAGTCCGAGAAGCCTCGCAGCGTGTCGAAGACATCGCCGCCAGCACCGAAGATTCCGATGTCATCAAGGTGGCGATCGACCAGCCGGGGATCATTGCCTCGACCGCGCTTGACATCGTGACGCTGGCCACGACCGCGATGGTTGCGCTGGTGCTGGCGCTGTTTCTTCTGGCCTCCAACGATATGTTCTACCTGAAAATCGTGCAGAGCTTCCCCAGCCTGACCGAAAAGACCCGCGCCTTGCAGATCGTCTACAGCATCGAACGCCGGATTTCGCGCTACCTCTTGTCGGTGACGCTTATCAACGCCGGTCTGGGCGTCGTGGTTGGGTGTTGCATGTGGATCATCGGCATGCCGCAACCCGTGGTCTGGGGGGCGATCGCCTTCCTGTTCAACTTCCTGCCCTATATCGGCTCACTTGCCGGTGTGGTGCTCTGCGCGGTGGTGTCGCTGGTGACCTTCTCCGCCTTGTCCTATGCCGTGCTGGCGCCACTGGCCTATTTGCTGGCAACTCTGATCGAAGGGCAGTTCGTGACCCCGGTCTTGTTGGGGCGGCGCCTGAATCTGAACGCGGTTGCGGTGTTTGCGGCGGTGGTGCTCTGGGCCTGGGTCTGGGGCGTGGCGGGCGCTTTGATGGCGGTGCCGCTTCTGGTCTGTCTCAAGTCCCTGTGCGATCACGTGCCCGCCCTGTCCGTTCTTGGCACCTTTCTCGGGGACTCGAGCGCCCCAGCCGCACGCCCTGCCGCCTAGCACATTGACAGCCGCGATTTGGTCACCTCGCCTGCGTCCTGCGAAACAGGCCAACGACAACCGATGCGCAGTTGTGCCCCAACGGCCGCCACCGGGACGACCGGCACAAAAAAGCACGAAATCCGGAGGATACCAATCGCGTCCCGCCGCAGTCACAAGGGCAAGACACCCTTGCAGATCTGCGGCACGCGATCAGCAATCAGCGGATTTCGTGCGGATGAAACCGATTGTCGGGGCAGTTGCGCTTAGAGCGCGCGCCCCTTGGGACCGGCAAAGTACCAGATGATAAAGCCAAGCACGGGCAGGATCAGGATCAGAAGCGTCCAGAGAATTTTTGCGCCGGTGCTGCTGCCACTGCTCCAGGTTTGCAAGATCGCGTAGATGTCCGCGATCAGGACCAGAAGGCCAAAAATACCATATTCCATGTGCTGTCTCCTTGAAGCTGTTGCTTCGGAAACGCCTTAGTCGCGGTTTCGTTCCCGACCGGCCCTGACGGCACCGACCTGACAACCGCACAAACACGCGCACGCCCCACCGGCGCGACCGCGCCACGCGGGGGCAGCCCCCTCTGTCAAAGCCCATCCGCCCTCGGCGCGTTTTCGCGGCGCGCCGCGCGGTCAGAGTGCAATCACGATGTCCGCCTGCAACCCTCCAAGCTCCTCGCTGGTTTCCAGTCGCAAGGTCCCGCCATGGGCGCGCGCGATGTCCGCCACGATCGCCAGGCCCAGGCCGACGCCCGTGCCCCGATCCTGGTTGCGCGCCGGATCAAGCCGGGTGAACGGGCGCACTGCATCGCCCCGCAGATCATCCGGGATGCCCGGACCGTCATCCTCCACCCGGATACGCAGAGATTTCTGCATCACCGCTACCGAGACCCGCGCACGGGTGCCGTATCGCACCGCGTTGGAGATCAGATTGTCGAGCGCCCTCCGTACCGCAGCCACCCGCAGGGGCACCGGACGGTTGCCAACCGCCTCCACCAGCAGCACGTTCTTGCCCTGTCGTGTCCAGCTGTCCACCGCCTCCGAGACCAGGGCGCAGGGGTCGGCCTCCTCCATGGCACTGGTGCTCACCCCGCGCGAAAAGTCGAGGAAGGCATTCACCATGTTCTCCATTTCGGTGACGTCCTGCAACATCGGCTTGGCGTCGTCATCGTCCAGCATCGACAGGCCCAGCTTCAACCGGGTGAGCGGTGTGCGCAGGTCATGGCTCACCCCCGACAGCATCAGCGTGCGCTGTTCGATCTGCCGTTCGATCCGGGATCTCATATCGACAAAGGCCGCTCCCGCCGCACGCACTTCGGTTGCACCGCGCGGATGATAGGGGATCATGCGCCCACGGCCAAAGGCTTCGGCCGCATCTGCAAGCCGTTTGATCGGTCGCAGCTGGTTGCGCATATAGGCCATGGCGATGACGCCCAACAGAATGCCAAAAAAGACCATGATCACGATCAGCTGGTGCGGCGCGGCAACGCTGACGCGTCGGCGGCTGAACTCCACCTCTAGCGGGCCGTGTCGCGTGTCGACCACCGTGCGCAGCACCTTCGTCCGCGGCAGCTGGATCGACAGGAACTCCGGCAGGCTCTGTGCCAGGGTCGCGCGCACGATCCGGCCCGAAAAATCCTCGAAATGGATCAGATCGGGTGGCACCGCGCCCGCCTCCAGAAATCGCACCGACATCTGCAACGGCCCCATCATCGGGTCGAGCCGGGCCAGCGCCGCCGCGCGATCCTCCGCCTGCGTCACCTCGTTTCGGATCAAGGTGAGCTCACGCACCATCGTGTAGGTCATCTGCTGGGTGATGTCTTCCAGATCGCGCCGGATGAACACAAAGGACACCACGAATTGCAGGGCAATCACCGGCATCAGCAGGATCAGCGCCGCCCGCCCGTAGATGCCCGAGGGCATTCTGGGGAGATAGTATTTGAGACGTAAGAGTTTCATGACTAAGCCTAGGCTTGGGCGCCGATTGCAACGGCGCTCCGATACGGGAGGTGCCAGATGAACAGACCGCAAGCCGACACCGGGTTCAACCCCAAACCCGGTGTGCCCGAAGAGGTGGCCCCCGGGGTCCGCCGTCTGCTCGCGCCCAACCCCTCCGCGATGACCTATCGTGGCACCAATACCTATCTTGTCGGCGACAGCGAGATTGCGGTGATCGACCCCGGGCCGGCGTCGGACGCGCATCTGGAGGCCATCCTCGATGCGGTGCAACCGGGCGGGCGGATTGGCCATATCCTGGTGACCCACAGCCACCTCGATCACTCGCCGCTGGCAGCCGTGCTCCGGGAGGCCACCGGCGCGCCTGTCTATGCCCATGGCCCGGCCACCACGGGGCGCAGCGCGATCATGGCCCAGCTTGCCGCCGAGGGCATGCTCGGCGGTGGTGAGGGCATCGATCACGGTTTCGTCTGCGATCATACTCTGGCGGATGGCGACATCATCGCAGGTGCCGACTGGCAGATCGAGGCGCTGCACACGCCCGGTCATATCGGCAATCACCTGTGCTTCGCGATCGGGGGGCTGCTGTTCTCCGGCGATCACGTCATGGGCTGGGCCAGTTCCTTGGTCTCGCCCCCGGACGGCGATCTCACGGACTTCATGGCCTCTTGCGCGCGGCTGCAGCAGCGCCGCTGGACGTGTTTTCTACCCGGACACGGCGATCTGGTGCACGATCCCGCTGAGAGGTTGGCCTGGCTGATTGCCCATCGCAAAGGGCGCGAGGCCGACATCCTCGAACAACTTGCGCATGGCGCCGCCGACGCCGCCAGCCTGGCCAGGCACATCTACCGCGACCCCCCCGACGCGTTGCTCCCCGCGGCGGAACGCAATGTGCTGGCTCATCTCGTTGACCTCTATCAGCGCGGGCGGGTGCGGCCGACCGCGACATTGGCGCGCGAAGCCATCTTCGAACTGTGCCGTTGAATTTTTTTCAGAATTTCACATTTCCCACTGGACGCCCCCGCCTGTGGCGTCTATATCGGCGCCCACACTCCGGCGTAGCTCAGCGGTAGAGCAGTTGACTGTTAATCAATTGGTCGTAGGTTCGATCCCTACCGCCGGAGCCAAAGATTTCAAGGACTTAGCGCGCGTTCGCTAAGTCATTTTTCTTGTTTAATACGCTGTCGTCACGAAGAAACGCGCCCGTTCCGTATTTTGCCAAACCCATCAGCGCGCGACCTGCGTTTCCGCAATGTGATCGCAGCGGGGTTTTGGTGCATCGTGACAGATCTCGTCGTCCCGCATGATCAACTTGGTTCAATCCGTCGCCCGGCCAGATCAGAGGCGCAGTCGCCTGCGTCGTGAGGTTTGGGGCCAGGTTTTCGTACCATCGCGTATGTTTCACCGGTCTCCGGCAGCCGCGGCGGCAGCTGACAGTTGCGTTTCATGATCTCTGGTGCGGACGGCAACCAATCAGGACATGCACGAAAAAAAACGCGGCCCAAGGGGCCGCGTTTTCATGAAAGGGTCTCGTTGAGATCCGGATCAAAAATCGTCCCAGATCTTGGTCGCTTCGCTGCCACCACCGCTTGCGACTGCAGCCTGGCTGGGCTCCGGGGTGTAATCCCAATCCTCCCCATGCGCAGAGGGCGCTGTGTGCTGCTGTTCTTCGGCAGCTGGCACCAGAGGTTCCACATTGCGCGTGCCGGCACCGAGTTTGAAATGTGACACCATTTCCGCGAGGTTGGTGGCATTTGCTTTCAGCATATGGCTTGCGGCGGTCGCCTCTTCGACCATTGCAGCGTTTTGCTGGGTCACCTGGTCCAGCTCGACCATGCCGCTGTTGATATCGCCAAGACCGGCCGACTGTTCACTTGCGCCCTGGGCGATGTCGGAAATCAGACCGGAGATCTGCGTGACCCGTTCGACGATATTGTGCAGGGCTTCACCTGCCTTGCCGACCAGATCCACGCCGCGTTCGACCTGTTTGGAACTGTCGCCGATCAGGGTCTTGATTTCCATCGCCGCATCAGAGGACCGCTGGGCAAGCGCCCGCACCTCGGAGGCGACGACCGCAAAGCCACGGCCGGCTTCGCCCGCACGGGCCGCTTCTACGCCCGCGTTCAGGGCCAGCAGGTTGGTCTGGAACGCAATATCGTCGATTACACCAATGATCTGGGAGATATGGCTCGAGGATTGCTCGATCTCGGTCATTGCCGACACCGCGCTGTTGACGACGGTTCCGCTGTTCACCGCTTCGGATTTTGCCTCTTCCATGGTGTTGGCCACGCTGCTGGCCCCATCCGCAGCCTGACGCACGGAGGCGGTCAGCTCATCCAGAGCAGCAGCGGTTTCTTCCAGGGTTGCAGCCTGGCTTTCGGTGCGGCGCGCCAGATCGTCCGAAGCGGAACTGATCTCGGTCGAGCCGTTCTGAATGCTATCGGCGGCGTCGACCACGGCGGACACGGTGTCAAACAGGCGATTGACCAGCGCATTGAAGTCCGTGCGCAGCTTTTCGTAGTCTGCGGGGAAATCTTCGGTGATCTGCACGGTAAGGTCGCCGGTGGAGAGGTTGCCAAGCGCGTCGCTGAGCACCGTCACAACATGTTCCTGGGCGGCGTCCTGCTTGCGCTTTTCCTCTTCCATGCGTTGCTGTTCGGCTGTGGTGTCGCGGAAATCCACCAACGCTTTGCCAAGCGCACCGATTTCGTCCCGGCGGTCCGCTTCGGGGATATCCCGGGTGGTGTCACCATGTTGCAGCGCATCGATGTGGTTGACCACGTCGCTGATCGGACGCGAGACGGCAACTGCAATCATGTAGAAGATGACGGAGAAACCGGCAAAGATGGCAAATCCCAGACCTGCCGCAACCGTATTGGCGTGCATGATCTCATTGGCGATGATGGAGGTGTCCAGCGCCCAAACCATGTTACCGGCTTCTTCTCCTTCGAACAGGAGCGGTGTGCGGAAGTAGGTGAAGTCGCCATCCACCAGCCGGGTTTCCCCGGTTTCGAGCAATTCTGCTGCCTTCAGCGTCCAGGCTTCCTGCATCTCCTCGCCCTTGAAGGCTTCGGACAACACATCGCCGCTGCTGACGACACGCGCAAACACGAAGGTCTCGCGCTCGGCGAGGGAGGCCAGCGTGGTGTTGGCCAGTTCCTCGTCATAGTTCCATGCCGCGGTCGCAAGCGGCGCGGCAATATATGTTTCGGTCAGTTCGACCTGCTCCTCGAACCCGGTATAAAGCGCGGTCGAGAGGCGCTGTGCCCAGAACGTCGTGATAACGCCAATCATCATCAACAGACCAGCCATCCCGGGAAGCAGGATCTTCTGTTTCACTGGCATGTTCCGGAACCAAGACTTTAAGAACATGGTGTCCCTCCAAATCGTTCGGAGATACCATTGCGCAAGACACTTGTTATTTCGTTAAGTCGGGAGAGACCGCCGGCGCGATAAAGGGACCGCAAAATGCGGTATTTTAGTAAAACACGGATCCGCACCGCGCCTTGGGCCGCGCCTTGAAATGAGGCGCAATCACGCACGCATAAACCGCCTGCGAAGGCGGCGATTGTGTGCTCAAAACTTTAGGTAATTTTGGCTCCGGCGGTAGGGATCGAACCTACGACCAATTGATTAACAGTCAACTGCTCTACCGCTGAGCTACGCCGGAGTGTGAGGGCGGATATAGACGCCACAGACGGGGGCGTCCAGAGGAAAAAACGCGCTTGAAACCAGTTTTTTGCCGCGTGGTCCCGTCAAGTGCTGGCAGTCGCTCAGCGCATGCCGTTCCGACCGAACATATGCCGGAAAGTGATGGCGCCTGCTCGAAATTTCTGTCGCCGCCCGCCAATCCCATCACATCCTACGGATCGACCCGCATGTGGCTGTGCCTTGGGCACAACGCGCCATCAACACGACATCTAACGACCGACATAACGGTTCAGCAGACCGTCCGCGTTTTCCCAGGCCTGTCGCAACCCGTCCAGGTTCGGCATCGCGTTTGTATTCGCCTGTTCGATGGCCAGCATCGATGCACGCAGATCCGCAAATCCCAGCACCGCCGCGGACCCCGCCAGGCGATGCGCTTCCTGACGGTGGCCTTCGGTGAGTTCCGTGCTCTGCCCGAGCACCTCGTTGAGGCTCTGCATGTCGCTGCGGAACTCTGCCAGAAAATGTCGGGCCTTCTCCGGGCCAATGGCCTCGACGAACTGCGCAATATCCGAATCCTGGTCCGGCTGCGGCGGCGCAACGGCAGCGCCGCCCCCGCGCCGGGCCACAAGATCGGCCAGAGCAGCGCGGTTGATCGGCTTGGTCAGAACCTCGGCGAACCCGGCCTTGACGATCCGCGCGTGGTCCTCGGCCGCCGCATGCGCCGTCAACGCCACCAGATCGATCCCCTCAGCCAGTTTTTCCGCGCGCACCCGCCGCAACACCTCCATGCCATCCACGTCCGGCATGCTGATATCGGACAGGATCAGATCGAAACGCTGCGCGGCAATCCGGTCAAGCCCCTCGGCGCCCCCGGCGGCTGAGACCACCTGATGCCCCAGATCGGTCAGCATCTTTTCCAGCAACAGCCGGTTGATGTCATTGTCCTCGATCACCAGCAGACTCCGGGCCTCCTGCCCTGTTTGCGTATGCGCAACCTGGGCCGGTTCTGCCAGTTCCGCCGGTGGGAGCGGGATCGTAAAGGAGAAGATACTGCCCTCGCCCGGTTCGCTTTCGCAGGAGATCTCCCCACCCATCATCCGCACCAGCCGCTGCGAGATGGCGAGACCCAGGCCGGTGCCCTCGCTGCCGCGTTTGTAGCTGGGGTCGAGCATGATGAAGTCATCAAAGATGCGCTCCAGATCCTCCGGCGCGATCCCCTTGCCCGTATCGGCGACGCTGAACTCCACAACATCCGCCTCGCCGCGCAACACATCGACCGAGACTGCGCCATCTCGGGTGAATTTCAGCGCGTTCCCGATCAGATTCAGCAACACCTGCTGCAGCCCGCGGGTTCGCCCGCGCACCCCGGTTGGGGTGCCGATGCTGCAAAACACGCTCAGCTCGTTGTTGTTGCGGGCCGCGTTGGCCTGCTGGCTGTCCACGATGCTGCCGACCAGTTCCTCAAGGTCAAATACACGTTCCTGTTCCGGTTCGGCACCGGCCTCGAGGCGCGACAGCTCCAGCACATCGTTGACATGATGCAGCAGCAACTCACCGGACACCCGCATCGCCTGCAGATACCGTACCTGCTCAGCCGAAGGGTTGCCATCCTCAAGAATATCAAGAGAGCCCAGGATGCCCGTCAGCGGCGTGCGCATTTCATGGCTCATCACCGTCAGCAGCTTGTCCTTGGCGCGCTCCCCCGCCAGCGCGTCGTCGCGTGCCCGACGGAGTTCCTCTTCAGCCTGCAGGCGTGTTGAGATGTCGCGGATATAGCTGACCAGAACGGGGCTGCCGCCCGACCGGCTGATTGTCAGCGACACCTCTACCGGCAGTGCCTCGCCGGATTTGCGATAAGCGGTGAGCTGGATGCGTCCGTCACCGGCATCCGCGGCCACCGACGCCTGACCGATCAGGGTTGGATCAACGTCCACCAGCGTCTGGAAGGGGCGCCCCAGGGCCTCCTCCACCGTGTAATCGAACATGCGTTCCGCCGCGCCGTTCAAGGCGGTGATCCGGCCGTCTTCATCGGCCATCAGGATGGCGTCCAGCGAGGAGGTGACCATTGCCTCGGTGCGCGCGGCCTCTTGCGCCTGAAGATGGGCCAGCCGCTGCCCCCGCCGGTAGAGAAACAATATCACCAGCGCCGTCAGGGTGAGCGCAAAGGTCAGCGTGATCACCACCACTGCCAGCCGGAGGAACAGCTGGTGCAACCGGCCGCGCTCGTCTCCGGCGGCGGCGGCCTGCAGCACCACGCCCATAAGGGCGAGATCGCGGACATCGTCGCCCTCGTCGCGGATCAACTGACGCAGCTCTGCCATGCGTGACAACAGGGTTTCATCTGCGGCATCGATCAGCGCCGCCTGCTCGTTCAACCCCTGACGCAGACCCTCAAGCAAATCACTGCCTTCCGGCGTCTCGCGAATACCCGCATAGGAGGAGCTTTCCCGAAAAGTGGCAATGCGGCTGTAATAGATGTCGAATTGACGGCGCAATGCGCGCAGGTCCGACGGGCCCTGAACACGCGCGGCGGCTCTTTGATATTTGAGAAAATCGACCTCGGCCTGCGACAAGGTCCATTGCAGGTTATCCGTTGCCGCAGATGACAGCGCCTCGAGCCGGGTCTGCACGTCCTTGCCCAGCCGAAAGGCCTGCACCGCCAGCAGCATCAGCACCACGGCAGCGCCGGTCAGCAGCAGACGGTACAAAGTGTGGGCCGAGGGGCGGGTCACAGGCGAGAGCTCTCCCTATACTCCGCCGCATGTCGGGCGGGTCATTTCACGGTTATCCGATTCAACTGCCAGATGCTGCGGGAAAACACCTCTTCGGTACGGAATTCCGCGCCATCGTCATAGGGGTAAATCACCCAGAGCGGCCCCTTGTCCCGCAGCGACATGGTTTCACCATTGCGCAGATAGGCAATGATCGGGCCACCGGGACGCACGTCGGACATCGGAATTTCCACGGCATAGTCGTTCACGGCCGCAGCTTCGAGGGTACCGCTGTCGACCCCCACATGGGCCATCAGCCTGTCGAGAGGCACGCCCACGAATTCCTGCAGGCCGTCGCTCCAGATGGTGGTGGTTTCGATCTTGCGCTCCCCCACCGCGCGCAGGTCGGCGATCGAGAACTCATGACTGTCGCTGTCCGTGCGGAGTGTCAGCACGATATCATCCTCCGCGGCCGCCACCGGCAGGGAAACAGTGAGAGCAAACACCGCCATGAGGGCGGACAAAAGGCGTTTCATGAAGTGTCTCCTTACGCAAACCATACCCAGAGCGGGCGTGGGAGGATACTGGCACACCCCTGCCGCGAGGACATGAGCGCCTGTGTATAGTCTGCTAGACTTTCGTATAATATCGGTAAACTGCCGCACACAGGAGGCACCCGGTTGCCCCGGCCCGGACCTCTTGAGAGCGAATTAAACTCGACTCACCCGCCACAATTCAGCGGTTTTGGTGATTCAGGAGTTCGAAATGCAGAATACAAACACAACCGTTGAGTCAGAAAATGAGTCAGAAGTTGATAGATTCGAAACGTTTACGCCTGTAGGGTCAGATCAGAACAGTGAAAACAGGTTAAATGGCGATATGCGTATCCTTCTCGCAGACGATCATGACATGGTCCGTGACACCATCTCCGCTTATCTGACTTCGGAAGGCGGAGCAGAGATCACCACAACCACCGATCTGCCACGCGCCATGCAGGAACTCGAAGCAAACGGACCCTATGATCTGGTTCTGCTCGACTACAACATGCCGGGCATGAACGGGCTGGACGGGTTGCAGCGGGCGCTCAAGGCAAATGGCGGCCGGGGTGTCGCCATCCTCTCCGGCAGCGCGCCGACGCGCACCGCCCAGGAAGCGCTTGATGCAGGTGCGATCGGTTTCCTGCCCAAGACGATGGGGGCGCAATCGCTGCTCAACGCCGTGCGCTTCATGAGCGCGGGCGAAATCTATGTTCCGGTCGAGCTGATGCGGCAAGAGGCAGCGGCCCCGGCCCATCCGCTGATTGCGCAGCTCAGCCCGCGCGAGGTCGAGGTGCTGAATGGTCTGTGCCGTGGCCAATCCAACAAGGAAATCGCCCGCGACCTGAACCTTCAGGAAGTCACCATCAAGCTGCATGTGCGCACGCTGTGCCGCAAGCTTGATGCCAAGAACCGCACCCAGGCGGCGCTCACCGCCAAGGAAGCCGGCCTGTTCTGATCGAAGGCGACGCGTTTGCGTCTCCTCTCGCACCCGCTTTCGGCACACCGACATCCAGGTCCGATGAAACCCGCCCCTGCGCGCCCACCTCTCGGGCCGGGGCGCGTTTTGCGTTCTGCGTCCATCCACAGGGATCGGTCTCGCCCTCCCCCAAGCGCGTGCGGGAGCTTCCCCACCGCGCCGTCAGAGGCTTTGGCAGACCCAAGTTCTGCACCGCCGGGCCTCCGCAACCAATCGCCCCGGATACTTCGGCCGCGCCCCGGTCGGCACCGCCGCGCCGGCTGATTTGACCCGGTGCCGATCCGATCACACGGCCCTCCCCCTTCCCGTCCCGTCGCAGCACGCCAGACAGGGATGCCTGAAACAAAAGAGACGCCCCGCGTGGGCGCGCGGGACGTCTGAGTGCCGTTGTTGCCTTGATCAGAGGGGGGGGAGTCAGGCAACTCCGGCGGGGGGAACAATTCCAGCGCGGTCTGCGACATGCGCCGTTTCCGGCAGGGCGCTGACATGCAGCTGGATCAGTTGGAGCGGTGCCGATCCGGGGTTTTCGATCCGGCGCGAGCGACCGGCGGGCACGCGGGCGCTCTGGCTTTCCCAGACCAGGCGGACATGGTTGCCAAGGGTGATGAGGGCGGCCCCCTGCACCACAACCCAATGCTCGGCGACCCCGTCTCCGGCGCAGAGCTCGACGCTTTCGCCCGGGTTGACCAGCAAGCGCTGCAGCGAGAACCCCGGCCCCATCGCCAGTGTCTCCTTGCGGCCCCAGTCATGCTCAGCGCTGTGGGCACTCAGTGCATCGCCCGCCTCAGCCTCCGCGAGGCTGGCGTAAACCGACATCATGTCCGCGGCGTGGGGATGCGCGCCTGCCGCCTGCCGTTCTGCGGCCAGGTCCGCCTCCCAGGCGGACAGGTCCTGCCCACCGGAGTGCCGTTCCGCGTCGCGATCCCGATCCCAGTCGGCATGCACGCTCCAGTTCACATCCAGCTGCACGGCCACGAGGTTATCCGCCTTCTGCGCCACTGCCCGTTCGAAGCTGAGCGTTTTGATCCGGCGATAGGTCCGATCCTCCAGCAGCGTCGCCTCGCCGATACGGCTGGCACGCTGCGCCGCATTCTTCACGGCCAGGAAAATCCGGCTGGCATGGCGCTTGTAGGCAGCAAGCAAGGTATCCACACGTGCAACATAGATCCCCAACCCGCAGAGGTGATGGTTGCCGTGGAACAGGCCTGACAACATCGGCTGCCGGTCCGACGTGAGCACACGGTCCACCGATACCGGCGCCGAGGACCGCGGCGCGCTTGCGACTTCGAACAGGCCGTGCCCCATGTAGGCGCGGCTGCGGCGCTGCCCCAGCATCACGATCTCGCCACGCTGGGCGGCGGGGATCGCATGGCACAGGGCGGTGTCCAGTTGCTGTGCATCCGCAAAATCGGCGCTGGCCGGGGCCACCACCACCAGCGCATGCGGCCGATCACGCAGCGCCATGAGCGCGCTCAGCACCGCCGCTGCCGGTTTGTGCTGCTCGGGTTCCAGGATCAGGCTGCTGCCGGCAACGCATTGCGCCTGACGTGTGGCCACCGTGGCGCAGTCCCGGGTCGCGACCACCAGCGGCGGCGCAAAGACATCGCCAGACAGGGCCGTCAACAGCCGCTCAAACCGGCTAGGCACCCCTGGGGCGTCTTCAAAGTGCAACGGGGTCATGTCAGACTCTGCAACGCTGGACGGAAGGGGCGTACCGGCGAGAATAATCGGGTGCAGCATGGGAACCTCGCTTGCTTGGTATATCATTGCATACAGTTTTAGACGAAGACGCGTCACAGACCTTCCTACCCAGACGTCGCTCTGCCCCTTGCGAAAGCATAGCGCTCCCCCTTTAGGATAGGTGGGAACCGCTCCGAGGGTCACAAATTTACTGAATTTATTGGTATCAGTCTTTGGCCGCGGAAATGCTAACAAGCATTAACCATGATCTTTCCAACCAATTGGAATCATTAACCAAGATCAGATCTGCCGCCTGATTTCCGATTCCGCGCCAGCTCCCGTCATGACGGTGCCGCCGAGTTCGGGGCTGACCTTCCCGCCCGGGTGCGTTAGGCTCCGCCGCATGAGCTCGATCACCTCCATTCGCAATCTCGGCCCCGCCTACGAACAGGCCTGTGCCCGCGCCGGCATTCACACCGCCGAGCAACTGCGCGCGCTTGGGGCTGACGCGGCTTATGCAAAGATGCTGCAATCAGGCAGCAAGCCGCATTTCATAGGCTATTACGTTCTGGTGATGGCCCTGCAGGGGCGCCCCTGGAATGACTGCAAGGGCGACGAGAAGAAGGCGCTGCGCAAACGGTTCGACGCGATCAAGGCGCGCTCCTTCGACAGCGGGCAATCCGCCCTGGATGCGATATTGAACGAGATCGGCGTGGTGGAGCGACGCCCCGGCTAAAGCCTACCCCGCTGGCACGCCCAGCCCTCTGGCCGGGTCTGCAGCTGTTGCCCCCTGTGCCCCCCTGCACTGTTGACCACTCTGAATCTCAGGAGGGGACCGCTCTGCTGGGTATAAGAAAACCGCCACGCGTGGGCGTGGCGGTTCTGTAGTACAGGGAATGGTTCAACGCTGAACCAATCTCTCTGTTGGTTGTTTGATCGCTAAACGATCAGCCAACCAGCTCGATGCCGGAGAAGAAGTAGGCGATTTCCACAGCCGCGGTTTCCGGTGCGTCGGAACCGTGCACGGAGTTTTCACCCACGGATTCGGCAAATTCGGCACGGATGGTGCCGGGAGCCGCGTCCGCCGGGTTGGTAGCGCCCATGATTTCGCGGTTCTTCGCGATGGCGCCTTCGCCTTCGAGCACCTGCACAACCACCGGAGCGGAGGACATGAATTCGCACAGTTCGTCGTAGAAGGGACGCTCGGCGTGCACTTCGTAGAACTTGCCTGCCTGCGCTTTGGTCATGTGGATGCGCTTCTGCGCAACGATGCGCAGGCCGGCTTCTTCGAATTTGGCGTTGATCGCGCCGGTCAGGTTACGGCGGGTTGCATCGGGCTTGATGATCGAAAAGGTGCGTTCCAGTGCCATCAGGCGATCTCCTTGGGACATTCACGGGTCGATTAAGTGCCGCAGAGCCCGCCTGTGCGGACGCCGCAACGATCTGGCGCCGGGTAGCACGGCTGGTGCCGCATGGGAAGAGGGCTTGTCGCGCCGCAGGGGTGCAATTCGCCGCCCCGGTCAGGATTGGGCGGGTTCCAGCGGATCGGCGGCATCCACAGCCATCACGTAGAGCGCCGAGACCAGCGCCAGCAGACTGGCCGCCAGCATGATCCCCAGAACCATAAAAGGCGCATTGTCCGGCGCGACCAGAACCCCTGTCATGGACGTAAGCGCCGCGCCCAGCGCCACGGTGAGGGCCCCGGACAGCCCCGCCGCACTCCCGGCGAGCTCGGGACGCACCGACATCAGGCCCGCGCTGGCATTGGCAATGGTCAACCCGTTGCCCAGCCCGACGCAGATCGCAGAGCCAAAGAACACCCATTCGCTGCCCTGCCCGCTCCAGAACAGGCTCAGGCCCAGCGCCGGCCCGGCGCAGGAGATGACACGCCCCACCAGCACCAGGGACAGCAGCCGGACCCGCTGCGCCAGCAGCCCGGTCACGAAATTCCCGGTCATGAAGCCCGCGGTGATAATGCCGATCCCCAGCCCCACCATGGCCGGACTGAGGTCGAACCAGGCCGCGGCCACCAGCGGCGCACCGGTCACGAAAGAATAGAACCCGCCGATGGAAAAGGCGACGCAGGCGGAGTAGCCCCAGAATCGGCGTGACGAGAACAGACGGGGATAGAGGCGCAGCTGCGAACGAAAGGTCGCGGAGCGGGTGGTATTGGTCTCTCCCATATCGGCCCAGGTGAACAGCATCACGCCACCGCCCAGCGCACAATAGAGCCAGAACCCCGCCCGCCAGCCAAACGCCATGTCGAGCGCCCCGCCGATCATCGGTCCCAGCATCGGCGCCAGCGCCATGATCATGCCCATATAGCCAAGCTTGCTCGCGGCGGCGCTGGGGGCATACATGTCGCGGATCACCGCACGCGACACCACCTGGCCGCTGATGATCGCCCCCTGCAACAGACGAAACCCCAGAAACACCCAGATGTTGCTCGCCAGTGCACACCCGGCAGAGGCCACCACAAAGAGACCGCAACAGACCAGCATCACGGGTCTGCGCCCGTATCTGTCGGAGAGCGGTCCCATCAGGATCTGCAACACCGCGGAGACAGCGAGATATCCGGCCACGGCGAGATTGGCGAGCGCGTAATCCGCGTCAAACGCCGCCGCGATCCCGGGCAGAGACGGCAGGAACATGTTCAGCGACAGCACCGACAGCGCGGTGCCGAACACAAGCGTCATCAAGGTCGGGGGCGATTGTGCCGCGCGCAGTTTCATGATGTGGTGTCCCGTCCTCCACAGGCCGGGCGCGAAGGCAGCCGGCGGCCGACGGTCAGTGAACCCCTAAACGCTCTGTGATACAAGGCAGGGATACGAAGCGGGTTCAGCGCAGCCGTGTGACCTCGACCAAGAGCGTGCCGGCGTTGTTGCGGTACATATGCCAGGCATCATTGGCGAACAGGTAGAAATAGCCGCTCTCGCTGGCCGTGAACACGCCCTCCTGCGCCAGTTGGTGTATCTCGTGCGCGGCAACGCCCTCGCCATGCTCGCTGGCGCCTTGGCCATTGGCCACCGCTCCGATCAGTGCAAACCACGGCGCGGTATCGACGCGGCGGGCAAAGATCACATCGGCCTTGGCCAGCCGCCTGATCCGGCGCAACCCGCGGCGCAGCGCTTCGGGGATGGTCGCCAGCAGATAGGCCAGCTTGCCCAGATGCGCCCCGGCGCGCGCGCCATCGGCAGTTGCGGGGATGGAGGCGTCCAGCCACTCCCCCCGTGCCCGTATCCTGTAGCGCCCGCCCGCCTCGATAAACAGGCCGGTGGCGTTCCAGTGCTGGCGCGCATGGGCGGCGACGGTTCGGGTCTGCCCCGGGCGCAGCACACAGGTGGGCCAGTAGCTGGCTTCCCCCGGCGGCGGGGTGCGGTGGCGGGCATAGACCGACGGGTCAAACCGGGTGCGGCTGCGCCGGTCAGATACCGTGGCAGCGTCCGGTGTCAGCTCCGGCACCGCCCGTGGACGGGTCGGCCGATAGCGGAAAAGGCCGAGGCGGGACGTATGCCGCCGCGCAAAGGCATCGGGCGCCAATTGCCCCGGCGCAATCTCGCGCAGCCCAAGCCCCCGGGAGCGGGCTTCCGCCAGCATCCACTCCAGCGTCAGATCGCCCAGGCCGCAATCGGCATAGCTGCCTCCCACATCTCCGTGCACCCCCGGAAACCAGCGCTGCTCCACATCCTGACCCGGTGCCCAGCTGGTCCACAGGGTGGGCGTGAAATCATGACGCCGCTCGTCCATGGCCAGCGCGTGCCGGGCACATCGCACATTGCCGCCCAGCTCGGTGTCGCGAAACCCGTGTTTGCGCGGATCGCCCAGCAGCAGCCGCAACAGCCCCTTGTCATCGGGAATGCCCAGCGCCCCGACGGTGTCCCAGACCCCGATGAAGGCAAAGCCGACCTGCCCCGGGTCGTGAAAGCGCACCGCCCCCAGGGGACGCTCCTGCAACAGGGCGGCCTGCAAGGCGGTCTTTTCCGTTCCGGCCTTGCGTGATTGGTAGCGTTCCATCAGCCGGGTCACCACCTGCCAGGGGTCCTCATAGGGCGACAGGTGGTCCGGACGCAGATCGGCAAGCCCGACGTTGGACACCATGCCGGCAAGGCTGCGCACGGTGTAGGCGCCACGGCTGAAGCCGAACAGAAAGATCTCGTCGCAGGGCGCATAGGTCTCCGCCAGGAATTTATAGGCGCTCATGATGTCATCTTCGAGCCGCAAGCCGATCGCCCCGCCAAGCACGCGACGAAAGAGGCCCCCCGAGGTGCCGACCCCGGTGCGATAGTAACCCAGCTGTTCGATACCGGAGTCGTCGCGCGCAGCCACCAGGGAATGCAGCTTGGCCACATTGGTCGGTGTCGGCGTGCCGTCCTTGTGCTGGTCGGCGGTGTTCCAGGTGCCATCACAGCAGATAATCAATCGGCGCATCTCAAAATCCCCCCGCAGCCCGTCAATGCGGGTCCTGCCCCGCTCCGGCATGCTCAAATGCAACCTAGGGTAACACGGAACCCGGGTGCGCCAAGGCTGGAATTCCCCCTGCAGGCGCGGCCGGGCTTTGCCGCGCCGAAAGACGGATAGTCATTGACCCCCCGCGCAGGTTTCGACATGAGAGACCTCATGCTCAGGATCGATAACATCACCTATTCCGTCGAAGGCCGCCCCCTCATAGAGGAGGCCTCTGCCACTATCCCAACCGGTCACAAGGTCGGTGTCGTGGGCCGCAATGGCACCGGCAAATCCACCCTGTTCCGCCTGATCCGCGGAGAACTTGCGCTGGAAACCGGGTCCATCACCCTGCCCTCTCAGGCGCGTATCGGCGGTGTGGCACAAGAAGTCCCCTCGTCGGACACCTCCCTGATCGACACTGTGCTGGCAGCCGATACCGAACGTGCGGCGCTGATGGCCGAGGCCGACACCGCAACCGACGGCGCCCGCATTGCGGAAATCCAGACCCGGCTGGTGGATATCGACGCATGGTCCGCCGAGGCCCGCGCCGCCTCGATCCTCAAGGGGCTTGGCTTTGACGATCAGGACCAATTGCGCCCCTGTTCCGATTTTTCCGGCGGCTGGCGGATGCGTGTGGCGCTTGCGGCGGTGCTCTTTGCACAGCCCGACCTGCTGCTGCTGGACGAGCCGACCAACTACCTCGACCTTGAAGGTGCGCTGTGGCTCGAAAGCTATATCGCGCGCTATCCGCATACGGTGCTGATTGTCTCTCACGACCGCGGGCTTTTGAACCGGGCGGTGGGGGCGATCCTGCATCTGGAGGATCGCAAGCTGACGCTCTATCAGGGCACCTACGACACCTTTGCCGAAACCCGCGCCGCGCGCATCGCCGTGGCACAATCCGAGGCGCGCAAGCAGGAAACCCGCCGCGCCCATCTGCAAAGCTTCGTGGACCGCTTCCGCGCCAAGGCCTCGAAGGCGAAACAGGCCCAGTCCCGCCTGAAGATGATCGAGAAGATGAAGCCGATCTCAACCCCGCAAGAGGCCGCGCTGCGGGCGTTCACCTTCCCGGAACCCGAAGAGATGTCGCCGCCGATCATCCAGATCGAGGGCGGTGTCACCGGTTATGGCGATGTCGAGATTCTGAGACGCCTCGACCTGCGCATCGACCAGGATGATCGCATCGCGCTGCTGGGCAAGAACGGTCAGGGCAAATCCACCCTGTCCAAGCTGCTCTCGGACCGGCTGCCGCTGATGGCGGGCAAGATGGTGCGCTCGTCCAAGCTGCGCATTGGCTATTTCGCGCAGCATCAGGTCGACGAGCTCTATGTGGATGAAACCCCGATCGATCACCTGCGTCGCCTGCGTCCTCATGAGGCACCCGCAAAATGGCGCACGCGTCTGGCGGGCTTTGGCCTGCTGGCCGCGCAGGTCGAAACCGCAGTCGGGCGGCTGTCCGGTGGTCAAAAGGCCCGCCTCAGCCTGCTTTTGGCGACGCTGGATGCGCCCCACATGCTGATCCTCGATGAGCCGACCAACCACCTCGACATCGAAAGCCGCGAGGCGCTGGTCGAGGCGCTGACCGCCTATAGCGGCGCGGTCATTCTGGTCAGCCACGATATGCATTTGCTGAGCATGGTGGCGGACCGGCTCTGGCTGGTGTCCGATGGCACCGTGGCGCCCTATGACGGCGATCTCGACAGCTATCGTGAGATGCTGCTGATGCGCGACAAACCCGCCCGCAAAGCGGATGCAAAAGCCGCGTCCAAGCCAAAGCCCAAGCGCGCCAGCCGCGATCAGATCCTCGCCCTGCGCAACGAGGTCCGCAAGGCCGAAGCCCGCATCGAGAAACTGACCGAGATGCAGGACAAGCTGGACGAGAAGCTCGCCGATCCGGAGATCTACGAGTCGAGCCGTGCCGGTGACCGGGCGGTCTGGCAGAAAAAACACGCCGAATGCATGGACGCGCTGGACCGCGCCGAGGAGCTGTGGATGAAGGCGCTTGAGAAACTGGAGGTCGCCGAGGCGCAATGATCGACACCGCGTTCCTGATCACCTCATTTGTGACGCTCTTTGTGATCATTGACCCCATCGGGTTGATGCCGGTGTTTCTGGCGTTGACCCAGGGCATGACCAGCAAGCAACGCCGCGCCATCGCCATTCGTGCCTCGATCACAGGGGTCGGCATCCTCGCGGTCTTTGCGCTGTTTGGCGAAAGCGTTCTGGGCTTTATCGGGATTTCCATGCCGGCCTTTCGCGTTGCAGGCGGTATTCTCTTGTTCCTCACCGCACTCGACATGCTGTTTGAGCGCCGCACCGCGCGTCGTCAGCACCAAGGCGACGAGATCGCCCCCGAGGATGATCCGTCGGTCTTTCCTATGGCCATACCGCTGATCGCGGGGCCCGGGTCCATCGCCACGGTCATCCTTCTGACCGGGCAGCATCCGGGTATCGAGGGCTTTGCCTCGGTGATGGCCATTGTGGTGGCGGTGATTGCGCTGATGCTGGGGATGTTTTCGATTTCAGGCCTGCTGGAGCGCCTCTTGGGTCCCGTCGGCATCAATGTGGCAACCCGGTTGCTGGGTATGCTTCTGGCCGCGCTTTCGGTGCAATTCGTGCTGGAAGGTCTGCGCGCCTTTGGCTTTGCCAGCTAGACATAGGTGCGGTGAACACCTACCTCCCTGATATGGAGGACGAAAACCGATGAATTCAGACGACATTGGCCAGCTGGTCTACCTCATCGCACTGCTCGCCGCTGTCGGGACATGGGTGTTCGTGCAGAACCGGCAGTCGCTGGGCAAAACGGTCCAGCAGTTGATGATCTGGGGGCTGATCTTCCTTGGCGTGATTGCCGCCTACGGCCTGTGGGGAGACATCCGCTCTACCGTGGTGCCGCAGCAGGCCGTGCACGCTGACGGCGGTCAGATCAGCGTGCCACGCGCGCGCGATGGTCATTACTACCTGACGTTGCAGATCAACGGCGATCCGGTGGATTTTCTGGTCGACACCGGTGCCAGCGACATGGTGCTGAATGCCGAGGACGCCCGGCTGATCGGTATTGATCCTACAAGCCTCGCCTATCTCGGGCGCGCGATGACTGCCAATGGCGAAGTCCGCACCGCGCGGGTGAAACTGGACAGTGTGGCGCTCGGCCCGATTACGGATCGCAACGTCTCCGCCTGGGTCAATGAGGGCGCATTGGAGCAATCCCTGCTGGGCATGGGGTATCTTCAGCGTTTCTCTGGCATTGAAATTCGCAACAATGAACTGATCCTCACCCGTTGAAATCGCGCCTCACGGCGCGGGCCTCCGGCGGGGATATTTGTGGTTAGAAGAAACTGGAACCTGCCACACAAGCGGCGCGCGCCCGTGCAGCAGGTCCTCTCCTAACACGGCCATCGGCTTCCCAGCCTGTTCCGCAATCCTATCAGTGCGCAAACTGGTTACCGAAACCTTTCTGCATGGCACAACTGACGCTCTTCTAACGCTAAATATTCCGGGGTGAATTGGCCGCTCGGCCAAGAGGGGCAGCGCCCCTCATCCCCCGCTTTCGGCCTTTTTCTCCCAGCGCCCGCTTTCCTCGGACCAGTACTGCGCCTGACATCCAGCGGCGGTCAGCGCCTTCCACTGACCACGCGCGTGCTGCACCGCCTCCGCGTCGGTGCCATCAAACAGGATACACACCCGATCCAGCGTGGTGACTTCCTCGGGCGCAACCTGCGCGCCGTCGATGCTCATCACACAGGTCGCCTTGTTCGGCGCCTCGGCCGAGGTGGTCAGCAGGATCGGTTGCAGCGCGTCATGGGGGCCACCCGCCAGCCCGTGCGGCAGGAAACTGGCGTCCCCGCCCAGCCAGAGCGTATCATCCAGCCACGCCAGCCGCTCCGGATCACGTCCGCGCACGGCGATACGCCAGCCCGCGCCCCGCGCTTTGTCCAGCAACACAGGCAGCGTTTCCTGCAAGGGCTTGCGGGTCAGGTGATAGAAATAGGCGGCCCCCATTGCGGTTTTACTCTGCCTCGAACTGATCTTGTACCAGACGGCTCAGCGCCATCACGCCCCAACCGGTCGCCCCTTTGGGCGCATAGGCGGTGTTGGACTTGACCGAGGCCACACCGGCGATATCCAGATGGATCCAGGGCGTGCCGTCCTTGATGAAACGTTGCAGGAATTGCGCCGCCGTGATCGAACCCGCCGGGCGGCCACCGACGTTTTTCATATCCGCCACATTGGATTTGAGCTGATCGTCATAGGCCTGCCCCAGGGGCATCCGCCACGCGCCTTCGCCTTCGGCCTCGGCGGCCTTGAGGAATGCAGAACAGAGCTTGTCGTCATTGGAGAACACGCCGGCATTGTCATGCCCCAGACCGATAATGATCGCGCCTGTTAGGGTGGCCAGATCGATGACACCGGCCGGTTGGAACCGCTCCTGCGCATACCAGAGCACATCACAGAGCACCAAGCGCCCCTCGGCGTCGGTGTTGATGATCTCGACGGTGTCGCCCTTCATGGATTTCACCACATCACCGGGACGGATCGCCGTGCCGGAGGGCATGTTTTCCACAAGCCCCACAAGCCCCACGACATTGGCCTTTGCCTTGCGCAGCGCCAGCGCCCGCATGGTGCCCGCAACAACGCCCGCGCCGCCCATGTCCATGGTCATGTCTTCCATGCCCGCTGCCGGTTTCAGCGAGATGCCACCGGTGTCGAACACAACGCCCTTGCCGACCAGCGCCAGCGGGGCTGCGTCCTTGTCGCCGCCGTTCCATTTCATGATAACAACCTTGGAGGGGCTGGCCGACCCCTGGCCGACACACAGGAGCGTGCGCATGCCGAGCTTCTCCAGCTCGGATTCCTCCAGCACCTCCACCTCAAGACCAAGCGCGGTCATTTCCTCAAGACGCGCGGCAAATTCGGTGGTGGTCAGCACGTTTGCAGGTTCGTTGACCAGATCACGGGTCATATGCACGCCTTCGGCCACCGCCAGAAGCGGCGCAAAGGCGGCTTCGATCTCTTCGGGTTTGTTGTGGCCGATGGTCACGGTGCCGTGCGTTTCGGCGTCCGCGGATCGATGCGCATCAAAGCTGTAGCTGCGCAGCGCCAGCCCCAACGCCAGATCGGCGGCGCGGGACATGTTCCCCGCCTTCACCGTCAACGCTTTGTTGCCGCGCGCTTCGGCCAGTTTTGCGCCTGCCTTGCGCGCCTCGATCGCGGTGATGCGACGGGGCAGCACAACAACATGCAGGGCCTCGACCGCCAGACCCGCAGGCCATGCCAGCGTGATCACCTGACCGGTCTTGGCCTTGGCAAAACCATCGGAGGCGATCAGACGCGCCACCGCGCCCTTGCTCAGGCGATTGGCGCTGCGGGCGGCCTGATCCATCGTGCCTTCGGGCGTGACCATCACGGCCAGATGGCCTTCGACCTCGGCCAGAGATTTGGGATCGAAGGGGGAAAAACGGATCGGTGTGAGCGCGCTCATTCGGGTCTCCTGTGGTTGATCTGCTCTTGTCGCCGCTTGCGCATCTGGCTGACAGTCCCGTAACAGGTAGCGGTTGACCGAGATGAATACCAGAGCGGGCAGACCGGCGCGCCCAATCCTTGCCGATCAGGCAGGGGCCCGGGAAGATTGCAGTTTTCCCGCCCGCACAATTCCTCTAAGGTCCGGCGAACAGTCCGAGCGCAAGATCTATGGGGGGATCGGGTGTCACGCTACGACAGATATGTGCTGTCGCAATATCTTTTGTTCTTTGGCTTTTTTGCCTTGATTCTGGTGGCCGTGTTCTGGATCAACCGGGCCGTGAGCCTGTTTGACTGGCTCATCGGCGACGGGCAAGGCGTGATGGCTTTCCTTGAAATCTCGGTTTTGAGCCTGCCGAACCTCGTGCGTATGGTGCTGCCGCTGGCGGCCTTTGCGGCGACGGTCTGGGTCACCAACCGGTTGAATTCCGAGAGCGAACTGACGGTATTGCGCGCAACGGGGTCGAGCCCCTGGCAATTGGCCCGCCCGGCGATGGCCTTTGGCGTGCTGACCGCCCTGATGATGTCCGCCCTCAGCCTGGTGCTGCTGCCCGCATCACTGGCGCAGATGCAGGAACGGGAGGCCGAATTGTCGCGCAGCGTCAGCGCCAAACTCCTGAAGCCCGGCAGCTTTCTGCATCCTGCGGACGGTCTGACCTTCTTTATCGGCAGCATTGACGACGATGGCACGCTCAACAATGTGTTCCTGACCGACCAGCGCGCCGCGACGACCGAGGTCACATATACCAGCGACAAGGCCTATCTGGTGCGTGATGGCGACGGCGCGCATCTCATTCTGGTTGACGGGCTTGCTCAGCGGCGAAACCTGGAGACCGCGCAGCTGTCGACCACCGCCTTTGCCGATTTTTCTTATCCCATCGGGCGCGTCACACCCGAGATCGGCGACGGCCCCCGGCCGCTGCGCAGCATTCCCACGCGCGACCTGCTGTATGACCGGGCGCAGATCACCGCCACCGAGACACATTCCCTCGGCGCCCAGGCCGAAGAGCTGCACCAGAGATTCGCGCGGGCCGTGGTGACGCTGGCCGTGGTGATGATCGCCGTATCCACATTGATGCTTGGCGGGTTCAGCCGGTTCGGTATCTGGAAACAGCTGCTGGCCGCCTTTGTGCTGCTGATTCTGATTGAAGGCTTGCGCGGCATCGTTGCCGCCCCGGTGCTGGAAGACGCGGCCATGTGGCCCCTGCTCTACCTGCCCGCTGGCTTGGGGCTCTTGATATCGCTGGTGTTCCTGCATCTTGCAAGCCGGCCGCAGCTGCTTGCCAGAGGGCGCTCCCGCCCGGAGGCGTCGGCATGATCCTCGACCTCTATTATGCCAAACGGTTCCTGCAATGGTTCCTGGTCATCACGGCGGTGCTGATGAGCCTGGTGATGCTGATTGACCTCAGCGATCAGTTCCGCCGCTTTGACAGCCAAGATCTGAGTTTCTGGCAATTGTTCGGCCTCACGCTCCTGAACGCGCCCGCCGCCCTCAGCCAGTTCCTGCCACTCATCATGATCCTGACGACGATCGTGCTCTTTGTGGGGATGGCGCGCAGCAGCGAACTGGTGGTGACGCGGGCGATCGGACGCTCGGGGATCCGGGCGCTGATGCCACCGGTAGGCGTGGCGATGGTGATCGGCGGGCTGGCCGTCAGTACGCTCAACCCGATCGAGGCGGTCACCGCCAACCGCTACAAGGCGCTGGTCGAGGACTATCGCCAACCCGGGTCGGCAGCCGCGGTTTCCCTGACCGGCGAGGGCCTGTGGCTGCGACAGGGCGGGCAGAACGGCCAATCCGTCATCCATGCGGTCAACTATCACGGCGATGCGCAGAATCTCGTGCTCTATGATGTGTCGATCCTCTCCTACGCGCCGGAAGGCGGGCCGGTGCGGCGCATCATGGCACAGGAGGCCTGGCTGGACGGCGCGGACTGGGTGCTGCGCGATGCCAAGGTCTGGCAACTGGTGGTCGGAGTGAACCCGGAGACCAGCGCCCGGCGCCATGATGAGTTGCGCCTGCCCACCACCCTGACCAACGAGCGCATTCGCGATACGCTCAGCTTTTCCGAAGGCATCTCGATCTACGAACTGCCGGAGACCATCGCCTCTCTCGCCGAAGCCGGATTTTCGACCACGCGGTTCCGCGTCTGGTTGCAGGTTGAGCTGGCCCGCCCGCTGTTTCTGGTCGCCATGGTGCTGGTGGGCGCTGCCTTTACCATGCGCCACACGCGGCTGGGGGGCACCGGGGTCGCCGTGCTGACGTCGGTGCTGCTGGGGTTCGCGCTCTACTTCGTCCATAACTTCGCCCGGATCCTTGGCGAAAACGGACAAATCCCGGTTCTGCTGGCGGCCTGGGCGCCGCCGGTGGCCTCAATACTTCTGACAATGGGACTGCTCCTGCATGCCGAAGACGGTTGAATTCAAGAACTGGCGGCGAGGAGCGCTGCTGTCCACGGTGCTGCCCCTGTGGCTTGGCCTGTTGCCGGCGCCCGGGATCGCACAGCCTGTGGCGCCGCCGTCGTCGCAGGTCAGCGCGCCGGCCATGCTGGTCGCCGACCGCGTGTTCCTGTCACCGGATCGCAAGCTCGTTGCCGAGGGCAATGTGGAGGCGTTCCAGGGGGATGTGCGGCTTCAGGCCCAGCGGATCACCTATGATCGCGACAGTGGTGTGCTCAACCTCGAAGGCCCGATCCGCATCGACCAGAGCGGGTCGGTCACCGTATTGGCCAACGCCGCCGAACTGGACAACGGCCTGCGCAACGGGATTCTGCGCGGCGCCCGGCTGGTGTTCGACCAGCAGGTGCAGCTTGCGGCCTTGCAGATGACCCGGGTCGAAGGGCGCTATTCCCAGCTCTACAAGACCTCTGTCACCTCCTGCGATGTCTGCGATGACGGCCGCCCGCCGCTCTGGCAAATCCGCGCGGAACGGATCACCCACGACGAGGTGGAGCGGCAACTCTACTTCGAGGGCGCGCAGCTGCGGATCAAGGATGTTCCGGTGTTCTACTTTCCGGCGCTGCGCCTGCCGGACCCCAGCCTGGAGCGCTCCACCGGGTTCCTGACCCCGTCACTATCGAGCGACTCCAACCTCGGCGTCGGTGTCAAGCTGCCCTATTTCGTGACCCTGGGGCCGCATCGCGACCTCACCATCACGCCCTATATCTCTGCCAAGACCACGACCCTTGGCCTGCGGTACAGGCAGGCCTTCCGCAATGGTCGGATCGAGCTCACCGGCGCCTTCAGCCGTGACGACATCCAGCCCGACGACGGGCGTGGCTACCTGTTTGCAAAAGGCAGCTTCGACATCCGGCGCGGCTACAAGCTGAGCTTCGATCTCAAGAGCGTGTCAGACGATGCCTATCTTGCCGATTACGATATTTCCGACACCGACCGGCTGCGGTCCAGCATCACCCTGTCGCGGGCCCGTCGTGACGAGCTGATCGAAGGCACGCTCTATCACTACAAGACCCTGCGCGGCACCGAGGATCAGGCGTTTCTGCCCGCCACCATCCTGACCGGCACATTTGAAAAACGCCTGTTTCCCAACCGCATCGGCGGCGAATTGCGCCTGCGCCTGAACACCAGCCACTTCAACCGCCCCTCCTCGCAGGAGGCCACCGCGACCAGCGCCAACGGGCGCGACATGACCCGAGTGTCTGCCGACGCCACCTGGCTGCGCAGCTGGATTCTGCCCTGGGGCGTGCAGGGCAGCTGGACGTTGGGTGTCGGGGTGGACAGCTTTGCGCTGGCCGATGATGGCGCGTTTGACAACGAGGCCACGCGCGTCACCCCCAAAACAGCGGTGACCTTTCGCCGACCGATGGCGCGCCAGACTGCCTCCGGCGCGGTTCAGATCCTCGAACCCATCCTGCAGATCGGCTGGACCAAGGTCAGTGGCGACAGCACCCCCAACGAGGCCAGCAATATCTCGGAATTCGATCAGGGCAACCTGCTCGCCTTGTCGCGGTTTCCGGAAACCGATGCGCGCGAGGACGGGCGCACCCTGGTTTACGGCGTGAACTTCTCGCATTTTGATCCCAGCGGCTGGCAGGCCACCGGCACCATCGCCCAGATCCGGCGCGAAGAGGCACAACCCGGCTTTACCTCTTCCTCCGGGCTGGACGGGCGCAACTCGAACCTCCTGCTGGCGGGCCAGATCGGCTTGCAGAACGACCTGACCCTCACCGCGCGCGGCATCCTCGACGAGGAGTTCTCCGTCACCAAGGCCGAATTCCGCGGGGATCTGCATCGCAACCGCGTGACCCTCGCCGGGAGCTACCTCTGGCTCCAGGCCGACCCGGAGGAAGACCGCACCGAGGAGACCTCGGAACTGTGGTTTGACGGCGCCTATGACCTGAACGAGACATGGCGCGCCGGGGCGAATATGCGCTACGACATCACCGATGGGCGCGCGACCCGGGCCGGGCTCGGCCTGACCTATCGCAATGAATGCGTCACCCTCGACCTCTCGGTCAGCCGTCGCTATACCTCAACCACAAGTGTTGAGCCTTCGACAGATTTCGGATTTACACTCTCGCTCAACGGATTTTCCGTGAAAAGCGCGACCACAACAAGCAGGCGATCATGCAGCAGAACGTAACCTCCCGCCGGATCACCCGGATCCTGACCACCTGGACCCGCAACGCTGCTGGCGCGGGCGCCCTGGCGCTGGCAGCGCTGTCGCTCTCCTCCGCATCCGCGGTCATGGCGCAGGGGCTGTTTGCTCCGGTTGTGATCGTCAACGAGGATGTGGTCACCCAGTATGAGCTGGAACAACGCGCGCTGTTCATGTCCGTCTTGGGCTCCGCACAGGGCGACCCGCTGGAAGAGGCCCGCGAAGATCTGATCGAAGACCGCCTGAAACAGGATCTGCTGAACGAGGTCGGTCTGACCCTGTCCGAGGCCGAGGTCACCGAGGGCATGCGCGAACTGGCCGGGCGTGCGAATATCCCGCTGGATCAGTTCCTGGCGCAGCTCCAGCAGGCCGGGGTCGCCCCCGAGACCGTGCGCGACTTTGCCGCCGCGGGCCTTGGATGGCGCGAATATGTGCGCGGGCGCTTTCTCGCACAGGCGCGCCCCTCCCAAGACGAGATCGACCGCGCCATGGGCACGGCGGGATCCGGCAGCGTGCAGGTGCTGCTGTCGGAGGTCATCCTGCCGATGACGCAGGAGAACGCCGCCCAGGTTCAGGAACTCGCCACACAGATCTCCGAGCTGAAGACGCAGCAGGCCTTTACCGCCTCCGCCGCCCAGTTCTCTGCCGCCGACAGCCGCGTCGACGGTGGCCGCCTGCCCTGGATGCCACTGACACGGCTGCCCGCCCAGTTGCAGGAGGTGGTGCTGGGACTGAAACCCGGAGAGATCACCCAACCGCTGCCCTTGCAGGGGGCGATCGCCATTTTCCAGATGCGTGGCCTGCGCGAAGTCGACGGACGCAGCACCAATTACGCCGCCATCGACTATGCCACCTACCGCATCCCCGGCGGTCGCAGCCCGGAGGCCCAGGCGCGCGCAACCGAACTGCGCAACGAGATCGACACCTGTGACGATCTCTACGGCATCAACAAGGGCCAGGCGCCGGAGCGCCTGGAGCGGATCAGCCGCGCCCCATCGGAGATTCCACAGGACATCGCATTGGAACTGTCCAAGCTGGACGCCAATGAATCCTCCGCCGCGGTAACCCGTGACAACGGCCAGACGCTGCTGTTCGTGATGCTCTGCGGTCGCACCAGCGATGTGGTCGCTGCGCAGGAGAACGCCCGCGCCACTGTCGCCAATGCGCTTGTCCAGCAGCGGCTGAATGCCTATGCCGACAGCCTGGTCGAGCAACTGAAAGCCAACGCGCGGATCGAATACAAATGACCCGGCCCCCGCAGGTGATCGCGCTATCCTGCGGCGAGCCTGCGGGGATCGGTCCCGAGATCGCCGCCGCCGCATGGGAGGCGCTGCGCGCCGACTGTCCCTTTGTCTGGATCGGTGACCCCCGGCACCTGCCTGCTCAGACCAACTGGCAACAGGTCGCGTTCCCCGCCGATGCGCTGGAGCTCTGTGCAACCGCCCTGCCCGTCCTGCCGCTCACTTTTGAAGGCGATGCGAGCAAGGGCACAGCTGACCCCAGGAACGCCGCCGGGGTCATCCAGTCCATCGAAACCGCAGTCGGGCTGGTCACCTCCGGTCAGGCGGCAGCGGTCTGCACCGCTCCGATCCACAAGAAGGCGCTGATTGACGGGGCCGGGTTTGCCTATCCCGGCCATACCGAATTCCTCGCCGCGCTTGCGGGCGTCGATCATGTGGTGATGATGCTTGCCAGCGCGCAGTTGCGGGTGGTCCCGGCCACCATCCACATCCCCTTGCGACAGGTGCCCGAGGTCCTGACCCCGGCTCTGTTGCGTCAGGTGATCACCATCACCGCACAGGGGCTGCGCGACCAGTTCGGTCTCCAATCCCCCCGCATCGCGGTGACGGGCCTCAACCCGCATGCGGGCGAAGGCGGCGCTATGGGCAATGAGGAACTCGACTGGATCGAGACGCTGATTGCCGACATGCAGACCGAGGGCCACCGGCTCACGGGGCCGCATCCCGCCGACACGCTGTTTCATGCCGCCGCCCGGCAGCACTATGACGCGGCCATCGCCATGTATCACGATCAGGCGCTGATCCCGATCAAGACGCTGGATTTCGACAAGGGGGTCAATGTGACCCTCGGCCTGCCCTTTGTTCGCACCTCGCCGGATCATGGCACCGCCTTCGACATTGCAGGCAAAGGCCGGGCCAACCCATCCAGCCTGATCGAGGCGCTGCGTCTGGCGCAATCCATGGCCGCCACGCGTGCGGCCTGAAGGGCGCGGACCACAGACAAACCTGCGCGCAGGGCATTTGCCCTGCGCACCGTTTCACAACAAAAGCCGCTTTCCAGATCCATATCCGCCCCTTATGAAGACCCATCATGAGCGCCATCGACAATCTCCCCCCGCTGCGTGAGGTCATCGCGACCCATCAGCTCTCGGCCCGCAAATCGCTGGGCCAGAACTTCCTCCTGGATTTGAACCTGACCGCCAAGATCGCGCGTCAGGCCGGGGATCTGTCCGGCTGTGACGTGCTGGAAATCGGCCCCGGCCCCGGTGGTCTGACACGGGGGTTGCTGAGCGAAGGCGCCCGCAAGGTGCTGGCCATCGAAAAGGACCAGCGCTGCCTGCCCGCTCTGGCGGAGATCGCCGCCGCCTATCCGGATCGTCTGGAGGTGATCAATGGCGATGCGCTGGAGATCGACCCGCTGGCGCATCTGACCCCCCCGATCCGCGTCGCCGCCAACCTGCCCTACAACGTCGGCACCGAGCTGCTGGTGCGCTGGCTGACGCCCAAGGACTGGCCGCCTTTCTGGCAAAGCCTCACCTTGATGTTCCAGCGCGAAGTGGCCGAGCGGATCGTGGCGCAACCCGGCTCCAAAGCTTACGGGCGGCTTGCGATCCTTGCGCAGTGGCGCGCGGAGGCCAAGATCGCCCTGTCGCTGCCGCCGGGGGCCTTTACGCCGCCACCAAAAGTGTCCAGCGCCGTGGTGCATCTGACCGCCCTGCCAGAGCCGCGTTTTCCGGCCGATGCCGCCATCCTCAGCCGCGTGGTGGCTGCCGCCTTCAACCAGCGCCGCAAGATGCTGCGCGCCTCGCTCAAAGGCGTCTCGCCGCAGATCGAGGATCACCTGAACGCCGCAGGCATTCCGCCAACCGAACGCGCCGAGCAGGTCAGCCTAGAGGCGTTCTGCGCCCTTGCCCGCAGCCTCGGGCAGGCCTGACGCGTCCGCGGCCAGAACCGCCAGAGACACGCCCGGAATGACAAGAAACCCCGCAGCTCGCGCAGCGGGGTTTTCTTTTGTCTCGCATGGACAGGATGGGCCTTATTCGGCGGCTTCCTGCGGCTCATCCGGCTTTGGCTTGGGCTTGGCGCGGCTGCGTTTCGGCTTGGCCTCGGCCTCCGGTTTGCCCTCGCCGGTCTCCCCATCCTTGGGAGCTGCCGGTTTGCGGCTGCGCGGCTTGCGCGCCGGCGCTTTCTTGGCAGGTGCAGCCTCTCCGGCAGAGGTCTTGCCTTCGGGGGTTTCCACCAGGCCGCTGTCCTCTTGCGATGCAGGTGCCGTGGACTCGCGCGGATCGGCGATCTCGGGCTGAGGCCCATCGCCCGCAGCAGCCTCTGCCGCTTCGCGCTCCTGCCGTTCCAGACGCTCTGCCCGCTCGCGGTCACGCTCGGCCTGACGTTCGCGGTTCTGGCGTTCCTGCTCTTCGCGCTTGGCTTCGATCTCGCGCTGCGCTTCGTTCAGCATGCGCAGGTAATGTTCCGCGTGCTGCTGAAAGTTCTCAGTGGCCACACGGTCATTCCCAAGCTGCGCATCGCGCGCCAGCTGGTTGTATTTGTCGATGATTTGTTGCGGCGTTCCGCGAACCTTACCCTCGGGTCCAGAGCTGTCGAACACGCGGTTGACAACATTGGCCCCATTCGGGCGATTACGGTTCGACTTCGAACGCGAACGTGATTTTGACGATCTCATATGCCTAACGTCAGCCTTGGTTCTAATTGTCGAAGACCGCGTACCGCGCATCCTGCGCATGGGCCTGCGAACTTTTTTGGGCTTGGCGTCGCCGAGAGGTCCGTTGACGTCCTCTTGCAACAGCGACACCTTGAGTAACCACGTTCCACCGTCACAAACAAGGGGGGAGCCGTGGTTTTTTGACTCTTTTTGCTCTGACACCTCAAAATATAGGGCAAATGGGCCGGAATGTCACGATTTTCGCCCTGAAACGACGCGATCCCGGCCATCCAGATCCGGCAGCACCACAACATCGACCAGCCCCTGCGCCCGCATCATCTGTGCCACAGCCGCCCCCTGGGTCGGGCCGATTTCCACCATAACGCGGCCCCCTTGCGCCAAATGCTGCCCAAGCCCGGCGCAGATCAACCGATAGGCGCTGAGCCCATCGGCCCCGTCCGTGAGCGCCATCTGCGGCTCGTGATCGCGCACCTCGGCGGACAGCCCGTCCATCTCGTCCAGCGCGATATAGGGCGGGTTGGAGACGATCAGGTCGAACTGGCCTTTGACGGCAGAGAACCAATCCGACTGGCGAATGTCGGCGCGCGCCTCGACCCGGTGCAATACCGCATTGGCGCTGGCCTGCAGGCAGGCGGCTTCACTCAGATCCACCCCCAGCCCCAACGCGCCCTGCTGTTCCGCGAGCAGCGTCACCAGGATGCAGCCCGACCCCACGCCGAGGTCCAGCACACGTTCAAACGGTTCCGCCAGAGCCGCCTCGATCAGTGTCTCGGTTTCCGGGCGCGGATCCAGCACATCTGCCGAGACTTTGAAGCGGCGCCCGTAGAAATCCCGCTCGCCGATCAGATGCGACACCGGCACCCGGATCGCGCGCAGGGAGATCAGCTGGTCATAGCGCTCTGCCACCTCGTGCGAGAGCTCCTCGGGTGCAATCAGCGTCACCCGCGCTGCCTCGATCCGCGCCGCATGGGCCAATAGTACCCGCGCATCGCGCGCCGGATCGTCCACACCCGCCGCCCGAAGACGTGCGGTCGCAGCAACCATGGCCTGCGCGGCGGTGGTGGTCATTGTCCCATCTCCGCCAGCAGTTTCGCCTGATGTTCGGAGATCAGCGCATCGATGATCTCATCCAGATCTCCCCCCATGATCTGCTCCAGCTTGTAAAGCGTGAGGTTGATACGGTGATCCGACATGCGCCCCTGTGGGAAATTATAGGTGCGGATGCGTTCCGAGCGATCCCCCGACCCCACCTGAGAGGCCCGATCCGCCGAGCGTTCGCTGTCGATGCGCTGCCGTTCCAGATCAAACAGCCGGGTTTTCAGCACCTGCATCGCGATCTCGCGGTTGCGGTGCTGGGATTTCTCGGAACTCGTCACCACCAGTCCGGTGGGCAGGTGCGTGATCCGCACCGCCGAGTCGGTGGTGTTCACGTGCTGTCCCCCCGCACCGGAAGAGCGCATGGTATCAATGCGCAGGTCATTGGCGTCGATCTTGATATCCACGTCCTCGGCCTCGGGCAGCACCGCCACCGTGGCCGCAGAGGTGTGAATGCGCCCGCCACTCTCGGTGACAGGCACCCGCTGGACACGGTGCACGCCGCTCTCATACTTGAGCCGCGCGAAGACACCATCGCCATTGATCCGCGCCACCAATTCCTTGAGCCCGCCCAGTTCGGAGACCTGCTCTTCGATCACGTCGATCTTCCAGCCCTGCGCCTCGGCGTAGCGGCTGTACATGCGGTAGAGATCACCGGCAAACAGCGCCGCCTCATCGCCCCCGGTTCCGGGACGGATTTCCAGGATCGCCGCACGGCTGTCGGCCTCATCCTTGGGCAAGAGCGCCAGTTGCAGCGCATGTTCCGCCTCTGGCAACGCCGCTTTCAGGGTAGGAATTTCCTCTTCTGCCAGCGCCTTCATGTCCGGATCGACCAGCATTTCCTCGGCCTCGGCCAGATCGCTCAGCAGCTGGCGATAGGCGCTGATCTGCTCCACCACCGGGCGCAGGTCGGAATACTCCTTGGCGAGTTTTGCAATGTCGCCGCCTGCCCCATCGGCCATTGCGGCCTCAAGGTACTGATAGCGTTGCAGGATCTGTTCCAGCCGGTCTTCGGGGATCATGTCGTGGCGTGTCTCGCTGTTGGGTGCGCCTCTTGCTTTGGCGCGGGGCTTCACCTGTGATAGGCTAGAGCCATGAAACATGCCAGTGGTCTTGTCCGGTTTGCAGCCTGCGCCGCCCTTGCGGGCGGGGCTGCTTTTGCACCATTTGCGCGGGCCGATGTCATAGGCCCTGGCGGCAAAACCATTGATTGCTACTGCACCGACACCCAGGGCGGGCGCATTGAGCTGGGCGAAACCATCTGCCTGCAGGTGGATGGGCGCATGTTCATGGCGCAGTGCCAGATGTCGCTGAATGTGCCGATGTGGCGCAAGGTCGAGGATGGCTGCCTCTCCGCTGCCAACAGCCACAGCCCCCTTCCCGCAGATCTGCCGCGTCTCTAGTCGCAGAGCGGCCGTGGGCCGGGTGTGCCCCCCGACCGTGGCAGTTTATCTTCCGGTGTCTTTTTCGCAGTCTTGTCTCAGGATATGCGCAGGGCCTGCGCCCTGCCCTTGGCAACCTGAACGGCGCAACACGCCCCGAGACGCTCAGACTGTCAGATGCTGCGCAACCAATCATCCATGGCGGCATTCAGCCGTGAGGTCGACTCCTGAAACGCCCCACCGGTAAGCGCATCGCGCGCCATCGTCTGGTTGTCCTGCTCGACATAGCTGGCCACTTTCCCCGCCTGGCGGTGAAACGCGGCATGGGCACGGACAACGGCACTGTATTTCAGGTTCCCCCGGATCTCGGGGTCATTGGCCAGGGATTTCAGCCATTTGCCAAAGCTGCACTGGTCATCCATCGTGATGTCCCGTGCCGGTTTTGGCAGAACCCCACTGTCAATGGCCGAACGCAGCTTCACTTTCCAGCTTTCATGGGCCGCCTTGGCGTCATTGATTTGGCCTTGTAGCACCGCAGTATCCATACTGTCTCTCCAGAACAACTTTGTTTTGTGCGCGCCAAGATACAGTCCAGCGGTAAAATATCTCCTATTCTGAATGATAGTCATCCAGAGAATTCGAGTAAAACAGCGCACATCTGCGCGCCGCTCTCCCCGGACGTTCCGCAGAGAGGCCAGCAGGTGCCAGAGCCGCCCACTGTGAGAGGACGCGCCGGCACCGCAGAGCAATCACCGTTATGGCAGGATGCAGAGCAGTTCGTAGATCAGATTGGCCGCCACCAATGCGGTATTGCCCGACGGGTCATAGGGCGGCGACACTTCCACCAGATCGCAGCCCACCACATTCAGCCCCTTGAAGGCCCGGATCAGTTCCAGCGCCTGCATGGTGGTCAGCCCGCCGATTTCCGGCGTGCCGGTGCCCGGCGCAAAGGCCGGATCAAGGCTGTCGATATCATAGGAAATATAGACCGGACGCGCGCCAATATCGCGGCGAATTTCCGCGCCCATATTGTGCAACGATCGGTTCCACAGCTCGGACGCCAGGAAATGCTGAAAGCCCCAGCCCTGTGGTTCCTTGAAATCATCCGGCCCATAGCCGGTGCCCCGCAGACCGATCTGATAGACCTTGTCGGCCTCCAGAAGCCCCTCCTCATAGGCGCGGCGGAACACCGTGCCATGGGTTTCCTTCTCGCCGAACATCTCGTCATTGACGTCTGCGTGGGCATCCACATGGATCACCGCGACGGGGCCGTGTTTGCGCGCAATCGCCCGCAGGATCGGCAGGGTGATCGAATGATCTCCCCCCATCGCCAGCGGCATCACCCCGGAGGCAAGGATCGCATCATAGCTGTCCTCGATGATGCGCAAGGAGTCCGCAAGGTTGAACGTGTTGATCGCCAGATCGCCAATATCGGCGATATTGAGGGTCTCAAACGGTGCCGCGCCCGTGGTCATATTATAGGGGCGGATCATCGCGCTCTCGGCGCGGATCTGTTTGGGGCCAAACCGGGTGCCGGACCGCCAGGATGTGCCAATATCCATTGGCACGCCCAGAATGGCCACATCCAGCCCCTCCAGCGAGGTGGCCTGCGGCAGTCGCATAAACGTCCCCGGCCCGGAAAACCGTGCCAGATCATTGCCGCTGATGGGTTGATTGAACTCGCTCATCGTCCTGTCATCCTCCAGCCCAGAAGGCAGATAATACTCATGGCCACATGGGCGCCCGCAATGGCGGTGGCGCCGGTGGTATCAAAGGGCGGAGAGACCTCGACGATATCGCCGCCCACAATGTTGATGCCGCGCAGGCCCTTCAGGATCGCCTCTGCCTGCGCCGTGGTCAGACCGCCCCAGACCGGCGTGCCGGTGCCCGGCGCATAGGCCGGATCAAGACAGTCGATGTCAAAGGTCAGATAGACCGGCCGGTCGCCCAGAACCTCGCGGATGCGGCGCGCGGTCTCGACAGGGCCAATCTCATGCACGGTGGGCGCGTCGATGGTCGGCACGCCAAGATTGTCCTCATTGGTGGTGCGAATGCCCACCTGCACCGAGGTCGCGGGATCAATGATGCCGGATTTCACCGCCTTGTAGAACATGGTGCCATGATCGACGCGGCTGAAATCATCATCGGCCCAAGTGTCGCTGTGGGCATCGAAATGCAGCAGCGAGATCGGCCCGTATTTCTCGGCATAGGCCTTGAGGATCGGAAAGCTGACGTAGTGATCGCCGCCAATCGCTACCGAAGCGGTCTCGGTCGCCAGAATGCCCCGGATATGATCCGTCAGCGTGTCGGGAAAGGCCGGAACATTGGCATAATCAAATGCCAGATCGCCATAATCCACAATCGCGAGTTCGCTTGCAGGGCAAATGTCCCACCCATACGGCGCATCCGGACTTTGCAAGGCAGAGGCTTCACGCACCGCACGCGGCCCAAGCCGGGTGCCGGGGCGGTTAGTCACCGCCTGATCAAAGGGGATCCCCGTGACCGCGATATCCGCATGGGTCAGATCCTTGCTGTAGCGCCGTCGCAGAAACGATGTTGCCCCGCCAAAGGTATTCTCAAAGCTGAGACCCTTAAGATCCTCGCGGGTAAAGGCTTGATCGACCTGTGTTTTTGCGTCTTCCAGCGCCATGTCGGACTGCTCCCTGTTCTCGGGTTATGCTCACGTCCTAGCCAATGCAGGCGGGCTTGTCATCCGAAAGCCCGCCGCCGATCGCGATTTCACGCCAAAGGCTGTGCTTTCTCCACCAGACGGGCAAAGAACGACGCCCCGACTGGAGAGATCTCATCGTTGAAATCATATTCCGGGTGATGCAGCCCGGCGGTATCGCCTTGACCAAGGAAAAGATAAGCCCCGGGACGGGCTTGCAGCATATATGAGAAATCCTCCGCCCCCATCTCGCGGCCCGCATCCCCCTGCACATTGGCATCGCCAGAGATTTCGCGCGCAATATCGGTGGCAAAGGCTGCCTTTTCCGCATCATTGATGGTTGCCGGATACCCAACCGCATAATCAAGCTCTGCGTCCACACCGTAAGCCACCGCACAGCCCTTCACGATCTCATCAAAGCGCGCCATCACCATGCGCTGCACCTCCGGATTGAAGGTGCGCACCGTGCCGTTGATATAGGCGGTTTCGGGGATCACGTTGTCGACGGTGCCGGTGTGGATCTGAGTGACGGAAATCACCAGATCCTCGGTCGCATGATGGTTGCGGCTGACGATGGTCTGGATCGCTTGCGCCATGCCACAGGCCGCCATCACCGGATCACGGGTCTCATGCGGCATCGCGCCATGGCCGCCCAGCCCTTTGATGTTGATGGTAAACTCATCCACCGCCGCCATCAGCGCGCCCGGCGTGGTGACAAAATGGCCAACCGGCAACCCCGGCGCATTGTGCAGCGCGTAGACTTCCTTGATGTCAAAGCGCTCCATCACGCCTTCCTCGACCATGATCTGCGCGCCACCGATCACTTCCTCGGCGGGCTGGAACAACAGCGCCACCCGGCCTTTGAAATTGCGCGTCTCGGCCAGATATTTCGCCGCGCCGAGCAGCATCGTGGTGTGCCCGTCATGGCCACAGGCATGCATTTTCCCCGGCTCCCGGGACTTATAGTCCAGATCGCGCACCTCAGTGATCGGCAGCGCGTCCATATCCGCGCGCAGGCCAAGGGTCGGCCCGTCGCCCTGACCCTTGATGATGGCCACAATCCCGTTCTGCGCGATCCCGCCGTGGATCTCATCAACGCCGAATGTCTCAAGGATCTCAGTCACATATGCGGCGGTCTTTACGGTGTCCAATCCCAGTTCAGGGATCTGGTGAAGATGGCGCCGCCAGGTCTTCATGTCTTCGGCGTAATCGGCGATGCGGTTCACGACCGGCATGGGGTGGACTCCTGTCAAATAGTCGGGATGATGCAGCAGAACACGAAATCCCGGGCAGGTGCAATGAGCGACGACAGGTTGATCCACGATGAAAATGCAGGCATCGAGCGGCTCTTGGAAATCATGCGTCGCCTGCGCGATCCCAAAACCGGCTGCCCGTGGGATATCGAACAAAGCTTTGCCACTATCGCGCCCTACACCATCGAAGAGGCCTATGAGGTCGCCGACGCCATTGAGCGCGAAAAATGGGACGAGTTGAAAGGCGAGTTGGGCGATCTTCTGTTCCAATCGGTCTTTCACGCGCAGATGGCCGAGGAAGCCGGGCATTTCACCTTTCAGGACGTGGTCACCACCATGTCCAACAAGATGGTCTCGCGCCATCCACATGTGTTTGGTGACGAGAGCCGCGATAAATCCGCCGACCAGCAAACGCAGGATTGGGAGACGATCAAGGCCGCCGAACGTGCCGCCAAGGCAGAGACTGGCGCGCTGGATGGTGTTGCTGTGGGGCTGCCTGCACTTTTGCGCGCTTACAAGCTGCAAAAGCGGGCCGCGCGGGTCGGGTTTGACTGGCCGTCCGCCCAGAACGTGCTGGCCAAGATCGCCGAAGAATCTGCCGAGTTGGTCGAAGCCCAAGAGAGCCTCACTCAGGATGAAGTCGAAGAAGAGTTTGGCGACCTTTTGTTCGTGATGGCCAATCTGGGCCGTCATCTCGGCGTCGAGCCCGAAGCCGCCCTGCGCCGTACCAACGCCAAATTCACGCGCCGTTTCAAGGGCGTAGAGGCCAAACTTGCGGCCCGCGGCAAGCGCGCGGAGGACAGTGATCTGGACGAAATGGATGCGCTTTGGAACGCGGTGAAGGCCGAGGAAAAAGCGCGATAGCCACGCGCGTCGTGCAGATCGCGGCTAGATCAAGGTGATCCCCGGCTCCTGTTGCAACCGCATCAGATCACGCTGGTAACGCATTGAAAACGAACGCAGCTCTCGGGTGGTGAATTCCGTCAGCCCAAGCGGCTCCGGGTCGTTCTTGCGGGCGTCGATCACCGCGCGCCGGTCCTTGCGCGACAGTTTGCCCCCCTTGCCGTAGATTTCCTGCAATTCAACAAGGGCCCGATCCGTGGCCGAGGTATTCAGAGACCGGCTCGGCGGTGTGAGCGCTGCATCCTCCAGTCCGGGGGCGAGCTGGCGCAGCAGATCCACACGCCCATGCCTGTCCTCATGGCGCGCCACCGCCAACCGCGACGGGTGCAAGATGTCGCGCACCTCGCGCAGCACCTCCACCCAGCCGCGATCCATGGCCAGATAGGCGGCGGCGGCAGCCTCGAAATCCGTCTCCACCGTCTCCTCCATCCGTTTGCGAATGCAGGACCGAAAGAACGGCCCATAGTCCCGCACCACAAAGAGAACCGCCTGCACCGGCCCGTCCAGCGCCTGCCGCAGCGCGGTCAGCCGTTGTTCAGAGGCCGGATAAAAGGTGGCATTCTGGAAATGCACCATGCTGCCCAGGATATTCTCCTCCGACAGCAGGATGTTGCTCTCCGCATCGGGCGCGATGTCCTCGGTCAGATGGCGCCGCGCCGCCTCGGCCATTTTGGCAGCCTCCTTTGCGCCGTGCCGGGGCGCGGGCAGCCGCAACGCCAATTTCCCGGCGCGGATACCGTCCCGCGCCGGAAAGGCGACCGCATAGCCATGCTGCTGCAAACTGGCCCTGTTTTCATGCAGACACAGCTGAAACGAACTGCTGCCCGTGCGATGGGCGCCAAGATGAAGGAAATACTGCCGGGCCATGGTTTCCGTATTCTCGCGATTGTCGTGTCACTAGTATCAGGCGTTTTCCGGCTTGTCTGCCTCCTCCGCAGGTGGACAAATCCCACCCGGGCTGCGAGGGTCCACGCAACAAGCCGAGGAGCATCAACCGACCATGTCCCCCCGCAAGATTATCATTGATACCGACCCCGGACAGGACGATGCGGTTGCCATCCTGCTGGCGCTTGGCTCTCCTGACGAGATTGACCTGCTGGGGATCACCACGGTGGCCGGAAACGTGCCGCTGGCGCTGACGCAAAAGAACGCCCGCATCACCTGCGAGGTGGCAGACCGGCCCGAGGTCAAGGTCTTTGCCGGCTGCGATGCGCCGCTGGAACGTGCGCTTGTCACGGCCGAGCACGTCCATGGCGGCACCGGTCTCGATGGCCCCGACCTGTTTGAGCCCACCATGCCCTTGCAGGACCAGCATGGGGTCGACTTCATTATCGACACCCTGCGCGCCGAGCCCGCCGGAACCGTGACGCTCTGCCCGCTCGGGCCGCTGACGAATATTGGCGCGGCCTTTCGCAAGGCTCCGGATGTCATTGATCGGGTTCAGGAAATCGTCCTGATGGGGGGCGCCTATTTCGAGGTTGGCAATATAACCCCCGCCGCCGAGTTCAACATCTACGTCGACCCCGAGGCGGCGCAGGAGGTTCTGGCCTCCGGTGTCAGGGTCACCATGATGCCGCTCGATGTGACCCACAAGGCGCTGACCTCGCGCGCACGGGTTCAGGCCTTTCGCGACCTTGGCAGCCGCGTCGGCAGTTTCACTGCGGAGATGCTTGATTTCTTTGAACGGTTTGATGTTGAAAAATACGGCTCCGAAGGGGGGCCGCTGCATGACCCTTGCGTGATCGCCTATCTGATCCGGCCAGAGCTGTTCTCCGGTCGTCACATCAATGTCGAGGTTGAAACCTCCTCGGCTTTGACGCTTGGGATGACGGTTGCCGATTGGTGGGGCGTCACGGATCGCCCGGCCAATGCGCTGTTCATCGGTGAGGTCGACGCAGATGGGTTCTTTGCCCTGCTGACCGAACGGCTGGGGCGGCTATGAGCGCCTCGCTGCATCTGGCCCGTCCCGAAGACCTGGAAAAGCTGCTGACGCTGGTCCAGGGGTTTCACGCCGAAGAGGGCATCGACAGCACGGATGAGCAGCGACGCGGCGCGCTGCTGCCGCTCCTTGAGGGGATCCCCTATGGGGCGATCTACCTGATCGGGCCGGTGCGCGCCGATCGGCTATATCATCGTGACCTTCACCTGGTCGGTGGAATTTGGCGGGCTTGACGGGATGATCGACGAATTCTTCATTCGCCCCGCCGTGCGCGGGCGCGGCATCGCCACCGAAGTGCTCTACGCCCTGCCCCGCACCCTCGCCGAGGCCGGCGTGCATGCGCTGCATCTGGAAGTCGACCGCGACAACGAAGCCGCCGTCAAACTGTATTCCCGCGCCCGGTTCGAGGCGCGCGAGCGCTACGTGCTGATGAGCCGCAAGCTGTAGTCCGCGCGCCCGGCGCCGCTCAGTTGCCGGAAATCAGGCGCGTGCCGCTGGCAGAGGCGATCTGCTCATCCCCGACGGCGAACAGGATCGAACAGGCCCCGTCGCAGGCGTGGCCCTGGGCCATGACGGTGGCCAGACGGACCCCCTGATCCTGCGCCACGGCCAGAATGCCCGCAATTCGCCTGGCTGCGGCCTCATCGCCGCCGCTCCCGGCCAACCAGATGGCGATCGGCGCATAACGCGGCTCTTCCAGCATGGCGGCTTCAAAATGATGCAGGAAAGCGCCGAAATCGACCGCGTTGATCTCGCCATCCAATCGCAGCCCGCCGGGAACCCGGCTCCAGCCTGCATTTGCCTGTGGTGCCTGCACAACCGCCGCGCCGATCAGGCTTGCCATCAGCGCGGCTGACAGGCGGTTCACTCGAAACATGACACACCTCCAAAAGGTTACGAGGTGTCGCAGTTCTTGATTTGCGACGTCGTCAAGCGTGTCATAAAGTCGTTACAAAAGATATATCACGGGGGACAGGCGCCCTGCCGCCCCGCAACCTGTGGCCGGATCGCCTAGATTTTCGGCAGCGGGAAAGGGGCATCAAATCCGCTGTCCATCAGGCTCTCCTCAAAGGGAAATTCGGACAAAAGCTCGATGCCGCTGTCGGTCACCAGCACCTGCTGTTCCAGCTTGACGCCTTCGCGACCGCCCTCCTCGCCGATGTAGCTTTCGACGCAGATGGTCATGCCGGCCTCGATCACCCCGTCATAGCCCGCATCCGGGAAATCGCCGTGGTGGTAGAGGTAGGGATACTCCCCCGTCATGCCGCAGCCATGCGAGGACAGGTAGTAGCGGTTGGCGTAGTATTTCGCCGGAATGTCCCAGGCGCGGTCTGCGTAGTCGCGAAAGCTCATGCCCGCCTTCAGGATGCCCATGTTGTGATAGACCTGCTCCACCGCCGTCTGGTAGAGCGCGCGCTGGGTGTCGGTCGGCTTGCCCGGACCGGCGTGGAACGTGCGCGAGAAATCGGAATAATAGCCGTGGCAGCCCACCACATCGGTGTCCAGCGCCACCAGTTCGTTCTCGCCGATCACATGGTTGGCGGTCTCCTGGAACCAGGGATTGGTGCGCTCGCCCGCGTTCAGCAGCCGGGTCTCGCAATAATCGCCATTCTGCTCGATCACCGATTTGTGCAGCACCGACCAGAGTTCGTTCTCCGTCAGCCCCGGGCGCAGCGCATTGCGCAGTTTGTGCACCCCGACCTCGGTCGCCCGCAAGGAGGCGCGCACGCATTTCATCTCCTCGTCGGATTTGATCGCGCGGGCCATCTCCACCGGCTCCTGCGCATCGACGATGGTAAAGCCTTCCTCCTTCATCGCAATGGCGGTGCCCGCATTCATCCGCTCCATGCCGACGATGGCGCCCTTGCCCACCAGAGACGCAATCAGATCACCCATTTCGCGGGCCCATTTGCGCTCCCGCTCGGCAATCTCCGGCCCCGCCGCCACAAAAGAGGCGGTCATCGCCGGGCGCACCTCGTCCACCGTCTCGTATCCATCTGCCAGATGCAGGCAGCCGGTGAATTCGAACAGGATCGTCTTGGCCTCGGTCACCAGCAGATAGCGCGAGGGGGCGTTGCGCATGGAAAACACCTGCATGTTGCGGGTGCCGGTGGCGTAGCGGATGTTGATCGGATCCGACAGGATCACCGCGCCAACGCCGCGCTTTGCCATTTCCTTGCGCAGCTGCCCCAGCCGGTAAAGACGCACGGCCTTCAGGTCGATCCCCTCACTCTCCGGTGCCCGGTCCAGGAGCGCAATACCGCTCAGGTCGCTGCGTTCTGCGTGCCAGTCGAAATTTGCCATCGGGCAGATCCTTCTCAAGGTGCGTTTGCTTGGCGCCAGTCTGACGCAGCACGCGGGGCTTGTGAAATTCCAAATTCCCGGCCATTTTCCCAACCTATGGTTATGAAAAACTATCGCCGGAACCTGCCGCCTCTGGACGGGCTGATGTTCTTTGAGGCCGCCGCGCGGCACATGAATTTCTCGCGTGCGGCGGAGGAGCTGCTGGTGTCGCAGACCGCCGTCAGCAAACGCATCCAGCAGCTGGAAGCCCATCTTGGCCGCGCCCTGTTCCTGCGCGACGGGCGCAGACTGCGGCTCACCGCCGAGGGCGAGAGCCTGCGCGACCACGCCAGCCTGTTGCTGGATTTTGCCGAAATGACTCTCTCGAACCTGATCCAGCGCCCAGATGCGGCAGTGCGGATCGCCGCCAACAGCGCCGTCTCGCTGTTCTGGCTTACCCCCCGTTTGCGCAGCTTTGGCCTCTCGGCCGAGGCCGCGCCGGTGGAAATGGTCACCACGGATCAGATCGGGGCGCTGTTGGATGGCGGCAACGACCTCGCCATTCTCTACGGCAATGGCCATTGGGAGGGCATGGACTGCGTTTCGCTGTTTGCCGATGTCATGCTGCCGGTCGCCGCCCCGGAGGTCGCAGCCCAAATGCGCCCGGATCGGTGTCTGGCCGATCACGATCCCGAAACCGCACCGCCATTGCTGACATTCGACCGTCTTTCGCCAGATTGGACCAACTGGCAGAACTGGCCGGGCTTGCCCAACCTGGCGGGGTGGAAAACCCTTCCATGCCGCACCTATGCGCAGTCCATCGGCCGGGCGCTACAGGGCGATGGCATTGCACTCGGCAGCCGCCATCTCCTCGATTTCGAACTCAGTAGCGGGGCGCTGGTGCCGCTGCTGCCGGAACTGCCGCACCCGCGCAATGGCTACTATCTGGCCCATCAGACCAACCGCCCTCTGTCCGACGCGGCAACCCGCCTTTACAGGAGCCTCCTGTCGCGCTGACACTGCTTGGGTCCGGTCAGACCCGCACCAGCGGCACATGCGGCGCACAGCTTTCCGGGATCAGCCCGGTCAGCCGGGGATCGTCCGCGATTTCCACCGCGCGCCGATAGGGCACAAAGCCCGACCGGATGTAGAACGCCAGCGCCGGCGCGCTGTCGAGGGTGCAGGTGTGCACAAAGAACCGCGAGATCGGTCGCTTGAACGCACGCTCCAGCGCATGCTCCATCAGCCACCGGCCCACGCCACCGCCGGTCAAGGCAGGCGACAGCCCCAGAAACGACAGCTCGCAGGCCCCGTCCTGCATCCATTCCAGTTCCAGCAGCCCGAGGTCGGTGCCATCCTTCTGCACCGTCCAGACTTCGACGCTGTCCGATGCCAGATGCGCCTCCAGTGCCGAGGGCTCCATCATCAGCCGCGAGAACCACAGGTATTCCTCCCCGACCAAACGGTAGAGGTTGAGATAGGCCTCGGCAGAGGGCGCGTCCTGCAGCTGCACACTCAGTTCCGGCAGATCCGGAACCGCGCGCGGCTCGGGGCGCTGCGTCATCTCAAGATAGGTCACCACCGAAGCGATCTTACCGGGCGCAAGCTCGGTGATTCCATCAGGCAGGGTCATCGGGTCCTCCAACGGGTCAAAGGTCAGTTGCCACAGGCTAGTTCACCACAAGAGCCCAGCACAACCCCCTGCCCTAAAACGAAAAACGCCCCGGATCTCTCCGGGGCGCCCGTCACGGTCAAAGGCGGGATGCTCAGCCCTTGAGGATCGAACGACCGGCGTATTCCGCGATCTCGCCGAGGGTTTCCTCGATGCGGATCAGCTGGTTGTATTTCGCGAGCCGGTCAGACCGCGCCAGCGAGCCGGTTTTGATCTGACCACAGTTGGTTGCAACGGCGAGGTCGGCGATGGTGGCGTCCTCGGTCTCGCCCGAGCGGTGCGACATCACGTTGGTATAGCGCGCGCGATGCGCCATATCGACCGCTTGCAGGGTCTCGGTGAGCGAGCCGATCTGGTTCACCTTCACCAGCATGGAGTTGGCACAGCCGCGCTCGATGCCTTCTGCCAGACGCACCGGGTTGGTCACGAACAAATCGTCGCCCACCAGCTGCACCTTGTCTCCGATCTGGTCGGTCAGCGCCTTCCAGCCGTCCCAGTCATCCTCGGACATGCCGTCCTCGATCGAGATGATCGGGTAATCCGCAACCAACGCGGCCAGATAGGCGGCGTTTTCTTCCGAGGTCAGGGTCTTGCCCTCGCCGGACAGGACGTATTTGCCGTCCTTGTAGTATTCGGTCGCAGCGCAATCGAGCGCCAGATAGATGTCCTCGCCGGGCTTGTAGCCGGCCTTCTCGATGGACTTCAGAATGAAATCAAGCGCTTCGCGGGTGGAGGCAATGTTGGGCGCAAAGCCGCCCTCGTCGCCGATCCCGGTGGACAGGCCCGCCGCCGACAGCTCTTTTTTCAAGGTGTGGAACACCTCGGAGCCCATGCGCACCGCGTCGCGGATGTTCTCCGCAGAGACCGGCATGATCATGAATTCCTGAATGTCGATCGGATTGTCCGCGTGCTCGCCACCGTTGATGATGTTCATCATCGGCACCGGCAGAACTCGTGCCGAGGTACCGCCGACATAGCGATAGAGCGGCTGGGTGGTGAAATCGGCTGCCGCCTTGGCCACCGCCAGCGACACGCCGAGGATGGCGTTTGCGCCCAGACGGCTCTTGTTGTCGGTGCCGTCGAGTTCGATCATCGCACGGTCGATGGAGACCTGCTCGGTGGCATCAAAGCCGACCAGCTCATCGGCGATCTCGCCATTGACGGCCGCAACCGCCTCAAGCACGCCCTTGCCCATGTAACGGGACGTGTCGCCGTCGCGCTTTTCCACTGCCTCATAGGCACCGGTCGATGCGCCAGACGGCACCGCCGCGCGGCCCATGGTGCCGTCTTCGAGAACGACGTCGACTTCGACGGTGGGGTTGCCCCGGCTGTCGAGGATCTCGCGGGCGTGGATGTCGATAATGGTGCTCATCGCAAATGGTCCCTCACTGTGACACGATTTGCCCCCGGTCATAGCAAGCCCGTGTAAAAAGTAAACCGGAGGCGTTATCGCTAACGGATGTATTTCGAGAGGTTTAACCCTAACATTGGAAAATTTTCGCCAGCCCACCGATTGCCGCCCTGCAGGCCACGACAAAAATGACGCAGCAGGACCGGGAAGCCTCGGAGTGATAGCGCTCACCCTTGCGCCCGATCCTTAACAGGTCAAGCATGCGCGCATGTCCAAACCCGTCCGATTCCACGAATTTCTTCTCAGCAACGCGCCCTATCTTTCGGCGGGTGTGCTGCTGACCTTCCTGTCGAGCTTTGGGCAGACCTTTTTCATCTCGGTCTTTGCCGGGCAGATCCAGACGGAGTTTGGTCTCAGCCATGCGGGCTGGGGCGGGCTTTATATGGTGGGCACCACAGCCTCGGCCCTGGTGATGGTGGCGGCGGGGGGCCTGTCGGACATTCTGCGGGTGCGCCAGCTCGGTGCGCTTGTGCTCTGTGGACTGGCGGCGGCCTGTGTGCTGATGGCGCTCAATCACAGCTACTGGGTCTTGCCACTGTCGATATTCGCGCTGCGGTTCTTTGGTCAGGGCATGAGCACCCACCTGGCGATCATCGCCATGGCGCGGTGGTTTGTCGCCACGCGCGGACGGGCGCTGTCGATTGCGGCCCTTGGCGTATCGCTCGGCCAGGCCCTCTTGCCACTGATCTTTGTGGCACTGATGACGATACTGGACTGGCGCACGCTCTGGCTGGTCAGCGCCGCTGTCTGCCTGATGGGCGCGCCCGTGTTGGTGCGGCTGCTCTCACAGGAACGCACGCCGCAATCCTCCTCAGAGGATGTCAGCAGCACCGGCATGGACAACCGCCACTGGACCCGCTGGGAGGCCCTGCGTTCGCCGGTGTTCTGGCTGATGGTGCCGTCCAATCTGGGACCCGCGGCCTTCACAACGGCATTCTTCTTTCACCAGCTCCATTTCGCGACTACGAAAGGCTGGACCCTTCTGGAACTGGTGGCGTATTTCCCCTTTTTCACCGTGATGTCGGTCGTTTCCATGCTGGTGGCGGGCTGGGCGCTGGACCGCTGGGGCGCAACACGGCTGATGCCGCTTTATCAGCTGCCCCTGGTCGCGGCCTTCGTCATCTTTGCCACCGTCTCCAGCGGCGTGGGCATGGCTGCGGGGTTCTTCTGCATGGCCGCCTCGGTCGGGGCGCATTCGGTGTTGCCCAGTTCGTTCTGGGCCGAAGTCTACGGCACCCGCAGCATCGGCGCGATCAAGTCACTCGTGATGGCGGTCATGGTCTTTGGTACCGCCGTCGGGCCAGGCCTGACCGGGCTGCTGATCGATCTTGGCATCAGCTTTGACAAACAAGGCTATGGGATCGCGGTATATTTCCTGCTCACCACCCTCTGCATGGTGATCGGTGTCGCTGCGGCACGCGGGCGGCTGATCGCCGCACCCGCCTGAGATCAGGCGGGCTGTACCGCCATCCGCGCGGCGCGACGGGCCAGACGCCGTTCACGCACAAAGGTATAGAGCCCGGTGGCAATGATCAGCGCCGACCCCAGCAATGTCATCGCATCGGGGCGCTCGGCAAACACGATCGCGCCGCCAATCATCGAAAACACCAGGCGCGAGTAGCGAAACGGCGTGATGACCGCCGCATCGGCGATCCGCGTCGCGGTGACGATACCGTAATAGGCAATGACTCCGAACAGCGTGCCGCAGGCAAGCATGCCCCACTCGAACGAGGTCGGCGCGACCATCTGCTCGCCTGTGAGCAGCAACAGAAGCGCCCCTGCCACAACCACCGCCGCATAGGCCTGCACGCTGACGATCGACGACGGGATGCTGACATTCATGCGCCGGGTCATCAGATCCCGCGCCGCCACACAAAGCACCGAGATCAGCACCAGCAGCGCGTTTGGCTCAAACCCCTCGAGACCGGGACGAATGATCAGCAGCACCCCGACAAAGCCGACAAAGATCGCGCTCCAGCGGCGCCAGCCCACCTGCTCGCCCAGAAACAGGGCCGCCCCCATGGTGATCGCCAGGGGCGTGGCCTGAAACACCGCCGCCACCACGGAGATATCCACCAGCGCCAACGCGGTGGCAAAGCTCATCGCCGCCCCACCCTCTGCCAGCGCCCGCAGGATTGGCATCATCCGCCAGGCTGCCGGATTGCGCAGGCTTTGCCGCTGCACCGTCAGGGCCAGGAAGAACACCACCCCGGCGCCCAGTCCGATCAGGATCAGGATCTGTCCCACCGGCAAGCCGCCGGACAGCTGCTTGATGAACAGGTCCTCGATGGTGAACCCCACCATGGCGACCAGCAGCAGCAGAATACCTTTAACGTTGTCCATGGGGTGCATCCTCATACGGCGGCGAAGTCGGGGTTGCTTCGGCATCGCGCGATGCGACCGGTTGACGCAAGCCGGAAAACGTCGCGGCCTCACCAGAGTTTGTGACGCCAGCCATGACAATTCGTGATGAAAGGGCGACGATCAGCCGTCGTTCTTGATCGGAACGCCGTAGAGTTCCAGCTTGTGACCCTTCAGGCGATAGCCCAGCTTTGCGGCGATCTTTTCCTGAAGCGCCTCGATTTCGGGGTCGCAGAACTCGATCACCGCGCCGGTGTTGAGGTCGATCAGGTGGTCGTGGTGGTCGCGGTCCGCATCCTCGTAGCGCGCGCGCCCATCGCCGAACTCCAGCCTGTCGAGTATGCCGGATTCCTCGAACAGTTTCACCGTGCGATATACCGTGGCGAGGGAAATCCCGTTATCGATGGCGTTGGCGCGGGCATGCAGCTCTTCGACATCGGGGTGATCGAGGCTTTCCTGAAGGACGCGGGCAATGGTCCGGCGCGGTCCGGTCATGCGCAGGCCCTGCGCCTCGCAGCGGGAAATGATCGTGTCGGTCATGCCTGTCTTATCCCTGTCACTCGATGCGGGGGTCCTTGCTTGGCGCTTCTTTTTAGCGAATGCAACCCCCGTCGAAAACAGCCAAGTCACACAACAGGTCATTGACATTTACCGCACGGGCCGCCATTTGGCCTTCAGGCATACCCTCTGCCGCGTGAGCAGAGCCCCGTGACCACGCCGCCCCGCAAGGGACCGGCGCGTGATCTCCGGCCGGATCCCGGCAGGACGTCACAGACATATCGGGGGCTGATCAGGGATGCCATGGTTCCAAGATCACGCGTGGGGCTAGTTGCGAGAGATCGGCCAGACGGCATGCGGCCGTCCGGGTCTGAGGTCTCCGCCCCACTGAATGATCGGGAGGTACGGCTGAACGCCTGCCCCCGAAACGGCTGTGCGCCTGCGGGCGGCAGCCGTTGAGAGGACGTTGAATGACTGAATTTTCCACGATGGACCTGCCCAAGCACCTGCACACCCGCATGGAAGCCATGGGCTTTAACACTCCCACCCCCATTCAGGCGCGCGCGATTCCGCATGCCCTGAACGGTCAGGATGTTCTGGGTCTCGCCCAGACCGGCACCGGCAAGACCGCGGCCTTTGGTGTGCCGCTGGTGGCGCAGATGCTGGCATATGGCCACAAGCCCGCCGCCGGGACCGTGCGCGGTTTGATCCTTGCCCCGACGCGCGAGCTTGCAAACCAGATCGCCGAAACCCTGCGTGGCCTCACCGAAGGCAGCCCGCTCAAGACCGGGCTGGTGGTGGGGGGTGTCTCCATCAATCCACAGATCAACCGGCTGTCCCGTGGCACCGACATTCTGGTCGCCACCCCCGGACGTCTCTTGGATATTCTCGACCGCAAGGCGCTGGATCTGGGATCTTGTGACTTTCTGGTTCTGGACGAGGCCGACCAGATGCTTGATCTGGGCTTTATCCACGCCCTGCGCAAGATCGCAGCGCTTCTGCCCGAAAAGCGCCAGACCATGCTGTTCTCGGCCACGATGCCCAAGCAGATGAACGAGATCGCAAATGCCTATCTCAAGAGCCCCGTGCGCATTGAGGTGACCCCTCCGGGTAAGCCCGCCGCCAAGGTCACCCAGTCCGTGCATTTCATTGCCAAGGCAGAGAAACTCAGCCTTCTGAAGGAGTTGCTGGCCAAACATGATGGCGAGCGCACGCTGGTGTTTGGCCGCACCAAACACGGCATGGAAAAGCTGATGAAGGTGCTGGACAAGGCAGGTTTCAAGGCGGCGGCGATTCACGGCAACAAAAGCCAGGGCCAGCGCGAGCGGGCGTTGAAGGCCTTTAAGTCAGGCGAGATCACCGTGCTGGTGGCCACCGACGTGGCCGCGCGCGGCTTGGATATTCCGGATGTGAAATACGTCTACAATTACGAGCTGCCCAATGTGCCGGACGCCTATGTGCACCGGATCGGCCGCACCGCGCGTGCGGGCAAGGATGGTCAGGCCGTGGCCTTCTGTGCCCCGGATGAGATCGGCGATCTGAAGGCGATCCAGAAGACCATGAACATCACCATTCCCGTGGCCTCGGGCCGCGCCTGGGAAGAACTGCCCGATCCGGCCGCCAAACCCGCACGTGGTGGTGGCGGACGTGGTCGCCCCGGTGGCGGTGGTGGCCGTGGCAAAGGCAGCGGCAAACCCGGTGGTGGGCGCCGTCGCTTTGGCGGGGGCAAACCCGACGGTCAGCCCGGTGGTGGCGAAGCCCGGAACCCCGCTGGCGGTGGCGGGCGGCGTCGGCGCCAGTCCTGAACGAAGCGCTCTTTCGAGCAGCGCGACTACGTCGCGCAGGCTCAAGATCCGTGGATCTTGAGCCTCCCTCCCGGGCATTCTCCCGCCCCTTTCACAGGCGCTAAAGCGCCAACAAAAGCGTTGGGCCGCGCAGGCCGCGCCAAAGGCGCGGCCTGCGCCCCCGGGCGACGCGGAACGCGGCGCAAAACCTCTTGCCTTGGCAGGGCAGACCCGTCTGCTCAGGTGCCGCAGAACGTCGCCTGCACCACCTCATCCTCCGCAGGTGGGCGGCGCAGGTCTGCAAATTCTTCGCTGGTCTCAAACGGCGACGCCAATGCGGTCATCAGGCGCTCAAACGGGGCATAATCACCTGCCACCGCCGAGGCGATCATCTGCTCGATCCGGTGATTGCGCGGGATCAGAACCGGGTTGGCGCGCGCCATTCGCGCTTGGGTATCAGTTTCACTTTTTATACGCTCTTTCCAGCGCGCCTCCCAGGCGTCAAAGCTTGCAGGCTCAAGAAACTGATCGCGGGCATGTCCCTCCAACAGCGCGCGGAAGCTATTGGTGAAATCGGCCTGCCCCTGTGCCATCACTTGCAGCAGATCGCTCACCAATTCCAAATCGCCCTCAGCGACAGTGCCGATGCCGATCTTTGCACAGAACCGGCGCAGCCAGGCTTCCTGCAACAGATCCGGCATGGCATGGACGATTTCGGTTGCTTCATCCAGCACGCTTTCGGGATCATCCTCCAGCTGGATCAGCGCCGTGGCAAGCTGAGCGAGGTTCCAGACCGCGATCTGCGGCTGGTTCGCATAGGCATAGCGCCCGGTGCGATCAATCGAGGAAAACACCCGGTTCGGATGATAGACATCCATAAAGGCGCAGGGGCCGTAATCGATGGTTTCCCCTGCGATGGAGGAGTTATCCGTGTTCATCACGCCATGAATGAACCCCACGCCCATCCACGCGGAGATCAGCTCTACCTGTGCATCCCGCACTGCTCGCAACAGCCCCATCGGCCCCTGCGCCTCCGGGTAGTGGCGTGCAATGGCATAGTCCGTGAGGGTCCGCAGCGCCTCGTGATGGCCGCGCGCGGCAAAGATCTGAAAGGTGCCCACGCGCAGATGGCTCCGCGCCACGCGGGTCAGAACCGCCCCGGGCAAGCCGCCCTCGCGCCAGACCGTCTCGCCCGTTTCCACGGCCGCCAGCGCCCGCGTGGTCGGGATGCCAAGCGCGTGCATGGCCTCAGAGACGACATATTCCCGCAGAACCGGGCCGAGCCATGCGCGCCCGTCGCCATTGCGCGAATAAGGCGTGGGACCCGAGCCTTTAAGCTGGATATCACGGCGAATGCCATCGGTGCCCACAACCTCGCCCAAAAGCACCGCGCGCCCATCGCCAAGCTGCGGGTTGTAGCTGCCAAACTGGTGCCCCGCATAAAGCTGCGCCAACGGGTCAGCCCCCGTGGGCACCACATTGCCGCCAAAGATGTCAGCCAGTTCCTCATCGCGCCCGCGGGTGATCCCCAACCTGGCGGCAAGCGCGTCATTGAAGGCAATGAGCCGAGGGGACTTTACCGGGGTTGGCGCCTGCCGGCTGTAGAACTCGGGCGCAAGTTGCGCATATGTATTGTCAAACGGGATATCGAGGGTCATGGGCCAAACATATGCCGCCCCACCCGAATTACCACCCGCAATCACACCAACTCCGGAGCCGAAGTGCATGACGCAGGACATGAGCGCAGATAAGATTATCCAGATCCTTGGACTGGAACGTCACCCCGAGGGCGGCTGGTACCGCCAGACCTGGGTTGAGGACGTCGGCGAAGACACCCATCGTTCCTCGTCTCGGCCCTGTGGCACCTGCATCTACTTCCTGCTTGGCGCAGGCGAGCGCAGCCACTGGCACCGGGTCGATGCCACGGAAATCTGGCTCTATCACGCAGGCGCGCCGCTCATCCTCTCCCTTTCAGAAACCGACCAAGGCCCCGCCAGAGATCACCTCCTGACCCCAAACCTGCGGGAGGGCCGCCCGCAGGTGATTGTTCCCAAAGATCACTGGCAAGCCGCACGCAGCACTGGCGCGTGGACATTGGTCAGCTGCACGGTGTCGCCGGGGTTTGAGTTTTCCGGCTTCACCCTCGCGCCCGAAGGCTTTGACATTCCACGCAACTAACCACGCCTGAGGTATTTCGCTTCGGGCAAAGCCCGAAGCGACCCGCGCCGCGCAGCCGTTCCGGCTGCGCGGCGCTCGGCCCAACGGGAGCGGGTGCATTTCATATGCTGCCCGCGACGGGCGGGAGCCTCCCCGCATCTAAGAAACATATTAACTGGCGCGCGAAGCCCAACCCTCTGGCACCGTCACAATGCCGCCGCCGACGCAGGCGCGCACGCCGGTTGTGCGGGGTGCGGAGGTCGCCATGCCCCGCGCCACCCGCACCGCCAGATAGGCAAAGGCCTGTGCCTCCAGCATATCGCCATCCAACCCAACCGCCTCCACTGGCTCCACCGGGCAATCCAGCGACACGCTGAGCATTTCCATCAACACCGGATTGTGCCGCCCCCCACCGGTGACCAGCACCTTTGCAGGGGCCTCCGGGCAATGGTCCATCCCCTGCGCCACCGCAGCGGCGCACATGGCTGTAAGCGTGGCGGTGGCATCCGCATCGCTCAACTCGGTCACAAGGCCAATCATTTCCGGAAAATCATTTCGGTCCAGAGACTTCGGCGGCATCCTTGAGAAATAGGGCTCTGCCAGAAACAGCTCCAGCGCGCCATTCTCGACCACACCTTCACTGGCCACCTTGCCGCCCTCATCCATCTGCAGGCCAAGACGCGCCTGCAGGAAATCATTGATCGGCGCATTGGCAGGCCCTGTGTCAAACGCCAGCAAGGCGCCTGCATCCTCGGGACACTCCACCCGCGGATCGACATAGGTGAGATTGCCGACCCCGCCGAGGTTCAGAAAACACAACGGCTCCGTTGCACCAATGTAGCGCGCGCAAGCGTGGTGAAAGAACGGCGCCAGCGGCGCGCCCTCGCCGCCCATACTGACATCATCAGTGCGGAAGTCCCAAACCACCGGTCGCCCCAGTGCCTCCGCCAGGGAGCCACCGTCGCCCACCTGAAGCGTGCCCTGCAAGCGCGGCGCATGGGCCACCGTCTGGCCGTGAAATCCGATCAGATCCACATCCAGATGATCCTTCATCACCTCGATATGCGCGGCTTCAACCACCCGTGCCGCAGCCGTCACCGCATCGCCACTCCATTGGCCGAGGGCCGCCCGCAACACCTCACGTTCCGCGCTTGAATAGGCGCGATAGCCCGTCTCGCCAAAGCCGAAAATCGCCTGTCCGTCGGTCTCCAGGACCGCAACATCCACCCCGTCGAGCGATGTCCCGCTCATCGCCCCCAACGCCCGCACCGGGCCTGACTTGGATATGGCTCTGCCCATCTCTGCACTCTTCCTTGCAAAACCGGGCCGTCCCGCCCGTTGGCAGACATATTACACCGCGCATTTTGTCCCGAAAACAGGTTCCAACCCTTCGCGATGCGATTTATACAGCCGCTTGCATATTCAAAAGCCGAGGCATGCTATGACCTACCATCCGAAATCGGACTTCATCGCGATCATGATGGAACGCGGGTTCCTGGCGGATTGCACCGATTATCAGGGTCTCGATGAGGCGCTGGTGAGCGGTACGCAGACGGCATATATCGGCTATGACGCCACGGCGCAGTCGCTGCATGTGGGTCACCTTCTGAACATCATGATGCTGCGCTGGCTGCAAAAGACCGGCCACCGTCCGATCACCCTGATGGGTGGCGGCACCACCAAGGTCGGCGATCCCTCCTTCCGCTCGGACGAACGCCCTCTGTTGGGGCCCGAGCAGATCGACGCCAATATCGCCGGCATGCAGAAGGTATTTGCCAAATACCTCGACTACGGCGAGACCGGCGCGATGATGCTCAACAACGCCGAGTGGCTGGACGATCTCAATTACCTTGAGTTCCTGCGCGACATCGGGCGGCATTTCTCGGTGAACCGGATGCTGTCGTTTGAAAGCGTGAAATCGCGCCTGGATCGCGAGCAGTCGCTGTCCTTCCTCGAATTCAACTACATGATCCTGCAGGCTTATGACTTCCTCGAGCTGAACCGCCGCTATGGCTGCGTTCTGCAGATGGGCGGCTCGGATCAATGGGGCAATATCGTCAACGGCATCGACCTGACACGCCGGGTGCTGGATCACGAGATCTTTGGCCTGACGTCGCCGCTCTTGACCACCTCGGACGGGCGCAAGATGGGCAAATCTCAAGGTGGCGCGATCTGGCTCAATGACGAGATGCTGAGCGCCTATGAATTCTGGCAGTTCTGGCGCAACACCACGGACGCCGATGTGGGGCGGTTCTTGAAGCTCTATACCGAGCTGCCGGTTGCGGAATGCGACCGTCTGGGCGCGCTGCAAGGGTCCGAGATCAACGAGGGCAAGATCATCCTCGCCAATGAGGTCACGACGCTCCTGCACGGGGCCGAAGCCGCCAAAGCCGCAGAGGCCACCGCGCGCGAAGTGTTCGAGAAAGGCGGCGTTGGCGATGACCTTCCGACCCTGTCGCTCTCGGCTGCAGAGCTGGGCGACGGTATGTCGATCGTGCAGATCATTGTAAAATCAGGTCTGGCCAAATCCGGCAAGGAAGCCAAGCGGCTGATCTCTGAGAATGGCGCAAAGCTCGATGATGCGCCGCTTACGGATGCGGGGTTGATGATCGACGCGGCAGCGCTTGCGTCGCCGATCAAGCTCTCTGCGGGCAAAAAACGCCACGCGCTGGTGCAGCTCGACGGCTGAGCCTTCATCACAGATCAATACCTGTCAGGAGGGGCGATGCCCCTCTTGGCCTACGGCCCATTCACCCCAGGATATTTGGGGTTAGCAGAATGTGCTCTGTGATTTCGCACCTTTCGGCTTCCGCGTTAGAGGAAGGCGAAATCGATCAACGTCAGGATGACAAAGGTTGGGATTGACAGAACCGTGGCGATCAGCAGCGCCGCGCATTTTGTCATGCGCGCGCCGGGGGCGGTTTTTCCGTAGATTTTAACGGCCTTTTTCATGCTCTCATTAACCATGAATTAGGTTTCCATCCTGTTAATGGCGTCATGTTTGATCTTGGCTCCGCAGCTGTCATGCCCCGCACCCTGAAGCGTACAGAAACCATCCGCGCGCTCCCGCAATCGACCGAGTTTTCGCGCGCTCTGCAGATGCTCGGGCAGCCCCCAATGCATCTGGACCGCATGCAGGATATGCTCGTGCTGCGGCGGAAGATCTGGGGCCTGCCGGTTGCGATGATCAACCGGGCGGAGTTTCACAAACCCGCGCGCCTGCTGGAAATTCTGCAGGAAGAAGGGCTGCGGCGCACCCCGGTGATCCTGTCGCCGGAGCGCCCGGTGCCCGAGCTTGCGCGCCTCGGGGCATTGCCCCTGATGACTCCGGCCAGTGTCGGGGTTCTGGATATCCATCCGGATCGTACGCTGCGACGCCGCGGGCTTGAGCAGAAATGGCGCAACCGCCTGTCTCATGCCGAAACGCAACCGCTGCGGATCATCCGGCAGAATATGCCGATGGCCCCCGATCACTGGCTCCTGCGCGCGGATGCCGCCCAACAGCAGAAACGCCGCTATCGCAGCTGGCCCACCGCGCTGACCCTGGCCTACGGCGAGGCCAATCGCGGCGCGGCCAAGCTGTTTGAGGCGCATGAGGGGCGCGAGACGGTGGCGGGCATTCTGGTGCTCACCCATGGCGATGGCGCCACCTATCACATTGCCCACAGCACGGACCGCGGGCGGGTTTTGTCGGCGCATAACCTGTTGATGTGGAGTGCAATGGACTGGCTCGCCAGCAAGGGCATTCGCCAGCTCGATCTTGGGGTGATCAACACCGAGGATGCCAGCGGGCTCGCACGGTTCAAACTGGGGACCGGCGCCCGTCTCGAACGGCTCGGTGGGACGTGGGTCTATTGGCCGCCGCTGGGGCGGCGACTTGCGCCTCTGGCCTCGATCGACCTGAACCTGATGGGCACCTGATCCAAGGGCCAGGAGCCCGGGACAGCACTGGACAGTCTCCTCTTGCCGTGGTTATTTGAACGCATGTTCATTTCATGGGAGGAGCGGGACAGATGAAACTCGCAACCACACGCGCCGTGGTCACTGGCGGCGCATCCGGTCTGGGCGAGGCCACCGCCCGTCATTTCCGCAGTGCGGGCGCTGAGGTGACCATTTTGGACCGTGATGTTGATCGCGGCACCAAAATCGCCGAAAGCATCGGTGCGCATTTTGCTGAAACCGATGTGACCAGCGAGGACAGTGTTGGGGCTGCAATCGCGCTGGCGGTGGAGAAAATGGGCGGCTTGAGCGCGGCTGTGAACTGCGCCGGCATCGCCCACGCGATCAAGACAGTTGGCCGCGATGGCCCGCATCCCCTTGGCGCGTTTCAGAAAACCGTCGATATCAATCTGGTCGGAAGCTTCAACGTTTCGCGTCTGGCGGCGGCAGAGATTGCAAAAAACAGCCCCGAAGCAGATGGCGCGCGAGGCGTCATCATCAACACCGCTTCGATCGCCGCTTTTGACGGTCAGAAAGGCCAAGCTGCCTATGCGGCCTCAAAGGGTGGTATCGTGGGCATGACCCTGCCCATGGCACGAGATCTGGCCTCTTCGGGGATTCGGGTGATGGCGATTGCGCCGGGGATTTTCATGACGCCGATGCTGGCGGGCCTGCCCGAAGAGGCACAAGCCCAGCTTGCCGCCGATGTGCCAAACCCCGCTCGACTGGGGCAGCCGGAGGAATACGCGCATCTGGCCGGGTTTATCGTCGAAATGGGCTATCTGAATGGCGAGGTGATCCGCCTCGACGGTGCATTGCGGATGCGTTGACGCCCAGCTGTCAACGGCGGGAACCCTCCCGCCCGTCCTCACCGCCCCAAAGGGACGGATCGATCCCGTTGGGCCGAGCGCCGCGCGCGCCCCGCAGGGGCGCGCGCGGCGCTGGTCGCTTCGGGCAAAGCCCGAAGCGAAACACCTCATCCGGCCGCTTTTTCTTCCAAGAGCAGCCATTCCTCTTCGGATGCGGCCAGTTTTTCCTGACGCTCCACAAGCGCCTCAGTGGCTTTCTTGAACTTCACCGGTTCGCGTGTGAACAGCTCCGGATCTGCCATCAGCTCTTCGAGCTTGGCGATCTCCTTTTCCAGCCGGTCAATCTCGTCGGGCAGCGCCTCAAGCCGGTGCTTTTCCTTGAAGCTGAGCGCCTCTTTGGGCGTTTCGACCTTTGGCTTCGGCTTAGAGGCTTTTGTTTTTTCGACCTTTTCGGGTCCCTCAACCGGCGCGCGCTGTGCGAGGTAGTCGCTCCATCCGCCCGCATAGGCCGTGGCCTGCCCCTGCCCTTCCATCGCCACCGTCGTGGTCGCCACACGATCCAGAAAATCGCGATCGTGGCTCACGAGCAGCACGGTGCCGTCATAGGCGTCCAGAAGCTCCTGCAGCAGGTCCAGCGTCTCCACGTCGAGATCGTTGGTCGGCTCGTCCAGCACCAGCATATTCGACGAGCGCGCCATCAGTTTGGCCAACAGCAGCCGGGCCTTTTCACCGCCCGAAAGCGAACGCACCGGCGCGCGGGCTTGGCGCTCATCAAAAAGGAATTCCTTCAGATAGCCCACCACATGTTTGGGCTGTCCGCGCACCATCACCTGATCCGCCTTGCCGGAGACCCCCATCAACGGATCGGCGGTGAGGTTCTCCCACAGGCTCGAATCACCATCGAGCTGATCACGGGTCTGATCGAACACGGCGATTTCCAGATTGGTGCCCAGTTTGACCGTGCCCTCATCCGGGGTTTCCTGCCCCAACAGCATCTTCAACAGCGTCGTCTTGCCCACCCCGTTGGGGCCGACAAAGGCCACGCGCTCGCCGCGCTGCACTGTGAGGGAGAAGTGGTTGAGGATCTGCTTGTCGCCAAAGCTCTTGGCGATGCCCTCGGCCTCGATCACCTTACGGCCGGATTTTGGCCCCGCCTCCAGCTCCATCGCCGCCGCGCCCTGCCGCTTGATCTGGCTGGCGCGTTCGGATTTCAGATCCTGCAAGGCGCGCACCCGGCCCATGTTGCGTTTGCGCCGGGCCGAGATCCCCTCAACCGCCCAGCGGCTCTCGGATTTGATCAGCCGGTTGAGCTTGTGGCGCTGCATATCCTCGTCTTCCCAGACCTTGTCGCGCCACGCCTCGAAATGCTCAAACCCCTTGTCTTGACGGCGTACTTGACCGCGGTCCACCCAGAGCGTGGCGCGGGTGAGTGCGCGCAGGAACGCCCGGTCGTGCGAGATCAGCACAAAGGCGGCGCGCGTCGCGGCGAGCTCGCTCTCCAGCCAGGAAATCGCTTCAATATCAAGGTGGTTGGTCGGCTCGTCCAAGAGCATCAGCTCGGGCGCCTCGGCCATGAGTTTCGCCAGCGCCGCGCGACGACGTTCCCCACCCGAAGCGGTCTCCACCGGGCGGGCGGGGTCGAACTTCAGCCCTTCGCCCGCGCGCTCCACCTTATAAAGCTCGCCGGGCTCCAGCTCAGAGGCGGCAAAATCCCCCAGCGTGGCAAAGCCCTCCATCTTGGGGTCCTGCTCCATATAGCCCACGGAATTGCCGGGCGGGATCACGATGGAGCCGGCATCCGCCTCCACAAGACCGGCCATGACTTTCATCAAGGTCGATTTACCCGACCCGTTGCGCCCCACAAGCGCCACCCGGTCACCGGGCTGCACCACGAGGTCGAGGTCGGAAAACACCGGATCGCCACCAAAGGTCAGCGAAATCCCGGACATCTGCAAAAGAGGAATACGTGCCATAGGAGCGGAGCTAAACCGCGCCGCTGCCTTCGTCAACGTATCATGAGATGCACAAGGTGCGCCTAGCCCGCAACAGCACGCAGCAGGCGCTTGCGGGCGGGCGGGATGGCACCGATTTCAAGGCCGGTGAACACATGCAGCGTGTTCATATGCCGGTCGACCACCGCGTGATCGCTGACCCAGCCGCCCATCATCAGATAGGTGCGCAGCAAGGGCGGCATCCGGAGCATCGCTTTCTTGGCGTCAGGTTTGCGGCGCAGCCGTGCGGCAAAGCGGAACACATCGGGTGCCTTTACTCGGGGCAGCCAGCGTTTGGGGGCCAGATGGCGATGTTTCAGCATCGCAAAGGCATCCAGATAGTCTTCGGTCTCGGTCCCGGCAAACGACGAACAGCCAAACAGCATCTGGATGTCTTCGCGATCCACAAAGGTGGTCATCGCCCCCCATGCGACGCGCAGAATGTCCGGGTCGTTCCAGCCCTGATGGATGCAGAACCGGCCCATTTCCACCATGCGCCCCTCAAAATCCTGCAGCCCCGAGAGATCGTAATACTGCGCCGAATAGGTGCGCGCGACCTCAGCACCGCCCTCCAGAACCAGCATGCGGAAACAGCACACCAATGCCCCGTTGCGTATGTCTTCGACCAAAACATGAGCGCAGGTGTCGTCAAACTCGTCGCGGTCGATTTGCGCGGTGCGAAAACACAGCGTCCGCAGCGCCTGAACAGCGGCAACATCCGCAGCGCGCGTTGCAAGCCGGGCACGGTATCGCCCCTTGCTCAGCAACAGGCCGTCATCATCACTGTCGGTGGGGCGGGAAGAGCGGGAGGGAATCGCCATTATGTGCTCGCGTCTGCTCATGTTTCCGTCGCAACCATCCCGTCCGGGACGAGATGTTGCGCTTTGCTATCATGACACATGTGAAGCTCGAGTGACGAATTCACCCCCTGCTGCCGGATTTCACGCCTGAGGGGCGGCGTGAACCGCGTTACTGTTGCAGGAAGCTGCCCGGGTTGAAGTTGCCCAGGTTGCCGATCAGCTGACGCAGGAAGGTCTTGTCCTGCAAGCTCGAATCGGTGACCCGGCGCTCCAGCGGGATCGCGCGGCCGTCCTCCAGCGTGTAGCGCTGCACGCTGTCCACCACGCCGCGCCCGTCAAAGGTGATCGCCACCAGATCGCGCGAGACCACCTGCGGCGCCTTGGCACCATAGAATTTCATCCGCGAGGTCACATAATAATAGCCGCTGTCATCCACCAGAGAGTCGATGGTGGGCTCCCCGACGGTTTCCGCCACCGAGTCGCGGGTGTCGACGCCGACCACCACCTCGTTCAGCAATTCGGGACCGGGCACCCAGCCATGTTTGCGATATTGCGCCGTACAGGCCGTCACGACGACAACGGAGCCGACCAGTAACGCGGTCCGCAGCACGGATTTAACGGTCTTCGGTGTTGCAAACATGCGCATCCCCTGCCCATCGGCTTGATTAAGACTGAAGTCCCGATTACCTAAACCGGGCCTGTGGTTCAAGAAATGAAAGTACGCACGTGAGTTCAGACCCGACATCCCCGACCGCCAAGCGGGTGGCCGACCTGCCCCAGAACCGCCCGGTGCCCTTCACATTGGCACCCGAGGCCGGCGTCCTGGCAGAGCTGGCACGCGAACTGGACGTCGAGACCCTGCGCAAGCTGCGCTTTGAAGGCGAGATCAAGGCCCGCGGCAAACGCGACTGGACGCTCTCCGGCAAGCTTGGCTTTACCGTGGTGCAGCCCTGCGTGGTGACGCTGGAGCCGGTGACCACCCGCATCGACACGACGGTCGAACGGCTGTTCCTGGCCGATCTGCCGGTGCCGGAGGCCAGCGAGGTCGAAATGGGCGAAGATGACAGTATCGAACAGCTCGGCGATGTCATCGACCCCTTTGAGGTCATGGTCGAAAGTGTCGCCCTGAACCTGCCACAGTACCCGCGCAAGGCGGATGCCGAACTCGGCCAGCATCTGCATGCCGAACCCGGCACCACCCCGATGACCGATGAGGACACCCGCCCCTTCGCCGGGCTTGCAGATCTGCTGAAACCGGGCGACAAGGACAACTGAACGCGCCCGCCGCGCCTGCGACACCGCACTCAGCCAAAAAACCGCTTGCGCAAAAGCAGATTCGCAGTATTTTCGCGCGCTCATCGGAATTTTTGGTTGGACATCGGGACGGCTGCGGCCTACACGCACGTCACACCGCCCGTCAGACCGATTGACACGGAAACATGAAACGCGCCCGACGGCTCCTGCTGCCTGACGGCCCCAGTTAGACAAAGGTTGAGACATGGCTGTCCAACAGAACAAAGTATCCAAATCGCGCCGCAACAACCGCCGCGCGCACGATGCCCTGGTTGCTGCAAACCCGAACGAATGCTCGAACTGCGGTGAACTGCGTCGTCCCCACCACGTGTGCCCCTCCTGCGGTCACTACGACGACAAGGAAATCGTTGCACAGGCCGACGAGATCGACCTGGACGAAGACGCAGCCTGAGCCAAAACGGGATCACGAATGCCAGGCAGGCACGCAGTCGTATGACGGGTAACACCGCTCCATCGCAGGCAGATGCCCGCCGCACCGTGATTTCGGTGGACGCCATGGGTGGTGATGCCGGACCCGCAGTTGTGGTCTCTGGCATCTCCAAATCCGCCCGCAAGAATCCGGACATCCGGTTTCTTCTGCATGGCCCCATCGAACAGCTGGAACCACTCGTGGCCCGCAGGAAGCACCTGAAGGGCCGCGTGGAACTCCGTGACGCGCGCGACGTCGTCACGATGGAAGACAAGCCAAGCCAGGTCATGCGCAACGGCAAGGGCACCTCTATGTGGTCGGCCCTCGAAGCGGTGCGCAATGGCGAGGCCGCTGGCGTCGTCTCCTGCGGCAATACCGGCGCGCTGATGGCGCTGTCGATGCTGCGCCTGCGCAAGCTGCCTGGCGTCAATCGACCGGCGATCGCGATTCTCTGGCCCTCGCGCAATCCGCAGGGGTTCAACGTCATGCTCGACGTCGGCGCCGATGTGCGCGCCGATGCAGAGGATCTGCTGCAATACGCCCTGATGGGCACCTCCTATACCCGCAATTCGATGGACATCCCCTGCCCGCGCGTCGGGCTGCTGAATGTCGGCACCGAAGAGCACAAGGGCCGCGCCGAGCTGAAAGAGGCCTATAGCCTCATCGCCCAGAACGCGGAAAAGGCGAACTTCGAATTTGTCGGCTTTGTCGAGGGCAGCGATATTCCCGGCGACATCGCCGATGTGATCGTTACCGACGGCTTTACCGGCAATGTGGCGATCAAGACCGGCGAAGGCACCGCCAGCCTGTTGCGCTCGGCGATGCGCGAGGCGTTCGAATATTCCGTCCTGTCGCGTCTGGCGGCGCTTCTGGCCTATACCTCGCTGTCGCGCCTGTCCAAGCGCATCGACCCGCGACGGGTCAATGGCGGGATTTTTCTCGGGCTGAACGGCACCGTCGTCAAATCCCATGGCGGCGCTGATGCGACCGGCGTGTCGGCCGCGGTCAAACTCGCGTTTCTTCTTGCTGAACAGGGCTTTGCGGAAAAGCTCGCGGCCCGGGTTGCATCCGCCGTAGAGCTTGCCCAAGATGACGCAGCGTCCACCGACGCAGACGAGCCCGGCGATTCTGAGGCCGGGCACACGAAGTAAAAGGCAGGGAAACGAATGACGCGACGCGCAGTTGTGATTGGCGCAGGGCACTACCTCCCAGAACGCATTGTAGAAAACGCGGAATTCGAAGCCACGCTGGATACGTCCGACGAATGGATTCGCTCCCGTTCCGGCATCGAGCGCCGTCACTTTGCCGCGGAGGATGAGACCACTTCGCAGATGGCCACCCGCGCGGCCGAAGCGGCACTGAAATCCGCCGGGCGCAGTGCATCGGAGGTGGATGCCATCATCCTGGCAACCTCCACCGCCGATCTGACCTTTCCCTCTGCCGCCACCATGGTGCAGTCGCAGCTGGGCATGACCAACGGCTTTGCCTTCGACGTACAGGCGGTCTGCGCCGGTTTTGTCTATGCGCTGTCCAATGCCAACGCGCTGATTGCATCAGGTCAGGCCGACCGGGTGCTGGTGATCGGGGCGGAGACCTTCTCGCGCATCATGGACTGGACCGACCGCTCCACCTGCGTGCTGTTCGGCGATGGCGCGGGGGCGCTGCTTCTGGAGGCGCAGGACGGCGCTGGCACCGCGGACGACCGTGGCATCTTGGCCACCGACCTGAACTCCGACGGGCGCTACAAGGACCTTCTTTACGTGGACGGGGGCGTGTCGACCCAGTCCACCGGCCATCTGCGCATGCAGGGCAACCAGGTGTTCCGCCACGCGGTGGAAAAACTCGCCGCCACCGCCCATACCGCGCTGGCGCGCGCCGGGGCCAGCGCCGAGGATGTGGACTGGATCGTGCCGCATCAGGCCAATATCCGCATCATCCAGGGCACCGCCAAGAAGATGGGCTTGTCGATGGACAAGGTGGTCGTGACGGTTCAGGATCACGGGAACACCTCTGCTGCCTCGATTCCTCTGGCGCTCTCGGTCGGGGTCGAACGTGGCCAGATCAAACCGGGCAACCTCATCGTGACCGAAGCCATCGGCGGCGGTCTGGCGTGGGGTGCCGTGGTTTTGCGTTGGTAATACGGCCGAAACCGCGCCTTCCAATTCATTGATATTGACAGGGAAATTCCCCTCGCCCTATTGTTTTTGAAAACAACGGGGATGGCAATGACTGAAAAGACGATTACGAGAATGGATTTGAGCGAAGCCGTGTTTCGCGAAGTTGGCCTGTCGCGCAACGAAAGCGCTCAGCTTGTCGAGAGCATGTTGCAACACATGTCCGACGCGCTGGTGCGGGGCGAGCAGGTGAAGATCTCCTCTTTCGGCACCTTCAGCGTGCGGGATAAATCCGCCCGCGTGGGGCGCAACCCCAAGACCGGTGAAGAGGTCCCGATCCAGCCGCGTCGGGTGCTGACCTTCCGGCCCTCGCATCTGATGAAGGACCGGGTCGCCGACGGTAACCGCAAATAAACCGAGATCTGATAGCGAGCGCCAATCAGAACCGGCCCCCTTTGGGGCCGCAACCCGTGCGGAGCTTTCGCACCCAGAACAGTAGAAGGTCGCCCCAATGTCCAAGTCCCCTGACGCCTTTCGCACCATCAGCGAAGTCGCGGAATGGCTGGATATCCAGGCCCATGTGCTGCGGTTCTGGGAAAGCAAGTTCAACCAGGTCAAACCGGTGAAGCGCGCCGGCGGGCGGCGCTATTATCGTCCCTCCGACATGCTGCTGTTGGGCGGCATCCAGCACCTGCTGCACGAGGAAGGGCTGTCGATCAAGGACACGCAGGCACTGATCCGCGAAAAGGGCGTGCAGCATGTTCAGGCGCTCTCCAAATCGCTCGATCCCGAAGAGGAGCCGGTCGAGGCCAAACCGGTCAGCAAATGGGCGGACGAGGATCAAGCCTCTGATCCCGCAGAGAAAGCCCCGCGTCGAAGCGCCCTGGATCGCGATCCGCCGGAAGGTACGGAACCGCCGCCGCGCAAGGCCGCTCCGCCCACGCCGCCCCCCTTTGAGCCACCGTCGGCAGCGCCGTCCACGCCACCAGCCGCCCCCCCGTCCGATGCCGGACCGGCGGCCCCCGCGCCCGCCACCGTGCGTCCTGATGCGGCCCCCAGCAGCCCCGCGCCGGATGGGACCGAGGCTGACGTCGCGCAGGCGCCGCCCGCCGCCACCAGCGCAGAGCAGCCGCAGGCGCCCGATGCCGCCGTGGCCCCCGTCCCCCCGGGCCCCCAGGGGCCATCAGCAGAACCGGACCAGCCCATCGCCGCGGATCCCGCCGCCCCCGCGGCCTCTCCCGAGGTCAGCGCAAGGACAACGCAGGCTGCGGAGCCCACCGAGACCAGCGCGCATCCGACCGCCCCGGCGGAGCCTGAGGTCACGCCATCGCCTGCCCCGGACACAGCGCCGACACCGCCGCAGACCGCCGAGATTGAGTCCGCATCCACTCCCGCAGCCCCTGACGTCGCTGGCGCAACCGACGCGAACAACGAGGCTGACACGGGCACACCGCCGCCAGCCGCGCCCGCGCCCTCACGCGGCGGGCAGATCGCCATGCCGTTTGATCTGCCTGACACGCCGCCGCCGTCCCGCGACATGGCAACACAGGCCGCAGAGACCGCGCGCCTTGTGCCCAAACCTCCGGCGGCATCCGCCCCGGCGCAGGCGGCGGATGGCCAGCCTGATTTCTTCTCCGCCCCCGCAGCGCCTGCTGCATCCGCTGAGACAGACCCATCCGACGATGACGGAGGGGCTCCTTCCGCGCCGGACAGCGCGCCGATGGCCACGGACGCGCCGCACGAGACGCCGCCGCACCCCTCATTGCCCCAAGCCGATAACAGCGCCGCAACGCCAGGCGCCACGGCCGGGATCGACCCCACCGCCGGGATCGACCCCACCGCCGGGATCGAAGAGAGCGCTGCACCCGACGACGCCGCGCCTTCCGTGGCCACTGAGGCCGGGGCACCGCCCGTACCGTCGATGGCGACACCGGCCCCCTCTTCCGCCCCCTCGGCGCCAGACAGCGCCGGGATAGAGGCATCTGATGCCGCCGCCGAGACCGACGCGCCGGACATGCCACAGGCTGAAGAGCCATCCGCACCCGCGACCGAGACCTCCGACGCGCTAACCTCTGACACTCTGGCCTCCGCCAGACTGGCCCCTGTTGCCTCCGCGCCCAGCCAGACGCCGGAGCCGGATGCCCCTGACGAGGGCGAAAATGCCGACACCCGCACGGTTTCGGAGATTGCCGAGGCCATGGCGGCCGTATCTGCCGGGGTGCCCCCGGAGCCTCAGTCCGAGGTCGATCTGGGCGCAGACAGCGGTCCGGTGCCGGATGCCGCTGCGGACGATACTGCTGTGGAAGCAGCCCCCCTGGATGCAGCGGAGGTGCAGCCCGGCGACAGCGCTCCGACCGAGGACATATCCGCCGGCACCGATATCGACACCGACGACACACCGGAGCAGAGCGTGCCTGCCGCTGCCGCCCCTGCGGACACAAGCGCAGAACCGCGCGATCAGGACTTGGCCGCAGAGACGCCTGCCGAGGACGTGCCGGACACTGAGACCACAGTGCCCGATCCTGACGCCAGCTCCGACACCGATGCCCTAGAGGCCCTCCCGGACGGCGCGCCCGATCAGGACCCCACCGAGGACGCCACAGAGGACGCCGGCGCCGAGAGCCTGCACGATCAGGTAGACGCCCCCCTAAGGGCCCGCGTTGTGGACGCGCCCGATCCGCCGCTCCCTGGCCTCTCCGGCGCCGGTGCCGCGCAGGGTCCCCTGGCGCGTCTGTCGGCGCTGTCCGGCCTGCCCCCTGCCGCCCGTGCCGAACTTGCTGCAATCGTTGAAGACCTGCGCGCCTGCCTGCCCCCGCGCTGATCCCACAGCACGGACAGGCGGTGCAGAGGTGCCTTGAAAAAGCGTGAAAAAATCAAATTCGCCTCTTGCCCCTGCCGCAAAAAGCAGTAGAAAGCTCCAACAACGGGCTATGGCGCAGCCTGGTAGCGCGTCCGTCTGGGGGACGGAAGGTCGCAGGTTCGAGTCCTGCTAGCCCGACCATAACAAAACGCCCGAGCGGTCATCGCTCGGGCGTTTGTGTATCCGCCACCTGCTTTGCCGTTGGTTTTCCAAAAGATTTCGCGGCGTGCATCGCATATGTTGTGGCACGACAGAATATGCGTCAGCATCCCTCGGGACAGGGACGCCATCAGGGGAACGGCATATGACCGGTGTTTTGCCCAGCCAGACGATCGAAACCATGCTCGCGCGCGACGAGGTCAAACTCGCCGCCCCCTTGATTGAGGGCCAGATCCAGCCCGCCAGCCTCGATCTGCGTTTGGGCACCGTTGCCTACCGGGTGCGCGCATCGTTCCTCGCCGGTCAGGGCCGCAGCGTCGCCGAGCGCCTCGAAGAGTTTGAAATGCACCGCATCGACCTCAGCGATGGCGCGGTGCTGGAAAAGGGCTGCGTCTATGTGGTGCCTTTGATGGAATCGCTGGACCTGCCCTCAGACGTCACCGCCGTGGCCAATGCCAAAAGCTCCACCGGGCGGCTCGACCTACTCACCCGCACCATCACCGATGGCGGCGAAGAATTCGACCGCATCCGCGCAGGCTATTCCGGCCCGCTCTATGCCGAGATCTGCCCGCGGTCGTTTTCCGTTCTGGCGCGTCCCGGCATGCGCCTCAATCAGATCCGCTTTCGCAACGGTCAGGCGGTGCTGGACGACGCCGCTCTGGCCAAGCTGCACGCCGACACCCCGCTGGTGGATGGCGAGGCTGTGATCGAGGATGGGCTGGGCTTTTCCGTCGATCTGCGCCTGCCCGGCACCGATCTGGTGGGCTACCGCGCCAAACCGCACACCGGCGTGATCGACCTCGACCGGATCGCCGCCTATGACCCCCGCGACTATTGGGAGGAAGTGCGCAGCGACAAGGGCCGGATCATCCTTGATCCGGGCGCGTTTTATATCCTCGTCAGCCGCGAGGCGGTGCATATCCCGCCCGAATACGCCGCTGAGATGGCGCCTTATCTTGCGATGGTGGGCGAGTTCCGAGTGCATTACGCGGGCTTTTTCGATCCCGGCTTTGGTCATGCCGAAGCGGGCGGTGCCGGCTCTCGCGGGGTGCTAGAAGTGCGCTGCCACGAGGCGCCTTTTGTGCTCGAACACGGGCAAGTGGTGGGCCGTCTGGTCTATGAGCGCATGGCCGAGCTGCCGCAACAGCTCTATGGCGCGGGCATTGCCTCCAACTACCAGGGCCAGGGGCTGAAACTGTCGAAACATTTCCGCGCGCCGGAGTAACCGCCAGATCAACGCGGGTAGCTGGTGCTTTCAAGATCTACCGTGACATCGGCCTGCGCCGCGCGTTCCAGCACCGTCGACAGTGTCAGATAGGTGCTGGTGCCGCGCACGCCTTCAATGTCGTAGATCCTGGACAACAGCCCCTCCAGCGCATGCGGGCTTGCGACACGGACCTTCATGATCAGGCAGGTATCCCCGGTGGTGGAGTGGATCTCCTCCACTTCGGGAAATTGCTCCAGCGCGATAATCTCGCGGGTCTTGCCCCAGCCGATGGTATCGACATGAACAAAGGCGAGAATGGGTTTGCCCACCTGCGCGCCGTCGATCTGTGCTACGGTAGCCTTGATCGCGCCCGACGCCCGCAACCGTTTCACCCGCTCATGCACCGCCGGGGCCGAGAGGCCGACCTGCTCGCTGATGGCGGCATAGGATTGGGTCGCGTCGCGGCTCAACGCGCCTAATATTTTTCGGTCCAGGGCATCAATACCCCGGCTGGAACGGGAGCTGCTCCGAATGGTCTCTGTTTTTTCCATCTCTCGGCCTTTAACATCTTCACAGAATGAGTTTCACCGATTAGGCCAAACTGCCGAATGAAATTCAACATCAATCGAGACCTCTCATGTCACCTTCTGCCCCGCCGCTCTGGATCTCTATCGCCACATTGATGTGTGCCATTGCCATCGTGGGCACCAATGCGCTGCTGCTGTCGCCGCTGGTGCAGACGGTGGGGACGGATCTTGCGGCCAGCCCGGCGCAGGTGCTCTGGGCCTCCAGCGGCTATGGGCTTGGGGTGGCGGCGGCGGCGCTGATGCTTGCGCCCATAGGCGACCGCATCGGTGCAGGCAGGCTGTTGCGGATGGCCCTCGCCGCGCTGACACTTGGCTTTGTCGCGAGCGCACTGGCCCCCACGCTGGTCGCCCTGATCGCAGCACAGGTGCTCTGTGGGATTGCCGGGGGGGCCGCACTGCCATCGATCTACACCATGGCCGCCGTGATCGCGCCAAAGGGCCGCGAGGCCCGTGTGGTGGGCGCGGTTCTCACCGGCTGGACACTGTCGCTGGTGCTGGGCGTCAGCCTTGCCGCGTGGAGCGCGGAACTGGTGGGCTGGCGCATGGTCTACGGCGCGCTCGCCGCGCTCTGTGCGCTGGTCTGGGGGCTCAGTGCCCCGCTGGCACGTCTGGACGAGCCGGGAGGATCGGCAAGCTCACCTCTGAGCGCGCTCAGGGTTCCGGGGATGGGACGGGGCATTCTGGCCTCTGTCGGGCTGATGCTCAGCTTCTATGTGACCTATTCCTACACCGGCGCCCATGCCACGGTCACCCTTGGTCTCAGCACCGGTCAGGCGGGGCTGTTGCCGCTGATCTATGGGCTTGGCTTTGGCGGCGCGGTGCTTCTTGACCCGCTTCTGGACCGGGTCGGGATAGCGCGGGCCACAACGCCGGTTTTCCTCGCGCTCAGCCTTGTTTACGTGGCGATGGGCGTCTTTGGTGCCAGCTATCCGCTGTTTCTTGCACTGGCGGTTCTGTGGGGGATTTTCCAGCACTTTGGGCTGAACCTGCTGGTGGCGCGTCTGACGGTGCTGGATGTGCGCCAGCGCGGCGCCATCATGGGGCTTTACTCCACCACCACATATCTCAGCGTCTTTGCAGCCCCGTTTGTCGGCGGGATTGGATTTCAGGCCCTCGGCATCCTTGGCTGTGTGCTGATTTCAGCCGCGCTGACCACCATTGCCGCGATCGAGGCGCTCAGCCTGCGCCGCACACTCCCCTTCAGGACTGATCCCGCTGCGCCCGACGTGCCCGACGCGCCTGCCTGACGGCCCGGATGCGCTCACGCTCGGCCTGTTCCTCCGGGGTGCGTTCGGCGCGCTGCGGCGGGTGATCGCCACGGCTTGATTTCTTGCCGCCGCCGCGTTTGGCGACAGCGTTGATCCCGGCGTTTACGCCCGCGTTCACCGCCCGCCCGATCAGGCGGCGCAGGACCATATTGGCGATCCGGTCAAATCCCATAAAAACCTCGCTGGGGTTGCTGTGATATCAACTGCACTCTTCCATATAGGGGCGGAGTGCGGCGATTTCTTGGCATCGCGCACATGCGTCAGTCCTCGTCGAACAGCTCTGGTTGTTCCTCGTCGCGGCGTTCGTCCTCGCTGTCGCCCTGACCGATGGGGAAAGCGCCCGGTGGTGGGCGGTTCTCCAAGAGCCCGGCGGCGCGCAGTTCCTTAAGCCCCGGCAGATCACGCGCGCTCTCCAGACCAAAGTGATCCAGAAAGACCGGCGTCACCACAAAGGTCACCGGCCGCCCCGGTGTCATCTTGCGCCGCCCGAGCCGGATCCACTCCATCTCCAGAAGCTGGTCGATGGTGCCGCGCGACACCGATACGCCGCGGATCTCTTCGATCTCGGCCCGGGTCACCGGCTGGTGATAGGCAATGATCGCCAGGGTCTCGATGGCGGCGCGCGACAGCTTGCGGCTTTCCACCGTTTCCTTCTGCATCAGATAGCCAAGGTCCGGGGCCGTGCGCATCGCCCAGGCCTCGCCCACTTGCACCACCCGCACGCCGCGCCCCTCGTAACGCTTGCGCAGATGCTCCAACGCCTCGCCGGGGTTGCAACCATGCGGCATACGCGACATCAGATCGCGCACGGTCACAGGCTCCGCACTGGCAAAGAGCACCGCCTCCACCATGCGTTCCTGTTCCGCCATGGGGGGAGCGTCAAACAGGCTGTCGCTGTCACGGCGCGGCGACTGCTGCGCGTCACTCTGGGTCTGGTCGTCCATCAATTCTCCTCTGGCCGGTTGCGCAGCTGGATCGGGGCAAATGTTTCGCTCTGGCGGATTTCCATCTTGCCCTCCTTTACCAGTTGCAGCGAGGCGGCGAATGTGGCGGCGGTCGCCGAGCGGCGCTTGACCGGATCACTGTGCCAGCCATCCGGCAGGTAGCTCAGCATATCGGTCCAACTGCCGGTAAAGCCAAGCAGACCGCGCATGCGTTCCAGGGCTTCTTCCATGGTGAACACGCTGTCGCGGTCCATCACAAAGGGGCGGAATTCATCCTTGGTGCGGATGCGGGCATAGCCCTGCATCAGGTCGAGGAGGTTCGCCGTATAGGTCACGGTCTTGATGCGCTGCACATCCTCGGCCTGTCCCCGCGCAAAGAAATCGCGCCCCAGCCGGTCCCGCGCCATCAGCCGGGCCGCCGCATCGCGCATGGCCTGCAAACGCTCCAGCTGAAACGCCAGATGTGCGGCCAGTTCCTCACCTGAGGGGCCTTCCTCTTCGGGGTCCGGGGGCAGCAGCAGGCGGGATTTCAGGAACGCCAGCCAGGCCGCCATCACCAGATAGTCGGCCGCCAGCTCGATGCGCAGCTCCTTGGCCTTTTCCACAAACGTCAGGTACTGGCGCGCCAGCTCATAAACCGAGATCTGGCGCAGATCCACCTTCTGCGTGCGCGACAGCGTCAGCAGCAGATCAAGCGGCCCTTCAAAGCCCTGCACATCCACGATCAGCGCCTCGGCTTCGAGCCGCTCCTCGACCGTCAGTGTGTCCTCTGGAAATAGCGAGTCTTCGTCAGCCATATACCTGTCCGCCCATGAGGGCAGATAGTTCCGCTTCCACCGCCTCGGTGTCAAGCGCAGCAGGGGTTTGGCGGCAGGCAAGAGCCGCCTCGGCGCGCCGTTGTGCGGCGTCAGTCATCAGGCCGGCAGCCTCCACAACGGCAGCACGCGCCGCCAGCGAGGAGTTGCAGAACAGCGCAACATCACAGCCTGCATCGAGGGATGCCCTCGCAATTACCCCGGCCGCCATATCTGGATCGTCTGGCCGCAGGCCGGACAGCGCCCGACCCTCCCCCTGGGAGGGCGCTTCGTCCCCACCCAGGCTCGGGCGTTGTTCTGGTTGCTGAAGCTCAGGTGCCCACAAGGCCTTCATCGAGATGTCATCCGTCATCACCAGACCATCATAGCCCAGTTCCTGCCGGATCACCTGCATCATCACAGGCGAGAGCGTCGCCGGGCGCGGATCAAACGCGTCGTAAACCAGATGCGCCGTCATCGCCATCGGCAGGTCGTTGAGCGGCGTGAAGGCAGCAAAATCCTCGGCCCGCAGCACCTCAGCTGAGGCTGTCACATGTGGCAGATCATGGTGGCTGTCCATGGTGGAGCGCCCATGTCCGGGGATATGTTTCATCACCGGCACCACGCCCCCGTCCAGATGCCCCTCGGCACAGGCGCGGGCAATGGCGGCCACATCGGCGGCATCGGTCCCGTAGCACCGATTGCGCAAGAAGAGATGCGTCCCCGCACCCGCGACATCCGCCAGCGGCGCACAATTGCTGTCGATGCCAAGGTCGTGCAGTTCCGCCGCAATCAGCCGGGCCCGCAGATACATCGCCCGCATCGGGTCAGAGGCTGCCTCCACATGATCCAGCGCCGGACGCCACTCGCGCGCAAGCGGCGCGCGCAGCCGCTGCACCCGGCCTCCTTCCTGATCAATGGTGATCAGACAGTCATGCCCCGCCGCCGCGCGAAAATCATCACACAGCGCGCGCAGCTGATCGGCGCTGTCGATATTGCGGGCAAAGAGGATAAAGCCAAAAGGCGCTGCCTCGCGGAACAGCGCCTTTTCATCAGCCGTCAGACGCAGACCTTCTGCGTCGAGGATCGTCGCGCCAAACCGCATCGGCTCAGCGCATCGTCACAGGGATACAATCCGCATTGCCCGCCACCAGGGCCGAGCAGAAGCGACGCGCGTCCGACAGGTCCTCGAACCCATGGGCGCGCAGACGGTAGAAAATCCGGCCACCGCTCTCGGCACGCTGCACCACGCGGGATTTATCGTCAAAGAACTCGCCAAATTTGCCGCTGATCCGGGTCCATTCGCTGCGCGCAACCTCGGCGCTCTCATAAGCGCCCAGCTGTGCCAGCCGGGTGCCCACGGCAAGGCTCTTGGGGTCGACCTCCGCCGCGGCGCTGCGTTGCGGCGCAGCGCTCTCGTTTGCGGCCACGGGAGCAGGCGCAAAACGGGCCGGCCGGACAAGCGGACGCGGCGTGACGCGCACGCCGGGGGCATTGCGCACGGCTGCGGGCACTTTGGTCGCATCGATCGAGGCCACCGTGGCACCGTCCAGCGGTTCCGGCTGCACGATCGCCGCAGAGGTCTCGCGCAGATCCTCAAGCGGCACCGCCCCGTCGGTCAGGGACGCCACCAGCGCGTCGATATCGTTGCTGCGCTGCTCGATCGGAGAGACATCCGCTTCGGGCGTCTCGGAGGTTTGCGCAACCTCGGCCGCCGCGGCTTCCAGCGCCGCTTCTTCTTCGGCCGCTTCGGTCAGGGTCGGCACGGGTTGGTCGTCCTCGGTCAGGGCAATCGCCTGCGGGGCAAGCCGCAGCGTGTCGGCGGGATCCTCGGCGATGCCGTTGGCCGCGACCGCGTTCACCGCCAGCCCCTGATGATCCGCCAGCTCGCCACCGGGATCTTCGGGCGCCACCCGCATCGGGCCGGACACCGCGCTCACCACGGGAACGCCAGAGACATCGCGCATGATCAGCTTGTAGCCCCAGACAGAGATGCTCACCACCAGCGCGATCGAGGCTGCAGCGCCCAGGAACGCGGCCATGCGGCCCAGCTCTCCGCGGCCCGCTTGCGGGGCAAACAGCTCTTCCTCGTCGCCGCCATAGCCATCGCCATAGTCGCCGACATAGTCATACCCCGCATCCGGGTAGCCATCCGCCGCCGCATAGGCGCCCGCGGAGCCGCCACCGGCACCGGCGCCGGAAAAGGTTCCGACGTTTACCGATGGGGACGGGCTGAGGCCAAAGCTGGGATAGGGTGTTTCCGGCACCGCCGCCTCGACCATGGGGTCCGCCGGGGCTGGCGCGGGCTCTGCCGCGCGAGAGTATTGATGAGAGGAAAACGGATCGAAGGCCACGCCCCCGTTATCACCATCGCCATTTGAAGAGGGGGCGCTGGCGCCCACCTGTGCAAAATATGCCATATCCGCCTCACTGCCCTTGTGTCACAGGCGGCCCGCCTGAAATCCGGCGGGGCCACTGTGCATCGGGTCTCTTGATCTGCCTCGATCCGGCGGTTCGGGTGACTTTGGTGTCACATCTCCTGCGCCGGTTTGACGCCAAGAATACCAAGCCCGGCGGAAATGACAATGGAAACAGCCCGCGCCAGCGCCAAATTGGCATGTGTTGCCGATTGGCTGCTCTCATTAACAAATCGTAAACTTTCTTCAGATTTGCCAAGGTGGTACAGCCCGTGCAGATCGGACGCCAGATCATAGAGGAAGAAGGCGATCCGGTGCGGTTCATTGGTGCGCGCGGCGATCTCCACCTGGCGCGGCCACTCGGCGACTTTCCGCGCAACCGACAGCTGCGCCTCATGTGTGAGCAGGCTCAGGTCCGCCGCGTTCAGCGTCGCATCATCGCAGGCGATCCCCGCCTCGCCCGCCTTGCGCAGGGTCGAGCAGATCCGCGCATTCGCATATTGCACGTAGAACACCGGGTTGTCCTTGGACTGCTCCAGCGCCTTGTCGAGATCAAAGTCAAAGCCCTGATCGTTCTTGCGTGTCAGCAGCATGAACCGGGTGACATCCGAGCCGACGGCATCAACCACATCGCGCAGGGTGACAAAGGTCCCTGCCCGTTTGGACATCTTGAATTCCTGCCCGTCCTTGAACAGCTTCACCAGCTGGCAGAGCTTGATATCCAGCGGCACCTGACCATCGGACAGCGCCGACACCGCCGCCTTCATCCGTTTGACATAGCCACCGTGATCGGCACCAAAGATGTCGATCAGCATGTCAAAACCGCGGCTGACCTTGTCATAGTGATAGGCGATGTCGGGCGCAAAGTAGGTCCAGGCGCCATCGGATTTCTTCACCGGACGGTCGACGTCGTCGCCGTGTTCGGTGGACTTGAACAGGGTCTGCTCGCGCGGCTCCCAATCGTCGGGTTTCTTGCCCTTCGGCGGCTCCAGCACGCCCTCGTAGATCAGCCCCTTCGCCTCCAGGCTCTCCAGCGCCGCTTCGATCCGCCCGGTGCCATAGAGGGATTTCTCCGAATAGAAGACATCCATCTTCACGCCCAAGAGGCCGAGATCCGCACGGATCAGATCCATCATCATCTCGGTGGCAAACGCGCGCACCTGTTCCAGCCAGACATCCTCGGGCTGGCCGACAAAGGTATCGCCGAATTTCTCCTTCAGCGCCGCGCCGACGTCCTTGAGGTATTCGCCGGGATAGGTGCCATCGGGGAATTCCACGGTCTGGCCATGGGCCTCCAGATACCGCAGATAGGCGGAGCGGGCGAGCACATCGACCTGCGCGCCGCCATCATTGATGTAGTATTCGCGGGTGACGTCATAGCCTGCATAGTCCAGCAGGCTCGCCAGCGCGTCGCCAAAGACCGCACCGCGGGTGTGGCCCACATGCAAGGGCCCCGTCGGGTTGGCGGAGACATATTCGACGTTGACCTTCTTGCCCTGCCCCATGTCGGAGCGACCATAGGCCTCGCCCTCATGCAGCGCCTTGCCCAGCACGCTTTGCCAGACCGTCAGATCCAGCCGCAGGTTCAGGAACCCCGGCCCCGCCACCTCGGCAGAGGTGATGCGCGCATCCTGCGCCAGCTTTGTGGCCAGCGCCTCGGCAATGTCGCGCGGCTTGCTCTTGGCGGGTTTCGCCAGCACCATCGCCGCATTGGTCGCCATGTCGCCATGCGCCGCATCTCGGGGCGGCTCCACGGTCACATTGGCAAAATCGAGCCCCTCCGGCAGCGTGCCCTCAGCCGTCATGGCCGCGAGGCTGTCGATCACAAGCGTACGAATATCGGTAAAGAGGTTCATATCTGGCGTCCCATAGGTATCAGCCTCTGCGGATACCGAGGGGCGCGCTCAGGGTCAACCGTCGAAGCGGCTCAGCGCAGGAGCCGGACCAGCGGGTCCTGCTCTGTCTCCCTGCGGATCACCGGACGGCGCAGCCCGGCCACGAAATAGGGATCGCGCTGGATCAGCCGCATCACATCCTGCCGGGTCTCGGCCTCGACGGTCCAGATGGCGCCGGGAAAATCCTGCATCGGCGTCAGGGCCAGCGGGCCGCCGATCTGCAATCCCGGGCAGGCGCGCACAAATGCGATATGCGCGGCACGGCGCGCCGGATCGGTCCTCAGCGCCGAGACGCCGTCACTGTCCTCGAATGTCACAATCCAACACGGCATGAGCGGTCCTTTCGCTCCTGCATGTGAAACAGCACGCGCGCCGCGCATAGGGCCAGCGGCACGTCATGATAGCGCCAGTTGCCCGGTCAGCTGGCCAACTCGCCAAGCGCCAAGCGGTCATAGAGTTGCAGCGCAAAGCGATCCGTCATCCCGGCGATATAGTCCGACACGATCCGCGCCCGATCCGTTTCGGTCTCGGCCCGGCCGATCTCCTCGTGCCAGCGCTCCGGCATCGCCATCGTGTTCTTGAGGTAATAGGCAAACAGCGCCTTCACCACCACGGCGACGCGCTCGCGTACCACCATCACCGAAGGCGCGCGGTACATGCGCGTGAACATGAACGCCCGCAGTTCCTTCAACTGGGCCCAGACCTCGTCCGAGAACGTGACCACCGCATGATCGAGCGCCCGGATCTCTTCGACCGACTGCGCAGCGGAGGCGGCGATCTTGGCCCTTGATGTGTCGATCACGTCGCTCACCATCACACCGAAAAAGCGGCGCAGCGCCTCGTGACGACGGCGGTTCTTGTCGAGGCCGGGGTATTTGGCATCCACCTCCGCATAGGCCGGCGCGATGATCGACAGGCTGCACACATCGTCATCGTTGAACAGGCCCGCGCGCAGCCCGTCATGCAGATCATGGTGGTTATAGGCGATGTCATCCGCCAATGCCGCCACCTGTGCCTCGGCGCTGGCATGGGTGTGCAGCTCCAGATCGATCCCGTTGTTGCAGGCCGCCAGCGCCCAGGGCAGCTCGCCCACCACGGGGCCGTTGTGCTTGGCAATCGCCTCCAGCGTCTCCCATGTCAGGTTCAGCCCATCAAATTCGGCGTAGTGCTTTTCCAGCGCGGTCACGATGCGGATCGCCTGCGCATTGTGGTCAAAGCCGCCGTAAGGCGCCATCATCTCGTGCAGCGCATCCTCGCCGGTGTGGCCAAAGGGCGTGTGACCCAGATCATGTGCCAGCGCCACGGCCTCGGTGAGCTCCTGATTGAGCCCCAGCGCCCCCGCAATGGTACGCCCCACCTGCGCCACCTCGATCGAATGGGTCAGACGGGTGCGGTAATTGTCGCCCTCATGCTCGACAAAGACCTGTGTTTTGTGCTTTAGCCGCCGAAAGGCGCTGGCATGGATAATCCGGTCCCGGTCCCGTTGGAACGGCGAGCGAAAACTGCTCTCTTCCTCGGAAACGGATCGCCCGCGCGAACGGTCGGGCATGGTGGCATAGGGCGCGTACATGTGTTTCTTTTCCCCGGCAAATCTTGTCGCCTCGCGCGCACCTTTCTATATTTGACCTGACGCTGCAACACGCCATCGGAGAAAACCAGCATGCAACTGCCCCCAAAAGTGACGGATCGCGCCTTTGACCGGCTCGCCGAAATCGGCGCAGCGGATCAGGGCCAGGCCCTGCGCATCGCGGTCGAAGGCGGCGGCTGCTCGGGCTTTCAGTATGAAATCGCGCTCGACACGCCAAATTCCGACGACCTCGTGCTCGAAGGCAAGGGTCAGAAGGTCGTCGTCGACGAGATCTCCCTGCCCTTCCTGGAGAATGCGGTGATCGACTTTACCGAGGAACTGATCGGCGCACGCTTTACGATCGAGAACCCCAACGCCACCTCCAGCTGCGGCTGCGGCACGTCGTTTTCGATGTAACGCGCTTGCGCCGCCACGGCTTGGGTCCGGCTGAGGTGCCCGGGCACCTCAGCCGCCAGGACAGGATGTGGTCCGTATATCCAGCGCGTGACCAACCGTCGCTCGGGCGCTGATCGCAGTCACAGACAAACGCGCAGACCGGCTGACGCTCAGCGCCCGGCCCGCCAGGTGCCACGGCGCCGCGCCCGGCCCGTGGATACGATATTGCGCGCCTGCGTCCGCCGCCGACCACCGCCGGGCACTGCGGGCAGGCGTGGCTTAGGCTGTGCCGCGGCGCGCGCGGCCTGCGCCTGGTCCCACACCAGGAACACACCGGAGGCCGCGACCACCGCCATGCCCAGATAGGTCGTCACCGGCGGCACCTCGCCGAAGGCGACCAGCCCGATCAACGCCATCCAGACAAATTGCAGGTTCAGCAACGGTGTCACGGTATAGGCAGGCAGATGCCGCAGCGCCAGCACCAGCAGCCAGCGCGCGCCAAACAGCAACACCGCATAGGCGCCCACCCAGGCCAGATCCGTCGCCGTCATCGGCTTCCAGACAAAGGGCAGCATGCAGAGCATCACCAGCCCCAGCGTCAGGTTCGGATAGAACACCTGCGCCAGCACATTGCCGTCATAGCGGCTGATATAGCGCGCCATGACGATGGACAGGGTTCCGAAACTCATGCCGGCCATCGCCATCGCCGAGCCGGTGAACGCGCCCATATGCACCCCCGGGTGCATCACCAGCAACCCGATGCCGCCGAGGCAGATCGCCAGCCAGACCGCAGGCCGGATGCGCTCTTTCAGGATCAGACCGGACAGCACCGCCGCCATCAACGGCATGAGCGCGACAAAGACAAACACCTCGGCCAGGGCCAGATACCGGAAGGCAAAGTAGAAGCTGGTGCAGGCCAGAACGGTTGCCACCGCCCGCACCGCCATCGCGCGCGGACACTGTGTCCGAAGGCGCTCGGGATGTCCCTGCATCCGGCTGGCCACCAGGCAGAACCCCGCCACCAGCAGGCCGGAGACGGCAAACAGCTGCGCCGGCGCAAACCCCGTGGCGATCAACTTGGTGATCCCATCGGCACCGGCAATCAGGCCGGTGTAGATCAGAACCGCCAGAACCCCAAAGGCGACCGGACTCATTGCGGCCCAACCTGCCCAAATCGCGCGAAGGTCTCAAAGAAGGCTTCGAACGCCGGCGTGCTGGCCTCGGCCTGCGCCAGAACCTCGCTCTCTTCGGCACTCAACGCCTGGCACAAGGTGCTCTTGATCTTTTGCCAGTCTCCTGGCGCCTGGTCCAACAAGGTATAAAGCGCCATCGACACCCCCCGTAACGCACCGGGGCTATGCGGCCCCTCAATCACTACCGACCCTTCGCAGTCTGCATCAGAAAAGGCCGTGCGTCCAACCACAAGTTGAAACCAGTTGCACATAAGGTAGGGATGGTAGTCATCGTTGCCGACCCATCCGCGGGTCGGGGTGAGGGAAAACCCGTGCAGCTGACGGTCCAGCCAGGCCTGCCACTCCGCGGGTGGCGTCTCGTTGCAGAACCGCATTGCGATGCAGATTTCCGACAGCAAATCAACATCTTGATCGAGATAGGCCACCAGCCCGGCAAACAGCAGGCTCTGCCATTCCTCCGGCTCCAGCTGCAGCGGCCGGCGCCCGTATTCGGTCAGGTAGAAGACCACATGCGTCAGCTCATAGGCGGCCTTGCGATTGGGCACCGCAAATTCCGCGCTCTGGCGCATGAACGCGCGCAACCGGTCGTCGAGCCCGTCCACGCCAGCCAGCTCGATCCCCCTGCGCGCGAGGAGCCTGCGCGCCTCCGCCCGTTGCAGATCGGACATTTCACTGACCCCGACCGCCCGGCGCGCCACCCAATCCGCCATGACCTCACCACGCGTTCCCGGCAGACCGAGATCCTCGAGATCCAGGCAAATCGAGAGAATGAACCGGTAATACTGGCGAAAGAAATTCAGATGCCGCAGGCTTCCTTCATAAAAAGGAAACAACGGCTCCATTACTTCACTTTTTATTTTACTACCTGTGGTTTCTAAAACATTCAGAAGCTCTGCATTCTCTTTCAACCACAGAACATCAAGACGATCCTTGCGAAATGAACCAAAACTCTCGAGGAGTCCCGGGATTGGGGATTCAGGTTTACGCGCCCGCGCCAAAGAAAATGAAAGCACTTGCCCCATGACAGCCCCCGATGTTCGGAAAATGAAATTTGCCCCGGCCGGAAACTGGATCACACCTCCATCCCGGCCGGGGATGGTAAATTACTTCACCGGATCGAGGCAGGTCGAAGACACCATATGGGTATCGTCGCCGGCGTGCAGATCACCCTTGGATGTGGAAATACATGTGGAGCTGTAGAGGGATACATGTGCGCCCTCATGTTCACCACCGAGGCACGTCGAACTGACCAGGCCCACATTCTCACCCGCAAAAGCACCGGAAACGGTTTCGGACACGACAACAGTCTTTTTCAAAGCACCCATGATTTTTCTCCTCATCTGGATAAATCGATAATTAAAAGCTGCCAGCCCTCCAAAAATAATCAAGCATTAAATTGCGATGCGCCAAAAATAGAGAATAAACCTTACATTAATTTCGATTAACAATAAATTGATTTCGGGATGCATTCGGACTTGCCCACAGAAAATCCACAGCATTACCCACAACTACAAAACTGCAAAACAAATTGAAGCACCGACAGGTTGTGCGTGCATTCTTGCTAAGCGGGATCTAAACGGGTGATTCTCTCGCAAACCGGGTATCTGCGCTTTGCCCGCGCCGCGGTGCCGGGGGACGCCTTGCGGGGGGCGAAGTTTTGGGCGATAGACATCGCAGCACGTTCAATTCGGAGGCCGCCATGAAGATCGCCAGTTTCAACATCAACGGCATCAAGGCCCGTGTGAACGCCCTAGCCGACTGGCTCGACGAGGCTCAGCCCGATGTGGCGGTGCTGCAGGAGATCAAATCCGTCGACGAAGCCTTCCCCCGGGAGATCTTTGAGGAGCGCGGCTATAACGTGGAAACCCACGGCCAGAAGAGCTTCAACGGGGTAGCGATCCTGTCCAAGCTGCCGCTGGAGGATGTCCGTCGTGGCCTGCCCGGGGATGACAGCGACGAACAGGCGCGCTGGATCGAGGCAACGGTGGTGGGCAAACAGGCCCTGCGTATCTGTGGTCTCTACCTGCCCAACGGCAACCCGGTCGAACTGAACGATGACGGCACGCCGGTTGCCGGGGGGAAATATGCATATAAGCTCGGCTGGATGGAGCGCCTGAAGGCCCGCGCCACCGAGTTGATGGCGGAGGAGATGCCGGCGCTGATGGCGGGCGACTACAACATCATCCCCCAGGCCGAGGATGCCAAACGCCCCGAGGCCTGGCGCGAGGATGCCCTGCACCGCCCCGAAAGCCGCGCCGCGTTTCAGCGTATCGTGAACCTCGGCTTTACCGAAGCCTTCCGCGCCCGCACCCGTGGCCCCGGCCACTATACCTTCTGGGATTATCAGGCAGGGGCGTGGAACCGCGATGACGGCATCCGCATCGACCATGTCCTGCTGACACCACAGGCAGCGGATCTGCTGCGCGACTGCCAGATCGACAAGGACATTCGCGGACGCGAAAAACCCTCTGATCACGTTCCGATCTGGATTGACCTGGATCTCTGACGCAAAAATCGCGCACAGCGGGCGCCCTCCCGCCCGTCGCGGACAGCATTAAAAATGCGCCCGCTCCCGTTGGGCCGAGCGCCGCGCAGGCGCGCCCTTCGGGCGCGCCTGCGCGGCGCTGGTCGCTTTGGGCAACGCCCAAAGCGAAACCTCTCCTCAAATTCAGGAGTGATTAGCGCGCCGTCTCGTCATGGCGATAGATCCAGTCAAACTGGCTCACCATTTTTTGCGGCGCAAGCGCCCCTGCCACACGCAGGATCTGATGAGCAGGCCAGCTCAGTGGCGGGCGCAGGTGGTATTTCCACGCATTGCCATTGGCCGCCTCCACCACCTTGGCCACCCGGGCCCGGCGCCGCAGTTGATAGGCCGCCAGTCCCGCCTCAAGATCATCCGCAGCGGACAGGCAATCCGCCAAGGCATAGGCATCTTCGAGCGCCATATTGGCCCCTTGCGCCATAAAGGGCAGCGTTGGATGTGCCGCATCCCCCAGAAGCGCCACGCCATCACGCCCCCACACCTGCGCCACCGGATGCCGAAACAGCCCCCAGAGCTTCACATCACGCACATCCGCCAGCATCTCCGCCGCAAGGCCGCCGAACATCGCAAACGCCTGCCGCAGATTTTCGGGGTCATCCCCGTGGCTCCAGCTTTCTTCCGCCCATTGCCGCCGCTCCTGCGCCGCCACCAGATTGACCAAAGAGCCGTCTTTCAACGGATAGGCCACCAGATGCCGCCCCGGCCCCATAAAAACCTGCGCTTCGGCCGGCAGATCAAACCGGTTTGGCACCGTTGCCCGCCACGCCACCTGTCCGGTAAACTTTGGCGCCCCTGCGGCGTTGAGCACCGGCCGCACCCGGGAATGCAGCCCATCCGCGCCGATCACCAGATCGGCGCCGCATTTGGCGCCATTGCCAAGCTGCACCTTCGGACGTGCGCCCGGCACCACCGTGCTCACTTTTTGCAACAGGCGCAGCTGCACGCCGGAGCGGCGCACTGCATCCGCCAGCAGATTGATCAGATCGGCGCGGTGCACGAAATAATAGCGCAGATCATGGGCGTATTGATCCAGATCCAGCCGCAGCACCTCGCGCCCTTCCCGGTGATGGCGCAGCACCACGGCGCGGGCGCGCTGCGAACACCAGGCCAGATCATCGGCCAGACCCATCGCCTTCAGCACTGCAACGCCATTGGGCGTGACCTGCAATCCGGCCCCGACCTCGGAGATTTCCTCGGCCTGCTCCAGCACCGTCACCTGCGCCCCCTGGCGCTGCAACAGGTAGGCCGCTGCAAGCCCGCCAATCCCGGCACCGATGACCGTTATCCTGATATCCTTGAAATCCATGCACCCAATGCCCGCTTGCCAAGAGCAAGCTCATAACAAAAAAGCGCCGGAGCAAAAGGCCCGGCGCTTTATAAACTTGTGGATGACTGTAAAATTAGTCGTCGCGATGGACCTTCTCGCGCCGTTCATGCCGTTCCTGCGCCTCAAGGCTCATGGTGGCGATCGGGCGCGCGTCGAGACGTTTCAGGGAGATCGGCTCTCCGGTCACGTCGCAATAGCCATATTCTCCCTCGTCAATCCGGCGGATCGCGGCGTCGATCTTGGCCACCAGCTTGCGCTGACGGTCGCGTGTGCGCAGCTCGAGGGCCCGGTCGGTCTCTTCGCTGGCACGGTCTGCCACATCGGGAATGTTGCGGGTGTTTTCTTGCAGGCCCTCGATGGTATCCCGGCTTTCATCCAAAAGCTCGGCTTTCCAGTTCAGCAACTTGCGGCGAAAATACTCCATCTGCCGTTCATTCATAAACGGCTCGTCTTCGGCCGGGCGATAGTCCTCCGGCAGAAACACGTCCTGCTTCATTTCGGCTCCTTCGGTCTGGCCCATAATCTTGGTCTCTTCAATCTTTCCAAGCATCATAGCTCCCCCATGCCGCAGCGTTTAATCCCAAGCGCCGCGAATGTCACTACACAATAGTTGCGCGCTGTGATTATACCGGACCCTGGCAGATCAATTCGGCAATACTAAGGCGCAACCGGAGGAAGAGTTGATGAGATTTCAGGGCACTAAGGATTACGTGGCCACCGAGGACCTGAAAGTCGCGGTCAATGCCGCCGTCACACTGGAGCGCCCCTTGCTGGTCAAGGGCGAACCGGGCACCGGCAAGACCGAGCTGGCAAAGCAGGTTGCCGACGCGCTTGGGTTGCGCATGATCGAATGGAACGTGAAATCCACCACCCGCGCCCAGCAGGGGCTTTACGAGTATGATGCCGTCTCGCGCCTGCGCGACAGCCAGCTCGGTGAGGAGCGCGTTCACGACGTCAGGAACTACATCAAGAAGGGCAAACTCTGGGAGGCCTTCGAGGCGGATGAGAAGGTCGTGCTGCTGATCGACGAGATCGACAAGGCCGACATCGAGTTCCCCAACGACCTGCTGCAAGAGCTCGACAAGATGGAGTTCCACGTCTACGAGACCGGCGAGACCATCAGGGCCAAGCACCGCCCGGTGATGATCATCACCTCCAACAATGAAAAAGAGCTGCCCGACGCATTTCTGCGCCGCTGCTTCTTTCACTACATCCGCTTTCCCGATGCCGACACCATGCGCCAGATCGTCGAGGTGCATCATCCCGGCATCAAGGGCGACCTGCTGTCCGCCGCGCTGACGCAGTTCTATGAAATCCGCGAGACGCAGGGCCTGAAGAAAAAGCCCTCCACCTCCGAGGTGATCGACTGGCTGAAGCTCCTGCTGGCCGAGGACCTGAGCCCCGAGGATCTGAAGCGTGATGGTGCCAATGCGCTGCCAAAACTGCATGGTGCACTGCTGAAGAACGAGCAGGATGTGCATCTGTTCGAGCGCCTCGCCTTCATGGCCCGTCGCGGGCGCTGAGCTGCCCCCGGGGTTCCACCGTTTCCGCCCCGGGCAGAGCCGTTTCAGCCCCAGACAGAAGGGTGCCCCCGCCCCGAGACCGGGCGGGGCGCGGTTGTTTCAAATTCTTGCCTCAATTTTCTGCAAAGACTGTCATACTCTACCGGGGCTGCCGGTCTGGCAGCGATGCGGGGCATGTTCGATTGACGATTTTACTTTCTTTAGCCGCACGGACACGTCGGATTCTGGCGGCGGTCACAAGACCCATGGCCCTGGCCGGTCTGGCGCTGGCACTGCTGGCGGCAGGATGTGACACGGCCGGATCTCCGCCCTCGCGCGCCTCCTCGGCCTCGACCACGCTGACGCTGCCCCCGATCCGCACCTTTCCCACCCGCGCCGCCACGCCGGCCCACCGTGCCAACAGCGACATGGCGCGGGACTTCCTTGATCTGCATTTTCAGCTCGAAGGCGGAACACCGCTGCCGGTCTTCACCCGGTTCGAGGGCCCGGTGCGGGTGGCGATCACCGGGCAGCCGACGGTCACGATGCAACCGGATCTGACAGCACTTCTGGCACGGCTGCGCGCCGAGGCCGGCCTCGACATCCGCATGACCCAGGAGCCGGGCACCGCCAGCATCACAATCGAGGCCGTGCCGCGCCACCGGATTCAGCGCCTGCTGCCCCAGGCCGCCTGTTTCGTGGTGCCCAATGTCAGCTCTATGGAAGAGTTCCGTCACAACCGCCGCGCGCCGCAGACAGACTGGAAAGAGCTGCGCAGCCGGGACCGGCTCGCCATCTTTGTGCCCAATGACGTCAGCCCGCAGGAACTGCGCGACTGCCTGCACGAAGAGCTTGCACAGGCACTGGGACCGTTGAACGATCTCTATCGCCTGCCGGATTCCGTGTTCAACGATGACAATGTGCATGCGGTGCTCACCGGGTTTGACATGCTCATTCTGCGTGCGACATATGACCCGGCCCTGCACACCGGGATGACACGCCAGCAGGTGGCCGCCCGTCTTCCCGCGATCTTCGACCGGCTCAATCCGCGGGGCCGCACGCAGGCCCCTGCCCCCTTGCCAGCCACGCCCCCCGCCTGGGTGGCGGCGGTTGAAACCGCGCTGGGGGCTGGCTCCAGCGATGCTGACCGCAGGCGCGCCGCCCATGCCACCGCTGCCATTGCCCGGGACCTCGGCTGGCGCGACCACCGCCGCGCCTTTGGGCATTTTCTGGTGGGGCGCTCCGAACAGATCCGCAACCCCGCCTTGGCGCAGGCGCATTTCCGCACCGCGCTGACCTATCTTGGCACCGGCGCCGACACCGCCAAACACCGTGCCCTGATCGAATCGCGCCTCGCCGCCTATGCCTTGCGGGCCGGTGACCTCGACCGCGCGAGCGCGCTGATCGAACGCGCCTTGCCCGCTGCGCGGCGGGGCCAGAATGCCGCGCTGCTGTCCACCCTGTTGATGCTCAAGGCACAGCTGGCCGACCTCCGCGGCGATCCGCAAGCTGCCGCTGCCCTGCGCACCGACAGCCTAGGGTGGGGGCTCTATGGTCATGGCGCCGAGGTGCCCTATGCCAGCCCGCTGCAAGAGGTGGCCGCCGTACAGGGGGCGCCACGCCCGTAACCCGCGCCCCCGCGCTGGAACCGGCATCCTCCCCGCCCCGCCACCGGGCCTTTGCACATCCCGGACTCGCAAGCTATATGCGAAACAACCGCCCCCTTCCGCTGGTTTGATCGCGTCCCTAAACCGGCCCCGGGGGTCCACTCCGCGCACTGGCTGTCTCTGACCGGTCAGTCCCAATCTGAATGAGACCCGTCATGATCGTGATCTTCGCATTGCTCTTTGGTGCAGCCCTTGGTGCCTTCAAGGCCCGCAAACGTGGCGGCAATATCGCCGATATGCTGCAATACGGGGCTGTCTACGGCATGATCTTTGGTATCCTCGGCCTGTTCGGCACCATCATCACCCACCGGATGCTGGTCTGACCCAAAGCGACGGAGACCCCATGTTTCAGCCCTTCTTCGAGAACCTGCGCGCCGCCGCTGTTCCGGTCTCGCTGCGCGAATATCTCGCCTTTCTGGAAGGGCTCAAGGCCGGTCTGGCCACCTATGACGTGGAGGCGTTCTACTATCTCGCCCGCGCGGTGATGGTCAAAGACGAGCGCAACCTCGACAAATTTGACCGCGCCTTTGCCGCCACCTTCGAAGGGCTCGATCAGATCCCCGCCTCTGCGGTGATGGAGGCCGTGGACATTCCCGAGGACTGGCTGCGCAAAATGGCGGAGAAACATCTCTCGGCCGAAGAACGCGCCGAGATTGAAGCTCTGGGTGGCTTTGACAAGCTGATGGAAACCCTGAAAGAGCGCCTGAAGGACCAACAAGGCCGCCATCAGGGGGGCAACAAATGGATCGGCACCGCCGGCACCTCGCCCTTTGGCGCCTATGGCTACAACCCCGAAGGCGTGCGCATCGGCCAGAAGGAAAGCCGTCATCAGCGTGCGGTCAAGGTCTGGGACAAGCGTGAATTCAAGAACCTGGACGGCGATGTTGAGCTGGGCACGCGCAACATCAAAGTGGCGCTCAAGCGCCTGCGCCGCTGGGTCCGCGAGGGCGCGCGCGAAGAGTTGGACCTCGACGGCACCATCCGCTCGACCGCCGAGAACGGCTATCTTGATGTAAAAACCCGGCCCGAGCGCCACAATGCCGCAAAGGTCTTGTTGTTTCTCGATGTGGGCGGGTCGATGGATCCGCATATCAAGCTGGTGGAGGAATTGTTCTCCGCAGCCCGCAGCGAGTTCAAGCATCTGGAATACTACTATTTTCACAATTGCCTCTACGAGGGGGTGTGGCGCGACAATCGCCGCCGTTGGGATGCGCAGACCCCAACTCATGAGGTGCTGCGGACCTATGGGCCGGATTACAAATGTATTTTTGTCGGCGATGCGTCGATGTCTCCTTATGAGATCGCCTATCCCGGCGGGGCGAATGAGCACTGGAACAAGGAAGCCGGTCAGGTCTGGCTGGAGCGCGCCCGTGAGCAGTGGAACTCACATCTGTGGATCAATCCGGTGCCGGAGAAATACTGGGAATACACTCATTCCATCCAGATGATCCGCGAGATTTTTGAGGATCGCATGGTGCCGATGACCCTCGACGGGCTGGAGCGCGGCATGCGGGAACTGACACGTTGAATGACGTGAGAAATATGCCTTAACGCATTGTAAAGGCTACGCTCTCTCAAATCGCAACCCGCATTTTGGGGATCGCTTAGTTTACTGGTCCACAAAAAGTATCAGCCCTATTGCCCCAATGTTTCGCGCACGAAACAATAGGTCAGCTTTGCTGCTACATACTCAAGGGACACAGGGCCCATGCTATCCCCAGAGCCCCCACGCCCCCAACAGGACCACTGGCACAAAAAGCCACCCCTGCGGCAACACCCCATAGGACACCCCGCGCAACGGCGGCACTGCGATGCCAATGCCTGCGGTCACGGCTGCCAGCAGTATCCCCGCCAGCGCCATGTCCGTGCGCCCAAACGCACCGAGACACAAAAACAGCGCCATCAGCGCCAATGCTCCGGTCACCAGATGCCAGCACAAAAGAACCGTTTCACGCACAACCGGGATGAGCTGCTGATCCGCAGCAAGGGGCCGCGCAGATTGCCGTCCTCCGACGATCCCATGCACCAAGGACCAGACTGCAGCCAACGCCGCCGCACTCAATAAGAAGACATTCATCGGATCAACTCCTGCTCAGTCAACAGCAGTGAACACCGGCCCCGGCAAGGGCGCTATCGGAACAAATGTCGCGGTGCATTGGGTATCGGGGAGGCTCCCGCCCCTTTCAACACAGGCAAAGCCTGCATCAAAAGCGTTGGGCCGGGCGGCGGCCGCGCCGAAGGCGCGGCCGCCGCCCCAGCGCGATTTGCAAAGCAAAGCGCAACACCTCCCTTGTTTCACTGGCCGCACGCGGCTCAGGGGTGGTCCAGCACCTCAACCGACAGGATCGTGGGCAGGTGGCGTGCGATCTCTTGCCATTGATCGCCTTCGTTGAAGCTGGCAAAGACCGATCCGGAATTGGTGCCAAAATAGACCCCGGCCGGGTCACGTCGATCGCCTGCCATGGCCTGACGCAGCACGGTAAAGAAACACCCCTCCTGCGGCAGCCCGTCACGACAATCCTGCCAGCTCTTGCCCCCATCGCGCGAGCGCCAGACCGCTGCTGCCGCGTCCGGTGGAAAGCGCCCGGCACTATCCCCGTTCAGGGGCAGCGTCCAGATCGTGTCCGGGTCGCGGGGATGCACGTGGATGGGAAACCCAAAGGTCGAAGGCAGCCCCGCGTTGATATCGTCCCAGCTGCGGCCACCGTCGCGCGACTTCCAGACCCCATAGTGGTTTTGCTGATAGATCAGCTCATTCTCTCCCGGAGCGCGCACCATGTTATGAACGCAATGCCCGGTCTCGCCATCGCGAGGCGCTGCGGGGTGGTCGTGATGTGCGCAGCCTTCCGCATTGGACATCCGGTTGCGCCGTTCCCAAGTCTCACCGCCGTCCTCGCTCGCAAAAACACCAGCAGCCGAAATCCCGCACCACAGGTGCGATGGGCGCTCCCGGTCGGTCAGGATCGTGTGCAGCACCAGTCCTGCCGCGCCCGGGGTCCAACTGCCTGCCGAGGGATGATTGCTCAGCCCGTCAACACGCGTCCAGCTCTCGCCGCCATCGCGGCTTTGCAACAAGGATGCTGGTTTGGTGCCCGCATAAAGCACCCCCTGCCCGATACCGATGGACCAGATCTGCTGGAAATCACTGGCAAAGGGCAGCTCGACGGGCTCATAGCCGATCATTGCCGCAAAATCGGGATCATTCTCGGCCCAGTCATCCGTGGTGCCTCGGGTGAGGCGCGCGACCTGCCAGCTTTCGCCCTGATCCGCTGATCGCCAGATCCCGGCCCCATTCCACGCGCTGCCGCCACCAGCCCAGATCGTCCCGCTCTCGGCATCGCCCACCACATGGTTGATCGGCCAGCCCTCACAGAAGGGGCCGCGCACGTGCCAGCCGATCCGCTCCGTGCCTCCGTCGATCAGAAACGCGCCCTTGGTCGTGCCCACCAGTACCGTGACCGTGCCATCCATGCTTCCCCCTCCTGTATCGCCAGAAATATGCCCTAGGGTAACATGGCGCTGGCATGCGGCCCCTTTAAAATTACGCGAACCGCTTGCCGCAGAGCCGAAACCCGCCCATATCAGGTTCATGCTGAGACTGACTCCCATCCTTTTGGCGGTGATCTACGGGCTGGTGATGTACCGCCTGTCCGTTTGGCGCACCCACCGCGAACTTGATGCCCGCTCGACCGAGCTGGCCGATCCGCATCTCAAACGCATGACCGACCGGCTTGCCGCCGCGCTGGAGTTGCCGCGCATCCCGGTCTACATCTATGAGATCGACCCGGTGAACGGTCTCGCCGCCCCCGATGGGCGCATTTTCATCACTCGTGGGTTCTATCGCAAATTCCAGAACGGCGAGATCACGGATGCGGAGCTGACAAGCGTTATCGCGCATGAGCTGGGCCATGTGGCACTGGGCCACGCCAAGAAACGGATGATCGATTTTTCTGGCCAGAACGCGCTGCGCACGGTGCTGATGATGGTAATCGGGCGCTATATTCCCTTTATCGGTCCGTGGATCGCGGGTGTTCTTACCAGCCTTCTGGCGGCGCGCCTGTCGCGCGGCGATGAATACGAGGCCGACGAATATGCGGCCGCCCTTCTGACCAAGGCCGGGATCGGCGTGGAGCCGCAAAAGAGCCTGTTTCGCAAGCTGGAAGAGCTCACCAACTCCCGCGCGGGCATGGCCCCTGCATGGCTGATGAGCCACCCCAAGACGGATGAGCGCATTGCCGCCCTGGAGCGGCTGGAACACAAATGGGGCGACGCCTGACCCGCCGGTCCGGCCCTCTTATTCTCCTCGCCCCCTTGCACCCGCCCGCCGCGATCCTTACCTAAACCTTCCTGCAAGGAGAAGGTTTTCATGCGCTATTCCGTCCTCGACCTCGCCCCGGTGCCAGAAGGGTCCACCACTGCTCAGGCGCTTGCCAATAGTGCCGATCTGGCCCAACACGCAGAGCGTTGGGGCTATCACCGCTACTGGTTGGCGGAGCATCACAACATGCCCGGTATCGCCAGCGCCGCAACGGCGGTGATGATCGGCCATATCGCGCAGGCGACCTCTACCATGCGCATCGGCGCGGGGGGTATCATGCTGCCCAATCACGCGCCTTACATGGTGGCAGAGGCCTTTGGCACATTGGCCGAGATCCATGGCCCAAGGATCGACCTTGGTCTGGGACGCGCACCGGGAACCGATATGGCGGCGATGCGTGCGATGCGACGCGGATTGCAGGACTCCGGGGATCGGTTTCCGCAGGACGTGCAGGAATTGATCTCATATTTCGGGCCGCAGCGCGACGGCAGCACTCTGCGCGCCATCCCCGGAGAGAACACGCAGGTGCCGGTCTGGATGCTGGGGTCGAGCCTTTACGGCGCGCAGCTTGCGGCAACACTGGGGCTGCCCTATGCGTTTGCCTCGCATTTTGCGCCGCAAGCATTGGAGCAGGCTTTTGAGGTCTATCGCCGCCAGTTCCGCCCCTCGCCGACCCTCGCCGAACCCCACGCGATGCTGGCGATCAACGTCTTTGCCGCCGAGAGTGATGCCGAGGGCGAGCGGCTGCGCACCACCATGCAGCAGGCTTTTGCCCGCCTGCGTCTGGGCATGCCCGGCAAGCTGCCGGCGCCCGTGGACAATATCGCGGATGTGTTGACGCCGGAGATCCTGGCGGGGGTCAATCAAGCACTGACCATATCGGCGACGGGATCAAAGGAGACGGTGCGCGGAGACCTGTCGCGTTTGATCGAGACCTATCAGCCGGATGAGGTGATCCTGACCGGGCAGATCCATGATCACGACGCGCGGCTGCGCTCCTTCGAGATCGCGGCAGAGATTTTGGGCAACAGCTAAGGTTCAGTTTTGCCCGGACGACAGGCCGGGCAGCGCCCGACCGCCCCCATGGGCGGGCGCTTTGCTTCCGCCCGCGGTCGGGCCCTGCCCTCAGGGTTTCAAGTCAGGCCAAAGCCTTGGCAACCCGTGGCAAGCGCGCCTTTTTCAGCAGCGCCCGGATCTGCCAGACCTCGCCGGACAGCCGGTTCGCCTCTGCCAGAACCGCCTGCCCCACGGCTTCAATACCCTCAGGATCCTTGAGCCAGAAGTCATAGAGCAGCTCATCCGGCGCGCTGCGCGTCAGCCCCTCCTCCGCCAGTGTCTGGCGGGGAAAGTCCTTTGCATTGACGGTCACAATGCCATCCGCATGGCCCGCAATCGCAGCGGCAAGCACGTGAATGTCATTCTCATCCGGCAACCACAGACGCGCCTCAAGGCCAGAATTGGCCGCGACCGCCGCCTTTGGCCAGCCCGCGTTCAACAGCGCGATCTCGGCCTTGGCCTGCGCCGCACCGGTGGGACCAAGTTTGACCGCTGCCCGTTCCCACTCGCCCAAAATACGCGCCGACCAGAGCGGCACAAAATGCCCCGCCCGCGCCGCCCCCAACAGCATTTCGCGCATCACCGTCGGGTAGAGCACACAGGTGTCCAGCAGCAGCTTCACAGGTAGGCCCTCAATCGAGACGGAAGAACACGGCCTTCAGATAGCCGCTCTCGGCCAGTTGCGGCATCTGCGGATGATCCGCGCCCGCATAGCCCGTGTGCAAGAGCTGCCCGCGCCGCCCGCCCTTGCCGATCCCGCGCGCCGAAGCATTGCGGAACCGGGTCAGATCCGCCGCATGAGAGCAGGAACACAGACCCAGATATCCGCCGGGCTTCACCAAGGGGGCCGCCAGCTTTGCCACCCGCTCATAGGCGCGCAAGCCCGCCTCAAGCGCTTGTTTTGAGGGCGCAAATGCGGGTGGATCACAGACCACCACATCAAATTGCGCGCCCTCCGCACCAAGGGCCGCCAGCACGTCAAAGGCATCGCCTTGACGGGCTTCAAACCTGTCGCCGTGGCCGGAGGCCGCGGCGCCCGCTGTCGCAAGATCAAGCGCGGCAGCAGAACCGTCGACACAGGTCGCATGCCCCGCGCCCGCCGCCAGCATCGCCAGACCAAAGCCCCCCACGTGGGAGAACACATCCAGCACCCGTGCGCCCGGTGCCACCAGACGCGCGGCAAAGGCGTGGTTGTCGCGCTGGTCGTAGAACAGGCCGGTCTTCTGCCCGCCAGTCAGATCCGCCATATAGGTGGCGCCATTCATCACCACCGGCACCGGTGCCTCGGGGGCCGCGCCTTTCAGCACCGCATTCTGATCGTCCAGCCCCTCAAGCCCACGGGTGCGCCCGGAGGCGTTTTTCAGGATCACCGTGCAGCCAGTGACCTCGCCCAGCGCCTGCGCCAAAGCCTCCAGATGGGCCTCTGCCCAAGCCGCATTGGGTTGCATCACGCATGTGTCGCCAAAACGGTCGATCACCACGCCGGGCAACCCATCGGCTTCGGCGTGCACCAGACGATAGAACGGCGCATCATACAGCTGGGCGCGCAACTCCTGCGCCCGCGACAGGCGCGCGGCACACCACGCCTCATCAATCTGCGCCTCCGGGTTGCGGTCCAGCATCCGGGCGATGATCTTGCTTTCGGGGTTCACGGCCACCAGTCCGAGGCTGCGGCCGGCTTCATCCTCCAGCACCGCGAGGCTGCCGGGCGCGAGTTTCCTGGTGCGCCGGTCGGTCACAAGTTCGTTGGCATAGACCCAGGGAAAGCCGTGGCGGATGGCGCGGGCATTGGATTTGGGTTTCATCTTCACGCGCGGGCGCGGCGGCAGGGTCAGGTCAGCATCTGTCATGCCCCCACATAGCGCGAGTTCCCGCCTGCCCCAAGATAGAAAACGCATCACCGCCCCAAGGGCTGGCGCGCCCCCTAAGGCCGGTCAGTCAACCGTCAGGTGCTGCCTCTGCTCACCAGCCACCAGCCGTCGCCCAATGTGGGCTGTTGTCCGAAGGCATCGGGGCGATCGCCGGGGCAACGCTGCCCAGAGGCGCCAGAGTCGCATTCCGCGACGGTACATCCACCGCCCCGCATGCGGCAAGCGATCCGCCCAACGCGAGGACTGCCAGAAAACGCATAAAACCCATGGAACCCTCCTTCGTGCCGCCTTTGCGCGCACTCTTTCTGTCTGCTTGGCAGGGTTTTGTCGTGCAAAGAGGGCAGGAATTCGACGGAACCGGAACATTTTAAGGAGTTGTTAACCACAATCCAGCGCAGTGCTGTCCGAGCCCGCTGTCAGCCTGCGTCGCCGAGATACCGCGCCAGTGCGCGGATCAGGACGCCGGATCCCGTGGACGGGAGCGCCAGCCGCCGCGCCGTTTGGGACGCTGCTGCCCCCCGGCGAGCCCGTCGCGCAAGACCACGGTCATCGGATGATCGGGATGGGCCGCGCCGTAATGGTCGAGCAGCACCGAGAGCGCCGCCTCGGTGTCGGTGTCCACCGGCATCGACAGCGCCCAGTCAAAAAAGATGCTGCGGCACTGGCTGGGGTCGATGCCCTCGATGCGATAGGATTCGCGGATCAGCCCCTTCGGGTCTAGTTCCTGAAGCTCAGAGGTCTGTGTCGTCATCCGTCTTGATCTCCGTTTCTTCTGCCGCGAACTGGCGCACGCCCGCGTCGATCCGCACGGCCGCGCTTGCATAGGCGTCCTCAAGGGCCTGCTGCAACAGCCCGATGGTATCGTAACCGGTGCTGCGCAGCAGGAAGGCCGAGCCCCCCTCACCCCGCACCGCACCATCCGATCCCTTGCCCGCAATCAGCCGCGCCGCACTTTGTACCGCCCAGCATAGCTGATAGGCGGCGCCCAGCGCCTGCGCATCCGCGTCATCCAGCCACCCGGAGGCGACCCCGGCGGTCAGCCCGTCCTGCACCGCGCGCGTGGGCTGCCCGGCCAAGAGCGTTCCGGCCTGTGCCACCAATTCGATATCGAGCATCCGGCCCGGGCCGGTTTTGGCGTCCCACGGCCCGTCGGGCGATTTTGCGGCCGCAAGCCTGCGGCGCATCTCGGCCACCTCGCGCAGGACATCGGTGCGATCCCGGGGACGGGCGAGGAAATCGCAGCGGAATTTTTCCAGGTCCCGCGCGAGTGTGTCCTCTCCGGCCACCACACGCGCCCGCGTCAGCGCCAGATGCTCCCAGACCCAGGCGTCGTTTTCCTGATACTGCGTGAAGCTTTGCCAGCTGGTGGCCACCGGCCCCTGATTGCCGGAGGGGCGCAGGCGCATGTCGACCTCGTAGAGACGCCCCTCCGCCATGGGGGCGGTCAGGGCGGTCACCATCGCCTGGGTCAGCCGCGCATAGTAGGGCCGCACCGCCAGCGGGCGCTTGCCATCGGAACTCTCCTCCTCAAGCGGATCGTAGATCATGATCAGATCCAGATCGGAGGTCGCCGTCAGCCGCCCTGCCCCAAGCGACCCCATCCCGAGGATCACGCAGCCGCGCCCCGGCATCGGCCCGTGTTTGGCGGCAAATTGCGCGGCGACCTTGGGCAGCAGGCCAATGATCACCGCATCGGCGAGATCGGCATATTGCTGACCGGCGGTATCGGCATCGATCAGACCGCGCAGGTGATGCACCCCGGTGCGAAAGTGCCATTCGCGGTGCCAGCGTCGGGTCAGGTCAAGCTGGCGTTCATAGTCGCTTTCACTGTCCAATGCCTCCTTGAGGTCCGCAATCAGCGCCTCACGTCCGGGCCAGTCGGCAAAAAAGCCACCATCGAGCACCGCGTCAAACACCGAAGAATTTCGTGACAGGTAATTGGCGAGCGCCGGCGAGGTGCCCACAATATCGACCAGAAGATCAATCAGTTGCGGGTTGGCCTCAAAGAGGGAAAACAGCTGCACCCCGGCGGGCATCCCGGCCAGAAACCCATCCAGCGCCAACAGCGCCTCGCCCGGGTTGGCAGTGCGCGACAGGCGGCTCAGCAGCTCCGGTTTCAGACGTTCAAAAATCCGCGCACCGCGATCAGAGCGCAGCGCCGGATAGCTGGGCCAGCGCGCAATCACCGATTGGTCAAGATCCTCCGGCAGCGGCTCTGCCGGTTTGGCGCTGGTGCCGGGGGCAAAGAAATCCTCGGTCAGGCGATGAACCTCTTCCAGTCGCTCGCGCAGATCCGCGATAAAGGCCTCCGGCTCCACGTCCATCAGGCAGGCCACGCGCGACAGCCCTTCCTCGGAGGTGGGCATGCGGTGGGTCTGGGCATCATGGACCATCTGGATGCGATGCTCGATCTCGCGGTGGTCGCGGTAGTGACGCGCCAGCGTGTCGGACACCTCCGCCGAGATCCACTCGGCGCGCGATAGCGCCTGCAACCCTTCGACCGTGCCACGCACCCGCAGCGACGGATCGCGCCCCCCCGCAATCAGCTGGCGGGTCTGGGTGAAGAACTCAATCTCGCGAATGCCGCCGCGCCCGAGCTTCATATCGTGCCCTAGAACCGTGATCGGGCCACCGGTGCCTTTGTTCTCGCGGATGCGCAGGCGCATGTTGTGGGCGTCTTCAATGGCGGCGAAATCCAGATGCCGCCGCCACACGAAGGGCGTCAGCGTCTTGAGGAACTTCTCGCCCGCCGCGATATCCCCCGCACATGTGCGCGCCTTGATATAGGCGGCCCGCTCCCAAGTGCGGCCAAGGCTCTCGTAATACTGTTCCGCCGCCGCCATCGCCAGCGCCACCGGCGTCACTGACGGGTCCGGGCGCAGCCTGAGATCGGTACGAAAGACATAGCCCTCGGCGGTGCGGTCATTCAGCGCCGCGCTCATATTGCGGGTGGCGCGCACCATGGCCTGACGGGCCTCAAGAAAATCATACCGTTCAAATCGGGTTTCATCAAAGAGGCAGATGAGGTCGATGTCGGAGCTGTAGTTCAGCTCGTAGGCGCCCATCTTACCCATGGCAAAGACACTCATCCCGCCTGCGGTGGCGATGTCGTCCTCGCTCATCCCCGGCAGCTTGCGCCGTTTGATCAGCAGCGCGATTTCCGCCTTCAGCGCCACATCCACCGCCAATTCACCAAACCGGGTGAGCGTGCCGGTGACCTCTTCGAGCGGCCAATGGCCCGAAAGATCGCACACTGCACAGAGCAGTGCGATCCGGCGTTTGCCCGCGCGCAACACGGATTTCACCTGATCCGGGGCAGCGGCGCGGCAGGTTTGAAACACCGCGTCGCGCGCGCCTTCGGGATCGGACAGGGCCGCCTCGATCCAGTCGCGCTCGGATTGGATCAGCGTCTTCAGGTAGGGGCTGCTGCCGGCGGCCCCCAGGAGCACGGCCCTGGCATCGGGTGCCAGATGCGCAAGACCGGCAACCGCCTCGGTCCCGATCTCCGGGTCCAGCGGGCGGGGACAGCGATGTATCGTCAGCGAGGTCGTCATGGCGAGAGACTGTGGCGCGCAGCCGGGAGGGTCAATCCCAATCTCGCGCCAAAGCCCGGATCACTCCGGTGGCAGATTTGACTTTCCCAAATGCGCTGGCCGAGCACGGAGGCCGGAAAAGGCTGGGGAGGATTAAAAACGACAAAATGTCGCATAAAAGGAGGTATTCCTTACCAAATTCCGGCGCACTGCCCACTTCCACGAATGCAGAAATGCGATATTATGGTAACGTGGTCACGTTCCTGTTTCGGGGACCGAGTGATTCAGGTAAACAGTACAAATGTCCAGGCACAGTCTTTGCTTGGATTGCCGGGCGACAGTCCGGATTTAGCGTAAAGGTTAACACGTGGTTTTGGGAGCGTGACCGCATCCTTGGCCTTCCTTCACCAGACACTGTCGCGCGCCTTGGGATCGCATTGGCTCAGCCCTCGCTGTTTGCGCTGCGTTTTTCCGCCTGTTTTTCGACGGATATCCTGTGATCCTGACCCAGGTGACACGCCTCACCGCCGGTGCCCCACGCGCCGCGACCGGCGAAGTCCCGGCGCATCGGCGTGCCTGACCTTGCTCCTGATCTGTTAAGACTCGGCCGCGTGACCGCACCCTCCTCCCTGTCAACAGATGCATCGCGCCCCTGCGCCAGAACCGGCAGGTGGACAGGCAACCTCGCGCCGTCTGGCCGGGAGGCGACCGGACCGGCCGACGACGCAGCGCGCCCTGCCCTCCCACCTGAGCGACGACCGAATCCGTAAACGCAGATCCGAATCCACCGGATTTGCGGGGCAGACTGATTCTGTCGGAAAGCGCATGCGTCTCGTGTTTTTCGGAAGTCCAACACCGCCACCGACAACCGGGGGCTGCAAGATCCGCGTCCTGTCTACATCAAGAATTGAAAATTGTGAATATAATTCAATGCAAGCTTGACTAAACTTTGAGCAGCTTACGATGATTATACGTAGGAGAAGCTTTTCTAACCCAAATTTGTACCAGTCGCGTAAAGAGTGGGCGGATAAAGAGTAAGAAGGGGCCGTGAGCCCCCAACATGCGGCCATTTGCAAAGGTTATTTGCAGCCGAGACATTTGGCCATTTCGAGTAGTGCATGACGAATTCCTGCCCTTGTGCAGAGGAGCACTCGTTGTGAACTATATAAGTGACGTCAGTGAAGGGTATCACCCGTTTGCACCTGACGCGTCCCAGCCAAAACGACAAGCATCGGTTCTGATTACCGGCGGCGCGGGGTTTCTCGGGTCATGGCTGTGCCATCGCTACATCGAGAAGGGCTATCGGGTCTATTGCCTGGACAACCTGTCGACGGGGCGCATGGCCAATGTGGCGGATTTGATCCCGCATGCCCGCTTTCACTTCATCAAACATGATGTGGTGCGGCCGGTCAGCCTGCCGGGCCCGGTCTCGCTGATCTACAACATGGCCTGCCCGGCCTCGCCGCCGCGGTACCAAGCCGATCCGATCCAGACCATGCGCACCAGCGTCAGCGGTGCCATCAACCTGCTGGAACTGGCCCTGACCCATGGGGCGCGCATCCTCCAGGCCTCCACTTCGGAGGTCTATGGCGACCCGGCCATCAGCCCGCAGCAAGAGAGCTATCACGGCAACGTCAATACCATCGGGCCGCGCTCCTGCTACGACGAGGGCAAACGGGCGGCGGAGACCCTGTTCCACGACTACCACCTGTGCCGGGGGGTCGACATCCGCATTGCGCGGATCTTCAACACCTACGGGCCGGGCATGGACCCCGACGACGGGCGCGTGGTGTCGAACTTCATCACCCAGGCCCTGCGCGGGGCGCCGATCACCATCTACGGCACCGGCGCGCAGACCCGGTCGTTCTGCTACCGGGACGATCTGGTGGAGGGGCTGATTGCCCTGATGCACTGCCCCCGGGGTCTCAGCGCGCCGGTGAACATCGGCAACCCGGAGGAATTCACCATCGCGGCGCTGGCCGAAAAAGTGCTGGCGCTGACCGGTGCGCGCTCGCGGATCAGCTATATGCCGCTGCCGCAGGATGACCCCTGCCAGCGCTGCCCTGACATCAGCACCGCACGCGCGCAGTTAAACTGGCAGCCCCGGGTCTCACTGGCGGAGGGGCTGAAGCAAACCCTGGCCTATTTCCGCACCACCGCACCGCTTGACGGGCGCAAGAGCCAGGTGGCGATATGAGTGACAGGCCCGCAATCCTGGTCACCGGCGGCGCCGGGTTCATCGGCAGCCACGCCTGCAAAGCGTTGGCCGCGGCCGGGTATCTTCCGGTGGCGCAGGACAATCTGCGCACCGGTCACCGCAGGGCGGTGAAATGGGGGCCGCTGGAAGTGGCCGACATCCGTGATCGCCGCGCCCTGCGCGACGTGCTGCGTCGGTATCGGGTGCGATTGGTGATGCATTTCGCCGCCGCCGCCTATGTCGGCGAGTCGATGCAAAAGCCCGGCTTTTACTATGACAACAACGTCTGCGGCACCGTGGCGCTGCTGGCGGCGATGCAGGATTGCGGCGTCGGCCAGATCGTCTTTTCCTCCAGCTGCGCCACCTACGGCATCCCGACCCGGCAACCGATCCGCGAAGACCAGCCGCAGGCGCCGATCAACCCCTATGGGCGCAGCAAGCTGATCTGCGAGCAGATCATCCGCGACACCGCCGCGGCCACCGGGCTGCGCTTTGCGATGCTGCGCTACTTCAACGCCTGCGGCGCCGACCCCGAGGGCGAGCTGCACGAGCGCCACGACCCGGAAACACATCTGATCCCGTTGGCGCTGATGGCGGCGGCGGGCACCGGTCCGGGCCTTAAGGTCTTTGGCACCGACTACGACACGCCCGACGGGACCTGCGTGCGCGACTACATCCATGTCAGCGACCTGGCCGACGCCCATGTCGCTGCGACGCGGTGGCTGCTGGAGGGGCGCCAGGATCTGACGGTGAACCTGGGCACCGGCCACGGGCACTCGATCCTCGACATCCTCAGCGCGATCGAGCGCCTCAGCCGGCGCAAGCCGCGCTGGCAGGCGGCGCCGCGACGCGCCGGCGATCCGCCGGTGCTGGTGGCCGATCCCGGCCTGGCCCGCGCCCGGCTTGGGTTTGTGGCGCAGCGCTCCACCTTGCCCACGATCCTGCGCGATGCGGCGGCCAGCTTTGGACTGGAGGTGCGTGATGACATCCCGGCCTGACAGGATCGCCCCCCTCGCCGCCTCTGGCCCGCGCGTGCCGGGGGCGGCGCAGCCGGGGCCACCGGATCGCAGCCTGACATCGCTGTGGTCGCAGCGCCAGCGGTGGCGCAACCGGGTGATGATCCTGCTCTGGGCAATGGGGCTGGTGTTCTTCTGGAGCTGGTGGCTGCGCCCGGAGCACGCCGCCAGCGGGCCGCAATACTGGCTGGCCACCCTGGCACTGGCGTGGCTGAGCTTTCTGCAATGTTTCTTTATCGCGGTGTTCCCGCGGGCCAGCAAACCGACCGGTCCCGTGCCGGATGCGGATCGCACCCGGGTTGCCATGGTGGTGACCAAGACCCCGTCGGAGCCGCTGTCGGTGCTGAAACCCACCTTGATGGCGATGCTGCATCAGACCTATCCGCATGACACCTGGCTGGCGGATGAGGCCCCGGACGCCGAAACCATCGCCTGGTGCGAGGCCAATGGCGTGCGGATCTCCAGCCGGCAGAACCGCCCCGACTATCATCGCAAGACCTGGCCACGCCGCACCCGCTGCAAAGAGGGCAACCTGGCCTATTTCTACGACACCTATGGCTATGCGCGCTATGATTTCGTCTCTCAGCTGGATGCCGATCACGTGCCGCGCCCCACCTATCTGGCGGAGATCCTGCGCGGGTTCGCCGACCCGACTGTGGGCTATGTGAGCGCGCCGAGCATCTGCGCCAAGAACGCACATCAAAGCTGGGCCGCACGCACGCGTCTTTATACCGAGGCGAGCTTTCACGGGATTTTCCAGTCCGGCTATGCGGCGATCCTGGCGCCGATGTGCATCGGCTCGCATTACGCGGTGCGCACCCGGGCGCTGCGGGACATCGGCGGGCTGGGGCCGGAGCTGGCGGAGGACCACTCCACCACCCTGCTAATGAACGCGGGCGGCTGGCGCGGCGTGCATGCGCTTGACGCGATCGCGGTGGGCGATGGCCCGGCCAATATCGCCGATCTCTGCACCCAGGAGTTCCAGTGGTCGCGCAGTCTGGTGACGCTGCTGTTGCAATACACGCCGCGCTACCTGGCGCAGTTGCCGCTGCGGCTGAAGCTGCAATTCCTGTTTTGCCAGTTGCTCTACCCGCTGATTGCCGGCTTCATGACCCTGTTCTACCTGATGCCGATCGTGGCGATCCTCTTTGACATCCGCTACGCCGAAGTCACCTTTCCCGCCTTTATTGGTCATCTGGCGCCGCAGGCGCTGGTGCTGACACTGCTGGTCTATCTGCTGAAGGGCGACGGCTATCTGCGCCCCGCCGATGGCAAGGTGATCGCCTGGGAGAAAGCCCTGTTCCTGGTGCTGCAATGGCCCTGGGTGCTGTGCGGCTGCGTGATGGCGCTGCGCGACACGCTGAGCGGCGGATTTGTCGATTTTCGCATCACCCCGAAGGGAGAGGCCGCGCAGTCCAGCCTGCCCTGGCGCATCGTGCTGACCTATGCGGCGCTGGCGCTTGGTTGTCTGGTGCCGGTGCTGCTGGTCGACGATGTGGCGCAGGCGCAGGGCTTCTACCTTTTGTCGGCAATCAATGGTATGATTTACACGGTGATCACCGGCGTCATGGTGTTTCACCACTACCGCGGTGCCAGCGCCCGGTCAGAGCCTTTTGACCTGCGCGATGCGGCCAAGACCCTGCTGCCCTACGGGCTCGCCGGGGTGCTGATGGCCGCCGTATCCGCCCGCGGACTTGAAAGCACCCATGCGCTGAGCACCGGGCTGGAGCCCCTGTCGCTGATCCGCGTGCAATATGCCGTCGCAGGTGCCGGGCTTGGCGCGCCCGGCGATCCCATCCTGATCTTTGATCCCCATTGGCGGGATCGCAGCCACACATTGACCCCGGAGGAGTGAGATGACCCAGCCAAAGCAAAGCCCGATGCATCGCGGCGTTCTCGGCGCTGTCGTCGGCGGCGCGGCGCTGGCCGTGCTGCCGCTGGTGGCAGCCGCAGCCCCGCCCGGCGACCTGCCGTTCGGCGCCTATGATCCAACCGGCGGATTTTCCGATGACCCGGACGTGCAGATCGAACATCTGTTCCTGCCCTGGGAGGACATCTTCCTGCCGTCGCTTCTGGAGGCTGACGCCTATGCACAGGAACGCGGCCGGTCGGTTCTTGTCACCATCGAGCCCTGGACCTGGAGCCGCAGCGAGCGCAACACCGCCACGGCGCTGATCGAGGGGATCTTTGACGGCAGCTATGACAGCAACCTGCGCGCCATCTGCGGCACATTGGCGGATTTCGACTCTCCGGTCACCATCCGCTGGGCGCAGGAAATGGATGACACCTCGGGCCAGTTCATCTGGGCGCAATGGCGGCCGGAGACCTATATCGCCGCCTATCAGCGCGTCGTCGACATCTGCCGGGAGACCTCGGATCGATTTGACTTCATGTGGTCGCCCCTCGGCTTCGAGACGCTGGCCGAGTTCTATCCCGGGGATGATTACGTCGATGTCATCGGCCTGTCGGTCTTTGGGCTGCAAGCCTGGGAACAGGAAATCCTCGGCGCGGAGCAAAGCTTTCACGACATCTTCAAGCCCCGCTACGAGCGGGCGCTGCAATTCGACCTGCCGATCGTGGTTGCCGAACTCGGCTATGTGGGCGATGCGGACTATGTGACGGATTGGAACGAGACCGTGCGCCAGGATCTGGAGGACTATCCGGAACTCCAGGCCGTGGTCTATTTCAACCAAAAAGAGGTCTACCCCTGGCCCGATGGCTATGGCCTGCCGGACTGGCGGTTCCCGCAAAACACCCTGGGCGAGGTGCAGGCCGCGCTGGGAGAGTGACGCCTCACCCCGAACATCGGCAGGTTTCCGCACATGGACCTGCCCCAACCCCCCATGAGGACCCGCCCCTGGCGGGTCTTCGTGTTTCAGGCACTTAGCCAAGGCCCCGACGCGGACCGGCACCGGAATGCAGACAGGGCTGGCGCCTTCCCGCTCCCGTTCATCTGGGTTAACGCGATATTAGCCTGCTGCGGCGACAATGGTTTTGTCGGCCCTTTTCCAGTTTGCTAATCTGCGCCCAGGGTTCGACCCCGAAGGCAGCATAACGCCCGGAACCGGGCATAAAGAGGCAGTGAACATGGCAAGACTCGCATTTGCGTGCGTGACCTCACGCGCATTCTTCTTTTCCACATCCGCCCGGCATCTGGTCCGCAAGGGCATCGCTCCGGCGCTGCTCGCGGTCGGCGCTGCGATCCTCGCCCCGACCGGGGCGCAGGCAAACTCCGCCAAGGGCGAGGCCGCGCCACAGCAGATCCGTGTGGCGACGGCAAATCTGAACCTGTTGAGCAGCCCGCCGCGCAAACCGACAAAGACCACCCGCCCCGTGCGTCAGGTCGGCAGCGGCAGCTATATCTGCTCTGCCGCCGGTTTCGGGCAGCGCTCCCGCTGCTACGCCAACTGATCCGGCGTCGGCCATTACGCGCGAAACAGGATATGCGATACGCTCCCCGGCTCTCTCTGCGCCAGTCCGCTGTTGTGGCGCGCTGTTCGCACATGGCTGGCCTGCTGCTGGTCGCGCTGGTCATGATGGCGGCCAGCCCCAGCGCGTCACGGGCGCAACAGGCCGGGATCGGCGCCTGGGAGAACTCCGATTACGGCATGATGTCCTGGATCGAGCGGCAGCCGGGCTTGCAATGGTATTACAACTGGCGGGCGGATCCGCTCTGGACGCCCGCGCCCGTTCCGCGATCCGTGGAATTCGTGCCGATGATCCACAGCGCAAAGAACGTCGGTGACCCCATTCGCAGCCAGCCCCGGCCCCGCGCCCTGCTGGGGTTCAATGAACCGGACGGCGGCAGCGGTGCGCATCAGGCGAAACTGAGCGTCAAACGCGCGCTCCGTCTCTGGCCCCGGCTCGAAGCGCACGGCCTGCGTCTGGGCAGCCCCGCCACCACCCAGGGCCAGACCCTGGGCGCGGGCAGCTGGCAGCAGCGGTTCATGCAACAGGTGGAGGCCCGCGGGCTGCGCGTCGATTTCATGGCGGTGCATTACTATTCCACCGACGGCGACGTGCGGGCGTTCCGCGACTGGCTGATCGCGGTGCATCGCACCTATGGCCGCCCGATCTGGGTAACCGAATTTGCCCATATCGACTGGCGCCAACCCGCCCGCGCCAGCTATCGCCAGAATGCCCGCTTTGCCCGCGAGGCCAGCCGGATGATGGACGGGCTTGCCTTTGTCGAACGCTACGCCTGGTTCGCCGCCAACCCCTACCCCTGGAACGGACGGGTTCCCGAAATCAACCTGGTCAGCGACACCTTGCAGCCCACCCCGGTGGGGGCGGCCTATCTGAAGGCGATCCGCAGCCGCGGACCGCGCCTCTCCGCCCTGCAATAGGGGCAATGCCTCCGCCGCATGCCTGCAGCCACCGCCCTGCCCTCCTTGTTTGTTTTCAAACTGTTATTGTTGATTTTACATTGGTTTTGTGCCACGCTCAAAACAAGATCTCCCAAATCTCCAGCTGCATGACGTTCTCGGGTTTCATGTCACTGGCGGGCGCGAAACGGAGCAGGTTTCGCGGCACATGCGTCGTATTTCACGCGCCATGTGACGAGAGGAGCATTGTCTATTGTTTTCCATACAGGCGCTGTTTGGAGGATGGTTGATGAGTATCCCGAATGCCGTTTTGAGTGCCTCTTTGCTGGTGGTGGGGAGCCTTGTGCTCTCTGCCACCGACACCCGTGCCGAGATGCCGGACCCGGACAACTCGGCGCCGCTTGCACCGGACTATGTCTATCGCATGTTTGCCGGGAAATCCGCCGACTGGGGCGGCGGATCCGGGGCCTACTGGGCGCCGGACGGTCGTTTTGTGGCGGTCAACCAGGCGGAAGGCAGCATTGGCGCCGGGCGCTGGTATGCCACCAACCGCGGCCGCATGTGCTACGAGGCCGATTGGGCCTGGCGCCAGGATTTCGGCGTCGAACGCAGCCGCGTCAAGACCTGCACCCGGTTCCGCGTTGATCGCAAGGGCACCATGTGGTCGACCACCGGCGGTCTGAACGGGCCCTGGTTTCCCTATTCCACCGCCCCGCTGTCACCCGGAGACCAGGTGAGCAGCACCTATCGTGCCCTCGCCGCAGAAATGGGACTGGTGGCCTCGACCGAGTGATCCGCTTGAGAACGACAGCACATCTCCCTGAAAAATATATATAAAATCAAATGCACATGGGATTGACGCAGCCGGCGCCAGGCACTCTGTCCGGCTGCGCGCGCGCAAATTCAAAGTAAATGTGAAAAACATTTACATACGCCCTTGAAGGCGACCACCCGACTGCACATATCGGTGATGTAAATGATGTTTACATACACAACATCACCCCAGCACCGTGGAGAGACAGATGACGAGTTACACGACCAACCTGCCGCCGACCCCGCATCAGGGGTGGCTGGCCAAAAGCGAAGCCTGGCTGGATTCCAAGGGCAAGGGCGCCTGGATCGCAGCGATGGTTCTCGGTTTCATCTTCTTCTGGCCTGTTGGCCTCGCCCTTCTTGCCTATATGATCTGGAGCAAACGCATGTTCAAATCCTCTTGCCGCAAACGGTCCCATCATATGCATCGCGGCTTTCACGCGATGAAATCTAGTGGTAACAGCGCGTTTGACGCCTACAAGGCCGACACGCTGGCCCGTCTGGAGCAGGAACAGAGCGATTTCGAAGCCTTCCTCGCCCGGCTGCGCGCCGCCAAGGACAAGGCCGAGTTCGACCAGTTCATGGATGAGCGCGCCCGCCATGCCGGCGACGAGTCCGAGGATGAGGCCACAGACGACGACGCGGCCACGCGCCCGACCAGCCAGGCCTGATCGACATCATCGCCCTGCCCCACCTCCGGGGCCGGGCCCTTTCCCTCTGAGATCTTGCAGGAGCCCCGTATGACCGCCCTCCCCGATCCTGACATCCAGGCCGAGTTCTACTCTGGCGTCGCGCCAAAGCGCCTGTTTGCCTTCCTGATCGATTCCGTTCTGATTTTTGCCATGGCCGCCGTGATCGTGCCCTTTACCGCCTTTGTCGGCCTGCTGGTCTGGCCGGCGCTCTATCTGACGGTGGGGTTTGTCTACCGGGTGGCGACGCTGGCCAATGGCTCGGCGACCTTGGGCATGCGGTTCTGCGGCATCGAGTTGCGCGAATACTCCGGCGCGCGCCTCGATGGCGGCAGCGCGCTCTTGCATACGGTGGGCTATACGGTGTCGATGGCGGTGCCGGTGCTGCAGATCATTTCCATCCTGCTGATGCTGACAACCGCCCGGGGCCAGGGGCTCAGCGATCACATGCTGGGAACCGTGATGCTGAAGCGGCGCGCCTAGGATCACGCTGCGTCATGGCAGGTCTGCGCCGCAGGCCCGCCGCTGCCTCCCCCGCCGTCCGCGCGCGTGTGGGGGCCATTCGCGTTAATCCATTTTTCACATCGCCACTTGTCTGGAACGAGGCTGTTGTTATCATCGCATAAATACCCGAGGTGCTATCAGCCCCCCGGACCGGTCCAACCCATTTCAATCACGACAGTCTCACACCAGAACAGACCAGAAAGCCCACGACCTCCCGCATGCGCCACACCCTTCCGATCGCCCCCCAGTTCTATGTGACGGCTCCGCAGCCCTGCCCTTATCTGGAGGGTCGGATGGAGCGCAAGCTGTTCACCGCGCTGCAAGGCGACGGGGTGGAGCAGCTGAACAACTCGCTCAGCCAGCAGGGGTTTCGGCGTTCGCAGAATGTGCTGTATCGCCCCTCCTGTTCCGACTGTTCCGCTTGCATGTCCGCGCGCATCAATGTCGAGGCCTTTCGCGCCACCCGCAGCCAGCGCAAGACCCTGAACCGCAGCCGCCACCTGGAACGGCGCGCCACCTCGCCCTGGGCCACCGAAGATCAATACGCGCTGTTCCGTCAGTATCTGGATCAGCGCCACGCGGATGGCGGCATGGCGGATATGGATGTGTTCGAATATGCCGCCATGGTCGAGGAAACCCCGGTGCGGACACGTGTGGTCGAATACACCGATCCCGACACCAATGCCCTGATCGCGGTGGCGCTCACCGATGTGCTCGATGACGGGCTCAGCATGGTCTATTCCTTCTACACGCCCGACCTGCCGCAGAATTCGCTCGGCACCTTCATGGTGCTCGACCATATCGAGATCGCGCGCGAGGCGGGACTGCCCTATATCTACCTCGGCTACTGGGTGCCCGGCAGCCAGAAGATGGGCTACAAGGCCAATTTCTCGGGGCTGGAGGTCTATTTCGGCGGCGAATGGGTGCCGCTGAAGGACCCCGAAACATTCGCCGCACAGGAGCACCCGCTGTGCACGGCGCCGATTGCCGAACAGGTGGCCAATATCCAGCTGCCGCAAGGCAAACACCCCTCCAAGAGGTAACCCCCTGCAATATCTCCACGCTGTCTCCCTCGTCGTACCGGACTATGACGCGGCCATTGCCTTTTACTGTGGCACGCTTGGCTGGCAGTTGGTGGAGGATGTGGATCAGGGCCATAAACGCTGGGTGCGCATCCAGCCCCCCGGCACCACAGCCGATCACAGGCAAGGCAGCCTGATCCTGGCCCGCGCCGACGGGGATCAGCAACAGGCCGCCATCGGCAACCAGTTCGGCGGCCGCGTCGGCCTGTTCCTCGCCACGGACAATTTTGCCCGCGACCATGCCGCCATGCAACGCGCAGGCGTGCGCTTCGAAGAAACGCCTCGGCATGAGCCCTACGGCACCGTTGCAGTTTGGCGGGATCCCTTCGGCAACCGCTGGGACCTGATCCAGTTCACCTGACCCCGAACCGCGCCGCCGCCCGCAGATCCGCAACGGCAGCGGCCGGCCGCGAGGGGCACCGCCCCGAGCCTGGCTCAGAACAGCAAAAGGCCCCGCCGCAGCGGGGCCTTTTTCCGTTTGGTTGGAATGTCCGATCAGTTCGGGATCAGCGCCGGCACCAGGGTCACGATCGACGGGAAGAACCACAGGATCGACAGCCCCACCACCTGGATCAGCACGAAGGGCAGCACCCCACGATAGATATGCCCGGTGGTGACCTCCTTGGGCGCCACCCCACGCAGGTAGAACAGCGCAAAGCCGAAGGGCGGCGTCAGGAAGGAGGTCTGCAGGTTCACCGCCACCATGATCGTCACCCATTTGGGGTCGAACGAGCCGCCATAGATCACCGGCCCGACAATGGGGATCACGATGTAGATGATCTCCAGAAAATCGAGCACAAAGCCGAGGATGAACAGGACGATCATCACGATCAGGAACACCGTCAGCTCATTGTCAAAGCTCTTCAGGAACTGCTGGATGTAGTGTTCGCCGCCAAAGGAGATCACCACGAGGTTCAACAGCTGCGAGCCGATCAGGATGGTGAACACCATCGAGGTGACCTTGGCCGTTTCGCGCACGATCGGCGTCATCACCCCGCCCCGGAACAGCACCCAGATCCCGTAGAGCAGACCAAAGAGCGCAAACAGGTAGCAGGCATAGGCAAAGAAGAACGCCGCATAGCTTTCTGCCGGCACCACGTCCTGATTGATGCGCAGATCGAAATTCACGCCGGTCAGGATCGCGAGGATCACCGCGAAGGTGGCCCAGATGATGATATTGCCGGATTGGCCCTCGTCCTTCAGACGACGATAGGCCGCCAGCATGATCGCCCCACCGGCTCCAAGCGCCGCAGCCGGCGTCGGGTTGGTGATCCCGCCCAGGATCGATCCCAGCACCGCGACGATCAGAACCAGCGGCGGGAACACCACCCGGATCAGATCATTGCGGGCACAGCGCGCCGCCGCTTCCTTGCAGCCGTAAAGCGCAAGCAATGTCGGCAACAGCATCCACGCCACCGTGGCCGAGGCCGAGGTGGTCGGCGAAATCGCCAGCACATCCACCAGCGCCAGCAGCAAGAGGCCAATGGCGCCGAGGATCAGCGGCTTGGCATCGCGCGAGGGGGCAACCCCACGGCCCACCGCCAGCGTCAGACCCAGAAGCACGATCATCGTCGCAATGCCGGAGCCAATGGGGGCTGCATTGCCGATCTTATGCTCCAGCGCGGTGGTCAGCTCTTCTTCCGACAGCTTATGCGCCTCTTCCACGCCGCCGGCGGCGTCGATTTCGGCCTGTTCCGCCACGGCCGCATCCCAGGCCGCCTGACCATGCAGGTCGATCATCGCCGCCTGACATTCCGGCCCCACATTGGTACGCAGGCTTGCAGTCTGCCCCGCGTCGGAGAAGGCCGAGACGGTGATGTTCTGGCTGCCGACGATATTCATGCTGCTCAGGAGCACGGTGCCGACAATCAGGGCTGCCGGAACGCCGAGGAACCAGGTGAGGCTTTCGCCGCGGGTGATCGGCTCCTCATTGGCCGCACCCATCTGCACCGCAGGTGCCTTGTGCGGATTAAGGAGCGCATAGCCAAAGGCATAAAGCGCATAGAGAAGCGCCAGCATGATGCCCGGCAGCAGGGCCGCCTGGAACAGCGTGCCAACGGAAACCACCGCAGGCTCACCGAGATAGGTCAGCGCGTCCGTACAGCCTGCCTCCTGTGCGCGGTTTTCCTGCGCGGTGGAATAGAGATCACCGGCCAGCGTGCCCAGAAGCACGATCACGATGGAAGGCGGAATGATCTGCCCCAGGGTGCCTGACGCTGCGATCACACCCGTCGCCAGTTCCGGCGAGTAGTTGTTGCGCAACATCGTCGGCAAGGCCAGGAGCCCCATGGTCACAACGGTCGCGCCCACGATCCCGGTGGAGGCTGCAAGAAACGCGCCCACAACCACGATGGACACGGCCAGACCGCCCGGAAGCGGGCCAAAGACGCGCGCCATGGTGGTCAGCAGATCGTTTGCGATCTTGGAGCGTTCCAGCGTGATGCCCATCAGGACGAACATCAACACCGCCAGCAGCGTTTCAATGGATGCGCCTGCCAGAACCCGCTCATTGATCCGGTTCACGATGAAGGACACGTTGCGGTCCATCGCAACTTCCCAGCCCTGCGGGAACACGGGTTCGCCGATCCGTGGCAACTCCGGGTATCGGAACACGGAAATCACATCCGGCTTCACGCCGGAATTGACGATATCGCGGTAGGCCTGACTGGAGGTGTCAATGGCCTGGTGGATCAGCAGACCAGCACTGTCCAGTGCGGCGATGATCCCGAAGGAGATGACCCCGGCGCCGCCGATGGCAAAGGCCACCGGAAAGCCCGAGAGAATGCCCCCGAAGAGGCAGAGAAAGACGATGATCAGGCCGATTTCGACGCCATCAAGTCCGAATAGCATGGGTGCTGTCCCTTAGTTAATGAGCGCCTTCATAGGCTTCTTCGCCTGCGCCAAGGCTGTCCTTGTCGAGGTATTTCCCTTCCGACTCCTCACCCTCGATGAACTCGAGGAAAGAGCGGTAGAAGAACGCCACCGCATGCAGGAACACGAGGCCCGCAAAGGCGACCAGCAGGATCTTGAAGAGGAAATAGCCGTCAAAGCCGTTGGGCGAGAACCCGATGGTTTCAACGTTCCAGCGCAGCGCGCGGGCCTTCATCACCAGACGGTCCAGGGCATCAGAGGCCGAGGGGTTCGGCACGATCAGGTGACGCCACAGGAAGAACCAGCCGTACATCCACGTCAGAACCGCAACCGGCATCATGAAGATCAGCGAGCCGACCATATCGACCACGCGTTTGGCCCGATGCGAAATCCCGGCATAGACGAGGTCCACCCGCACATGGCCGCCCTGCACAAAGGTGTAGGTGACACAGAAACACACCACGAGCGCGTTATAGAGCTTCAGCTCTTCGGCGAACCAGGAGATGTCTTTTTCCAGCGCAATCCCGAGACCAAAGCTCATGTCCGGGCGGGCAAAGACGCGCTGCATGAACACGATGATGATCTGCTGAACCACCATCAACAGCCCGGCCCAGGCAAAGAAACGACCCAGACCGTTGGCAAAGCCCTCAAGCGCGCGCACCATGCCCCACATGAAGCCGCGGAAATAGATCCCGACGCCTGTCAGCACCAGGAAGGTGGTGAATACCACAAAGAAGAACTCGACCGAGCCCCCGTAGTAGACAAAGCGCATCACCGCTTGCTTGTCCTCGGTGGTGCCCGCCCAGGTCAGCCAGTCGAGCCACAGCTCGGGATGGGTGATGGCATAGCCGAGATTGTAGAAGGCGCCAAAAACATTCGAGGCGAGCCACCAAAGGAAGCCGCCGATCGCGCCGAAAAAGGAAATACTCATGTCGTCCTGCATGGCTCCCCCGGAAGGTCAGGCAGGCGGTCGGGCGCGTCTTTCATCGGACAGGTCCGGCGACGCGGCGCATCAGACCGCGAGTGCAAAAGAGATCCCCCGCATCAGACGCGGGGGATCCGTTTCAGGCGTGTCGTGGGACCTTAGCCCAGAACGCGGTCGCGCTGTGCCACATAGGTGCCGGACGATGTGTTGATCCACGCGGAGGAGGATTTCATCGACGCCATGGCGCTGTCGTAGATCTTCTTGTAGAGATCGTCGCCCATGTTTTCCTGATGCACTTCCATCGACGCCTTGCCGAAGGCATCCCAGACGCTGTCGGGGAATTCCATGACCTTGACGCCACCGGCCTGCAGACGCTGCAGCGCCGCACCGTTGTTGGCGAGGAACTGGCTCAGGTTCCACTGGTGCGCTTCGGCGGAGGCGATCTCGATCACCTTCTGATGCGCCGGCAACAGGCTCTCGAACACGTCGCGGTTGGTCGCCACGGACAGACCCGCACCCGGCTCGTGGAAGCCCGCGGTGTAGTAGGTCTTGGTGATTTCCTGGAAACCGGCTTTTTCGTCCGCCCAGGGGCCGATCCACTCGGTGCCGTCGATCGCACCGGAGGACAGCGCCTGATACACTTCGGAGCCCGGGATGTTCTGAACGGAGGCGCCCAGTTTACCCAGCGCCTTGCCGCCAAGACCCGGCATGCGGAACTTGAGGCCGTTGAAGTCGTCGGGGCTGTTGATCTCCTTGGAGTACCAGCCACCGGCCTGCGCGCCGGTGTTGCCGCCGAGGAAGGATTTCAGACCAAAGATCTGACCCAGCTCGTCGTGCAGCTCCATGCCGCCGTCCTGATAGTACCAGTTCGCCAGTTCCTGCGCGGTCATGCCAAACGGCACGGCGGTGAAGAACGCATAGGCGGGGTGCTGACCGACAAAGTAGTAGTCGGCACCGTGATACATGTCGGCCTGACCGGCGGTCACGGCGTCAAACACCTCGAACGCGCCGACGAGTTCGCCTGCGGCCTTGAGGTCAACGGTCAGCGCGCCGTCGGTCATTGCGGTGATGCTGTCGGCCACACGCTGTGCGGAGTCATGCACGCCGGCAAGGCCACGGCCCCAGGTGGTGACCATGGTCAGGGTGCGGTTGCCCTGCGCATAGGCCGGAGCCGCCAGCGCGGCGGATGCGGCAGCAGCGGAGCCGCCCATAGCAGATGTCTTCAGAAAGGATCGACGATCCATGTTCTTTTCCTCCCAAAACGTATTGGCCGCTCCGACACACGATTGTGCGCCCTTCCTCGCGCGGCCTTCTTGAAGTGGCACAACCCTACCCTGCCCGTGAAACATGTGAATACCAAGTACTACGTAGAAACGGCGATTTTTTCACTCGGATCGCTGTCATTCACATCTTGGACGCGCCCGTTCGGGGCGATCACACAGGGCCGACAGGTTTCCGGGCTTTGATTCCGCGCGCCAGTGCCGTAACGATTCGAAACGCACCCCGCACGCCCGCCCAAAGAGCCATATTCGGGACCACACGATGATCCGGCGCCTGTTTCGTCCGAACTACGCACAAAAGCTGTCACTGCTGGCCACCCTGCCCCTGATCGTGGCGGGCCTGTGCATCGCCGCGCTGGTGGCGATACAGTCCCGCTCGATGGCCGAGCGCGAAATCCAGGTGCTGGAGCGGCAGCTGATCGAGGCCAAGAAGGCCGAGCTGCGCAATTATGTCACCCAGGCCCGCAACGGCTTCATGCATATCTACGGCCCCGCCGCCCCCGATGACCAGGCCGCCAAGGAAAAGGTGACCCAGACCCTGAGCGCGATGATCTATGGCAAGGACGGGTTCTTCTTTGTCTATGACTACGACGGCACCAATCTTGTCAGCCCGCGCCAGACCGAGTTCATCAACCGCAACTGGTCGGGGCTGACCGACGGCAATGGCGTGCCCATCGTCGACACCTTCATCGACATCGCCCGCCAGGGCGCAGGCTGGCACAGTTTCATGTGGGAGAAACCCTCCACCGGCGAAGAAGCGCAGATGATCGCCTATGTGGTCGGGCTGCAGGACTGGCAATGGGCCGTCGGCACCGGCGTGTTCATCGACGATGTCCTCGCCTCGATTGCCAGCTCGCGCCAGGAGGTCGAAAACCGCGTGCGGCGCACCTTTCTCTATATCGGGGCGATCACCCTGGTGGCGCTGATCCTGGTCTTTGCCTCCGGCATGCTGCTGAACATTCGCGAGCGCCGTCTGGCAGATGCCAAGCTGAAGGAGCTGACCCAGCGGGTGTTTGACGCCCAGGAAGAGGAGCGTGGCCGGGTGGCGCGCGAACTGCACGATTCCATCAGCCAGCTGCTGGTCGGGGTGCGCTACGCGCTGGAGACCGTGAAACGCCGGATTTCGCGCGGCGAACATGACGCGGTGGCGCAGCCATTGGATCGCGGCGTCGACGGGCTGGCCACCGCGATCACCGAAGTGCGCCGCATCAGCCGCGACCTGCGCCCCGGCGTGCTGGATGACCTCGGCCTCGGCCCGGCGCTGAAGGCGCTGACCGATGACTTCGCCACCCGCACCGGCATCGACACCGAGTTCACCACGGTGGTGTTCCGCAACCGTCTGGACCAGGAAGCAAAGATCGCCCTCTACCGCGTCGCGCAGGAGGCGCTCACCAATATCGAACGCCATTCCGGAGCCACCCGCGTCACCATGGATCTGCGCGGTCATGCCAAGGGCGCGACCATGCGAATCACCGACAACGGCAGCGGACTGCCCCCGGAGCAGGCCCGCAGCGGCGCCGGGATCGGGTTGCGCAACATGCAGGAACGGATGGAACAGCTTGACGGCACCCTGCGCATTCTGTCATCTCGCAACGCCGGTCCGGGCAAGACCCTCGGCAAGAGCGGCAGCGGCACGGTGATCGAGGCCAGCCTGCCGCTGAGCCACCTGCTGCCCCCCGGCGACGAGGTCGCGGCTCACCGCCTGCCCTGACGCGGTCCAGACCGGGAGCGAGGAACTTACCATGCAGAACATCACCCGCATCCTGATCGTCGACGATCACCCGATGGTCGCCGAAGGCATTCAGTCGATCCTGGAAAGCTATGCCGACATCGATGTGGTCGGTGCGGTCTCCGGCGGCCGCGAGGCGATCGCCCGGGCCGAGGATCTGTCCCCGGATGTGATCCTGATGGACCTCAACATGCCCGATGTCGGCGGCCTCAGCGCCACCGAGATCATCCTTGAACGCCGCCCCGAAACCCGGGTGCTGATCCTGTCGATGCATGACAGCCCGGAATACATCTCCACCGCCCTCAGCCATGGCGCGGTGGGCTACGTGCTGAAGGACGTGCAGCCCGAAGAGATCAAGACCGCCATCGACGCGGTCATGCGCGGCGAACAGTACCTGTGCACCGGCGCCGCCGGATCGCTCTCGCCCGGCACCGGCAGCAACCGCGAGGCGCTCACGGGGCGCGAACAGACCATCCTGCTGGAACTGGCGCAGGGCAAATCCAACAAGGAAGTTGCAATAGCGCTCGACATATCGGTGCGCACGGTGGAAACCCATCGCAAGAACATCAAGCGCAAGCTCGGGATCTCCTCCACCGCCGGCCTCACCCGCTATGCACTGGAACACGGCGTATTGCAGGGCACCGGACGCGGCATCTGAGCCCGGTATCGGCGCAGGCGGCAGCGCGTCCCGAAACGGGGGCGCTCCCGCCCGTCGCCGGACCGGCGTGGCCGATCCGCTCCCGTTGGGCCCGGCGCCGGGCTGCCGCCCGGCGGCCCCTGCGCCCGTCCCTTCGCCTTTTCCCAAAAACCTCGGAGCGCGAGGCAGCGCCTCGCAACCGGCAGCGCACAGGCGCTGCTGAACCTGTGCGCTGCAGGCGCCCCGCTGAGCAACCGTCGCCCCGCCAGCGTTTCAAATCCCCGGCCCGTTCTTGGCAAAAATGTCCGAAATCCCCACCGCAGAGAAACAAAACGCCACACCACGCCTCCAAATTGGCATTTTTGCGGTTGACCCTCCGCGCCGCCGCCCATAATGTCGCCCCGGAACGCATGAAGGAGCCTCTGACGATGGCACAGCTAGTCGTAATCGTAGGACACACGCGCATGGGCCGGTGACGGTAGACCATAATCAAACCCATGCGCCTCCGATCCTCAAAATCGGGGGCTTTTTTATGCCAAACCCGCCGCGCCCGACGCCATCAAGATCGGCCTCGGGGCGACACAGACGAAAGACGATGTCGTGAACTGGAGCAAAGCAGATGACACGTGAAATGACCGGCGCAAAAATGGTTGTTCAAGCCCTCAAGGATCAGGGCGTGGACACGGTATTCGGCTACCCCGGCGGCGCTGTCCTACCCATTTACGATGAAATCTTCTTGCAAAATGACATTCGCCACGTGCTGGTGCGCCACGAACAGGGCGCGGTGCATGCCGCCGAGGGCTATGCCCGCTCGACCGGCAAGCCCGGCGTCGTGCTGGTGACCTCCGGTCCCGGCGCCACCAATGCGGTGACGGGCCTGACCGATGCGCTGCTGGATTCCATTCCGCTGGTCGTGCTGACCGGCCAGGTGCCCACCTTCATGATCGGCTCGGATGCCTTCCAGGAGGCCGACACCGTCGGCATCACCCGCCCCTGCACCAAGCACAACTGGCTGGTGAAGGACACCGATGCCCTGGCCGCCACCATCCACGAGGGCTTTCACGTCGCCACCTCCGGCCGCCCCGGCCCGGTGCTGATCGACGTGCCCAAGGACGTGCAGTTCGCCACCGGCAGCTACCAGCCGCCAAAACCCTCCGCCTCGCACTACCAGCCGGTGGTCAAGGGCGACATGGAGGAGATCACCGAGCTGGTCGCCGCCATCGAGAAGGCCGAACGCCCGGTGTTCTACACCGGCGGCGGCGTGATCAACTCCGGCCCGGCCGCGAGCCAGCTGCTGCGCGAACTGGTGGAGGCCACCGGCTTTCCGATCACCTCGACCCTGATGGGGCTGGGCGCCTATCCCGCGTCCGGGGAGCAATGGCTCGGCATGCTCGGCATGCATGGTCTCTACGAGGCCAATATGGCGATGCATGACTGCGACCTAATGATCAACATCGGCGCCCGCTTCGACGACCGGATCACCGGCCGCATCGACGCTTTCTCGCCCAACTCGAAAAAGGCGCACATCGATATTGATCCCTCCTCGATCAACAAGGTGATCCGCGTCGACATCCCGATCGTCGGCGACGTGGCCCATGTGCTCGAGGACATCCTCAAGGTCTGGAAGAGCCGCGGGCGCAAGACCAACCGGGCCGCGCTTGAGAAATGGCAGGGCCAGATCTCGGAATGGCGCGCGGTGAACTGCCTGACCTACGCCGGCTCTCAAAAGACCATCAAGCCGCAATATGCCCTGGAGCGCCTCGAAGCGCTGACCAAGGGCCGGGATCGCTACATCACCACCGAGGTGGGCCAGCACCAGATGTGGGCGGCGCAGTTCCTGGGCTTTGAAGACCCCAACCGCTGGATGACCTCCGGCGGCCTCGGCACCATGGGCTATGGCACACCGGCGTCGATCGGCGTGCAGATCGCCCATCCGGATGCGCTGGTGATCAACGTGGCGGGCGAAGCCTCCTGGCTGATGAACATGCAGGAAATGGGCACCGCGACCCAGTACCGCCTGCCGGTGAAACAGTTCATCCTCAACAACGAACGCCTCGGCATGGTGCGCCAGTGGCAGGAGCTGCTGCATGGCGAGCGCTATTCCCACAGCTGGTCCGAAGCGCTGCCCGACTTCGTGAAACTCGCCGAAGCCTTTGGCGCCAAAGGGATTGTCTGCTCCGATCCGGCGGATCTGGATGATGCCCTGATGGAAATGATCGAGTATGACGGGCCGGTGATCTTTGACTGCCTGGTGGAAAAACACGAGAACTGCTTCCCGATGATCCCCTCGGGCAAGGCGCATAACGAAATGCTGCTGGGCGCTGCGGAAACGCAGGGCGTGATCCAGTCCGGCGGCGCGGTTCTGGTCTGATCATCTGAGGTTTGCTTGCGAGGCGCGCCGCTCGCGCCTCGCCCCGATATTTCGAGGAAAGGGACTGACATGTCTGCCCTACACATCAAAAAAGGTGCTACCAAGCACTCCGCCTATAACCTGCGCCCGAATTTCTCCGACGTGCAGGAGCGGCACACGATCACCGTGCTGGTGGAAAACGAACCCGGCGTACTGGCGCGCGTCATCGGGCTGTTTTCGGGCCGTGGCTACAACATCGACAGCCTCACCGTGGCCGAGGTCGACCACACCGGGCATCTGAGCCGCATCACCGTGGTCACCACCGGCACGCCGCAGGTGATCGAACAGATCAAGGCGCAGCTCGGCCGCATCGTGCCCGTGCATGAGGTCACCGACCTCACCGTGGCGGGCCCCTTTGTGGAGCGTGAACTGGCCATCGTCAAAGTGGTCGGCGAAGGCGAAAAACGCGTCGAAGCCATGCGGCTTGCCGATATCTTCCGCGCCAAAGTGGTGGATACCACGCTCAACAGCTTTATTTTTGAGATCACCGGCACCCCGGACAAGATCGATGCCTTTGCCGATCTGATGCGCCCGCTTGGCCTGACCAAGATCGCGCGAACCGGCGTGGCGGCGCTGTTGCGCGGCGAATAACGCCCCTTCTCCCGGGCGGCCAACATCCGCGGCCTGCCCCACCGGCCTTGGTCGCCTCAGACCAAGGCTAAAACCTGAAAAAGGCGCATCCTTTGATGCGCTTTTTCCATTTTGGTCTCCGAAATGCGTCCCATTGGGCTGAGGTCACTTTGACCCGTCTGTTGATGGCCAAGCCCTCGCGACAGAACGGTGGCGACTAGCGCGGCGCTGACTTGCAGCCTATGCTCGTTACCAACGTCCCGCGATTGGCTGGGATAGCGCCAATGCGCCTCCCGGTCGGGGTCATGACACTGCTCCGGGTACGACTGTCGCTGTGCCGCGTCACGCACCCCTCGTCACTACCCGATAGGGACCGGATGGCACAGGCGGAGCGGGTTGCCCCGCACTCTGGCAGCGCGACGGTTGCGCCGGGAACAGCGCTTCAGGCCTCAGGCCCGCATGCGATCCGGGAAGGACAGGATTGTGGCGCTTTCGCGCTCCTGCCGCTGTGCCGGCTTGCGGCGCAGTTCGGACCGCTCCCCACGCTCTGGCACCGAGAGGGTCGCAACCTGTGCACCGCGATAGCCATTGCTGTCGCGTCGGTTCCATCGCTCTCCGGCCTGCAGGGCATCCGCAAGCGTGCTCTGGGTCTGGGCTTCCAGAACCATCACATTCTCCGCAATACGCATATTACCCTCGTAGTGGGTCTCGAATTCCACAAGGTCTCCCTTGTTCGGAACACAGCCCTCCCGCGCCTCCGACGGACGCAGGTAATACGCCAAATCTCTTTGATCTTCACACCAGATAACCGCCTTGTTCTTGGCGGTATCGGCCCAGACGACAACCCCGATCATAGCATTCCCCATGCTTTTCCGACTCCATTGTGCGTCAATTCGGAAGTCTCAAACATCCCAAACTGTCGAATAGGGAATTGCAATTTGTGTCTGCATTGATACTATTAAGCGTCACATAGAACTCATTTGCATCCAATTCGCGTCACATCTTGATGCAGTTCAGGGCCAGCCAGCACTTTGCGGAACAAACATGTTGAAACATAACCGATCTCCCGCCGAATTGAGGACAGTGTTCGGGGACAATCTGCGCAGCCTGTCCCGCGACTACCCGTCGATTTCGGAACTTTCACGCAGGCTGGGGATCAATCGCACACAGTTTAATCGCTACCTGTCGGGCGAGAGCTTCCCGCGGCCGGACGTGCTGGACCGGATCTGTAGTTTTTTCGATGTCGACGCCCGTATCCTGCTCGATCCCGTGCAGGCCCTTGCCCCGCCGCAGGGCAATGTGGTCCACAGCGATTACCTGAAGGACTTCTTCGACACCGGCATCACCCGCGTCACCGAGGATGTCTTCCCCTCCGGCTTCTACCGGTTCACCCGCCGCAGCTTCATCAGCGAAGAGAGCTTTGTTCTGGGCATCGTCCATGTGCACCGCATCGACGGGATCACCTATGTGAAGGGCTATGAGCCGCGCGCCGGCATGCGCTTTCAGGGGCTGTCCACCTACGGCCCCACCCGCGAATACCGCGGCTACATGACCTGTCACGAGGACGGCGTGGCCTTTGTGCTCAGCCGCCGCAACACGCTGACCTATTCCTTCAACTACCTCGCCCGCGTCTCTGCCGCCGAAAACAGTCTCTGGACCGGCTATGTCGCCCGCACCATCCGCGAAAGCGAGAGCGGCGAACGGGTGCTGCGGATGATCTATGAATATCTTGGCAATGACGTCAGCACCGCCATTGCCGCCGCGCGCGGATGCGGCTTTACCAGCGCGCCGGACATCATTCCCTTCCACAAGCGGCTGTTGCAGCTGGGCACGCCGTTTCGCTGATGCGTCACGCGGCGCTGTCGCGCAGCAGCCGATAGAGATGCCAGCTGGAGTGCCCGAGCCATGGCAGCACCAGCAGCAGCCCCAGAAACCCGGGCAAGAGCGCCAGGAACGTCAGCACCGCCACCAGCACCGCCCAGCCCAGCATCTGCACCGGATAGGCCTGCACATAGGTGAAACTGGTGATCATCGCGGTAACAAAATCGATCTCCCGATCCAGCAGCAGCGGCAGCCCCAGCACCGTGATCATGTAGATCAACAGCGCAAACAAGGCACCGATCGCGGTTCCCGCCGCCAGCATCGTCAGCCCCTGAAACGTCAGGAACACCTCCATCGAGGTGGAGACATTGACCATCGGCATATGGCCAAGGAACAGCGCAAAGATCATGTGTCCCAGAAAGAACCAGAACATGAAGACCACCACGATTATGGCACAGATCGAGGGCAGCTGCCGCCCGCTCTGCGCCAGAATGACGCCAAAGATACCCCGCGCATCCAGCGCCTGCCCCTGCTCCAGACGGTGCGAGACCTCGTAGAGCCCCACCGCAGCAAAGGGCCCGATCAGAGGAAAGCCGATCGCCGCCAGCACCAGCCAGTAGCTGGTTTCGGTCTGCAGCGTGATCCAGGCCATGACCCAGCCGGCAAGCACATAGACCCCCGCAAACATCAGCCCGTACCGGGGGCAGCTGCGGAAATCCGTCCAGCCGCTGACCAGGGCCTGGCGCAGGGTTGCTTTGGTCACCGGCCCAAGCGCCGGCACCCCCGCTGGCCGCGGGTCGGTCTGAACTGCTCCGGTTGTTTCTGTCATTCTTGCCTCCGCCCGTTGCTGATGCCGCACGCTTAGCCCTCGGTCCCTGTCAGGATGCCGCGGCATGATAGGCCGCAGCAAGTCCCAATAGTTGTGCGTCGCTGTTGTGCGGGCCGATGATCTGCATCCCCATGGGCAGGCCCGCCGCCCCCCGGCCTGCGGGCACAGCCAGGGCCGGCAGTCCGATCAGGCTTGCCGGCACCACAACCTCCATCCAGCGATGGTAGCTGTCCATCTCCACCCCGGCAATCTGCTGCGGATGGCTCCAGTCAACGGGAAACGGCCAGCACTGGGCCGTGGGCAGCAGCATCGCGTCATACTGCGCGAACATCCGGGCCGCGGCGCGCGTCCATGCCGCACGCAGATCCGACGCCGCCTGGATCTCTGCTGCCGCAAAGGACATCCCGCGCTCCAGCTCCCAGCGGGCGGCCGCTTTCAACTGGTCGCGCTGCGCCAGCAGCGGTCGCAGCCCGGCCGCCACCGCAAAGGAGCGCAGCGTGGTCCAGCTCTGCCAGAGCTTCTCGGCCGGAAACGGCGGTGCAACCCGCGTGACGCTGTGCCCCAGTGCTTCGAACCGCGCCAGCGCCGCCTCGCAGGTCTCCAGCACCCCGGGCTCCATCGGGTAGGCCCCGCCCCAGTCTCCCAGCCAGCCCAGCCGCAGCGGCGCGTCATCGTGCAAGGGCTGCACAGGCCGCGCCCCTCTGTGCAGCGGCAATCTGGCGTCCCCGCCCGCCATCACATCCAGCAACAGCGCCAGATCCTCCGGGGTGCGCGCCATCGGGCCGTTGGTGGACAGCGGATGCAGGAACATGTCTCCCGCGGGCTCCGACGGCACCCAGCCCCAGGTCGGACGCAGGCCGTAGACCGCGTTCCAACCGGCCGGATTGCGCAGCGACCCCATCATGTCGGAGCCATCCGCCAGCGGCACCATCCCCGCTGCCAGCGCCACCGCCGCCCCGCCCGAGGACCCGCCTGCCGACCGCGTCGGATCGATCACGTTGCGGGTCGGGCCATAGACCGGATTGTAGGTATGCGACCCGAGGCCAAACTCCGGAGTGTTTGTCTTGCCGATGACGATCACCCCGGCCGCCCGGAGCCGCGCGACAAAGATGTCGTCCGTCTCCGCCACCTGCCCGGCCAGGATCGGCGATCCCTGAGAGGTGACCAGCCCCCGTGCGTTGGCCAGATCCTTGATCGCCATCGGGATACCGTGCAGCGCGCCGCGCTCTGCCACCGGCACCGCGTCCGCCGCCCGGGCCTCTGCCATCAGATCCTCGGCCGGACGCAGCGCGACGATGGCGTTCAGCTCCGGATTGCGTTCGGAAATCCGCGCTAGCGTCGCCTCCATGAGTGTCTCGGCCCGCAGCGCCCCGTTTTGCAAGTCCTGCACAAGCGCGCTGGCCGTCCTGTCGCAAAGCATGATCGCACTCTCCTCCTGATCCTGGCCTCCTGATCCTGGCCTCCTGATCCTGCCAAAACCAAGCCTAGGGTGCGGATAACCATCTGGAAAGCCCCGAAACTCTCCGGGCCAACCCCGGGTCCTGTCGGATGTCCGATCTCCCCGCGCGCCCGCAGCCCGCCCGCAGGGCGGGCTGCCACGCCCAACGCCGGAAGGGCATCTGTGATGCCTGCACCGGGGGCGGGAGCCCTGCGCGCCAGCAAGGGGCGTGGCCGTCAGGCCAACGTAGCGCCAATGGCCGGAAACACCCGACGGACCGCGCTGCCTAGAGACGGCACAACGGCGGACGCGGCCTGCCCTTTTCAGTTGCTGACGCGCCTTCGAACCATCCGGCGCCAAGAGCGATCAAAAACACCTCAAATCCGATCCAGGCATTTTCAGGCTCGCGACCGGCCAACTGCGTCCAAAGCAGATGCGCGTCCCTGCCCATCAGAGCGTCAGATACCTCATTCGTCGTATCGCAAGAGGTTTCCGCGCCGCGCGCCCTGACGAACCTGCCAAAATGCTGCTCCAGAATGGCATGACTGCGGGTGATCGCAGCCTGCTCCTCCGGCGTCCAGCATGCGGGCACCGTCAACATGAAACCGGGTGGGGTTGCGAGTAAGCTGTCAGAGAAAAACGTGATTTTCCCATCACTTAGACCTGCTGCGAAGAACTCCATCGCCATATGGAAGCTCTGGTCTTGCGACAAACCACGGCTTTCTACCAATTCTTCGATCAAAGCAGGTCCCCCCCCGGAAACGCAAAGAGGGCGTGTCTTATGCTCGGCGAGGGCATCCGGGTCTATGCCAACCTCGCGCAGCTCGTCAGCCGATATTCCTTCTTCCTGAAAATCACGCAACGACAAGCCCCGCTCACGAAGCGTTTCTGTCGTCTCAGGAGAATCTTGAAGGTACGCCAGCGAAGGCACCCACAAGTCTCGTCGGAAGGTGGCTTGAACCTCGGCACTGTTCAGCGTCAGCTCTGGAGTGACATCAGGAATACGGATCGTGCAGACCTCCGGGCCGAGCACAATCCAGTCGCCTTGTTTCTCTGCAGATCCGTCTGCCAGAAGCCGCGCGCCGAGGGCCGTCAGTGCGTCCCCGTCAAACCCCGCCGCCGTCGCAGCGCCCGCGCTATGCGGGCCGATCACGCAGCCATCCCCCCCAAGGAAGGTCAACAGTGCCGCATCTTCTGTCTCCGGAGGGGGGGCACGATCCTGTGCCACTGCCGGAAGACCGCCTGCCAGAAGCAAGCATGTGAGTGTGGCCAGCTTCCGAGCAGATCTCCGCATGGCGTCAGTCTTCGCCCTGGGCGTCGGCGCGGCTCTTGCCGGCCACCTTCATCGCAAGCGTTGCCGCCATAAACCCGTCGAGGTCACCATCCAGCACCCCTTTGGTGTCGGCGGTCTCATGGTTGGTGCGCAGGTCTTTGACCATCTGGTAAGGCTGCATCACATAGGAGCGGATCTGGTTGCCCCAGCCGGCGTCGCCCTTGGCCTCGTGCAGGGCGTTCACCTCGGCGTTGCGACGGTCGAGCTCCAGCTGATAGAGCCGCGATTTCAGCGCCTTCATGGCGATGTCACGGTTCTGGTGCTGCGATTTCTCGGATGAGGTCACCACGATGCCTGTCGGTTCGTGGGTGATCCGCACCGCAGAGTCGGTGGTGTTGACGTGCTGACCACCTGCACCGGACGACCGATACGTGTCGATGCGGATGTCGGCCGGGTTGACCTCGATCTCGATATTGTCGTCGATCACCGGATAGGCGCCCACGGCGGCAAAGGATGTTTCGCGCGTGCCTTTACCAAAGGGCGAAATCCGCACCAACCGGTGGGTGCCGCTTTCGGATTTCAGCCAGCCATAGGCGTTGTGGCCCTTGATCTGGTAGGTGGCGGATTTGATACCCGCCTCGGCACCGGCCTGCTCTTCCTGCAAGTCGACGGTAAAGCCCCGGCTCTCGGCCCAGCGCACATACATCCGCGCCAGCATCGACGCCCAGTCGCAGGCCTCGGTGCCGCCGGCGCCGGCCTTGATCTCCAGAAAGGCGTCATTGGGGTCGGTCTCGCCATCCAGAAGCGCTTCAAGTTCCTTCTTGGCGGCTTTTTCCTTCAGCGCCTTCAGGGTCTCCTCGGCGTCGGCGACGACTTCCTCGTCCTCTTCCATCTCGCCGAGTTCGATCAGTTCGACGCTGTCGTCGAGATCCTGTTTGATCGCCTTGTAGGTGTCGATCGCATCAACCAGAGACTGGCGATCCCGCATCAGTTTCTGCGCCGCTGCGGGATCATCCCAGAGGTTGGGATCCTCGACCCGCGCGTTGAATTCCTCCAGCCGGAATTCCGCCGTCTCCCAGTTCATCCGCTGGGCAAGCAGGTCGAGCGATTTTTCGATATCGGCCACGATGGTCTGGATCTCGGCGCGCATGGACATTCCTTGAAATCTTGTTTGAGAGTGGGTGATACCGCACGTCCGGGACCACTACAAGAGCGCGGGCAAGCGGGAACGCCCCCGCCTGCCCGACGCGCAAACCGGTTGTGTCAGTAAAGCCCGCCGGAGGAGACATCCCCAAAGGTGGCCTTGGGTCCAAGCACCGCCGTGCCACCGCTGGAGGTGGTGACCTGGCGACCGGACTCGGTGACTTCCTCGATAAGCGGCAGGTTCGATCCCATGCCAAAGCCGCCGTCATAGGTCAGACCAAAGATCGGCTCCTCGCCATCGCGGAAATACTCCGCCACCACATAGGCGCCGCTGGCATCATTGGGCAGCCGCCCGCCGGTGTAGCGGTCGATCTTGATGAAGTGGCCGCCGGGGGGCACGTCAAAGGGACCGCCGCCGTATTTTTCGGTCGCCTTGGTCATGAACTGCTGGAACACCGGCCCGCAGAGGGTGCCGCCGTAGCCCCGCCCGCCCTTCATCGGACGCGGGTTGTCATAGCCGATGTAGCACCCCGCCACGATATTGGAGGTGAAGCCCACGAACCAGGCATCGCGCGCGTCATTGGTGGTGCCGGTCTTGCCCGCGGCGGGCACCGGCAGGTTGATGACACTCGACGCGGTGCCGCGATCCACCACCCCTTTCAGCATCGAGGTCAGCTGATAGGCGGTGATCGGATCCATCACCTGTTCGCGATTGGTCACGATCTGGGGCGCACGTCCGGGTTCCAGTTCCGTATAGCTGCAATCGACGCAGTCGCGATCGTCATGACGATAGATAGTCTGGCCGAGCCGATCCTGAATCCGGTCCACCAGCGTCGGCTCCACCCGCTCGCCGCCGTTGGCAAACATCGCATAGGCTGCCACCATCTTGTAGAGCGTGGTTTCCTCCGACCCCAGCGAGTTCGCAAGGAAGGTGCCCATGTTGTCATAGACGCCAAACCGTTCCGCATAGCCCGCCACAACCGGCATGCCGACCTCCTGTGCCAGGCGGATGGTCATCAGGTTCCGGCTCATCTCGATGCCGGTGCGCAGCGGCGTCGGGCCATAGAACTTGTGGGTGGAGTTCTTCGGCCGCCAGACCCCCTGCGGCGTGTTGATCTCGATCGGCGCGTCGATCACGATCGTCGCCGGGCTGTAGCCGCTGTCCAGCGCCGCGGCATAGACGAAGGGTTTGAAGCTCGACCCCGGCTGGCGCTGCGCCTGGGTGGCGCGGTTGAACACCGAATGCTGATAGGAAAAGCCCCCCTGCATCGCCAGCACCCGGCCCGAGTTCACGTCCATGGCGACAAAACCGCCCTGCACCTCGGGCACCTGCCGCACCGACCAATGCGACACCGCATCGCCATCGCGCACCGCCATGGCATGAATGACGTCGCCGACCTCGAAATTGTCGAAGAAATTGCCCTTCAGCCATTTGATGTCGGCGCGCGGCACGGTGCCCGTGCCTTCGACGCTCTCGATCCCGAGGGTCAGGGCATTGTCTGCCACTTCCAGCACCACAGCGGGCAGCCAGGCGCCCTCTTCAGTCAGGATGTCACGGGCCACATCGCTTTCGCTCAGGGCCGCGCGCCAGCTGGCCTCATCCGCCAGCGCCTCTTGCGGCAGGGTCACATCGGTGCCGCGCCAGATGCCGGTGGAGCGGTCGAATTTCTCCAGCCCCTTGCGCATGGCCCGGGCGGCTTCGTCCTGCATCTCTGCGTCGATGGTGGCGCGGATGGTGAAGCCCCCGGTAAAGAACTCACCCTCGCCAAAATCGACCGACAGCTGGCGGCGGATCTCGTCGGTGAAGTAATCCCGCGGCGGCAGCGCCGTGCGGAAGGCGTCGAAATCGCCGTTCTGCACCGAGCGCAGCGGCTGGTCGCGCTCCACCTCATAGACCGCCTGCGAGATATAGCCGTTCTCTTTCATCTCGCGCAGCACGTAGTTGCGACGATCAAGCAGCCGTTCGCGCTCACGCACCGGGTGATAGTCGGAGGGCGCCTTGGGCATCGCGGCCAGGGTCGCCGCCTCATGCGGTTCCAGCTCGCCCAGGGTCTTGTTGAAATAGGTCTGCGCCGCCGCCGTCACCCCGTAGGAGTTCTGCCCGAGGAAGATCTCGTTCAGATAGAGCTCCAGGATCTTGTCCTTGGTGAGCGTCTCCTCAAGCCTCGTGGCGAGGATGATCTCCTTGATCTTGCGCTCGGCGCGGCGGTCGCCGGACAAGAGGAAGTTCTTCATCACCTGCTGGGTGATGGTGGAGGCACCGCGCACGTTCTGCCCGCGCGATCTCACCGCCTCGATCCCCGCCGCAAGGATGCCGCGCGCGTCATAGCCCGCGTGGGAGTAGAAATTCTTGTCCTCTGCCGAGATGAACGCCTGTTTCACCAGCGCCGGGATCTCGTTCGAGGGGGTGAACAGCCGGCGTTCCTTGGCAAATTCGTCGATCAGCTGCCCCTCGCCGGAATAGATCCGGCTGATGGTCGGCGGCTGGTACTGTGCCAGCGACTCATGGCTTGGCAGATCGCGCCCGTAGACCCAGAAGATCGCCCCGATCGACAGCGCCATGACCCCGATTCCAAGGGTAATGGTACTGAAAATCGCTCCAAGGATGGACAGTATGAATCTAAGCACAGTGTGGGCCTCTCTCGCACGGTGCGCCCTATATAGGCGCCAACATGACAAGGGTCAAAACGTGATCGCAGGCGCGCAAAGACGCACCGGCGGATGGGGTGGCGGACAGCATAGCAGACCCGCGCGGGGCTGTATGCTCACAATCCGATGTGTGTCCGCAACCGGCAAAAACCAGCGGGCGCGGTGGTTGGCAAGGGGAGAGACCGGCGGCCCGGCTCATTCCTGATGCCGCCCCGCCTCATTGCCGCACCAGCGCCCGGCGGGCAGCATCCGCGTCGCGCCAGGCCAGCAAGGCATTGAGGATGCCCTGGGCGGTCCGCGCCTGCCAGTCGGGATCGGTGAGCAGTTCCAGATCCCGCGGGCTCGACATGAAGCCCAGCTCGATCAGCACCGAGGGGATGTCGGCGGACTTCAGCACCGAGAACCCGGCGGTGCGCAGCGGGCGGCGGTTGACCGGGCCGCCCTGCTCCATCAGCGACTCGATCACGGCACGCGCCAGCGCGGTGCTGCGCGGATGGGTTTCCTGCCGCGCCAGGTCCAGCATGACGTCGGTGACCACATCGTCGGCGGCGCTCAGATCGCTGCCGGACAGGAGATCGGCGCGGTCGTGACGCTCGGCCAGCTTGGCGGACGCCACATCGGAGGCGGAATCGGACAGGGTGTAGACCACCGTGCCATGGGCCATGCCCTCGGTCACCGCATCCGCGTGCAGCGAGATGAACAGATCCGCCCCCTGCTGATGCGCCATCGCGATGCGACGTTCGAGCGAGACGAAATAGTCGCCCTCACGCGTCAGCAGCACCTCGAACGCGCCGGAGCGCACCAGCCGCTCGCCCAGATCATAGGCAAAGGCCAGCATCAGGTCCTTTTCGGCGATGCCGCCGTCGGCCTCGGCGCCAGGGTCAAGGCCGCCATGGCCCGGGTCCAGCATCACCACCAGCGGTGCGTCCGCGTCGCGGGGGGTGGCGGGTTCGAATTTCTTCGGCGGGGGCAGGTCCAGACGCGGATCATAAGGAGCGCCAGCCGTCGCGGCAAAGGTCTCCGCATCCGTGGGCGCCAGGGTCGCCGAAAGGGTGGCCGCGCTGGTCTCGGGGTCGATTTCCATCGCGGCGGTGCGCAGCTGCATGGGGCCGGTCAGCTCCAGCACCATCCGCGACCAGCCGGGCACATAGCTCCCAAACCGGGCGCGCGCGATCGCCTCTGACCGGTCGAAGGTCTCCGCCTGCAACCCGGTCCAGTCCACCTCCTGAAAATCCAGCACCAGCCGATAGGGATCATCCAGCGCAAAGATCCGGTAGGGCACGCCCTGGCTGAGTCCCAGTTGCAGCGCCACCCCGGCGCCGGAATCTTCCAGACGACTCTGCTCCGGCAGGACACGCGCCAGGGCGGAAAACCCCTGCGCCTGCGCAGCCCCGGGCGACAGCGCCACACAGGACAGGATCAGGCAGGTCAGGACCCGGGCCACAATCAGTCGCATCAACCTCGCGCCTCCATAAAGGTCTTCAGCCGCGCCAGCCCTTCCTCGATGTCCGCGGTCGAGCGGGCATAGGAGAACCGCAGCGTGGTAGCGCCACGCACCGGGTCGAAATCCAGCCCCGGCGTCACCGCAACCCCCGCGTTTTCAAGTATTTCTGCGGCAAAGCTGCGGCTGTCGTCGGTGAGGCCCGAAACATCCGCATAGACATAGAATGCCCCGTCCGGCGGAGCGATTTTGGTGAACCCCGCCTTGGGCAGCCCCTCCAGCATCAGGGCGCGATTCCTGGCATAGACCGCAAGGTTGGCCTCCAGCTCTTTGTGGCAATCCATCGCGGCGAGGGCCGCGACCTGACTGGCGTGCGGGGCGCAGATGAACATGTTTTGCGCGATCCGTTCCACCGTGCGGATATGATCCTCGGGCACCACCATCCAGCCGACGCGCCAGCCGGTCATCGAGAAATACTTGGAAAAGGAATTGATGACATAGGCCTCGTCCGAGATTTCCAGCGCCGTAACCGCCTTCGCCTCATATTCCAGCCCGTGATAGATCTCGTCAGAGATAAAGCTGGCGCCCTCGGCCTGTGCCGCCTCCATCAGCGCCGCCAGCGCCGGTTTGTCGAGCATGGTGCCGGTGGGGTTGGCGGGGCTGGCCACCATCAGACCGGCCAGGTTCTGGTCGCGAATATCCTCCGCCACCGGTTGCAGGCGATGCTCCGGCGCGGTCTGGATGTCGACGGGCTGCATGCCAAGGGCGCTCAGGATCTGGCGATAGGACGGATAGCCCGGCGCGCCGATGCCGACCCGGTCGCCACTGTCAAAGAGCGACGTGAAACTGAGGGTGAACGCCCCCGAGGAGCCGGGAGTGATCACCACCCGCTCCGGGTTCAGATCGACATTGTACCATTCGCCATAAAGCTGCGCGATGCGACGGCGCAGCGCCGGCAAGCCAAGCGCCACGGTATAGCCCATGGCGTCTGTATCAAGCGCCTCGGCAAGCGCCCGCCGCGCGGCTTCTGGCGCGCCAGTAGAGGGCTGGCCCACTTCCATGTGAATGATATGACGGCCCTGCTCCTCCGCTTTGCGGGCGGCTTCCATCACATCCATCACAATGAAGGGATCGACCTTGGACCGGCTTGAGTTTCGCATGTTGATCTCCCATGGTGCGGCCATGAGTTTTGACCGCGTATTCTCTCTGGCGTCAATCCCGTGTGCACGCCTGTTTCGACTTCTGTCCCGCGCGGTCAGGGGCTCTCGCGGCCTTGTGCAGGTGCAGGGTCTGGTGCTGGTGGCCGCGCTGACCCTTGCGCCGATCACCGCGCAGGCCCGATCCATCCGACTGCTGCGCGATGCCGATATTGAACACGGGCTGTCGGAACTGGCGCGCCCGATCCTCGCCGCGGCCGGGCTGAGCCCGAAACGGGTGCGCATTCTTGTTGTTGATGACAGCAGTTTCAACGCGTTCGTGATCGATCACCGCGCGATCTTCGTCAACTACGGGCTGATCCTCAAAGCGGAAACGCCGGAGATGCTGCAGGCGGTGCTGGCGCATGAGGCCGCCCACATCGCCAATGGCCATATCGGGCGCCGCATCCAGAACATGCGGTCCGCCAGCACGGCGGCGGGGTTCGGGACGGCGCTTGGCATGCTTGCGGCGGCGGCAGGTGGCGGGCGCGCGGGCGCGGGCTTGGCCATTGGCGCGCAATCCTCCGCGCTGCGCAGCTTCCTGTCGCACACCCGCGCCGAGGAAGCCTCTGCCGACCGGTCCGCCATCGGTTTTCTGACGGCCGCCGGGATCAACCCCAAGGGCATGGTCGAGCTGCACCGGATCTTTGCCGGGCAAGAGGTGCTGAGCCGCGCCTCGCAGGATCCTTACATGCGATCACATCCGCTGTCCCGTGACCGGATGCGTGCCGCCGAAGCCTTTGTCGCGAGCGCCGGAGAAGGTCCCGCAACCCGCCCCGAGGCCGCCTATTGGCTGGCGCGGGTGCAGGGCAAACTCTCCGCCTTCACCCGGGCCCCCAGCTGGACCAAACGGCGGGCCACGTCCGAGGCGTTTGCGGATGTGAAGCAGATGCGCCTGGCGGTTGCACAACACCGCCAGCACGCGTTTTCCGGCGCGCAGAAGACCATGCAGGCGCTGCTGGCCGCGCGCCCGCAGGATGCCTATTATCATGAACTCTGGGGCCAGATGCTCTATGAGAACCGCCGCTGGGACGCCGCCGTTGCCGCCTATCGCACCGCCGCGCAATTGGCGCCGAACGAACCGCTGATCCTGGCCAGCCTCGGACGGGCGCAATTGGCGGCCGGAGATGCCAAGGCAGCACTTGCCACGATGGAAAAGGCCCGTGGTCTCGATTTTCGCAATGCAACCTTGCTTCGCGATATGTCCCTGGCCTATGCCCAGACCAAACAGACCGGCATGGCCGCCCTGGTCACGGCCGAACGCTATGCCCTGAGCGGGCGCCTGAAAGACGCCGGCCCACATGCAAAACGTGCGGTGGCCATTCTGCCCAAAGGGTCGCCCGCGTGGCGACGGGCCGAGGATGTGCTGATCGCATTTGAACAAGACGAGAAAAGGAAACGAAAATGATTGCCCCGTCCCGCATGGCCATGATTGCGGCCTGTGCGCTCTCTCTCACCGCTCCGGCGGCCCGGGCGCTTGACCTCGACAATATGAGCCCCGCCGAACAGGAGGCCTTTGGCGCCGCCGTGCGCAGCTATCTTCTGGAAAACCCCGAGGTGATCCTCGAAGCGGTGGATGTGCTGGAACAGCAGCAGGCCCAGGCCGATGCCGCCCGCGACGACGCGCTTGTGACCGCAAACCTGCAGGAATTGCAGGACGACGGCTACTCCTGGGTCGGCGGCAACCCCGAGGGGGACATCACCCTGGTGGAATTCATGGACTACCGGTGTGGCTATTGCCGCAAGGCCGCGCCCGAGATCGAGGCGCTGCTGGCGGCGGATGACAATATTCGCTTTGTCATCAAGGAATTCCCCATTCTGGGCGAAGCCTCGGTACTGTCCTCGCGCTTTGCCATTGCCACCCGGCTGGTGGCCGGGGACGACGCCTACAAGGACATCCATGATACGCTGATCGCCTTTCAGGGCGAGCCCAACGAGGTGGCGATGCGGCGGATGGCCGAGGGGCTGTCGCTGGATGCGGATGCGATCTTTGCCAAGATGGACGCGCCGGAGGTGACAGAACAGCTGCAACGCACCCGGCGCCTGGCGCAGACCCTGTCGATTTCGGGCACCCCGACCTTTGTGCTGGAACAGGACATGCTGCGGGGCTACCTGCCCGCCGATCAGATCCAGATCATGATCGAGGAGATCCGCGCCGGGCGCAGCTGAGGGATGTGACCGTCGACGCGCCCGACCGCTGTGACCTCCGCGGCGGCGCGTCCCGGCAATTTCCCGAGAACATGGGGGCTCTGCCCCCAAACCCCCGAGATATTTATGAAAAGATGAAGGGCGGCGGTTACTCTGCCGCCTGCTCCACCGCCGCCGCCTCAGCATCGAGGGCGGCGGCTTTCTTTTCGACCTCTTCGACAATGTGGTCGATCATCTGGTCGTTGGACATCTTGTGGCTGGCCTTGCCCGCCAGATAGACCATGCCGGAGCCTGCGCCACCGCCGGTGAAGCCCACGTCGGTCATCAGCGCCTCGCCGGGCCCGTTCACGACGCAGCCGATGATCGACAGGCTCATCGGGGTCTTGATGTGTTCGAGCCGTTCTTCCAGCGTTTCGACCGTCTTGATGACGTCAAAGCCCTGCCGCGCGCAGCTCGGGCAGGAGATGATATTGACACCCCGGTGCCGCAGCCCGAGGGATTTGAGGATTTCAAAGCCGACCTTGACCTCTTCGACCGGGTCCGCCGAGAGGCTGACGCGCAGGGTGTCGCCGATGCCCATCCACAACAGCTGGCCAAGGCCGATGGCGGATTTGATGGTGCCGGACATCAGTCCGCCGGCCTCGGTGATGCCGAGGTGAATGGGGGCGTCGGTGGCCTCCGCCAGCATCTGATAGGCGGCGGCTGACATGAAGACGTCGGACGCCTTTACCGAGATCTTGAACTCGTGGAAATCGTGATCTTGCAGGATCTTGATGTGATCCATGCCGCTTTCGACCATCGCATCGGGACAGGGCTCGCCGTATTTTTCCAGCAGGTGTTTTTCCAGGCTGCCCGCGTTCACCCCGATGCGGATGGAGCAATTGTGGTCGCGGGCGGCGCGGATGACCTCGGCGACGCGTTTTTCATCGCCGATATTGCCGGGGTTGATGCGCAGGCAGGCAGCGCCCGCCTCGGCGGCCTCGATGCCGCGTTTGTAGTGGAAATGGATGTCGGCAACGATCGGAACCGGGCTTTCCTTGACGATTTCCCTGAGCGCCCGGGCCGAGGGTTCGTCCGGCACCGAGACGCGCACGATATCCGCGCCCGCCTCTGCGGCGGCCTGCACCTGGGCGATGGTGCCTTTGATATCGGTGGTCAACGTGTTGGTCATCGTCTGCACCGCAATGGGCGCATCGCCCCCGATGGGCACATTGCCCACGTGGATCTGGCGGCTCTTGCGGCGTTCGATGTTCCGCCAGGGGCGGATGTGGTTCATGGACATGGGCTGCCTCGTCCTGCGTGTCGCTTGCGCCTTAAATAGGCCGAGGCCCCGGGGCCTGCAATGGCTGTCCGGGGCCTCGGTCAAAGAGTTGATCGGTGCGCGCGCACCAAACCGCGCGGGTCAATCGGTGCCGGGCACCGGCTGGGTGGCGGCGCGCAGCTGGGCGACCATGGTGGCCAGGGCCTGGTTCTGCTCGGCGTCCAGATCTGCAACCTGGAAGCGTTCGCTCAGCGCATCCGGCGACAGAACCACATTCTTGGTCACCTGCCCGCGGCCGCCAACGGGGCCGTAGTGCTGGCCATTCACCGCAAAGTAGATGGCGCTGCTCTCGCCGGTGCGCAGGCGCGGCGCATCCTCGGTCAACGGCACCGAGAAGGTCTGACCCGGCTCCATGATGGTTTCATAGATCACGCTGCCGTCGGCGGCCTTGACCTGGACCCAGGAAGGGCGCACCGCCAGCATCTCGACCGAGGGGGTCTCCGGTTCAAGCACCTGCGGCACCTGCGTTTCGGACGCTGCATCTGCGGGCAATCGCGCTTCGGCCAGCACAACCCCCGGCTGCTCCGGCGCGGCAAAGTTGCCCTGGGCGCGCGGATCGAGGGTGGAAATCGGCGCATCGCGCGCCACCAGCACCGGCACGTCCAGCGCCTGCGGGCGATAGAGCCGGTCCAGCGCCTCTGCGGCGGGGTCTTCCGTGGTTGCCCCCGCTGTGGTGAGCGCGGCAGAGGCCAGCGGATCCAGCTCCGCCAGCACTTCCGGTGTCTGGTCGACCGGCGCAAAGGTCACCTGCTGCACCTCGCGCAGCACCAGCCAGCCGCCGTAGCCCAGACATCCGATCACCATGAACAGCACCAGCAACGACCCGATCGCCCGGGGTTCGATCTGCGACCAGATCCCGTCGGACACAGGCACAAAGGGGGTCGTGGAGGTTGCAAAGGCATCGCCGCCCAGCCCTTTGGGACTTGCGGCGGGCAGATCCTGGCGCTTGCGCACGGAGGCCTCGGACGACATGCCATGGGCCACGGAGAAGCCGCTTTCGGCACAGAAGGCCTCAAACGCGCGCTCGGAATCCATGCCCAGATAGCGGGCATAGGACCGGACATAGCCGGCGATGAAGCCCGGCGTGTCAAAGACGGAAGGGTCGCAATTCTCGATGGCGTCGATGTAGGAGGCCTTGATCCGCAACTCGCGCTGCACGTCCAGGAGCGATTTGCCCATGGTGGCGCGTTCGCCGCGCATCATGTCACCAAGTCGCAACTCGAAATCGTCAAAACCGCGGGGGGCTTCTGACGTGTCTTCACGACGTTTGGATGTGCGCTGCGTAAGGCGCCCGATCATGCCTGCTGTCCCATCGATACCTGCCGTTTTGCGACATTCCCCGCTGTATCAACCGATTCCCGATTCGTCAGCGAGGTTTCATTGATGAAACGATAACACGATTCCGTTTACAGAACACTTCGCTGTGGATTAACCGGCCAATTCGGCGCGATTTAGCGCACAATGCGACCACAGACTGTCCATTGCACGTACAAGGTGATCCATTTCCCCGCCCCCATGCACCGGAGAGGGCGTGAAACGCAGCCGTTCGGTGCCGCGCGGCACGGTGGGGAAATTGATCGGCTGCACGTAGATCCCGTAATCCGCCAGCAGCATGTCCGACAGTTTCTTGGTGTGCACCGGGTTGCCGACCATCACTGGCACGATGTGGCTGCCATGGTCGATGATCGGAAGCCCCATCATCTTGAGCCGGGTTTTCAGGATGCGCGCCTGTTCCTGATGTTTGTCGCGCAGCTCCTGCGCGGTCTTCAGATAGCGCACGGAGGCCGCAGCCCCGGCCGCCAGCGACGGCGCCAGCGAGGTGGTGAAGATGAACCCCGGCGCATAGGAGCGGATCGCGTCGCACATCTTTTCCGACGCCGCGATATAGCCGCCCATGACCCCATAGGCCTTGGCGAGGGTGCCGTTGATGATGTCGATGCGATGCGCGAGGTTGTCACGTTCGGTCACGCCACCGCCGCGCGGGCCATACATCCCCACCGCATGCACCTCGTCGATATAGGTCAGCGCGTTGAACTCATCGGCGAGATCGCAGATTTCCTCGATCGGACCAAAATCACCGTCCATGGAGTAGATGCTCTCAAAGGCGATGAGCTTGGGCGCGGCGGGATCGTCAGCCTCCAGCAACTCGCGCAGATGGGCGACGTCATTGTGGCGGAAGACCCGCTTGGCGCCGCCGTTGCGGCGCACGCCCTCGATCATCGAGGCATGGTTCAGCGCGTCGGAATAGATGATGAGCCCCGGCAGCAGCTTGGGCAGCGTCGACAGGGTCGCGTCATTGGCAATATAAGCGGAGGTGAACAGGAGCGCTGCCTCCTTGCCATGCAGATCGGCCAGCTCGTGTTCCAGTTCCTTGTGGTAGACCGTGGTGCCGGAGATATTGCGCGTCCCGCCGGAGCCCGCACCGGTGGCGTCGATTGCCTCGCGCATCGCCTTCAGCACAACCGGGTGCTGGCCCATGCCGAGGTAGTCATTGCCGCACCAGACGGTGATGTCCTGCTCGCTGCCATCGGGGCGGGTCCAGACCGCATGCGGGAACTGACCGCGACGGCGTTCGATATCAATGAACGTCCGATAGCGGCCTTCCTCGTGAAGGCGTTCAATCGCTGCGTCGAGTTGTGCGGTATAGTCCACCGTCATCTCCATAGCTGTCTGCCGGTGCCACTCCGGCCTGGCTGCGTCTTGATCCCGACCTGCCCCCTGGGGCAGCAACCGCCGCAATCCTTGTCGCGGTATTTAACCGGCACCCTTGTCCTCATCAACGTGATAGAGTGTCACGGCCCCCACCATCCTTGATACAGGTCAAATAAACCTTTCAGGGGTTTTAGAACCATTCTGGATTTCGGGCAAGCATGCCGACCATCAAAGCCGCCATGCACCCGGCGCGCAAAACGCCGCAGGGGGTGGGCGATGTTGCGGATCGGAAACCTTTGTTCTGCAACGGGTTTTGCGTGCACACGGTGTTTGAAAAGCACCGCACCCGCCGAAAACCGCCCGCGATGTTCTGATACAATCGTGCGACTGGCCCTTGTCAGAGTGCGCTGCTAGGCTCCGCCCCGAGACCCGCCCGGCCCTGTCGATGTGTGATCGCGCCCGGTGCGGGCAGGCACTATTTTCAGGAGCGACCCATGTCCCTTACCCCGGTTCTCGATAAGATCGATTCCGATATTTCCGCCGCCACCGACCGGCTGCTGGAGCTTTTGCGTATTCCCTCCATTTCCACCGACCCCGCCTATAAGGCCGACTGCGACGCCGCCGCTGACTGGCTGGTGAAGGATCTGAATTCCATCGGCATCAAGGCCGAAAAGCGCGAAACACCGGGCCACCCCATGGTGGTGGGCCATGTGGGCGAAGAAAACACCGACGGCCCGCATCTGCTGTTTTACGGCCATTACGACGTGCAACCGGTGGATCCGCTGAACCTGTGGAACACGCCGCCCTTTGAGCCGAAGCTCGAAGAGACCGCCAATGGCACAGTGATCCGGGGCCGTGGGGCATCGGATGACAAGGGCCAGCTGATGACCTTTGTGGAGGCCTGCCGCGCCTGGCAGGCGGTGCATGGCACCCTGCCCTGCCGCATCACCTTCTTCTTTGAGGGTGAAGAGGAATCCGGCTCGCCCTCACTGATCCCCTTCCTCAATGCGGCCAAGGAGGAGCTGTCGGCGGATATTGCGCTGATCTGCGACACGTCGATGGTGGCGCGCGGGGTGCCGTCGGTGGCGTCGCAACTGCGCGGCATGATGAAGGATGAGTTCACCCTGATCGGCCCCAAGATCGACCTGCATTCCGGTCATTACGGCGGCCCCGGCCTCAACCCGCTGCGCGAGATCTCCCACATCATCGCCTCTTTCCACGACACCGAAACCGGTGCCGTCGCCGTGGAGGGGTTCTATGAAGGAGTGCATGAGGTGCCCGCCGATATCCTGCGCCAGTGGGAAGGCTGCGGCTTTGACGAAAAAGACTACCTGTCCAATGCCGGCTACACCGAGGCGCATGGCGAGAAGAAATATTCCGTGCTGGAACAGCAATGGGCGCGCCCGACGCTGGAGATCAACGGTCTGTGGGGCGGCTATCAGGGTGCGGGCACCAAGACGGTGATTCCGTCCGAGGCCCATTGCAAGATCACCTGCCGTCTGGTGGGCGACATGGACCCGACAGACCTGCGCAAGAAGATCCGCAAACATGTCGAGGATCGCCTGCCCACGGATTGCACCGTGAAATGGGATCTCGATCTGGATGGGGCGCCTGCCTATGTGATCGACACCACCCGCCCCGAGTTTGAAGCCGCCCGTGGCGCGCTGACCGACGAATGGAACCGCGAGGCGGTGTTCTCCGGCATGGGCGGGTCTATCCCGGTGGCCGGCTATTTCAAGTCGATCCTCGGAATGGACGCAATGCTGATCGGCTTTGCCAATGAGGATGACGCGATCCACTCTCCGAACGAGAAATACGACCTGGAGAGCTTTCACAAGGGTATCCGCTCCTGGGCGCGTGTCTTGGACGCGTTGAGCAAGGCATAAAGCGTCCCGGGGGCATTCAGCGCCCCCGTCTAAGCCACAAGGACAGCCGCCGACCTAGGGTGGGGGCTGTCCAACCTAATGATCGGACGGCTAAGTTCATTAAAATAAGCGCTGCTCTTATTCCTCCGCGCGCAGCACCGGTCTTGGGCGCGCGTGGTCATCCAGCGCCACGAAGGTAAAGATCGCTTCGGTCACCTGCTGGGTCTCTTCCTGATGACGGGCCCGCCGCCACGCACGGACCCGTATTCGCATCGAGGTCCGCCCGATCTTTAGCATTTCCGCATAAAGCGAGACCTCATCACCAACCAGAACCGGGCGGTGAAACTGGATCTCTTCGACCGACACGGTTGAGGCCCGTCCTTTTGACACTCGCGAGGCAATGGTGCCTGCGGCAAGGTCCATCTGGCTCATCAACCAACCGCCAAAGATATCGCCCGCCGGGTTGGTGTCGGTCGGCATCGCAATCACGCGGATTGTGGGTTGGGTTTCAGGGGGGCTTTCTGGCAAAGACATGGGCTGGCTCTCATCTGTCAACGGATGGCTGGGGTCATCCCCACTGTGTCGCCAGCGCCCGCACAGGAAAAGGCAAAACCGCAGTGATCGCGCCACGGCGCGTCAAATGCCTGTGTTTTGAGAGCTTTAACGAGAAAGGGTGAAAGTGGCGCGGTTGACGGGGCTCGAACCCGCGACCCCCGGCGTGACAGGCCGGTACTCTAACCAACTGAGCTACAACCGCGCATTTTCAGTGCTGACCTCAGCCAGCGGGTTCCCTCCGGGACGGTCCTGATGCCTTGTGACAGGCCCCACAGGCGGGGTGAAAGTGGCGCGGTTGACGGGGCTCGAACCCGCGACCCCCGGCGTGACAGGCCGGTACTCTAACCAACTGAGCTACAACCGCACTTTCATTGCTGACCTCGGTCAGCGTGTTCCCTCCGGGACGGTCCTGATCCTCCTAAGAGGCCCCTCAGGCAGGGCAACAGTGGCGCGGTTGACGGGGCTCGAACCCGCGACCTCCGGCGTGACAGGCCGGCACTCTAACCAACTGAGCTACAACCGCTTGCTGTTGCGTCCAGCACCGTGGCTGAACGTTGGGGTGTAATATTCGCAGGTCGCGGGGGGCGTCAAGCGCAGAAATGCCATTTTCCGGGCTTTCCACTGAAAAAAATGGCTCTTTTGAATAAGAGCCTGAAAATCCTCGAGAATACCCCGCAATCAGGTCTTTGCGAGCTGGAACAGCGCCAGAAACTCCTGCGCCGCCGCCATGTCGCCGCTGACGGTGACCATATTGGCCGCCACAAGGTCCGACAGCGGCCTTGCACCGTAGACCGCAGCCGCCATTGTGTTCCCCGTCCCGGTGATCACAAACGGGGCCTGCGGCGGGATCACAAAGCGGGTTTCAAGAGCCGCGCCGTCCAGACGCATCTCAAACGCCTCATCGGTGAAATCAAAGCCTGCAGTCAGACGGCACCCCGTGGCGCGTTCCCGGATCAGGTTCACCCCCATGGAGATCATCAGGGCAGACGGGCTGATGAACCGCGACGGATCATGTCCCGGCATGATCAGCGCCCATCGACACAGGGATTCCAGCACCGGCAGCAGGCCCCGCCCCTGCCCGCTCAGGGAATAGACCCCAAGCCGCGTGTCATGCAGCACCACGCCGATTTCCACCAGTTGCGTCAAACGCCCGGTGAGCACGCTTGCGGTGATCCCCGGCAGACCGGCGCGGATCATCTGGAACCGTTTGGGCGTGAACATCAATTCGCGCACCACAAGCAACGCCCAGCGGTCGCCGATCAGGTTCAGCGCATGCGCCGCAAGGCAGCCTTCGTCGTAGCGCGGTCGTTTGGGCTTTGCCTGTTTAGTCACTTTTTGGTACTTTCAGTTGTTTTTTCATACTACCGCTGGCACGCTGATGCTGCAAGCAGGGATTCGCCTGCCTGTTCTTTTTTGCGAGGTGATACATCATGAGTTATTTCACAGGCGCCCTGGCTGCCGTTCCAACCGCCAACAAGGACAAGTACCTGCACCATGCCAAGGCCGCCTGGCCGCTGTTTCGCTCCTATGGCGCCTTGCGCATGGTGGAGACCTGGGGCAGCGATGTGCCAACTGGAAAAGTCACCGATTTCTATCAGGCCGTGGTCGCGCAGGACGATGAAACGGTGGTGTTTTCCTGGATGGAATGGCCCGACAAGGCGACCGCGGATGCCTCCTGGCAGAAGATGGAAAACGACCCCGCCATGAAAGATCTGCCGGAGATGCCCTTTGATGGCGCCCGCATGATCTTTGGCGGCTTCTCCCCGCTCTTTTCTGCCGGAGACACGCCCGACACCGGCTATTATCAGGGCTTCCTGCTCGCCGTGCCCGAAGACAACAAATCGCAATACGAGGCCATGATCGAACCAATCTGGCAGATGTTCCAAAGCGGCGGTGCCAGCAGCATCACCGAAGCCTGGGGCACCGATATCCCCAAGGGCAAACAGACCGATTTCTTCCGTGCAACCAAGGCACAAGACGGTGAGGTTCCGGTCATCGGCTGGACCACCTGGCCCGACCGGGAGACCTATTTGCAGGCCATCAAGCTGATGGACGAAAAACAGGATGCCCCCGACATTCCCGACATGCCCTTTGACGGCATGCGCATGATGTGGGGCGGGTTTGAGCCCCTGCTCGATTGCAGCGCGCGCAGTTGACGCCCCCTGCCCCGCGCGCCCGCTTTGACAGCGCACCATGCCAGACCCTCACAGCAGGAGGTCCCACTTTGCCACTTGCAAAGAACACCATCTGCCTCTGGTATGAGACCGAGGCTGAAGCCGCCGCACGGTTCTATGCCGAGACCTTTCCCGACAGCGCGGTGCACGCGGTCAACCGCGCGCCCGCCGATTATCCGGGGGGTACGGCGGGCACGGTGCTGACCGTGTCCTTCACCGTCTTGGGCCTCCCCTGCCTTGGCCTGAACGGTGGCACCCGCTTTTCCCATAGCGAGGCGTTTTCCTTTCAGGTCTCGACCGAAGATCAGGCGGAAACCGACCACTACTGGGACACCATTGTCACCAATGGCGGCGAAGAGAGCGCCTGCGGTTGGTGCCGTGATCGCTGGGGCATTTCCTGGCAAATCACCCCACGGGTGCTGATGGAGGCGATGGAGACTGGAGGCGCTCCTGCGCAACGGGCTTTTGAGGCCATGATGCAGATGTCACGGATCGACGTGGCCACTATTGAACGCGCCATTGCACCTGCCTGATTGCGCAACACGCCCCCGCTTGCGCGGCTGAAGCCAGAGAGGGGCGCGCGCTGTAGTGTTTCGGAGATACGGTGATACCCCCGATCACCGCCCGCAAACGCGGCGACGGTGATCGGGGGTCCGTGCTCCCATGTCCGTGAGGGGAGCGGCAGCCGGCTAGGTTCTGGACCTTGACGCAACGGTCAAGGGGATGACATCGGGACAGCCTCCGTCGGGTCCGTCGCAGTCTTCATCCTCGTCCAGAATGGCGCGGCGCATATCGTCGAGGTCGCCGCTGCGCCAATGCGGCGACGCCGTGTGGGTGAGAGGGATCATCAGAAACATCGGCGGCTCCCTATATCCATTCCCGCTGGGCCAAGGTCGTGTGCCCCAGAGACTGCAGCCGTTTGGCGCAGCTGACGATCTCGTCCTTGATCCGCAACCGCTGACGTTTCAGCATCTGCAGGCTCGCACTGCAGGGGGACGGGCGTTTCATTTCACGCGCGATCCTCGCTTTGAGCGTTTGGTGCTTCAGGCGCAGTTTCGTCAACCGAACCTCCAAGGAAAACGCTTTGACCTTGGGGCTGTCTTTCATCTCGAACCTCCTATTTACCGAACAATCCTGCGTGCTTGCTATGCAGGTACAGGTCATGTGGGGAGGGCATTGACCACAAGCAATACAATTCTAATATGGATTAGCATAGGAATTACCTATTCTACTGGACCCACATTCAGGAGGGCGGAATGCCTGAACTCAGCTTGCGCCACCTGCGCTATTTTGTGGTCCTGAGCCGCGCCCTGCAGTATTGCCGCGCCGCGCGACAGCTGGGCATCAGCCAACCCTCGCTCAGCCTGCAGATCGCGGCGCTGGAGGAGATCGTCGGAACATCGCTGGTCGAACGGCGGCGCAACGGGCTGATCCTGACCGCAGCCGGCCGCGATATCGCCGCCAAGGCGGAACGCATTCTTGCGGATTGCGACCTGCTGGTGAATGCCTCGGCAACACGGCATGACACCCTGACCGGCACCCTGCGACTGGGGTCGTCGCCGACCATTGGCCCCTATATTCTGCCGCTGGTTCTGAAGCGCCTGCATGAAACCTATCCGGAGTTCAAACTGATCATCCGGGACGGCCCCTCGCGCGACCTGCTGGACGACCTTGCCGCGGGCAAACATGACCTGATCCTCACCCAGGCGCCAATCCTGCGGGATGACATCTGCTTTCACCCCATGTTCCGGGAACCATTGCATCTGGTGGTGCCGCGCGACCACCCGCTGGCTGACGCTGGCACGGTGCACAGGCGCGAGCTGGAGCAGGAACAGCTTCTGAGCCTGAACCCGGCCTATTCGCTGCGCCAACAGGTCGAGACCTTGGCGCAATCAGTCGGCGCCCGAATGCGGGATGACATCGACGGGACCAGCCTGGACGCGATCCGGCAGATGGTTGCGCTCGGCATGGGGGTGACGCTGATGCCGCGATCCTACACGCAATCGGAAATCGACAACCGCAAAGGGGATGTCAGCGTCGTCGCCCTGAAACCCGGCCTCGACCGGCAGGTCGGCCTGGCCTGGCGCGTGTCCAGCGGCAACCCGGCAAGTTTCCTGCATCTGGCCGAAGCCATTTCTGCCGAGGAACGACGCACCCGCGCGACGCAATAGCGCGTGCAGCCTGCCACATGCGACGCGGCGCAACCCCCGCAGTTTTCTGTGAAATGTGATAGCGCTGGATGGGCGTTACAGCGGGTAAATCATGCCGGGCGGCTATTCAGCGGCTCCACAAGGGCTTGCGGCCATTTTACTCCGGGCAGGCTTTCAAAACCTGGCTTGGCGAACAGCCAGCCCTGCATCAAGTCGATGCCCAGGTCATAGAGACAGGAGAACTCTCCCTCGGTCTCGATACCTTCAGCGACGACGATGATACCAAGCTGCTCCAACATCCTGACCACGTGCCGAACAATGGTTTGTTTGACGTTTGAGTCGTCAATGTCTCTGATCAGACCGGCATCGAGCTTCACCACATCGGGCTGGAAGCGCGACAGCAGGTCGAGGCCGGCATAGCCTGACCCGAAATCGTCAATTGCAGTCAGGAAACCGAGGCGGCGATACGTGCTGAGAATATTGAGAAGATGCGGTACGGAGATCCGTTCGACTTCGGTGAACTCAAACATGATCTGAGTAAGCGGAAAGCCTGTCTTTTTGGCTGTTTCCAACGTCAGGCGAATGCAAGCATTTGGATCGTAGACCGCGTTGGGCAGGAAGTTGATCGAAAGAAGCGCCCCGCTGTCCCCGAGGTCCAGGCGGCTGGCATGTTCGATCGCGGTTTTTCGACATGTCTGATCGAAGGCATAGAGGTTGTCTTCGTTTACCTGTTCGAACACTTGCCCGGCGCCGGACCCGTCTTGTCCCCGCACAAGAGCCTCATAGGCAAAAACCTTGCCAGCCCCGAGCGAAACGATCGGCTGAAACGCCATCGAAATGGGGATCTCGAACCCCTTACCGTTGCGACAAGCCTTACACTTTTCTAAATCAGTCAATGTGGTCACCCTCTGCTTGCTACCGTTACTCCTAGTCAAAGAGGTGAAGAAACGATTGTCGCGCAGCAACGGCCGCACGCGGACGTGGTCGCCGTTCGGGGTTTGGAGATATGCGGGACTGTCGTGCGCCGCGCGCGGCAGACTCCGCGGCAGGCACAAGGAGGCTGCCAGCACGTTCCGGACCTTCGGTCGCTGTCTCCCAAAGACCAGCACCGACGCGGCGATTGTGCTGCACGTCATGATCCCCAAGGCATACCGATCGGCTCACAGACCCAACAGGACCTTTGGCATTCCAGTGGAGAGATTCATGAAATCTCTGACACAAACGATGTCCCGATCCGATTTCACCGTAGCCTCAGCGCGTCATAAAGCTGGGGGCTAACCTGGTAAGCGTGAAGGCTATCCTCTTGGAGCAACCCAAGCTTCGCCGCACGCTGAATAGTCTCCATGTCATTGCGTGTACCCAACGCCTTGCGAACCCGTTGCATGTGATTATCGACAGTTTTGGGGTTGTCGCGTTTGATTTCATATAGGATTTCCTTCACCCGCAAGCCTTGCGCTTTCAAACGCAGCACCTTTAGGTTCATATCGCTCAAGCCCATCTGGAGTATTATGTCGTCCGACCAATCACTGCACATGTGAAGATGAGTTGCGAGCGTTTGGATGATCGTCCTGTCCCTTTCAAAACGCGCGTCATGGTTGGCAATTTTTCCTGAGGTATCATAAAGTCCCACGACTGCTCTGACACCATTGGCCTCAAGTGGGATTACCACTCCAGAGGACACGAAATCGCGCACCCCGCCCACCACACGGGCTAAATTTTGGGGCAGCTTCTCCTCCTGCAATAGACGGTAAAAGCTCGATTGGAGTATGGGTTGATGGGCCAAAGCACCCATCCGCATGCCAAGGTCGTCCCGAGCATAGTTGTTTCGCTGATAGATCTCACGCCATTCATCAGGGAGACCCGACCGTTTTGAGACATGGTTGCTGTGAATGCCCTGTAGCGACCGCGTATCTGTGAAAAGGACGTAGTTGACACCGATGTAGCCATACTCCGCCTCAATGAAGCTCGAAAAAATCTCATACTTTGCATCAAGAGAAGGCGCTTCGGTTATATCCACCATCAGGTCGAAGGGGGCGTTCATAGTTTGATCTCACAGATTTTGAAGTGCCACAAGATTAAATTCAAAATCCGAGATATCAATCTTTATTAAGGAGTTAAGGGGAATTTTCTAGCCGTGAGAGCAACACCCCGCCACCTCTGCACTGTTTCCTCGCCGGGCATATCCTTCTACGGTTTGGGCGCTGGTCAACTTGGCTGCGCTCTGAAAGAGCATGACCCACAAGAGGATTGCCATGAAAGGTTCAACGGCGAACGGAACCTTTCATGGCCAGTGACCTTTTGTTTGCTACAAAATGCTATTTGTCCGAAGTAGGAACGCTTCCACTGTTCCAGTCCACAGTTGCCTGAACGTTCCACAACATATCCATGTACTGTTGAGGTTTGCCGCCCTCGGCGTAATACACGATCTTACGCGCATAGGCGGGACCTGCATCTGATCGGGCAAAATCGACAACCGCATCGCGTTTGTGGTTCATCCAACGTTCGCAGAGGATGGCTGCCGGACTGATTGGAGAGCCAAGAAACCTCTGGTTTTCCTCCAATGCAGAACTCGGCAAGTCCTCAGGGGTCACGACAGTGGCATCTTCCGTCATCAGGAAGCACAGATCTAACGCATCCTCGGAGGTATCGAAGGTGCCGAATGTCGGTGTGACCTCGAACAATACAGCAAGCCTATCCTCCAGGAATTCCGAGGAGGACATCTCGATGGCCGCATCTTCGAAAAACGTGGCCTGGCCAAGCATCAACACGCGATCCAGGTCTTGCTGCTCACCAAGGACGAGGATCCGCATCTCGTTGTCTTTTTGATAGCGCATCGTCCACATCACGCGCGTATCCGAGCTAGAAAAGGAAAACTCGTCCTTCCAAAGTGCGCAGCCTTTTTCGTCAAGTTTTCCATCGTCAGGTTCCATCACGTCCAAGCGTTCACAGCGATAGCCCTCCGCCTCGAAACTCGCGCGAATTTGGGCGGAAGATTGGGAAAAATTGGCGCTGCCAATGGTTGCCAGATCTGCGGCAGACGCTGCGCTATGCGACAGGATCAATGCGACGGTTGTCGCAAGAGCATGATTGTAGATCATCAAGGTATTCCTGAAAACTGGTTTGAAAAACAAAGTCCTGCCATGGGTTAACCCGCAGCAGGGGCAAATCTCAGATCATTTTGACACTTCGCTCAGATCTACAGGTACGCAGATGCCGGATTGCTGGCCCTGCTCGCTGTGGGACACATTGAGTTCAAGCGTCTCGTAAGAGACCGAAAGGGTTAGCTTGTCGTTCAAGCGCATGACCTGCTCAGACCCGGTGCCGGTGGTGGTCTGTAGCCCCGATCCCGGTGACAGGGTCAAACGCAGCTGATCGTTTTCGATTGTGACGGCCCCGGTATCGGCGCGCGCCATCACAAACCGAAAGCCACCAGCCTGACAGGCAAGCGCTTGCGGGCGGGAAAGCTCGGACTCTGGGCCAGAGCTCTCTGCAAGTTGAGACAGGCGCACATAGCCGGAGCTACACACGGCGCCGATTGCATCCGGTGCGTTCAAATCGCACTCAAACCCATATGACTGGAACCGTACCCCCTGCCAGCCCTCAACCGGAGCGCCACAAACGCGCACTTTCTGATCCACCGGGATGACCTCGGTTGTGACCTCCTCAGGCCCGAGGTGGATCGGACTGACATCCTTGTCCTCCATCCACTCCGCAGGCCGCAGTGCATGGATCGACCCACAGTCCGGTGACACCTCGGGAACGGATACAACCGGAGCGACCCGGCCCGTAGTATGAGCAAACTGGTCAAGCATGTGGAAGTTATCGACAATAGAATCCGGGTTACAGGCCTCCTCGTTCGCAGGCAGGAAATCATGTGCCAGTCCCAGAGACACGGAGGCGAATTCCAGATCCCGATCGACGCCCACAGTGAAAACCCGTTTTCCTTCATAAAAACGGATGTAGCTGAAATCTTCTTCGGATTGCGCGAGACCAGTTGAAAGGTAGGGCATGAACCGCACTGGCATGGACAGGTCATAGACTGGGTCAGACAGGTCTGGACCGCCGAGAAACTGAACGGTTTCATTTTGCAGGCACACCTGGACGCGAGAGGCATTCTCCGTGTCACAATAGAATACCTGTGTCCCGCCGCCCTCACAGCCGGCAAAGGCCGGAGCTGCACAGGCGGCGAAACTCACCGCGATTAAGTAGCGCTTCATCTGCGTTAGCCCCCAAACCCGGCAATATTGCCTTGCTTCACCCACGCGCTGGAGCAATTGCCCCAGTAAGCCATGTTCGGCGGCCAATCATCGGGCGTCATGGAGCAGGCAGCCAGACGTGCCTCAAAATCGAGCTGGGCCATATAGCCACCGGCACCGTCGCCTTTGTTGGGATCTATCCAGATTATGCCAGAATAGTCGTCCTCAGAGACGCATTCAAAAGCGGAGCCAAGATCGGAGGGAAAGGCATAGCCAAGGATCGCGGCCTCCTCCGCTGGTGCCGCATAGAGCGCGATCTGTCCGTTTTCGGTGCCTTCATTGCTCAACACCCCGGCGACCTCTCGACAGTTATAGCTGCCATGGGGCGTGGCTCCGGGGATGGGCTTGCTCGGCTGGTAAAACGGAGCGCTGTCGGCGCTTGGCCCCGTCCGCATGGTATTGATTGAGACACGACGCAACGCCAAGAGGTTGTCGATTTCCGCACTCAGGGCCGGCTGCATACAAGAGAGGCTGCGATCCGGGGCGGTTCCGCGTCCAAATAGATCCAGCCAAATTTCCGCACCAGAGGTGTCGTCAGTATCCATGGGTGTTTTCACACTGAGTACAGCGCGCCCGCCCTCATGCAGAAAAGAAAACTCATGCACATCCCACGGGAATCCACCCGTACCCGGCGTCATGCCGAAAGGTACATCGGCGGCAAGCCGATAGATCGGACCATCCGAGATCTGAGGCGTCACGTGGAGTTCAAACACAGGATCTCCTGTTTCAGGATGCTGACTGCTGCAGACTTTGATTTCATCTGCATCCTCAGTAAGGCACAGCACCTGTGTCGCCAGAATGTCGTCGCAAAAGGCCTGTGCCACTCCGGCAGAGCTCAGTAGGCTGACCCCGAATATTGTCAAAAACGACCGCACGTTTAGTTCTCCTTTGAGGCTGGGGCGTAAAGTGCCGCTTCGTTCAGCTCCGCAAGCGATCCATTCACTGTGCCGGTTGCGCAGGTATATGAAGAGGTTCCACCGCCGTCCCGGATCAGGTTCATGCCTGCAACCTGTCCGGATACGTAAACTTCATAGCTCGCCCCCACGCCGCGCAGTGTGGAGGACGCCCAGTCATTCGCGGTGAGACCTGTCACATCCCCTAAAGGAACGCTGACTTCGGCGGGAAGGCCCGGCTCTTTTTCAAACGCCAATCGGGCGTCTTGCGGCGTCCAGCAAAGTTCCAGACGCCCTCCACTCGGCAAGGCGCATGATAGGGCCTGGGTTTCAGGCGGCAGGCACTCCGCATGACCAACGACAGGCGCAAAGGCCAAGAGACAAAGCAACTTAGAACGCATGAGCCCGCTCACCCTGCAAAAGCAGTGCAGTCATCGGGGCTGACCGATCCTTCGGGAATCCAGCCCGCTCCCGTCTTCGTCTCAACGAACTCAAACCCGCCCCAAGGTTCAAAACGGAAATACACCGTCGCGCCGCCCTCTATGGTGCCGATAGGATAACTGTCACGCATGCCAATCCCGCTGGTCAATGTGACCGGCGCGCCAGTGTACCCAACACAGGAGGATTCAAACTGTGACAGCGTCGGCAAGAGGTCTACATCATCCAGCTTACCGATCAACGAAGAGGCCAAATGGCGAGCTTTGGTATTAATCTTACAGCTATAGCTGGCTTCCAGTTGTTTATGTGCGCTGACCATTCGCTGATCCCAGTCATTCAGGCTGGGAGATTTCGTCGAACACTCAGCACTAAAAACCGACTTACCCAGGGCAGAGCCAAAGCAATAACCTGCTCTGTCGAAGGCCATATTCCGCAAATACCACGCGTCCTCACACAAGGCACTTGCAGTGCCCGCAGTGCAGGTCAGGGCTGCAGTTAGAACCAGTGCTTTCATTGTATTCTCCTTAAACAAGTGTGGGGCGTGGGCCTGGCTTGGGACAAATGGAACCACGCGCCACATGCCTGCGGTGTTATTGTATTGGCTGAAGATAGGCGCCATCGACCCAACCTGTGGCGCAGGGCCCGTTATAGGGCTGGCCAAGGGCTTCGGGCCGCAAGAAGCACCCCGTCAGGCCCAGTGTCGGGATGGCAACGGCGACGAAATCATTTTCACGATCAATGATATCAACGGTGTCGCCGGGCTGTAGCATCCACCAGATCGGGGTTGCGGCCGAGGGGCGTGCAGCGGCATAGACTGGCAGGCCCTCGGGGTGGCCAGATGTGTCAGCCACCCGTGCCACCCCAACCGTATTTACGCGCGGGATGATCTCATCCTGGGAAAAGAACGCGGCAATCGGGCCGCGGGTATCCTGAGCGCCCCACAGTACCTCGGGGTCGGCATAGATCGTTTCCGGCGTGCATAGTGTCTGATCGACTTGCGCGCGCCAATGCGGCGATTGCAGCCACATGCTGTACTCGCCGGTCGCTGCAAGCGTTTCCTCCATGTCGTCCCATGGCACCGCCGCATGCAGGGTCACGGGCTCTGCCAGATCGGTGCTCCAGAACCCGATTTCCAGCCGTACTTGATCGTCCTCGGACCAGCTGAACCACGTTGTATTCGCATCGGCGATCAGCGGCGTGTCATAGTACATTTCGCCCGACGCCAACGCGTGACGTGTCAGCATATAGCTGTGATCCTTTGCGCAGACGGTAATCTGCTCGCGAAAGTCGGCGTTGTCCGTTGCACATTGAAACAGCACCTCGCCACCGCAAACAGATTGTGCGTTGGCTGTGCCGGACCACCCGGTCACCATCAAAATGGCAACCGCTGACAGAGTTCTTGGCAGCATCATAACAGCCCTTATTGCGCCGCTTCGATCAGCTCGATGAGCGAAGAAAGGTCGCTGTTCACGCTGCCTGCGTCGCAAGGGAGATCGGCGATCAGCGCGCCGTCTTTCAGAACATTGACCCCGCCCATTTCGGTGGCATCTGCCGCGCGTTCGCTGCCCCACCAGACCTCATAGGCGTAGCCACCGCCACCATCAAAGGTCACGGACTCGCTCATGAAATTCCCCATGCCATTCCAGGGCGACGCGGTGATCGTGGCCATGTCCTGCAGGATCTCTTTTTCCACCGCCCCGTTGGATTTGAAGAACCCGTAGGCCGCCTTGGTGCCATCTGCCCAGACCGCATTGCAGACCTCGACGCCGCGCATCCCGCCCTTCAGCGTGCAGGTGAACATTTCGGTGCCGTCAAGTTCGCAGAATTGCCCGGCTTGAAGCGCGCCTGCGCCAAACATCAGCCCAATCGAAAGGTATATCTGTTTCATATTGTGTCCTGTCACGCGGAATAGGTTGGAAATTTAGGGTGTCTCGGGTGTCTCGGGCGCTGATTTACGCAGCCAATAGGCGCTGGCGGCAGCTCCGGCGAAAGCGACAGCAATGATGAGGAGCGCCAGAACAGGCCGGAAATAGACCCAGGCAATCGCTATCGTGGTGCCACCGACAACCAGCGTAAGAGCGACGCTGATCAACGAGGTAACAGAGGCCGTGATCCATCCCAGAAAAGGCAGAATGCTGGCAATCACGTCCACCACCCCGAACAGCGCCTTGAAGCCCAAAAACAGCAGGACCATGAGACCAGTGCGCAACATCCAGGTTTTGAAGGTGTTGTTGGAAACAGCTGTCTGGAACATCTCGTCCGCGGTCTTCAGTCCTTCTTCCACCAAGTAGACCTTGCGTCCATTTTGGGCAGTGTAGGGCACCAACGTGTCGCCGCGCTGTACACCGACCACGCTTGCCTCCTCGATTTCAGACGCGTGATAGCTCACCCGGATATCACCAAGCTGCGGAGCCGTGACATCCGCACCAAAAACGACCCGCCCCGCGACCAGTTTGGCCGGTTGCTCCAGCGAGAGGGCGCGCGCGACATCCTCCGCTTGCTGTGCGTCCAACAGCATCGGTGTTGAACCGCCCAGATCTGAAATCTCATCATCTACGGTAAAAGCACCAATTGTGCCCTCTGGCTGTCGGATCACTTTCGATGCGATTGGCATCGGCGGGTTCATATGTCCTTCGGGAACCCGAAACTCTGCTCCACTGGCTGGCGCATCCGTCCAATCCTGACGATAGGTGTATCGCGTGGTCTTTTCCTGCCCGCCACCTAGTTTTGTCTCCGTCTTGGTTTGCTTGTCTTCGATCCAGGCAAATTGCTCTACCTTGCGTTCAAGACGCACGGTTTGTGCAGACGCGACCATCCCCAGCGCCACATCCGCCAGCGGCACCTCAAGCGCAAGCGGGCCGCTTATATGCAGAAGGCGATCTTCGTTTTGCGGATCAATTACTCTGTGGTCTACCGACACAACCTGGTTGGCCCCTTCGGCAAGCGCCCGAGCTGTACGCACGGCATTGCCTTCGTTCCAAAACAGAAAATACACAGCGATACCGATAAAGCTGATTCCAAGCCCTATGCCTTTGATGGCGTTTTTCAGCCGGGCAAACAGGCCAACTTGCGTTGTTTCCGTGAACTGAGACACGATTTAAACCTTTGAAATTTCTGGATACGCGGGTCAGGTGCTTTTGCCAAAACCCAAGGTTTTGATGACTTCGGCAACATCTGCCATGCTGGGCCCAACGGCGATCGGCGCATCGGGGACGCCCAGCCAGTCGTTGATTTTCTGCGCCGTCACAAGATGGCGCCTGCTCGTTGTGTAACCATGGGACAGCGCAACACGATGCCGGTTCTGGGCAGCGCCTGTCACCACGCACAGCCGGTAGGAATAGCTGGCATGCAGCCGGTTGTTGCTACGTTCATTGCGCTTCAGATCAACATCAGCCTGCTTCACGTTTTCCAGCGTGATGATGTCCTCGCGCGTGCCATGCAGCATTGTTTTTCGTAGGGTCAGTAGGTTGCTGGCGCGATCAAACACAACTTCTGTTTTGTGGTAGACCAGCCATAGAATACCTCCACCGATGCAAACAGCTCCAGCAGCAACGCCCCAGCCCGCGGTGTAACCGGCCACGGCTGCGCTCAGGCTGAGCCCAACGACAACAAGAAGAATACTGCACAACACGGCCGAAATGACGCTGGTTGTCCCCCTCAGGATGAGGCGATTAGGCTCATTCAGATGGATTTTCATTTGGCGAGGCTCAGGTTCTCAAAGGTTTTTTTTGAATTTGGTAGCCTCTGTTCGGTTGGGGCGAACCCGAAGTCAGGTGAACAGGTTACTCGCTACTAACGTTGCTTTGCGCGCAGGCGACGTCCGTCAGGTGCAAACGAGGCAGATAATTGCACCTGTTGGCGCCGACCTGCGCAGCAAACCATTGGCTACAGAAGCTCGGCCCTGCTGGGGCCGTCCCCAACGGTCCCTTTGTCAGCTCTGCCGAGATTAGTGCCGCGTTCCTGGGTGTCCGCAGCGGATGCAGGCGCGCTTTATTTTTCGGTACCTTTGGCGTCCTGCGCAAAGGCAGGTGCGGATAGCGTCAGCGCAAGGGCAGCTAGAATGGTCGTGAATTTCATGGTCGGTTACCTGTTTGACGTTTGGTCAGCGTTTGATAGCGACAGCCGGCGGAGGCAAACATATGGATATTTCTCCATATTGCGGTCGGGTGGGATATCTGTCTGCGCGCACCGGCGAAAGTTCTTCAGTCGTATGAAAACGGTCTGAATAGATCTTGTGCGCCAATACGTCAGCTAGAACACTGTCGGGTAAGTGAACCGCCCCGGTTTTACCGAAGGCAGATGCCTCATGACCTGTGATGTGATCCCAGAAAACGCCCCCGGTTTTGACTATAGGTTTCCGCAGAGAACCCCTGGTTGGGAGAGGAGCGGAAACGCATGAACGCGCACTGGTTCATGAGCCTTGAAGATGTAGCCAAACAGTTCGAGGTTTGGCGTAGAGCCTACAATGAAGAACGCCCGCACGGGGCTATCGGGAAAAAGGCCCCGGCAGACCTGATGAAATCAGTTCACGACACCGGCCCGTGAACCTGATGGAACCGCGGAAATTCTAACAACGGCCGCGGGTCCGTTGGGTAGCACATCAAACCTGAACAGAGCGAACTTATGAGCGCGGCCTCTATATGGAGCAGGTCAGAGGCCATGCGCGTACGTCGATGTGACCGAATCCAAATAACACATAACACCGGCCCTCACCTCTGTGAGAGCCGGCGTCATTCAAAGGCTGGACCGACTAGAGCAACCAGTTGACGGTCAGATCTTCGTCTAGCAACAGAGTGGTCTCACCCGTTGCGTCGATATAGCGATCATAGGTGACACCATCGCGCTCTTCTTGACCGTCGCTCTCCATTTCAAGGCTAATGTTCACAACATCACCCAGATCACCAGACACTGCGAGTTCATTTAGATTGGACTGCCGGATATCATACCAGCGGGTGATATTTAGCGTGTTCTCCAGACCATTGGTGAAGTCCATGGCTTCGATACCGTCGACGCGCCTGCCCGTGAATTCAAATACATCTGCAGCCTCTGCAAAAACAACGACGTCAAAGCCTCTGCCGCCACTGAGGCGCGCATCTTCCATATCAGCGATCAGAACATCGTCGCCCGTTCCGCCGGCCAGGCGATCAACACCATTGCCACCGGAGAGAACGTCATCGCCCGCGCCCCCGATGATTGCGTCGCGGCCTTCGCCACCTGACAGGCTGTCTGCGCCGGAGCCGCCCCGCAACGTGTCGTTGCCTCCTTCACCAAAAGCGACATCGGCGTAAATCAGGTCATCCCCCTCGCCGCCGAATGCGATGTCTTCGCCCTCGAAACCACGCAACGTGTCGTTGCCGGCGCCGCCGTACATCGTGTCATCACCGTCTCCGGCGTTCACAAGGTCATTGCCCTCGCCCATGTAGATAACGTCATCGCCGCCAAGCCCCTTGGCAATGTCGTCCACCTCTGTACCCAGGATTAGATCCGCGTCTAAGGTGCCGCTCTGTATTTCTCCAGTCGCTTCGAGTTCAATCACATTTTCAGGGAGCGGTTCTTCCGGACCTTCGGGCTCTGGCACAGAACCATCTGTCGCTTCGTTCAAATAACGCACATCCCGGATCAGACCCTCGAAGTTGTCTTGGAATGTATAGCCGAGTTGCATGCCCCAGCTTTCCTGAACATCGGTCAGCCCCTCCATATGCGCGCTGCCGATTTCTTCGCCGTCCAGATACATCACGGCCTGTTCATTGTGTGAATTGTAGCTGATGGCGACATTGTGCCAATCGGTGTCACTGATCGCGATGTCGGACACCAGCTCATAGTGCTCCTCATCAGCATTCCAGAAATCAAACGTGAGGAAGCCATCATCGTTCATGCGCAAGCGCATAGAGCTAATCCACATCATTAGATAGCCGCCACCATCGCTGTCCATGTCTCGTTTGAGATCCAAGCTGAAGGTAAACTGGTCTTGGCTATAGAGGTGCTCTGCGGTGCGATCCAACGTGATCGTCGTGTCATTGTTCAGATGATACGCAAGGCTGCCATCCTCCAATGTTACAACCGCATCTGCCAGTCCTTCGCCGCTCAGACCCACCCCATAGGAGGAGCCATCCACGGGGCCATCGGCAGTCAGTTCCAATTCAAACAAGGTCGGCTCGTCCACGTTTGCCCGGATCTCGTTGACCGCAACCGTTCCATCCTCGCCCGTCACTGTGAGGGTTACCACGTAGTTACCAGGCGCGGCATAGGTGTGGTTCACCGCCTGCCCCGAAGCTTGGGTACCGTCGCCGAAATCCCAGACATATGTTGCCCGCTCATCGGTGAAGCCCTGCGCATCCGCGGTCAGGCCCGCATCAAACGAAAAGGCAAAATCGTTGCCGGTGAACTCACCCGAGCTGACCACGGCAAGCGGGGTCAATGCGTCTGGCGTTGCATCAAACTGCGTGAGCGATGCCCCCAGGTTTTGGCCCGCATATTCAGAATCGGGCAGAAATTGTAAATCAGATATTGAAGAATACATCCCCGAAAGCGCATCTACGAAAATGTTGCCAACATAGATTTCCCCACCGGGGTTTGTATTCTGAGTAATCAAATTGCCCGAGATCGTGTATCCGCTCTCCAACAATTCTTCCATGTTGGCGATACGCGGCACGATATTGTTCTGGATCGCGACATCTACAGACGCAGGGGACAGCCTGATGGATGGGACCGTCACGCTTCCATAATCACGATCAAGATTCTGGATGACTGTATTGTTATTAATCTCCAAACCATGCGTTGCGCCCACAACGATGGAATTGGCCACCGCGTTGTAGACCACATTGTCTTCGATCAGAATATTGCGATAGAACATTTCCTCGCCAGCCAAACCTCTGTCGACCTGTTCATTGCGCAGGAAGACCGACTGGGATCCATCTCCATCCGTGGCCATAAGGATATTACCCCGGATGATAATGTTCTCCGATGGGGAATCTGTGCCGGCGGTCCAAAACTGGATCAAATCCGCGTGGTCGCCACGGCCGGGTGCATCCTCGTGACGCCAGGGGGTCATGTCGCGGATCTCATTGCCTTCGATCAGGACATTTGTGACCTCAACGAAATCGAAGCCGTCAGAACGAAGATCATGCACATAGTTGTTTGAAACATCCAGATTATCGATTTGGGTAAACACCGCACCCCGAAAAAAACCGTCGATTTCATTGCCAACAAACGTGACATTTTCAGCACCACGCGCCGAAAACGCGATCCCGGTGCTCATACCCGCAACATTACCACCATGCGCCGCGACATCTTCGTGGTCCAGCGGATCGCCGCCCAGCTCCTCGGGGACGGGCTGCCCGGTAAACTTTGAATTCTCAACCGTGATGTTGCTGGCGTCGCGACCATCAGGCGACCAGTTGCGCACATTGAACAAGCGGGTCGTCGTGGTGGTTTCTTCAGTTGGGGTCAGTTCAAATTCCAAATCCGCAAAGTGGATGTTCTGCCCACCTGCGATTCCAACGCTCGAAAACACAGCTGGATCATCTGGGTTTGCGGAACGAATGGTGACGGTGCTGTCATATACACCATGTGAGTTATCCAAACTCTTGGGAGAGATATCGAGATCTCCGTAATCGCCGGGTTCCAACAGAATCGTTTCACCACCTGTTGCGGAATTAAGCGCATTGGTGAGTTCTTCTGCGGAGGATACGGTAATTGTTGTTTCATATTCCATTAGAAAGTTCCTTTGCAAACTTTTAGCCTAAGGTGTGATTTCAATGACCAAGATCTAAGGACCAGGAATAATTTCCAGCATATGACCACGGCTTTCAGGGTGATTGCCAAAAGGAAGACCCTGACGTGAACGATCAAATGCCGGGACTGAACGCATAGAACGCTTCATTCCATTAAAAGCCCTGATAGAGCATAGCTTCATGGTGGGGTGACATCGGCCATTCGCGCCACACGCCTGACTGCGTCACGAGCGATGGCGATATGAAATGGTAAAATCGCGCAGAGATATAGTCGCCCAGCGGCATTGTGCGGACGTACCCATGTGGACAAAGTCACGCTGCCGTCGCGCGATAGTACCGATACGCGAAAGTTCAGATGCCGATCATCGAAACCGGCGATTATCTCATCACTCGTTTCTGCTTCGACGGGGAAAACGCCTAGCTTATCCGGCGCCTCGGGCCCGTTGGCTGACAGGCCAAATGGTGCTGTCAGAACATTCCGCAGACCGACGAGCAAGCGAGCCCAGCCGGGAAAGCGCACAATTTCTTCCGCAGCCTGTCGCACAGGCACATGAGCGCTGACGGCATAGCTGTCCAGAAAATCCTCCCCCATAACATATTGCTCGAGCAATGAACCCATTGGTAAGGGGATCTTTTCTACGGAATGAAGTGATCGTTTCATCGGGATCTTTCGGCTTTCACAGGCTTGAGGTGACATTGGCGATCTTTGTCGCGTGCTGCGCAAACGCCTCCAAGATCGAGATCGGTTACTCTTCCTATCCCCGCCACTACGGCGCGTTCGGCGTCGAAGAAGAAGTGTTCGCCACGTCCCGCCCCCAAGAAAACCAGATTGAGCTTGTCCTGCGTCCCACCGGTCTTGCGGGGCGTGAAAGACGCATCTTGTTAAACAACTCGTGCTGATTGTTCTGTGACACCCGCAACTCGATGAGTGTGGAAGGTGTCAGAGCGAGATTCAGCTTGGCCATTTCCCGGGGCGTCTGTGCCAGATGGTCATCGCGCAACGGCCGCAGGGTTTCAGTGGTGTCTCTCATGCATTCGTCCAGTTCATTGCACTAAGATGACGACCGAGATGGGGCACCTGTGACACGACAAACCCAAAAAAACATCCAAGGTACTGGCAGTGTTTCGTGGCTCCAATAGCGATCTACATATTCGGCTCTGGACCCATTAATTTGGTTGCCGTTCGCCGGCGATCTTGCTTCAAGCTCCCAAACTTTAGGGGGCGTGATGAGCAATCTTTTCTGGCAGACTGACGAGCAAATGGCCCGGCTTCGACGTACTTTCCGAAGAGCCATGGCATATTCGTGGATCGATGCGCGGTGTAGAGGGGCCTCTCTGCGGGAGCCTCGTTTCGCGCCTCAGTGGAGTGGACACCCCCATACTGGAGCTCCGTCAGAGCGGCTGCATCGACTGGCTTGTAGGGGTTGATAATCAACATTCCCTCACCATTTCGAGGCGAACAATACACCGGGCGCAGGAGCACCTAGAAGCAAGTGCCGCTCGATCCGTCACTTGAGCGATGCCCAAAGCACCGCCGCTAGCCAGATCCCTGCCCCGAAGCTTAAGTGAGCCATAAGGCTCTTCGCGCGTGCGAGACCCGGCTTGGGTGTACGACGTGCGGCAACGCCCGCACCGAACGCGGGCTGCAGGATGAAGAATGGCGCAGCGACTGTGAGCGCGCCGAAGATCAATGCCGGTAGCAAGCTTGGCGTTGCCGCCCATCCGGGACCCATCAACGTCAAAAACACAAGGGCGAACACGACACCGATAAGGTAGTGCAGAAACCACCCGAAGGACCTCTCGTACCGGAAAGGTGGGACTTGTGAGATCGGGCGCGGCGCCCCCTTGCCGCGAAGTTGACAGTGGACCCACCGGCCCACAAGCCCATAGTCCAGTGGTTGAACGCCAAAGGCACGTTTCAGGATAAAAGCCACGGTATCCATGACCAATGTAGCGCCGCAGCCAATCACGAGCACATCCAAGAAAAGGCTCTGCATGGTTTTGCCTCAGTTCATAACACTCAGGTACTAGACCCCTGTTGCGTGAAAGAAGCATATGCGCTGCTGATTGGTCGATTGCCCAGTTTCACACATCAGCTATACACCAATGCATGAAACCTCGGAAATTTCACCAAGCTGAACCTATCGGGTCATTGCCTCCTTGCCAGCGTGGTATCTATGTTTGGTTACAGGTATCAGTTTATGCTTCGGTCCAGTTTCGTACACGAAGCAAAACAAAAGCCTCGTGAGGGGGCCGACTTTGACTGGTTTCATACCCTCACTGTCGCGTGCATCGGGTCGTGAACTGAGGCAATCCCGACGCTGAGAGCACCTCATAACATACCGCCCGCGCATGGCGATGACCTGACAGGTATGAGGTACACCGCTTAGATCAGGCTGCGACGGCCAAGCTTCGAGGAACGAAATGCAACGCCGGGCAAACGACGCATCGAAGGAACGTTGCCACCAATTGAGACGCCGCGCCGCACGCTAGAAATTCGGCCCTTCCATGCACCAGATCCTGTCGGCCTCCTTGTAGGACGAGCAAGCATCTCCGGATGCCCGCCACACTCACCTGCAAGGCCATTGGGTGAACTGGTCGCGCCTTGCCAGACAGAGCCTGTAGACGGTTAACAAAAAGGGATAAGCAGCCCCCACAGGAATTCGTTCTGGAACTGGGTACCGCCCTCGTCCTGGCCGCAGGCGTCATCGTCTGGCTCGGCTCCACCCCCGTGACGGTTACCCTTTCCCGCCTCCTTCAGTGACCTCATCTTCTGGTCACACTATGGGCTGCAGACCTCCACCACCAACGAGCTCCACCTATTCAACGCCATCGCTAGGAGAGAGTGTTTAGGACGAAAGGCCCGACGGCCTTTGTCTCGCCAGGCGTTCCGCGAGCCCTCGCGCCAAGGTGTCGAACACGATGCGGATACGCCGGCTCGTTTGCAGTTCCCGGTGCGTGACGAGCCAGATCGGAAACTTTAGCGTCGGGAAATCAGCAATAACCCTTTCAAGAGTCGGTTCCGCATCGGCGAGCGCTTCGGGCTGCATCGACACACCATATCCGGCCTTCAGCAATTCCCACGCCACGACACCATTCGCGCTGGACATGACAAAGCTCTCGGGGCGCACCGGTATGCCCATGTTGTGCAGCGGTGCCATCAGGCGTTCGGGGTCTGCGTTGCCGACGAAATCGAAGTCGGCAATGTCGCGCAACCGCTCTGGACGCCCCACCCGATCAAGATAGGCCGAGGTTGCAAACAGGTTGGCGCGAAAATCGCCAAGGTGCCTTGCAATTAGGTCCGGCTGATCTGGCCGGATGTGACGGATTGCGATGTCAGCGTCGCGTTCTGCCAAATTTTTCTGCTCGCTCGATGGAAGAATACGAACACGAACCCCAGGTGCTGCCTCCCGCAGTGGCAAGAGCACACCTGGCAGTACAAATGTTGACAGCAAATCTGTACCGGTCACCGTGACTTCTCCCGTGATCTCCTGAGAGCTGCCATCGGCCACCATCGAGATCAGGGTCGCCGCTTCGCCCATGGCACGCACATGGCCAAGAAGGTTGCGACCAGCTTCGGTCAGCTTCAAACCGCGCACACTGCGTTCGACGAGCGTCACGCCAAGCGCATCTTCCAATGCACCGATCTGTCGGCCGATTGTCGGTTGGCTCGTCTTCAGAGCCCGGGCTGCAGCACTGAATGAGCCCTTCTCGGCGGTTGCAAGAAATGCGCGCACTTGGTTCCAGTCAAAGGAGATCGCCTGCCAGTTCATACACCTGCGTATAGCAGATGAACGGTATTCGGCAATCGACCAATCGCAGATGCATGGGCACACTTACCAAATTAATCCAACCAACGACTCTGGCGCCGATCCCGGGCGAAACGCATGGAAGACAGCAAGATGTACCGCGCATTCACGAACATCCTGAGCGGGGACCCCGACAAGGCCGCCACCTTCTACCAAACACTGCTCGGCCTCGTCCGTCATTTCGATTCCGACTGGTTCGTCCTCCTGACGCACCCAGACTTTCCGGGCTTCGAATTCGGTATTCTAAGCCGAGATCATGAAACAGTGCCTGCCGCATGCCGTGCGGTTCCCTCAGGCGTCGTACTGACGTTTGTTGTCGCTGACCTCGAGGCCGTTCTCGAACGCGCGACGGCTCTCGACGCCAGGATCATTGAAACGCCGACCCTGACGCCATACGGCCAGATGCGTGTACTTTTGCATGATTTGGACGGCTCGATTGTCGATATCAGCAGTCCGCGCTGACCTCGCTCCGCACCTTTCGCGCCCTCCTTTCGACAGCGCGCGTCAACACAACCGGTATCCGATAATGCGCAGCCTCACCAAATCCGAATGGGTATTTCTAGCGATCGTGCTCGTCTACTCTTTCATTCCGGCAGTCCTGGCCCTTGTCCGGATACCCGAACTTTTGGGCGCGCCACCGCTTGTGCCACCCAATCCGCGCGCGGTCATCGCCCCGGTTCCGATCATCCTCCACATCCTGGCAAGCTCGATCTTCTGTCTTGCCGGCGCGGTGCAGTTTCTGCCGAGCTTACGGCGGACCCGCCCCGCCTTTCACAGAAGCCTTGGCCGCATCGTGGTGGCAACCGGCTCAATCAGCGCGTTGACCGGGCTTTGGATGACTGTGTCCTACGTCTTCCCCCAAGCGCTCCAGGGTCCCCTGCTCTATTGGGCACGCGTCTTTCTGAGCCTTGCTATGTTTGCGTCCCTTGTCTGGGCGGTGCTCGCGATCCGCGCCCGCAATGTCGCAGGACACCGCGCCGCAATGCTTCGGTCCTACGCCATCGGCCAGGGGGCCTCGACACAAACGATGCTCCTCATCATGGCTATGGCACTATCCGGTGTCGAGCCACTTGGTCTCGTGCGGGATCTGATCATGATCGCGGCGTGGGGGGCCAACCTCGTGGCCGCGGAGTTCTTGATCCGCCGCACCTCGGCGACTCGCACATTTCCTGTGGCCGTCTCGCGTCGGGCATCGTCCCAAGCCTGACGCCCTCAGACCCAGATTACGAAGATACCGATATGCGCAAACTCGATCCTCACACGCTGCTGTCATCGCTCTGGCTGTTCATCCTGCTGAACATCATCTTTCGCGACATTCACCAGTTCGTTCTGAAATCGCACCTCGAGATGCTCCTGACCGGATACTACGACGGCACGCTGATCACAGATGAGTTGATGCTGCTTGGTGGTTTTTTGGCGCTTGTGCCGATTTCAATGGTCCTCCTGTCGCTTCTGCTTGAGCCACGCTGGCTTCGTCCGGCGACCGCTGTTGCGGTGGTGTTCACGGCCGGCCCAGCGATCCTAGCGCCGCCGACCGACCTCGACGACGTACTGCACTTCTCGCTCGCATTCCTTGCGCTGGCTTCAATTTCGTGGATCGCTTGGGCGTCACTTGGCACGGCAAACAAACAAGTTCAGTCATGACCTGCCTCGCCCCTGCCGCGCCCACCACTCGGACAGGCAAAGCACCCCTCGTGATAAGACGTTTTTGCGTGATCGGCTTGGCATTCCTGGTGGGGGGTGCGGTATGCCTCTTACTCCGCTGGCTGGAGCTGCCTTCCACGGTCATGGCAGAGTTCAAAACCGGCACGCCATCAGCATCAATAACCTGGATCCTTTTGCTGGGCTACGTCCTGTTGCTGGCAATCCCGTTTGTACCAAGCGCCGAAATGGGCCTCGCCATCCTGCTTGTCTTGGGACCCTCCATGGCGCTGCCGGTCTATGTAGCAACCATCCTGGGCCTGACCATCGCGTTCACCGCGGGGCGACAGGCGCATGTGTACCGGCGCAGCAACGTCAAGGACGACGCCATGGAACCCACGCCTGCAATCGCCATTCTACACGAGAGGTTTCGCGACCGGCCAATCCTGCGGCGCATTCTGCGATTCCGGGGGCTGTCTCTCATTGCCATGATCAATATGCCGGGCAACACGGTCGTGGGGGGCGGTGGCGGTATCGCGATGGCCGTTGGCTATAGCCGAACCCTTGCGTTCAAAGAGTTTCTCCTCTGCGCGGCGGTCGCAGTCGCGCCGGTACCAACGTTGTTTCTCATCGCCGATCAGCTCGGTCTAGAGGCCTGGCTCCGCGATTGGATGGAGCGCCTTCTTGCTCCCCCGCTTTGATCCCATCTCATTGGCCAAACGGATACCCAAACACTCGGAACTCATGCACATGACCGTGAATACGCCAACGCTGCACCTGCTTTGTGGAAAGGTTGCTGCAGGAAAATCGACCCTTGCGGAGAGGCTCGCCGCGCAACCGGGAACGATCCGGATTTCGGAAGACATCTGGCTCAAGACCCTCTTTGCCGATCAGATGCAGACCCTGAAGGATTACGTACGATGCTCCGCCAAGCTACGGGACATTGTGCGGCCGCATGTCATCTCGGTGCTAGAGACGGGTGTCTCCGTCGTGCTCGACTTTCATGCAAACACGCGCGATCAGCGCAGATGGCTGAAAGCCATCGCCGAGGCTGCCAGCGTACCCCACGTCCTGCATTTCCTCGACGTCTCAGACGATGTGTGCCTGTCGAGGCTGCATGCAAGAAACGCCGCCGGTAATCACCCGTTCGCGGTGACCGACGAACAGTTTCGCGTCGTGACCGGCCATTTCGCAGCGCCTGTTGCAGACGAAGGCTTCACCGTTCGCCACTATCTTGACGACGGCACGGGAGAAGGGTCCGAGGTGTCTTGTTCATGACGGAGACGCCGAAGAACCCTTTTCTGACCCTTGGCATGGGGGCGCTCTACGCCCGCACCGCCTTGCCGATCATCCTACTATTGGCGGTGCACGGTTTCATCAGTATCGCAGATGCTTGGTTTCTCGGCCGTTTCGTCGGGCCCGAGGCGCTTGCAGCCGTCACGCTGATCTTCCCATTCTACATGGGGGTTGCGGCCCTCTCAACACTGGTTTCGGCGGGCATGTCCAGCGTGATGGCTCGGCATCTGGGCGCAGGCGCTTTGGAAAAAGCGCGCGACCTTTTCGCTGGCGCAACCGGTTTATCCTCGGCTCTTTGCGCAGGTCTCGTGCTGCTTTTTGCCTTGTTCGGCGAAGCCGCTGTGCAAATGGCGGCCAAAGGCGACGACGACCTGGCGAGACTTGCCATACCCTATCTGCAGATCACCGTCTCAACCGCTCTTCCTGCCTTCCTGCTTTCGCTTCACGCCAGGGCGCTGCAAAACCAAGGGCGCATCCGCTTCATGACGATGATGAGCCTGTTCGTTTCTTTGGCGAATATCGTGTTCAACTACGTCTTTATCGTCAGTCTCGGCCTTGGAGTCGCGGGGGCTGCACTTGGAACGGCGGCCGCCCAGACCATTGGTCTGGTGATCGTCTATGTTTGGGGGCTCTCCAAAAGTACTCGCCTGCGCATTTCCGACGCGCTCGATGGTCGTCTGTTTACAGCATGGCGTAACATCTTTGCGCTTGGCGCTTCGCAGAGCCTGGGTCTGTTGAGCGTTTCCATCGCATCAGTGGCGATCATTGCGATGGTGCAACACTTGGCCGTGAGAGATTACGCAACAACTGTCTCTGCCTACGGCATCATTACGCGTTTGCAGATATTCGTGTTCGTGCCTCTTTTGGGGCTGAGCCAGGCGATGCAATCGATCACAGGAAACAATTATGGCGCAAACCTCCATGATCGCGTGATCATAAGCCTACGTTTTGCACTTTGCTCGGCGTTTGTCTTTGCTGTGACCTTGCAAGCATGCTTGATCCATTTCAGGGAAGAGATCGGATTTGCATTCGTTTCGGATCCGTCGGTCGTCGCAGAACTAAGCGCCATCCTGCCGCTTGCGTTTCTAACGTTCTTTCTCACTGGCCCATTGATTGTCATTGGCGCTCACTTACAGGCCATCGGGGATGCGCGAACGTCACTGTTGCTCGGTCTATCCAAACCTTATCTGTTTGTGATCCCCCTGATTTTTCTACTGCCCTTGGTCACGGGCGAAGTTGGAGTGTGGCTGGCCTGGGCGGCTGGCGATCTCCTGCTCTTGGGGTTGGTTGGTGTGATCCTTGTCCGACAACGCCTGCACCTATCCACTTCCAGTATCAGTCCCACAATCTCCGAAACCAACTGATCCAGAACCGTTTATTGACACAGATGCCCTTCAGACCAAAACAATACTCTAGAAAGAACGTATGAATGTCTTTTTCTTTGTGCAGCGTCCGCGCTCGCAGGTGTATCTGCATAAAGAAATAGAGGATATTTGGGCGAAGAACCGTTCCCTACACGGGCGCGCAAATTGTGGCGTGCAGTGAAGCGTAAGAACATAACGAGTGGATGCGAGAAAGAAACCGCGTAGATCCGAGTGTGCCGATCTTGAAGAGTTCCAGAGAGGCGCCTCGGGGTAGCGGCTTTGGGGCATCATGGAAGAAAGAGCGGGTCCCCCTCAATCTCCATGCCGTTGAACCACGACAGACATTTCAGGGCTGCCGCACGACCAATGCAACGTTGATCGCCAATGCGGTGGCGAAGTCGCCCGAGTTTTACGGCGGCATTGAGCGCGTCCGGTCGATGCTCGGCCACCGATCCAAGCGAATGTCAGAGCACTACGCACGGCATGCGATCACGGAACAAACCAACACCGAGTCCGTGCTACTGTTACCTGGTTTTGGGAAACCCGCTGCGCAAAATGGGAAACTTGCACACAATACAAGCTGCGTCCGCGCGACTATTTGACGTGTTTTCGGGGCAGAATGGTGGGTCGTGAGAGGCTCGAACTCCCGACATCTTCGGTGTAAACGAAGCGCTCTACCAACTGAGCTAACGACCCGGTGAGCGGGGATTTAGTCAAAGCGCAGAGAAAGTGCAAGAGGGCTATAGCGGGTTTTTTCGGAAATTACGACACTGCCTATCGCAGCACCGTTTCCGCGCCCTTATCGAGCACGTAGATGCAGCCCTGCTCATTGGGCAGCGCCGCCATCTCCTCGTAATCAAGACCACAGATTATCCCGCGCAACACCTGCCCCCAGAGGCCGTGGGCGACCAGCACGGTGGGCGCTTCGAGCGCGCGCAGCAGGTCCAGAACCCGGGCATGCAGGCCTCCATAGCCCTCGCCCTCCGGTGCCGAGCAGAACAGGTCGAGATTGGTTTCCGCCCGCGCGTGGATCTGCGGATAGCGCTGCGCGATGTCGTGGCGGGTCAGCCCCTGAAACACACCGGCCTGCACCTCGGCCAGACGCGCATCGGTGACAAACCGCCGCCCCCCAAGCGCGATACGCGCCGTCTGCTGGGCCCGCCGCAGCGGCGAGACGATAGCAGGTGTTTGCACCGTTTCGGCATCAAGAACCGTGTCGATCAGTTCCGCCTGGCGGCGGGCCTGTTGCAGGCCTGCCTCTGTCAGATCCGACTCCAGCTGCCCTTGGATTCGGCCCTCGGCATTCCATTCGGTTTCACCATGGCGCAGAAACCAGATCTTGGGAAAGTCGTTCATCAAAAATCGTCCTCATCTGTCAGCCGCCCTGCCCCGGTCGGCCTGCGCAGCGTAGTGCCAGCCAGCGCCACTCGTCCCAAACGGGTCGACTGTATCACGCTGTGCTTGCGAGCGATCACCCGTCCCGCAGAGGCGCTATTGCGCGTTGCACTGGCACTGGCACTGGCACTGGCACTCAGTTTTCGGCTTCATCGCCGTCTTGTCCAGTCTCTGCCGGAGACAGCAACACATAGGCGAGCGCGGCACTGGCAGCGGTGCCCTTGTCGCGGATCTCCTGCAGGATGTCCGGCAGCACCTTGGCCGCCTGCGCGCCGTCCCGCAGGATCGCCGCACGCGCAAGCGGCGTGTCGCTGGCAACCGCCAGCACCAGCTGGGGGGCAGCCTCCGCCTCCGACGACAGGGTCAGTCCGAAATCAAGCGTATAGGCTCCGTTGCTGCCGCCCTTGAGCCGCTGCGTCAGGTTGTACACCCCGCCGGTCGGCGTGATGAGCACCGTCCACAGCGATTGCCCGGGCTGGCTGCGCAGCCGGGCCTGCAAGGCATCTCCGCTGGCGGCCTGATCGGCAGAGAGCGACATGCTGACCGGATCGGGCCAGCGTCCCTGAAGGCTGCGGGCAAAATCGACGGCTGCGCATTGATCGGGGGACACCACCCGGTGAAGCAGCGACGGACGCGCGCCAAAGCGTTCTTCATAGGCCACCGGCAGCCCCTCGAAGCCGCCGTCGCTGGCGGCATAGGTTTCGATCCGCCCGGCATTGCGTCCGGCGGACAGGCGCGTCGACAGGCTGCACGGGCCGGTGTCGAACATGGCCAGATACCCCTCTCGGGTGTCGGTGTTGATCATGGGCAGCTCGCCTTCGGGCGGGCTGGCGTCAGGACCCGTCTGTGCGGCCAGATCAGCGCCGGCACCTCCCGGTATCCAGCCTGCCTGCCAGCCGTACCAGCCCCCACCGCCCGCCAGGGCGAGACAGGCGAACAGCCCCCACAGCAGCCCGCCGCTGCCGCGTGTTTCGCGCACCGGTTGCGGCGGCGGCGCTGACGGCTGGGCGGGCGGGAAACTGGGGATATGCGCCGGGCGTGCCGTGTTGGGCACCTGAAGGTTCGCCAGCGAGGGTTGCGGCGGCAGCGACAGTGGCGAGGCCGAGCCGCGATTGCCCTGGGTCACCTCATGCGGGGCAAACCCGTCCTGATAGTAATGCACCGGCAGCGCAGCCGGGTTGTCCAGCAGGTGCAGCACATCGCGCATGGTGCCGGGCCGCTGTTTCGGATCCGGCTCCAGCATATGCGACAGCAAGGGGCGGAACTCTGCCGGGACCTGGCTCAGGTCGGGAATCGAACGCCGCGCCTCCACGGCCTCGACGATGGAGCCGCCCATGTCGAGCGGCTTGCCGCGCAGGGCCGCCGCCATCAGCAGGGCCAGCCCGTAGATGTCGACCGCAGGCCCCATTTCGCCACCAAAATGGCCAAGCTGTTCCGGGGCGACATATTTGAACTTGCCCGCGAACTGACCGGCGATGGTGCCTTCGGCAATGGTCTGCGATTTGGCGATGCCGAAATCGATCAGCCGCGCCTCGCTGATGATGCCGCTGGCCAGCATCACGTTGTCCGGCGACAGGTCGCGGTGCACCACGCCCTTGGCATGGGCCTTGGCCAGCCCCTTGGCCAGTCGGGTCAGCAGGGTACGCCCGGCATCGACCGGCAAGGCGCCGTACTGGCGGATGTGATCCGACAGCGGGATGCCGTCGATGAACTCCATCACCAGGAAATAGCGGTCCAGGTCCCGGTCATGCACGTAATTGTAGTACCGCACGATGGCATCATCATGCAGCAGCCGCAGCGTGCGTGCCTCGCGCCGGAACATGTCGCTGGCCTGCGCATCGCGGATGAGGTCCGGGCGAATGGCCTTGATCGCCACCGGGTCTTCGGTGCCGACCTCGACGCCGCGATAGACCTCTCCCATGCCGCCACTCTTGAGGGCGGTCTGAATGCGGTAGTTGTTGTTAATGACCGTGCCTGCCGCCAGTTCGGTCTGGGCGCCACCGGTCGGGGCTGCGGGGGCCGGAGTTGCTTGGTCCGGGGTCGCGTGCGAGGGGTCCGCTGGGGCGGCCTCAGCTGCGGAGGGGGCGATTTCCGTCGGCGCGGAGGAGTGTTGCTCCGCCTCCGCCGCAGGTTGCTGATCGGGCAGCGGACCGGGTCGCGCCGAGCCCTCACGCGGACGCTTCAGCGCCTCTTCGGGAGAGATCAGTCTGGTGCGGTCTTCATCCGCGTCAGACGCCTGCCGTTCTGCGCCTCCGCGCGGGCTTTCCGACTCAGTCATGCGAGATCATCCAAGATATCGTCCTCACTGGCGCGCGCCCCGTCAAAGGGCGGCGCGCATCTGACAGCCACCACCGTCACATTGTCCCGTGCCCCCCGGGCCAGGGTTTCGCGGATCAGCGCATCACAGGCCTGCTGCGGCGGCAAATTACCCAGACAGGCTGCAATTTCATGGTCTTGCAAATGTTCGGTCAAACCGTCCGAGCACAAGAGCAGCACGTCATCCTGCTCTAGAGTGCCCTGCACCTGATCGCAAGCCACTGCGGCGTCCACTCCGATGGCACGGGTGATCACATTTTTGCGTGGCCAGGTGTCCGCCTCCGCCTGGGTGATGGTGCCGGCTGCCAGCAATGCGTTTACCTCCGTGTGATCCCGGGTCTGCTGTACCAGCTGACCCTTTCGAAAGAGATAAACCCGGCTGTCACCAGCCCAGAGACAGGCAAAGGTCGGACCATGCGCCAGCACCGCCACCACGGTGGCGCCAACGGTGCTGCCGCCCAGCTCGCCACTGCGGGTGCGGATCATGTCGTTGGCCCGTTGCAACCGCTCCAGGCTGCGGGCCAGCAGGTCTTCGGTCGAGACCGCACAACCCACCGTATCAAGCTGCGCAACGATGGTCTGGCTGGCAAAATCCCCGGCCGCATGGCCGCCCATGCCATCCGCCACCACCCACATCCCGAGATCCGGCCGCGCCAGCAACGCATCCTCGTTGATCTGGCGCCGGCAGCCCACATCGGTGGCCTGCCCGGTCTCGAACCCAAGGGCCATGTCTCCCTCCATCACGCCTCCTCCCCGGTTGGAAGCCCGGTCGCAAGCGGCGTGCCGGCCAGCAGCCAGTGCAGCGCCGCGGTGCTGGGCAAGCCCGCACAGCCGAGCCAGATCGCAGCCCGGGTCTCGGTCGCCGGCGACCACCAGTAGCTGCGTGTGAGCAGCGCCCGCTCCGCATCCGCCCCGCGCGCCGCATCCAGCAGCGCCGCCAGATCGCCGTTGGGCTGATGCGCCCAGAGCGTATCGCCGATCCGGGCCTCGGCCTCGGCCTCGCGCGGCAGTTGCAACTGCAACCCGTCCAGCAGCGCGGCACCGCCCTGCCCGGGCTGCATGGCGGAAAAATGCGCCGTCAGCGCTGCATAGGGGGCCTGATCGCCATCGCGCACCGGCGCCGGAACCGCCGCCCCCTGCGCGATCAGCACCAGCGGGTAGCGCCGCCCCCCCCGGTCACGAGAACAGCGCATCACCCCCATCAGGCTGCGGCCCAGCACCCCGCGCCCGATCCAGAACCGCAGATCCTGCGCCTGCTGCCAGAAGGTCGGCCAGGCCTGCCCCTGCTGGTCGCGGATGTCGGACAGCGCCCGGTCAAGCCAGGTCTCCAGATGGTCGCCGACCGCAGGGTCCACATTGGCGCGCAGGAAATCTCCATAGCCCGGATGTTTCCCAAAGAGGCCGATCTCTGCTGTCATCACCGTTACTCCAGCGTCACCGGGCAGGCGAAATCCGCCAGCTCCGGCATCAGGAAGGGCACCGTGGTGCTGTCGAACTCGATCCGGTAGTTGATCGAGCGGCCGCCGATCTCGTGGCGCACGTCCACCACGTTGCCGGTCACCCGGGCGCGTCCACGCCGCAGGAAACTGACAATGTCCCAGCGCCCCTCGGCAAAGCTGAGCGTCGACTGGCGCTGCCGTTTCTCGGGGAACAGCTGCACCGACACGCCCGAGGACTGCCCGGGCCAGGACAGGGCCGCCGGGCTGCTGCCCGGTTGCGTGCGCACCGAAGCGCCATTGACCGACAGCACCGCCAATTCGACCGAGGGCGAGGAATCGGTGTGGATCACCGACATGCCCACCTCCGGTTCCGGCGCGCCAGTGGCAAAGAACGCCAGCTGGATCGCCTGGGCATTGTCGAACTGGCGCAGGGCCTGCGGCGACAGGCGCTGGCCGATGGCGCTGCCCGGCGCCGGACGCAGCCCCTCCGGGGTGCGGATCACATGCGGTTGCAGATAGGAGCTGTAATAGCGATCCATCCGCCCGCCGGGACCGAAGAACTGGCCAAACACCGCGGGCGACACATGCCGCCCGCCCCCAAAGGGATAGAGCGGCGCGATGAAGTCGCGGCAGAACTGGCTGACATCATCGTTGAGCGCCCGGTTCAACTGCGCCATGGAGGCATCCTGCGCCTCGGAGCGGAACTCGGTTTCCGCCTCGTTCAGCAGCCGCGCCAGCGGTTCGGGCAGCGCGGTGTTGTTCATGGTCAGCGCCAGCAGCGTCTCGTTCAGCATCACCTCATCCGCCGGGGTCGGCGCCACGGCGGCCTGCCGGCGATTTTCCCGCAGATCCCCCAGCGAGGCGAGCACGATGTCGATCGGCCGCTGTCCCGGCTCTCCGTTCAGCAGGCTGTGCCACTGAGCAAAATCGTTGGAAATCCGCTCCACCTGGCGCCGTTGCAGATCCTCGCCATGGGCCTGGCCCGCGGCCCCGGCCTGGGTCTGCACCTTGCTGCTGTTGCGGAAACTGTCCATCGCGACCCGCTGGAACACGCCGGACTGGCTGTAGATCCGGCTGAACACCGCATCGCCCATATTGGCGCTGAGATCGCCGCCGGAGGCCGCCACAGCCGCCGGATCGAGGTTTTCGAGCTGATCGTAGAGCCGCACCAGACGGGTCTCGGCCTCGATCGCCTGCACGAGGTTCAAAAGCGGCGAAGCCACCGGCGAGGCCGCCGCCGCCAGGGCCGCGTATTGCGGCGGATCTTCGGACATGTCCGAAAGCGCAATGCGCGACAGCATCTCCTTCCAGGCGGCGGTGAACTCCAGCCGGTACATCCGGTGCAATTCGCCCTCCAGCCCGGCCAGCTGGGTGTCATAGCTGACCCGCGTTGCGGCCTCGCCCAGCACCCATTGATCCTCGCGCAGGCGGCTGCGGGCCGATGTCAGCTCTTCCAGGAAGAACCCCCAGTAGCCTTCGAAGGTGTAAAGCGCCGGCACCCCGACGGAGGCCAGCGGCGTGCCATCGGTGGTCTCCAGCACCTGATCCACCTGCCCGGACAGACGTTCGGCCAGGTTGAAATCGGCAATGCCGGACGTCGCCGCACGTTCCTTGATCGAGGCATAGGCCTGATCCGCCAGCGGCAGGTTGACGATCACCTCGCGCGCCTTGCGCAGGATTTCCGGGTCGATCCCGATTTCCGGCCGCCGGTCGCCGTCCATTTCCAGCATCGCGGTCAGATGCGCCTTCAGCTGAGCGCGCTCGTCGAACTGGCCGGTGGCGTTGAACTGGCCGCGCCAGAGGGTCTCGAAATAGCTGACAACGGCGGCATCATTGGCGGCGTGGTCCCCCTGCCCCTCGCCGCCGAGCAGCAGATAGACCTTGAGCGCGCGATAGACCTCGGCGGTTTCCTCATCCGCGATCAACTGCGGGATGGCGTTTTCCATGTGCAGGATCAGGCGCGGGCGCAGCATCCGCTCCAGCCCGTCGGAATAGGCCCGGCGGGTTGCGCCCGCCAGTTCCTGATACCGCGACAGGCCCAGTCCTTCCCAAAAGCCGGGCTCCTGCGTATCGCCATAGCCGGTGGTCATGTCGCGCAGGTCCTGCAGATAGGGCATCACCACCGACGGGTCGCTGTCATTGATCACCGAGCGCGACAGCTCATTGCGCGCCGCGTCAAAGAACGCCACCGCATCCTGTTCCGCGCTCCGGGTCAGGGTCGCGTTCTGCCAGTAGCTGTAGCCAAAGGCGCTGACGGAGCCGAGCGTCGCCAGCACGATGGAGATCAGCGCAGCACTGCGCAGCACCGCCGTGCGCCGCATCGCGACCCGGTCGTAGCCGACCCAGTCGCGCTCTTCAAAGATCACCTTCTTGATCAGATCATGCAGGAAGAACGATTTGCCCTTGCCCGACATGAAGGCGGGCTGGAACATGCCGGAACTGTCGCTGTTGCGGGACATCTCGCCCAGCACTTGATCGACCGGCGTGCCCTCCTGGGTGCCGGAGGTGAAATAGAACCCGCGCAGGATCGCATTGGTCTTGTAGCGGGTCGGCTCGAACACCACCCGCAGGAACTCGCAGATGTTGTCGCGCAGCATGCCCATCTGCCCCGGCAGGCCAAAGATCGCGATGCGGCTGGCCCCGTCCGGTTCCTCGTTCATGCGGTCGATGACCTCGTCCGACAGCCGGCTCAGCAGCTGGTCATATTCCGTCCCCGCCTGTTTGTAGGTCTCAAGCTGGCGGTCCTTGGTCTGGAAGGTCACCCCCCAGGCGGCCTTGCGCCGGCTCTGGCTGAAGCTGGAGAAATACTCGCGGAAGCCCGCCACCAGATCGGCCTTGGTGAACAGCACATAGACCGGGAAGTCGATGCGCAAGACCTCGTGGATCTCTGCCAGCCGCGCCCGCACGGTGGCGGCGTGGGCGGCAATGCTCTCGCTGGAGCCTGCCATCATGTCCTCGATCGAGAACGCAAGGATCACGCCGTTCACCGGCTGATCCGGGCGGCCCTTTTTCAACAGGCCGAGGAAGGCGTCCCAGCTGGCCTTGTCCGCCGCCGCATCGCTGTCGTGCATGGTATAGCGCCCGGCAGTGTCGATCAGCACCGCATCCTCGGCAAACCAGAAATCGCAGTTGCGGGTACCGCCAAAGCCCTGCGCCTTGTCGGGCAGCGCCTCCTGCCCCGGAAACTCGATCCCGGCATTTGTCAGCGCGGTGGTCTTGCCCGCTGCCGGCGGGCCGATGATGACATACCACGGCAGATCGTAGAGATAGTTCTTGCCGCCCGCTTTCTTCAGCTTGGCAAGCGCCTCCTGCATGCGTTCCGCCAGCACCGAGGCATCGCCCACCGGTTCGTGCAACAGGCTGTCTTCCAGCTCCTGCGCGCGGCGGCGGCGGCGGCGCCAGCGCAGCCCGTAGACCAGAGCCAGAATGCCCAGGAACAGGCCGATCAGCGTCAGCCGGAACCAGATCGTCGCCGCCAGCGCAAAGCCGGTCATCGGCAGGCCGAACCAGATCGCGGCCACCAGCGCCACCACGCCCAGAATGGCAAAGACCACCCGCGCCCAGGGCTTTTTCATCCAGCGGAACATCCGGCTAAACAGATTGATGAGCCCGTACATGTCAGTTCTCTCTCGGGATCAGGATTTCGACGCGCCGGTTGCGGGCGCGTCCTTCGCGGGTGGAATTGTCGGCGATCGGATCAACCGCGCCCTTGCCCTCGACCGAAATCCGGTCGGGGTTGGCGAGGTCCTGCGCCAACAGGTCGGCAACGGTCTGGGCGCGCGCCTCGGACAGCTGTTCGTTGGTCTTGAACCGGCCCCGGCCGGACATCGGCACGCTGTCGGTATGGCCGACGACCCGCACCGGGCCGCGTTCTTCGTCCAGCGCCCGGGCCGCCGCGCCCACCAGCGCCGAGATGTCGCTGGTCAGCTCTTCGGACCCGGAGCGGAACCGCAGCGCCTCGCTGACCCGGATCAGCACCCAGTCATTGGTGCGGTCCAGCTCGATCTGGCCGGTTTCCAGCTCGTCCTGCAAGGCGCCGGTGAGACGCTCCATCTGGGTGCTCGGGGGCGGCTCGTAGGGGCGCACCACCGGCTGGGTGCGTTCGATGGCAATGCTGGGCTGGCCGCGATGCAGCGCCAGGATGCCGTCCCGGACCTGCGTGCTCTGCTGTGTCAGCACCGTCGACAGGGTGGCAAACATGCCCGTCACCATCACCGCCCCGAGGCTGAGCACGATCCACAGCGGCAGCTTGCCCTGGTTGCGGCGCCCGCCCATCGGCACGGCGCTCCAGCGCGGCGAGATGTCATCGTCGGGGCGGGGTTGAACCCGGCGCAGGGTCTCGTAGATCGCGGTGCGGATACGGGCGCAGTCCACCGCCCCGTTGGGCATGGCGCGATACTGGCCCTCGAACCCCAGCGACAGGCAGGTGAGCATCAGCTCCAGCAGGTGAAACCGCTGGCCGGGCGCACGCATGGCTTCGTCCATCTTCTGAAAGAACCCCACGCCCGAGGACCGGTCGCCGAAGAACCGCGCCGCCATCGAATATTCCTGCCACATGCCCCGATTGGCACCGGGCAGGTTCTGCACGATGTCATCCGCCGTGGCCGATAGCGCGTATTTGGCATCCATCACGTCCTGCGCCGGCAGGCCCGCGTCCTGGGCGCGGCGTTCGAACCCGTCGATTTCGCGGGTGACATGGTCGATCAGCGGTCCGGCCTGCATCTCGACCAGCCCGGTGCGCAGCCGACCAAGCAGCACCAGCAGATCCGCGGCGGCCGCAATCAGCGGGTTGGAGGACTGCCCCGCGCCGCTGCCCCGCGCCTTCAACGCATCGGCAAGCGCAATCCGGGGCTGTTGCTGGGCGGCCTGCGGCTGGGCCGCCTGACCGATCTCGGGAAAGATGCCATTGCCCGCCGCCTGGCCGGTGCCGGGCGCGTAGTAGGGCTGCTGCACCGGGGGTCGCGGCTGTGCCGGCGGCGGTGCCGGGGCCGCCGGGGAGGGTTGCGGCGCTAGGGGGCCGCGATGCCAGGTGTCATCGGCCGGCGGCTGCGCCGCAGGCGCATACCCTCCGCCCGGCGGCTGCGGCGGCACCGGCTGGCCAAACACGGTTTTCTCCGGTGGCTGAGGCGCGCCCGGCTGCGGCGGAGAGACCGGGGAAATCGGCTGGCCAAAGACTGTCTTGTCGTCATCATCCGACATCAGGCACCCTCCGGCACGGCCCAGCATTCCAGTTTCATGTCAGGCCAGTTGCCGGCAAAATGCATGCCGATCGCCGGCGCGGTGGAAAACTCCCGCCACAGCTCGGTGGATTTGTCCAACAGGAAATAGACGCTGGTCGACACCACCCGGATCTGGCGCGGCGGATTGGGCAGATGCACCAGGCCGATGCCCGGCAGGTTGTTGCTGACGATCTGCTTCATCGCGGTGGAAGGACCCACCTTGCACAGCCGCGGGAACTCTTGCTGGACCTGCGTCAGAGGCAACCCCGAGGACACTTCGATTACAAATGTCGCCTTGGCAAAGAGGCTGCGATCGTTGACCAGCGCGGCATAGGAATTGGCGCGCACCTCGTTGAGCGGCAGGCGCACCGCCCGGCCCACGTCCCGTGCCAGCAATTGCTGGATGTCCTGCACCAGCGCGGTAAAGGCATCGCGGCTGGCGTGGTGATCGTAGCGCGCATAGTCCGGCGCTTTGCGCGCGCCATTGTCAAAGGTCGACAATTCGCCCGCCAGCGCCAGCAGTTTTTCATACAGGCGTTCGGGATGCAGATTGGCCAGCCCCTGCAAATGCCGCAGCACCGGCAATTCCCGGTTCAGCACCATCAGCATCAGATAGTCGGTGGCCTGCATGCCGCCGCCGGAACTGGGATCGGAGGCAAAGCGCGCGAGCGTGTCCAGCTTGGCCTCCATCCAGCCGATCACCCGGCTCAGGTAGCCTTCATAGGCGGGATGCACCCGGGTCACCAGACCCACCGGCGGCACCGTCTCATCGAGGGTGACGATGCCGTCGCGCATCTCGATGATCCGCCCCAGCCGGATGTTCTGATAACCGGGGCGCGGCGTCTTGCGCAGCACCAGTTCCAGCCGCGGCTGGGCGATTTCCACCAGATGTTCCGAGCGGCTGGCAGAGGCATTGTTGACCACCGTTTCCGCATCCAGCACGTAGCGCGTCGCCGCATCGGCCGCCGCGGGCGACACATCGAGACCGCTGACACTGGCGTCGGGCAGCGTCAGCCACACCTCCAGCCCCTGCGCCTCGTCCTCGGGCACGGCCACCGGCACCGGCAGCGGCACCGACCCTGGCGCGTCAAAGGCCATGCCGTCGGGCATGATCCCCGCCACCGCGCGCAATCCGATCTTGCCCTGCTGCGCCAGGTCGCGATCAAACCGCAGCTCGCTCACCCCCCAGGGATAGGGCGAAATGGTTGCGGTCCGTTCGCGCAGCTGGTGCTCCAGATACCGGTCCGCCTGCTGAAGATGATGTGGCTGAAGAAAGAGACCTTCTTTCCACGCGACTTTGCTGAAATTCGACATATGCTGTTCAATCGCTTCTGTAGTACAAGGACCGCAGCCCCTTGTGGAAACGATACAACCTTTAAGGCCTCCCTCCCTGCGGTCAACACGTTGTGGTGGATTATTCTAGAACTGAAGCCGCACCTGCGCCGTCAGGCCCCAGCTGTCCAGCTTATCGCTGAACCGGCTGTCGAGGCGGACCGATGTATCGAGCTGCCGGGCGGGCAAGGCGCTGCCGGCCTGAAGGATCTTGGTAAAGTTCATCCCCACGCTCAATTCCCCATAGGTGCCCAGGTTGCTGCTGGTGCTGCTCAGGACCTCGCCGTTCCGTTCTCCGGTGTCGCTGTCATAGAGGTAGAAGTTCGACACCGCCGGTGATCCGAAATCGTGATAGACCGTCGCCGTGGCGAAATAGTTGAAGGCCGCGGTGCCGGAGGGGGCGATCTTGGTCTTGGCGATGGTCAGCCCGGCAAACCCGACGCGGCTTTCGATCTCCTCGATTTCCAGCTCGCCATTGTCGAAGAACAGCGTGTCGGTCTCAATATTGGCCAGCGAGAAGCCCAGCGTCGGCACGATGCGCAGATCCTTGGCTTCGTTGATCGGGATCGACAGACCGGCAGAGCCGCCAATGGTCACGCCGGTGCTGTCATAGGACTGATCCCGGACGCCAAAGCTGAGGTCTTCGAGGGTCAGGGTCGGATCATCGCTGAGGGTGCGCACCGCATCCAGCGCCGCCCCGTTCACCGTGTTGTCCAGATCGAACCCGGTCTTGTCGGTGCGCACCTGCAGGTCCGCAAACAACACCCGCCCGCTGTCGGCAAAGCTGCGCGATGCCGCGATATAGGCGCTGCCGTAGGTCTGGGTAAAGCTGGTGCGGTTGGTGCTGGTCAGGATGTCGGTGTTCACTTCGCCGGTGCTGGCATCGAAGAAGTAGACCGGCTGGTTGGTGCTGCCACCGTTGTAGCCCAGGATGCCGCCAAAGCTCAGATCCCAGCCGTTGAAGGCGCCGCCGAAGCAGGAGTAATCCGCACCGATCTGCAAGCCGTGATAATCCGCCGACAGTTCGCTTTCATAGGTGCCCAACGCGGTTTCCGACGACCCCGACGCGGTGGCCGTACCGCCGGTGGCGCGGCTCCAGGTGCCGAACCCGCAAGGCTCCTCCCCCGGCACCGCAAGCCCGGTGACAAAGGGGCTGGTGGGGCGGTTCACAACGCTGCCGATCAGCGATTGCGTCAGCGCCAGCCCCGTGGCCAGGCCGCCGATCGCCGGGTTGGCGCCGCTCTGCAGCTGATAGGATCCGGTGTCGGTATTGTTCACCAGCGCAAACACCGCCGCACCGGAATTGGGCAGGCCGTTCACCGTCACACTGTCCAGCGCCCCGCTGCCATAGGTCAGCACATCGACACTGCCGAGCAGGTCGTTCGGATCATCATCCGACAGGTTGAGGTTAAAGGTTGCATGGCCCGAAACCGCCCCCGCAACCGCGATCTGGTCTCCGGTCAGCTCCTCGCCCTCCAGAACGATGTCGACCTCGAAGGTGCCGTTCAGGACCGCATCGCCGGTCACCGTGAACACATCATCGCTGTCGCCATCCGCCAGGTCGATGATGGCGCCGGTCTCATGGGTCAAGCTGCCGGCCCCGGTGACGCTGCCATCGGCAAAGATGGTGCCGCTGTTGACCACCGCCGATGTGACGCTGGCCCCGTCGTTGAGCCCGAGCGTGGAGGCGTTGTTCAGGGTGCCCGAGGTCAGCGCACCGCTGCTGGCGACCTGCAACACCGCGTCCGAAACGGCCATCTCCGCAGACCAGATCGGCGTGCCCTCGGCGCTATCGCTGCCGGTATTGTTGAACACGCCATGGGCAAGGCTTCCGCTCACCGTCAGCGTGCCGGTGTTGCTGAACTGACCGCCCACCTCGGCGGTGCCATCCACGGTCAGGGTCCCGGTATTGGACAGCCCGCCGCTGATGTCGCCCGCCAGCGCCATGACGCCGGCGTTGCTGACGTCGCCGCCGACGCTGCCGTCCAGATCCAGCGTCGCGCCCGACGCGTTGGTGATCGTGCCGGTCACGGTGCCGCCCGCGACGACCTCGACGCTGCCGGAATTGCTGAGGTCCAGCCCCAACCCGCCGCCGCTGCCGACGCTCAGGCTGGCGGAGGCGGCATTGACAAAACTGCCGGTGCCGGATCCGTTCAGGCTGGCCCCGGAGATGACAAAGGTCCCCGCGTTGGCAACGGAGGCATCCGCCGCCAGGACCGTCGTGCCGCCCTCGACGACAAAATCCTCGGAACTGTCGTGGGTGATCCCCGCCAGCCCGCTCAGATCCCCGGAGATGGTCACGGCGGCGCTGTCCGCGGTGCTCAGGGTGCCGCTGAGGCTGCCGCTCAGGCTTGCCGTCGCGCTGCCCTGGTTCACCAGATCGCCGCCGATGGACCCGGTCGAGACCAGAGAGGCGGTATTGGTCAGCGCCCCGCCGATACTGCCGCTCGTCTCCAGCGATCCGCCGCTCAGCGTCACCGCGCCACCAATGGAGCCGCTGCTGGTCACCGTGCCACCGGCAATGGCCACGTCACCGCTGATGGCGCCGCTGTTGTCGACGCTGCCGGCAGAGGTCGTCAGCGCGCCAAGCGTTCCTGCGGCGGCAATTGTCACCGCGCCACTGTTGGTCAGCTCCGCAACCGTTCCGCCATTGATCGCGACGGTGCCCGCGCTGGTCACTTCATCGGCGCTGCCGCTGGTCTCCAGCGTCGCGCCCGCGGCCACGCTCACCGCGCCTTGCAGGTCGCCGCCATCGTTGCTCACGGTGCCGCCGGTGATTGTGGTGGTGCCGGTGACATCGCCGGTGTTTGTAAAGCTGCCGGCGGTCTGCGTCAGCGTCCCCACCTCGCCCGCGCTCGACCCCGTGCCCGCATTGCTCAGGCTTGCGACGCTGGCGCCCGCGGACACCGACACCGTGCCGCTGGTGCTGTTGTCGAGATCATCCACCGATCCGCCCGTGACCGAGGTGCTGCCCGCATTGCTGACCGTGCCGGCGGTGCCGCTGGTCACCAGCGTTGCCCCATCCGCCACGGTGACATCGCCCTGAAAGCTGCCACCGTCATTGGTGACAGAGCCGCCCGACACCGTGGTGGTGCCGGTCACATCCCCGCTGGTGGTGAAGCTGCCGCCGGTGTTGGTCAAGCTGCCAATAGCGCCCGCGCTGGTGCCGCTGCCCGCATTGGTCACGGTCGCAACAGTCGCGCCGGACGCAATCTCCAGCGTGCCGTCGGTGCTATTCTCCAGATCCGACACATTGCCATCTGTCACATGGGTGCTGCCGTGGTTGGTCACGGTCCCGGCGGTGCCGCTGGTGGTGAAGGTGGTGTCGGAGGACACGGTCACCGCGTCGACCACGACACCGCTGTTGGTGATCGTATTGGCACCGGCGCCCGAGATTGTGCCCTGAATGGTGCCGCTGTTGGTCAGCGTCCCGCTCCCCACAACCGTGACATCGCCGCCGATCACACCACCGTCGTTGTCCATTTGCGAACTGCCGGTCAGGCCGACTGTGCCGGTGATGTTGCCCGTATTGGTGATTACCCCGCTGCCGCTCGTGGTCAGGCTGCCGATGGTACCGGCGCTTGTTACCGTGCTGCTCCCGGTGTTCGCAACCGTCGACACGGAGGCATCCGCACCAACCACCAGCGTAGCTCCGCCGTTGTTGTCAATGCTTCCCACGGTGCCATCCGAAATGCTGGCGCTGCCGCCACTATTGCTCAGCTCCGTCACGGAGCCGTCGGACATCGACATTGTGGCGCCGTTCACCACCTCATACACGGTTCCGCCCGATACGGTCAGCGTGGCACTGCCGGTATTGCGGACCTGAGTTAAAGTACCGCCGGATAGGGTGGCCTCACCGTCATTGTCCAGATCGGCCACCGTGCCGCCAGAGACAGTCACGTCGCCGCCCGACAGGTTGTCCAGATCCGCCACAGTGCCGCCCGAGACGGTCACGTCGCCGCTGTTGTCCACCGACCCGGCCGTGCCGCTGGTCGCAAGCGCGCCGCCGGAGGCCACCGTCACGTCGCCCTGCAAGTCGCCGTCGCCATCATTGGTCAGCGTGCCGCCCGAGACCGTGGTGG
>NZ_JAKRFD010000005.1 GCF_022348185.1 Epibacterium sp. Ofav1-8
TGTCAAAGAGCAAACACCCAAGACCCAAAAGCAGACCGTCGCGCAAATCTTGCAGCGCCACCGCCTACATCCAACCAAGAATGCCCCAGTCTCTCCTGAGCGTCTAAACCGTCTTTCCGATCCGTCATCTCCCGTCGTTCCTGCGTCGCCTCGCTGGCTCAGCGTCCCGTCCGGTGTCTCTCAGTAGCGCCTCAGCGCCGCCGGTGAAGGGGGTTCTATGGTGAGCCGACAAAACCCGCAACCCCAAAATTCAAAAATCACACAACAAAAGTGAAATTTCCAACACAACCGAATAATATCAATGACTTAAACGCTAAATTCCCCTCCAACACTCCCCCGAACCCGCACCCCAAAACCTCAAACCAACCTCCCCCTAACACCCAAATCCCCCATCAACACCCCTTATCCACAACCAAACCAAACTTACCCACAGACTCGGCGGCGGAATCAAACAAGATCCGCCCGGAATCACACCAAAGCCCCCGACTCAAATCCACAAACAAAACGGGCGCAGAGGAAAAAAACCGCCGCGCCCGTCACATTCCATAGTTACCTTGCTGGACGTCAGCTTCTTGGCTTCATCGCCTCGCCCGCCACATAGGTTTCTGCCACGGCGCGATCATCGCCGAGCATCTGCAGGATGAACAGCTCTTCGCTCAGCGAGTTGGCCGCCTCTGCCCTCAGCGCCATTGCCGGGGTGGCTTTTGCATTCAGCACCACGATGTCGGCCTCCGTTCCAACATCCAAGGTGCCGATCTGATCCACCTGCCCCAGCACCTCGGCATTACCACGGGTGATCCAGTGGAAGGCCCCCAGCGGGTGCAGCTTCTGGTTTTGCAACTGGAGGATCTTGTAGCCCTCATTCAGGGTCTGCAGCATCGAGTAGCTGGTGCCGGCGCCAATATCGGTGGCGATGCCATTGAGAATGCCCTTGGCGCGCAGGCCCGCATCATCGAACAGACCGCTGCCGAGGAACAGATTGGACGTCGGGCAAAACACCGGTTTGCCCCCAGTTGAGGCCAGAAGCTCAATCTCGCGCGGTTCCAGATGGATCGCATGCCCCAGCAGGGTCTTATCACTCACAAGCCCGTAGCGTTCATAGATGCCGAGATAGTCCGGCGCCTCCGGGTAGAGGCTGAGGGTAAAGTCGATCTCGTCGCGGTTCTCAGACAGATGAGTCTGCACATAGGCGTCGGGGTGTTCTGCAACCAAGGCCCCGGCGGCCTCCAATTGTGCGGGCGTTGAGGTGATCGCGAACCGAGGCGAAATTGCGTATGATCCCCGCCCCTTGCCGTGCCAGCGCTCGATCAGCGCCTTGGTCTCGTCATAGCCCTGCTGCGCCGTATCAGTCAGCCCCTCGGGTGCATTGCGGTCCATCATAACCTTGCCGCCGATCATCCGCATATTGCGGCGGGCGGCTTCGGCGAAAAAGGCGTCGGCCGAGGTGGGATGCACGGAACAGAAGGCCACCGCCGTGGTGGTGCCATGCCCCAGGATCAGATCGAAGAACCCGCGGGCCATCCGTTCCGCGTGCGCAGGGTCTGCAAACTGCACCTCCGCAGGGAATGTATAGGTGTTGAGCCAATCGAGCAGCTGCTCGCCCCAGGAGGCGACCACCTGCACCTGTGGGAAATGCAGATGCAGATCGATAAAGCCGGGCATCAGGAGATGCGGGCGATGATCCACCACCTCTGCCTCGGGGGCCTGCGTAGAAACCGCGCTGTAGTCCCCATGTGCGGTGATAACGCCATCCTGGATCAGGAGAGCGCCGTCCTCGAGATAGCGATAGGCGGCGGTATCCTCGGGGCCGGTGGGCTCGGACAGGAAGCTCAGCGTGCGGCCACGCAGGATCTTGGCGGGAGAAGACATCGGTTAGCCTTTCACGAATAACAGGGTCGGAGGCCCCGCAGCCACGGCGCCGGTCGGAATGGGATAGGTCGGAGTGGTGCGTCGTCTGAGGGTGGACAGGCAGCCTAGGGGACCGGCTGGCTGTCAGTTGCCGGCCAGATAAAAGGGCAGCTCTGCCGCACCATCGGCATACCATTTGCGGATCAGCGCGCGCTCTTCCTCTTCCATATAGGTCACATTGGCGGGCGGCATTGCGTGGGTCGCGCCAGCCTGCAAGTAGATCTGACGCGCATATTTCGCCACATCCGCAGGGGTCTCCAGCAGCACGTTCTTGGGCGCGCGACGGATGCCCTCATAGTAGGGTTCGCGCGCATGGCACATGGCACAGCGCCCGGGCACCGTGCTCATGATGTCTTCGAAGTGCTCCGAGCCGGCAAAGGCCAGCTCGGTTTGGGTCAGCTCTCGTGCCTCGGAGTCCTCGTAGGTGTCCTGCATCAGCGGCGCCTGGCTCAGCGCCATGACGGCAATGAACAACAAGATGGTCACGGGCCAGGTCCAGGTCGGATTGCCGGTGCCGGCGTGGCAGGTGTTGAAGTAATGACGGATCGTCACCCCCATCAGGAACACCAGCGCCGCGATCAGCCAGTTATACTCGGTGGCAAAGGCCAGCGGGTAGTGGTTGGACAGCATCAGGAAGATCACCGGCAAGGTCAGATAGTTGTTATGGGTCGAGCGCAGCTTGGCGATCTTGCCGTATTTGGCATCCGGCGTGCGGCCTTCTTGCAGGTCTTTCACCACGATGCGCTGGTTCGGCATGATGATGAAGAACACATTGGCCGTCATGATGGTGGCGGTAAAGGCCCCCAGATGCAGCATCACCGCACGACCCGTGAAGATCTGATTATACCCATAGCCCATGGCCACCAGCAGCACGAACAGCAGCACCATCAGCAGCGTCGGCTTTTCGCCCAAGGGCGATTTGCACAGGAAATCATAGACCAGCCAGCCCACGCTGAGCGATGCGCCCGAAATCAGGATGCCCTGCCACAGGGCCAGATCGGCCTTTCCAGCGTCAATCAGATAGAGCTCGCCGCCCGCCCAATAGACGATCATCAAAAGGCCAGCACCAGACAACCAGGTGGCGTAGCTCTCCCATTTGAACCAGATCAGATGGTCCGGCATGTTCGCAGGTGCCACCAGATATTTCTGGATGTGGTAAAAACCACCGCCATGCACCTGCCATTCCTCGCCATGGGCACCGACCGGCAAATGCGGCACCTTCCGCAACCCGAGATCCAGCGCCACAAAATAGAAGGACGACCCGATCCAGGCGATGGCGGTGATGACGTGTAGCCAGCGGACAGCAAAGCCCAGCCAGTCCCACATGATGACAAGCTCTTCCATAGCTCACTCCTTGCGCGTTTGCCCTGACCCTAGGCGAGCGGGTTATTTTCGTGTATCAGGAAAAAATTCCAAGCTGCTTCAAACATAAGCTAACAATGAAATCCCCGTCATGGCCTATCTGAACAATATCCGCACTTTCGTCCGCGTCTATGAGCTCGGCAATATGTCCGCCGCAGCGCGGGACATGCGCATTTCTGCCGCCGTGGCCTCGTCGCGGATTTCCCAGCTCGAAGAACACCTGAAAGTACGCCTATTCCAGCGCACCACGCGGCTGCTGCACCCCACGGAGCAGGGCCAGCTGTTCTATCATGGCGCGGTCAAGATCCTGGAAGCGGTCGAAGAGGCGGAGGCCGACATCTCCAATGTGACGCAAACCCCGCGCGGCACGCTCTATGTGGCAGCCCCGCTGGGATTGGGGCAGCGGCTGATCGCACCGGCGGTGCCGCAGTTCAATGCCGCCTACCCGCTCATCAATATCCGTCTGCGCCTGTCGGATCGCAAACTCGACCTCGCTGCAGAAGGGCTGGATGCGGCGTTCTTCCTGGGATTGCCCGAAGATTCCAATCTGAAGATTCGCAAGATCACCGATTGTCCGCGGGTGCTCTGTGCGTCACCTGCCTATATTGCAGAGCGGGGCATGCCCGGCACAAGCGCCGAGCTTAAGACCGAAGCCCATGATTGCCTCAACCTGCGCTATCCGGGTGCTCCGGAATTTCAATGGCCCCTGCATGGCCCGGATGGCATCCGCCGCATTGCCGTTACGGGTCCGTTTGAATCCGATCACGGCGATGTCCTGACCCAATGGGCGCTGGATGGGCAAGGCATTATCCTCAAGCCGGTGTTCGAGATCTCTGAACATCTCGCTGCGGGGACGCTGGTGCCGGTGCTACCAGACGAGCCCCCTGCCACCATTCAGATGGCCTGCCTTTACATGCACCGCCGCCATCAGGACCCCAAGGTGCGGCTGTTCCTCGACTTCATGGTGGATCACATCCTGGCGTCCCTTCCGAGTGATGCGACCTGAAACATGAACAAGGGGCGGCGCCTCCCGGCCCGCCCCTTCATCTTTTGCCAAGTACCTATTGGTCAGCTGCCCCGATAGGTGGAGTAGCCATAGGGCGACAGCAACAGCGGCACGTGATAGTGAGCGTCCGCATCACTCATGCCAAACCGGATCGGCACTTGATCCAGAAACAGCGGATCCTCCCCCGCCTGACCCGTCTCGCGCAGATAGTCGCCGCAGAAGAAGATCAATTCATAGGTTCCGGTCTTGAACGTGTCTGTCGGCAAAATCGGGCTGTCGGTGCGCCCATCGGCATTTGTCACCGTTTCGGCGATCTTCTTGTGGGAATTGCCCGTCACCCGATAAAGCGCGATCTTGATGCCCTGAGCCGGGCAGCCTCGCGCGGTGTCCAGAACATGTGTGGTCAGATATCCGGTCATCTCTCGCCTCTCTTGTCCGGCATCTCAGGATCGCCCCGTTGCCAGTCATCTCTCGCTGAATTTGCCACTATATTGCGCGGGCCCGCCTTAGGATGCACGCAGAACCATCAAACAGCACTTTCAAAAATTGTGGTAAAGCCCCGCGCCCACTTTCAATGTATAACACGTAAACCACTTGCAAAGACCCGGAGACCGACACGTGACACGCTACCCTCGTGACATGCGTGGATATGGGGCGCATGCCCCCCATCCCGCCTGGCCCAATGACGCAAAGATCGCCGTGCAATTCGTGCTGAACTACGAAGAGGGCGGCGAAAACTGCACCCTGCATGGCGATGCGGCCTCCGAGGCCTTTCTCTCCGACATTCCCGGCGCCGCACAATGGCAGGGCCAGCGCCACTGGAATATGGAATCGATCTATGAATATGGCGCGCGCGCAGGCTTCTGGCGTCTGCACCGCCTGTTCACCGGCGCTGGCATCCCGTTGACCATCTATGGCGTCGCCACCGCGCTGGCCCGCAGTCCCGAACAGGTGCAGGCGATGAAGGACGCGGACTGGGAAATCGCCTCCCACGGCCTCAAATGGGTCGAACACAAGGACATGCCGGAGGATGAAGAGCGCGCCTCCATCAAAGAGGCGATCCGCCTGCATACCGAGGTGGTCGGAGACCGTCCGCGCGGCTGGTACACTGGCCGGTGCAGCGCCAACACCGTGCGTCTGGTCGCCGAAGAGGGCGGCTTTGATTATATCTCGGATACTTATGATGACGACCTGCCCTATTGGCTCGAAGTGGGCGACCGTGATCAGCTGATCATTCCCTACACGCTTGAGGCCAACGATATGCGCTTTGCCACGGCCCCCGGATGGGTCACGGGCGAGGATTTCGGCTCCTACCTGACAGACGCCTTTGATGCGCTTTATGCCGAAGGCGAGGCCGGCGCGCCCAAGATGATGACCATCGGTCTGCACTGCCGTCTGGTGGGGCGTCCGGGCAAAATCGCCGCGCTCAAACGCTTTATCGAGCATATCCAGAGCCACGAAGGTGTCTGGTGCCCGCGCCGTCTGGAGATCGCTGAGCATTGGGCCAGCACCCATCCCCATCAGCGTCGCACCCGCCCCAGCCAAATGGACCGCAAGACATTTGTGGCCACATATGGGTCGATCTTTGAACATTCCCCCTGGATTGCGGATCGCGCCTTTGACCTCGAACTTGGCCCGGCGCATGACTGTGCCGCCGGTGTGCACAACGCGCTGTGCCGCATGTTCCGCACCGCAAGCGAGGAAGAGCGCCTCGGCGTGCTGACAGCGCACCCCGATCTTGCGGGCAAACTCGCCGCCGCCGGTCGTCTCACGGCCGAGAGCACCTCGGAACAGGCCAGCGCCGGGCTCGACCTGCTGACCGACGAGGAGCGCGAGACCTTCACCGCGATGAACAACGCCTATGTGGAGAAACACGGCTTCCCCTTCATCATCGCGGTGCGCGACCACGACAAGGCCTCGATCATGGCGGCGTTCCAGCGCCGCATCGACAATGACCGCACCACGGAATTCGCCGAGGCCTGCAAACAGGTCGAACGCATCGCCCAGTTCCGCCTGATGGACCTCCTGCCATGACCCGAGAGCTGCGCGCCCGCCCGCTGACCGCTGCCGCATTTGCCGCCTTTGGCGATGTGCTGGAGCCAAAGCCAGAGGCCGACAAGATCATCAATCAGGGCAAATGCGGGCGGCATCACGACCTTGCGCTGCTGGACTTTGGGGATGGCCGCGCAGGCATCAGCCTGTTTGACGCCGAAGCCCGCCACCTGCCCTACCGGGTAGAGCTGGTCGAACGGCACCCGTCCGGCAGCCAAGCCTTCGTCCCGCTCGACGGCGTTCCGATGATCGTGATCGTCGCCCCCGATGCGGGCGGCGCTCCCGGCACGCCCCAAGCCTTTCTCAGCCAGCCGGGCCAGTCGATCAACCTGCACCGCGGCGTTTGGCATGGCGTCCTCGCGCCCTTTGAAGCGCCGGGCAAATACATCGTCGTCGACCGGATCGGCGACGGCGCAAACCTCGAAGAACACTGGTTCGATGATCCCTGGATCGTCACCGAGGTCTTATCGCACGCGGAGGGCTGACCTCCGTCCCAGCCACTGCGATTCATCCCGGCCCACCAAAACGAGGCCGGGAGTATCGCCAACCAACAGGGAACTGAAAATGTCTGATACGTCTATCGGGACGCCGGAGCAGCTCCGCGATCCCGACTATATGCCCCCATTGGGCAAGGCCATCCCGCTGGGCATCCAGCACGTGCTGGCGATGTTCGTCTCCAACGTGACGCCGGCGATCATCGTTGCCGGAGCGGCGGGTTTTGGGTTCGGATCGAACTCCCCCGATTTTCCGGAACTCCTCTACCTGATCCAGATGTCGATGCTTTTTGCCGGTATCGCCACATTGATGCAGACGCTGACGCTGGGTCCAGTGGGCGCACGGCTCCCGATCGTACAGGGCACCTCCTTTGCCTTTCTACCGATCATGATCCCGCTGGTGGCGGGCAAAGGCGTCGATGCCCTGGCCGCGCTCTTTGGCGGGGTGCTGATTGGTGGCTTGTTCCATGCCTGCCTCGGCCTTGTCATCGGCAAGATCCGCTTTGCCCTGCCGCCGCTGGTGACCGGCCTTGTTGTCACAATGATCGGACTCGCGCTGGTCAAGGTCGGCATCCAGTACGCCGCAGGTGGCGTTCCGGCCATCGGCACGCCGGAATACGGGTCACTGCTGAACTGGTCGGCGGCGCTGGTGGTGATTCTGGTGACGCTGGGACTGAAGTTCTTTACCCGCGGCATGCTGTCGGTCTCCGCCGTGCTGCTCGGCCTCATCGCCGGGTATATCTATGCGCTCATGGTCGGCATGCTGAGCGTGGATTCGATCACCGGCAGCTGGGGCAATGCCGCCGCTTTTGCACTGCCGCAGCCGTTCAAATACGGGTTCGAGTTCTCCTTCGCCGCCATCCTGGGCTTCTGCCTGATGGCCTTTGTCTCTGCCGTTGAAACCGTGGGCGATGTCTCCGGCATCACCAAGGGCGGCGCCAGGCGCGAGGCCACCGATACCGAAATCGAAGGCGCGATTTATGCCGACGGGTTTGGCTCTGCCCTCGCCGGCGCCTTTGGCGCCATGCCCAACACCTCGTTCAGCCAGAACGTCGGCCTGATCGCCATGACCGGCGTTATGAGCCGCCACGTGGTGACCTGCGGCGCGATCTTCCTGATCGTCTGCGGCCTCATCCCCAAGGTTGGCGCGCTGATCCGCACCGTCCCGATCGAAGTGCTCGGAGGTGGGGTCATCGTGATGTTTGGTATGGTGGTCGCCGCCGGGATCTCGATCCTGTCGGATGTGGACTGGAACCGGCGCAATATGGTGATCTTTGCAATCTCGCTGTCCATCGGCCTCGGTTTGCAACTTGAACCTGCCGCCTTGCAGCACATGCCGGACACCGCGCGGATCCTGCTGACCAGTGGCCTGTTGCCCGCCGCCGTGATCTCCATCACGTTGAACCTTCTGCTCCCCGACGACCTGACGGACGAGAGCACGGAAGAGGTTTCCGGTGGCCTCTCGGGTCACTCCAAAGGCTCGCTCGGGACCTCGCGCGACGCCCACTGACGGGCACCAGAATAACGCAAAAGGGCCGCATCGCGCGGCCCTTTTTCCGTTTAATAACCTGTCTGCCCTCAGCGCAATGGCGCAAGCGGCATGTGGCGGTTCACATCCTTATAGAGCAGATAGCGGAACTTGCCTGGCCCGCCTGCATAACAGGCCTGCGGGCAGAAGGCGCGCAGCCACATGTAATCACCGGCCTCGACCTCGACCCAATCCTGGTTAAGCCGATAGACCGCCTTGCCCTCCAGCACATAGAGCCCGTGCTCCATCACATGAGTCTCGGCAAAGGGGATCACCGCGCCCGGCTCAAAGGTGACGATGGTCACATGCATGTCGTGGCGCAGATCCTCGGGATCGACAAAGCGCGAGGTCGCCCATTTGCCCTCGGTCCCGGGCATCGCCGTTGGTGTCACCTCCTGTTCGTTGGTGACAAAGGCCTGCGGCATGTCGAGCCCGTCAACCGCCTGATACGCCTTCCTGATCCAGTGAAACCGCACCGGCGCATCACTGGTGTTGGTCAGCTTCCACTCCGCCGATGGCGGCAGGAAGGCATAGCCGCCCGCGCCCATCTCATGCGGCTGACCGTCGATGGTCAGCACCATCTGCCCCTCGACCACAAACAGGACCGCCTCAACCCCGGCTTCGGTTTCCGGCCGCTCGGAGCCACCACCGGGCAGCACTTCGGCAATGTAATGGGAAAATGTCTCGGCAAAGCCGGACAGCGGTCGCGCGATCACCCAAAACCGAGATTTGCCCCAGAATGGCATCAGGCTACAGACGATATCGCTGTTGGTGCCCTTCGGGATCACCGCATAGGCCTCGGTGAACATGGCCCGGTCCGTCAGGAGCTGGGTCTGCGGTGGCAGCCCGCCATGGGGCGCATAATAGGTGGGTTTTGTCATCACATCGCCTTCTTGAAATCTCTCACCCCATCAAACCGCGCCGCTGCGCTCAGGCCAATCCTTATGATGCTCCCAAAAGCATGAAGGATTATAAGGCTGCATTTGAAAGCCCACGGCATTGACCCGGCCCGTCTGCTGTCGCCAGAATGCACCCAGCCGCCTTTCCGGGAACCAGGACCACTCCGATGCCACAATGCCTGCAAGACACCGCGCTGGAGCTGTTCCGCTGCGCCATTGATCGCGCCGATCCTGCCGCCGCCGTGCAGGCCCAACTCAGCGCAGAGCCACTTGCCCCGCTTGCGCCGGGTGGCCGCCGCATCGTGATTGCCGTGGGCAAAGCCGCTGTTCCGATGATGCGCGCGGCTCTTGCCGCCCTGCCCGATGCCCCGTCCGAGGCGCTCGTCATCACCAACCCAGAAAACCGCGCAGACGTGCCCGGGGCCGAGGTCATCGCCGGCGCGCATCCCGTCCCGGATCAGACCAGTGCGGAGGCGGGGGCGCGGGTGCTCGACCTGCTCGAAGACCTCGGCGCGCAGGATCACGTCCTGATGCTGATCTCCGGCGGGGGGTCCGCCCTGATGGTGGCCCCTGCCCCCGTCCTGACCCTCGCGGATAAGGCGCGTGTGAATGAGGTTCTGCTGGCCTCGGGCCTCGACATCAACCGGATGAACCTGATCCGTCAGTCCCTCTCGGACCTCAAAGGCGGCGGCCTCTGCCGCGCCGCAGCCCCGGCCCGCGTCACCGCCTTCATTCTGTCAGATGTCATTGGCGACGATCTGCGCGCCATTGCCTCTGGCCCTACGGTTGCCCCCTTGGGCAGCAGAGGTGACGCCCGCGCCTTGCTGCACTCCGAGGGGCTCTGGAACCAGCTCCCCGCTGCGGTTCAGGCCCATCTCAACACCCCCGAGGGCAGCGCCAAAACACCCCCTGCACAAAATGTCCTGATCGGCTCCAATCGTTTCAGCCTTGAGGCGATGCGCGACCGAGCCAAGGCCGCAGGCTGGCATGTCCCCGATCTGGTGGATGATCTCACCGGCGATGTGTCAGGCGCCGCCCAACGCATTCTCGATGTTGCAACATCCACCACCACAGACCGCCCCACCGCATATCTGTTTGGCGGTGAGACCACGGTGCGCCTGACTGGAACGGGGCGCGGCGGGCGCAATCAGGAACTTGCGCTGAGGATCGCGCAGGTGGCAGATAAGCTTCCGGGCGAGTGGGTCTTTCTTTCTGGCGGCACTGATGGGCGCGACGGCCCCACGGATGCGGCCGGTGGCCTTGTCACTCCGCAAACATGGGGGGCGATCACCGCCTCAGGCGCCGACCCAGCGGCGCTCTTGACGAATAACGACAGCTACGCCGCCCTCAAAGCTGCAGATGCCTTGGTAACTGTTGGTGGCACCGGCACCAATGTTGCCGATGTGCAGATCCTGCTGATGCGGCCCACCGCCTAGAGATCAAGCCCGTTGAGCTTGCGCAACAGATCCAGCAGCGCCTCGTAATCCTCTGCGCCCATCTTCTCGCGCGTGCGCTCAATCAGGGCGAGGCTGTCGTCGATATTGGCCTCGATCACCTGCATGCCCGCATCCGTCAGGGTAATCACCTGCCGCCGCCGGTCGGTCTCGTCCCGCGCCCGGTCAATCAGACCCTTTTCCTGCAGCTTTTGCAAAATCCGCGTCAGACTCGGCAACAACAGGCAGGCCTGATCGGCAATCTGCGTCGGGTCGATCGGGCCACTTTCCTGCACCACCCGCAACACGCGCCATTGTTGTTCGGTCAGATCCTGGCCGTTCAACAACTGTCGCACCGGCCCCATCACCCGTTCGCGCGCGCGCAACAAGGCAATAGGCAAAGATCGGTCGGTTCTGGGCAATGCATGTGTCATGCAGACCTGTATCGCCGCCAAACCCTGCCTTGGCAATCACTTATCAAAGTTAAGTATTTTTCGCCGCACCCGTTGACAGGGATGCCGCACAAACATAACATGTTAAGCAGTTTGGGAGGAGGACCCGAATGCCCCATATCACCTTGGACTACGCGCCCCGGCTGGCGCAGCTTATCGACATACAAGGCCTGTGCGATCACATCCGCCGCGCCGCCATCGACACCGGTATTCTGCCCATGGCGGGCGTGCGGGTGCGCGCTTTTGCCGCCGACTATATCAGCATCGCTGATGGCAACCCAGACCACATGTATCTCGATATCTCGGTGCGCCTGCGCGGCGGTCGCTCGCTTGAGGCCCGCAAGGCCGCCACCCAACAGATCTTTGACGCCGCCCGCGCCTTCCTCGCGCCTGCGATGGAAACCCACCCCATCGCGCTGTCGCTGGAGATGCGCGACATCGACCCCGAGCTTTCCCCCAAATGCGGCACCATCCGCGACCATCTGAGCGCAGGAGACCCCGCATGAGCGACCTCGCCTCCAACCTCGACAAACTCGCAGGTTTTCTTGAAAAACACCGGGCATCCGGCATCACCAACCTGATCAACGGCGAGGCCCGCCCCGCTGCCTCTGGCCAGACGTTTGAAACGACCTCGCCTGTCGACGAAAGCGTGATCTGCTCTGTTGCCCGCGGTGGCGCAGACGACATTGATGCCGCCGCAAAGGCCGCCAAAGCCGCCTTCCCCGCCTGGCGCGACCTGCCTGCGAGTGAACGCAAGGCGATCCTGCACCGCATCGCCGATGGCATTGTTGCCCGGGCGGAGGAAATCGCGCTCTGCGAGTGCTGGGACACCGGTCAGGCGCTGCGCTTCATGTCAAAGGCCGCCCTGCGCGGTGCTGAGAATTTCCGTTTCTTTGCCGACCGTGCGCTCTCGGCCCGCGATGGCCAGATGCTGCCCTCGCCCACGCTGATGAACGTCACCACCCGCGTGCCCATCGGCCCCGTCGGCGTCATCACGCCGTGGAACACGCCCTTTATGCTCTCGACGTGGAAGATCGCGCCCGCCCTCGCCGCAGGCTGCACCGTGGTCCATAAACCGGCAGAGTTCTCGCCGCTCACCGCCCGCATCCTTGCCGAGATTGCCCATGACGCGGGCTTGCCTGCGGGGGTCTGGAACCTCGTCAATGGCTTGGGCGAGGACGCAGGCAAGGCGCTCACCGAACACCCCGACATCAAGGCCATCGCCTTTGTCGGCGAGAGCAAAACCGGCTCGATGATCATGGCCCAAGGCGCGCCGACCCTGAAACGGGTGCATTTTGAACTTGGCGGCAAAAACCCGGTGGTGGTCTTTGACGACGCCGATCTGGACCGCGCGCTCGATGCCGCGATCTTCATGATCTATTCTCTGAATGGCGAACGCTGCACCTCTTCCTCGCGCCTGCTCATTCAGGACAGCATTGCCGACGACTTTGAGGCCAAACTGATCCAACGTGTAAACAGCATCAAGGTCGGCCACCCGCTTGATCCCAAAACCGAGGTCGGCCCGCTCATTCACAAGGTCCACTTCGACAAGGTAACCTCCTATTTCGACATCGCCCGCCGCGACGGCGCAACCGTCGCCGCAGGCGGCAGCCGCCACGGCGACACCGGCTGGTTTGTGACGCCCACGCTCTTCACCGGGGCCACCAATCAGATGACCATCGCCCGCGAGGAAATCTTCGGCCCGGTCCTCACCGCCATCCGCTTCACCGACGAAGACGAGGCGCTGAACATCGCCAACGACACCCAATACGGCCTCACCGCCTATGTCTGGACCAACGATGTGACCCGCGCCATGCGCTTCACCAACCAGCTTGAGGCCGGGATGATTTGGGTGAACTCGGAAAACGTCCGCCACCTGCCCACGCCTTTTGGTGGCGTCAAAGCATCCGGCATCGGGCGCGACGGCGGCGACTGGAGCTTTGAATTCTACATGGAACAAAAGCACATCGGCTTTGCCACCGGGCACCACAAGATCCCCCGCCTCGGCGCCTGAGGCCTTCAGATTCTCCCAAATATCCCGGGGAGCGCGAGGGGCAGAGCCCCTCGCATGTCGCCCTAACATTCGGCCTGTCCATTCGGAGGAGACCCGACATGCCCATTCCCGCACCGACCCTCTATCCGCCTTTCAACATCACCCGCCTCAGCCATGTTGAATACGGCGTCACCGATCTTGCCGCCTCACGCGCCTTCTACGTCGACATCCTCGGCCTGCAAGTGACCCACGAGGACCAGAGCCGCGTCTATCTGCGCGCGATGGAGGAACGCGGCCATCACTGTATCATCCTGCGCCAATCCGACACGGCGGGCGTGTCCTGCCTCGGCTTCAAACTCTTTGATACCCCCGAACTCGAAAAAGCCGCCGCCTTCTTTGAGGGCAAGGGCCTGCCGGTGGAGTGGATCGAACGCCCCTTCATGGGACCAAGCTTCCGCACCCGCGATCCATGGGGTGTGCCGCTGGAGTTTTACGTCAAGATGGACCGCCTGCCCCCGATCCATCAGCAGTACAGGCTCTATAACGGCGTGAAACCCCTGCGCATCGACCACTTCAACATGTTCTCCGCCAACGTCGACGATGCCATCACCTTTTATGGCGAGATGGGGTTTCGCGTCACTGAATATACCGAGGATGACGAGTCCGGCCGCGTCTGGGCCGCATGGATGCACCGCAAGGGCGGCGTGCATGATGTGGCCTTCACCAATGGAACCGGCCCGCGCCTGCACCACACCGCCTTTTGGGTGCCAACCCCGCTCAACATCATTGACCTCCTCGATCTGATGTCGACCACCGGCTATGTCGCCAATATCGAACGCGGCCCCGGTCGCCACGGCATTTCCAACGCGTTTTTCCTTTATGTGCGCGACCCTGACGGCCACCGGATTGAGATCTATTGCTCGGACTATCAGACCTGTGACGCGGATCTGGAGCCGATCAAATGGTCCCTCACCGACCCGCAACGCCAGACCCTCTGGGGCGCGCCCGCACCGCGCAGCTGGTTCGAAGAAGGCTCGCTGTTTGACGGTGCAGAAATCCGCGAAAGTGACCTCAAGGCACAGCCGATCATCGCGCCGTAACACACCAGAGGGCGGCGCCTGACCTTGGGAGGCGTGAAGCGCCTTCCCGCTTTGCCGAAGGCAAACCTTCGGTTTGACGGTGAAGGTCAGGCGCTGTCCGTGCCTTCGGCACGAACAATGGAGCATTACATGAACTGGACCGATTTTGCATCCTGGGGCCGCAAGGTCGCCGATTGGGCGCAGGACTATCACCTCACCGTAGGCGAGCGCCCGGTGCGCGCGCAGACCAAACCCGGTGATATGCTGGCCGCCCTGCCCGAGACCCCGCCGGAACAAGGCGAGGGGATGGAGGCGATTTTTGCCGATTTTGAGGAAAAGGTGATGCCCGGCATCACCCATTGGCAGCACCCGCGCTTCTTTGCCTATTTCGCCTCCAACGCCGCCGCGCCCTCGGTGCTGGCAGAATTCCTGACCTCCGCCATCGCCCCGCAATGTATGCTCTGGCAGACCTCTCCGGCGGCGACCGAAATGGAAACCCGGATGATGGATTGGCTGCGCCAATCCCTTGGCTTACCGAGCGAATTTCGCGGCGTCATCCAGGACAGCGCCTCCTCCGCCACCCTTGCCGCCGTGCTCACTATGCGCGAACGGGCCTTGAACTGGCAGGGCAATCAACAGGGGCTCGCAGGCCAGCCAACCCTGCGGATCTATTGCTCGGCCGAGGTGCACACGTCGGTGGACCGCGCCATCTGGGTTGCGGGCATCGGTCAGGCCAACCTTGTGCGCGTGCCAATCAAAGGCGACTGGCGCGGCATGGACCCCGCCGCCCTTGACGCCGCCATTGAGGCCGACAAGGCTGCAGGTCTTCACCCCGCTGGCGTCATCCTCTGTGTGGGCGGCACCGGCACCGGCGCCACCGATCCCATCGCGGACTGCATCCAAGTGGCGCAAAACCACGGGCTTTACACCCATGTGGATGCCGCTTGGGCCGGTTCCGCGATGATCTGCCCGGAGTTTCGCGCCTATTGGCCGGGCATTGAGGGGGCGGACAGTATTGTCTTTAATCCGCACAAATGGCTCGGCGCGCAGTTTGATTGCTCGGCGCATTTCCTGAAAAACGCGGACGATCTGGTGCGCACCCTCGCCATCAGCCCGGAATACCTCAAGACCCACGGTCACGACGGCATCATCAACTATTCGGAATGGTCCGTGCCACTTGGCCGCCGCTTCCGCGCGCTGAAGATCTGGTTCCTGATCCGCACCTACGGCATTGAAGGATTGCGACAACGCATCCGCAATCACGTTGCATGGTCACGCCAGCTTCACGACGCGCTTGCGCAAGAGCCGGATTTTGAGATCGTCACCCCGCCGATGTGGTCGCTCTGGACCTTCCGCTTTGCGCCTGATGGGGCCACGGACCTTGATGCGCTGAACCTTGAGCTGGTCAACAGGATCAATGACGACGGTCGCATCTACCTCACTCAGACCCGCGTTGACGGCGCGCTTGTGATCCGGTTTCAGGCGGGCGCGTTTGAAACAACCGAGGCTGACATCATGCGCGCCCATGATGTGATCACAGAAATTGCACGAGGACTGACCTGATGCGTTTTGCCACCTACACCGCCGCCGCTGAAACCTTCTATGGCGTCATCACCGACGCAGGCGCAATCGCCCTCTCGCCAGAGTTCCCCAAGTGGCCCACCCTGCGAGAAGTCATTGAAAACAAAGGTCTCCACACCCTCGCCCAAGCCGCGCAGGGGCGGGATGTAACCCATTCCCTCGACCAGATCACCTATCAGATCCCGGTGCCTCGCCCGGAAAAGATCATCTGCGTCGGCGTCAACTTTCCCAATCGCAACGAAGAATATAAGGACGGACAAGACGCCCCGCCCAACATGTCGCTATTTCCCCGCTTTGCGCGCAGCTTTACCGGGGCGGACCGTCCCCTGATCCGCCCGCCGGAAAGCCCGCAACTGGATTACGAGGGCGAGATCGCCATTGTCATCGGCAAGGGCGGACGCCGCATTCCTGAGGCAGACGCATATGACCATATCGCCGCGATAACCCTCTGCAATGAAGGCACAATCCGCGACTGGGTGCGCCATGCCAAATTCAACGTGACGCAGGGCAAAAACTGGGACAGCTCCGGTGCCATCGGCCCGTGGCTGGTGCCCTTTACTGCGCCAGCGCAGCTTGATGACGTGCGCATCACCACCAAGGTCAATGGCGAGCTGCGTCAGGATGATCGCACCTCCCGGATGCTGTTCCCGATCCGCCGTCAGATCGCCTATATCTCTACCTTCACGACGCTGGTTCCGGGCGACATCATCGTCACCGGCACCCCCACCGGCGCCGGTGCGCGGTTTGATCCGCCACGGTTCCTGAAACCCGGCGACGTGATCGAGGTCGAAGGCGAAGGCATCGGCATTCTGCGCAACACCGTGGAGGATGAGGCATGACGCCGGATCAACACGCAGAGGCCGCCGCCCAGCTGTTGCGCGCCGAGCAGACAGGTCAGCAATGCGGTCTCCTTTCGCTCGCCTATCCGGGCATGACGCTGGATGACGCCTATGCGGTGCAAAAGGCGCTGGTGGCGCAGAAACTGGCGCAGGGTCGCCGCAAAATCGGCTGGAAGGTCGGCCTCACCAGCCGCGCCATGCAGCAGGCGCTGAATATCACCACGCCGGACTCGGGTGTGCTCCTCGATGATATGCTGTTTGAGAATGCCAGCACCGTGCCAGAGGGGCGTTTTATCCAACCCCGCGTCGAGGCCGAGATCGCCTTTGTGATGAAATCCCCGCTTGCGGGCCGCGATTGCACCCGCGAGGACATCCTGAAAGCCACCGACTATGTGGCCCCGTCACTGGAGATCCTCGACACCCGCATCCTGCGCGCCGATCCCGCCACGGGGCAGGCGCGGATCATCACCGACACCATCAGCGACAACGCCGCCAATGCGGGCATTGTGATGGGCGCAAACAGGCACGCGGTTGACGCCTTTGATCTGCGCCGCGTCGGTGCGATCCTGAAACGCGATGGCGTAGTGGTGGAAACCGGGCTGGGTGCAGGCGTGCTGGACGATCCCGCCACCTCCGTGCTGTGGTTGGCGCGGCGCATGGCGGACTATGGACAACAGATCGAGGCGGGCGATATCGTCCTGTCGGGATCGTTCATCCGCCCTGTTGAGTGCCCGCCCGGAACCCAGATACACGCCGATTTTGCCGATTTCGGCACAGTCGAGATTTCATTTGAATAAAAGAGGTTATACATGGCCGCGCCGGAAAACCACTTCAAACAGGCCCTCGCCAAGGGCCAGCGTCAGATCGGCTGCTGGTGCAGCTTCGGCGAGGCGATCACCACCGAATTGATGGGCACTGCGGGGTTTGACTGGCTGGTGATCGACGGCGAACATGCGCCCAATGACATCCGCTCGATCCGCGACCAGCTGGTCGCACTTGCGACATCCAGCGCCGAAGCGGTGGTGCGGGTGCCGATCGGCGAGACCTGGATCATCAAGCAGGTGCTGGATGCCGGCGCGCAGACCGTTCTGGTGCCGATGGTGGAAACCGCGGATCAGGCCGCCGAACTGGTGCGCGCTTGTCGTTATCCGCCCGAGGGCACACGCGGTGTCGGCGCGGCCGGAGCGCGCGCCACCCGCTTTGGCGGCACGCCGGAGTATATCCAGACCGCAGACGCGCAGATCTGCCTGTTGCTTCAGGTGGAAAACCGCATCGGCATTGAGAACCTTGATGAAATCCTCGCGGTCGAGGGGATCGACGGGATCTTCATCGGCCCGGCAGACCTGTCCACCGACATGGGCCATCAGGGCAATTCCGCCCATCCGGAGGTGCGCGCGGTAATCGCCGACGCCATCACAAGGATCAAGGCCGCAGGCAAAGCGCCCGGCATTCTTGGTGTCACCGAAGAGGCGACACAGGCCTATGCAGACATGGGCGCGCAGTTCCTCGCGGTCGGGATCGATGTGGTCCTGCTGGCACAGAGCGCACGCGCGCTGGCGTCAAGATGGTCAGCGCACGGCACCGACTGAAGCAAGGTCTCTGCCAATGCGAACAACCCGCCGTTCCGCTTGCCCAAGGGAACGGCGGGTTCGCTTCATCGGGCGATGCCTTCAATGCATTTGAGGCAGACCGCCGAAACGTTTCTCCAGTTCCACGCGCGGGTGACCCAGCAAACCGAAGGTACAGATCTCCACCCGGCTTTGCAGATCCACCAGACGCAGACGCCCGGCACGCGGTTTCATGTCAAACCCCTTGCCGCGCAGCATCTCGCGCAGGGTCGGCCAGCTGTCCGCCTTGGTCATGGGCTCGCTGAGATTGGCCCGCAGAAGCATCATCGATTCCGAGTCCAGACGCGCCCGCGTGCTTGCACATCCCCACGCGGTCTGCCCGTAGGCGAGGTCCTCGTTTTCGGTGGTCCGATCATCATAACTCATGGTTCACCCTCCAATCCACTCTGGTTCAAGGGTACCTGTATGAGAGGCGAAATTGGGGCACTCTATTGGTTCCTTCGCGGCCCAAAGGTACAGTTTTCTATACTCTTGAAAGATCGCGCACCCCGCATGCGCTACCGCAGAACCTTGCCTTCGGGCCAATCCAGACGGGTATTGAGCGTGATGATCCGGACCGATCCGGGCTGCATCTCCAGGTCCCACGCAAGGATGCCGCGCTGTTTGTCGACGTTTTCTTCTGAGGGCGTGGGGCTGGCAGACCATGTGATTTCCAGATCCTCCTGTTCGCTGAAGGGCACCAGATCAAGCACCCGCACCGACCAGACCTGACCGGTGAGGTTTTCCACCTCGATCTCCGCCACGGTGTCGCGCTGGTTGCTGCGCGAGATCACGCCGCGCCCGCCTTCGCTCTGATCCAGAAGATCCCGTTTGATGCGCACACCATCAATGGGGCCAAAGCCCAGATCCCGCTCCGCCTCGGGGGGCAGCCCCTCGAAATACCCGGACCCGATCAGCTCTCCGTCGACAAAAAAGCGGCTGTTGGCGCTGGCGAGCAACTCCTCGCCGCTGGTGTTTACAATGCGCGCGATGCGAAAGGCGGTGGGATCGCGGCGCGGCGCGGCCCGGGCGGAGACCTCTGCGCTAAAGGTGACGTCCGGCAGGTTCAGATAGGCCAGCTCCGCCCCCGAGCGCAGGCTGACCGGTGCGTCAAAACTGTAAGAAACCCCCGCCTCGCTGGCGACGACACCAAATGATGAACCAGCTTCCTTAGCCATAACCGGGGCCTCGACTGCCAGCTCGGCGACGTCGCTCATCACCCGGCTCTCTGATGTGAACCGCTGCTTGGCCTCGTACGCGTCCTCGATCCAGCGCCGATTGGGGCGCAGGTCATGCGGATTGATCCGCTGATCCGGGGTCGAGGTAGAGACCCGCAGTGCCACCTCCACCCAGTCCTCGCCGGTGGCCTGCTGGACCATAACATCCCGGCGCAAGGTAACCTGCGGCCTCACCCCTGTTTCCAGACTGAACTCGTAGGACGGCCCCCATGACACCGCATCATTGGGGTAGCTGAGGCTGATCGGCACCGTCACCTCCGCATCCGCCTCGACATCCAGTGCGAGGAACATCTGTTCTTCATCCTGCTGCGACAGCGCCTGAAGCTCCGCCTGTGCACGGGCCAGATCTGCCTCCAGATCCGTCATTTGGCGCTGAAACCCGCGCTCCTGCGCTTTGGCCCGCAAAATGGTCTCGCGCGCCTCGGCGGTTTCCTCGCGCACCGTGCTCACCAACGCGCGCAACTGATCGGGATCGGGCAGCGCGGCCCCCTCACCCCGATTGAGCGCGTTGAGAAAGGCAATCGCCGCCTCGGCCCCTTCGGCCGCCAGTCGCGCCTCCTCCGAGGTCCGGCGCAGCGCGTCTATCTGGTCCTCGATTTCTGCCACACGGGCCTCAGCGGCCTCTTGCTCGGGCGTTGAGGCGTCTTCCAAGACCGGGAAGCTCTCGCGCAAATAGAGCCCGATCCGGCGCGCGCCGGGATGGCTGATCCGAAGGCTCTCGATCTCATCCACAAAAGGCATGCCGCCAATCACGATCCGGTGGCGGCCTGCGCGCAGCGTGACTTCAGCGGTGCGGGTGATCAATGCCTCGCTGGGATAGACGGTCACCGCGCTGACGCGGCTGGTGGCGGAAAAGGTCTCCGCCAATGCGGTCGTGGACAGCAGGGCCGCAGCCCCAACAAGGACAGAAGAGAGAACAAAGCGCATCAAAATCACCGAGCTGACAATAGGATGCGGCGAGCGTCTTCTGCGCAGGGCAAAAAAGCAAGAGGCGCCCGCGTAGGACGCCTCTCGATGATCGGATATTGGCCGATGGAAGGTAGTCACCGTCCGGCCGATAGGTCGGGCGCTGTCCTTCTTTCTAGCTGGCGATCAGCCCTTTTTTAGGACCTCACGGCCCAAGAGCTCGGCGATCTGTACCGCGTTCAGCGCGGCCCCTTTGCGCAGGTTGTCCGAGACACACCACAGGTTCAGACCGTTATCCAGCGTCGAGTCCTGTCGGATACGGCTGATGAAGGTGGCAAAATCGCCAACGCATTCTTTCGGCGTCACGTAGCCGCCGTCCTCGCGCTTGTCGATCACCATGATGCCCGGTGCCTCGCGCAGGATGTCGCGGGCCTCGTCTTCATCAAGGAAGTCCTCGGTCTCGATGTTGATCGCCTCGGAGTGGCCCACAAAGACCGGCACGCGCACACAGGTCGCAGTCAGCTTGATCGACGGGTCGATGATCTTCTTGGTTTCCGCGACCATCTTCCACTCTTCCTTGGTGGAGCCATCGTCGAGGAAGACATCGATATGCGGGATCACGTTGAACGCGATGTCCTTGGGGTAGACCTTGCGCTCGTAATCATCGGTCGGATTGTAATGCGCCTTGGTCTGATCCCAGAGCTCGTCAATGGCGTCCTTGCCGGAGCCGGAGACCGACTGATAGGTCGACACCACAACGCGCTTGATCTTGGCACGGTCATGCAGCGGCTTCAGCGCCACAACCATCTGCGCGGTCGAGCAGTTGGGGTTGGCGATGATGTTCTTCTTGGAATAGCCGTGCACGGCCTCCGGGTTCACCTCGGGCACGATCAGCGGGATGTCCGGATCGTAGCGATAGAGCGACGAGTTGTCGATCACGACGCAACCGGCCTCTGCCGCCTTGGGTGCGTATTTCTTGGTCGCGTCAGAGCCAATGGCAAACAGCGCCATGTCCCAGCCGGTGAAATCGAAGGTGTCGAGATCCTGGGTCTTCAATGTCTTGTCGCCGAATGTGACCTCAGTGCCCAACGAGCGACGGGACGCCAGAACGGCAACCTCATCCACCGGGAACTGGCGCTCGGCCAGGATGTTCAGCATTTCACGGCCCACGTTGCCCGTGGCGCCGGCGACAACGACGCGATAACCCATGTTTGTTTCTCCAATATTGTCCGGCCTCATGACCGGCTCGCGGTGTGATATAGTTTCTGCGCCTGCATTGAAAGGCGCGATTCAGCAACAAACGCGTTCAAGGCGTGAATTGTTCCCCTCTTTCCGGCGAATTATCCGGTATCTTGACGCTCATCGCCGCAAGATTGGAAAAACCACACGGATACGGCGCGTCCACAGCCTGTCACGGCTGCGCGAGTCCCCCTTGTCGCATGCCCCGGATGCTGCATCTATCACGCAGGCCCCCGCCGCGGGGATGCGCCGCCCGTATTGGAGACCGCCCCAAGATGACGCTCGAGGATCCGTTCTACGCTCAGCTTCCAAAGGTGCGCACCTTTGCCAATCTGACCCGCGGAGATCGCTTTGCACCACTGCCTCAGGACTGGTTGGTGGGGTGCTGCGACATCGTGGATTCGACCGGGCTGCTGGCGCAGGGGCACTACAAGACCGTCAATATGGTGGGGGCCTCCTCCATTGCCGCGCTGATGAATGCCTTTGACCACGCGCCGTTTCCCTTTGTGTTTGGCGGCGATGGCACCTCTTTTGCGCTGCCGCCGCAGTTCGCGGAGATTGCCCGGCAAGAGCTTGCCAAACTGCGCGCCTGGGTGGCGCAGGAATTTGCGGTCGAATTGCGCGCGGCGCTCTTGCCCGTAGCGGAGGTTCGTCGCGCTGGCCGTGACGTGCGGGTGGCCCGCTTTGCCGCGTCCGAGCATCTGGACTATGCAATGTTCGAGGGCGGCGGGTTGGCCTGGCTCGAAGAGCAAATGAAAGCGGGCCGTTTTGAAATCGCCCCGGCAGACCCGGTTCAATCCCCTGACCTGACAGGGCTGTCTTGCCGCTGGAACAGCGTGCCCGCGGTCCATGGTCAGATCCTGTCGCTGCTGGTTCTACCCCATCCCGACGCCTCGGCAGAAGAGTTCGACGCATTGGTGACAGAAATCCTGTCCGAGGTCGCCGGATCGGAACGCGCAGGCCACCCGCTGCCGGAAACCGGGCCCGACATGCAGTTCCCGCCCCCCGGCTTGAGCGTGGAGGCGCGATTGTCGCGCCGCAATACACCTGCAATTTTCAGAACAGTCTCGCTGTTTTTCCAATCCGCCTTTGCGGCGCTGATGTTCCTGCGCAAACGCCCGACCGGCGGGTTTGATCCAACGCACTATCGCAACACGATCACCGCCAATGCGGATTTCCGCAAGTTTGATGACGGGTTGAAGATGACACTGGATTGCAGTGACGAGACCCGCATGGCGCTCGAAGCACTGCTGATCCAGGCGCAGGCCAAGCGTATCGCCCGCTACGGGCTGCACGCGCAGGACGAGGCCCTTGTGACCTGCATCGTTCCCTCGCCCATGCAGGACGATCACATGCATTTCGTCGATGGCGCCTCAGGCGGCTATGCGCGAGCGGCCCAGATGCTGAAGGCGGCGAACCAGACCTGACCTTCTGCTGCCGCAGCTCGCCCCCGGACGCCCTTCCCGCGCCCGGGTAGGGGCTTTGCCCTGTCCGGAATCGGGGATATCCGGGGCTGTCAGCGGATCAAGTGGCCTCTCAAACCGGGTGAAACGTGCTCGATTTCGGGTCGTAGCACTCCAGCCCGCCCTCGCCGATGTCGGTCCAGAGCCCATGCAGGCTCAGCTCGCCGGACTTCACCGCGCTCTCGATGAACGGGAAGGTCATCAGGTTTTCAAGGCTGGCCACAACCGCCTGACGCTCAAACTGACGCGCCTGTTCCTGCTCATCCACGATGTCCTCGACCGCGGTGAAGCGCGGCTTCAGGATGTCCATCCAGCGCCCGACAAAGCTGGTCTTTTCCTCCAGCGCCGGTGCGTGCCCCTTGCACATGTCGATACAGCCCTGAACGCCACCACATTGGGAATGGCCCAGCACGATCAGATGCGCCACCTTCAGCACCGTCACCGCATATTCGACCGTGGCCGAGGTGCCGTGGTGGTCGCCATCGGGCGCATAGGGCGGCACCAGATTGGCAATATTGCGGTGGATGAAGAACTCGCCCTGATCCGCCCCGAAGATCGAGGTCACATGCACCCGGCTGTCACAGCAGGAAATCACCATGGCACGCGGGCGCTGGCCCTCCTTGGCCAGGCGGCGATACCAGCCCTGGTTCTCCTCGTAGGCGGTCGCTTTCCAGCCATGGTAACGGGTTACCAAATAGTTCGGCAGGGGCTTTGCATAGTCCATGTCATACACCTCGGGTTATCGACTGTCGGGTGTGATAACCGCAATTCACACCAAATTCGAGAGATATACGTTTCGGATCGAAACCTTTTGACAACCAGTGCGGCGCAGATTGGGCCTATGCCGTGGGGGCATACCGAATACGGGGTGAATAGTGGTGGCTAACATACTTACAGTCAATCATAGGGAAAACGTCCACTTGGACCCGCAAAAGCTGACTGATCTTTATTCACAGCTTGGCGAGACAAGTGCCGAGGACGTCGTCTGCCGCGCCATCGAGGAACTCGCCGTGCGCCTGACGCATTGCGAGCGCCTGTGGCGCCAAAGCGACGTGGACAACCTGCGCAAGAGCGCGCGCTCGCTGATCGCGATCTCGGAACAGATCGGCATGATGGCCATGGCCAATATCGCACGCGATGTGACCAACGCCATTGATGCCGAAGATTCTCCGGCGGTGGCAGCAACGCTGTTCCGCCTGATCCGCGTTGGCGAAAGCTCGCTGACGGCGGTCTGGGAACAACACGACCTTTCGGTCTGACGGACTCGCCGCCACAGCGGCGCATCCATGTGGGTTTTGAGTACGGCCCGGTTGGGCTTGCGGCGGCGGCTGCGACGGATACTCTGGTGGCAAGAGGTGATAGACCCAAGCCATACCAAGAGGACCTGTCCATGCAGCCCCATTTTGCCGTGCCCAATCTGGCCGTTCCAACCTTTGCCCCCGCCTCCGACGCGGGGCTTCCCCTGCACATCGTCACTGAACGCACACTGGACGCCTGGCTGGCGCAACAGGACGGCACCACCGCAGGCTGGGCGCGCTCTATGGGCTTTGCCGGCGCATGGGGGCAGGTTGTGGTGCTGCCGGGTGCAGATGGCACCATCCGCGGCGCATTGATCGGTGCAGGCACGCCCAAAACCCGCCAGCGCCAGCGATTCCTTTTGGCCGCAGCCGCTGCAAAACTGCCCGAAGGCACCTATGCGCTGGCCTCGGATCTGCCCGCGGATCTGTCAGCAGAGGTCGAATGCTTCGGCTGGTTGATGGCGCAATATGCCTTTGATCGCTATGCAAAAACCACTGGAGCCAAGGCCTGCCTGATCGCCCCCGACGGCGTTGACGCCGCCCGCGTGGAGGCGATGGCCGCAGGCGAAACCTTCACCCGCACGCTGATCAACACCCCCGCCGAGGACATGGGACCGGCAGAGTTGCAGCAGGCCGTCGAATCGCTGGCCGAGGTGCACGGAGCCACCGTGAGCACCGTGATCGGCGAAGATTTGCTGGCGCAGAACTTTCCGCTCATTCACACCGTGGGCCGCGCCGCGGACCGCGCGCCGCGCCTGATCGATATGCGCTGGGGCAACGAGGGGCCGACGCTCACGCTGGTGGGCAAGGGCGTGTGTTTCGACACCGGTGGTCTGAACCTCAAACCCGGTGCCAGCATGGCGCTTATGAAAAAAGACATGGGCGGCTCTGCAAATGTGCTGGGACTGGCGCATATGATTATGGCGACGGGTCTCAGGCTGCAATTGCGGGTGCTGATCCCGGCGGTCGAAAACGCCGTCTCCGGCCTTGCCTTCCGCCCCGGCGATATCTTCACCTCCCGCAAGGGGCTGACGGTTGAGGTCAACAACACCGATGCCGAGGGCCGTCTGGTGCTGGCCGATGCGCTGGCGCTGGCTCAGGAAGACACCCCCGATCTGCTGATTTCCATGGCCACCCTGACCGGGGCGGCACGGGTGGCTGTCGGCACCGACATTGCCCCGTTTTTTACCGACCGCGAGGGCGATGCGGTGACACTGGCGAGCAACGCACAGGACGCGGCGGATCCGGTCTGGCGGCTGCCGTTTCATGACCCCTACGAGGCCATGATCGAGCCCGGTATTGCCGATCTGGACAATGCCCCAGCGGGGGGATTTGCCGGGGCGATCACCGCCGCTTTGTTCCTGCGCCGCTTTGCCGGTGATGCGCGCTACATGCATTTCGACGTCTTTGGATGGAGCCCCTCCAGCCTGCCCGCACGGCCCAAAGGCGGCGTTGGTCAAGGCACCCGCGCCTTGTTTCAGGCCCTACCAGAAATGCTGGGACTGTCATGACCCGCACCCGCATCTCCCGCCCCGTTGCAGACCTGTGCAATGCGCCAAACAGCGCGCGCGAGCGGCAATTGCTGATGGGCGATCACGCCGAGATCCTGTCGCGCCAAGACGGCTGGTGCCACCTGCGCGCCGAAAAGGATGGCTACACGGGTTGGGTGGCCGAAGATCATCTGGCAGACCCGCTTGCCATGACCCATTGGGTCAGCGCCCCCGCCACCCATGCCTATACGCGCGCAGATCTGAAATCGCCGGAGCTGACCTCGCTCAGCCTCGGCAGTCAGCTGGCGGTTCGGGGCACAGAGGCGCGTTTTGCCCAGACAGATCAGGGGTTTGTGCCGCTGGTCCATCTGACCCCGCTGGACACGCGCGCGTCTGATCCGGTGGCAGTCGCCGAAACGCTCATGGGTACGCCTTATCTTTGGGGGGGCAATAGCCGCTTTGGCATTGATTGTTCCGGTCTGGTGCAACTGTCCTGCCATGCCTGCGGTATCGACTGCCCCGGCGACAGCGGTCCGCAGGAGGCCTGTTTGGGCAGGCTTTTGCCCGAGGGCAGCCCTTATGAGCGGGGGGACCTCTTGTTCTGGAAGGGCCATGTGGGGTGGGTGCGTGACCCGCTGATGTTGCTGCATGCCAATGCCCATACCATGGCGGTGACGCTGGAGCCCCTTCAGGCCGCCATCACCCGCATTTTAGAACAGGGTGACGGGCCGGTGACCGCCCATAAACGCTTGGGCTGAACCGCCCTTAATGGATGTCTGGCGAAAACCTCGCAATTAAGAGACGGTGGGATCGCGTAAGCGATCCGATCCGGGCCGGGGCCGCGCGGGGCCAAAGGCCCCGCGCGGCCCCGGCCATCCCCCAAAAACCCGTGAACTGCGGCGCAACCGCCGTTTAATCCACGGCTATTCCACGGCGCGGATCAATTTGCGCTCCAGAACCCGAAGCACTGTTTTGAGATCATTGCCGCGTTTCAGGATCTGACCGTCCATCCCCACAACCGAATATTGCCCCTGCCGATTTCGCAGCTTGGGGCGTTTCTCAATCCGATAAAGCGGATTCTCAGCGGTGCGGCGAAATACGGAAAACACGGCCATTTCGCGCAGATGCGACAGGCCGTAGTCGCGCCATTCCCCGGCGGCAACCATGCGACCATAAAGCGACATGATCACAGAAAGTTCGCTCCGGTGGAAAACGATCTGCTCGGGCGGTGGCGAAGGCGGGAAGGCCCCGGTGCTCTGTTGGTTCATCCTTCTAAGGTCCGCGCATTTGCGCTGCAAATCAAGCCTCTTCGCAGCTTTTGAGACCTGAGAGCCCCGCAAGTGCGCTACCAAGGCCCAGCCGCTCTTCCAGGGCGCGGTGCCCCGGTGCGGTCACCTCCAGCCCACGTCCGCGCAGTGGACGCCGCAGCCACCCTGCCTCCAGCGCATGGGTCAGGATCTGCCGCCCCATGGGACCGGCGATATGCAAACGCCGCTCTGTCCAGTCCATACAGGGCCGTGCAAAGGGCGCGCGCGTAACACGGTCTGGCAGGCACACGCCCAACCCCGCCCAGATCTCGCCCGCAACCGGATGAAAGCCGCCGCCTTCTTCGCGCAGATGCCCGCGCGCGATCAGCGCATCGGTCATCGCCACCGCGAGCGGTCCGGCGAGGTGATCATAACAGCTGCGCACCTGCGCCAGCCCACCTGCCTTGCGCCGCTGCGCCCGGTAAAGGCTGTCCATTGGCGCAATCGCCGCGAGCTGTTCCAGCGCCTGCGCGACCTCTGGTCCGGACAGGCGGTGAAACACACAGCGCCCACGCTTTTCTGCCACCACGAGGCCCGCATCCTGCAACAGACGCAGATGCGCCGACGCGGTTTGGGGCGTGACCCCGGCGGCGCTGGCCAGTTCCTTATTGGTGAAGGAGCGCCCCTCCATCAGCTCGCAGAGCATCCGGGTGCGACTGGCATCCGCGATAGCCTGCCCGATGATATCAAAACGTGGTGTTGCCATGGGAACACCCTAGCGCTGATGCGGGGGGCTGCCCACGACAAACACTTCGCCCAGCGCCGAAGTCTCAGCGCGCGGGATCGCTCCGTCAGACCCCGTAGCGGGCGAGGAACATGTCGACAGCGGCGTCCGCGACGCGGTGAATTTCAGCCTCCGCAACGCTGTCGCGCAGGTTAAAGATCATCCGCGGGAATAGATCGGTGCGCAGCAAGGCCGCCCATTGCTCGGTTGCCATATCGAAATCCTCGATCTGCAATTCGCCCCGTGCGGTAGCAGCACGCAAATAGGATTTGAGCTTTTCGCGCTCGACCTGCGGGCCGCTGGCAAAGAACTCCCGCCCCAGATCGGGGAAGCGTTCGGTCTCGGCCACACAGATGCGATAGATCTTCTGGCCCACGTCAGACAGGATCACCGACAGGATATGGCGTGCCACCAGCGTCAGCACCTGACGCGGGCTGGAGCCTTCGGGAAAGTCCTGTTGCTGGGTGGCATGCCGGGCACATTCACTGCGCGCCACTTCCATAAACAACAAGCGTTTATCGGGAAAATAGCTGTATAGGGTCGCCTTGGAAACACCGGCTTCGCGGGCAATATCGTCAACACTGGCGCCTTCAAAACCATCGGCCAAAAAGACCTTGCGAGCCCCATCCAGCACCTGATCAAACTTCCGCCCCCTGCGCACGACAGCTGCGCTCTGGTTCGTCACTCTTTCCATCCTCCTCCCGCGCAACCGGGGCCGTCCCTTGCCCCCTTTGACTGCGCTAGCCCTAACGTCTGGCACTCCACCTGCCCAAAGGGCTTTTTCAAGCCCCTGTGGCGGACTGCAGTTTTTCAGCCATACCGCACCCGACAGCAGCAGGAAAGCGACAGTCGCGTGATCGCCCTGAATCCTGAACGCAAAAACGCTTTTTCTTCTGGTCAACTCAGGTTACCAATTTCCGCGATGGCCGAGATTTTCTTTCGCACACTTCCGTTCTTTGCAATCATCGGCCTTGGCTACTGGGCGGGCCGCACCCGGTTTTTCACCGATGAGGCGACAGCCTATCTTACGAAATTCGTGTTCTTCTTTCCGCTCTCGGCGATGATCTTTCGCTTTGCCGCGAACCTGTCTGTTGCAGAGATTTTCGACCCCAATCTGATCATCGGCTATCTGGCGGGCACGCTTGGCGTCTATCTGGTGGCGACCGTAGTGGCGATGCTGCGGCGGCAGGATATTTCGACCGCCGCGGTCGAGGCCCAATGCGCAGCGATCGGCAATGTCGGTTTTCTTGGCATCCCGATGATGGTGATCCTCTTTGGAGAGGGGGCTGTCGGACCGATGATGCTGGTGCTGGCGGTGGATCTGGTGGTGTTTTCCTCGCTGATCGTGGTGCTGATCAATGCCCATCGCGGCGCGGGGCTGAGCCTTGCAACGCTGCGACTGGTGGGCGTGGGGCTGCTGAAAAACCCGATGATCCTGTCGATTGTTGCCGGTCTTGTATGGTCCGCAGGGCAGGTGCCGATCCCGACGCCGATGAATGATTTCCTTGCGATTCTGGGCGGTGCAGCCACCCCCGGTGCCTTGTTTGCGATTGGCGCATCACTGGCCTCCAAATCCGCGGAACGGGTGGAGGTCGCAGGCTGGCTGTCGTTTGCCAAACTGGTGTTGCACCCCTTGGGTGTGGCGGCGGGGGTGCTGTGGTTGATGCCGGTTACGCCATTTTCTGCGGCGGTGGCGATTTCTGCGGCGTCGCTGCCGGTGGCGGGCAATGTTTATATGCTGGCGCAACACTATGGCGTTGCGCCGCAACGGGCCTCGGCAGCGATCCTGATTTCGACTGTGGTGTCGATCGTGACGGTGCCCTTTGTCATCGCTTGGGCGAATACGCTGTTGTGAGTTCGGCCGTAAGGCCGGACAGCGCCTGACCTTCCCCCCGGGAAGGCGCTTCACGCCTCCCCAAGGTCAGGCACAGTCCTAAACACCAACTCAGCCTGTTTGGAAAAGCGATCTTCAGCCAATTGCAAGCTTCTCTGGCGCAAAAACGGGCCGAGGCGACGTGCCAGCACTGGATTAATTCGCCCTGCCCCGTTAGCGATGAGCCAACACCGAATTATGGAGGTCTCGATGGCAACTTCGATGGAAACCCTGGCCGAGAACCGGGCCTTTGGCGGCACACAGGGCGTCTACCGCCACGCCAGTTCCGCCACCAACTGCGACATGACCTTTGGCCTGTTCCTGCCCGAAGAGGCCAAGGACGGCCCGGTGCCGCTGCTGTGGTATCTCTCCGGCCTCACATGCACCCATGAAAACGCCATGACAAAGGCCGGCGCGCAGGCGTGGTGCGCCGAGCAAGGCATCGCCATGGTGTTTCCCGACACCTCCCCACGCGGCGAAGGCGTCGCCAATGACGAGGCCTATGATCTGGGACAGGGTGCGGGCTTTTATGTCAACGCGACCCAAGACCCATGGGCGCCGCATTTCCAGATGTGGGACTATGTGGCCGAAGAACTGCCCGCGCTCCTGGGCGAACAGTTCAACCTCGACATGTCCCGTCAGGCCATCACCGGCCATTCCATGGGCGGTCACGGCGCGTTGACGCTGGCGATGAACCTGCCGGGGCGTTACCGGTCGGTGTCCGCCTTTGCGCCGATCTGCAACCCCACCAACAGCGACTGGGGCCGCAAACAGCTCAGCGCCTACCTTGGTGCGGATGAGAGCCTCTGGGCCAAACATGACGCGTCCCTCCTGATGCGCGATGTGGGCTTTGACGGTCCCGTTCTGATCGACACCGGCACGGCGGATCAATTTGGCGACTTGCTGAAAACCGAAGCGCTCGCCAGTGCCATCGCGGAACGCCGTCAGGAAGCCACCTTGCGGATGCAGAAGGGCTATGACCACAGCTACTTCTTTGTCTCCACCTTCATGGAGGAGCATGTCTCCTTCCACGCAGACGCCCTCTACCGGGAGTAACACCATGACCGAGACCCCTTCCAAGTTCGACTATGACCTGATCGTCATCGGCTCCGGCCCCTCTGGCCGCACCGCCGCCATTCAGGCCGCCAAGCTCAAGCGCCGGGTGCTGGTGATTGACCGCAAGGATCGCCTGGGCGGGGTCTCTGTTCATACCGGCACGGTGCCCTCCAAGACGCTGCGGGAAACCGTGCTGAACCTCACCGGCTGGCGCGAGCGCAGTTTCTATGGCCGCGCCTACCGGGTGAAGGATCAGATCAAGGCCGAAGACCTGAAGGCGCGCCTGCATATGACGCTCGATCACGAGGTCGACGTGCTGGAACATCAGTTCAACCGCAACCACGTCGATATGCTGGCGGGCATGGCGCATTTCACCGGCCCAAATGAAGTCGAGGTGGAAGTCGAGGCGGGCGACACCACCCGTGTCACCGGCGAGAAATTCCTGATCGCCACCGGCACCCGCACCTATCGCCCCGATACCGTGCCCTTTAACGGCAAGACCGTGGTGGATGGCGACGAGTTCCTGGAGATGGAGGAAATCCCGCGCTCGCTGATCGTCGTGGGGGCAGGCGTCATTGGCGTGGAATATGCCACCATGTTTTCAGCGCTGGATGTTCGCGTCACCCTGATCGAGCCACGCGACAGCTTCCTTGATTTCATCGACCAGCGGCTGATCGAGGAATTTACCCACCAGATCCGAGAAAATGGCGTCGATCTGCGGCTGGGATCTGCGATCGAGAGCATCGAGGATGAAGGCAGCCATATCGAAGTGACGCTGGAAAACGGCCGCCACGTGCGCGGCGAGATGCTGCTGTTTGCCGCCGGGCGCATGGGCAACACGGATCGGCTGAACCTCAAGGCCGTGGGGCTGGAGACCGATCATCGCGGCCGCCTTGAGGTGGAGCGCAAGACCTATCAGACCAAAGTGCCCCATATCTATGCCACCGGCGATGTGATCGGGCATCCATCGTTGGCCTCCACCTCGCTGCAGCAGGGGCGCGTTGCGGCCTGTCATGCGATGGATGTGCCCACCGTGCCAGAAAGCCCGTGGTTCCCCTATGGCATCTACTCGGTGCCGGAAATGTCCACCTGTGGGATGTCCGAAGAAGAACTGAAAGAGCGCGGCGTCCCGTATGAGGTCGGCATCGCGCGGTTTCGCGAAACCTCGCGCGGGCATATCATGGGGCTGGAGCACGGCATGCTGAAGATGCTGTTTTCGCTCAAGACCCGCCGGGTGCTGGGCGTGCAGATCGTCGGTGAGGGCGCCACCGAGCTGATCCACATTGCCCAGGCGGTGCTGAACCTCAAGGGTACGGTGGATTACTTCGTGCAGAACACCTTCAACTATCCGACCCTGGCCGAGGCCTATAAGATCGCCGGGCTTGATGCCTTCAACCGGATGCCAATCCCGGATGAATACAAGGACCTGCGCGCGCCCTCCAAGGCCAAGAAAGCCCCGGCAAAGAAGGCAGAGGCGACAAAAGACGCACCCGCCAAAAAGGACAAGGCAGCAGAGTGAGCGCGCTATACATCGACGCCGACGCCTGCCCGGTCAAAGCCGAGGCAGAGCGGGTCGCCACCCGCCACAAGTGGCGCATGTTTGTGGTCTCCAACGGCGGCCTCAGGCCCTCGCAAAACCCGCTGGTGGAAAACGTCATCGTGGATGCAGGCGCGGATGTGGCCGACATGTGGATCGCCGAACGCTGCGGGCCGGGCGATGTGGTGGTGACGGGAGACATCCCGCTGGCCGCCAAATGCATCGAGGCCGGCGCGCGGGTGCTGCGCCACAATGGCGAGCGCTTTACCGAGGCCAATATCGGCCAGCAACTGGCGATGCGCGATCTGATGACCGATTTGCGTGCCGCCAACCCTTTGGGGATGCAGGGCGGGGGCAAAGGGTTCTCGAAGGCGGATCGGTCGCGGTTCCTCGACTCGCTGGAGCGGGAGATCCGGGCCGCAAAAAGGTAACCCGGCCCAAGCCAACGCCCCCGGCATCAGTCGCGGGACCGTCAATCCCGCAGCCGGGCTGCACTCTGCGCCTCAAGTGTCGCAGAGCATACGTTTCTCGGACGTTCCGTCTACTTTCGCGCAGGACCAAGCGGAACCCGCACAACGGAGCGGGGATCGCGCAATTACATGCGCGATCCTGTAAGCACTAGAAGTCGAGGTTTTCGACGCTCAGCGCGTTTTTCTGGATGAACTCGCGGCGCGGCTCCACGATGTCGCCCATCAGTTTGGTGAACAGATCATCCGCTTCGATCATATCATCCACGCGCACCTGCAGCAGGGTCCGGGCATCCGGGTCCAGGGTGGTTTCCCACAGCTGATCCGGGTTCATCTCGCCCAGACCTTTGTAGCGCTGCAAGGTCAGCCCCTTCTCGCCTTCTTCCAGGATAGCCTTGAGCAGGTCGAGCGGGCCATAGATGGCCTGCTGGCGATCCTTGCGGTGCAGCACGGCAGGTGTGCCATAAATCTCTTGCAGGGATTTGGTGAAGCTGCCGGTCTTGCGCGCCTCACCGGACCGCAGCATCGGACCGTCCAGGGTCCGCACCTCTTCCACACCGCGCAGGATACGCGCCAGGCGGATACCGTGATCCTGCGTGATCCGCCCCTGCCAGCCACGCTCGTATTCCAGCGCAATCAGGTCAAGGCGACTTGCCACCTTGTCAGCCACACCTTGCAGGTCGCTGTCCACCGCACCGGGGACAAACGCCCCCGCGATCGCAGCCTGTTCGAGAATATGGCGCGGATAATGGGTCGGGAACGCATCCAACAGACGCTTCAGACGGCGCGCCTCGTCCACCACACGGGTAAGATCCTGACCAGCGATTTCAGAACCGTCGCCAAGACGCAGGATCGCACCATCAACCCCCTGGTTGATGAGGTAATCCTCCATCGCGGCCTGGTCCTTCAGATAGACCTCGGACTTGCCACGGCTCACCTTGTAGAGCGGTGGCTGCGCGATGTAGAGATACCCGCCTTCGATCAGCTCCGGCATCTGGCGGTAGAAGAACGTCAACAGCAGCGTCCGGATGTGGGCGCCATCGACGTCCGCGTCGGTCATGATGACGATCTTGTGGTAACGCAGCTTCTCGATATTGAATTCATCGCGACCGATACCGGTGCCAAGCGCCATTACCAGGTTGCCGATCTCCTGACTGGAAAGCATCCGGTCAAACCGGGCGCGCTCCACGTTCAAGATCTTGCCTTTCAAGGGCAGGATGGCCTGGGTCTGACGGTCACGTCCGGTTTGCGCAGAGCCACCCGCAGAGTCCCCCTCGACGAGGAAGACTTCGGTCTTCGAGGGGTCTTTCTCGGAACAATCCTTGAGTTTGCCGGCGAGGAAGTTCACGTCCATCGCAGTTTTGCGGCGGGTGAGTTCACGCGCTTTGCGGGCAGCTTCGCGGGCCAGGGCGGCCTCGATGATCTTGCCGACCACCTGTTTGGCGACATTGGGGTTTTCTTCGAACCATTCCGCGAGCTTTTCGCCCATCAGACTCTCGACCACCGGGCGCACCTCGGAGGACACAAGCTTGTCCTTGGTCTGAGAGGAGAATTTCGGATCCGGCACTTTCACCGACAGCACGCAGGTCAGACCTTCGCGAGCATCATCGCCAGTGAAAGAGACCTTTTCCTTTTTGGCGATGCCGGAGGACTGTGCATAGCTGTTGATGGTCCGGGTCAGCGCCCCCCGAAAGCCCGCCACATGGGTGCCGCCATCGCGCTGGGGGATGTTGTTGGTAAAGGGCAGCACGGTCTCGTGGTAGCTGTCGTTCCACCACATGGCGATCTCGACACCGATGTCGTCTTTTTCGCCCTTGATGTAGATTGGCGCGTCCATCACCGGGGTCTTGGAGCGGTCGAGGTATTTGACAAACTCGTTGACGCCACCCTCGTAGAACAGCTCGCTCTCGAGCCTCTCTGCCGGGCGTTCATCCGCCACGACAATACGCACACCAGAGTTCAGGAACGCCAGTTCCCGTAGGCGTTTTTCCAGCGTCTCGAAAGAGTATTCGAGGTTGGAGAAGGTGTCGGTCGACGCAAGGAAGCGCACCTCGGTGCCGGTACGATCGCCGCAGTCGCCCACAACGGTCAGATGTTTCACGGTATCACCGCGTTCAAAACGCGCGACGTGTTCCTTGCCATTGCGCCAGATGCGCAGCTCCAGCCAATCCGAGAGCGCGTTCACAACCGAAACGCCAACGCCGTGCAGACCACCGGACACCTTGTAGGAGTTGCTGTCGAACTTCCCGCCCGCGTGTAGCTGGGTCATGATGACCTCGGCCGCGGAAACGCCCTCTTCGGCGTGAATATCGACAGGGATACCGCGGCCATTGTCGCTTACAGAGACGCTGGAATCGGCGTGGATCGTGACCGTGACGCGGTCCGCATGCCCGGCCAGCGCCTCGTCGATACCGTTGTCCACCACCTCATAGACCATATGGTGCAGACCGGAGCCGTCGTCGGTGTCGCCGATGTACATTCCGGGCCGTTTGCGCACGGCCTCCAACCCCTTGAGAACCTTGATGGAATCTGCGCCATATTCTGCCGGAGTTTGCTCGTTTTCGGACATTCACGCCTTCCTATTCTTAACTGTCGATTTTATACGCGTTCCGGGGCGGGATGTCACGCGCAAGCCCCCTTTTTTCTTAGGGAATCATGCGGCTCGCTCTCCCAGTCTTGAAGCTTTCTGACACCAGGCCGCCACGGTCGAAGCGACCGGGTGCGAAGCGGGTGCAAAAGACGTGAAACGGGTGGGCCGGACCCCGACAAACCCGAGTATCTGGCGCGACAGGATCTTCTTGACCGCGTTGCTGTAGAACAACCGCAGGAACACCGCGGGCGTGTCGGAGGTCAGCAGGACCCGGGCCGTCTTGCCCGTCAGCATCGGCGCCGGCAAACCCAGCATCGAGGTGTTGCGCGTGTCAAAGGTGCGGCCCGGCAGCAAGGCCCGGTCAAACACGCCCTTGAGCTTTGCCGGAAGCGCGCCCCACCACAGCGGCGTCGTGAGCACCACATGTTCGGCCCACTCCAGATCCGTCAGGAAAGCCTCCAGATCTGGTTCGAGGGGTTTGTAGTTATGGTATCCGCCAATGCCATAATCCATGTCGAATTCCATGGCAGAGAGGTCATGGTAGCGCACATCGTGGCCAGCGCCCTTCGCGGCATCGCGATAGGCTTCTGCCAGTGTCTTGTTGAGGGATTTTTCGCCAGGGTGGCCGTTCAGGATGATGATCTTTCGTGTGGACATGAGGTCCTCCGCATTGCTAAATGTGACTTCGGTCATTTTATTGGCTGAAAATTCGACCACGGTCAATTTAATAATTGACCGTGGTCACAATATTTAGCCGGGAGAGCATCACACATGTCACGCGCGCCGCAGAAACGTCGTTTGGAAACAAGGGCGAAGCTACTGTCCGTTGCGGAAGACATTATCGACGCCAACGGTGTCTCCGCGTTGCGAGTCGAGGATGTTGTCGCTGGTGCCGGGGTCGCCAAGGGGACGTTCTTTTCCCATTTCGGCGACAAGGACGGGCTGCTGGCGGTGATTCTGGGCGCCCGCGTGATGCAACACATCGAGACCATGGAAGCCGCGCCAGAGCCCCGGACGCCGCAAGAGATCGCGCACCGGCTTGCACCGTTGTTGGATTTCATTGCCCAGGACAGAATGATCTTCGATCTGTTGCTGCGCTACTCCGGCACCACTGGCGCAGAGGTGGACGAGGTGGTCACGCAGGGCTTTATGCGCCAGATCGCCCTGTTTGCAGGCTGGATTGCCCGGATGCAGGCCGCCGGCACCCTGCCCGTCCACGCCAGCCCGGAGATACTGGCCGAAGGTATCCAGGCCTTTTTGAACCACGTGCTTGCAACGGGGTTCTGCATGGAACATGGCGACATGCCCCCCCCTGCCGAAGCGCTTGTGCCCTATCTGGAGCAGTGGCTGCTCAGGTAAAGGGAATGATGCAGGCAACCGCGATTAACAGGTAGCCAGCCCCAAGGTTCATGCGCCTCAGTGCGGTGGGGGACGACAACAGAAGCCGCACACGGCTGACACAGCCAGCCAAGATGACATTCCCGATCAACGGCACCGCCATCGACACCGCGACAATCGCCGCGATGTCCTGTGCTGTTGTCACGGTCAGATCAAAGAACCCCGGCAAGATCCCCATGTAGAACAGCGCCGCTTTCGGGTTGCCCAGAATAACGATGACCCCGGCGACAAACCCCGCCCAGCGCCCCGGTCTGGTCAACTGGCGATTGGCGGCAATCGGCTGCCCTGCGCCGCGGATCGTACTGATCCCCATCACGAGGAACATCACCACCGCGACACCTTTCAAAACCACCGCGATCAGTTCTGATGCCGCAGAAATGGAACTGACCCCGACAACCGCAATCAGCGGCCAGAAGACGTCGCCCACCGCGACGCCGAATGCCAGCGGCCAGCCCGCGTGAAACCCGCCCGCCATGGAGCGCGCCACCAGTGCAAGCCAGACCGGCCCCGGCGTCAGGAACAGAACAAATACAGCGCTGGCATATATGGCGAGATCCCAGATGGTCAGCGTCATTCCTGAATCACTTCGCTTGTCCCATCCTGATCGGTGACCTTCAGATGCTGTGCCCGTTGCCCCAGTTCCTGAAACAGTTCCGGACCGGTTCCCGTCATCCAGGCCTGCGTGCCAAGCGCGCAAATCTCGTCATAGAGTGCGGCGCGACGCCCCGCATCCAGATGCGCTGCCACCTCATCCAGCAGGAGGATCGGTGCAGCCCCTTCCTCGGCTTGCAACGCCCGTGCATTGGCAAGGATTAGCGACACCAACAGCGCCTTCTGCTCACCAGTGGAGCAATCCTTGGCAGGTAGTCCCTTGGCCACATAGGCCCCCATCAGGTCACTGCGATGCGGCCCCACCAACGTCCGCCCGACGGACAAGTCCCGCATGCGCCCTGCATCCAGCGCGGCACGCAACGCATCGGCGCTCGCGGGCATCTCACCCTCGGCCTGGATCAGCTTCAAATCGGCCACCGGAAAAGCGGTTTCCGCCTCTGCCTGCGCCGCGACCAACCGGTCCACCGCATCGACGCGGGCCTGATGGATGCGAAACCCGGCCTCTGCCATCTGCCCTTCCAGCACGCGGTACCATGCAGCATCGCGCACATTGTCCTTGAGCAGGCGATTGCGTTCGCGCATGGCCTTCTCATAGGTCAGCGTCGCCTCGGCATGATCGGGATCAAAACTGAGCGCAATCCGATCCAGGAACCGCCGCCGGCCCTCGGCGCCCTCAATCCACAGACGATCCATCGCCGGAATCAACCAGACCACGCGCGCGATGCGCCCCAAGGCGACCTGACTGGCGGCTTTGTTGTCGATCTTCACCTGACGGGCATTGCCCGCCTCCGAGGAGGTCTCGACCTCAACGGCCTGGCCGCGGGTCTGTAACACCCCTTTCAGCTTCCAGCCCAGAGCTTCGGGTTGGCGCGCCATATCCGCAGCCGACGCCCGCCGCATTCCGCGTCCTGGCGAAAACAGCGACACCGCTTCAAGGATATTGGTCTTGCCCGCACCATTGTCGCCGTGGATCGCAACAGGGCGCGCATCCAAATGCAAATCCGCCCGCAGATGCGAGCGGAAATGAGACATGAACAGGGACGTCAGTGCCAGCACGGGCCTTCATCTTTTCCAAAATACCTCCGCCGGAGGCCGGGCCGTCAGGCCCGTTCCAAGCGATGCGTCAGACGCGCATCGGCATGACTACATAGACCGCGCTCTCATCGCTGCCTTCGCGCATCAAGGTCGGATCGCCAGAGGAGTTGAACATGAACACGGCGTTTTCGCGGTCGACCTGATTGGCGATCTCAAGGAGGTATTTGGCGTTAAAACCAATCTCCAGCCGCTCGTCGCTATATGCCACGGCGAGCTCTTCTTCGGCAGCGCCGCTATCGGGGGCGTTCACCGACAGGACCAGGCGGTCCTCGTCCAGCTGCAGCTTCACCGCGCGGGAGCGTTCCGAAGACACCGTCGCAACCCGATCCACCGCCTTGGCGAACTCGCTCGCATCAACTTCGAGACGGCGGGTGTTGCCGACCGGAATAACGCGAGTGTAGTCAGGGAATGTGCCGTCGATGACCTTCGAGGTCAGGGTAATGTTCGGCGCCGCAAAGCGCACCTTGGTTTCGGAAACCGACACGGCGATATCCATCTCGTCATCATCCAGAAGCTTGCGCAACTCGCCCACGGTCTTGCGCGGCACGATGACGCCGGGCATATCCTCTGCCCCCATCGGCAGGTCCGCATCGATGCGGGCCAGACGGTGTCCATCGGTCGCCACACAGCGCAGGGCCTTACCACCGCTCTCGCCGGTGGCCACATGCATATAGACACCGTTCAGGTAATACCGCGTCTCCTCGGTGGAAATCGCGAACTTCGACTTGTCAAACAAGCGTCGCAGCATCGCGGCGTTGGCGGTGAAGTTGGAGTGATACTCCGAAGTGGCCATCACCGGGAAATCCTCGCGCGGCAGCGTCGCCAGCGAGAAGTTCGACCGGCCGGCCTCTACCGTCAGGCGACCGGTGGCCGCATCCGCAGTCAGGGTGACCAATGCGCCATCCGGCAGCTTGCGCACAATTTCATGCAGGGTGGTGGCTGCGACGGTGGTGGCTCCGGCACGCTCGACCTGTGCGGGCGCCTTGTCGACCACCTCGATATCAAGGTCGGTGGCGCGGAACATCACATCGCTGCCCTCGGCCTCGATAAGAACATTTGCGAGGATCGGAATGGTGTTGCGGCGCTCAACCACCGACTGCGCCTGCGCCACAGCCTTCAGAAGCGTTGCGCGTTCAATGCTGATCTTCATTTCCCTCTATCCTCTTCGGCTGGCAGTCTTTGGAAACATGTGGTTCGAGCGGAGCGGCAGATTAACGCCCTGACCCTTCAACACAAGGTTTTTATTGATTTCTCCAAGGGATTGCGGCGGGGGTCAAGAGCAGAGAGCCACGCCACCACCGAAAGTCGTAAATCCCCTTGGGGATGCGTCTGATTTGCCGCGTCCCAAATAAAGACGGCCCCGGTGGGCATTCCGGGGCCGTGATCTCCTGACAGGCAAAGTTGAGGCGCAGCCTGTCGATATATGGCGACCTTACGCCTCGAGCGCGCGCCGCAGCATTTCGACGTCTTCGGCAATCTGCCCGTCGATGGTCTTCAGCTCTTCGATGCGACGCACCCCGTGCATCACGGTGGTGTGGTCACGCCCTCCGAACCGACGGCCGATTTCCGGCAGCGAGCGGCTGGTCAGCTGTTTGCACAGATACATCGCCACCTGACGCGGCCGCGCATAGGACCGCAGACGCTTGGGTCCGATGATGTCGGACATGCGGATGTTGTAATACTCCGAGACCTTGCGCTGGATTTCCTCCACCGTGATCTTGCGCTCGGAGGCACGCAACACATCCGCCAGACAATCCTGGGTCAGATCCATGTCGATCTCGCGCCCCACGAGCGAGGCAAAAGCGAACAATCGGGTCAGCGCGCCTTCAAGCACCCGCACATTGGTCGAGATGCGATGCGCAAGCAGCTCCAGCACACCATCGGCGATTTTCAGGTCCGGATAGTTCTTGCGGTTCTGCTGCACTTTGGTCTGAAGAATGCCCAGGCGCAGCTCATAGTCGGTGGGATGCAGATCCACCACCAGGCCGCATTGCAGGCGGGATTTCACACGATCCTCAAGATCCTTGATCTCGCCGGGGGCGCGATCCGCGGAAATGATGATCTGCTTGTTCTGATCCACCAGCGCATTGAAGGTGTGGAAGAATTCTTCCTGGGTGGAATCCTTGCCGGCGATGAATTGCACGTCATCCACCATCAGCACGTCCACGGAACGGAACAGGTGTTTGAAGTCCATCATCTTGCGCTCGCGCAGGGCCTGCACAAAGCGATACATGAACTGCTCTGCCGACAGGTAGAGAACGTTCAGGTCCGGATTGCGCTCTTTCAGCTCCCAGGCGATCGCATGCATCAGGTGCGTTTTACCAAGGCCCACGCCGCCATAGAGCACCAGCGGATTGAAGGTCACGGGTCCGCCCTCGGCTACGCGGCGTGCGGCCGCATGGGCAAGCTCGTTGGGCTTGCCGACGACAAAGCTGTCGAACGTGAAGCGCGGATCCAGAGGCGCGGCTTGCAGGTCTTCCAGGGGCGATTTCACAGCGGCAGCCCCCTCCTGCGACCCACCTTGGTCCACCACAGGCGCAGACACGGGCGCTGGCGCTTCAATGGCTTCGGTTACGGACGGTTGCACCGGCCGAGTCGGAGAATTGGCAGCGACCTTGAACGCGAGGCGCTGAACGGGTTCACCCGACATGTTGAATTCATGCAGGATCAAATCCGCAAAGTTCTGGCTGACATAGTTGCCCATGAAGTTCGTGGGCACGTGGAAGGTGGCAACCCCCCCGTCAACCTGATCCAGCTCAAGCGGCTCAATCCATGTTGTAAAGTTGTTCTGCCCGACCGTCTTTAGCAAACGTTTTCTTAGTAGACCCCATGTGTCCTCTGTCATGCTGCGCCTCACGCATCCTGTGTTATGGCCGGATTTTCGGCCTATCGTTTCGTCCCAGTCTGACTGTTCCTTTCAGAACAATCCGGTGGCGATCGGGCACAGAAAGAACGCCGCCAGCCTGCAAGCAAACTGGCCTTCACGTGTTTCGAAAACCGAAAACAACGTTGTAAAACGCGCGGCAACACACAAACGTCCGCGACGAAAAAACGCTCGCCCTTTATTCGCTGTGATAGGACAGATGCCAAAAGCACGGTATCGGCCAAAGACGCCGATAGAATACCGTTGCCAGTGCCACGCGCAGCGCGCGGATCACCGGCCATAACAACCCTAATGCCCGTTAGGATTGTTGCGAGCAGCCTGTCCCCCCAGCGAATGAATCGCTGGAACAGTGGTAGCAATTTCCGGCGTGGAGCGGCAACGAAACTATGATGTTGACTCGGGCTTCCCCGGCAAAGAATCTCTGCGACTCGACGGAAGTGACCGAAATCCTTCAAACAAAAAAGCACCGCCTCTGGCGGTGCTTTTTTATGTTGAAATCCGGATAGAGCTCGCTAGCGCTGTGCCCCCGGAATCGCCTGTCACAAAGCCTGCTGTGGCTTATGCCAGCGCCTTCACACGCGCCGACAGACGGGAGATTTTACGGGACGCCGTGTTCTTGTGGTACACCCCTTTGGTGACACCGCGCATCAGCTCGGGCTGCGCCGCGCGCAGGGCTGCGGTTGCGGCTTCCTTGTCGCCGGAGGCGATGGCTTCTTCGACTTTACGCAGGTAGGTGCGGATGCGCGAACGACGAGCTTTGTTGATGGCAAAGCGCTTTTCGTTCTGACGTGCGCGCTTCTTGGCCTGAGGAGTATTTGCCATGATATGGTGACCTTATGTTCGGGTTCGTTGTATTCAAGTATGGCGAATGCCAGCCGAACCCGGATCGGATCACCGGTCGTGATTCTAGCCTGAGCGGGCTGCACGCGCATGTATGACGGCGGTCGATACTGGATTCGCGCACAAAGCGCAAGCCACCATTGCCCCAGGACCCGACAACCGCCACCCATCAACAAAAAAGCGGGCCCAAAGCCCGCTTTCCCGATGCGCCAGACGTGACGCGAATTGATGTGGTCACAGCAAACGCAGCGATGCGCAGCTGGTCGCGTGTTACTTGTCGCGGAATTGCGCTTCGCGCTTTTCAAGGAACGCCGACATGCCTTCTTTCTGATCTTCCGTTGCAAACATGGAATGAAAGACCCGGCGTTCAAACAGCATGCCCTCGCTCAAGGGCAGCTCATAGGCGCGATTGACCGACTCCTTGACCCCCATCGACGTCAGAACCGATTTCTCCGCGATCTTCTGGGCCGCGCCCATCGCCTCGTCCATCAGCTTTTTCGCTGGCACCACGCGCGAGACCAGGCCGGCGCGCTCTGCCTCTTCGGCAGTCATGAAACGACCCGTCAGGTTCATGTCCATGGACTTGGACTTTCCGACAAACCGCGTCAGACGCTGGGTGCCGCCCATGCCGGCCACAACACCAAGGTTGATTTCCGGCTGACCGAACTTGGCGGTGTCGGCCGCGATGATGAAGTCGCACATCATTGCCACTTCGCACCCGCCGCCAAGCGCATAGCCAGAGACCGCCGCAATAATCGGTTTGCGCACCGCCGAGATCCGGTCATTTGCATCGGCAAAGAGGTTGGTGGTGAAGACGTCCACAAAGCTCATCTCCGACATCTCCTTGATGTCGGCGCCGGCAGCAAACGCCTTTTCCGAGCCGGTCAGCACGATACAGCGCACCTTGTCGCTGGCGTCCGCTTCTTCCAAAGCGGCACACAACTCGCCCAGAAGGACAGAATTGAGCGCGTTCAACGCTTCAGGCCGGTTCATCTTGATGAGGCAGACGTGGTCCTGAGTATCGACGTTGATCGTCTCATAGGCCATGGCAATTCGCTTTCGGTTGTTGCTCCTGAACCATCAGTCCTTATCACGGCGGTTCGCTCTTTCAAGCTATCTTTGGCACTTGCCACAGTAGAAGGACGACCGCCCCGACTGGGTGATTCTGCTTACGATACCGCCACACTCGGCACGGCGACAGGGGTGGCCCTCGCGCCCGTAAACATCAAAGGTATGCTGAAAATATCCAAGCTCTCCATTAGCTTGGCGAAAATCCTTCAGCGAGGATCCCCCCGCCGCGATGGCATCCTGCAAGACCTCGCGGATGATCGGGACCAGGGTTGCGACGCGCGCGGCGCTGATCCGGCCCGTTTCGCGACGTGGCGAAATTCCGGCACGGAACAAGGCTTCGCAGACGTATATATTCCCGAGACCTGCGATGATTCCCTGATCGAGCAGCGCTGATTTCACCGGCGTCCTGCGCCCTTTGAACGCAGCAATCAGGTGCTGCTCGTGAAAATCGTTGCCCAGTGGTTCCGGCCCCAGCACCGCAAGCAGCTTGTGCGTCTCTGCCGTTGCGGTCTCCAGCAGGTTCATCGCGCCGAAGCGGCGCGGATCGTTGAAGGTGACGCGGGCGCCGTTGTCCATGTGGAACACCACATGGTCGTGTTTCTCCTGCGCCGGGTGGTCGTGCACGAATTGCCCCAGGGGATCGCCTGAAACGGTCATCCGCCCGGACATGCCGAGATGGATCAGAAGGGTCTCGCCGCTATCGAGATCCGCAAGGATGTACTTTGACCGTCGCCGCATCGACATAACACGCCGCCCCGACAGACGCTCCGCCATCCGGTCCGGGAAAGGCCAGCGCAGATCGGGGCGGTTCACATCCGCGCGCGCGATAACGGCGCCTTCCATCGAAGGGCGCAGGCCGCGCATCACCGTCTCGACCTCGGGCAATTCAGGCATTAGAGGACTCCCCTGACAGAAGGGCGCATTGTGCCGCCCCGTGAGCGCTCTATAACAAGGGCGAAACTGCGAGGACGACAAGGCCCATGACCGAGAAATCTGACAGCACCACCCATTTCGGCTTTCAATCCGTGCCGGAGCACGAAAAGGCAGGCCGGGTGCAGGGGGTCTTCAACTCCGTCGCCTCGAAATACGACATCATGAACGATGTGATGAGCGTCGGCATCCACCGGATCTGGAAGGATGCGATGATGGACTGGCTGGCCCCGCGCCCCGGTCAACGCCTGCTGGATGTGGCGGGTGGGACCGGCGATATTTCGTTTCGCTTTCTGAAACGCGCGGGCTACGGACACTCCACCGTGCTCGACCTCACCCGGCCGATGCTGGAAGAGGGACGCAAGCGGGCCGAGGCCGCGCAGATGGCCGACAGTCTGGATTGGGTCACAGGCGACGCCATGGCGCTGCCGTTCAAGGACAACACATTCGACGTCTACACCATTTCTTTCGGCATCCGGAATGTGACCCGCCCGCAAGAGGCCCTGAACGAAGCCTTCCGCGTGCTGAAACCCGGTGGCCGCCTGATGGTGCTGGAGTTCAGCCAACTGCCGAACGACGGGATGCAAAAGCTCTATGATCTTTATAGTTTCAACGTCATTCCCCGTATGGGTCAGGTGATCGCCGGCGATTACGACAGCTATCAGTATCTGGTGGAATCGATCCGCAACTTCCCGGACCAGGACACGTTCCTCGGGATGGTGAAACAGGCTGGATTTGAAAACGCCAAATACCGAAACCTGTCGATGGGCATTGCCGCTCTGCATTCGGGCTGGAAGATCTGATCGATGCGCGGACCTCACAACATCATTCGCCTGATCCGAACAGGCGCCACCTTCGTGCGGACCGGAGCCATGAATGTGGTGCTTGATGCCTTTGACGCGCCGGCTCCTTTGCGCATGGTGGCCTATACCCTTGGCTGGCCGTTCCAGTGGCTTGGCTACAAGGGCGACCCATCCATGCCGCCGGCAACCCGCGCAATCACCGCATTGGGGCCTGCCTACATTAAATTCGGTCAGGTGCTCTCAACCCGCCCCGACGTGGTGGGCGAGGATATGGCGCGGCAGTTGCGCGTCTTGCAGGACAAGCTGCCTCCGTTCCCCCGCGAAGTCGCCATGGATGAGGTTGCCAAGGAACTTGGCCAATCCGTGGACGAGATTTTCTCGGAGTTTTCCGAGCCGATCGCCGCTGCCTCCATTGCGCAGGTCCATCATGCCAAGCTGGCTGAAACCGGTCAGGACGTCGCCGTCAAGGTACTCCGCCCGGGCGTCGAGCGCGCCTTTCGCAAGGACGTGGACGCCTTCTATTTCGCCGCCCGCATCGCGGAACTCTTCGCACCAGGCGCCAAACGCCTGCGCCCCATGGATGTCATCACACACTTCGATGGCGTTGTCCGTGGCGAATTGGACCTGCGCCTTGAAAGTGCGGCCGCCTCAGAGTTCGCGGACAACACCTCCAATGACGCGGGTTTCCAACTTCCGCCAGTGCTGTGGAATTACTCGGCCCGTCGGGTGATGACGCTGGGCTGGGCCGACGGGTTGCCGATCGGCGACAATGACGCGCTGGATGCCGCTGGCCACGACCGGCACGCGCTGGGTCAACGGGTCTTGTCGCTGTTCCTGAACCATGCGCTGCGCGATGGGTATTTCCATGCTGACATGCACCAGGGCAATATGAAGGTCGCCGCCAATGGCGACATCATTGCCTATGACTTTGGCATCATGGGCCATATCGATCTTTATACCCGCCGGGTCTATGCCGAGATCCTCTATGGGTTCATCAAACGCGACTATAAACGCGTGGCCGAAGTCCATTTCGAGGCAGGCTATGTGCCCGCCACGCAGGATGTCGACGAGTTCGCCCGCGCATTGCGGGCCGTTGGAGAGCCGATCTTTGGCATGGACGCCACGCATATCTCCATGGGGCGGCTCTTGAATTACCTCTTTGAGGTGACAGAGCGTTTTGGCATGGAAACCCGTACCGAGTTGATCCTGTTGCAGCGCACCATGGTGGTGGTCGAAGGCGTCGCCCGCTCGCTTGATCCGCGCATCAACATATGGGACGTCGCAAAACCGGTGGTGGAGGACTACATCAAATCCTCGATCGGCCCTCGCGCTATCGCGTCTGATCTGGGCAAGACTGCGCTGGTCTTGGCCCGCTTTGGCCCGCGTCTGCCGACGTTGGTGGAACGTGCCCTGATCGCCCAGGCGCAGGAACCTGAAGATACATCAGCCCGTCGCCCATGGAAACGTGCCGCAGGCGCAGGCGCGATCGTTGGTGTCCTCGCCACTCTCATCTTCACGCATCTGGCGTAACAAGGCGTAACAAAAAGGGGGCCGACGATCTCAGCCCCCTCTTCCAACCTAAATATCCTGGGGTGAATGCGCACCAGAGCAGAGGGGCAACGCCCCTCCGCCCGATCAGGTCAAAGACGCTCGATTGCCAGTGCAATCCCCTGACCACCACCGATACACATGGTGATGATCGCCCGGCGACCGCCCGTGCGTTCCAGCTCATACAGTGCCTTGACGGTGATGATGGCTCCGGTTGCCCCCACCGGATGCCCCAATGCGATCGCACCGCCATTGGGGTTCACCTTGGCGGCGTCCAGCCCGAGTGCCTTGTTCACCGCCAGCGCCTGCGCTGCAAAGGCCTCGTTCGACTCGATCAGGTCGAAATCCCCGACGGTCATATCGATGCGCTTCAGCAGCTGCTCCACCGCAGGAATCGGACCAACGCCCATGACCTCTGGCCGCACACCCGCATGGGCATATCCCAGGACGCGTGCCTTGGGTTTCAGACCGGCCTTCTCCGCCGCCTCGCCGGTGGCCAACACCAGTGCCGCTGCGCCATCGTTGATCCCCGACGCATTGCCCGCCGTGACACGGCCCTCCTTCTGAAACACCGGGCGCAGGCCTGCGAGCGCTTCCAGCGAGGTGGCTTTGGGATGCTCATCCACTTCAAACGGCACCATATCGCGTTTGACCTTCACCTCGACCGGTACGATCTGGCTTTGGAAATAGCCTGCCTCTATCGCCGCTGCCGCGCGGGTCTGGCTGGACATGGCAAATTCGTCCATCTGTTCACGGGTGATCTCATGCTCGTCCGCGACATTCTCTGCCGTCACCCCCATATGGCCAGTCCCAAAGGGGCAATTGAGCGCGCCCAGCATCATGTCGAGCGATTTCACATCGCCCATTTTTTGCCCCCAGCGGGTCGAAGGCGTGATGAAAGGACTGCGCGACATGTTCTCGGAACCACCCGTAAGCGCAAACTCCGCGTCGCCCAGCATCAAGGCCTGAATGCCCGAAACAATCGCTTGCGCGCCCGATCCACACAGCCGGTTCACATTCATCGCCGGTGTGGTTTCGGGAATACCTGCCTGCATCGCGGCCACTCGCGACAAATACATGTCACGCGGCTCGGTGTTGATGACATGGCCGTAGACCACGGTGCCGATTTGCGCAGGCTCGATACCGGACCGCTCCATTGCTGCCTTGGCCACCGTCGCGCCCAGATCGATCGGCGCTGTTTGCGCCAACGCACCGCCAAAGGTGCCGATCGCCGTGCGTGCGCCGTCCAGAATCACGATATCCGTCATGTCTCACTCCTCATGTCCATTTGCGCCAGTATGCACCCGCAGCATAAACCTGTCCCGCAGGACGTCCCGTCATTGACAGCCACTGCGGCGCGCGCCACTACTTCCGTCATGACGGACACAACAGACGATATCCTGACCCTTTTGCCCGCCCGCCTGAAAGAGGCACGCCGGGCGCAAGGGTTGAGCCTGGAAGCGGTGGCGAACCTTTCCGGGGTCAGCCGCTCAATGGTGAGCCAGATCGAACGGGGGGAAAGCTCTCCCACGATTGCAACACTTTGGAACCTCACCCGCGCGCTTCAGGTGGATTTCGCCGGCCTGCTGGAGGCCAGCGAGACGGTAGACCGCATCGATGTTCTGCGCGCGCGGGATGTGCCCGTGATCGACAGCAAGGCCGCGCAATGCACCATCGCCATCCTGTCTCCGCCCGAAGATGTCGGCGGGCATGAGGTCTATGACATCAGCTTTGCTGCCGGAGGGGCCTTGATCAGCCAACCACACACGCCCGGCACGCGGGAACAACTGACGGTGCTCGAAGGAACGGTTGTCTTGACCTCCGGTACGGCTGAGGATCGCCTCTCGCCAGGAGATACAGCCCGCTATGCGGCCGATGTTTCGCACGCGATTGCCGCCCCAGACGGGGCTGCGCGGGTGTTCCTGATTGTGAAGAACAGTTGAGGGGCGCGGCCCCTCTTGGCCTCTCGGCCAATTCACCCTGGGATATTTTCGGTGAGAAGATGGAAATTCCGTGATTGCGGATTTTTTTCCGTAAAGATGCAATTCCACCTTTACGGATGCACGTCCACTATGACAGACTTCGGAAAACAACCGGAGTCGTGCTCATGTCCAATGCTTTTCTCAGCCACATCAGCGAAACCCTGACGCAGATCGAAGCGGACGGTCTTTACAAGCGCGAACGAATGATCACCTCGCCCCAGGCGGGCGAGATCCACGTGGGCGACCGCGCGGTCATCAACCTCTGTGCCAACAACTATCTTGGCCTCGCTGATCATCCAGATCTGATTGCCGCTGCAAAGACTGTGATGGACGACAAGGGCTATGGTATGGCCTCGGTCCGTTTCATCTGCGGCACGCAAGATCTGCACCGCGAGCTGGAGCAGCGCATTGCAAAATTCCTTGGCAAGGACGACTCGATCCTGTTTGCCGCCTGTTTTGACGCCAATGGCGGGCTGTTCGAACCCTTGCTTGGGCCGGAGGATGCGATTGTCTCCGACAGTCTGAACCACGCTTCCATCATCGACGGCATCCGCCTCTGCAAGGCGCAGCGCTACCGCTATGCCAACAACGACATGGCGGATCTGGAGGCCAAGCTGAAAGACGCCCGTGCAGCCGGCGCACGCCACATCATGGTGGCCACCGATGGCGTGTTCTCCATGGATGGCTATCTGGCTAACCTGCCTGCAATCCGCGAGATTGCCGACCGTTATGATGCGGTGGTTATGGTCGATGACTGTCATGCGACGGGGTTCATGGGGCCGCATGGGGCCGGCACGCCGGATCATTTTGGTGTCGACGTCGATATCCTGACCGGGACACTGGGCAAGGCGCTGGGCGGTGCGATCGGCGGCTATATCGCCGGACCGCAGCCGGTGATTGACCTGCTGCGTCAGCGCGCAAGGCCCTATCTGTTTTCAAACTCGTTGCCGCCTGCAGTCGTGGCGGCGGGACTGGAAGCAATTCGTCTGGTTGAAGAGGGCGAGGATCTCCGCAAGCAGCTGTTCGAGAACGCCAAATTCTGGCGTGAGGGCCTGACGGAACTGGGGTTCGACCTGCTGCCCGGCGAACACCCGATCATCCCGGTGATGCTGGGAGATGCCAAGCTTGCACAAGCCATGGCGGCCAAACTCTTTGACGAAGGTGTCTATGTCTCCGGCTTCTTCTTTCCCGTCGTGCCCAAGGGCCAGGCCCGCATCCGCACCCAGATGAATGCCGCCCTGACCCGTGAGGAATTGACCCGAGCCCTCGGCGCGTTTGAGCGTGCGGGCAAAGCCTGTGGAGTGATCTGACATGCTGCCCAACACGATGAAAGCCCTTGAAAAATCCAAACCCGAAGAGGGTCTCTGGATGGTGCAGGCGCCGGTACCGGACATCGGGCCGGATGATGTGCTGATCAAGGTCAACAAAACCGGCATTTGCGGCACCGACATTCACATCTGGAACTGGGACGATTGGGCCGCACATACCGTGCCCGTGCCGATGATTACCGGCCATGAATTTGCAGGCGAGATCGTGGAGCTGGGGCGCAACGTGACCGGGCTCTCGGTCGGGCAGCGTTGCTCGGGCGAAGGGCATCTGATCGGCACCGAGAGCCGTCAGTCACGTTCCGGCAAGTTTCACCTGGATCCCGGCACGCGCGGGATCGGGGTCAACGAGCAAGGCGCATTTGCGCAGTATCTGCGCCTTCCCGCGTTTAATGTGGTGCCCCTGCCCGACGACATTCCGGACGAGATCGGCGCGATCCTCGACCCGCTGGGCAATGCCGTGCACACCGCGCTGAGCTTTGATCTGCTGGGGGAAGACGTGCTGATCACCGGCGCTGGCCCAATCGGCATCATGGCAGCAGCCGTCGCCCGCCACGCCGGGGCGCGACATGTGGTCATCACGGATGTGAACGCTGACCGTCTGACGTTGGCGGAACAGGTCGCACGGGTGCGTACCGTCAACGTGGCCAAGGAAGACCTGAATGACGTAAAGCACGAGCTGGGTCTGAAAGAAGGCTTTGACGTCGGGCTTGAGATGTCTGGCAACCAGCAGGCGCTGGACCAAATGGTTGAGGCCCTGGTGATGGGTGGCAAGATCGCGCTTCTTGGGATTCCACCGGGCAAATCCCCGGTCGATTGGTCACGCATCGTCTTTAAGGCGATCACGCTCAAGGGTGTCTATGGCCGTGAAATGTTTGAAACCTGGTACAAGATGATCGCCATGCTGCAAAACGGCCTGGATGTCAGCCGGGTCATCACCCACCGCTTTAAGGTCGATGAGTTTGCCCAGGGCTTCGCCGCCATGAAGTCAGGGCAGAGTGGCAAGGTTGTGCTGGACTGGACCGGGCATTGACCCTTGCAAAAAAGTGGCAGGCTACCCCGTTCGGAGAGCCTGCCACAGTCAGGACAACGTGAAGCATAACGCGACGCCACCGGCGACAGGGAGCTGCCGTGCAGGGGAATGCAAACAGGTCGCGACGTCAGTCATGCCCCTCTTGCTACACCTATTGCGCGAGCAATATCAACAACACTCTTCTGCAAGGGGTGCAGAGATAACATTCGGCCCGGAATATGGATGTGTCTATGCGGCAGGACGCAGGGGCTGTCGCCCTTCTTCTGTCAAGCACCAGGCCTCTCGCCCTTCGAACACCACCGGCACCAATGTCCGACCGTAGCCCGCGCCGCAGTCGATATCGATCCGGTTGCCATAGTGGACCGGGCGTTCTTCGGCGGTGTGACCATGCACGATCAATCGCGGGTGCGCAGCAGCATGTTCGAGGAACCCCTGCCTGATCCAGAGCATGTCCTGTTCGACCTGCTGCGAGAGTGAAACGCCCGGGCGAATGCCCGCATGGACAAAAAACAGCTCCTCGGTCTGGTGGCACAGGGGCAACTGATCCAGCCACTCCAGATGGGTGCTTGGCACCGCAGCACGCGCCTTTTCATGCACCAGCGACGTCCGGTCCCGCGGCTGACAGCTCACCCCATAGGAGGCCAGCGTCGCCGCGCCGCCGATGCGTTCCTGCAGATAATAGAGCTCTACCGGCAGATGCGGGTCTTCACGCGGAAACTCTTCGAGAAACCATGAAAACATCCGGTCGTGATTGCCCTTGAGGCACGTCCAGTTGCGCCCCGCCGCCTGACCTTCCATCAGCTGGTCAATCACGCCCCGGCTGTCCGGGCCCCGATCAACGTAGTCGCCGACAAAGACCACCTCCGCGTCCACGCCGCCATCCATCGCGACCAATTCCAGCGCGCGGTTCAGTTGCGCGGTCTGTCCGTGAATATCGCCAATGGCATAGATGGGTCTGGTCATAGTGGTTCTTCTTTCAGTTTTTCTGCAAGCCCCGGTCTTATCCGGGTAAGATCACGGAGAGATAACATCTCGACCGGTAACAAAGGCAAACGGGACACCGAGGGCAAGGTGAAAACCCGTCACCCAGGGAAGGAACGCGGAATGAAGGGAATTGCATTCGGATTCATGGTTCTGGCTGTTTGTTTGGGCATACTCGGAATGATCTGGGGCATCCAGATGGCGGCCTCGCAGGATCACACTTTGGCAAATGCACATGCGCATCTGAACCTGATCGGTTGGGTCGGTTTTGCGCTCTATGGGCTTTATTACCACGTGGTACCCGCTGCCGCACAGGGTCGGTTGCCGCGCCTGCACCTGGCGATTTCGGTGCTGGCGGTGGGCACCATCGCGCCGGGGATCGCCATCGCCCAAAGCGGCGGCGGTGATGCGCTGGCGATTCTGGGCAGTTTTCTCACGCTTGCCAGCGCCCTGATCTTCCTGCTCACGGTGATCCGCAGCCGTGCCGCGTGACGCAGGTTCGGGTCCGCCATCCCTGGCGAACCCGTTCCTTTCATAGGTCTGCCTGCACAAGCGCAGCTCAGGCGACGTCGAATTCCAGCGGCTTGATCTGGGTGAACAGCCCGGTTTCCGCCAGCTTTGCGCGTGCATCCGCGGGGACAGGCGCATCCACATAGAGCAATGCGATTGCTTCACCGCCCACGGTCGAACGACCAAGGGTGAAGTTGGCGATATTCACATCCATGTCGCCCATGGTGCGCCCCAATGCGCCGATGATGCCCGGTACGTCGTTGTTGGTGGTATAGAGCATGTGCTGCCCCACCTCGGCGTCGATATTGATCCCCTTGATCTGGATGAACCGGGGCTTGCCGTCGGAAAACACTGTCCCTGCGACGGACCGTTCCCGTTTCGCGGTCACGACGGTCACCTTGACGTAGCCGTCAAAGGCCCCGGATTTGTCCTGATTGGTGGTGGAAATCTGGATGCCACGTTCCTTGGCCACCACCGGCGCGGACACCATGTTCACGTCCGGGTTCACCTTCTTCATGATGCCGGCCACGACAGAGCAGTTGAGCGCTTCGAGATTCATCTCCGCCGCGACACCATCATAGAGAATATTGATCGCCTTGATGGGCTCATCCGTCATCTGGCCGGCAAAGGCACCGAGGTGATCGGCAAGCTTGATCCACGGCCCCATGACCTTGGCTTCTTCGGCCGTGACCGACGGCATGTTGAGCGCGTTTTCAACTGCCCCGGTCAGCAGATAGTTGGCCATCTGGTCCGCAACCTGTAGCGCCACGTTTTCCTGGGCTTCGCTCGTTGCGGCGCCGAGGTGCGGCGTGCAGACCACATTCGGCAGATCGAAAAGCGGGTTTTCCTTGGCCGGCTCCACCGAGAACACATCAAAGGCCGCGCCCGCAACGTGGCCCGACGTCAGGGCCTCTGCCAGTGCCGCCTCGTCGACCAGGCCACCACGGGCACAGTTGATGATGCGCACGCCCTTCTTGGTCTTGGCGAGGTTTTCACGGCTCAGGATGTTCTTGGTCTGATCGGTCAGCGGCACATGCAGGGTGATGAAATCGGCGCGGGCCAGCAGCTCGTCCAGCTCGACCTTTTCGACCTGCATCTTCTTGGCCTTTTCCTCAGAGAGGAAGGGATCATAGGCCACAACCTTCATCTTCAGGCCCCGGGCGCGGTCGCAGACGATGCCACCAATGTTGCCAGCGCCAATCACGCCGAGGGTCTTGCCGGTCAGCTCAACGCCCATGAATTTGGACTTTTCCCATTTCCCGGCATGGGTGGAGGCGGAGGCCTCCGGGATCTGACGCGCCACGGCGAACATCATCGCGATGGCATGTTCGGCAGTGGTGATCATGTTGCCGAAGGGGGTGTTCATGACGATCACACCCTTTTTCGACGCGGCGTCCTTGTCGATATTGTCGGTGCCGATCCCGGCGCGGCCAATCACCTTGAGGTTGGTGGCCTGTTCCAGAATGGTCGGTGTCACCTTGGTGGCGGAGCGGATCGCGAGGCCATCATATTGGCCGATGATTTCAGCCAGTTTTTCCTTGTCCTTGCCCACGTCGGGCAGGAAATCCACGTCGATACCGCGGTCACGGAAGATCTGAACGGCGGCGTCCGAGAGTTTGTCGGAGATAAGTACTTTGGGGGCCATTTGCGTTGGTCCTTTGTCTGCGGGGGCCGGGGTGCGGCCTGAAATAGCGGGAGTGGTTTGGCGCAGCCTGGGCTGACGCCCAGACGCTATCCTTTAGCCTTGCGCGGCGATCTCGGCCTCGAAGGCCCATGCAAGCCACGGCAGCATGGCCTCGATATCGGCCGTTTCGACCGTGCCGCCACACCAGATCCGCAGACCGGCAGGCGCGTCACGGTAAGCACCGATATCATAGGCGATGCCCTCGGCCTCCAGCCGCTTGGCCACAGCCTTGGCAAAGCTGGCGCCATCCTTGATCCGCTTGTCGGTGAACTTCAGACACACGGAGGTGTTGGAACGCGTCGCCGGATCATTGGCGAGGTTGTCGATCCAGTCGTTGGCATAGGCAAAAGCGTGGATCGCATCCGCATTGGCATTGGCGCGGCCAATCAGCCCCTCCAGACCACCAACAGACCGCGCCCAATCGAGCGCGAACAGATAGTCCTCAACCGCCAGCATCGACGGCGTATTGATGGTTGCACCGGTGAAGATCCCGTCGATCAGCTTGCCGCCCTTGGTCAGGCGGAAAATTTTCGGCAGCGGCCATGCGGGCGTGTAGCTTTCCAGGCGCTCGACCGCGCGGGGGCTGAGGACGATGACGCCATGCGCGGCCTCACCGCCCAGCACTTTTTGCCAGGAGAAGGTCGTCACATCCAACTTCTGCCACGGCAGTTCCTGCGCAAAGGCGGCAGAGGTCGCGTCACATATTGTCAGACCTTCGCGGTCGTCTTTGATCCAGTCGCCATTGGGAACCCGCACGCCGGAGGTGGTGCCGTTCCATGTGAACACCACGTCATTATCGGTGTCCACCGTCGCCAGATCGACGATGTCGCCATAGTCGGCGGTCTTGACCTCGGCGTCGATTTTCAGCTGCTTCACCACGTCGGTGACCCAGCCCGCGCCAAAGCTTTCCCAGGCGAGCATCTCGACCTTGCGTTCACCCAGCAGGTTCCACATCGCCATCTCGACCGCGCCAGTGTCGGACGCGGGCACGATGCCGATCTTGTAGTCTGCAGGGATGCCCAGAACCTCGCGGGTGCCTTCGATGGCGGCGAGAAGCTTCTCCTTGCCGACGGCAGCGCGGTGGCTGCGACCCAGAGGCGCGCCAGCGAGTTTGGACAGATCATAGGTGGGGGGTTTGGCGCAGGGGCCAGAAGAAAAACGCGGATTGGCCGGCCGCGATGCCGGTTGTGCAATAGCCATCAATGCTACCCTTCCAGATAAGCGCCCCTCGTTGGGGAGGGGTGTCCCACCGACAGCGATATGCGGGGGTGCGATTCCGCGCAACTGGGAAAATCGACCGTTTGCGCCGCTTTGGAAAATTTTTGCGACCCCGAATGACGCCAATCGGAAACTTCGGAGGCCATGCCTCTCCGGGCTGGTGCCACGGGTAAGCCCTCGTTAAGAGAAGACAACCCGCCCTGAACGGAGAACACCCATGTATGTCGCCACCCTGCTCGTGAACCCTGCCAATCCGACGCTGGAGCCTTCATTGGTCGAGTCGCTGAGGAACGCTTGGGGCGGTGGTGAGGCCCATTGGCTGAACCCCGGCATTGCGGCGGAGTTCACTCTGGAAGCGCTTCCCGACAATCAGTGGGAGGTCTGGAACGATCTGCAAGGCATGAGCGTCGACCTGGTGCTGCAACCCACTGAGGGACGGCACAAGAAGATGCTGCTGGCGGATATGGATTCAACCATGATCCAGCAGGAATGCATCGACGAGCTGGCGGATGAAGCCGGTGTTGGCGCGCGCGTCAAAGACATCACCGCCCGCGCCATGAACGGCGAATTGGATTTCGAGGGCGCGCTGACCGAACGTGTGGGATTGCTCAAGGGCCTTTCCGAATCTGTGATCACTGAGGTTCTGGACAACCGCATCACCTTTATGCCGGGGGGCCGCGCACTCTTGGCAACGATGAAGGCCAATGGCGCTTATGCGGCGCTGGTCTCTGGTGGATTTACCGCCTTTACCGCGCGTGTCGCAGCAGAACTGGGGTTTGACGAAAACCGCGCCAATACTCTGATCGTCGCAGAGGGCACGCTGACGGGCGAGGTGGGCCACCCAATCCTTGGCCGCGAAGCCAAGGTCGAAGCGCTCGAACAAATCACGACACGCCTCGGTATTTCCGAGGCAGACGTGATTGCGGTCGGTGATGGGGCCAATGATCTTGGCATGTTGACCCGTGCGGGGGCTGGCGTGGCGCTCCACGCCAAACCCTCGGTCGCGGCAGAGTGCAACATCCGCATCAATCACGGCGATCTGACGGCTCTTTTGTATGTGCAGGGCTACAGCCGGGACGATTTCAAAGGATAATTGAATGTTCGAAGTCACCTTCGAGGTGCTGCTGCTGTTGATGGCAGCGGGCTTTGCCGCTGGTTTTATTGACGCGGTCGCCGGTGGCGGCGGGCTCATCACAGTGCCCGTCCTGCTCATTGCAGGCGCCAACCCGGTCACGGCGCTTGCGACCAACAAGATCCAGGGGCTGTTTGGTGCGGCCACGGCGGCGATCACCTATGCCCGCGGCGGCCATGTGGACCTTCGGACACAATGGAAACCCGCGGTGATCGCGTTTTTCGCCTCCATCGGCGGGGCGCTTTTGGTGTCGGTGCTGCCGGTCGATCTGATCCGCTATGCCTTGCCCGTTCTATTGATCGGGATCGCAGTGTTTTTTGCAACCAAGAAAGGCCTGAACGATGTGGACCGCGCACGCCGTCTGTCGCCTGCGGTGTTTGCGGCCACCATGGTGCCGCTCTGTGCAGCGTATGACGGTTTACTCGGTCCCGGTGCGGGCAGTTTCTATATGCTGGCGTTTGTGGGTCTCGCTGGCTACGGGGTGCTCAAGGCGACCGCCCACACAAAGCTGCTAAACTTCGCATCAAACGCGGGCGCGCTGGCGGCTTTTGCGGTTGTGGCAACACCGTGGTGGTTCACCGGCATTGCAATGGGGATCGCCCAGATCGCAGGCGCGCGGGTTGGTGCGGGGCTGGCCCAAAAACAGGGCGCAAAGGTGATCAAGCCGCTGTTGGTTCTGACGACCGTCACCCTTGCCCTGAAACTGATCTGGGATCTTCTGTAACCTGCTCAGCCTGGGCAGTTAGAACTGCAGGCCAGCGGCGGGGCGCATGTCGCCACAGTGGATGCCTTTCCAATTGGTAATTGGCGCCGTCATATAGGCCTTGGCCGAGGGGCTGTTGCGATCAAGCGCGCCAAGGCTGACAAGCAAGGTGGTGATGGCGTTCTCCGCCGCGCGCGTGGTGCCATCCACGACCTTCAGCGCGACCCCCAGCTCTTGCTCGGGGAGGATGGCGACAAATACACCCTCCGCCCCGGTTTTGACAGCGACCTTGCCCCCCATATCCCGCATCAAGGCCGTGCAGGCGCGACCTTCGCCAGCCACCAGCTCCGGATGCAGTGCCATGGCTTCGCGCAACTGTACCGCCGCATCATCAGCGCGCCCGTCGCGGGTGTGTGCCGAAGCAAACCAGCCCATGGCCCGTGCAAGTCCCGTGATGGTGCAGGCGAAATTCGGGGCGGAACAGCCGTCGATGCCGTAGGTGGGGCTGGTTTCCCCGGTGGCTTCCTCGAAGGCCTCCTGACAGGCCTGCTGAACCGGATGGTCGATCTCCACATATTCAGCCCCCGCCCCCAGATGCTGCGAGAGCGTCAGGAAGCCCGCGTGTTTGCCCGAGCAATTGTTGTGGATCTGGCAGGGGCTGTCATCCTGTTTGATGAGCCCATGCATCACCTCCTTGTCGCGTGGCATCTGTGCGCCGCAACGTAAATCCCGCTCGCTCAGCTGGAGCTGTTCGAGCCAGGTGGTCACCCGGTCGACATGAATACGGGCGCCGTTGTGTGAAGCACAGGCCAGCGCCAACTGTTGCGATGTCAGCCCGTAGCGCGCCGCCGCGCCCGAGGTCAGAAGGGGCAGCGCCTGCACCATCTTGCAGGAACTGCGCGGATAGATCGCCTGCTCCGGATCACCCCAGGCACGCACCACCTCGCCCTTGCCATTGCAAATCACGGCATGACCGAAGTGCTGGCTCTCGAGCAGCGTGCCCCGCCAGATTTCGGTGAACGGAGCGGGTGCATTCGGACGGGTCATGGCGCGGGCTCTTTGCTTTGGTGTGTATTCGACGCTAGCTGACAATCAAATCCCCGGGTTTTCAAGGAAAAGACGGCAGAATCCCGCCAAACCCGGCATTTGCGCATGGCCCTTGTTCCGCTAATATGCTTGTGTCAAGGATCATGAGGCATGGGCTAAGACGGTGTGGCAAACATCGCGGGCGCCCGGGGACATTAATGAAAAAGACAGTCTTGGAGGCGGGACGCATGGCATTGAAATTCGGTCGCTTGGCAAGCGCGCTCTTGGTGGCTGGCATGGCCACCGCTGCAGCCGCGCAGCAGGAAACGACGGAAAATCGCGTGGGCGCTCATGTGGATTGGAGCGTATTCGAGGAAACCTCTCCGCGAGAGTGTATTGGCGTTTCGGCGCCCAAAGAGACGGTGAACACCCGTGATGGCCGTGTTGTAGCCGTCCGCCGGAGTGAAATCCGGCTGTTCGTGTTCTATCGCCCCGACAGCGAGAACAAGGGACAGGTCACATTCACCGGCGGTTACCCGTTTGCACCGGGCTCCACGGTGAACATGCAGATTGGTGATTCCGAATTCGAACTGTTCACAGAAGGCGAATGGGCATGGCCCGCAACGCCAACCGATGATGCCAAAATCATCACCGCAATGAAACGTGGTACGGACGCGACGCTTACAGCCCGCTCCTCGCGCGGGACCCAAACCAAGGACACGTTTTCGCTGCTTGGCTTCACAGCCGCGATCGAAGACGCGGAAAAACGCTGCGCCGGCTGACAGACCCGGGCATCCTGCAAGAATGTGGCGGCGAAGCACGAGCTTCGCCGTTTGCTTTTGTGGCGCACAGCTCGCACTCGGAGGCGTTTTCGGTTAGACCATTGGGGCGGCGCGCGGCCAACGCATAGCGGGGTTGAGCGAGAATCCTTTTGATCTGGGCCCAATCTCCTATATAGAGCCGCATCCAGCCCCGTTTTGACACAAGCCAGCGAGACCCGTCTCATGACAGCCTCAGCGCCGATCACCCAAGATGTTCTGACCCTGCCCCGCAAGGAGCCGGAAGGCGGCAAGATCAACCTTGTCGGTCTGACCCGCGACCAGATGCGTGCGGTCCTGATCGAGAACGGCACAACCGAAAAGCAGGCCAAGATGCGTGTCGGGCAGATCTGGCAATGGATCTACCAGTGGGGCGTGCGCGACTTTGCGGAGATGACCAATCTCGCCAAGGCCTATCGCGCCCAGCTTGAGGAAAAGTTCGATATCCGCATTCCAGAGGTGGTGTCGAAGCAGGTCTCCACTGATGGCACCCGCAAGTATCTGGTGCGGATCGACGGCGGCCACGAGGTCGAGGTGGTCTATATCCCCGAGGATGATCGCGGCACTTTGTGCATCTCCTCGCAGGTTGGTTGCACGCTGACCTGTTCCTTCTGTCACACGGGCACACAGAAACTGGTGCGCAACCTGACGCCTGCCGAAATCATCGGTCAGGTGATGATGGCCCGCGACGACCTCGAGGAATGGCCGACACCCGGCGCGCCAAAGGACGAGACGCGCCTTCTGTCCAACATTGTTCTGATGGGCATGGGCGAGCCGCTCTACAACTTTGAAAACGTGCGCGACGCAATGAAGATCGCGATGGACCCCGAAGGGATTTCGCTCTCGCGTCGCCGCATCACGCTATCGACCTCCGGGGTGGTGCCCGAAATCGCGCGCACCGCCGAGGAGATCGGCTGCCTGCTGGCGATTTCCTTCCACGCCACCACCAACGAGGTGCGTGATGTGCTGGTGCCGATCAACCGGCGTTGGAACATTGACGAGCTGTTGCAGGCGCTATCGGATTATCCCAAGGTCTCGAATTCCGAGCGGATCACCTTTGAGTATGTGATGCTGGATGGGGTGAACGATTCCGATGAGGATGCGCATCGGCTGCTGGACCATATCAAGCGCTACAATATTCCGGCCAAGATCAACCTCATTCCCTTTAACGAGTGGCCCGGCGCGCCTTACAAGCGGTCCTCGAACAACCGTATCCGGGCCTTTGCGAACATCATCTATCAGGCGGGCTACGCGTCGCCGATTCGCAAAACCCGTGGCGATGACATCATGGCCGCCTGCGGACAGCTCAAATCCGCAACCGAGCGCGCCCGCAAGAGCCGCAAGCAGATCGAGGCCGAGGCAGGTGTCGCCAAAGGCTGATTGGCCTGCAGCCTTCTTTGATGTTGCTGTGGTCACGGCACTGGATATTTCTGTCCACAAACCCCGATCCTGTTAAAGAACGACATGATTGATCGGTCCTGAACAGGTGGGCGCAGGCGCGGCTGCTATCGCAAACAGGCGACCTTGCCTCAGATCACAAGAGCGCCCGCATGAAGCCTCTGACCTCACTTCCTGCCGTTGCCCTCGGCACTGGCATAGCAGCGACCGCCGTGTCCGACGCCCCGATGCGCAACGCCACCGTGCCGGACCTGAGCCCGGAGCGCCTTGTCGAGATCGCGACGGACATCCTGACCCTGGCCGACTGATCATTCGCCCCGCTGCAACGGCGCGCCCATCAGGGCGCGCCTTATTATTTCCCAATTTTAGCAAAAATTGCGCCATTTGCCGCCGACAATCTCTGAATCAGAAACAGTGCGCGGACATCAACTCCGCACGGCAAGCAGAGCAAGGGGCAGACAGATGATTGGACAGCAGACCGCAACAATGGACGACGGCATTCTCTCGCTGGTGCGAGAGGAGCGGCGCAAGGCCTTGAGCCCGCGTGAATGGCAGTTTCGCCTGCGCGGCTACGGGTATGCCATCCGCGACGAAGACGGGATGCAGGTGCTGACGCGTCTGCCGCGCGGCGAGGCCCTTGGTGTGCTGCCTGCTGACATGAGCTGATCGCGCAGCCATGCCCCCATAGACTTATGGTCTGATCGACTCCCGACGTTCCCACAAACGTTCCCACCCCACCCAAAAGGGACACCCCCATTTGACCATAAGCTTCCGCCCTTACGGGCGGACCCGCGCGCCGGGCCCGTTGGGCCCGGCGCGCGGCCGTTCACCGCAGGCGCTGACGCTTCCATCGGACGGTCGGAGCGAAGTCGTCAGCGCTCCCGACCGGGAAGGTTCTGCCGGGCCGGTACCGGGTTCCAGGCGTCGATCACCGCGATCGCTTCATCTGCGCTTTCGACGAATTTGAACAGGTCGAGATCCTGTTCTGAAATGGTACCAGCGTCGGCAAGCGCCTCCCAGTTGATGATCTTTTCCCAGAAGCTGCGGCCAAACAGCAGGAAGGGCACCGGCTCCATACGTCCGGTCTGGATCAGTGTCAGCGCTTCGAACAGCTCATCAAGCGTGCCAAACCCGCCGGGAAAGACGCAGATCGCCTCTGCCCGCATCAGGAAATGCATCTTGCGGATCGCAAAATAGTGGAAGTTGAAACACAGCTCCGGCGTCACGTATTCATTTGGCGCCTGCTCATGCGGCAACACGATGTTGAGGCCGATCGACTCGCCCCCCGCATCGACGGCGCCGCGGTTGCCAGCCTCCATCACACCGGGGCCGCCCCCTGTTGCCACCACATGACGGCGCCCGCCGGTCGCCTTTGACTTTTCCGTCATCTTCTGCGCGAAGCTGCGGGCTTCGTCGTAGAAATGGCTCAGGTCGGCAAGTGTTTGGGTGCGCGCCTTGTCCTTGTCACGCGGCGCCGGGATACGGGCCCCGCCAAACATCACCACGGTGCTTTCAACGCCTTTCTCATCCAGCATCAACTGCGGCTTCAACAGTTCCAGCTGCAAGCGCACCGGGCGCAATTCCTCGCGGCACAGGAACCCCTCGTCGGCAAAGGCAAGCTGATAGACCGGTGACTGGGTTTGCGGTGTCACTGGCACATGTTCCGCACGGCTGCGGTCGGCGCGGGCATCCGGGAAACGGCTGTGGCGGTCGTCACTCATATCAAATCTTGCCTGTCTTGGGGTCAAAAAGGTCAGACCCCCTCATAGCCCGGAAGCAACACTCAAACCAGCGCCGTGATCGCGCCAATCCAGATGATCCCGACAAAACGCCCCCAGCGACGAAGCGACCATCCCCTCTGCGCATCTGGTTGCGAAATTAAAGGTTCGTGCCTAGGGTTCGGCGCAAATACACTGAGGCGAGGTATGACGATGGACTGGACACCCCTGATTTCCGGCGCGCGCAACAGGATTGCCGCGCATGTGGTGAAAACGCCGACTGTCTCGGTCCAGAGCTTCGGCCTTGCCTTCCCGGTGGAATTGAAACTCGAACATCTGCAACACGCCGGCAGTTTCAAGGCACGCGGCGCTTTCAACACGCTGCTGTCGGAACCGGTACCGGAAGCCGGTCTGGTCGCGGCCTCCGGCGGCAACCATGGTGCGGCGGTCGCTTTTGCCGCGCGCGCTCTTGGTCACACTGCCAAGATCTACGTGCCCGAGATTGCCGGGCAGACCAAGATCGACCTGATCCGCTCTACCGGTGCAGATTTGGAGATTGTCCCGGGAGCCTATGCCAATGCGCTGGAAGCCGCCCAGGATTGGGAGCTGCAGACCGGAGCCATGCAGATCCACGCCTATGACGCCCCGGCAACGGTCGCGGGTCAGGGAACGCTGTTTGCAGAATGGGACGAGCAGGGGCTCGAAGCTGACACTGTTCTGATCGCAGTGGGGGGCGGTGGCCTGATCAGCGGCGCATTGGGCTGGTTCCAGGGCAACCGCAAGGTGGTGGCCGTAGAACCCGCAACCTCCTGCGCCCTGAAGACGGCGCTCACAGCGGGCACCCCCACCAATGTCGAGGTCAGCGGTATCGCCGCCAATGCGCTTGGCGCGCGGCGTATCGGGGACATCTGTTTCGACCTCGCCCAGAACGCTCGCACGCCCAGCGTCATCGTCCCCGATGCCGCGATCGAGGCCGCGCAACATGCCCTCTGGCGCGATCATCGACTTCTGGTGGAACCGGCAGGCGCGACCGCGCTCGCGGCCCTGATGTGCGGCGCTTATCTGCCCGCCCGTGGCGAAAAGGTTGCTGTCCTGCTGTGCGGTGGCAATATCGACCCCGAGCCCCTGAGCGATCCCGCCACACAGCTTGATGTCTCCTTCACCTGATCATCAGAAAACCTTGCGGCGCGGCGCGCGGCCCCCTATCGAACGGGCATGAGTGAAACCGCAGTCGACAAGATCTTTCGCGCGCTGATGGAGCGGATCGTCACCGGCGACCTGCCCGCGGGCGAAAAACTGCGGCAGGACCATATCGCGCGGGATTACGAGGTCAGCCATGTTCCCGTGCGCGAGGCGTTTTTGCGGCTCGAAGCAAAAGGCTTGGCGAAATCCATCCCACACAAGGGGATGCGCGTCACCGCGTTGGAACCCACCGAGATCCGCGAGGTGATCGAGATGCGGGTGGCGTTGGAAGTGCTGGCGCTGACCCACGCGATGCCCCGGCACGATGCCGAGAGCGTCTCCACCGCCGAAGCAGCCCGCCGGGACTGCGATGCGGCCACTGACATGGTGACTTGGGACCGCTGCAATCGGCGCTTTCACCTTGCGTTGCTGGCGCCCTGCGCGATGCCGCGCCTGCTGGCCTCGATCGAGGATCTGCACATCACCGCCGCCCGCCACATGTTCGCCAATTGGCGGACACGGTGGGCCCCGCGCCCGGATGGCGATCACGCCGCACTCATGACAGCTGTGCAGGAGCAGGATCTGGCGCAGGCCTGCGATCTCTTGCGGCGCCACCTGCGCCGGGTCAGCTAACCCGGCAGGCGTCGCTCCGCCCACACCTAGAGGCGCGTTCAGGGCATGACGCAGGTGGGTTTTGCGGCTATAAGCGCCCGAATCCAACAGAACATCCAACCAAAACCCGGAGCCGGAACATATGTCCAACGCGCAGCTGGAAACCGCAATCGAGGCCGCCTGGGAGGCCCGCGATACCATCACCCCCGCCACGACAGGCGAAACCCGCGACGCCATCGAGGCGACGCTCGCCGCCCTCGACAGCGGCAAACTGCGCGTGGCGGAAAAGCAGGACAGCGGCGACTGGCACGTGAACCAGTGGGCCAAAAAGGCCGTGCTGCTGGGCTTTCGCCTGAAGGACATGGAAGAGCAATCCGGCGGCCCGCAGGGCTCCGGCTGGTGGGACAAGGTCGACAGCAAGTTCAAGGGCTGGGAGGCGTCTGACTGGCAATCCGCAGGCTTCCGCGCGGTGCCGAACTGCGTCGTCCGCAAATCCGCCTATATCGCCCCCGGCGTGGTGCTGATGCCGTCTTTCGTGAACCTCGGCGCTTATGTCGACGAAGGCACCATGGTGGACACATGGGCCACTGTCGGCTCCTGCGCGCAGATCGGCAAAGGCGTGCATCTCTCCGGTGGTGTTGGCATCGGCGGCGTGCTGGAACCGATGCAGGCGGGCCCGACCATCATCGAGGACAACTGCTTTATCGGCGCGCGCTCCGAAGTGGTCGAAGGCGTGATCGTGCGCGAAGGGTCCGTGCTCGGCATGGGGGTCTTCATCGGCCAGTCGACCAAGATCGTCGACCGTGAAACCGGCGAAGTGATGTATGGCGAAGTGCCGCCCTACTCGGTCGTCGTGGCAGGCTCCATGCCCTCGAAGAACGGCATCAACCTCTATTGTGCGGTGATCGTGAAACGCGTGGACGAAAAGACCCGCTCCAAAACCGGGATCAACGAGCTGCTGCGCGACTGACCCTCAGGCATCTGCGCAAAACACACCGAAAATTGAAACCAGGCAGCGCCGGCTGTCTGGTTTTTTATTACCAAACGAATCGCGTTTGTGGAACATTTGAAAAGTTGCGATAGATTATTGTATGGACGGTCAGAGTCCGCCCGGATGTGAGATGTAGAAGGAGTTGCCCCAATGCCAGCATCCTGGAAACCAGACGGTTACCCTTCTCTGAGCCCCTATCTGGTGTGTCACGATGCCGAAGGGACGATCGCCTTCTTGGAAACGGCCTTCGGCGCGGTTGTGTTGCGCCGGCTAGATCGTGACGACGGAAGCCTGATGCACGCCGAAATTCGCCTCGACGACAGCGTACTCATGATCGGTGGCTTGCCCGAAGCGAGTGAGAACGAGGCGCATATCCACCTGTACGTGCCCAATGCGCAGGCGACGTTTGATCGCGCTGTTGCCGCTGGGGGAACCGTCGTGCAGGAACCCATTCGCAAACGCCCGAACGACGACATACGCGGCGGCATCAAGGGCCCGAGCGGCACCACCTGGTGGGTGGCGACGCAGGCAACCAGCCCCGCCTGAGTAACAAGGAAAGGCGTGGCTTCGCGGCAAAGAGAGCCTTGGGTCAAGGCTCTCTCAAGTAATGTGGGCCCGCACGGTCAGCCAAGGATGCCGGGCAGGTTCAGGCCATGTTCCTTGGCACAATCCTTTGCGATGTCATATCCCGCATCCGCATGCCGCATGACACCAGTGGCCGGATCGTTCCACAGAACGCGACCGATGCGACGATCTGCGTCCTCGGTCCCATCACAGCAGATCACCACGCCGGAATGCTGCGAAAAGCCCATGCCGACGCCGCCGCCGTGGTGCAGCGACACCCATGTCGCACCCGATGCGGTGTTCAGCAGTGCGTTCAACAGCGGCCAATCCGACACCGCGTCAGAGCCATCCATCATCGCCTCGGTCTCACGGTTCGGCGATGCCACGGAACCAGAGTCGAGGTGGTCGCGGCCGATCACAACCGGTGCGGACAACTCGCCATTGCGCACCATCTCGTTGAACGCGAGGCCTGCCTTGTGGCGGTCGCCCAGACCAATCCAGCAGATCCGCGCGGGCAGGCCCTGAAAGGCGATCCGCTCATCTGCCATGTCGAGCCAGCGATGCAGGTGCTCGTTCTCGGGGAACAGCTCCTTCATCTTGGCGTCGGTCTTCTTGATGTCCTCGGGATCACCCGACAGCGCACACCAGCGGAACGGGCCGATACCCTGGCAGAACAGCGGGCGGATATAGGCGGGCACAAAACCGGGGAAGGCAAAGGCGTTCTCAAAGCCCTCTTCCAGCGCCATCTGGCGGATGTTGTTGCCGTAATCGACCGTGGGGACGCCCATATCGTGGAACGCCACCATCGCCTCAACCTGCACCCGCATCGAGGCACGCGCGGCTTTCTCGACTGCCTTCTTGTCGGTCTCGCGCTTCTCTTTCCACTGTGCCATGGTCCAGCCCTGCGGCAGGTAGCCATTGACCGGGTCATGCGCGGAGGTCTGGTCGGTGACGATATCGGGGCGCATGCCGCCCGCTTTGGCGCGCTCCACCAGTTCGGCAAAGACATCCGCCGCATTGCCCAAGAGGCCCACGGATTTCGCCTCGCCCGCCTTGGTCCAGCGGTCGATCATCTCCAGCGCCTCGTCCAGCGTCTCGGCCTTTTCGTCGAGGTATTTGGTCCGCAGGCGGAAATCGATCGAGTCGGGGTTACACTCCACCGCCAGACAGCAGGCACCCGCAAAAACAGCCGCCAGCGGCTGCGCGCCGCCCATACCGCCGAGGCCGCCGGTCAGAATCCATTTGCCCGTGAGATCACCCCCATAGTGCTGACGACCCGCCTCGGCAAATGTCTCATAGGTGCCCTGCACGATGCCTTGGGTGCCGATGTAGATCCAGGACCCGGCGGTCATCTGGCCGTACATCATCAGGCCTTTTTTATCGAGCTCATTGAAGTGATCCCAATTGGCCCAATGCGGCACCAGATTGGAGTTTGCAATCAACACACGGGGCGCGTCCTTGTGGGTCTGGAAAACGCCAACAGGTTTACCCGACTGCACCATCAGGGTCTGATCTTCATCCAGATTCTTCAGCGTTTCGACGATCAGGTCGAAATCCTTCCAGGTGCGCGCGGCGCGGCCGATGCCGCCGTAGACCACCAATTCATGCGGGTTTTCAGCCACATCGGGGTGCAGGTTGTTCATCAGCATCCGGATTGGTGCCTCGGTCAGCCAGGACTTTGCGGTGATCTCGGTGCCAGTGGCCGGATAGATGTCGCGGGTGTTCTTGCGGGGATCGTTCATGCGGGCCTCCATTCAGTCAGATCGGTGAGAATTTGGGTCAGATGTGTGCGCAGCCGGTCGGCGCGTGCGGGGGCATAGCTCCAAGGCGGGGTCTCGTCGCAATAGGTGGCTTGGGCGAGTTCCATCTGGATCGCGTGCCAGCCCTCATTGGGACGGCCATAGTGACGCGTGGTCCAGCCCCCCTTGAAACGACCGTTCAGCACAGAAGAATACCCTTCCGCACGCTGACAGTGATTAAAGACCATCACTTCAAGATCGCGCGCGCAGGTGGTGCCGAGGTTGGTGCCGACGTTGAAATCCGGCAGGCGGCCATCAAACAGGAAGGGAATGTCACCCCGGATCGAGTGGCAATCATACAGAATGGCAAAGCCGTGGATGCCTGCCACCCGCTCCATCTCTGCCGTGAGCGCGGCATGATAGGGCGCGTGATAGGTCTCGCGGCGGCGGGCGATTTCCGCCTCATCCGGCTCACGGGTCCAGATCGGATTGCCATCAAAGTCTGTCAGCGGCACCAGCGTGGTGGTGTTCTGTCCGGGATAGAGGCTGACGCCTGCGGGATCACGGTTCACGTCGATCACATAGCGATGAATGGGGGTGCGCACGGTGGTCACACCCTCCACCAGATCCGCATAAAGATCGTGAATATGCCAATCCGTATCGGCAAGACCAAGACCACGTTCGTTCAGATCCTTGGCAACCTCTACAGGCACCTCGGTCCCCGTATGCGGCAGGCCAAGGACCAGCGGCGAGGAACCTTGCGTGACCTCGATCATACCGCGACCTCCACGCCTGCGGCCTGAGCCACGCGACCGGCGCGCACCATGGCGCTGGCGGCTTCGATCTCAGGCGCGAGGTAGCGGTCTTCGCCCAGGCTGGGGATTTCACCGCGCAGCATGGTCAGCAAATCCTGCAAGCGGGTGGAGGTTTTGAGCGGCGCGCGCGCCTCCACACCCTGCGCGGCGCAGAGCATTTCCACCCCAAGGATCACCGAAAGATTCGCTGTCATCTTCGCCAGACGCAGCGCGCCATGGGCCGCCATCGATACGTGATCTTCCTGGTTGGCAGAGGTCGGCGTGGAATCGGTCACGCAGGGGTTTGCCAGATGCTTGTTCTCGCTCATCAGCGCCGCGGTGGTGACCTCGGCGATCATGAAACCGGAGTTCAGGCCGGGGTTGGGCGTCAGGAAGGGCGGCAGGTCGTGGCTCAGGGTCGGATCGACCATCAAGGCGACCCGGCGCTGCGCGATCGCGCCGATCTCGGCCACGGCGAGCGCGATCTGATCGGCGGCAAAACCCACATATTCGGCGTGGAAATTGCCGCCCGAAACAATCCGACCAGCCTCGACCAGCACCAGCGGGTTATCGGTCACTGCGTTGGCCTCAATCTCCAGCGTGCGCGCGGCCATGCGCAGCACGTCAAGTGCCGCGCCCACCACCTGCGGCTGGCAGCGGATGCAATAGGGATCTTGGACGCGGGTGTCGCCCTCACGGTGGCTTTCCCGAATTTCCGACCCGTCCATGATGTCGCGCATCACCTGCGCCACATCGATCTGCCCCGCATGACCACGCAGCGTGTGGATGTCGGCCACCAGCGGTGCGGTGGAGCCCATGATCGCATCGGTCGTCAAAGACGCAATTGCCATGGATGCCCGCGCCAGATCCAACGCCTGAAACAGCCCAGCCAGCGCGCAAGCGGTCGAGAACTGCGTTCCGTTGATCAGGCCGAGGCCTTCTTTCGGCCCCAATACGATAGGCTGCAGCCCCGCGCGTTTCAGCGCTTCGGCTCCGGACAGGCGCTCGCCTTCAAACGTCGCCTCACCCTCACCAATCATCGCCGCTGTCATATGTGCCAGCGGAGCAAGGTCGCCCGATGCGCCGACAGATCCTTGCGACGGCACGACCGGGGTCACCCCACGCGCCAGCATCTCCTCGATTTGATTGATCACCAACCAGCGCACACCCGAGGCACCGCGTCCAAGCGACAAGAGCTTCAACACCATCATCAGCCGCACTTTGTCTTCGGCCAATGGCTCACCGACGCCGCAGGAATGGCTGAGGATCAGGTTTCGCTGAAGTGTTGCGGTATCTTCGGATGCGATCTTGGTCGAGGCCAGTTTGCCAAATCCGGTGTTGATGCCATAGACAGGCGCCTCACCTGCGGCGGCCTCGGCCACCATCGCGGCTGCCGCTTCGACACCTGCGCGGGCAGAGGGTGCCAGACGTGCGGGGGTGCCATTGCGCCAGATCTGCTCCAACGTGGAGAGGGTTACGGTGCCGGGGATCATCTCGATCATGTGCGAACCTCCAGTTTGCCGCCCATGACGCGGGCATGCAGCGGGTTAAATCCAATGCGATAGGCCAGTTCTGCCGGGCGGGCGACGTCCCAGACCACAAGATCTGCGCGCAGACCGGGCGCGATACGTCCCCGATCCGAGAGGCCCAGCGCGCGAGCCGCATGAGTCGTTACCCCGGCCAATGCCTCTTCGGGTGTCAGCCGGAACAGGGTGCAGCCCATGTTGAGCGTCAGGAGCAACGAAGTCAGCGGTGAGGAGCCGGGGTTACAATCGGTCGCCAAAGCCATGGGCACGCCATGGGTGCGGAAATGCTCCATCGGTGGCAATTGCGTTTCCCGGATCGTGTAGAAAGCACCGGGCAAGAGCACGGCAACAGACCCGGAGACCGCCATCGCGCGGGCGTCTTCCTCGGTCGCGTATTCCACGTGATCGACGGACAAGGCGCCGCGTTCTGCCGCCAGCTTGCTGCCCCCTTGATGGGACAGCTGCTCAGCGTGGAGCTTCACCGGCAGGCCCAGCTCGGCTGCAACATCAAAGACACGCGCGATCTGTTCGGCAGAAAAGGCGATGCCCTCGCAAAAGCCATCCACCGCATCCACCAGTCCCTCGGCATATGCAGCCCGCAAGGTCGGCAGGCAGACCTCATCCAGATATTCATCCGCACGGCCCGCATATTCCGCCGGGACCGCATGCGCGCCGAGGAACGTGGTCTTGACCGTTACATCCCGCAGTTCGCCCAAACGGCGCGCCGCGCGCAGCATGTTAAGTTCGGTGTCGCGATCCAGCCCATAGCCGGATTTTACCTCGACCGAGGTCACCCCCTCAGCAAGCAGCGCATCCAGACGGGGCAGCGCACCAGCGACAAGCGCTTCCAGATCCGCCGACCGGGTCGCCGTCACCGTGGATACGATACCGCCACCCGCCTTTGCGACCTCTTCATAGCTCGCCCCATTGAGGCGCATCTCAAACTCGCCCGCGCGATCACCGCCAAAGACAATATGCGTATGGCAATCGATCAGCCCCGGCGTCACCAGCCGTCCGCCCAGATCCTCATGCGGCCAAGTTTTGTACTCCGCCGGAAGGGAGGCTTCAGGGCCGCACCAGACGATTTCAGCGCGATCAATGGCGACGGCTCCCGCTTCGATCATCCCATATGGCGCGCCCGGCTCCATCGTTGCCAGCTTGGCTCCACTCAACACGTATTTGTCGCGCATCTCGCCCCCCTCAGAATCCTCTTGCTCCACAAACGGTATGCGCTTATTCTCATTATGTCTATACATAAGAGGGCCAGATGCAGACAATTTTTGCCGCAACCGCCTGCCTGCCCGAGGGCTGGGTTCAGGATGTCCGCCTGACCGTTGAAGGCGGCAGCATCACACGTATTGAGAGCGCCGCCACCGCCGCACCCGGCGATACGCGCGTCGATGTCTTGCTGCCGGCGCTTGCGAACCTGCATTCTCATAGCTTTCAGCGCGCCATGGCTGGCCGCACGGAGTATCGCGCGGGTGGGCAGGACAGTTTCTGGACATGGCGAGAGCTGATGTATCGCTTCCTCGACCACCTCACGCCTAAACAATACGAAGCCGTGGCGGCGCTGACCTTCATGGAGATGCTGGAGGCTGGCTATGCTTCTGTCGGTGAATTCCACTATGTCCATCATCAGCCCGGCGGTACCCCCTATGAGAGCCTCACCGAACTCAGCCAGCGGGTGATGGCGGGCGCTCAACAAACCGGCATCGGCCTCACACATCTGCCCGTTCTCTACACCTACGGCGGTGCGGAAAAACAGCCACTTGCGGGCGGGCAGCTGCGGTTTGGCAATGATGTTGAGCGTTTCTCGCGTCTTGTCACCGAGGCCCGCGGTGCGGCGCAAGAGCTCGGGGGCGACACGCGCGTCGGTATCGCGCCGCATTCCTTGCGGGCCACCTGCCCCGAGGATCTTGCCGCGGTGTTGCCGGTCGCCGCCGAAAACCCCATCCACATCCACATCGCCGAACAACCGCGTGAGGTGGCCGAGATCAAAGCATGGCTCGGCGCACGTCCAGTGGAATGGCTGCTCGCGAATGCACCAGTAAATGACCAATGGTGCCTGATCCATGCCACGCATATGACGGACGAGGAAACCCGGCGCATGGCAAGATCCGACGCCGTGGCGGGCCTCTGCCCCGTGACAGAGGCAAACCTCGGCGATGGCCCCTTCAATGGACCGGAGTTTCTGGCAGAGGCCGGGCGCTTTGGCGTTGGCTCCGATTCCAACGTGCGGATCTCATTGGTCGAAGAGTTGCGCACGCTTGAATACTCGCAACGCCTCCGCGATCTGGCGCGCAACGTGCTGGTTCCCCATGAAGGCTCCGTCGGTGAAACGCTCTATCTGGGCGCGGCCAAGGGTGGGGCACAGGCGCTTGGCCGGAGCGCCGGACGGCTGGAGGTTGGCGCGCTTGCGGATCTCGTTGCGATTGACCGCAACCATCCCGCCCTGTTTGGCTTGCCAGAGGCGCAAATTCTGGATGGATTGTGTTTTGCGGCTGACGACCAGACCGTCACCGATGTCTGGGCGGCCGGTCGTCACATGGTGCAAGAAGGGCGCCACATCGCCCGTGACGCCATCGTCAAAACCTACCGCACGGCAATCACATCGCTTCTCGCAAAGCTTTGATCTGAACATGCAGCACCGTGCCCTCGACTACACCTTGGGCCGGTGCCTCCAGCGCGCAGCCTTGCGCGGCGACGAAATGATCCCCGCCAAGGTGAAGCGCGCCGTCGATCACAAAGACCAGATCACCCGCCTGCCCAGCAAAATCCCCTTGATGCACCTGAGCCTTCACCTGCACGTACCGTGGGTCAAAGATCACGTTCACGGCGCGGCACGGGCCATCAATCAACTGCGCCTCCAATGCCAAACCTCCGTCAAACTCCAGCGGCGTCAATGGCTTGGCCTCTCGCTCTGCGTCTGTGCTGTGCAAACACAGTCCTTTGCCTGCGATGATGGTATGAACACGCCACAGCCCAGGAAACGCAGAAAACGGCCCATTTTGCGCAATCTCCGCAAGGCTCAGACGCCAGATTAGGCCGCCCGCCCCTTCGCGCACCGCAAGCTCTCGCGTGGTGCCGCCACCGTTCTTCCATGACATCGGTTCGATCTGCGCAGCGTCAAAGCGCATGGGCTCTCCTTTACAAGCGCGGTTTAAGGCAGACATAATGGCATTTAGCCAGAGTTATTATTCAGCGCGGAGCCCTGAAGTGCAACAACAGAAGAAAACCAGCTTTCAGGATGTGCGTGACGAGGTCATGCGCCGGATCGAAGCCCGGGTCTGGGATCAGGGCGCGCTGCTGCCGACCGAGGCCGATCTGGCAGAAGAGTTTGGCTGCGCCCGCGCCACTGTCAACCGTGCACTGCGCGAACTCGCAGACCGCGGCATTATTGATCGCAAGCGCAAGAGCGGCACGCGGGTTGCGACGCTTCCGATCAAACAAGCCAAACTGGAAATCGCCACCACCCGTCGGCTTGTGGAAGAGCGCAACGCCACCTATCGATATGCGCTGGTCTCTCGTAAGGTGCAGACGGCGCCGGGTTGGCTCAGCTCACAAATGGACCTGCCCTTTGACGCCCGCGTTCTGCACATGGACGTGATGCATTACGCCGATGGCCAGCCGTTTCAATTCGAGGATCGCTGGATCAATATCGCCGCTGTCCCGGACAGCGAAACGGCGGATTTTTCGGAAACACCCCCGGGGGAATGGCTGCTGGCGGCGGTGCCGTTCTCCAATGCCGAGGTCAGCTTTTTCGCCAGCGCCGCAGATGCCACCCTCGCAGACTATATGTCCTGTGCGCCCGGCGCGCCCTTGTTCCAGATGGAGCGTGCAACCTGGTTCCAGGCGCAGCCGGTGACCTTCGCCCGGATGAGTTTTCACCCCGGCTACCGCATGCGCAGCCGTTACTGAAGATCGCCCAGAAGCACCTGGGATTCGTATGATTTCAGGGTCGGGCGCGCCATATTCTTGTAGCTGCGCCAGCTGTCGCCCATGAGATCAAAGAATTCCGCCCGCGTATCGGCGTCCAGACCTTTTAGGCTGGCTGCCCCGGGATGGTAGCTCTCGCTCTCCAACCCGTTGCCACGAATAATTTCGTGATTCTCGAACAACAGGTGGAAGTAGGTCACGGCCTGCCCATCCGCGCGCCGGCGGATGGTTGTGTCGTTGATCATGTGATGTGCAGGCACGAGCACCTCGTCCTGACCAAACAGGACCTCGGCCGTGGCCGAACACAGCAGCACCCGGTGACTGGGGGAAAGCTCGATCTCATCGTGCTGCCCCAGCGCATTGGCGGCGATCCGCACCGGCGCATCCTTGCCGGAGGCAGTCCGCTCACTGCGCCCGATCCAGCGGATCGGCTGCGCCCCGTGATCGCGCGTCTGCACCATCATACCCACTTCGAGCGCCTCGACGGCGACCGGTCCCTGCGTGGTTTCGATCAGGGTGCCCGCCACAAAGCACGGGGTGGTGGTCAGATTGACAAACGCGACATCGGAGTTCCCGTCATCGTCTTCGACCGTGTAGGTAAAGACCGTGGTCTCGTCATCATCGACGTCATCCTGACCGGTGATGTCAAAGGTGCCATCTTCGTTGAGCGTGACGATCTCGCCATTGGCGAGGGTCACCGAACTGCCGGCGGTCACGGGCTGGTTGTTGATGTGGGTGATGGTAAGCTGGGTGCCGTCGACCTGCTCATCATTGGCCAGCACATCCAGCGTCGTGGTGGTGCCTTCCTGCAATGACACATCGTCATCGCCCGCGATCAGCGCGGTCTGGATCGAATCGCCAGCGATCAGGAGGTTGGAGTCATAGCTCGCATCCCCGGTATCGGCGATCGCGATCTTGATCGAATTGACCTCACCGGGATTGACGGGGGCCGTCAGCTTCAACGTGACCGTGAAGCCGTCCATCTCGGTGTTGTAATTGTCCTCGTCTTCCGGGTTGTCGACATAGAGGTTCTCGTTCGAGCCATCGTTGATGTTGTTGATGGTGATGTCTCCATCGCCCACCACAAGCTGCGCCTCGACACCATTGACCCAGACCGAAACGGCATCGTTGAACCCGGAGCCGACATATTCCAGGTATTCCTCTGAAGAGAACACAAACTGCATCGACAGGGTTGAACCTTCGGGAACAAAATCCGCCTCGAACACTGCCGCGTCATAGGTGGTGCCGCCCGCGATCGCGTCCAGATCCGAATCGCCTGCGGTGCCATGCTGGGTTGTTGTGCTTGCAGTTGTGTTGGTGTTGGTCGTGCCCGAATTGTTGGTGAAATCGGTCGCGTTGCCGGTCGACAGGATGACACCGCTGTCCGAAGGCGTCACATCCGGAGCCACCGTATCGCCATCGCTATAGATACCGGAGGCCCCGCCAGCGCCGGTGTAGCTGGCCGATTCAATGGAAATTCCATTGCCGAACATTGCCTCGGCCATTTCCTCGGCTGAGGCATTTGTATTTACGGGCAGTTCTTGAGCAGTCGCCATAATATGATCACCAAGATTGGTCGCAACACCGAGGATTATAAACGCGGTTCCCCATACGCGCCCTTTAGATGCGCTTCAAATATGGTCAAACCGGGGCAGGAATTGGGCGCAATTGTATGCAAATTGGTTTGACCTTCCCCGCTTGGCCCAGCTAATGCAAGCCCATGACCCAGAAAAAACCCTCCCGCCAGCAGGTCTACACGCTGCTCGTCCAGATTGGCCGCAAAGACGGCGATGGCCTGCCCGACGGGGCAACCGGCGCGGCGCTCATGGTGTATGCGTCGGGCGTCGACGAGGCAGAAGCCGTGCGCGAAACCGTCGCCATCCTGAAACAGGCGGATACCGCCCCGCTGGATGTGACCGGCTACGGCACGCTCGCCGAGCGTGAAGCCGAGGGCCACGAGATTGCGGACGAAGAACGCGATCTGATGCAGCGCGCGCTGGATGAAAACGCGGTGATCGTCGCGCAGATGACCCCGTTTTTTGGGGACGAACTGCAGCACGACAGCGACACGGACGCCTTGCACTGAAGTTCAGGGCGGCTGCGGTGACGGACCAGTACTGCTGAGCGCTCAGGACCGGCTGCCAAACCACTTGCGATAGAGCGTTTCGTAGGTGCCGTCTTCCTGCATGGACAAAAGCGCCCGATTGGCCGCCTCGACCCGGTCTGATCCCTGCGGGAAGATGATACCGTAGTATTCGGTCAGAAACTTGCGCCCCATCACATGCCCGATCCCCGCACCATCGGTCTTTACATAGTGGTTCAGAACGGGCGAATCGAACACGACGATGCGGGTCTCGCCGGCCTCGAAATCCTTTAGCAGCTCGCCCAGACCCGGAAAGGCGACATAGTCGATTTCACGCCGGTCCAGAAAGCCCGCTGCGGTCGACCCCTGGATGGTCCCGACGCGTTTGCCATAGAGATCGTTGACGGAATTGACCGATCCGTTGATCGCTTCGACCGTCATTGCGGCCGTGATCTTGGCCACGAAAACGGAGACCACGAACAGCGAGGACAACACCAGCAGCACGCCAAAGATGCGGCCGAGGAAACTGCGCGGAACCCGTTCTTCAAAGCCGCCATTCACAACCAAGTTGAGCGCCCACCAGAACGACGGGAACCATGCCTCTTTCAAGGGGCGATCAAAGTAGGGCTGCGCGCGGCGTTCGAAAACCCACATCAGCATGCCCCCGACCAGCAGGATCACAAAGGCGATGCCGATGGCGGCAAACAGGTCCCAGGACAACAGCGCCGCAATCAGGCTCGGCTCTGATATGTCATCCTCGTGCAGCATGATTTGCAGGCCGCTCTCAAAGATGGGCTGGCTGAAGTCCATGACCGCTTCGCGCCCCGCCGTGATCGAGATATTGGCCGCCGCCATGTCCGCCTCGCCGCGCTCGACCTCTTCGAGCATCTGCACAAAACTGTCGACACGGTTGATTTTGATATCCCAGGTCAGGCGCCGCGCGACCTCTCGCATCAGGTCCATGGTGAAGCCGACGTCCTGCCCTCCGACCTGCATCGAGAACGGCGGGCGCGTGATTGTGTTGACAACAACCTGCTCCTGCGCACGCAGCGGAAGCGCGGGCAGGCTCATCAGAACTGTTATCAGGCAGAACCAAAGGGAACGCAGGGTCATGATCTAGGTCTCGAATCCAATGTCCGACCTGCCTTAGAAGGGCTGCGCCGTGATTCTCAAGCCCCAGCGCTCAGGCGGTACGCTGTTCGGCCAGAACTGCGGCATCAAACGCGCGCACCACGGGATATCGCGGGTGGGCATGTTCCGGCAGGCTGTTGCGATCCAGATCCGCAAGGAGGCTCGCGGCGAGTGCTGGTCGATCACGGCGAATCCGGCCGAGGAACAGGCTTTCGATCCCCAGTCCCGCCGCCATCGGCACCTCATGCCCCGGCAAGATGACCTGCATATAGGTTGCCAAAGCACCGGCGGCGGGCTCGGGATGCGCCGTGCGCGTGCCCGCCAGGGTCTCGGCCGGCGCCAGCACCGCCTCGCAGCCGAACAGGTAGTCCACATCTGACCCCGTCAGCACCATGCGCTGGAACGGCGCGACCACAATGTCCTGCGTCAAACCAAAATAGGGCGACCGCACCCGCACGGGATGAAAGCTGCCCAGCGCAGGCACCTGCCGGCGGATCACATGCAGCACCGGCACCAGCGCACCGCTGGCGCAGCGCAGCAGATCGCCCCGTCGCAGATCCCGGACCGGACGCATCCCGGTGTCTGTCGCCAGCGGCGTCTCCGGCGTCAGGCCCGGCATCGGGCCAACCGGCTCCTGGCAATCTGACAGCGCGATATAGTCGACATCAGGGGCAATGTAGCACTGTGGCGTGCCGCTCATCAGGGCCCGGAGATCCTCCAGCCGCCACGGGCGCGGGGCGTCGATCGGCATGATGTCAGCCCGCCCACCGTCGAGATGTTCCAGCGCCAGCTGACCGCGAAAGGCTGGCGCATCCCAACTGTAGGTCAGCCGCACCTGATCGGTGCGGCCCCGTCTGGTCGGGTTCATGGTTTTGTGCAGCACGGCGCCATATTGCTCCAGCACCAGATTGATGCCGCCGCCAGGCACCGCCGAGACCTGGAAGCGCACCGGCCAATCGCCGCCGCGTTCGAACAGGACCAGCGGTTCGGGTTTGCGCAGTTCCGGCAGGCTGATCTCCAGCACCAGCGCGCCGGTCGCCAGCAGCGCGTTCGGTTCACGCAACAGCAGACAGTGCTGCGCACCTTCGGGTGTCAATCCGGCAGGATCAAACACCTGCGCTTGATTGTGCCACAGGCCCAGCCAGCTCATGCATGCCCCCAAGTCGGAGCACCAACATCGTGCCGTCTGTATCCTGCCATCCACACCTCGCAGCGCATCTATGTCGTGCCCCGGGCGGGTGGCGCATGCGTCGGCCTTATTGGTGCCCGGGGCGTCCCTCAGTTTCAGTCCCGATGTTCCCGGTCAGGGACGCCACGCGACGCAGAAGGATGACACAGCGCGACAATCGGGTTCGGTGAATCAGGTGATCCAACGGTCCGCCTCTGTTCGCTTTGGTAGTCCTGCTCGTCGCACGTCCGGGCGATCTTGTCGCCGTCCCGTTCCATGCCTCGGTCTGTTATTCCCTCCATCCTAGCACGCGCGGCGCGCCCTGTCAGGGCACGATTGCCCACGATGCGACTGCCCGAGCATTTCGGCCACAGGTCCGCGCAAGGCGCGATGACAATTGCACCGCCTCCGCAATTCGCGCTAGGTCACTGTCGATGATTTCAGGAGGACCCCGCATGACCGCCACCGATCCCGTCCAGTTGACCGCGGACCTCGTTCGCTGCCCTTCGGTCACACCCGTCGAGGGCGGCGCATTGGTGTTGCTGGAACGACTGCTGAGTGATGCGGGCTTTGCCTGCACCCGGGTGGATCGCGGAGGCGTCTGCAACCTCTTTGCCCGCTGGGGCGACAAGGGCCATGCCAAGACCTTCGGCTTTAACGGCCACACCGATGTCGTTCCCGTCGGTGACGAGGCCGCATGGACCCACGATCCCTTTGGCGCCGACGTGGTCGATGGGGTGATGTACGGTCGGGGCACCACCGACATGAAATCCGGCGTTGCGGCCTTTGCTGCTGCTGCCATCGACTTTGTGCGCGAGACACCGCCCGACGGCGCCGTGGTTCTGACCATCACCGGCGATGAGGAAGGCGACGCCGTGGATGGCACCACGGCCCTGCTCGCGTACATGGATCAGGCGGACGAGAAGATGTCCGTCTGCCTCGTGGGTGAACCCACCTGCCCCAATCACATGGGCGAGATGATCAAGATCGGCCGCCGTGGCTCGATGACCGCATGGTTCACGGTAACCGGCGTGCAGGGGCATTCGGCCTATCCGCATCGTGCCAACAATCCCTTGAATGGCCTGTCGCGCCTGATGGATCGCCTCGGCAGCCATCAGCTTGATGACGGGTCCGAGCATTTCGACGCCTCCACCCTGGCGATCGTCACCATTGACACCGGCAATCCTGCAACCAATGTGATCCCCGCCCAGGCCCGCGCGGCGGTGAACATCCGCTTCAACGACCTGCATTCCGGCGCTTCGCTCACCAACTGGCTGCAAGAGGAAGCGGACAAGGTGGCCGAAGAGTTCGGTCTCAGGGTCGACATGGACGTCAAGATCTCTGGCGAGAGCTTCATCACACCCCCGGGTGACCTGTCCGATCTGGTGGCCCAGGCTGTACAGACCGAAACCAACCAAGTGCCAGAACTATCGACCACCGGCGGCACATCCGACGCGCGTTTCGTCAAGGCGCATTGCCCGGTGGTGGAGTTCGGTCTCGTGGGCAAAACCATGCATCAGGTCGATGAAAATGTTGAGGTCGCCCAGATCCATCAACTGAAGGCCATCTACACTCGCATTCTGACGGATTACTTCGCATGAGCCTGTTGATCGTGGAAACGGAAGATCTCGACACCTGCCTGGAGCTGCGCTTCGAGGTGTTTGTACGAGAGCAGGGCGTTCCCCCGGAGGAAGAGCGCGATACGCTCGATGACTCTGCCACGCATCTTCTCGCGACGCAGGATGGCACACCCGTGGGAACCGCGCGGATTGTGTTTCAGGGCGATATTGCCAAGATCGGGCGGGTCTGTGTGGTAAAATCCGCGCGGGGTACGGGGCTTGGTGCACGGCTGATCGAGGCTTGCGTCGACGTTGCCAGAGAGCGGCAGGGGATCACCCGGGCCAAGCTCGGTGCGCAGATCCACGCCATTGGCTTTTATGAGAAGCTTGGCTTTGAGGCCTTTGGGCCTGTTTACCTCGATGCGGGTATAGATCACCGGGATATGGTAAAACCGCTATAGGGCACTCAGCAGGTGCCACCTGGTAAAAAGGTTGGTCCATATTTCGCCGCCTGGCGTTTGGTGTTTTCAGCATGACGTTCCCTGCGCGCCATGCTACGGCAGATCTATGGCGCGTATTCCCACAAAGGCCGAGATTCTGGACTGGATCTCCGCCCACCCGACCCAGAACTCCAAACGTGACATTGCCAAGGCTTTTGGCATCAAGGGCGCTGAGCGGATCGACCTCAAACGCCTTCTGAAGGAGTTGGAGGCCGAAGGGCATCTGGAAAAGCGCAAGCGCAGTTACACCGATCCGGATCGTTTGCCGCCGGTCACGGTGCTGCTGGTCAAAGCCCCCGATGACAATGGCGATCTGTTTGCCCAGCCGCTGGAATGGCATGGCGAAGGGGTGGAACCCATCGTGATGGTGATCCCGCGTGCGTCTGATCCGGCCCTGGGCGAGGGCGACCGTATCCTTGCGCGCCTGACCGTGGTGCAGGAAGAGGATCACAACTATGAGGCCCGCCTGATCCGTCGCATCGGGACCAACCCGAAGCGCATTCTGGGTATTTATCGCCAGGGGTCCGAAGGCGGGCGTATTGTTCCCATCGACAAGGCGGGCTCCAACGAGTGGCAAGTGCCCGAAGCAAACACGCATGGCGCGAAGGACGGCGAATTGGTCGAGGCCGAGCTTGCCGGACCAAAGGCCCGCATGGGTTTGCCCAAAGCGCGCATCGTCGAACGGCTCGGAGATCCGTCCGCCCCCAAGGCGGTGTCGCTGATCGCAATCCACCAGCATGGCATTCCCGACCATTTCCCCGATGCGGTTGTTGCCGAGGCTGACAGCGCCAAACCAATGGGCCTCAAGGGGCGCGAAGATCTGCGCGACCTGCCGCTGATTACCATCGACCCTGCCGATGCCCGCGACCACGACGACGCCTGCTTTGCCCATGCGGATGAAGACCCGAAGAACCCCGGTGGCCATGTGATCTGGGTCGCGATCGCCGATGTCGCGGCCTATGTGACGCCCGGTTCGGCGCTGGACCGCGAAGCACGCAAACGCGGCAATTCCAGCTACTTCCCTGATCGGGTCGTACCGATGCTGCCGGACCGGCTTTCAGGCGATCTCTGTTCTCTGCACGAGGGTGTGCCACGTCCCTGTGTGGCGGTGCGCATGCAGATCGACGCCGAGGGCAACAAGATCGCGCACCGCTTTGTGCGCGGCCTGATGAAATCGCAGGCCTCCTTGCACTACGGCGAGGTGCAAGACGCCGTGGATGGTCGCGTCACCGCGCGCACGGAACCGTTCCTGGAAGACGTCATAAAACCACTCTATGCCGCCTATGAAGCGCTCAAAGCCGCCCGTGGCGCGCGCCAGCCGCTGGATCTCGACCTGCCAGAGCGCAAGATCGTGCTCGACGACAAGGGCAAGGTTGCCTCGGTCAATTTCCGCGACCGCCTCGATGCGCACCGGCTGATCGAAGAATTCATGGTGCTGGCCAATGTGGCCGCCGCCGAAACCCTGATCAAGAAGCGCCAGCCGCTGTTGTTCCGGGTGCATGAAGAACCCGCTCAGGACAAACTTGACGCGCTGCGCGACACAGCACAGGCGGCGGGTCTGAACCTTGCTAAAGGACAAGTGCTGCAAACGCGGCACCTGAACGCATTGCTGAATGCCGCCGCGGGAACCGATGATGCGGAGCTGATCAACATCTCCACGCTGCGATCGATGCAGCAGGCCTATTACTACCCGGAGAATTTCGGCCATTTTGGTCTCGCGCTGCGCAACTATGCGCATTTTACCTCGCCGATCCGCCGCTATGCCGACCTGATCGTGCACCGCGCGCTGATCACGGCTCATGGGTGGGGCAAGGACGGGCTTTCGGTTGACGAGGTCGAGCGGCTGGAGGACACCGCGACCCATATTTCCGCGACCGAGCGGCGCTCGATGCTGGCGGAGCGCGACACCACGGACCGCTACCTTGCGTCCTATCTAGCGGAACGCGTGGGCAACGAGTTCACCGGTCGGATCTCCGGCATTGCCCGCTTTGGCGCCTTTGTGAAACTGGATGAAACCGGGGCCGATGGGCTGGTGCCAGTGCGCTCGATCGGACGGGAGTATTTCCATTTTGATGCGCAGGCTGGCACGTTGATGGGGTCTGACACCGGATTGATCATCGCCATCGGTCAACGGGTGACGGTGCGTCTGACCCAGGCTGCACCGGTGACCGGCGGGTTGGAGCTGGAATTGCTGGCCCTTGAAGATGCGGAACTGCCAAAAGGGCGCGGCGATGCCGGCAAAGGCGGTCGCCGTCGGAGCCCTGCGGGCCGCACCGTGTCTCGCAGCAGGGCCGCAAAATCAAAGCACAAGGCGGCCAAGGTAAAACGCAAGGTGACCCGAAAACGCAAATAACCCGGTCACGTCGCGCGCCTCCGGGGTTCGCGCCAGAGGTTTTGCGCTCCGCTTTGCGGATCGCCGGGGGCAGGCCGCGCCTTCGGCGCGGCCTGCCCCCGGCCCAAGGGGCGCCCTTGCATTTCAATGCAAAGGTGACGCGCGGGAGCTCCCCGGCCCCTCTGAGGGGTCATCAACTGCGCGAAACCTACGCCGCCTGCGGGAGCGTCAGAGCGCCCTGCTCCATCACACGGGACACATAGGCCAAGAGGTTCCCGTGGCGCTGTGTCACCGCCACCACCTGCGGCGCAGCGGGCGCACGGGACAGGGCCTCAATCATCGGCGCGGCAGAGCAATCAGCGGCGGTCATCTGATCCCCAAACAAAAAACGCTGATCGCCCAGGATATTCTCAATCGCCGTTAAATCCTGCTCCAACCGCTGCAGTCGCTCCGCCCGGTCGAACCGCGAATGCCCCGTGAAGTGCAGACCGTCCAAAACTTTGGCGCGAAAGCTGTTGACGGGCTCTTCTGGTACACCGGCGAAAACCGTCTGTAACATCCCCGCCCAGCCTTCATCTTCGAGCCAGCGGGCACACATAAGCTGCAACCACAGCGACTCGTCCACCATGCGGATGAGCGCGCGTGACTGACCTTTTTGCACAGCACTGAGGCCCGTATCGAACCCTGCGCCCCGGTCTTCGAGGAAACCACGGATGCCTTCGCTGTCGGGGAACAGGGTACCGTTCTCGTCCCGCACCACGGGAAGCTTGCTGTGCGGCATGCGGGCGAGCTCTGCCGGGTCGTGCACATCCTGCCGCTGCCAGTCCTCACCAGACATCTGCAGCAGCAGCGCCGCTTTGGTACAAAACATGCTGTAGCTGTAAAAACCGTCGCCACCGCCGTGGGTCAATAGGGTCAACATCGTCTCTCTCCATTTGGGATGTGATGAGGATGTGCTATACGGGCCTGTTGTCAGTTTTTGTCATCAGGGGAAGGTACACGCAGGGTATGACCAGAACAGAACGCCTCTTTCGCCTGATGCAGACCCTGCGCCAGCTACCGCCACCGGTGACGGCTGAACAGCTCGCCCAGGATCTTGCTGTCTCTGGTCGGACCATCCATCGCGATATTGACGCGCTCCGGGCCTTGGGGGCCGTGATCGACGGGGCCGCGGGATTTGGCTTCACGCTTGTCGAGGATGCAACGCTGCCCCCGCTCGGGTTTGGAGCCACCGAACTGGAGGCGCTGGTGCTGGGCCTTTGCGAGGTTCAGCAGAAGGGCGATCCCGATCTGGCAGATGCGGCCCGCACTGCCCTGAAAAAACTGCGCGCCCGCTTGCCCAAGAGCCAGGCCGACCGATTGCAGCACGCGGTCCTCTCTGCGCATAGCTTTGCCCCGCCGCACGCCCCGACGGTGGATGCAGCCGAACTGAGACAGGCGACGTGGGACGAGCGGGAGGTGGGGTTTGATTATGTGGACGCCAAAGGGGCAAGCACATGGCGACAGGTGAAACCGCTTGGACTGGTCTATTTCGACAGTTCCTCGGTGCTGATTGCATGGTGCCTCCTGCGTCGGGACTTTCGGGTGTTTCGCCTGGATCGCATGCAGGGGCTTGAGGTGACGGAGACGTCCTTTCGCCCGCATCGTGTTCGGCTCTACCGCGCCGCACTCGACCATCTTCGCAACCAGGCCTATGGCTGAGGGCGGCCCACAGGCAGAGGAACGCTGAGGAGCGGCGACGCCTGCCTGAGTTCTTTTGCCCGCGGCGCAGTCACGCTACAGTTGTTGTCAATAAACAGAGCAGGTGTTGAGGTTCAAAATGCGCAGTTGGGTTAAAAGAGCGCTATGTGTCGGGTTCACCCTCCCGGCATGGATGGCGCAAGCAGCCGTTTCGGAACAACAAATCCTCACGGAGACGCCGCGGCCACAGGCGCGCCCCGCCGGTCCCGAGGCGCACGCGGCGCGCATTCAGCTCGCCACCGCCACCACACTTCGTCCGGTGGCACGCACCAGCGTCGCCGCCACGACGGAAGCTGCGCTGTCAGCCTCCCGCTCGGACCAAAAAAAAGACGTACACTTCAAAACCTGGCTCAGCGACTTCGCCTCCCGTGCGCAGGCACAGGGCATTCGGCCGGAGACTTTGAACCGCGCACTCGACGGCGTCACCTATGACGCCTCCGTCATCGAGCGGGACCGCAACCAGTCCGAGTTCACCAGAACGATCTGGGATTATCTTGATCGTGCTGCCTCCGACAGTCGTGTGCGCAATGGCAAGGCGGCCCTTCAAGGCCACCGGGATACGCTGGCACGGATAGAGGCGCACTACGGGGTCGATAAGGAAGTGGTGGTTGCCGTCTGGGGTCTGGAAAGCAGCTATGGAAGCTTTCGCGGAGATATGGACATCATCCGTTCCCTGGCAACGCTCGCCTTTGATGGTCGGCGCGGCGCCTTTTTCGAAGAGCAGCTGATTGCCGCGCTGAAGATCCTGCAATCCGGCGATGTGGCGCCCCGGGAGATGACCGGCAGCTGGGCCGGCGCAATGGGACACACGCAGTTTATCCCAACATCCTACCTCGATTACGCGGTGGATTTCACCGGTGACGGGAAGCGGGACATCTGGTCCGATACCCCGACGGATGCCCTCGCGTCGACCGCGGCCTATCTGAAGAAATTCGGCTGGGTCTCCGGACAGCCCTGGGGGGTGGAAGTGACGCTGCCCGACACCTTCGACTTCACGCTGGCCAACCGCAGGATCAAGAAAAGTCCGGAGGCATGGGCTCGGCTTGGTGTGCGTGCGATGAATGGCCAGCCGGTGCCCAACCATGGTGAGGCCTCGATCCTGCTGCCGGCAGGCGGCAAGGGTGCTGCCTTCATGATCTTCAAGAATTTCTCTGTGATCGAGCGCTACAACACGGCCGATGCCTATGTGATCGCCGTCGGTCACCTGAGCGACCGGCTGCGCGGCGGCGACAAGATCAAGGGCGGCTGGCCGCGTGGAGATCGCGCATTGACCTTTGCCGAGCGTAAGGAATTGCAGCAACGTCTGACACGCGCCGGTTTCAGCACCGATGGCATCGACGGGCGCATCGGACCCAAGACCGTGGCCGCTGTGCGCGCCTATCAGAGCGCCAAGGGATTGATGCCGGACGGCTATGCCTCGCTGACACTGCTGGAGAAGCTACGCTAACACCCCATAACCCCTCAGGGCGCTCAGCTCCTGCACACAAAAAAGCCCCGCTCGATGGCGGGGCTTTTTCTTGTCATATGGTGGATCAGCTCGGGCTCATGCCGCGCAAACGCTCACTGCGGCGACGCAAAAGCTCAACCGTGGTCAGCAGACAGATCGAGATCGCCACAAGGATCGTCGCCACCGCCAGAATGGTGGGCGAGATCTGTTCGCGCAGGCCGGTAAACATCTGCCATGGCAGTGTTTTCTGTCCCGCAGACCCGACAAAGAGCACCACCACAACCTCGTCAAAGGAGGTGATGAAGGCAAACAGCCCCCCGGAAATCACGCCAGGCAGGATGAGCGGCATCTGCACCCGGAAGAAAGTGGTGATCGGCCCGGCCCCCATATTCGCCGCGGCACGTGTCAGGGAGCGATCAAACCCCACCAGAGTCGCAGTCACCGTAATGATGACGAAGGGGATACCGAGGGCCGCGTGGGCCAGGACAACCCCGAAATACGTCCCCTGCAGACCGATACGGCTGTAGAAGAAATACATGCCCGCAGCCGAAATGATCAGCGGCACGATCATCGGCGAGATCAGCACCGCCATGATTGCCCGGCGGAACGGCACATGCGGTTGGCTCAGGCCGATCGCCGCAAGCGTGCCGAAGCTCACCGACAGGAAGGTCGCCATAGGCGCAATCCGCAGCGAGTTCCACAGCGCCTGCTGCCAGTCATCGTTGCTGAAGAAATCCTGGTAGTGCTTGAGGGAATAGCCTTCCGGGTCAAACCGCAGCATTTCCGGTGTGAAGGTAAAGAAGTTCTCGGCGTTGAACGAGAGCGGCATCACCACCAGAATCGGCGTGATCAGAAACACGAAGATCGCGCCGCAGATCACCCGAAAGCTGTAGTACCACAGAACCTGACCGGGCGTCAGATAGGGGGGCAGGTGCTTGCGATAGCTCGACGTGGCAAGCCAGAAGATGAACCAGCCCGCGAACCAGCCGAACAGTGCCCCCACCACAAGGGCGGGCAGACCGCCGAGCAGGAACCCGGCGATTGCAAACACGGCGACTGTGGCCCAACGCACGGGTTTCTCCTGCGCCAGCAGGTTGCAGTACACAAAGCCCATAGCGCCCAGGAGAACCGCGCCGATCACAAGCCCGAGCAGGCCCGATCCCTGCGCCGTGCCCACGAAGAGGCCGAAGAAGCCCCCTGCGGCAGCGGACACGGCAGCGGTGAAGGCGGGAGTTTGGTTTTGAACAGGTGTCAGTGCCATTTGTCTTATCCCAGCTTCACGTTGTCGATGCCGACGATCTTGTCATAGGCCCAGTAGAGCAGCAGCACGACCGCCAGAAGGATACTCCCGAGCGCCGCCGCCAAGCCCCAGTTGAGCGAGGACGAGATATGATAGGCAATCCGGTTGGAGATAAAGACCCCCTTGGTGCCGCCCACGATCTCGGGCGTGATGTAGTAGCCGATCGCCAGAATGAAGACGAGAATCGACCCCGCGCCGATCCCCGGGACCGACTGCGGGAAATACACCCGCCAGAACGCCGTCCAGTTGGTCGCACCCAACGACTTTGCCGCGCGCAGATAGGACGGGTTGATGGTCTGCATCACCGAATACATCGGCAGGATCATGAACGGCAGCAGGATGTGGGTCATCGCCACGATAGTGCCGAACTGGTTGTTGATCATCACCAGCCGCGCCGCGTCATCGACCAGTCCCAGCCAGACCAGCACATCATTGATAACCCCCTGTTGCTGCAGCATGACCTTCCAGGCCGATGTCCGGACCAGAAGCGAGGTCCAGAACGGCAGCAGCACCAGGATCATCAGGATATTGGCCGATCGTGTCGGCAGGTTGGCCAGAATCCAGGCAACCGGATAGCCCAGCAGAATGCAGGACCCGGTGATCACCAGCGACATGACCAGAGTCCGCTGGAACAGCGTGATATAGATCTGCTGGTTCTCGGGCCGCGGCTCTGCGCCTTCGGGGCCTTTCTGCATGTCGATGGAGTTCAGGAAATACCCGCTGGTGTAATTGGGGCTGTAGGTCTGGATGGTGCGCCAGTTGCCCAGATCGCCCCAATCCTCATCCATGTCGAGAAAGGCGGCCTTGAAGGAAATCGGCTCCAACTCCGCCAGTGCCTCGGCTGCGGCCGTCAACTCGGCTGCGCCCGGGCCCGTGTAGCTAGCGAGCTTTTCCGCACCACCAGCCGACTGAACGGCGGTGGCAAAGGCCACAAAAACGGTTTCCCAGGGATCTTCTTCAGCGACGACATCCTCTTCCGCGATTGCCGTGAACAGAGCAAAATCCGTGTAGGCTGTCGCCATGCGGGGGAAGAGCGCGCTGATCTCGGCGCCTGGCACAAAGCCAATGTCGCCGGCAAAACTGTCACCGGTCAGCTGGCTGAGCTTGGCCCGCTGCGCGTCCAGAAGGCCGGTGTTGCCCTCGGCGCTGCTGCCCCCGGTCATGATTTCAAACCAGAGCGCCTCATCCTTCAGAGCGCCATCATTGGCGCGTTCGATGGCCTTGACGTGGTCCTCACCAACATCATCAACCTTGCGCCCGCTGCCCCGGAACAGAGAGGAAATCCCGGTCTCCTCATAGTTCAGGCGCGTGCCGAGCTTGGTGTGTTCCTTGGCTTCGGCAGCAACGAAGAGATCGTAATAGAGACTCTCATACACCGCTTCGCCCGGAGCCTCGTCACCGAGGGCATCCCAGTCTTTCAGGGTCACCACGGTTTCGGAAAGCGTGTCTGACACGATTCGGTTCTCGACCGAGCGGAACAGCATGTCCGCGATCGGGAGAATGAAGGTGAGGAGGATGAAGACCAGAAGCGGCGCGATCAGCATCAAGGCCCGCATTTTCTGCATCCTCAACGCGCGGGCCAGGCTGCGCTTCAACGGCGTACCGTCAGCCGCTAGGACCGGGCCGGTTTGAGTTGTGTCACTCATGATTGTCCCTGTTGTCTTCCCGCGTTTTTCAAATCTGCGGGGTGGAGGTCTCCGCCGCGGCGGCGCCCTGGGGACGCGGCGCCGGAGAGGGAGCCGGAGAGCGCAGACCGCTCTCCGGCATCGGCATCATCAGATCCGATTACTTGGCCAGCCAGGCCTGGAACTTCGCGTCGATGTCGTCGCGATAGTCAGCCCAGAACTCGTAGTTGTACAGGAACGTGTTCTGTGCGTTTGCCGGATCGGTCGGCATATGCGGCGCCATCTCGATGCCAAGCTCGGCATGTTTGCCGACGAGCGGTGCGGAAGAGGCACGCGCCGGGCCGTAGGAGATGTATTTCGCCTGATCCGCCAGACGCTGAGTGTCGGTGGCGAAATAGATGTAGTCCAGGGCACGTGCCTTGCGCTCATCCGAGAGACCTGCCGGAATGATCCAGCCGTCCAGGTCGAACACCTGTGCGTCCCAGAGCATCGCCACCGGCTGATCCTGCTCTTCGATCACCGAGAACAGACGGCCGTTGTAGGTGGAGCCCATCACAACTTCGCCATCGGCGAGCAGCTGCGGCGTGTCGGCACCGGCGGACCACCAGATCACGCTGTCCTTGATGGTGTCGAGCTTCGCCAGCGCGCGCTCCTGACCTTCTTCGGTTTCCAGCACGTCATAGACTTCGTCCTTGGCGACGCCGTCGCAGAGCAGAGCCCATTCCATGTTGTTGATCGGACGCTTCTCCAGCGCACGCTTGCCCGGATAGGCTTCGAGATCAAACACGTCGCAAACGCTTGTCGGCGGGGTGTCACCGACCAGATCGGTGCGATAGCCGAAGGTGGTGGAATAGACGATCTGCGGGATGAAGCAGTCGGACACCAGCAGTTCACCGAAGTCTTCTTCGGCAGAGGTGCCGTCCGGCGCAGCCGCCAGGTGCTCATCGGGATCGATTTCCATCGCCAGACCTTCGTCGCACAGACGCATTGCGTCCGCGGCCACAACGTCGACAACATCCCAGGTCACATTGCCCGCTTCGTTCATTGCACGCAGCTTGGCGACGGCCTCGTTGGAGCTTTCGTCATTGATGATCTTGACGCCGGTCTTTTCGGCGTAGGGCTCGTGATAGGCCTTGAGCTGAGAGTTGGAGTAGGCTCCGCCCCAGGACACGATGGTCATTTCATCCGCCATATCCGCGGCAAAAGCCATCGGCGCGCAGAGAGCGGTCGTGGCGGCGAGTGCCGTCAGTTTACGCAGTTTCATATTCGTATTCTCCTTGTTGAGACACTGATTATTCATGTGTTTGGCCCCCCGATCCATTCAGCACCGCCGGGGGTTCCTATGCGCAACCGGTCGCGATCAAGCGTCCAGCGCGCGGCAGTCCTCGGGCAGCCAGCCGATTTCGATCTGCTGTCCGGGCTGAAGGCGAACCTGATCCGGCGCGTTGCGGGTCTTGATGATGAACTCATCGTTGCCCGCGACCTTCAGGCGCGTGCGGAAGATGTCACCCATGTAGATGAATTCCAGCACTTCGGCCTTGAGGGTGTGCACGCCTTCTTGCAGGCGATCCTTGTTGTATTCCACCCGTTCCGGGCGGATCGATACTCGTGTGCGCTGTCCCACCTCGGACACGTTGATGGGCATGGCGTCGATCAGTTCCCCACCGTCGAGCTGCACCAGGGCGCGGCCATCGGAGATTTCCTTGATCACGCCTTCCAGCGTGTTGTTCTCGCCGATGAACTGGGCCACGAAACTGTTTGCCGGCTCTTCATAGAGCTGATCCGGCGGCGCCAGCTGCTGGATGCGACCATCGTCGAACACGGCGACGCGGTCCGACATGGTCAGCGCCTCGGTCTGGTCGTGGGTCACATAGACCGTGGTGATCCCGAGCTGGTGCGCCAGATGGGTGATCTCGAACTGCATCTTTTCGCGCAGCTGCTTGTCGAGCGCGCCGAGCGGCTCGTCCATCAGCACCAGTTCCGGCTCGAACACCAGGGCACGGGCAAGCGCAACACGTTGCTGCTGGCCACCGGACAGCTGCGCCGGGCGACGGCCGCCAAAACTGCCCATCTCAACCATGTCGAGCGCACGTTTGACTTTTTCTTCACGTGTGGATTTGCCCATTCCACGCACCTCGAGCGGAAAGCTCAGGTTCTCGGCAATGGTCATATGCGGAAACAGGGCGTAGTTCTGGAACACCATGCCAATGCCACGCTTGTGCGGCGGGATGTTGTTGATCGAGACACCGCCGAGGCGAATATCGCCATGAGTGGCGGTCTCGAAGCCGGCCAGCATCATAAGGCAAGTGGTTTTCCCCGACCCCGACGGACCAAGCATGGTCAGGAATTCGCCCTTGGGCATGGTGAGGTTCAAGTCTTTGACGACGAGTGTCTCACCGTCATAACTCTTTTGCACGCGTTCGAATTCAACGAACGCGTCAGTATTCGACGCATCGGCCAAATCAGGCTCCCCGTATATGTTCTTATCCCGGCGGCTTTGATCCGCTCTTTGTTCATTAGTGTAAGCACAGCGGCACTCCACTGTGCAACCGGATCAATCGGCTCCGGCTCGGCGTCCCGGTGGGTTTCTCAACTCTCCCGGAGGAATGGATCGCAAACCCAGACGCTTTGCGACCTTTACTTGCTTGTTTGCGCCATTTTTGGACATTTTTACCCCTAAGCACAACAGCTGACGCGATGATTTTTTTTGCATGCGCACAAAAAAGGGACCGCTAACGGTCCCTTTTGATGATTCGAATCAGGTGAACAACCGGATCAAACCGCTTCGGAAAGCAGATCCTGCGCCTTGAGTTCGGCGTAGCATTCATCAAGCGACTTGGTTGCGCGCGCAATCAATGTGTCGATCTCTTCCGTTGTGATCACCAGCGGCGGAGAGATAATCATGCGGTCGCCCACATGGCGCATCACCAGATTGTTGGCAAAGCAACGCTCGCGGCAAATGAAGCCCACCGTTCCCGCGTCCGATGCAAAGGCTGCGCGGGTCGCCTTGTTTGGCGTCAGCGCGATGGAGCCCATCATCCCGACGATCTTGGCTTCGCCGACCAACGGGTGATCCGTCAGTGCCTCCCATTTTTCCTTGAGATAGGGCGCGGCGACGTCGCGGACGTGCTCCAGAACCTTCTCCTCCTCAAGAATGCGGAGGTTCTCCAGCGCCACAGCAGCCGCCACCGGGTGACCGGAATAGGTGTAGCCGTGGTTGAATTCGTCCTGTGCAATCACACCGGCCACCTCGTCCGAGACGATGGAACCGCCGATCGGCGCATAGCCCGAGGACAGCCCCTTGGCTATGGTCATGATATCAGGTCGGATACCCATGGTTTCGGAGCCGAACCAGTTGCCTGTGCGCCCAAAACCGCAGATCACCTCATCCGCGATCAGCAGGATGTCATACTTGTCGCAAATACGCTGGATCTCGGGCCAATAGGTTGCGGGCGGCACGATCACCCCCCCGGCCCCCTGGACCGGCTCGGCGATAAAGGCCGCCACACGGTCTTCGCCCAGTTCCAGAATGGCTTTTTCCAACTCCTGTGCGCGCGCCAGACCGAACTCTTCGGGATTCGTATCCCCCCCTTCGGCCCACCAGTTCGGTTGGTTGATATGGTGCACATCCGGGATCGGCAGGCCACCCTGTGCGTGCATCGCCGACATGCCACCCAGAGACCCGGACCCGACCGAAGAGCCGTGATAGGCGTTCTTGCGCGAGATGATGATGGATTTGGTCGGCTTGCCCTTCATGGCCCAGTAATGCCGCACCATCCGAATGTTGGTGTCGTTGGCCTCGGACCCGGAACCGGCGAAGAACACATTGTTCAGATCCCCCGGCGCCAGTTCGGCGATCTTGGCGGCCAGCGCGATGGCAGGCACATGTGTCGTCTGGAAGAAGGTATTGTAATAGGGCAGCTCGCGCATCTGGCGCGCCGCCACCTCGGCCAGCTCATCACGGCCGTAGCCGATGTTGACGCACCACAGCCCCGCCATGGCATCGAGAATCTCATGCCCTTCGCTATCGGTCAGGGTGACGCCATTGGCGCGCGTGATGACCCGGGCGCCCTTCTGCGCCAGACCGCCGTTTGCGGTGAACGGATGCATGTGATGCGCCGCATCCAGCGCTTGCAGTTCTGCGGTGGGCAGATGATTGGTAATCGTCGTCATTGGGGACACTCCTGAACGGAAAGCTTTCGTCCAGAATATGATCAAAAATCACACTGTCAATCGAATCAGTTGATCGGCGTCAGCCCCGCCCGGACCTGTTCCATGCCCTGCAACACGTCCCGTTCCATGGCCAGCGCCACCAGATCCGCATCTTTTTTACGCAGCCCCTCAAGGATGTCCTTGTGACGGTCTGGAAAGCTCTGCGTTCCGAAGCGTCCGCAGACCACCCGGAGCGAGGGGCCAAAGCGCAGCCAAAGCCGGTCAGCGAGATCAGCAAGGATGGGCGCACCCGCATGGGCGTTCAAGGCGGTGTGGAACTGGTAGTTCAGCTCAAGATAGCCCGCCACATCCCCGGAGGAGATCGCCTTGTCCAATGTCAGATCCAACGCCTCCAACTTGTCCACCTTGGGCGCAGGCATGCGTGTTGCCGCGCGACGCGCCAGCTCACACTCTATTGTTTTTCTTGCATAAACCAGCTCATCTATATCCTCGGCCCGAAGTTCGGGCACCGATACGCGACGGTTGCCCTGAAACACCAGGGCCCCGTCCGAAATCAGCCTGCGGATCGCTTCGCGCACCGGTGTCATGCCGCTCTCCAGCGCCTCCACCAGCCCCTGTATCGTGACCGCCTGTCCAGGGGCCAGTTCCCCGAACAAAATCTGCGCCCGCAAACGCTGGTAGACCTGCTCGTGAGCGGGCAGTTTTGCCCCCCCTTCCGACGGGGGCCCGGATGGCGGATTTGGCACATTCAACGAACTTGGATCCTTCTCATTTTCGGGCAGCTTGCACCAACGAAATGCAGATGAAAACATAAAGTGTCTTGCCGGATGAGGCAAAACTTGATCAAAATAGCCCACAGCCGGACAGAAAGACGCCGGCATGCACAGGGGAGATTCTCATGACACTCAAAACGGCCACCATCGTGTCCGCCATCGCACTCAGCGCGGCAGCCGCCTCGGCAGATGAGGTGCGCGTCTACAACTGGTCCGACTATATCGACGAGTCGCTGCTGGAGAAATTCGAGCAGGAAACCGGTATCGACCTGATCTACGATGTCTTCGATTCAAACGAATTGCTGGAGACAAAGATGCTCGCAGGGGGATCCGGCTATGATGTCGTCGTGCCCACCGGCTCGTTCCTGCAACGTCAGATCCAGGCCGGCGTGTTCCAGAAAATCGACAAGGACAAGCTGGAAAACTACGGCAACGTCTGGGATGTGATCCAGGACCGCACCGCCCGGTTTGACCCCAACAACGACTACTCGATCAACTACATGTGGGGCACCACCGGAATCGGCGCCAACACCGGCAAGGTGAGCGAAGCCCTGGGCGAGGACGCCCCGATCGACAGCCTGGCGCTGGTCTTTGACCCTGCCAACATGGAAAAGCTCTCCGAATGCGGCGTGCATTTCCTCGATGCTCCGGATGAGATGATCCCTGCCGCGCTGACCTATCTCGGGCTTGACCCGAACAGCCACGACAAGGATGACCTGGAACAAGCGGCCGATGCGCTCGAAGCGGTGCGTCCCTATGTTCAAAAGTTCCATTCGTCCGAATACATCAACGCGCTCGCCAATGGTGATATCTGCGTGGCCTTCGGCTGGTCCGGCGACATTCTCCAGGCCCGCGACCGTGCTGCCGAGGCCGACAATGGCGTCAATATTACCTATAACGCGCCGTCTGAGGGTGCTCTGATGTGGTTCGACCAGATGGCGATCCCGGTGGATGCGCCGAACCCGGAGGCTGCGCACAAGTTCCTGGACTTCATCCTTGACGCCGAGAACATGGCCGCCGCGTCGAACTATGTGTACTACGCCAACGGCAACAAAGCCGCGCAGGAGTTCCTCGCCGAGGACGTGATCGGAGATCCGGCGATCTATCCGACCCCCGCGGCGTTGGACAACACCTACATCAAGGGCCCCTACCCGCAGAAGGTCCAGCGTGTCGTGACGCGCCTGTGGACCCGTGTGAAATCCGGCACCTGAGACCCATCAGGCCGACCCTTCCGGCAGGGCGCATCCAAGCGCCCTGCCCCGACTGACAGACGATAACGGGCAGGTTTCGAGCCGCCCGAATGGGGGCACACTTTGGCATTACCGGTATTTGAACCCTGGACGGATCCGCAGGCAAAGCCGCTGATCCAGTTCCAGAACGTGACCAAACGCTTTGGCGATTTCACCGCGATCGACGACCTGACCATCGACATCTTCGAGCGCGAGTTCTTTGCGCTACTGGGGCCGTCGGGCTGCGGCAAGACCACGATGATGCGGATGCTCGCCGGGTTCGAAGCCCCCACAGAGGGCAAGATCTTCCTTGCCGGGCAAGATATTGCACCCGTTCCCCCAAACCAGCGCGCCGTGAACATGATGTTCCAGTCCTACGCGCTGTTTCCTCACCTCAGCGTCTGGGAAAACATCGCCTTCGGGCTCAAGCGCGAAGGCATGCCCCGCAACGAGATCAGCGCCCGCGTCGAAGAAATGCTGCGCCTGACCCGGCTGGAAAAATTCGCCCGTCGCAAACCGCATCAGATTTCCGGCGGACAACGCCAGCGGGTGGCACTGGCCCGCAGTCTCGCAAAAGCACCCAAACTGTTGCTGCTGGATGAGCCGCTCGGCGCCCTCGACAAGAAGCTGCGCGAGGAAACCCAGTTCGAACTGATGGACATTCAGGAAAAGACCGGCACCACCTTTGTGATCGTCACTCACGACCAGGAAGAAGCCATGACAGTGGCCAGCCGGGTCGCGGTGATGGACAACGGCAAGGTGATGCAGGTCGCCACACCCGCAGATATCTACGAGGCGCCCAATTCCGTCTATGTCGCTGATTTCATTGGCGACGTGAACCTGATCAAGGGCACGGTCACCGCAACCGGCGAAGCCACCTACGCGCTGCACTGGCGCGAGGGTGCCGCACCTTTGGTCGTTAAATCGCCAAACACAATCTCTGATGGCCAAACCGCGCATCTGGCGATCCGCCCGGAGAAGGTGACCATCAGCGCCGACAAACCCGAGGGCGCTGACAACGTGGTCCAGGGCAAGGTCCTGGATATCGCCTATCTCGGCAACCTCTCGACCTACCACGTGGAACTGCCCACCGGCGATGTGATCAAGGCACAAACCGCCAACACCCGCCGCATTTCGCGTCGTGCCTACACATGGGAAGACACCGTCTGGCTGTCCTGGACAGCCACCGGCGGCGTCTTGCTGGGTGAGTGATGCGCCGTTTCTTTCTGATCGCAGTCCCCTATGTCTGGCTTCTGGCACTGTTTCTGGTGCCCTTCGTCATCGTCCTGAAGATCTCGTTGTCGGATGCGGCCATCGCCCGCCCGCCCTATTTGCCGCAGTTCGACTGGGCCGCAGGCATTGGTGCGTTTCTTGCTGAGCTGGATTTTGAAAATTTCACATGGCTCATCGAGGATGACCTCTACTGGAAAGCCTATCTCAGCAGCCTTCAGATCGCGCTGACCTCAACTCTGCTGACGTTGATCGTGGGCTACCCCATCGCCTATGGCATGGCGCGCGCGCCCGAAGAATGGCGGCCGACGCTGATGATGTTGGTGATTCTGCCGTTCTGGACCTCATTCCTGATCCGCGTCTATGCGTGGAAGGGCATCCTGTCGAACGAAGGCTTCCTCAATCAGTTCCTGATGTGGACCGGCCTTGTATCCGAACCCCTACAGATCCTGAACACCACCACCGCCGTCTATATCGGCATCGTCTACACCTATCTGCCGTTCATGATCCTGCCGATCTATGCGGCGCTGGAACGGATGGACGACAGCCTGATCGAAGCGGCCGAGGACTTGGGCTGTTCGCGTCTGTCTGCCTTCTGGCTGGTGACCATCCCCCTGTCCAAAGGGGGCATCATCGCGGGCTGTTTCCTCGTCTTTATTCCTGCCATGGGCGAATTCGTGATCCCTTCGCTGCTCGGCGGATCTGACACGCTGATGATCGGCAAAGTGCTGTGGGAGGAGTTCTTCTCCAATCGCGACTGGCCGGTGGCAAGCGCGGTGGCGGTGATCCTGCTGTTGATCCTCGTGGTGCCGATCGTGCTGTTCCAACGCAATCAGCAAAAAGAACAGGAGGGCGACGCATGAAACGTCTGAGCGCATTCAATGTGGTCTCGCTGACGCTGGGCTTTGCCTTCCTCTATATCCCGATGCTGATCCTGATCCTGTTTTCCTTCAATGAAAGCAAACTGGTGACGGTCTGGGCGGGCTTTTCGACCAAATGGTATGCCGAATTGATGCAGAACGAGGCCATGCTGCAGGCCGCATGGGTCACGGTAAAGGTTGCGGTATTCTCTTCGACCATCGCGACCGTGCTTGGAACCATGGCGGCTTACGTCATGGTGCGCGGCGGGCGCTTTATGGGCCGGACGTTGTTTTCCGGCATGATCTACGCGCCTTTGGTGATGCCCGAGGTGATCACCGGCCTGTCCCTGCTGTTGCTGTTCATCGGCATCGGCTTGGACCGCGGCGTACTGACGATTGTGCTGGCACATACCACCTTCTCCATGTGCTATGTCTCTGTTGTGGTCTCCTCGCGACTGGCGACATTTGATCGTTCACTGGAGGAAGCGGCGCTGGATCTGGGCTGCTCGCAGGCGCAGGCTTTCCGCTTGGTGACATTGCCGATTATCGCGCCGGCTGTGGTCTCCGGCTGGCTGTTGGCCTTCACCCTGTCGCTTGATGACCTGGTGATCGCCTCCTTCACCACCGGTCCGGCCGCCACGACCCTGCCGATCAAGATCTTCTCGGCTGTGCGTCTCGGTGTCAGCCCGGAGATCAACGCGCTCTCGACCATTATGATCGGCATCGTAACTGTCGGCGTGATCAGCGCATCGCTCGTCAGCAAACGGGCGCTGGTCAAGCAGCGGCGCGAAGAACAGGAAGCGGTGCGCACCGCATGATGCACCGCATCTTTTCCGACTACGCCTATGGGGCAGGTCCACGCAGCACCTGCTGGTGGGATGAGACCTGCCCTGCGCCCATCTGGCCAGAGCTTCAGGGGGATCAGACCGTTGATGTGGCGATCATCGGTGGCGGGTTCACCGGGCTTTCAGCTGCGCTGCATATGTCGGAGGCCGGGCTGAATGTTGCGGTTCTGGAGGCCGAAACACCCGGGTGGGGTGCATCAGGGCGCAATGGCGGATTTTGTTGCCTCGGCGGCGCCAAACTTGGCGCGCGCGCCATGGCGCGCGTCTACGGCAGCACCGAAACACAGGTCTATCAGGCGGGCGAGGAGGCCGCTGTCCACTTGGTGGAACAGTTGATCGCCCGCCATCGGATCGATGCGGATACACATTCACAGGGCGAAACCGTCATGGCGCATTCCGCCAAGGCCCGCGCCGCCCTGATGCGAGAGGCCGAAAATGAACAGGCCGAGTTCATCGACGCCCCGCAACTGGCTGCACAGGGTCTTGGTGGAGCATTCCACGGTGCCCTCACCACACCTGTGGGCTTTGCCCTCAACCCACGCAAATACCTCTTTGGTTTGGCACATGCTGCGCAGACGGCAGGTGCAGATCTCTATCAGAACAGCCCTGCGATCAGCCTGCACCATGACGGCAAACACTGGCACGCTGTCACGCCAACAGGTCGGTTGCGCGCCTCACGGATGGTCATCGCGACCAATGGGTATTCCAGCGAAAACCTGCCCGATTGGCTTGCAGGCCGCTACATGCCGGCCCAGTCCACGGTGATGGTCACGCGCCCCATCACGCCGGATGAACAGGCACGGCAAGGCTGGACCTCAGCGCAGATGGCCTATGACACCCGACATATGCTGCATTATTTCCGCCTGATGCCGGATGGGCGATTTCTCTTTGGCATGCGCGGCGGGCTGACGTCCTCACCCCGCGCAGAGAAGAGGATTCGCGCTGTGCTGCGCAGCCATTTTGAACGGTTGTTTCCGGCCTGGCGGCATGTGGACACCTCACATAACTGGTCCGGAATGGTGTGCCTGTCGCGCAACCTGGTCCCTTTTGTGGGCGCTGTTCCAGACCATCCCGGCCTGTTTGCAGGGCTGTGCTATCATGGCAATGGCGTTGCGATGGGCAGCTATTCCGGCGCGCTTCTGGCGCAGCTGGTGCAGGGAAGCACACCGGACATGCCGTATTCAAAGGTCATGCAGCGCCTGCCCCGCTTCCCGCTGGGGCGTGCGAGGCGCTTGCTGATGCCCCCGGCCTACGGGCTGCTCGGGCTCATGGACTGAAGCGCCGCCATCTCCAGATCCCGCGCCTCCAGATCCCCCCGCCACTGACAATAGGCCGCCATGCGCCAGTGAAACCAGGGTTTGAGGGCATGATACCGCGCCACAACTTCGCGCACGGGGTACGCGGAGGTGAACTCTGTTTCTTCGTCCGGTGACAACACCGCACCCCGATAGAGAAACTGCATCGCCGGGGACAGGAACAGCGCGAGGTCTTCTGCCGGATCTCCCCGTTGTGGGCACTGCCAGTCAATGAGCGCCAATCTGGTCTCACGCACAACCAAGTTTCCGGGTACGGCATCACCATGGATCAGACAAAGATGTCGGGTGGGCGGCACCGCTCCACGAGGAGCAACTTGGTACAGATCGTCCGGCGCCGCGCATTCGGCCAGTATCGCCCCGGTTTGCGCCGCCAGTTCCTGCGAGCCGTTGCACCCTGCCGGCAACCCGGAAAAGCCAGCCTGTTGGTGCAACACGCCGAGGAAACGCGCCACCTGAGCGGCGCCATTTCGCCAGGGGGTCCCTGAAACATGGCGATAGATCAGCCAGTCCCGACCCTGCCACCGGCCGTGTCCGAGAAAGCGCGGCGCAATGCCGGACCCGCCCAGCGTCAGGAGCGCGGCCCGCTCTCGCTCAGGATCATTTGCAAACAGCGGGTTGGCGCGCTGTCGACGATAGAGTTTCACCACCACATCGCCTGCGCGCCAGACGTGGTTGCTCCGCCCCCCGTGCAAAGGGACCGGCTCTGAAAGCGACCAGCCCTGCTGCGCCAGATGACGAAACAGGGCTGGTTGTATCTGCAAGGTGTCCAGTGTCAGGATCAGGACTCCGATATCCGGATCGCCCCTTCTCCCCGGCATCCATAGGGACCGGCACCAATTGGTCAGGAGTTCCCCGAGGTTCCTTCGGGATCCCGCAGGGCGGTGACCGCAGAGGCAAGGATGGCGCTTCCGCTCTCCATGATCAAGGCCACTTCACCATTGACGTTCTGAGTTTCCTCAACGCGCCCATAGACCTCTGCAACCTCGGACAGGATCACCTCGTCATTGGAGTAGCTTTCCACGACAAATGTGTAAGATCCCTCGGGGAGTGTGTTGCCATCGCCGTCCTCACCCGACCACTGGTAGGGCTCGGCCGAGACGGGCAGATCGATCCGGCCGACCTCGTTTTCTTCGGCATCATAGATGACCATCTTGACCTCATCCGCCACCGCAGCGGGGTTGGGTGCAACCGCCACCGGTGTGGAGCCATCAAAATGCGCCGCGGCCTGCGCGCGGACCTCTTTGCCCACCCAGCCGGTCAGCTGGGACATATTGCCCAGGGACAGCGCCGACAGCATGCTGGACAGGGTCTCATTGGTGAGCACCTGCTGCTCGACCGAGGAGAACTGTGCCAGCTGCGCCGTATAGTCGGAGGAATCCATCGGCTCCAGCGGGTCCTGATATTTGGCCTGCGTGGTCATGAGGTTCAGGAAGGTTTCAAAATCAGAGGTCAGTGCGCTGGTGGCGGACTGGCTGGCGGCTGCACTGCCGCTCCCCCCGGTGGCTTGCTGGGTTCCAAAGCTCGATACTGGTGTGGTCATTTTTTCATATCCTCATGTCCAGCCCATCGGCTGCAATGTTGAGTTGTTGGGACGGCAGCTGATCTGCCCGCTCGTCGATATTTGCGCCCGCGTCATCATCCGAACCGCGTCCGCCAGAGCCGGAGGCAGAGGCACCGTCATCCTCTCCGGTATCACCGGCCTGCGTATCCGATCCGAACTGAAACGAGATATCGCTGAACCCCATTTCCTTGAACTCGCGGGCAAGATCCTGAATGTGACGCCGCATCAGGTCCTCGGTTTCGGGCCGTTCCGCGTTGATGGTCACGGTCACCCCGACATCGGTCGTGACCAGGCGCATATTCACGTGACCAAGTTCGCGCGGGTTGAGTGATACATCCACGTTGCGACGCCCTGCCGTGGCCACGGCTTCGGCCAATTGCTGCGCCACATGCCGTGGGGTTTCGGCGCGATAGTTTGCGGCCCCCGAACGTACAGATGCTTCTGCCAGCAATTGCGGCAGGGCAAAGCTCTCCGCGCCGCGTTGTGTCAGCACATCCTCTCCGACGCGCGCACTGTCACTGGCTCCGAAAACACCTGTTACGACAAAGGACGGTGTTTGCAGCACAGACGTGCCAGAAAGGGACTGCAGAGCCCCTCCCGCTGGCGTTGATCCGGTTATCGACGGTGCTGCGGTCCGGGCCGACGCCGGCGTCACATTCGCGCGCATCGGAGGCGTGGCTGATGTAAACTGAGCCTGCTGCCCGGTGAGCGGCATGTCACGCAGGCGCAGCGGCGTCGCATCCTTGTCCGCAGTCGGTTGCGGGATCAGCCCCGGTATCGCCGCCTCCTGTTGCGGCGCGCTGCGTGTCTTTGGCGGCGACGCGGGCATATCCGTCGGCTGCCCGCTCAAGCCGGCAACCTGGCGCCGTTGCATATCGCGGTGCTGCTCGAGCGGAACCGAGGTTGCATTGCGGGTTTCCTGCGCCGCCATTTGATCCGCCCGCACGGCGGCCATCGGGTGATCGGCCTTGTCCGCGCGCGGCCCCGTTCCGCTCTCTTTGCCTTCACCCGCAGCAACGGCGGTTTGGACTCCGCCAGCCTCAGAGGTAGCGGGAGTTGCGGTGTTTTGCTGTGCAGCGGTACCGCCAGTGCCACGCGATGTGTCAGCAGACGCGTTGGCGTCAGCTTTTGCACCTGCGGACCCATCCGGTTTCGCAGCAGGTGACGCCGCGGCCTGTTCCTCTCCTGCCGCAGCGGGATTGGGCGTCGCATCCGCTTTGCCAGAGGCGTCAGCCGCGCCGCCCGCCTGTGGAGCAACTGTCGACTTGGTTTCCTGAGCAGAATCAGTAAGCGCGACCAACTCCGCTTCCGGGGTCTCCTCCTCACTTTCAACAGCATCAGCGCTCTCTCGTCGCCCGTCGGTGTCTGCACGCTGATCCGTGCTGGCACCGGCCTGCTCCACCTCTGCTGAGGTGTCTTCCGTCGCCTCGCTTTGCTCCGCAGGTTTGTCTTGCTGATCTGTACCGCGCGCAAGAACGGACTCAAAGGAATCACCTTGTCGACGGGACGGTTCGGAGCGCTGCGACTCGGCTGGCCCTGAGCCAACTGCCTGAGTCGAAAGGATGTTCACAATCATGATCCACCGGATGTTCTATCTCGTGTGACTCATGAATATCGCAAACCGGTTACGGCATTTTTAACCGGTTTTTGTTCAAAGTGCAGAAATCGAAGAATTCGACACAGTACAGAGGACTGAGGCAAAATGCCCATACCAAGTGTTTCCCTGCCGCCAGCGGCAGCTTCTTTGCAGCACGCTGCCGATCCGAAGGATGCCGCGTTGCGCGAGGCAGCGATCGACCTCGAAGCCTCCTTTCTATCTGAAATGCTGAAAGCCGCCGGTCTCGGCAAATCCCCCGAAGCCTTTGGTGGCGGCGCGGGAGAGGACCAGTTTTCCGGCCTCCTCGTAAACGAGCAAGCACGCGCCATGGCCGAAGCTGGCGGCATCGGCCTGGCCGAATCCATCTACAACTCTCTGAAGGACTCTCAAGAATGAGCACACTTAGCGATCAATCCCCGCAAAGCCTTATCGATGCACTCGACGCGCTGCTGGAAGAGGAACGCGCCGCCCTGACCAAAGGGGAACTGAGCAAACTCAAAGACATTCTGGAGCGCAAGGAAACGCTGTTTGACCAGTTGAACCGGATTTCCGACCTGGAACAGGAGAGCCTCAACGACGTCCACGGCAAGGTCACCCGCAACCAGGCGCTGCTGGGCAGCGCCATGCAGGGGATCAAGGCTGTGGCAACGCGAATGGCGGAGCTGCGCAAGGTGCGCAAGGGGCTCGAGGTCTATAACCGGTCCGGTCAACGCACCAGCTACACAACCAGCGGCAGTCTGAAACTGGAGAAGCGCGCGTAAGCCCTGCGGAGGTCGGGACAATTTTAAAAATGCAAATTGCACCATTAGCACTCTCTTAGCACCTGATACGCCAATGTCGCCTTGCATCTCAAGCGAGGTGGCGCGGAAACCGAAAGGTGAAGCACGGTCAGAACGACGACAGAGAGAGCCCCGGTGACGGGGTTGGGATTACCAAATCAGGGGCTAAATTGCCCTAAATCAAAGGAACTCATGCTATGTCCAGCATTCTGACGAACAATGGTGCAATGGTTGCTCTGCAGACCCTCAAGTCTGTGAATGACGACCTGACCGACACGCAAAACGCCATCTCCACCGGTAAAGAAATCGGGACCGCCAAAGACAACTCCGCTGTCTGGGCGATCTCCAAGACCATGGAATCCGACATCGCCGGTTTCGAAGCCATCGAAGAAGGCCTCGCCGTTGGCGAAGCGACCGTCGCAGTGGCCTCGGCCGGTGCCGAACAGATCGTGGAAAAACTGACCGAAATCAAAGAGCTGATCGTCTCCGCTCAGTCCGAGAACGTGGACCACGGCAAGATCCAGACCGACATCACCTCCAAGGTCGAGCAGGTCGAAGCGATCATTTCCGCGGCCCAGTTCAACGGTGCGAACCTCCTGGCCTCCGATATCGACGGCAACACCACCACGCAGATGGGCGTTCTTGCATCGCTTGACCGCGTTGGCGCCGGCGGCGCCGTGTCTGCCGTGGAAATCACCATCGCGACCGTTGATTTCGAATCCAGCCTGAACCTCAGCACCAGCCTGACCTCGATCACCGATACCACCTCCGCGGCATCCGCGCTGGGTGAAATCGAGACCTACCTCCAGGCTGCCATCACCGGCGCTGCTGCCCTGGGTGCGTCTGCCGCACGACTGGAGGATCAGTCCATGTTCGTGGCCGACCTGGTGGACTCGATGACCCTCGGTGTGTCGACGATGACCGACACCAATATGGAAGAAGCGTCGGCTCGATTGAGCGCCCTGCAGACCCAGCAGGAACTCGCGGTGCAGTCCTTGACCATCGCCAACGAGGCGCCGGGTTCGCTGCTGCAGCTCTTCCGCTAACCGCCTTTTGGTTGGGGCGCTCCAGCGCCCCAACCAGCTTACTTCTCTGAGAATCAGTGAACAATAATACGTTAGGATAACACGTGAATGCCCTTCTAAAGGCGAAGAGCGCCTACGCGGCGGCAAAAGCCCCGACCCGTACAGCACGGAACACCGAATATGAGATCCTTGCGCGCATCACGCATCGGATGATCGTGGCAAACAGCAAGGGTTCGGACGGATTCAAGGAGCTCGTCGCAGCTGTTTCCGACAATCGAAAACTCTGGACGCTCTTCACTTCGGATCTGGCCAAGGACGGCAACAAACTGCCAACCGAGTTGAAACAACGTCTGTTTCATCTGGCCCGCTTCACGCGTGAACACAGCAGCAAGGTCCTCGCCCGCAAGGCTTCGGTCCAGCCGCTGGTAGAAATCAACACGGCCATCATGCGTGGCCTCAGAAGCGGAGCGACCTGAACATGAGTGGATTGGTCCTTAAACTCGCGCCCAAAGAGCGCGTCCTGGTCAACGGAGCCGTGATCGAAAACGGAGATCGCCGCAGTCGCTTGTCGATCGTCACCCCTGATGCGCATATCCTGCGCCTGCGGGATGCGATCCACCCCGAACAAGCGAATACGCCGGTGCGCCGTGTGTGCTATGCTGCACAGCTGGTCCTGTCCGGCGACGTCGACCCCGAAGAAGATCGCCTGCCGATGCTGCGTCGTATCGAAGAGCTGAGCCAGGTCTTTACCGACCCGGATAGCCGTGCGGCGCTTTCGGAGGCCACGGAGGCGGTGATCAGCAACAACCACTATCGCTGCCTCAAGGCCTTGCGGGCCTTGCTGCCTCGCGAGGAGCGGCTGATGGCCGTCAGATCGCAATGAGCTTCACACCGCATATTCCGTCTTCGGGGGTCGCGGGCTGGAACTTTTTGCAATCGACCTATGACCGGCAATACGATGCTTTCATCAAGTCCGGACAGTTAAAGAACGACAGCGAATACTTTGCCGAGAATATCGGCAAAGTGACCTCCAGCGATGACTTGCTCAATGACCGCCGCCTGCTTCAGGTGGCGGTCAAGGCGTTCGGGTTGGAAGAGGAAATCAACTACCGGGCCTTGCTTCAGCGCGCGCTGAATGAAGGGACGTCGGCGGATGATGCGCTCGCCAATACCATGAATGACGAGCGCTACGTGGATTTCTCCGAGGCCTTCGGCTTTGGTCCGGGGCAATCGCCCATGACCGGCGACAAAAAGGCCATGCAAGCCGTCATGGACAAGTTCCAATCCGCTTCCTTCGAAGAAGCCGTGGGCGAAGTCGATGAAACGATGCGCACGGCCCTGTTTGCCAAACGGGCCATGCTCGAGGTCTTTGGCGAGCCGGACGAGGACGATGTGTCCCAGCTGAGCGTGAAAGAGCGCGCGCTGCGGGAATTCGACCTCACCCTGAAGGAAATCAACGGCGCTGAAGATGGCCCGCAGGGGGTGACCTCGGTTGAGGATCAGTGGAAAGACATCGTTCAGCGGGACGTGCTGACCGATTTCTTCAACACGACGCTGCGACTGCCGCCTGCCGCTGCGGGGCTGGAAGAGGACGAACTGATCCAGACCTATCGGGATCGGGCGATGATCGTGTTTGGCAGCGACGATCCCACGGTGTTCTTTTCCGCGGACAACAAGGCGACAATCATCTCCGGCTATAAAACACGTGCAACGGTGGATGGTGATCTGAGCGAAGATATCGCAAAGACTGCGACTCTCGCGGAGAATATCCTGGACCAGTTGGTATCACGGGACGCTGCGTTGAACGAGGAATGGGACTTTATCTCCCGGCAGGATCCGCTGGCCGACTTCATGAAGGTGGCCCTGGATCTTCCCGATGACATCGCCGAACGTCCCACCAGCGAAGCCATGCGAATTTATCGCGAGAAGGCGATCGAGGAATTCGGCACCGATGATCCCAACGTGTTTGCCAGCAGCGATCAGCTCGATGCAACCCTTGCGGTCTATCGGGAAAAAGCCTCTGCCGCCGGCATGCGCAACAGCGAAATCTCTTCCAACCTGAGAACGGTTGAGACCATCTTTGAATTTTCCTTCGACTCCACCGATGTGGTCGATGAGGACGGGGAAAATGCAGCCGCAGCGGCCGAAATTGATGCCGGCTGGTACAGTATCATGGGGCAAACCGGTGTCCCCCGGTTCCTGCAAACCGCTCTGGATGTAAATTCGGCGCTCGACGCAGGGGAGGTGTTTGACGACCTGACCATCGACGAACAGTTGACCATCTACAAAGACAAGGCGACCGAACTGTTTGGCACCGAGGATCTGAACGAGCTGACCGGCCCGTATCAAATGGGCGCACTCAGCGACGCGTATCGGACCAACGCAGAGGCTGCTGGTGAGAGCGAGTTCTTCATCACCTACTACACGCAGATTGCAGAGCGGGAATTGAACACTCTGTTCCAGACCGATGACACGGATGCGGAGCAGGAGTTCGAGGATGCGCTGGAAGAGCTGCGCACCATGAATGACGAAGATGACGGGCCCAGCGCCAGCTCGCAGTGGTTCACGATCATGGGGCAACAGGCCATGACCGACTTCATGCAGGTCGCACTCGGCTTGCCCAAGGAAGTGGGCCAGATGGATATTGACCAAGCTGTCGAGGTTTACAAACGCAAGGCCAAGGATGTCCTGGGCACTGACAAACCATCCGAATTCATTGCAGGCGACAAGATGGATGATCTTGTGAACCTGTACCTGACACGCGCCCAGATGAATTCGATCAACAGCGGTTACAGCTCCGGCAACGCCGCGCTGATGATGTTGCGCAGCTAGGTTTGAAAGAGCGAATGGTCATCACTTAGATACGCTCTTCGAGTGATGACCGTTGCCCTTTCCGCACGCCGTTGTGTTGCCTCCGACGACCCAGCGTGTACCGCGAGCGTTTTTCTCTCTTCCTACTTGGGGATATGCCATCGCGCAGGCAGGTCGCAGCGCCTGATCGCCTGATCCTGTTCCCACAGGCGAGGCAGGCCGCGCTTTCATCTACATGACAGCGACACGGCTGGCGCGACACCGCCAGCCTTATCATGATCGGTTACTGCAATGGCATTTAGCCTCAGCGACCGGATCCGATTCGGCGCAGCAACAATGCAAGACGATTGAAGCTGCCTTTGATGCCGTCCACTTCCGCTCGCCCGAAGAAACTATCAAGTTCCGGCCAGACCTTGACGGCCTGGTCGAGCACAAGATCGTTGCCTTCGGAATAGAGCCCCGCGCGGATCATCACTTCAGATTGCTCGTAGGCACCGAGGAATTTCCTCACCGCCAGAATCATTTCGTTCTCATCTTTGCTGGCCGCCGCGGGCAGGCTGCGCGACACCGACCGCGACACGTCGATCGCCGGAAAGCGGCCGCGCTCCGCTATTTCACGGTTAAGAACGATGTGACCATCCAGGACACCTCGCAAAATATCCGCGATCGGCTCATCCATATCGGACCCTGCGACAAGCACACTGAAGACCGCCGTAATGTCACCCTGCCCATCAGAGCCCGGACCCGCACGCTCGCAAAGCCCGGTAATCAGCGGCGTCACGGAGGGAGGAAAGCCGCGCAGAGCCGGGGCTTCTCCCGAGGCCACCGCGATTTCACGATGCGCTTCTGCAAATCGGGTGATGGAATCGGCCATGAACAAGACGTTTAGCCCCTGATCGCGGAAATGCTCTGCAACGGACATCGCCGCCCAGGCACATCGCCGCCGCACCAGTGCCGATTGGTCTGACGTCGCAGCAACCACGACGGCGCGTTTCATCCCCTCCGGACCGAGCACCTCCTTGACGAAGTGATTGACCTCGCGGCCACGTTCGCCAATCAGCGCCATGACGACGACATCGGCCTCCATGTTCTGTGCAAGCTGGGCCATCAAGGTGGATTTACCAACGCCTGACCCCGCAAAGAGACCAACACGCTGACCGTTCACGATCGGGAGAACGGTATTCAGAATCGCAAGCCCGGTGGACAAACGCGCGCCAAGCCCACGCCGTGCCGCGGCCTTTGGTGGGCTTGCCATGATATCGCGACTGTCCACGCCACGCAGCATCGGCTTGCCGTCCAGCGGTTCGCCAAATGGGTCGATGACCCGTCCGATCCAACTGTCGTCGGGTGCAAACTCCGGTGTCGGAAACAGCAGCACCGCATCGCCGATCGAGGCGCGCTCGGGCGCGGTATCGGGCAGCATGCGGATGTGGTCACCGCCGATCGCAAGAACCTCGCCATGCAGATCGTCCTTCTTGCCGCGCCGCAACAGCAGCCGGTCGCCGATGCGGGCCTGCCCTTCCAGTCCAGAAACCTCAATCTCGCCGCCGGAAATTCCGGTTACCCGCCCCATCGGGGCCGCGAGACGTGTAGTGGCCAGTTCCTGACTGAGCGCCTGGATCGATTTCATCATCTGCGGGTTCTCCAACATTCCTCTGAAAACAATTTCTAAAGGAATCAGGGTTAAGCCTTGATTGAAATTGATCGAGGGAGAAGCCCCGGTGTTCGAAAGACTGAATGTTTTTAATATCGCCTATTCCATGGCGACTCATGCGGGCAAGCGTCAGGCGCTTGTCTCGGAAAATATCGCAAACGCGGATACCCCCGGGTATCACGCCAAGGATATCAAACCCTTCAAGGAAGTCTTTGCCGCAGGTGAAGCGCAGGGGGACATGATGTCCTCCCGTGGCTCACACATGCATGGTGTGGACGGCTCGGGATTTGACTGGGCGGTGACGACGAATGAATCGTCTGTCGACCCCAACAACAACTCCGTTTCGATCGAAGAGCAGATTCTCAACGGTGTGGATGCCAAGCGCCAGCACGACCGCGCGCTCGCCATCTACAGGTCATCGATGAACATCCTACGCGCCAGTCTTGGTCGCAGCTGATCGACGGAGTTTGAACCATGAGTGATTTTTCCAAATCCCTGGCTGTAACCGCCAGCGCCCTTCGGGCCCAAGCCGCACGTCTGACCCATGTGTCGGAAAACATCTCGAACGCGGATACTCCTGGGTACCGCCGCAAGACGGTTTCCTTTCAGGCCGTGCGCGATCTGGAGACGGATGTGAGCCAGGTCCGGGTCGGTCGCGTGTCGCTGGACAGAACCGAACTGGAAAAGGTCTATGATCCTTCGCACCCGATGGCCGATGAAACCGGTCACTACGAAGGGTCGAACGTCGATCTGATGATCGAAGTTGCCGATGCGCGTGAGGCGCAGCGGACCTACGAAGCAAACCTGAAAATGTTCGATCAGACCCGGCAAATGTCGGCCTCACTGATGGATCTGTTGCGTCGCTAACCTGAAACGAATGGAGATCCAGAATGGATATTCGTGCTATCAACGCCACCTCCGGCTATGCAGCCGCCCGCCCTGCCACACAGGTTGATCCGGAATACACTCCCGGCACCTTCCAGGAGCAGGCCAAGACAAGCTTTGAGGATTTCACCAACACGCTCGCAAACAGCGAACAGGTGTCCGTGCAGGCCATGACCCAAGGCGCAGATCCGCACGCGCTGGTACAGGCCCTGGCCCAGACCGAACTGGCTGTGGAAACCGCGGTAACGGTGCGCAACAAAGTGGTCGAGGCCTACCAGGAAATCCTCCGGATGCCGGTCTGAGCCATGATGACCGAAGGTCTCTTTTACGACACGCTGCGTCAGGCGATCCTCGCCGCCATTTCCATGGCCATGCCGATCCTGGCAGCCGCATTGGTCATTGGTCTCGTTGTTGGCCTGTTTCAGGCGCTGACCTCGATCCAGGAGATGTCACTGACCTTCGTGCCGAAACTGGCCGGGGTGCTCATCGTCGTCTGGCTGACGATGGGCATCATGACACAAACGCTGGTCGCATTCTTTAGCGGCCACGTCATTCCGCTGATTCAAGGAGGATAGGATATGGGCTCCATCGGTTATGCGACCCTGTCGCGCCAATCCGGCCTGCTGAACGAAATGCAGGTCGTGGCCAACAATATCGCGAACTCCGCCACCACCGGGTATCGCTCCGAAGGTCTGATCTTTTCGGAATATGTAAAATCTGCCCCGGGTCAGGAAAGCCTTTCGATGGGGCGGGCGAACATTCGCAACACCTCACTGGAACAGGGCACCCTGAGCCAGACAAACGGCAGCTTTGACCTCGCCATCGAAGGGGATGGGTTCTTCATGGTGGAGACCCCGGCCGGCAATCGCCTGACACGGGCGGGGAACTTCACACCAAACGCTGCAGGGGACCTGGTTACGGCGGATGGCTACCGCGTGCTGGATGCCGGACAAGCGCCGTTGTTTGTCCCTGGTGACGCGGAATCCATTGCCTTTGGCGCCGACGGCACGCTGAGTGCGGATGGTCGGCAGTTGGGCCAGATCGGCCTGTTCCAGCCGGATGAAGAGGCTCAGATCCTGCGCGAAGACGGGGTGATGTTCCGCGTCGAAGGCGAGACCATTCCGGCTGACGGGGCCCAGGTGCTGCAAGGCTTCCTCGAAGGGTCCAACGTCAACACCATTCACCAGCTGGCCCGCATGATCGAGGTGCAGCGCGCCTACGAAATGGGACAGAGCTTTCTTGACCACGAGGATAAACGCATCCGCGCGGCCATCGACAACCTTATGAAATCATAGGAGATCATCATGCGTGCACTTAAAATCGCCGCCACGGGGATGAGCGCGCAACAGCTGCGCGTCGAAACCATCTCCAACAACCTCGCCAATATGAACACCACCGCCTACAATGCACGGCGGGCCGAATTCGCTGACCTGCATTATCAGCAGGTCTCACGCGCCGGCACCGTCAATGCATCTGACGGCACGGTCTTGCCGACCGGTGTCCAGGTTGGCCTGGGTGTACGTCCGTCGGCGGTTTCGGTCTATCTGAACCAGGGCGCCCTGTCGCAGACCGGGAATGACCTGGATCTGGCGATTGACGGCAACGGCTACTTCGAAGTGACCCTGCCGTCGGGAGAGACCGCCTATACCCGCGACGGTTCGTTCAAACGCTCTGCCGAAGGTCTGGTGGTGACCAGCGACGGTTACCCGGTTTCGCCAGAGGTCACCGTGCCGGAGGACGCGACATCGCTGTCGATCAATGCCGAAGGCGAGCTCTACGCCTATTTCAGCGATACGGTGGAAGCGGAACTTCTGGGCCAGTTCACCCTTTCGGGGTTCACCAACCCCAAAGGACTGGAGGCTGTCGGGAGCAACCTGTTCAAACAGACCGAAGCCTCTGGTCAGCCCATCACCACCGAACCCGGTGCAGACGGTCTGGGCACACTGAGACAGGGCTATCTGGAAGACAGCTCCGTTGATGCTGTGCGCGAGATCACGGATCTCATCGAAGCCCAGCGCGGCTACGAGATGAACTCCAAAGTGATCTCCGCCGTTGACCAGATGATGTCGGCAACCACACAGGTGCGTTAAATGAAACTCCTGCCCGTCCTCATCGGCCTTCTCTTCGCCCAATCCGCCCTGGCAGATGTGCTCGTGCCAGTTCGGACCATCCGGGCAAAGGAGATCATCGCCGCCGAAGATCTGGTGTTCAAGAACATCCAGTCGCCCGGCGCCTTGAGCGTACCGGAAGAGCTGATCGGGCAAGAAGCACGGGTTGCGCTTTATGCAAGCCGTCCCATTCACGCCGGCGACATCGGACCGCCGGCGCTGGTGGACCGCAACGATCTGGTAAAGCTGATCTTTCGCCACGGCGGTCTCGAAATCACCACGGAAGGCCGTTCGCTCGGCCGCGGCGCCGAAGGCGAACTGATCCGTGTCATGAACCTGTCTTCGCGCACGACGGTCACTGGCCGGATCAGGGCCGACGGCAATATTGAGGTAAACTGATGAAACCCATTCTCGCAGTCAAATGTGCAGTCCTCGGTCTCGGCCTTCTGGGCGGATGTGCACGTCTGGATCACCTGGGCAAACCGCCGAGCTTCACGCCCGCGAACGAAACGCAGGAGCACGTCGCGATGCTCTATCAGGGCTTGCCCCTGACCTCGCAACCACAGCGCGCTGTCGACAATGCCTCGTTGTGGAGCCGGTCCCGGCAATCCTTGCTGGGGGACCGTCGCGCGACGAAAAAGGGCGATATCCTGACGGTCGTGATCGAAATCGACGAAGAGGCGTCCATCTCCAATGACACCGAACGCTCGCGCACGTCTTCCGAGAGCATGCAGGTGCCTCAGCTCCTCGGCCTGCCCCAGCGCCTGAACGAGGAATTGCCGGACGGCGCCTCCAGTGCGGATCTTGTAGACCTTGGGTCCTCCTCCTCCTCAGGGGGCAGCGGCTCGGTCAGCCGGAGCGAAAAGCTGGAATTGCGCGTTGCCGCCACCGTTGTCGACGTGCTTCCCAACGGTGTCTTGGCCATCAGCGGTTCGCAGGAGCTTCGGGTGAATTTCGAACTGCGCGAGCTTCTGGTGTCCGGATATGTGCGTCCCGATGACATCAGCCGCCAGAACGAGATCACCTATGACAAGATCGCGTCTGCACGGGTGTCCTATGGCGGCCGCGGACAAATCACCGATGTTCAGCAACCCCGCTACGGTCAGCAGGTGCTGGACGCCGTCCTGCCGTTCTGAGGTGAACTTGTGATGTCAAAACTGCTTCCAGTCATCATGCTGATCATCGGACTTGGAGGGGGTATCGGCGCCGGCATCATGCTGGCGCCCGCGCCCGAAGAGCCCATCACACCGGCAAGTTCAGACGCCGAGGCTGATGAGAATGCCACCACGGAGGCCGGCACCGATACGGATGACACCGCGGACGATCACGACGCCGCCAGCGATGCGCCTGCTAATGAGTTCATCAAGATCAACAACCAGTTTGTGATCCCCGTGGTCGAACGCGATCAGCTGGCGTCGATGGTGGTGGTGTCCTTGAGCCTGGAAACCAAGCCGGGCATGGCCTCCAAGGTCCATGCATTCGAACCGAAGCTGCGCGATGTGTTTCTCAGGGTGCTGTTTGACCATGCCAACATGGGCGGTTTTCGCGGTGCCTTCACCCGCTCCGAAGTGCTTGATCCGCTGCGTACATCCCTGCGGGAGGAGGCGCGCCGCTTCCTTGGCAAGGACCTCGTGGATGTGTTGATCCTCGAAATCACCCGCCAGGACGTCTGAACAAACGCCGATACACATTAGAAAGCCGCCCTCGAAACGAGGGCGGCTTTTTTAGTGCTGGTTCTGGTGATCAATCCAGGTTCATCAGCCGGTCGAACAACATCTTGTTGCGATGCGCCTTTGCATCTGCCTTATGTTTGCTCTCCATGGTTTCGACAGCATGTTTGCGCCCGAAGGCCTGCCGGAGCTTGTCCATGGCGCGGAATTTCTGTGCCGTCACCTGCGCCAGCTCCTGATTGAGATCGCGGCGGGCGTTGGTATGCCATTGCTGCCATTGCAGATCGACGCCCAGCGTTTTCATCTCGTGGCTCTTGTCGATCAAGGCCTTTGAGTCCTCGACCTGCTGTTTCAACATCGACAGCTTGCCGCGCAGCTGCGCCTCACGATCCAGCAGCGGTTTCACCTTTGCATGTTCCCTCAGATAGACCGCGTTGGTCACGGCACGCATCTGACCCAACATCTTGTCCTGTTTCATAGTATGCTATCCTTGGCTTTCTTGCGCATCTCTTCGGCGAACCGGATGGCCGCGGCGACAGGCGCATAATGTTCTTCGGCAATTTCCTCACCCACCTCGACGGTGGCATAGAGTGCCCGCGCGGTGGGCGGATCGCTGTGCAGCGGTACGCCGTTTTCCTGAGCGATTTCCCGGATCACCGCCGCAACCTCGTCCACACCCTTGGCGACGCATTCGGGCGCACTGCCCGAAGCCCGGCTCCATTTCAGTGCAACCGCGTAATGGGTCGGGTTGACGATCACCACATCCGCCTCGGGAATCGCGGCCGCGATCTGCTTGCTGACGATCTTGCGCCCTTTCTGCTGGCGCTGCCCCTTCATCTGCGGGTCCCCTTCTGAATTCTTCATCTCGTCCATGACGTCCTTGCGGGACATCATGTTCTTGCGAATGAATTCCGCCTGCTGGAAAGACGCATCCACCATGCCGATTCCAAGGGCGATCACCAGCGTCAGGATCAGGAACTCCAACGCGAGCTGCACCAGGAACGGCACCACCGTCGACGCGCTGGTGTCCACCGACGCCACCATCTCGGGCAAACGCCAACTGAGATAGATGCCCAATGCGATGGAGTAGAGCATCAGTTTGAAGAAGTTTTTGCCAAACTCAAACAGGCCGGAGCGCCCAAATTTGTTCTTTGCGTTCTTGATGACCGACAGGCGCGACAGCTTTGGTTCAATGCGTTTGGGCGCAAACACCATCGCCTTTTGCGCAAAGACCGCAAGCACAACCAGCGCAGCCGGTACGATAAACCAGGGCAACACTGCGGCAACCGATGATCGCATGAATTCCCCGGCCACCGGTGCTGCGAGCCCATCGCTCAGGAATACTGGCGCCAACCGATCCGGCTGATCGATAAAGGCCATTAGCACCGTGCCCAACTTCTCGACCGAGGCGCTGCCTGCGGAATACAATGCAATCAGCAGCCCCAGATAGGAGGCCGCTTGCAACAGATCGTTGGACTTTGGGACATCACCGTCCTGACGCGCCTTGCGCAGCTTTTCCGGTGTTGGTTCGAATGACTTATCAGAGTCGTCGCTGTCGTCGCTCATGGCATACCTGCGCCGGGATTGGCAAAGAAGCTCAGCAAGTTACGCCCCCAGACGTCGAGGATCATCGGTGCGCTGACCATCAGCAGGAACAACGCGCCCAGGGTAATCACCGGCGCCCCGATAAAGACCACCATCAACTGCGGCATGGCCCGGTTGATGATGCCGAGGGTGAGATTGTAGATCACCGCAGTGATGATAAAGGGGGCCGCCAGGGTGAACGCGCCGGAAAAGGCCTGCGAAACCCGGAACACGCCCCATTCCGACAGTCCCGATGCCTCGGGGAACTGCCCAACGGGAAACAACTGGTAGGATCCGATCATCAGTTCGACGGCGCGGATATGCAGGTCGAGCAAGATCGCCAATGCGATCCCCGCGATCCACAGGACCGCGCCGACCGCTGGCATCGGATCGACCCCGGCCCCGCCGAGCACCTGGCTCAGAGAGGTACACTGGGCCGCGATGGACCCCGCAGTCTGCAACATATGCATGAACATGCGCAGCGCCATACCAAGCGCCAGACCCACCACAACCTCGGTTGCAATCAGCCCCGCGTACTGCATGATCGTCTCCGGCATCGGCATTTGCGGCAACGCCGGTGCGACGACGGCCGTGAACACAAGCCCGACTGCAAGCCGCATCTGGGTCGGAAACATCTGCTCGCCAAACGCCGGCATGATCGACACCATGGCACCGATCCGCAGGAACACGATGGCCGCCTGCCAAAAGCCAATACCAAGCAGTGCCATCAGTTCCGGAGTGATGCCTTCGAATCTCATGCAGGGACCATGCCAACCAGGGCCGGGCGTGCCTCGAGGCCGATCTCCTCGAACGACAGCACCGGGTTTTGAATGCCGCGCGACCTCAGAATTGTGCGCAGGTAGCGCCGGCGGCGGGTCGAGGTGACGATCGCAGCAAACACCCCCTGTTCCGTGACCTGATTGATCTTGTCGCTCATCGCCTCCACCAGTTTGTTGAACGTGTCGGGCGGCAAGGCGATATCGAGGCCGGACTGGGTTTCCACCTGATAGGTGTTGAAGGCATCTTCCCATTCAGGCGCCAGTTGCACCAACGGGATGGTACCATCCTCGCGTTTCATTTCCGCGACCAACTGGAACCCCAGGCGCTGACGGACATGCTCGGTGATCAGTTCCGGCGATGTGGTTCGCATGCGAGCTTCGGCAATGGACTCCAGAATAAGTGGCATGTTGCGGATCGATACGCGCTCTTCCAGCAGCAGCCGCAGCACCGCGTGCAGCGTGTCGATCGGCACCTTGTCCGGGATCAGCTCATCCAGCAGTTTCTTGTTGGCATTGGCCCGGAACTCGTCCGACAGTTCGGTCATTTCGCGCAGCAGGCGGCGCAACGCCTTGAGTGTCAGAAGGCGCGGGAAGCTCTGCTTGACCACTTCTAAAAGATGGGTGGCCAGGATTTCCGGCGGCGATACAACGGTGGCCCCCATAAGGGCGGCATCTTCCTGGTGTTTCGTGGAAATCCAGCGCGCGGGCGCGCCGTAGACCGGTTCGGTAACATCAGTGCCCTTGGGCAGCGCAGCATGATTGTCCGGCATCAATGCCAGCACCATATCGGCATGAAGCGTGCCCCGTGCCTGCTCAACACCCTGGATACGAATGACATAGGTCCCGTTTTCCAGTTCCGCCTCATCGGTCAAACGGATTTCCGGCAGGATGAGACCAAACGTGGTCGCAACATGCGTGCGCATGTTGGCAATCCTCGCGTCGAGGCCCGTTCCTGGGTCCAGAACCATCGACACCAGGTCTTGCGAGAACTCCAGGTGCAGATCATCAAGATCGAGAATATCGCCAAGCGCTTTCGATTTCTCCGGCGACTGCACTTCCTCGACCTTGGCATCAATTTCCTTCTGCGCCTCCTCGGCGTTCTTCTTCTGCATGCGGTAGGCGAAGAAACCCAGCACTGCGCCGCCGGTAATGAAAGGGATAAAAGGCAGACCTGGAACCAGGGCAAAGAGCACCATCAAGACAGCAACAGCTGCCAGCGCTCCGGGATATTTGCTCATTTGCGAGAAAATCGCCGCGTCGGTCGCACCGGTAGCGCCACCGCGGGCCAGCAGCAACGCCGCCGCGATGGAGATGATGACCGAAGGGATTTGGGAAACGAGGCCATCGCCGACGGTCAGAATCGCATAGGTTTCAAACGCGGTTCCCAGGGGCATGCCATGGATCAGAACCCCCATGATCAAGCCGACGATCAGGTTCAGCAGAGTGATCAACAGGCCCGCAATGGCATCGCCCTTGACGAATTTTGATGCGCCGTCCAGCGAGCCAAAGAAGGTGGTCTCTTTCTGCTCTGTCTCGCGACGTTCCTTTGCGGTCGCGTGATCGATCGCACCCGCGGACATATCACTGTCGATCGCCAGCTGTTTGCCCGGCATGCCATCAAGTGCGAAACGCGCGCCCACTTCGGCCATTCGGGCCGCGCCCTTTGTGATCACCATGAAGTTCACGATGAGCAGCACGCCGAACACAACAAGGCCGAGGAAGACGCTGCCCCCCATGACGAAATTGGCAAACCCTTCGATCACGTTACCGGCCGCATCGGTCCCGGAGTGACCTTGCCCAATGATCAACTTGGTCGACGACACATTGAGCGACAGGCGCAACATCAACGACCCGAGCAGGATGGTCGGGAACGACGAGAAATCCAGCGGCCTTTCGATGAAAAGCGTGATCGTGAATATGAGGATGGCGAGCGCAAAGGATGTGGCAAGGCCAACATCCAGCACCCAGGCTGGCATTGGCAGGATCATCATGACGATAATCGCCATGAGCGCCATAGCGAGCAGGATTGTCGGGCTGAAAAGCTCTTTGACTGACAGATTCGGCACGGTTTTTCTCTTATGTGAAAGCGATCAGAAACAGGCCGGCAGCACCGGTCGGGACAGGGCGAGATCTGTCGGACCACAGGTGTTTCAGAAGACCAAACGCCAAAAGCCGTGACGGCAATGCAGAGCAATGCGGCACGGCCACGGACAACCGGCCTTGCGGCGCGGTAAATTTCATCGCGTTCACTGGCATTCTGCCTGTTCCAATTCAGGATTCTTCCCTGGATTTCAGGTTAGGCGTCCAGGATTTACAAAGTGTTATCACCGCGAAAGGAAATGGCCGCCCCGAAGAACGGCCATGTCACCTGCAGAGTTATCGCGTTACGGTTCGTCTGGAGCTGTGTCGCGTTCAACCTGCCGCAACAGCTCTTCGATCGAACTGCGTGCGCCCATACTGCTTTCGACCAGCGCGCGCGCTTCGGCCAGCGGTGGCAGTCCCTGCGGTTCGCGCACCGCCGCATCAATCTGATCCGTCAGATCGGAAACGGCACGGAATGGCGCCCGGTCCTGATCCAGTGTTTCCACGGCCTGACGATCTTCCGAGTGCCAGAAACCACGGGCAGCCTCGTTCAACTCCTGTGCGGACAGCATGTACTCGCTGGCGCGATTGTATTCCTTGTTCAACCACAGGGCCTTGGCGCGCATGCGATCCGCCTGCTCACCTTCAAGTCCCATCAACTCCACCAATGCACGCTGCGGTTGCTCCATAGCCAGATGTGCTTCAGCACTCATCATGCGTCGGTTTTGATTGCCCGGCTCCAGGCTCATCTTGCGCAGAAGGTTCTCTGCCTGCTCGGGAAAGCCCAGATCAAGAAGGCGTCGCGCGACCATCTCACCAACCTGCGCTGCACGTGTTGCGCCACTGTCCTCGGCAAAAATGAGGCCATATTTGAGGAAAGTGACATCATCCGCGTTTTCCGTCAGCAAGGTCATGAACGGAAGGTTTGCCCGGTTGCGCGCCGCGACCCCGTCGCGGGCCGTGAGCCTATTGAACCGCGCAGATGCCTCGTCAAAGCGGCCAACCAGCGCCAGCGCGGTGACCTCAGCCACACGCAGATCCGCACCAAGTTCCGTATCGCGGTTTTCCAACTCGTAAGAGGCCGCCAACTCTGGCACATCCGGAGACAAAGCCCGCCGTTCTTGAAAGCTCAATTCGATCAGGTCGATCAGAGCACGCGGCGTATTTTCACTCTGCGCAGCGACTTCTTCCGTCAGGTTGCGAGCAACCGCGTCACTGTCTCCCTCAAGTGCGGCGATGGCCGCTTCTGCCAGATTGCGATCAGGAATGTTCTCGACGCCGGTGCGCTCCACGGCGCGCATCGCGACTTTGGCAACATGGGGATCACCCGCTTCGGCGAAAAAGGTGCTGACCCTTGGCCCCAGCTGAACCCGAAGGTGAGGCGGCATCTTCGCAAAGGCCTGCTGGATGGCATCGGTGTTGGCGCTTTTTTTCACCACACCGTCCGACATCGCCGCCCAGAAGGCCGCATCTCCGCCGCAGGTTTGCTGACCGGAGAAAACGGTGTTCACGGGCAAATCCGCAGAATCGAGGATTCGAGCCATGGTCGTCATGATCTCGCGGGACCGCGTTGGCAGATCGTCTTCCGGGATCAGGTTCAAGGTCGCGGCCGCCTCGGCACCAAAACCAAAATACAGATAGGTGCGTGCCAGTCGAAGGGTCGCCTCGCGATTCACCTGGTCAAATTCACCAAGGATCTTGTTGCGCAGCGCACTGATCTGCTCGGAAAACGGCTGATCATCACCCCAATCGTGAATCGCCAGTTCGCGATCCGCAATGCAATGCGTATCCTGTGAATCGCCTCCGGCTCCGACGGCCAGCAAGCCGGTTTCACGGTCGATGGCCGATGTCACCGAAATATTGTCCAGCGGATTGAGCGGCCGGTTCTCATTGCCAAGCGGATCAAGCTGGTTGGTCGCGGCGTCCTGATCTGTCGGTTGCAGCAACCCCTGATCGCTGGCGCGTCCGATCTGTTGCAGGATTCGCGCTTCGGTATCATTGACCATTGCCGCCCGCCGGTTCTCGTCGAGATCCATCAACAGGCTGGCGTCCGACTCCAGCGAGGCAGGCTCTGATTTACCATCTTTGGTTTTTTCGTTCGCAGCGACCTCGGGTGTATCCTCGGCCAATTGTGTACCACCGGCATCTGTTCCCTCTAGCGGGGCGCCATCCGGGCCGGCTGCATTCAATGGCAACTGGACGGGACCAGTATGCCGAGGGCTTTGCTGAGCTGTGCCAAAGGTCTGGGCCACAGCATCCGCCAGGTCCATTGCAACCCGCGCACTGGCCAAATCCTGTTGACCCAGTTGAAAGCCGCCCCCGATCGCCGCAGACGGAAATGTAAGGGGCAGGCTGGTTGTGTCCGCTGGCGCATCCAGTTTCAGCGACCGGCCTTCCCGAACGTCCACGACAAGATAGCCATCGGCCTGCTGATAATAGTCCACGGCGCACTCGCACCCCAGTTCGATCCGGAGCGGTTGCCCCGGGCCGGTCTGGCTCACAGAGCGGACCCGGGTGCGGGGGATCAGATCAAACACGTTGCGCGTATTGAACACCGCGGTCGGCGATCCGACGTTGATTGTCGCAATACGGTCGCTCTGCGTCAGAGACCATTCCACACCATCCGGAATTCGCATCACCAGACGTGTAAAATCCTCGTGTTCTCCGGACCTGGCGACAATGGTCTGCGCGCTTGCGTATCCGGCTATCACCATTGCGGTGGCATATGCGATTGCTCGCGAGATCATGCTGCGTCCTGTTTCACTTCATTCAAAGCTTCCTCCAGCTCGGAGAACCCGGGCCGGATGTGGGATGGCGTGTTCTGACGCCCCACTTCGATACAGATGGCTGCGGCGTGGTTGTGAAGATTCGCGACGAGAACCTCACGTATCAACTGATAGAAATGCGCGTCTTCCTCGACCACGGACTTCACCTTGCCCGCAAAGGGCGCGACCAGGCCGTAGGAGAGGAACACCCCGAGGAACGTCCCCACAAGCGCGCCGCCGATCATCTTACCCAGCACTTCTGGCGGCTGGTCGATCGAGGCCATGGTCTTGATGACCCCCAGAACCGCCGCAACAATCCCGAGGGCTGGCAGACCGTCGGCCATGGTCTGCAGCGCATGGCTTGAATGCAGCGCGTGGTGCAGGTTCGCCTCGATCCGCTTCTCCAGAACCTCCTCCACCTGATGCGGGTCATCATAGTTCATGGATGCAGAACGCATGGTGTCGCTGATCAGGTTGACTGCTTCCTTGTCCGCAAGGATTTTTGGGTATTTGCCAAAAACCGTAGAGTTTTCAGGGTCTTCGATATGCTGTTCGACCTCGACCGGATTGGCCCGAGCGATACGAATCAGAGCGAACAGCAGACAGAGGAGATCCTTGTAGTCATCAGGTTTCCACTTCGGTCCCTTGAAGACCTTTCCCATGTCCTTGAGCGTGTGCTTAACGCCGCCCATGTCATTGCTGATCAGGAACGCCCCGATCGCCGCACCGCCAATCATCATCATCTCGAAAGGGAGAGACTTGAGGATGATGCCCAGTTTACCCCCTGCAAGAAGGTAACCACCAAACACCATGGCAAAGATCACGATGATCCCTACAATCCCGATCATAGGTAAGCTCCAAATTCCGTCACTACTTTGAAGGTAGGCGAGTCTTGTTAAGAAAGGCTGAGTGCGCGCCCAAGTTACTCCTTGGGCACCTCACCATTTCGTCCGGCCAGCACAACGCTGATCGTATAGGCGGCTTCGGGGCTCAGACCGGCCATGATGCCAGCGGCCGCATCCGGGCGCATCCGCGCCAGAAAACCGGCGGCAAAACTCGGATCCATTTCCTCAAACAGCGCCGCTGCGTCCTTGGGCTTCATCTGCTCATAGACAGAGGTCAGCGTGGTGACATCCGCTTCGGCCGCACCGTCCGCCAGGGCCAGTGTTGCCAGCAGTTTCTGTTCCGCCTGCTGAAGATCCGTCAGCTTCTTCTCGATCGCCTCATCCGCGATCTCGAGCGCCTTCATGCGGTCTTCGATCTCGGCTTCGCGCTCATCAAGCATGGCTTCGCGCTTCTTGAAGGCTGCCAGCATCGCCTGCATTTCCGCCGAATCGGGAACCGCCTGTCGCGTCATTGGCCCGGCCTGTTCGTTCGGCGTGTCGGATTGAAGCTCCGCCACTTCGCGCGCGATCGCCGGACCAGCCTCCAGCGCGATGCGGACAGCTGCAGAGCCCATCAGGAACACGGCCAGCAACATCAATGTGCCACGCTTGGCCTTTTCCATCTTCTTGGATTTGTCTGCCTTCGCCATCACGCCACCCGGTTCTGATTCCGGTTGTGACGCACAAACATCAGCCCCGCAGGTTTCGACTCCTCCTGCGGCTCGGGTTGAACCGGCTCGGCCGGCTCCTCCACCTGCGCATCCGCTTCATACGCTTCGGCCAAGGCGTCGTTTTCCTCGGTTGCCTGAGCGGCCGGCTGAGCCTCCTGCTGCGGTGCGATGTCGTGCATCGACGCCATCATCAGCTCCAGCTTGTGCGCCACCGATTCGGCGCGTCCGGTCAGCTGCTCCAGGGCCCGGCTGGATCCGTCAGACATCTGACGGGCTGCCACCAGCGATTTGTTCAAGTCATCTACTTGCGATGAGAGCACCGCCACCGCGCCTCCGACCCCTTTTTCGAGATCATTGAAGCGTTTCAGACGGCGCGACAGCACCAGGCAATAAAACCCGGCACCCAGTGCTCCGGCCGCAAGCAGGATATCAGCAATAAGTTCCATCCTGTCCTCCTAGTTGAGTACGAAATCCATGATCAGCAGATCGCGCACGCGCCCTTGACCGGTCGCGATATTGATCCGCCGTAGCATCTGTGCCCGCAGTTTCGGCAAGGCCATCGGATCGGTCATATCCTCAAGCTCCAGCGCCCGCAGATAACTGTTCAGAACATCGACAACCCTGGGGAGGACTTTTTCAACCTCGGCCTGATCGGCCTGGTTGACCTCGAGTTGCGCACGGAACCGAAGCTGTTGAACACCGCTGGCTTTGTTCAGCGTGATCACGATCGGTTCCATTTCGATAAAGGCGAGGCTGGCGATCTCTTCCGCCGACTCACCCTTGCTCACACCTTCTGGTGCCTCTTTGGTCGCATGCGCATCTTCCGGCGCCTGAGTGCTCCCAAAGGGAAGAAGGCCTGACTGAACGGCGTAAAACCCGCCCCCTGCACCGGCAATGGCAAGTACGAGCCCAATGATAAGGGGCATCTTACTCTTCTTCGCCGATCCTTCTGTTTCTACATCAGCTACAGCGTCTGTCATGGCTTTTCCTAAAACGTCGTGCACCCCGTTCATAACCCGACAGGAACTAACCGAATGTTAAGGCCAATCGGAGAAAAGGGTTGCAGGCCGGAGAGAACGCCGGTGCGACGGAGGTTAATGTGCAGCAGATCAAGAATGTCTGGGCAGGTTTGGACACGCGGAAGCGGATGATGGGAATCGGGGCGACACTCGCCGTGATCTTCACCTTCTTCCTGATGTCCATGGTGGCCAACAAGCCAACCATGCAACTACTATATGCCGGGCTCGAAAGCAGCTCGGCCGGAGATGTGGTCAGCGCTCTGGAACAGAGTGCTGTCGACTATGAAGTGCGCGGTGGATCCATCTATGTCCCCGCAAACAAACGCGATGAATTGAGAATGACGCTGGCCAGCCAGGGTCTGCCCGCCAATGGTGGCAAAGGGTATGAACTGCTCGATTCGCTCAGCGGTTTTGGGACGACATCGCAAATGTTTGACGCCGCCTATTGGCGCGCCAAAGAGGGGGAGCTGGCCCGCACCATTGTCGCCAACCCCCATGTCACCCAGGCGCGTGTTCATATCGCCAACACCAGCAACAACCCGTTTCAGAGAACCATCGAACCCACGGCCTCGGTCTCGGTCACCCCAATGGGAACCCCGATCACCCCGTCGCAGGCCAACGCGATTCGCTTCCTGGTTGCTTCAGCCGTGGCCGGTCTCGCAGTGGATAATGTTGCGGTGATTGATGCCAATGGCGCGTTGATCGGGTCTCCAGAGGCCGCAGCGGCCGCAGGCGCGGGCACGGACGATCGCTCTCAAACGCTGCGTGAACGGGTCTTGCGCCTGGTCGAAGCACGCGTTGGACAAGGCAACGCGGTCGTAGAAATCAGTGTTGAAACCGTAACCGACACGGAATCCATTCGCGAAAAGCGGGTTGATCCCGACAGCCGCGTTGCCATCAGCACCGATGTCGAAGAACGCACCGACAGCTCGCAGAATCAGGCGGGGGAGGTCACTGTGGCCTCGAATATCCCGGATGGTGATGCCGGCACCGGTGAAGGCTCCCGTGCCAATACCAACGCAACGCGCGAGCGTGTGAACTACGAGATCTCGGAAACCGAAAAAGAAATTATCCGTGGACCCGGTGCGATCAAGCGCCTCACGGTTGCGGTACTGATCAATGGTATCACCACAGAGAGCGGCGAAGAGGGTCAGACCGTCTTCGAGCCGCGCCCCCAGGATGAACTCGACGCCCTGCGCGAATTGATTTCCGCCGCCGTTGGTTTCGACGCGGAACGCGGTGATGTCATCACCCTGAAATCCATGGATCTGCCGAATGTGGAACCGCAAGGCACCACAGCCGAGGCCTCATTCTTCGACAATCTCTACTTTGATGTCATGTCGATTATCCAGATGGCTGCCCTGGCAGTGGTCGCGCTGATCCTCGGGCTCTTCGTGGTGCGTCCGATCCTCGCCGGCAACGGTGCATCGGTGAAAGCGCTGCCGGGTCCCGATGGCCCTGCCCCCGCCGGCGGCCTGCCGGAGTTGCCTGCCATGGGCGGCGATTCGGGGTTCATGACCAACCCCAATCTCGGTGCCGGTATCGCGCTCGATGGCGAGATCGACAATGGCGAGGACGATCAGTTCGACCCGATGGGCGGCATGGGCGGCCTGCCGGGCATGGGCGATGGGCTCAACAGCTTTGGCGGTGGCGGCATGAGCGACGATCCGGTGGACCGTCTGCGCTCGATGATCGGCGAGCGTCAGGAAGAGACCGTGCAGATCCTGCGCGGGTGGCTTGAAGAAAACAACGAGGAGCGTGCCTGATGACCATTGCACATCTTCTTGAAGATTTCGGCGTGAAGACTCCGGTCGAACCCGTGAGCAACTTCTCCGAGGAAATCGTGGAAGAAGCCAAGCTTGTGTCCTTTGAAAAGGGCTACACCGCAGGCTGGGACGATGCGATCGACGCCAAGGACAAGGAGACGACACGGATCTCCGCAACCCTTGCCGGATCGCTCGAAGACCTCACCTTCACCTATCACGAAGCGCAGACGCAGTTGATGGAATCGCTTGATCCCATGTTCAAGGTCCTGACCTCCGTCATCCTGCCTGACACCATGGCCGCGACCTTTGGCCATCATGTCATCGATCACCTGAGCGAGATGGCAAAGGGTCAGATTAACGAACCGATGGAGGTCGTTGTCGCTGCCGGTGAGGGGAATGCGGTACGCGCGCTGCTGGGCGAGGAGCCCACATCCGACGTCCGCGTGCGCGAGGATGCGGGTCTGTCTCCCGGTCAGGCGCAGCTGCGCGTTGGCAAATGCGAACGCGAACTGAACTCCGAGGCCCTGATCGAATCGATCCGCGATTCAATTGATGCCTTCTCCTACCAATTCAAAGAGGAAAGCCACTATGGATGAGTCCGGTGAACTGAACCCCAAATCGGCCGATGCCGCGAACCCCTTTGTATCGGTGCCGGTGGAAGTCATTGTCTCCGTGGGCAAGGCGCGCCCCTTGATCCGGGATCTCGTCAATCTGGGCGAGAACGCCATCCTGACCCTGGACAAGAAAGTCGAGGATCCAGTCGATCTCTACGTCGGCGACCGCCTGGTGGCACGCGGGCAACTGGAAGAGATGGAGGGCGACCAGGCCGGGCAATTGGCCGTCCGGCTGACTGAAATTGCCGATTTGCAAAGCGGGCTGGGATGACACGTAAACTCTTCGCTCTAGGGGCATTGGCAGCCATTGCACTGCTGATGCTGCCCCAGGTAGCGCTGGCTCAAGAACTGAGCCTTGACCTCGCAGACGGACAATCGATTTCGGCTCGGACCATTCAACTGATCCTGCTGATCACGGTGCTCAGCATTGCGCCGGGTCTGTTGATCATGATCACCTGTTTTCCGTTTCTGGTCACTGTGCTGTCCATTCTGCGGCAGGCCATCGGCCTGCAGCAGGCGCCTCCGAACATGCTGATGATCAGCCTGGCGCTGTTTTTGACGTATTTCGTCATGGAGCCGGTCTTCACCGAAGCATGGAACGTGGGCATCGCGCCGCTACTGGACGAGCAGCTCGAAGTGGTGCCTGCGCTTGAACGCGCCGTCGTCCCCTTCCGTGGGTTCATGGCGAACCGGCTGGACCCGGATACGTTCTATGCGATCGCGGATCTGCGTCCCGGAACCGAAGGCATAGATCCGACCCCCGAAGCACCGCTCTCCGTCCTGATTCCAAGCTTCATGCTGTCAGAGATCACGCGTGCCTTTGAAATCGGGTTTCTCGTGTTTCTGCCGTTTCTGGTGATCGACCTGGTGACCGCCACCGTGTTGATGTCCATGGGGATGATGATGGTCCCACCGGCGCTGGTTTCCCTGCCGTTCAAGCTGGCCTTCTTCGTGGTCGCGGACGGCTGGAGCCTGATCGCCACCGCATTGGTCCGCAGCTACTATCCAAGCTGACGCACGCCTCAGCACACCACCACAGCCCTCGCTCCGTCACCCGGAGCGGGGGCTTTTTGTATCTGCGGATGTGGGTTTTGTCACCGCGATAACCCGGTACAGAGACGCCCTTTCATCGGTCCCCCCTACAAACGTGACCGCGCGTGCCACCCACCTGCGCCCCTACCAGGATGCACAAGCCAGCGACCAAGGAGACGGACATCCTCCATCGCGGCGGCCTCATCCCGCATGTCATCAAGGGCCATAGAGTGAAAAGTCAGATCATTTCGCAACACCAGCAAGGACATCGCCCGTGGGTCTCGCGCATCCAAGCCGCAGAACCCCGTATTGCCTCCCCTGTCCCCCAGGTCCGTCTGTCGGGAAGGGGGCAAACCTCTCATGCGCCATCAGCGGTGCGCACCATCCGCGGAGCCGCCTGGCGCCCGCGCACAAAGAGAAACACCCCGGGCGGGTCTCCCGGGGTGTTTCATCAGGGGGCTGAGGTCAGGCGGGTCAACGCACGACGAACTCCGCATGTAGCGCCCCTGCAGCCTTGAGACTCTTCAGGATGTCGATCATGTCGCGCGGCGAGACCCCAAGGGCATTGAGGCCGGCCACGACTTCGGACAGGGATGTGGTCTCGCGCACTTCGGCCAGCTGAACGCCTTCCTCTTCGTCGATCGCAGCGCCGGTGCGTGGAACAACCACCGTTTCGCCATCCGCAAAGGGGTTGGGTTGCGAAACCAGCGGGGCTTCTTCAACCCGCAGCGTCAGGTTCCCCTGTGCAACAGCAACGTGAGAGATGCGCACATCGCTGCCCATCACGATGGTACCGGAGCGTTGGTCGACAACGACACGCGCCTTGCGCTGCGGTTCGACCAGGACGTTTTCCATGCGACCAACAGCATGCGCGGTGGAGCGGGCATTGGTGCGCTGGATATTGACCTCAACAGTGCCGGAATCGCGCATCACTGCGACATTGCGGCCAAACTCACTGTTGATCGCCTGTTCGATCCGGCCGGCCGTGGTGAAATCGGGCTCCCGCAATGCCAGGCGCATCGAATTGAGCGAGGACAGATCGAATTCGATCTCGCGCTCCACCCGAGCCCCTGAGGGGATCACGCCAGAGGTCGGCACACCTTGCGTTACCGTAGCGGCTTCCCCCTCTGCAACGGCGCCCCCTGCAAGAATGGTGCCCTGCGCGACCGCATAGATCTGGCCGTCTGCCGCGTTGAGCGGGGTCATGATCAGTGTGCCGCCCAGCAGGCTGCTGGAGTCGCCGATCGCCGACACCGTGGCATCGATGGTCCCGCCGACGCGTGCGAATGGCGGCAGCGTCGCTGTCACAAACACGGCTGCGACATTCTTGGGGCGGAACTGTTCGCCGGTCACATTGACCCCGAGGCGTTCCAGAATGTTGGTCATGATCTCTTCGGTGAAGGGCGAGTTGCGCAACCCGTCCCCGGTGCCGTCCAGGCCAACCACGAGACCGTAGCCGACCAGATCGTTGCCCCGGACACCGTCGAATTCGACGAGGTCTTTGAGACGAATTGCATTGGCCTGCACCAGCGTTGGCATCAGCAGGCATGTCATCAGGATATACAGAACCTTACGCATTACATGTAGTTCAGCAGGTTAAGTTGCGAGGACCGCACCGTGATCGAATAGAGAGCTTCCAATTGGAACTCCACCTCCTCGATGCGGCTGGCGGTTTCGGCCGGGTCGGCCAGGATCAGGTCGTTGAGCGTGGTGCCCATCGATGTCAGCGCTGCGGCGTTGCGCGTTTGAGTTTCGGAAATGCGCGCCTCGATGAAGCCGATGTCGGACTGGACATCTGTCAGTTCCGATTGCGCATTCATCAGTTCGGTGCCGGCCCGTTCAACAAGAGCGGAGCTTTCGACCGTGGACAGATGGCCCAGATAATCCTCGCTGGCCAAAGCGCCGAGCGCAAAGCTCTTCATCGCCTGTTTGAAGCGGTCATCGTCTGCCCGAAGGGCAAAGTTCACCTCTTCATTCGCGCCGATACGCACCGCGCTCATGTCATCGGTGGAACCATTGTACATGATCGCATCAAACCCGGCGGGATCATCGAACCAGTCCTGCACCGCTTGCGTGATGTCATCCACATCGGTCAACGCACCCACTTCCGCCACAAGCGCGGTCATCATCGTGTCCGCGCTTTCCAGCGGGGTTGCGCCGGTGTCGGTTCCCGCAAACAGGCTGCGACCGGACAGTTGACCGTTCAGGTTGGAGATGGTCTCGCGCAGGAAGGTCATCGACTGGGCGGCGAGTTCTTGCGCCGTGGTGTCATTCGAGGTGCTGGACAGGGACAGGATGTCCGCACCGAGGTTCAGTGCGTTGTCGTTGATCCGCTCGAGGTAGTCCTGCGCTGTGGAGGACAGAAGCGCAGCCTCCTGCGCGGCGACCTGGTAGCTGTCCATCTTGGAAATCGAGCGTTCAAGATCTGCCACAAACCCCAGATCGCCACCGAGGCGCTCTGGCAGGTTGGAGGCGATGCCCGTGCTCATTTCCTGGGTCAACGTATCCAGGGTTTTGTTGAGTTCGACTGACCGACCGCGCAGAAACAGATACTGCGCCATGTCACCAAAGGATTGCACATTCATAGCTTAGAGCCTCATCAGTTCCTGCATCATTTCATCGATCGCCTGGATCATCCGGGCGTTCGCGGCATAGATTGTCTCGATCATCATCAGCGTCTGGAGTTCGGAGTCGGTATCGACGCCCTGCTCCAGCTCGCGGGCCTGGATGTCGGAGAAGATTGCAGAGGAAAACGCCAGTTCCTGTTCCGCCCAGGTGTTCTCCTGAGTGAAATTCGTCATCAGGTTGGAGGCGATTTCATAGGCGCTGTAATCGCCGGTCCCAAGACCCGCAGAGGAAATCGTGTTGCTGGCCTCCAGCGCGGCGCCGTAGTTGTTCAGGATGGTGGTGTCACCCTTGTTGCCGATGCCGGTGGCATTGAGGCCGTCGCGCAGGCGCCAGGTTTCCGCATACCCGCTCATCGCGATGGTGCTGTTGATCTCGATGCGGTTGGCGATGCCCAACTCGTTGGTGTTGTCGTAGAACCCACCACCGTCGGTAAAGATCCCAGGATCTGTCGCACCAAGTGTCGTATCCACCGTGGGATCCTGAAACCGTTCGATCAGATCGCCGGCCATGGTATCCAGATCTTCCTGCGCCTGCACCGACGCCACATCCCGAACATGGAATTGCGCGGCAAGGCTGCCACCGCCGATCCTGCCGTTGATCGAGGTATCGATGGATTTTCCGTCGATTTCCAATCCCGACAGCTGACCATTGTCGATGGTCATATAGGGGGTCACGAGCGGGGTTTCGTCGAAGGAAAACTCCGCTACGGAACCGCCGTCGATCAGCTTGATACCGGATGTCGTGTAAAGCGCGGTCTGATTGTTGTCGCGCTGGTAGATCTGAACCGGGATGACCTCATTGATGGAATCGATCAGGTTGTCGCGCTGATCTTCCAGGCCCGAGGTGTCCTGACCGCGAATTTCAGCAGCCAGGATCTTCTTGTTCATATCATTGAGGTTGTTCAGGTCCGTTTCCAGCCCGTCGACCAAGGAGACGATGGAATCTTCGGCCTTGTTCCGCAGGGTCGCAACCCCTTCGGCCGCATCCTGGATCGACATCGCCAGTTCTTCGGCCTGCATCGAGAGGTCGTTCAGCCGGGCATCGGAATCGGGCAGGGACGTGGCTTCGATCAGCGCGGATTCCAGGTCGGTGAGCCGCTGGGCGACGGAATATCCATCGTTCACGGTGCCGACCTGTTCAGAAATCCGCGCATAGAAATCGGAGGTCACCGAGGTGGCGGCAAAGTTCGCTTCCGCCGCCCGGACACTTTTCTGGATCGCGGGATCGATCATGCGCTGCACCGAACCGATGCTCACGCCACCCGCGGCCCCATTGGAGCTGAGATCCAGAGTGCGCCTGTAGTACCCTTCTGTGAGGGCGTTCGCGAGGTTGTCGGACACCACCGACGTCGACCTGCCGGCCGCCGTGATGCCAGACATCGCGCTATTGAGGGCAGTCGAAAGAGACATCCCAAATCACCTTCTGTGACTATGTTTCATCAAGTGGAAGCGCCGATTTTATCAGCGCTTGATGTTGGTGGTTTCCTGCAACATTTCATCCACGGTCTGGATGACCTTTGCGTTGGACGAGTAAGCACGCTGGGTCTGGATCATCGAGGTCAGCTCAGTCGCCACATCGGTTGCGGATTCTTCCTGGCGATAGCTGGCCACGGTGCCGGTCGGGCCCGCTCCGGCATCCCACAGGTAGTAGGCACCGCTGCCCGGCGAGGGCATGAAGGTCTGGCTGTCCAGCGACTTCATGCCGTTGGCATTGGGCATGTCCGCAAGCGGGATCTGATACACGATGCGGCTGCTGCCGTTTTCATACAGCGCGTGTACAAAACCGCCCTCGTCCACCTCGACGCCAGCAAAGCTGGCAGCCTCATAGCCATCTTTCTCGATCGTTGCCGCCGAGAAGGCGCTGGAGAGCTGTGTCATCACACCGATTTCGATCTCGATCGGACCGCTGTCGGTGGTCACGATGATGGTGCCGGTGGTGGAGTCATAGGCGCCGCCCGTTGTGGTCGTGACCGTGTCCAGCGTGCCCTTGCCCGTGGCGGAGTCATCGAAGGTCAGGGTATAGTCCCCGACAACCGTGCCGGTCGCGCCATCGGTCAGCGTCATGGTCCATTCGTTGTCGTTGAGACCGGTCGGCGTGTATTCGATATCCAGATCCTGCTGACCACCGAGGTTGTCGAAATACTGGATCGTGTTCTGTTCGGTATCACCCGCAGCGCCGGTCACGGCACTTTCCGCTGGCAGGTTCACACCGAGGCTGACTTCAGTGGTGGGCGCCGCGCTCAGCTGCGAGGTATCAAACTTGATCGCCTCCAGCGGATCATCGGTATCACGGGCCACGGTGGGGAAGCTTTCATCCGCATCCGCCGGCCAGCCAAGCAGCACCAGACCGGACGAGGTGGTCAGATACCCCTCTTCGTTGGTGCGGAACGACCCGGATGTCGTCAGCAGCATGGTGGCGTCTTCGCCGGCCTCGACTTCCGCCAGGCTTGCGACGGGCAGGAACCCTTTGCCGTCGACGGCAAGGTCGGTGGAGTTGCTGGTGGTGATCAGAGAGCTGCGCTCGTCAATCATGCGCGCGTTGTTGACCGATACGCCACCTGCGGCATAGGCGCCGCCGGATTGCGAGATGACCATGGATTCAAATGAGGTCACGACGCGTTTATAACCGGCGGTCGAAGAATTTGCGATATTGTCTGAAATCGCCGCCAAACGGCTGGAGTTCGCGGCAAGCCCGGCTACGCCAGCATTCAGCGAAGAAGAAATGGTCATGAGATACGCCTTTCTGCTGCATCTTGAGATCTACTCGCAGAAACACTTACCGCGCTTGTACTTAACGTGCGGCTAACAGATAAAATCCAATCTATCTGTTAGCCGCTTTTGCCTTGCTTTTATGGGGCTGTCACTTCCGCAGGAGCGTGATTTCGACGCGGTTGTTTCGCGGTGACATCGGATTTCCGGAGGCAAGGTCACGATCAGCATGACCGGTCACCCGCGAGATTCGCTTGGCCTTCATGCCGCCCGCCTGCAGGTGTTCCCGCGTTGCGTCCGCCCGGGCATGAGAGAGCGACCAGACCGGGTTGTTGGCGATCACCACCGGGGTCGAGGCCACGTGTCCGCTGATGGCGACGTCGTTCTCTACCGAGGCGGTCACCCGCGCCACCATCCGCATCAGATCCCGCATCAGGGCCGTGGGACGTTCGCTGCCCGCTTCAAACAGCTTGGCATCATCGGTTTCGAACAGCTCGATAATGAGACCTTCGTCCGTGACGCGGGTCACGATGTGGCGCGCCATATCAATGCTGACCATGCTCTCGCCGCCGCGCCCCATCAGCGCCTCTTCGATCTTGCGGAAGCTGGCCTCTTCGGCGGCGTCGTTCTTCTGATTGTCGGCGACACCGGAATCACCCTGCGCGCGGGAGGCATCGGTCGGGTTTTCCCGGGTCGCGCCAATCCCGTTCTGCGGTTTCACGTCCTCGGTGAACATGGTGTCGCCCTGGAAGGCGCCGTTGCCGCCGCCGGAAACCCGCGCAAGCGGAATCGAGGGCGAAAAATAGTCTGCCAGACCCTTGCGCTGTTTCTCCGTGGTTGCATTCAAGAGCCACATCAGAAGGAAGAATGCCATCATCGCGGTCACGAAGTCGGCATAGGCCACCTTCCATGCGCCGCCATGGTGTCCACCACCGCTGACTTTCTTCACCTTCTTGATAATTACCGGAGCTTCATTGCTCTGAGCAGTCATGTTCCCACCACCTTTTCTGTTCACCCAAAACCGGGATACAGAGGCGTTCCTTAACCAGGTCTTAACAGATAAAATTGGCCCCAGTAACACACCTAAACGTATGGTTTATAAGGCAAAATCGAGGCCATCCTGGCTTTTCGGGGGTGAACCTGAGGCAGGCTCCTGGCGACAATGTGGCCGCTTTGTGGCGGCGGTCGGGGCGGGTCAAATTCCCGCCCCCTTTGACGCTGTCACAACAGCAGGTCACCATATGATTCGCGGAGCTTGTTCTTCTGAACCTTGCCGGTTCCACCGAGCGGCAAGGCATCCACGAACACAACCGCATCCGGGACCTGCCACGAGGCGACCCTGCCATCATAGTGTTTAAGAAGCTCTACCTCCGTAAGCGCCGGGTCGGATTTCACCGCAATCAGTACCGGCCGCTCATCCCATTTGGGGTGGCGCGCCGCGATCGCCGCGGCCTGAGCAACCCCAGGATGCGACATGGCGATGTCCTCCAGCTCGACCGTGGAGATCCACTCGCCGCCCGATTTGATGATGTCCTTGGTCCGGTCCCGAATGATCATGTACCCGTCGGGATCTATGGTCGCCACGTCGCCCGTGTCGAACCATCCATCATCATTCAGCGCGGACTGTTCCTGGCCAAAATAGGTGTCGATGATCCAATGCCCCCGGATCTGAAGCGCGCCTTGGGTTTGCCCGTCCTCGGGCAGGGCGACCCCGGCCTCGTCGACGATGCGCAGCTCTACACCAAAAGGCGGGCGCCCCTGTCCCGTGCGGATCGCGCCTTTGTCGGCGTCGCTCAGATCCGCGTGTTTCTGCAGGAGCTGATTGAGCGTGCCAAGCGGGCTGGTCTCGGTCATCCCCCAGGCGTGGATCAGCTCCACCCCGTAGGTATCGCGGAATGTGGGGATCATCACCGACGGCAAGGCAGACCCGCCCACCACGGTACGCTCCAGGCTGGGGATCTTGCTTCCGGTTGTCTCCAGGGCCTGCAACAGACCCATCCAGATCGTCGGTACGCCCAGCGCAATGGTGACCTGTTCTGCATCGATCAGCCTCACCAGGCTTTCGCCATCAAGATGCGGCCCCGGCAACACCAGCTTGGCGCCGACTGCGGCAGTGATATAGGGAACGCCCCAGGCATTCACGTGGAACATCGGCACCACCGCCATGACACTGTCGCGGGCTGCAAGCGCCAAGCCGTCGGGCTGATTGCCGCCCAGCGAGTGCAGCACCGTGGAGCGGTGGGTATAGAGCACGCCCTTGGGATTGCCGGTGGTGCCCGAGGTGTAGCACAGGCTGGAAGCGGTGTTCTCGTCCAGATCGGGCCAGGTATAAGCATCGCTCTCTGCGGCGAGCAGCGTGTCATAGAACAGCAGCCCGTCGATCTGGGCGGCGGCCTCGGCATCTTCCGGCCCCATCAGAACCACATGGCGCAGCTTCGGCAGGTGCGGTCGCAACTGGGCCACGGCCGACACAAAGGTGGCGTCGATGAACAGCACCTCATCCTCGGCGTGGTTGATGATGTAAATCAGCTGCTCGGGCTTCAGGCGCGGGTTCAGCGTGTGGCAGACATAACCCGCCCCCGCGACTCCAAAGTAAATTTCCAGATGGCGACGGTTGTTCCAGGCGATCGTGCCGCAGCGGGTACCGGGTGCCAGCCCAAGCCGATCCAACGCCGCGGCAAGCCTGCGCGCGTTGCCCGCAACCTGCCCCCAGGTCGTGTGTTCGACGCCACCGGTGGTTTCGACCGACGCCACGGTAGTGCCGGCATGGTACTTGCCCGCGTGCTCGATCAGCGAACTGATGGTCAGCGGTTGCGTCATCATCTTGCCAAGCATTGGATGTCCTTCCTGTTATCTGTGGTGTTCCGGCCCGCCCGGAGCCGGTCCTGGTCGCCCCAGGATCATGTCGGCCGCCTTTTCGGCGATCATGATCGTGGGCGCGTTGGTATTGCCGCCAATGAGACGCGGCATGATCGACGCGTCAATCACCCGCAATCCGTCCAGTCCGTGCACCCGCAGCTCCGGATCGACGACCGCATCGGGGTCTCGGCCCATCCGACAGGTGCCCACCGGGTGATAGATGGTATCGGCGCGGTCCCTGATATGCGCTGCGAGCGTGGCATCATCCGGTTCGGCGTCAATGAACAGCTCTTTGGTCAGGCAATCGACAATGGGTTGCTGCGCCATGAGCCGCCGGGTCAGCCGCACGCCACGCAACAGCCCTTCCAGATCGTCGTTTTCCGCCAGGAACTGGGGATCAATCACCGGTGCCTCCAGCGGATCGGCAGAGGCGAGGGATACGGTGCCCCGCGATTTTGGGCGCAGCAAGCAAACATGACAGCTGACCCCGTGCCCAAGATGCAGCTTGCGCGCGTGATCGTCGACAATGGCAATCACGAAATGCAACTGCACATCCGGACGGTCAAACGCGGCATCCGTTTTCAAAAAGGCCGCGCCTTCGGCAAAAGGGGTGGCAATCATGCTTCGCCCGCTTCGGCGCCATGTCAGGATTTCCCGCAGAAGCTTTCCTCCGGCGGCAAGCGAAATCCCGAAATTGTCCGTGTCCCGCGTCTTGTAGGCGAGAGTGAAATCGAGATGATCCTGCAAGTTCTGCCCCACACCGGGCAATGCGTGCCGCACCGCGATCCCGTGCGGCTTTAGATCCTGTGGTCGCCCGACACCGGACAGCTGCAACAGCTGGGGCGAGTTGAACGCCCCGCCGCATAACAGGACCTCCCGTCGTGCCAGAACTTGCCGCTGTTTACGCCGGTGCCGGTAGGCAACCCCGGTCGCCCGCTTGCCCTCGAACAGGATCCGCGTGGCATGGGCGCCGGTCAGCACGGTCAGGTTCGGGCGCCCCATCACCGGGTGCAGATAGGCAGCCGCTGCCGAACAGCGCTGCCCATTGCGCGCGGAATCGTGAAACTGCGTCACCTGATAGTAGCCGATCCCTTCGTTGTCGCCGCGATTGAAGTCCTCGCTCCGGCGGATCTGCATGGCCTGCCCTGCCTGCACAAATGCCTCCGTCACCGGGCGCGGCGCTTTCTGGTCGCTGACGTGAAGCGGACCATCAGCGCCATGCATCGGGTCACAGCCGGCCTGATTGTTCTCCGCCCGGCGGAAATAGGGCAGCACGTCCTGCCACCCCCATCCGGGACAGCCAAGCGCGGCCCATTCGTCATAGTCGCACGCATGGCCGCGCACATAGAGCATGGCGTTGATCGCGCTTGATCCGCCCAGTGCCTTGCCCCGGGGCTGATACCCTCTGCGCCCGTTGAGCCCTGCCTGCGGGACCGTTTCATAGGCCCAGTTGTTGATCTTGGGCCGCCCCGGCAGCATCGCGACAACCGCCGCGGGGGTGCGGACCAAAAGCCCGTCGCCGCGCCCCCCGGCCTCGAGCAGGCACACGGTGACCGCCGGGTTCTCCGACAGCCGCGCCGCCAGAACGGAACCGGCCGAGCCCCCGCCCACGATGACATAGTCGCATTCCATGCTGCTCCTCCTGGCGCTGATCAGCGCGCAGAAGACCTCCGCTGTCTACTCTAACGGTACGTCAGGCGCGCATTCCGGCCTGACGGCAGCCGCATCCCCTCCCCTGCGCGCCAGCGGCAGGGACCGGCGCGCTGTCGGTGGGCGGGATCACACCATCACAATCGGGCGCCCATCCACCATGCGGAGCGGCGCATCGGTTTCAAAGACACCTCTGATCAGGTCCGCGGTCACCACATCCCGTGGCGCGCCATCTGCACACAGGCATCCATTTTTCATCACCAGCACACGGTCGGCGTAGGCGGTGGCAAAGTTGACGTCATGCAGCACGATGATAATGGTGCGCCCCTTGTTGTCCGCCAAATCCCGCAGGCGGGCCATCAAAGCGCGCGACGCGGCCAGATCAAGATTGTTGAGCGGTTCATCCAGCAACAGGTAATCAGTGTCCTGCACATAGGTCATCGCCACAAACGCCCGCTGCCGCTGCCCACCAGACAACGTATCAAGCGGCCGATCCGCCAGCGGAAAAAGATCAAACAGGCCCAGGCCCTCTTCGACCTTGGCGCGGTCTTCTGACGTCGGGCGCCCGCGGTGATAGGGGTAGCGGCCAAAGCCCACCAGATCACGCACCGTCAGGCGGCTTGCGGCGTGGACCGTCTGCGGCAGGATCGCAAGCCGCCTGGCCAGTTCCTTGTCATCGCTTTCGCCCACGATCAGCTCATCGACGGTGATGCGCCCCTGCTGCTGCGGTATCAGCCGCGCCATCAGCGACAGCAGCGTCGATTTTCCCGCGCCATTGGGACCGACAAGCGCCACCACACCGCCCTTGGGCACGGTGACGGAAATCTCGTTCAGGATCGGAGCTCCGTGGATATGATGGGACAGGTTCTGGACCTCGATCATCGTTTCAGTCCTTTCATCAGCAACAGCAGGAACACCAACCCGCCAAGGAATTCGACCACGACACTGAGCGGCGTGGTAAAGGCAAAGACCCGCTCCAGCGCCCATTGGCCGCCGACGAGGATCACGCCGGATATCAGCGCGCTCCCGGGCAGCAGGATCGCATGGCGGTAGGTTGGCAGCACCAGATAGGTCAGCGCAGAGACCAAAAGCCCGAAGAAGGCCACCGGCCCCACCAGCGCGGTGGAAACCGCAACCAGGATCGAAATCAGCAAGAGCGCCCGGCGCTGCCCTCTGAGTGGGGGCTCCCCCAGCGAGGTTGATGCCACCGCTCCGAGCGCCAGCACATCCAGCCGGTGCCGCATGCGCCAGGCACATCCCAGTGCCACACAGCACAGGATGGCCGAGACGCCCAGCAGATCAGTTTCAGCCCGAGAGAACCGCGCGAAGGACGCCGCCTGCACCACGGCGTATTCACTTGGGTCGATTACACGCTGCAACAGACCAGTGACCGAGCGCAGCATCACCGCCAGCACCACCCCGGTCAGAAGCATGCGCATCAGATCGCCCTGCCCTTTGCGCAACAACAGACCAAACAGCGTCACCGCTGCCGCAGACATCAATGTTGCGTTGGTCAGCATCAACAGCCCCGGATCAAGTTGCAGGTAGGCAGGCGCGCCCAATGCAACCACCGCAGAGGTCAGGATCAGAACATACAGCGCATCAAATCCCATGATCGACGGCGTCAGGATGCGATTGCCGGAAATGGTCTGAAACATCACCGCCGCCACCGCCTGTGCTGCGCCGATCAACACCAATGCCGCGAGCTTCTTGCCGCGAAACATCAGCGCAAACTCAAGACTGCCCTTCACGCCCGTGAACAGATAGGCAAGCGCGCAGGCCACAAGAACCAGCGCCAGGCACAGCAGGCGATTACGATACATGCTGGCCTCTGCCGTAGAGCATCCACAGAAAGACAGCCGCGCCGATGATGCCGATAACGGTCGCCACCGGCACCTCGAACGGATGCACCACAAGGCGCGCGAAGATATCCGACGCCAGGACCAAACCCGCGCCCACCATCGCCGTCAGCGGCAGGCTCCGGCGCAGATTGTCGCCGACGAGACGGCTGACAAGGTTTGGCACGACCAACCCGACAAAGGGGATCGCACCCACCGTCACCACGGTGAGGCCCGTCACCACGGAAATCACCACCAGACCGCTCAGGACGACCTGACGGTAGTTAAGACCGAGGTTCAGGCTCACGGTTTCCCCGAGGCCGAGGATGGAAAACTGATCCGCCACCAGATAGCTCAGCGCCGCAGCCAGACCCGCGACCCACAGCAGTTCATATCGGCCACGCATGGTGCCGGAGAACTCGCCGGTCAGCCAGATGTCGATATATTGCAGCATATCGAGTTGAAACCCGATGTAGACGGCGGCCGACCCGATCACGCCCCCGTAGACGATGCCTACAAGCGGCACCAGCAGTGGCTCCTCTGGCGGCAGGCGACGCGTGAGCGCGAAGAACCCCATGCTGCCCACGAGGGCCGCACAGGCCGCTAGGGTCATCTTCACTCCGATGGCCGCGGTCGGCAGCAGGACCGAAACCAGCAACAGGCCCAGCATCGCGCTTTGGCCGGTGCCTGCGGTCATCGGCTCCACGAACCTGTTGCGCGCGATCAGCTGCATGATCTGACCGGCAATCGCCAACGACGCCCCGGTCAGCACCACCGCACATGCGCGCGGCAGGCGGCTGTCCCGGATCAACACCCAGGCCTCCGTCGTCATGATTTCCGTCAGCGCCAGAGGGGTCGCCCCCACAAAGAGCGATCCGACAAACAAGAGGCTGAGGAGCAGCACCCCCGGGACAGTGTGCGACATCAGGGATCAGTTTCCGCTGAAGCCGGCCTCGATATCCGAAAGCGTCCGCATCATCGACTGGATCCCACCGCCGGAGATGTAGATGTCGGACGCATTGAGATACACGACCTGATCGTTCTTCCAGGCTGTGGTCTCATGCACCAGCGTATTGTCGAGGGTGGTCTTTGCATCCTCGCCCGGCTGACCAATCGCGGCAAGACGGTCGATCACGATCAGCCAATCCGGGTTCACCGTCTGGATGAACTCGAACGAGATGCTCTCGCCATGCGTCGAGTCGCTGATCTCCGCCGCGGCTTCCGGCAGGTCGAGCGTGGAATGCAGCCAGCCGAACCGGCCCGCCTTGCCATAGGCAGAGATTTTCGGTCCATTGGTCAGGAGGATCAGCGCGGTTCCCTGACCGGCCACCGCAGCGCGGGTGTCGGCCAGCTGGGTATCGAAGGCGGCACGCAGTTCGGCGGCTTTGTCCTCAAGGTCAAAAATCCTGCCATAGGCCTCGAGCCGATCAAGCCCCTGACCGACCACATCTTCCCAGATGGTCATGTCGATCGCCGGAGCCAGTTCTGACATCGGTTCGACCTGATCCGAGCTGCGCCCGCCGACAATAATCAAGTCGGGCTGTAAGGCATGTACCGCTTCGATGTCAGGTTCAAAAAGGGTGCCCAGATCTTCGGCTTTCTCGGCAATGCTGTCGAGGTAATCCACGTAGAGGTTCTGCGGTGCACCCGTGATGTCGACCCCCAGCGCCGACAAAGTGTCTACGGCAGCAATGTCAAAGACCGCGATTTTTTCCGGGGCCTCCGGGACCTTCGCAGCACCGCGATAAGTGTCAATGGATACGGTATCTGCGGCAAACGCAGGCAGAGCCAGAAGCAGCGCAGCGCCGCAAGCAAGCGATCGAAACATCGGACAAGTCCCCATGTCATTTCAAGGAAGGGAAAGATCTGCTTCGCTGGCTGTGCGTGCACACTTGCTGGCGGGCAGAACCTGCCACAGCCTTCAGGAAATGGCCATGTCCATTTTGGAATATCTCAGTCCCAGTTCAGGCGTTCGACGTTTTCGCGAAAGGCAAAGCGGAGCAGATGGCTCTCGATAATGCCCTTGGTTTGTTCAAGCCCGTCCTGATCTTCTGCCGTGACCGTAATCACCAGGACGTCATCCTCGGCGATCAGAACCGCCGTACCACGTGCAAAACCCACGGAGCCCTCGCGATCATCGAAACGGGCCTCGACCTTATGTGCAAAATGCTTGCAGAGCTGTTGTAGGTACTGGCTGGCTTTGGAGGTTTCGAAACGGCATTTGGTGTTCAGCATACGTAAATCCTCTGATTGTGGGCGACGTGCTCCCTGCAGAGCCCGCGTTTCTGGGCGCGCTGTGTTCAGGGGTTGGCCCTCTACTGACCGTTGGTGATACTCCCATGGGGTGAGCCCGTCGAGGCTCGGGTGTGGGCACTGGCGATGATAATTGCTCCGCCAGGCAGCGATCAGATCCCGTGCGTGGCGCAGGTTTACATGAAACGAAAAAACCAGTTCTTGAAAAGGCTTACACGCGGGGTCTCGGCGAGACACCTGCCAGCCGTGTCGGGTTGAAAAACGGATGGCGTGACGCGCGCGCCGAAAAGGGCATCGGTCTCAAGCGTCATCGCTTTTTGCAGCATCCTGTGACCTGAACGAATTCCGTTCCATCAGAGTGCATCCCCGCATAGATCGGGCGCACCGGGAGCCGTATTGTCGAAACCGCGCATTGGCGGCTTGTGTCACCCTCGCTCGCCACGAACAGGCTCGCTGAGTGACCAAAATCATGACCGAAGGATCAACTATCATCAGTCGTTACATATTGTGAGAAGTGGTGAGCCGTGCAGGATTCGAACCTGCGACCCACTGATTAAAAGTCAGTTGCTCTACCAACTGAGCTAACGGCCCACTCTCTGTCTGGAGGCTTGGTCCGGCCTCCGCGGATCGCCCTTAGAGCTGATTAATCCCGGAGGATCAAGCGCTTATTTCGGGCTGAAACGTCTTGGCCAAGCTGGCCGCGCCGTTCCGATAGGGGGGGCTTCTACGGTCACGGCGGCAAAGGGTCAACCCCCTTTTCAAAGTTTTCTGCGCTATCTCTGGATTCATTTTCTCATGAGGTCTATATGCGGGTCATGGCCTCCCCAGGATCCGATCATATGTTGCCGTTCATGAAGATGCACGGGCTTGGAAACGACTTTGTCGTCATCGATGCCCGCACCGAAAACTCTCACATTACCCCCGCTCTGGCGAAGGGAATCGCCCATCGTCAATTCGGCCTGGGTTTCGACCAGCTGGCGGTGATCCTGCCCCCAGAGCCCGATGACGGTGCCACGGATGCGCATCTGGTGTTTTACAATGCCGACGGGTCGACTTCGGCTGCCTGCGGCAACGCCACCCGCTGCATCGCGCGCTACCTGCTGGATCAGAGCGGCGCGACCGGGCTTACCCTGACGACGGATAGGGGTACGTTGTTTGCACGTGATGCCGGCGCCGGGCTGACCTCGGTCAACATGGGGATGCCACAACTCTCCTGGGATGAAATCCCCCTGAGCGAGGACATGGATACGCTGGAGCTGCCCATCGAGGGCGGCCCCACGGCGACCGGCATGGGCAATCCGCATTGCACCTTCTTTGTGGAGGACGCCGATCTGATCCCGCTGGAGGATTTTGGCCCCCGCTACGAACACCACCCGCTCTATCCGCAACGCACCAACGTGCAGGTGGCGCATGTTGTCGGTCCCGATCACCTGCGCATGCGTGTCTGGGAACGTGGCGTGGGGGTGACCCTTGCCTCTGGGTCTTCCTCCTGTGCGACAGCGGTTGCCGCGGCACGCAAGGGGCTCACGGGGCGCAAGGTGCAGATCGATCTGGATGGCGGCACGCTGTGGATCGACTGGCGCGAGGATGGCGTCTGGATGACAGGCCCGACCATGCATGTGGCCGATGGGCATTTCACCCGTCAGTTCCTCGAAAGCCTCACCCCGTGAGCGCTGCGCCGAAGTTCACCACCCTTGGCTGTCGGCTCAATGCTTATGAGACCGAAGCCATGAAGGAGCTGAGCCGGCAGGCGGGCCTCGAGAACGCCGTGGTGGTCAATACCTGTGCGGTGACGGCAGAGGCCGTGCGCAAGGCCCGTCAGGAAATCCGCAAGCTGCGCCGCGACAACCCCGATGCGCCGATCATTGTGACCGGCTGTGCAGCGCAGACCGAGCCGGAGACCTTTGCCGCCATGAGCGAAGTCACGCAGGTCATCGGCAATACCGAGAAGATGCAGCCCGAGACCTGGCAGCGTATGGCGAAGGGGCCGGATTTCATCGGCACCACCGAGAAGGTGCTGGTGGATGACATCATGTCGGTGACCGAAACCGCAAGCCACCTGATTGATGGGTTTGGCAGCCGGTCGCGGGCCTATGTGCAGGTGCAGAACGGCTGCGACCACCGCTGTACCTTTTGCATCATTCCCTACGGGCGCGGCAACTCGCGCTCGGTTCCAGCAGGTGTGGTGGTGGACCAGATCAAGCGGCTGGTCGACAAGGGGTACAACGAGGTTGTGCTGACCGGGGTCGACCTGACCAGTTGGGGCGCGGACCTGCCCGCAACGCCGAAACTGGGTGATCTGGTGATGCGAATCCTGAAGCTGGTGCCGGATCTGCCACGCCTGCGCATCTCCTCCATCGACTCGATCGAGGTTGACGAGAACCTGATGCAGGCGATTGCCACCGAACCGCGCCTGATGCCGCATCTGCATCTCAGCCTGCAACATGGCGACGACATGATCCTGAAACGGATGAAGCGCCGCCACCTGCGCGACGATGCGATCAGGTTTGCGGAGGAATCGCGCAAACTGCGTCCCGACATGACATTTGGGGCCGATATTATCGCCGGCTTCCCGACCGAAACCGAAGCGCATTTTGAAAACTCGCTCAAGCTGGTGACCGACTGCGATCTCACCTGGCTGCATGTGTTCCCCTACTCCAAGAGAGAAGGCACACCGGCGGCGAAGATCCCATCGCAGGTCAACGGCAACATCATCAAGGATCGGGCCGCCCGCCTGCGCGCCAAGGGCGATGCACAGGTGGAAAAACACCTCTCCCGGCAACTGGGGCGTCAACATAGCGTGTTGATGGAAAACCCGCATATGGGGCGCACAGAGCAATTCACCGAGGTGCGCTTTGCCACCCCGCAGATCGAAGGCGCGCTGATCCAGGCCCGTATTACCGGCATCGAGGGTACACAGCTGACCGCCTGACAACACCAAGGACGCACGCATGGCCCTGATCCTGTTCCTGCACGGCCCATCCAGCAGCGGCAAATCCACATTGGCCACGGCGATACGCAACGCGTCTGAGCGGCCGTTCCTGCACCTCTCCATCGATCACCTGCGTGACAGCGGCGCATGGACCCCTGCGGCCTATCCGGACTGGAGCGCTGCCCGGCCGCAGTTCTTCTCGGGCTTTCACCGTGCCATTGCCGGTTTTGCCGATGCCGGCAACGATCTGATCGTGGAACATATCCTCGACACCCCGGGCTGGCATCAGGACCTGCAACAGCGACTGGCCGGTCATGAGGTTATATTCGTCGGTCTGATGACCCCTCTGGCGGTGCTTGAGGCCCGCGAGGCGGCACGCGCAGACCGCCCCGCAGGCAGCGCCGCGCGGGACTTCGGTCATGTCCATGATGGTCTCGTCTACGACGTCACATTTGATGGCCGCACAGGGGCACAGGAGGGCGCGCAGCAGATCCTTGCACGCATCGCGGCCCCACGCGCCCGCTCTCACTTCTTTGACTGATATCACCCGCCACCACGGCCCGGTGCGTGCAGCGGGCTGACGATCTGCCGCCTGCCCTCAAAACAGCAAAAAACCCCCGCATCAACCGATACGGGGGTTTCTTCAATCTTGCAGGTGCACGCCCTTAAGAGGTTTTCTTGCCCTTATGCGGTGCCCACAGACGCTTGTTGGTCAGGTAGAGCAGCACCGACAGCACGGCGAGGAACAGCACACCGACAAAACCGGCCTGTTTGCGGGCCATCATCTTGGGTTCCGCTGTCCACATCAGGAAGGCAGAGACATCCTCGGCCAGGTGGTGCAGATCGTTGGCGTGGCCATCGATGAATTCCACCTGCTCATCCGCAAGCGGCGGCGCCATGGAGATCCAGCCACCCGGGAAGGCGGTGTTCTCGTAGAACAGCGTGCCGGCCTCTTCCTTGGTCTCACCGGTGTAGCCGGTCAGCAGCGAGGCGATATACTCCGCACCGCCCATACCCTTGAACAGCTGGTTCAGACCCAGACCGTAGGGACCGTGGAAGCCAGCACGGGACTTTGCCATCAGGCTGAGGTCGGGCGCGCCCAGTGCGGTGTTTGCCGGGAAATGGTCTACCGGCGTCGCGGGACGGAAATCATCCAGCGCGGCGTCGAACACCTCGAAGTTGTCGGCGGCATAGGCCCGCACCTGGTCCTCGGGCAGACCGGGGCCGCCTTCGTCAGAGAGGGTGCGGATCGGAACCTGCTTCAGCCCGTGACATGCGGCGCAGACCTCGGTGAAGATCTGGAGACCACGCTGCAACTGGTTCTGATCATAGGTGCCGAAGGGACCTTCGAAGGAGAAGGCGAAGTCTTCGATATGCCCCTCACCCCCAGCCGCAAAGGACGCGGCCGGGACGAGTGCCAGAGCGAAGGCAGCACCGGTTACAAATTTCTTGAACATAGGTAGCTGTCCTTCTTCTTATTCAGCAGGAGTAGCTTCGGATTTCTTGCCGTAGTGGGCGTCGAAATCTTCTTCGATGGTGGCGGGGATCGGTTCCGGTTTCTCGATCACACCAAGCAGCGGCAGGATCACCAGGAAGTAGCCGAACCAGTAGGCGGATGCGATCAGCGAGAAGGACGCATAGGGTTCTTCCGCAGGCATCGCGCCCAGCCACATCAGGGCAAAGAAGTCGATGACCAGCAGCAGGAACCACCACTTGAACTGCGGACGGTATTTGCCCGAGCGCACGCGAGAGGTATCCAGCCACGGCGCCAGTGCCATCACGGCAATCGCACCAAACATCGCCAGAACACCGAAGAACTTCGCATCGATGATACCGCCGGTCACGAAGGACGCGATCTGCACGATCCAGACCTCGGAGGTAAAGGCCCGCAGGATCGCGTAGAAGGGCAGGAAGTACCATTCCGGGACGATGTGCGCAGGGGTCTGAAGCGGGTTGGCTTCGATGTAGTTGTCCGGGTGGCCAAGGTAGTTCGGCATGAAGCCAACGATGGCCCAGAACACCAGCAGCACCACGGCCAGACCGAGGAAATCCTTGATCACGAAGTAGGGCCAGAACGGCAGCGTGTCTTTCTTGGCTTCTTCCTTGGAACCGCGACGCACTTCGACACCGGTGGGGTTGTTGTTGCCCGTGGTGTGGAAGGCCCAGATGTGAACGATCACGAGGGCCGCGATCACGAAGGGCAGCAGATAGTGCAGCGAGAAGAAGCGGTTCAGCGTTGCGTTGTCCACCGCGGGTCCGCCCAGAAGCCAGGTCTGGATCGGTTCACCGATGAACGGGATCGCGCCAAACAGGCCGGTAATCACGGTCGCCCCCCAGAAGGACATCTGACCCCAGGGCAGAACGTAGCCCATGAAGGCGGTGCCCATCATGCAGAGGTAGATCAGCATGCCCACGATCCAGGTGATTTCGCGCGGGGCCTTGTAGGAGCCGTAGAACAGACCGCGGAAGATGTGGATGTAGACGGCAACAAAGAACAACGACGCGCCGTTCGCATGCAGGTAGCGGATCATGTAGCCGCCATTCACGTTGCGCATGATGTGCTCAACGGAGGCAAAGGCGAGATCCACATGCGGCGTATAGTGCATCACCAGGACAATGCCGGTGACGATCTGCAGCACGAGGCAGAAGGCGAGGACGATGCCCCAGATCCACCACCAGTTCAGGTTCTTGGGGGTGGGAATCATGATGGTGTCGTAGATGAGGCCGACGATGGGCAGGCGGCTGTTGAGCCACTTTTCTGCGCCTGTCTTCGGCTCGTAATGGTCGTGTGGAATACCAGCCATTCGCGCGTCTCCTTATCCCAGCTTGATGGTGGTTTCGTCGGTGAACTCGGCCACCGGGATATGCAGGTTCTCGGGCGCGGGACCTTTGCGGATACGGCCCGCGGTGTCGTAGTGCGACCCGTGACAGGGGCAGAACCAACCATTGAATTCCCCGGCGCCATCGCCCAGCGGCACGCAGCCGAGGTGGGTGCAGACACCCATCATCACCAGCCATTCGCCGTTTTCGTCGAGGGTGCGGTTTTCATCGGCGGCGTCGGTGCCCGGTTTGTTCGGGTTTTCCGAGGACGAGTCGATCAGCTCTTGCATCTCGACTGCGCGCGCTTCGTCGATTTCTTCCTGGGTGCGGCGGCGGATGAACACCGGCTTGCCAAGGAACATCACAGAGATCTGCGTACCAACATCCACGCCGGAAATGTCCACAAGGATGGAGGACAGGGCCTGAACGTCAGCGGAGGGATTCATCTGGTTGACCAGTGGCCAAACGGCGGCACCCGCGGTGACAGCCCCTGCGCCAGCGGTGGCGTAGTAGAGGAAATCTCTCCGGGTTCCTTCGTGGTCTTCTGCGTGGGACACGAGGTTTTCTCCAATTTCAGCGCCCGTTTAGGGCAAACATGCGCTTACACCGCAACTGGACGCGGTGACTCAGCCGCGTGTCTAGCGATGCAAACCGGGTTCGTCTAGCGGTCAAAGCAGCGCAGGTCTGCCGAAGACGGGGTTTCTTTCACAGAACCGTTGCAATGCTGCGCCGCTTACGCCCCTATCTGCCGCTTCTCCTTTAAAACCGGGTGAAAACCCGGCCCCAGACGGCGTTCAGGCGGCATCCGGTCGCGTCGCCTGCATCGATGGGCGCGATTCGAAGGTCCGCAGCCACTCGGCAAGCTGCGGGTTGCCCTCGCGCCAACCGGCGTCCGGGTGACGAAAATCCACATAGGCCAGCGCCGCCGCCATGGCCAGTTGGCCGATGTTCACCGGCCCGTTCAATGCCGGCATCCACCGCGCCTCGACCGCTGCACAGGCGCCGAGGATCTTGTGACGCTGCCCGTCCAGCCAGCCGTCCCATTGTTTGTCCGCGGGGCGCAGGCGTTTTTCATAGGCCATGGAGACACCGGCATCCATGATGCCGTCCGCCGTGGCCTCCAGCACCTTCATGTCCCAACCGCCCTTGTAGAGGGCGCCCCCCGCACGGGCATCGAGGAATTCGCAGATCACCCGGCTGTCATAGAGTGTCGGACCACCCTCGCGGGTCAGCGCCGGGATCTTGGCCAGCGGGTTGCTGGCCGCAAGCGCCGCATCCGGGCCGGTGACGGATGTGGTGACCGGCAACAGCGCAACATCCTCCAGCTGGCCGGTTTCATGCAGCACCAGCACCACCTTGCGCACAAAGGGGGAAGAAGCCGAATAGAAGAGTTTCATGTCACTGGGTCTCCCTGGTTGGCGCAACTCTAGCGGGCGTTCCGCCGTTTTGGAAATGTAGGATCGCAAAAAATGCGGAAACCGCGGTCAATTGTCGCCCAGGTAGCTGCGCAGCGCCGCAGGCGGGTTGTCCAGCAGTTGCACTGTGGGTTCGGGCGGTCGTGCCGTACCCTCGGCCACCAGCACCACCTGATCCGCGATCCGGCGCGCGTCCTGCGGATCGTGGCTGACCATCAACATGGTAAGATCGCTTTCGGTGGTGATGTCCCGCACCAGATCCAGCATCTCCGCCTTGAGCGCCGGGCCCAGCGCCGCAAAGGGTTCGTCCAGCAACAGAAGTTCCCGCCCCTGGACCAGCACCCGCGCCAGTGCTGCCCGGCTCTGCTGGCCACCGGACAGCTCGGCGGGTTTGCGATCTTCCAAGCCCTGCAACCCGACGCGGGCGATCGAAGCGTCGACCTGAGCGCGCTCCGTCGCAGTCAGACGGCGATTGGCATCGACCCCGAGACCCACGTTTTGCCGCACCGAGAGATGCGGAAACAGGTTGCCGTCCTGAAACAGCATTGCCACCGGCCGCTTGCCGGGACCCAGCGGCGCCAGATCTCGCCCCTGCCACAGGATCCGCCCCGCCGCGAGGGGCTGAAACCCGGCAACCGCCTCCAGCAGGGTGGATTTGCCCGCACCGGACGGACCAATCACCGCCACCCGCGCACCACCGGCGATCTCGAGGTCAGCTTCGAGGCGGAACGTGCCCTTCCGGATGTCTGCGCCTTCAAGTTTCAGCATGGTATCGCCCTCCCCGGTCCAGCAGCCAGAATACCCCCATCGACAGGACAAACAGCAGCAGCGCCGCCCCCTGCGCGGCCTCCATGCGATAGGCCCCCATCAGCCGGTAGACCTGCAACGGCAGCGTCGCGACCTCGGGATCGGCAAACAGCGCGATGACACCAAGATCACCGAGCGACAGCGCGGCCGTCAGACCAGCGGCAAAGCCGATCTGAGCACGACAGCGCGGCAGCAGCACCCGTTGCCAGACCGCTCGGCCACGCATGTCGAGCGCAACGGCCAGGCGTGCATTCTGTCGCAGCACCTGCCGCATGCGAGGCACCAGAATGCGCAGCGCAAAAGGGAGCGCCATCACCATGTTGACCACCGCCGTGACCGGCAGCGCCAGCACAAACGGGTCGACAAAGGGATAGACCATCACGAACAGCCCGGTCCCGATTACCAGCGGCGACGCCGCGAGCCCAAGGATGCCGGCGACTTCTCCCAGCCGTTTGCGCCCCATGGCAATGCTTGCCGACAGGGGCAGCGCCACCAGCAACAGCAGTGCGGTGCTCAGGCTGGCAATCTGGATCGACACCCAGGCCGCGCTCCACACCGAACCGGGCAGGCTCGCCAGGCCAGGCACGCCCGCCACCAGCACCGCCAGCAGCGGCAGCATCAGGAACAGCGCGGCGAGGGCGATCCACAGACCGTCAGACAGCCATGCGCGCGCCCCCGCCCCGTCCCAACGGGCCACCGCCCGGTCGAGACCGGCGCCAAGACCATCCCCGAGCGACACCCGCAACGCCAGAAGCGCCGCTGCCACCGTCAGGACAAGCTGCACGCTGGACAGCATCGCCGCCCGCCCAAGATCAAAGTCGAAGTGAAACGCCTGATAGATCGCCAGTTCCAGCGTCGTTGCACGTGGCCCGCCACCAAGGGTCAGCGCCACCGCGAAACTCGACAGGCAGATGGCAAAGATCACCGCCGCAGCACCGGGCACCACCTGCCGCAGCATCGGCAGTTCCAGCAGACGCCACATGGCCCCCGGCCCGGCATCCAGCTGCGCCGCGAGCCGGAACCGCTCTGCCGGTATCTCCTGCCAGCCTTGCAGGATCAGCCGGGTTGCCAGCGGCAGGTTGAAGAACACATGCGCGATCACCACCCCGTGCAGCCCGTAGATCTGAACCGGGGGCAGGCCCACCAGCCCCAGCGCATCACTCACCCATCCGGAGCGGCCAAAGACCGCCAGCAGCCCCAGGATCGCAACAATCACCGGCAGGATGAACGGCGCGCCCAGTAACGTGATCAACACACGACGCCCTGGAAACCTGCGGCGGGCCAGGGCACGGGCGACCGGGATCGCCAGACCGACACTGATCAGGGCCGACAATACCGCCTGCACCAGCGTAAACCGCAGGGCCGACTGATCGGCTGCGCCAAACCCGGCGCCGCCCTCCGCCCGCAGGGTCACCGCCGCCAACGTGCCCAGAACCAGCAGCGCCACCCCAAGGGCGGCGCAGGTTCCGGGCCAGGTCGCGACCGGACGCAGGTTTACCGGCTGAGCGCTGTGCGCCATTCGTCCAGCGCCTTTGCCCGCAGGTCTGCGGCTTCTTGCTCGGGCAGAAGCAGGGCTTTCTCCGGGTTCACCAGAGTCTCGAACCCGGCAGGCAGGCCATCGGCGGGGATGACCGCCGGATACATCCAGTTGGTGGTCGGAATGATCGACTGGAACCCATCCGACACCATGAATTGCAGGAACTGATCCGCGAGATCCGGCTGATCGCTGGCCGCGAGTTTTCCGGCCACCTCGACCTGCATGTAGTGCCCTTCGTCAAAGACGGCGGCGGCCTTGCTGTCGTCCTCCTCGGCGATCAGGTGATAGGCGGGCGAGGTGGTGTAGGACAGCACCATATCCGCCTCACCTTCGAGGAAGAGACCATAGGCTTCCGACCAGCCTTTGGTGACGGTGACGATATTGTCGCTCAGACTCTCCCAGATCGCCGGCGCCTCGTCGCCGTAGGCGGCCTTGACCCACATCAGGAGCCCGAGCCCGGGGGTGGAGGAGCGGGGATCCTGGATGACGATCTTGGCATCGCTCTCGCCCAGCGCCTTGAAATTCGTGGGCGCATCTGCGGCGGCATTGTGCACGAAGGCGAAATAGCCCCAGTCGTAGGGCGCGAAGACCTCATCGTTCCACGCCACGGGGAGCGCATAGTCGGCCTCGACCGAGATCGGCGCAAACAGACCGGTGTCCTTTGCCGCGGCGGTCAGGTTGGTATCAAGGCCAAGCACCACATCCGCATCGGACCGCTCGCCTTCCAGCTTGATCCGCGCCAGCAGAGCTGCCCCGTCGCCGGCGCCGACGAATTTCAGATCACAGCCACAGGTCGCTTCAAACGCCTGTTCCACCGCCGGGCCGGGGCCCCACTCGGACACAAAACTGTCGTAGGTGTAGACCACAAGCTCTGGCGTGTCCGCCGTCGCGGCGGTGGCGGCCAAAAGCGCGCTCGCAACAAAGAGGGGTTTCATATCGTCCTCCAATGCGGCGTCAGGCAAGGAGGAGATCGGGGCATCAGCGCACCGCAACATCCGGAACCTTCCCTCCGCCGGTATAATCCGGTTCAGGTTCAACGGGTTCGCCATCCGGCATCTCAGCGCGTCATGTCGCGCACCCCGAGGTGGGGCAAACCCTAGGGCGCGTTTGCCGGATTGGCAAGCGCAGCCTTGAGATGCCGAAGACGGAAACCAGCGCTCGCTTAGGTCAGCGCGCCTGACTTGTCGTTTCATCCGCGAAACACGAGGACAATGAGAAACAGGCGATGTTTCTGTCGTTTCTGCCCTGTTGATGCGCGGCTCTCTTTTCCCGGGCGCGCTTTGCCGTTAAAGGGTCAGGACAAAGGAGACCCGCGCGCATGTCCATGAACTCTTTCGGCCACCTCTTCCGTGTCACCACCTGGGGCGAAAGCCACGGGCCTGCTCTCGGGGCGACCGTCGATGGCTGTCCGCCGAATGTCCCGCTGAACCCGGACCTGCTGCAACAGTGGCTGGACAAGCGCCGCCCCGGCCAGAACAAGAACACCACCCAGCGCAACGAGCCGGACGCGGTAAAGATCCTGTCGGGCGTGTTCGAGGGCCACTCCACCGGCACGCCGATCCAACTGATGATCGAGAACACCGATCAGCGGTCAAAGGACTATGGCGAGATCGCGCAAACCTTCCGCCCCGGCCATGCGGACATCACGTATTTCCAGAAATACGGCAACCGTGACTATCGCGGCGGCGGGCGGTCCTCGGCCCGCGAAACCGCGGCGCGGGTGGCCGCGGGCGGGGTTGCACGCGAAGCGATCAACGCACTGGTGCCCGGCCTTCAGATCAAGGGCTACATGACCCGGATGGGCGAGATGGAGATCGACCGCAGCCGGTTTGACTGGGCAGCGATCGACCAGAATGATTTCTGGATTCCGGATGCCGGCGCTGTCCAGGACTGGGAAGACTACCTGCAAGCGCTGCGCAAGGATCATGACTCGGTCGGCGCCGTGGTCGAGGTGGTGGCACGCGGGGTGCCCGCCGGTATAGGTGCGCCGATCTATGGCAAGCTCGACACCGACCTCGCCGCCGCGATGATGTCGATCAATGCCGTGAAGGGCGTGGAGATCGGCGAGGGCATGCATGCCGCCCACCTGAAAGGGTCGGAGAACGCCGACGAGATCTTCATGGGCAATGACGGCCAGCCGGTCTATTCCTCCAACCACGCCGGCGGCATCCTTGGCGGCATTTCCACCGGTCAGGACGTCGTGGTACGGTTCGCGGTCAAACCGACTTCCTCGATCCTGACGCCGCGCCAGTCGATCCGCAAGGACGGCACCGCCACCGAAGTCATCACCAAGGGCCGCCACGACCCCTGCGTCGGCATTCGTGCCGTGCCCGTGGCCGAGGCAATGATGGCCTGCGTCATCCTGGATCACCTGTTGCTGCATCGCGGCCAGATCGGCGAGAATCAGGGCCGGATCGGATAACCCAGGCCCATGGTCGCCATTCTCGGGATTACATTTCCGATCTACGCGGCCCTCGGGTTGGGGTACCTGTTTGTCTGGAAAGGCATCTTTTCCAGCCACGACATCAAGAGCCTCGGCGCTTATGTCTTCAACCTGGCGCTGCCGGGGCTGATCTTCACCACCATCGCCAGCCGCGACCCGGTCGAAGTGTTCCAGGCCGCCTATGTGCTGCCCTATCTGATTGGCGGCGTACTGAATATTGCGGTCGCCTATCTGCTGTTCTCGCTACGCGGGTTTGATCCGATGCGGCGGGCGGTGGGCGTCATGGGTTCGACCTGTCCCAACAACGGATTTGTCGGCTATCCGGTGATGCTGCTGGCATTCCCTGACATTGCGGGCATCGTCCTGACACTGAACCTGGTGATCGAGACGCTGATCCTGATCCCGATCTGCCTGATGCTGATGGAGGCGGCCGACGCCGACCGTTCCGTCCCGCTTGGGCCGCGCCTGTGGCGGATCGTCTGGAACGTGGCGAAGATGCCGACAATGATGGCCCTTGTCGCGGGGCTTCTGGTCGCGCTCCTCCATGTGCCGATCCCGGCGCCGTTTTTTCGCTTTACCGATATGCTCGCGGCCTCTGCCGGGGCGGTGTCGCTGATCGTGATCGGCGGGTCGCTAGCCGGGCTGCCTCTGCGCGGCAACAAGAGCCTCGCAGCCCAGGCGACACTGGGCAAGCTGGTGATTCATCCCGCCATTGTCGCAGTGGTAGCGGCGATCTGCGTCGCGGCGGGTCTGCTGGAGATTTCACCCGAGATCCGCGCCGCGCTCATCCTGTCGGCGGCGATGCCGATGTTTGCCACCTATACGATCTTTGCTCAGGCCAAGGGGCATGAAGGCGCGGCGAGCCTCGCGTCGCTCGCCGCGACCGTTCTTGCCTATGTCACCTTGAACGGTCTGTTGTGGGTGCTGACCTGATCCCGGCGGGTATCCGCGCCTGCGATCCCGACCAAAGGCGCCAGATCCCAAAACGCCCTAGCTGTGCTCTCCAAGGCATTGGCTGTGATCGCCCAGCGCCGTCAGCACCTGACAGGTGCCACCCGATCCCCCTTCGCACAGCTGGGTGATCCGCTCCAGTTCCGCCTCCAGTTGTTGCAGCCGGGCAATGCGGGCGCGCACCTTTTCAAGCTGGGCCCGGGCGATGTCATCCGCGGCATGACAATCGCGCCCCAGCTCGCCGTTGAGCCCCATCAACTCCTTGATTTCCTCCAGCCCAAACCCGAGATCGCGCGCGTGCTTGATAAAACCAAGCCGCTCCAGACCGGCCTGATCATAGCGCCGCTGGTTGCCCGCATTGCGCGTGGCGGGGTCGATGAGGCCGATCTCCTCATAATAGCGGATGGTCGGAACCTTCACGCCGGTCGCCTTGGACAATGCGCCGATGGAATACATCGCAATCCCCTCTTGAACCTCTAGTGACTAGAGCACCTAGGTTGATCCCGAATCGAGACCAAGGACAAGAGCAAAGGACCTGACTGATGGCAGGATGCTGCAACCATGACGCCCAGTTCGACGGGGTATCCAAACAATATAAACGCCGCCTGTGGATGGTGATTGCCATCAATGCGGTGATGTTCGTTGTCGAGATGAGCGCCGGCGAAGCCGCCGGCAGCCAAGCGCTTAAGGCTGACGCGCTGGACTTTCTTGGCGACGCGCTGACCTACGGGATTTCGCTGGCGGTCATCGGTGCCAGCCTGCGCACCCGGTCTCTGGCAGCGATCGGCAAGGGTGTCAGCCTTCTGGTCATGGGGATCTGGGTGTTCGGCTCCACCCTGTGGCAGGTATTTGTCGCCGGCGTCCCCGAGGCCCAGGTGATGGGGGCCATTGGCTTTCTCGCGCTTGCCGCAAATCTCCTGTCGGTGGCGCTGCTGGCCGCCTACAAGGATGGCGACGCCAACGTGCGGTCGGTCTGGCTGTGTTCGCGCAACGACGCCATCGGCAACCTGGCGGTGATGATCGCGGCGCTTGGGGTCTGGGGCACGGCCACCGGCTGGCCGGATCTGATCGTCGCCGGCATCATGGCGGGCCTCTTCCTCAGCTCCGCGTTCCAGATTCTGCGTCAGGCGCTGGCTGAATGGCAGCAGGGCAAGGCGCCGACCCCGCGGTCTACCTGTGATCACAGCCACGACAGCACCAAAGCACACGAACACGCCCACTGAGCGCTTCGCAGCTGTCGCGGTCTAAATAATGTACCAGTCTCCCCTCGCGCGCTTGCCATTCACCTGCGGAGCGCGCAGGGTCCGCGCATGGCAAAAAGCTTAACATCGCATCGACCTGTGCTGGCCATCACGCTGAAGGTGACCGCCATCGGCCTGTTTACGATCATGTCCGGCCTGATCAAGGAAATCACGCAGGTTGTGCCCACCGGGCAGGCGGTGTTCTTTCGCTCGTTCTTCGTGTTGCCGGTGATCCTGGTCTGGCTTGCTCTGCGCGGTGATCTGCCACGGGGGCTGCGCACCCAAAGCCCGATGCTGCATTTCTGGCGCGGCCTCGTGGGCACCTCGGCAATGGGATTGAACTTCGCCGCACTGGCGATTCTGCCCCTGCCGGAGGTCACCGCGCTCGGCTATGCCACGCCGATCTTCACGCTGATTCTCGCCGCACTCCTGCTTGGAGAACGCATTCGCATCATCCGGATCAGCGCTGTGGTGATCGGACTTGTCGGCGTGCTGATCATGCTATCGCCACGTCTGAATGGGTCCGAAGCCTTTCAGGACACGGCCTTTATCGGGGCAATACTGGTGCTGACAGCAGCGGCGTTGCGGGGGTTTGTGCAGATCCACATCCGGAAAATGGTGCAGAGCGAGGATACCGCCGCGATTGTCTTCTACTTCTCCGTCACCGCATCCCTGCTGTCGCTGCTGACCTTGCCGTTTGGTTGGGTCATGCCCGATAGGCCCCTGTTGCTGCTGCTGGTCAGTACCGGTTTCATCGGAGCGATCGCGCAGCTGCTCATCACCTCGTCCTACCGGTTTGCCCCGGCGTCGCTACTGGCGCCTTATGACTACGTGTCGATGCTATTTGCGCTGGTCATCGGCTATGTATGGTTTTCGGAATGGCCCTCGCTGGTGATGCTGGCGGGGGCGGCGCTGGTGATAGTGGCCAATGGCATCGTGATCTGGCGCGAGAGCCGTCTGGGACTGGACCGTGGCAAGGCCAAGCCGCTGACCGACCCCAAGGGCGGCTAGGGCGCGCTAGCCCCGTTCCAGCTTGTCGCGCAACAGATGCAGCCGGTCCCGCAACGCGGTCAGCTCTTCGATGTCCCCGCCCATTGCGTCCAGCACGCAGGCGGTCAGTTCACCCGCCTTTTGCTCCAAGGCGCGCCCCTTGTCGGTGAGCGCCACGATCAGGCTGCGCTCATCGTCCGGATTGCGCTGTCGGGTCAGCAACTCTACCGCCTCCATCCGTTTGAGGAGCGGGGTCAGCGTGTTGGTATCCAGCTGCAATTCACGCCCCAACTCGTTGACCTTGCGCCTGTCCCTGTTCCAGAGCGCGACCAGCACTAGATACTGAGGGTAAGTCAGCCCCAGAGGGGCCAGCAAGGGGCGATAGAGGCGCGAGATCGCATGGTTCACCGAATATACGGAGAAGCACAAAAGCTCGTCGATTTTCAATGGTCGATCCATCCAAAGACGTTAGATCTTGCACGATATGATCGCAAGCGGTTGACATCAGGCGTCGCGCGCCCAAGATATATCGCACACGATATAATCGTACACGATTAAAGGAGTCGCACATGTCCGTTTCCCCCGTTTCCCCCGTTTACACCGCCCATGGGTCCGCCACCGGAGGTCGGGATGGTCAGGCCAAAGTGGCCGGCACCGACCTGGTTCTTGACCTCGCCCCGCCAACCGAAATGGGTGGCGATGGCAAAGGCTACAATCCGGAGCAACTCTTCGCCGCGGGCTATTCCGCCTGCTACATCGGCGCGATGAAATTCGCGACCACGCAAGATGATAGCCTGCCGAAAGTTCCCGACAGCGTCGAAGTCGAAACCGCGGTCGGAATCGGCCCGCGCGAGGCGGGGGGTTTTGGCCTCAAGGTGCACCTGAAAATCACGCTCCCGGGCGTTGACAAGGACGCCGCCGAGCGCCTGACCGAAGCGGGACACAAAATCTGCCCCTACTCCAATTCTGTCCGGGGCAACGTCGACGTCACCACAGAAATCGCGTGATCCAGCGGAGCGCCTGCGGCGCACAGGTTTGATCAGGGATGCGAGGCGCTGCCTCGCGCTCCGAGATATTTGAGAAAAGCTGAAGAGGCGACAGGTGGCCAACGGCACCGAAGGTGCTCATACAGAAAAAGCGCGGGGCGTATGTCCCGCGCTTTTGCATTTTAGTAGCCAGAATTGTGTCAGCTGCGAACCAGGGCTTCGTAGTCCTCGGCAATCTCGCGGGTCATCTGGCCGACTTCGAATGTATAGGGGCCGATCTCGCCTACGGGCGTGACCTCGGCGGCGGTACCGGTCAACCAGCACTGTTCAAACCCGTCCATCTCTTCCGGCATGATGTGGCGCTCATGCACGGTAATGCCCTTGTCCTTCAACATTTGAATCACCGTTTGCCGGGTGATGCCGTTGAGGAAGCAATCCGGTTTCGGCGTATGTACCTCGCCATCTTTGACGAAGAAGATATTCGCACCGGTCGCCTCGGCAACATAGCCGCGGTAGTCCATGAACAGCGCGTCAGAGCAGCCCTTGGCCTCCGCCTTGTGCTTGGAGATCGTACAGATCATGTAGAGGCCCGCCGCCTTGGCATGCACCGGGATGGTTTCAGGCGAGGGGCGTTTGAATTCCGCGATGTCGAGCTTTGCGCCCTGCATCTTGGCATCGCCGTAATAGGCACCCCAGCCCCAGACGGCGACCGCCATCCGCACCGGGTTCTTTGCCGAGGCAACGCCCATATCCTCGCCCGACCCACGCCAGACCACCGCGCGGACATAGGCGTCCTTCAGGCCGGAGGCTTTCAGGGTCTCTTCCTTGGCCGTCTCAATGTCATCCACCGAGTAGGGCATCGGCATGTCGAGCGCCTCGGCAGAGGCGATCAGACGTTCGGAATGGGCGCGGCTCTTGAAGATCTTGCCGTTATAGGCACGTTCGCCTTCAAACACAGAAGAGGCGTAATGCATTGCATGCGTCAGGATGTGGACCTTGGCATCGCGCCAGTTCACCAGTTCGCCATCCATCCAGATCAGACCGTCGCGGTCATCATATCCAGCCATTCCGCATTCCTTTTCAGCGCCGTGTCATTTTCGGTTGTTGCGCAACATGACGTGAATTCATTCACATAATTGCGCCAAACCCGCAACTCGATACATCTCGGGTCTTGGAATGTCAATAATGCTGACATAAACTAGCGTTCAAAATAAAGGAGAGGCACATATGTCTGACGGGCGTTCCGGAGCGGGGTTTGGCGGCGAAAGCCTGCTGTTCCTGACCGATGAGCAGCTGCGCCAGGGGATCGAGGCGATGTTCTTCGCCTATCGCGGCTTTACGGCGGATCCGGATCGCATTCTTGCAGAACTGGCCTATGGGCGGGCGCATCACCGGGCCCTGCATTTCATCAATCGCTCTCCTGGCACGACGGTCAACAACCTGCTCAGTATCCTCGGAGTGACCAAGCAATCCTTGAACCGGGTGCTGCGGGCGCTGGTCGAGGACGGGCTGGTGGACAGCCGGGTGGGCACACTCGACAAGCGCGAGCGCAATCTCTTCCTCACGGAACGCGGTCGCGACCTGGAGCAGCGCCTGTCGGATGCCCAGCGCGTCCGCATGCGTGCGGCCTACAAACAGGCCGGCCCCGAAGCGGTGCAGGGTTTTAAAAAGGTGCTGGAGGCGATGATGGATCCGGACATGCGACGCGCCTATGTCGAGTTGCGCGAGGCGCCCCAATGAACTCACCCGATGCCCATCTGCTGATCGTCGACGATGATGAGCGTATCCGCGACCTGTTGAAGAAATTCCTGATGCGCGCGGGGTTCCTGGTGACCGCAGCGCGGGATGCCGCCCATGCCCGGCGGGTTCTGTCGGGGCTGGATTTCGACCTCATCGTGCTCGACGTGATGATGCCGGGTGAGGATGGGCTGTCCCTGACCGCTGCGCTGCGCGAAACCATGGTGACGCCGATCCTGCTGCTGACAGCCCGCGGTGAAACCGATGATCGCATCAAGGGGCTGGAAGCCGGCGCGGATGACTACCTGCCGAAACCCTTTGAACCCAAGGAGCTGTTGCTGCGGATCAACGCGATCCTGCGGCGCATGCCCGAGAACCAGCCCGAAGACGTCACGCCCAAGTATATGCAGCTCGGGGCGATCCGGTATGACATCGAGCGGGGCGAGATGTGGCAGGGCGAAGACCTGATCCGGCTGACCTCGACCGAGAGCCAGCTGATGAAGATCTTCTCAGCCCAGCCCGGCGAACCGGTCAGCCGCGCCAAGCTGGTCGAGGACCTGGGGCGCGACCGGGGACAGGCGCAGGAGCGTGCCGTCGATGTGCAGATCACCCGCCTGCGCCGCAAGATCGAGCCCAACCCGAAACAGCCGCAATACCTGCAAACCGTGCGCGGTGCAGGCTACATGCTGGCCCCGGATTAAGTGCCCGACATGAAGACTGCTCTCGTCACCCATCCCGAGGGGCTCCTGCATCAGACCCCTGCAAAGGTCCATGAGCAGGTCGGGCGGCTGGATTTCGTGCTCCGGGCAATCGACGATCTGCCGCTCGCACGACATTCGGCGCCGTTGGCCGCGCGAGATGTGATCGAAACGCTGCATGATCCCGCCTATGTCGATCATGTTCTCGGCAGCATTCCCGAACAGGGTTTCGCCTTTTTAGACTCTGATACGGACGATGAAACCAGCCTGTCGCCCACCTCTTTGAATGCCGTGCTTCGGGCGGTGGGCGGTGCGGCCCGGGCTGTGGACCTCGTGCTGTCCGGTCAGGCCCCAAACGCCTTTGTCGCCATGCGCCCACCGGGGCACCACGCACTGCGGGACCGGGCGATGGGGTTCTGCTTTTTTGGCAACGTCGCGCTTGCAGCGCGGCATGCGATGGAAAGGCACGGGCTGAGGCGTGTTGCAATCGTCGATTTCGACGTTCATCACGGCAACGGCACCCAGGCCCTGCTCTGGGACGAGCCGCGCGCATTGGTCGTGACCTCGCAACAGATGCCGCTGTGGCCCGGTACCGGCACGCCCGAAGAGCGTGGCGCGCATGACAATGTGGTCAATATTCCACTCCTGCCCGGAACCGGCGGTGCCGAGATGCGCGCGCTCTACGCCGAACAGGTCTTTCCGAGGCTGCGGGCCTTTGATCCCGAGCTGATCCTGATCTCAGCCGGTTTCGATTGCCACCGGGATGATCCGCTGGCTGAACTGAACTGGCGCGAGGCGGACTACGACTGGCTGACCCGCAATCTCTGCGCCATTGCCAACAGCACCTGTGCGGGGCGTGTGGTCTCGGTGCTTGAGGGCGGCTATGACCTGCCGGCGCTGGCGTCATCGGCCCGGGCGCATGTGGAGGCCCTGATCCGGGCCCATGCGGACTGACACTGATCTGACGGTCCCCCCTCTTGCAACATGCCCGGCAAAGAAGGATCGTGCCGCAAAACAGATCGGGGACCACTATGACCACTGCCTTGCTGACCCACGCGGATTGCCTGACGCATGAAACACCCGGAGGCCACCCGGAGCAGGTGGCCCGCCTCGAACATGTGCTGCACGCACTTGCGGGGCTTGACCTCAAGCGTGTCACCGCCCCGGTGGCCGCCGAAGATGACATTCTGCGGGTGCATCCCGCCCAGTATCTGACGGAGCTCCGCCGCGAATTGCCCGCGGAAGGGCGCAAGCAGCTGGATGCGGACACCTGGATGTCACCAGGATCGCTGGACGCTGCCTTTCGCGCGGCCGGGGCTGCGGTGCGCGCCGTCGACATGGTGCTGGGGGGCGAGGTCGGCAATGCGTTCTGCGCCACCCGTCCGCCCGGGCATCACGCCGAAACCGACACGCCGATGGGGTTCTGCCTGTTTGGCAACGCGGCGCTGGCCGCAAAACACGCGCTGGATCACCACGGGCTCAAACGCGTAGCAGTGGTGGATTTCGACGTGCATCACGGCAATGGCACCCAGGACCTGCTCTGGGACGAGAAACGCGCCCTGGTCATCACCTCTCAGCAAATGCCGCTGTGGCCCGGCACCGGCCACCCGGAGGAGGACGGGGCCCATGGCAACGTGATGAACCTGCCGCTGCCGCCCGAAAGCGACGGCACCGCCATGCGGGAGCTTTACTCCGAACAGGTGTTTCCGCGCCTGCGCGCCTTCAAGCCGGAGCTGCTGATCCTGTCGGCCGGGTTTGACGCCCACACCGACGATCCGCTGGCGCAATTGCACTGGCAGACGGAGGATTTCCGGTCGCTCACGGCTGAGCTGTGCCGCCTTGCGCAAGAGCTGTGTCAGGGCCGTATCGTCTCGACTTTGGAGGGCGGATATGATCTGAACGCCCTAGCCGACGCCGCCAAGGCGCATGTGGAAGAACTGATAAAGGCCGCGACATGACAACCGAGACCCCCGTCGAAGAGATGAGCTTTGAAACTGCGATGCAGGAGCTGGAACGCGTCGTCGATAAACTGGAGCGCGGGGACGTGGCACTGGATGCGTCCATCGCGCTTTACGAGCGGGGCGCTCAACTGAAAAAACGCTGCGAGGACGAGCTGAAGCGCGCCGAGGAAAAGGTCGCCGCGATAACGCTGGATGCCAACGGCCAGCCCGCCGGCACGCAACCGCTCGACGCGGGATAAGGCCCGATGACGGCAGGGTTTGCCGCCGCGCTCTCACAGGCGCAGGCGAAGATCTCCACCCATATGGACATGCGCCTGACGGCCTCAGATGTGCTGCATCAGGCCATGGCCTACGCGTTGCGCGGTGGCAAGATGCTGCGCGGTTTCCTGGTTCTGGAGAGCGCGCGCCTGCATGATGTGCCCGAACCGGCCGCGCTTGAGGCGGCGCTGGCGATCGAATGCATCCACGCCTATTCGCTGGTCCATGACGACCTGCCCTGCATGGACGACGACGACCTGCGGCGTGGCCAGCCGACGCTGCATCGCAAATGGGACGAGGCCACGGCGGTGCTGGCGGGCGACAGCCTCCAGACCCTGGCGTTTGAACTGCTCGCCCGTGACGCGGTCGGCCCTCATGCCGTGACCCTGATCCGCACTCTGGCCAAGGCAGCCGGCAAGGACGGCATGGTCTCCGGTCAGATGCTGGACATCGCGGCAGAAACGGCAGAAACCCCGCTGACGCTTGACGACATCACCACGCTTCAGGTGCGCAAGACCGGCTGCCTGATCGAATGGTCCGCCTGCGCCGGTGCCCGGCTGGCAGGTGCCGATCCCGAACCGCTGCGACACTATGCGCAAGCACTCGGACTGGCTTTTCAGATCGCCGACGACATCTTGGATATTGAGGGCGATGCTGCCACCGTGGGCAAAGCGGTGCGCAAGGATGCGGAAGCCGGCAAGGCCACGTTTGTGTCGCTGCTCGGGCTGGAGGGGGCGAAATCGCGTGCGCTGGACCTCGCCGACCAGGCCTGTGCAGCCCTTGCCCCCTATGGTGCGGCAGGCGATACCTTGAAGGACGCCGCCCGCTTCGTTATCTCGCGCGACAGCTAAATCGCGCCCCGAAGGAGCCACGACCCGCATGACCGACCGGCCACAGACCCCGCTCCTGGATCAGATCGCATCGCCTGCGGATCTGAAACGTCTCTCTGACGCGCAACTGGAGCAGGTCGCGCATGAGCTGCGGCAGGAAACCATCTCTGCGGTCTCTGTCACCGGCGGCCATCTCGGCGCAGGGCTCGGCGTGGTGGAGCTGACGGTGGCGCTGCATGCGGTGTTCGACACGCCCAAGGACAAGGTGATCTGGGACGTCTCGCACCAGAGCTATCCCCACAAGATCCTGACCGGGCGGCGCGATCGCATCCGCACCCTGCGCATGAAGGACGGTCTCTCGGGGTTCACCAAACGGACCGAGAGCCCCTATGACCCCTTTGGGGCGGCGCATAGTTCCACGTCGATTTCCGCCGCGCTGGGGTTTTCCGTGGCGCGCGATCTGGGTGGCGTCACCGAAGAGGGTCTTGGCGACGCGATCGCCGTGATCGGCGATGGCGCCATGAGCGCCGGCATGGCGTTTGAGGCGATGAACAACGCAGGTCACCTCGGCAAGCGGCTGATCGTGATCCTCAACGACAACGAGATGTCGATCGCGCCGCCGGTTGGGGCGCTGTCGTCCTATCTCAGTCGGCTTTATACCGAGGCGCCGTTTCACGACCTCAAGGCCGCCGCCAAGGGCGCGGTCTCTTTGTTGCCGGAACCCTTCCGCGAGGGCGCCAAACGCGCCAAGGACATGCTGAAGGGCATGGCCATGGGCGGCACCTTGTTCGAATCGCTGGGCTTTTCCTACATCGGCCCCATCGACGGCCATGACATGGACCAGCTTCTGCCGGTGCTGCGCACGGTCAAGGCGCGCGCAACCGGGCCGATCCTGATCCATGCGGTCACCAAAAAGGGCAAGGGCTATCGCCCGGCCGAAGCGGCGCGCGACAAGGGCCATGCGACGGCGAAATTCGACATGGTGACGGGCGAGCAGAAAAAAGCGCCCTCCAACGCGCCCTCTTACACCTCGGTCTTTGGCAACACATTGGTGGAGCTGGCCGCACAGGATTCAAAGATCTGCGCGGTCACCGCCGCGATGCCCGACGGCACCGGCCTCAATCTGATGGCAGAGCGCTACCCCTCGCGCACCTTTGACGTGGGCATTGCCGAGCAGCACGGCGTGACCTTTGCCGCGGCACTGGCGGCGGGCGGGATGAAACCGTTCTGCGCGATGTATTCCACCTTCCTGCAACGCGGCTACGATCAGGTGGTGCACGATGTCGCCATCCAGCGCCTGCCCGTCCGCTTTGCCATTGACCGTGCCGGTCTGGTCGGCGCCGACGGGGCCACCCACGCGGGATCGTTCGACATCGGCTATATGGCCAATCTGCCCGGCATGGTGGTGATGGCCGCCGCTGACGAGGCGGAACTGAAGCATATGGTCGCCACCGCCGCCGCCTACAGCGATGGCCCCATCGCCTTCCGCTATCCGCGAGGCGAGGGCGAGGGCGTGGAAATGCCCGAACAGCCGCACGTGCTGGAGATCGGCAAGGGCCGGATGATCCAGTCCGGCACGCGCGTGGCGCTTTTGTCCTTTGGCACCCGCCTGGGCGAGGTCCGCAAAGCGGCCGAGGCGCTTGCGGCCAAGGGCATCACGCCCACCATCGCCGATGCGCGCTTTGCCAAGCCGCTGGACCGCGACCTGATCCTGCAACTGGCGCGCGATCACGAGGCGCTGATCACCATCGAGGAAGGCGCGGTCGGCGGCTTTGGCTCGCATGTGGCGCAGCTGTTGTCGGAGGAGGCTGTGTTTGACGACGGCCTGAAGTTCCGCTCCATGGTTCTGCCCGATACATTCATCGACCAAGCCAGCCCCCGCGACATGTACGACGTGGCCGCAATGAATGCCGAGCACATCGAAGCAAAGGTGCTCGATGTGCTTGGGGTTGCAAGGATTGGGGAAAAGCGGGCCTGAGTATGCTCCCACTGCCCCAGCAGCCCAACCTGCGCTGGATTGGGCCTACTCAGACCCCTGGCGGATCCGCCGGAGGGACAAAACGCTCCATATCCTCGGCTGCAAACACCGCTTTCAAACCGCTGCGATAGTCCGGGTAGCGCAGGGTGACGCCGAGCTCCTTCTTGATCAGGTCATTGCGCACCCGCTTGTTCTCGCCATAGAAGCTGCGCGCCATCGGGCTCATCCCGGCTTCGTCAAAGGGCACTTCGGCAGGCACCGGAAGCCCCAGCAGCTCGGCGGCATAGCCCAGCACATCCTGCGGCGGTGCGGGTTCATCATCGCAGACATTGTAGATCGCGCCGGGGTTGGGCCGCGCGATGGAGGCCGCCAGCACCTGCGCGATGTCATCGACATGGGTGCGCGAGAACACCTGCCCCGGCTTGACGATCCGGCGGGCGCGACCTGCCATCAGCTTGGCAAAGGGACCCCGGCCCGGCCCGTAGATCCCCGCCAGACGAAAGATGTGGAGCGGCAGGTTCGGGACGGCCTGCCACGCCGCCTCGGCACCTGCGCGCCAGTCGCCACGCTGGCTCGATGGCGTCACGGGCGTATGCTCGTCCACCCAGGCACCATCGTGATCGCCATAGACCGCCGTGGTCGAGAGGTAGCCGACCCATTCCAGAGATGGCAGTGCCGCCAGACGCGCGCCGAGTTCATTCAGAACCGGGTCGCCCTGTTCGGACGGGCTGATCGACAAGAGGATATGGGTCACCTCCTCCAGCGGGACAGTGTCGCCGGGCCAGGTCAGGAGTTCCACTCCGGCCATCGGCTCGGCTTCGGAGGGATCACGGGTGGTGCCGAGGATACGCCAGCCCGGTCCCGCGAGGGTCCGCGCCAGAGCCCGCGCCGTGTAGCCAAATCCAAAGCAGAGAAGCGTCTTTTTCGTCATGTTTCGGACCATGCGATCCACGGCGGGCAGATGCAAGACGGCAAGGGCTTGATTCGAATCTCCGCCGCGCCTTTGATCTGTGCATGACCAGAAAAACACCCGATGTGAGCGACGCCTATGCGGCGGCGTCCCCGAACGACTTGCGCCAGCTCTATGCAGACTGGGCGGACAGTTATGACGAAAGCTTTGCCAGGTCAGAGGCCTATCTGTTGCCCGGCCTGACCGCCCGGGCCTTCGCCCAGGCTGGCGGACAGGGACCTGTGCTCGATGTGGGCGCAGGCACCGGCCTGTGTGGCGTCGCCTTGTCGGGGTTGCGGATCACCCCGGTCGACGCCGCCGACATCAGCCCGGATATGCTGGCACAGGCGTTGCGCAAGGATGTCTACCGTGACGTGATCGAGGCGGACCTGTACGAGGGGATCCCGGTCCCTCGGGCCAGTTACGCAGGCGTCGTCTCCTCCGGAGCCTTCACCCATGGGCACCTCGGACCGGAAGTCCTGCCCGCCATTCTCAGGGTCGCACGCCCCGGGGCCTGGCTGGCGATGTCCATCAACGCGGCCCATTATCAAAAAGCCGGCTTTGCCGAAGCCTTTGACCGTTTGCTGCGTGGACAATGGATCAGCAACCTGTCCCTGCCCGAAGTCCGCATCTACGGGGGCGATGCAGGCAGCGCCCATCACGAGGATACCGCGCTGATCGCCCTGTTTCAGAAGGTCTGATCGCGGATGCGCCGCGCCGTGCCGCCAGGCACGGCGCCCGGCCCAACTGTTTTGGTCGCCCGCAAGGGCGGCGGAAACAGGCGGGAGCGCCCCCTCCTCCGGGTTTGCCCTCACGCTCCATTCCAGGCGGTTGCCCCGGTCAGCGGCCCGCCGCCGGTCGGATATGGGGCGGCCTCAGCGCCCTTTCCACACCGGGTCGCGCTTTTCGGCAAAGGCCCGCGCGCCTTCGAGGTTATCTTCGGATCCGTAGAGTACATCCACCGTCCGCAACTGCCGCCCGGTGACGCGGTTCATCGCATCCTGAAACTTGGAATCCTCGGCATCACGCACGATCTCCTTGATCGCGGCATAGACCAGCGGCGGGCCGGAGGCGAGAAGGCGCGCCAGCTCCCAGGCGCGGTCCATCAGCTGATCGCCGGGGATGATTTCGTTCACCAGGCCCCAGCGATGGGCCTCTTCAGCATCGAACCAGCGGCCCGTCAGCAGGAGCTCCATGGCGATGTGATAGGGAATGCGCTTGGGCAGCTTGATCGACGCAGCATCCGCCACCGTGCCGGAGCGGATCTCCGGCAGGGCAAAGCTGGCGTGATCGGCCGCAAGGATCATGTCCGCCGACAGGGCCAGCTCCAGCCCGCCGCCACAGGCGATGCCGTTGACGGCGGCGATCACCGGCTTGTTGAGGTCGCGCAGCTCCTGCAAACCGCCAAAGCCACCGACGCCATAATCGCCATCCACCGCATCGCCGTCAGCGGCCGCCTTCAGGTCCCAGCCGGGGCAGAAGAATTTCTCGCCACCCCCCGTTATGATCGCAACCCGCAAGTCATCGTCATCGCGAAAGGCCTGAAACGCCTCGCCCATCCGGCGCGAGGTTTGCAAATCGATGGCATTGGCCTTGGGACGGTCCAGCGTGACCTCGAGGATGCCACCCTCGCGGCGGGTTTTGACGGGATTTTCTTCACTCATCGCAACATGTCCTTTCTGCGCATCAGCGCATCCGCTGCCACCGCATCCGTCGGGGTGCACAGCAACGGGTTGATTTCGATTTCTTCCAGACCTTCAGCCTCGGCGACCACATAGGCCTCGATGGAGCGGATCGCGCGCAGGATCGCATTGCGATCCGCCGCCGGCGCGCCGCGATAGCCTGTCAGCAAGGGCGCGATCTTCAACCCGTCGAGTGCCGCGTTCAAGGCAGCGTCCGAGGCGGGCAGCAGCACCGAGGCGCTGTCCTGCATGATCTCGGTCAGTGTTCCGCCCGCGGCGAGGGTCAGCACGAAGCCATGCGCGGGGTCCTTCACCACGCCAACCAGCAACTCAGCCACGGCACCGGTGACCATCTCCTCGACCAGAAAACGGTCGGTGGGCATAGCCACGGCGGCATCGCTGACCTCCTGTCCGGAACAGAGGTTCAGCTTTACCGCGCCCTCTTCGGTCTTATGGGCGATGCCTTCGCCCTTGAGCACCACCGGGTAGCCGATATCCGCTGCCACCGCGCGGGCGGCCACGACGGTGCGGGCAGGTTTTGCACGCGGTACCCGGAGGCCAAAGCGCGCAAGCCAGGCCTTGGCCTCACCCTCGGGCACCAGATCCGGCTCGTCATGGGTCTTGGTGGGCAACAACAGCGGATGCGCCAGTTCCGGCAAGGGCTGGCCGGCCGCCTCGATGGCAGTGATCGCCTCGGGCAGACCCAGCATCGGCACCACCCCGGCAGCGATCAGCTGTTCGGCCACCTCTTCGGGCAGCAGTTCCGGCAGGGTGGCCAGCATGGCGATCGGCTGGTCGGTCTGCTGCCGCACCGCGATGGCGGACTGGATCGTGCAATCCCAGTCAGAGGCGTCACACCGGTCGGAGCGTGGGAAATCCACCACAAGGATCGTCAGCGCCAGTTGCGGGTCGACCATCGCAGAGAAGGCGCGCGTCATCGCCTCCGTATCGCGCCAGATATAGGTGTGATAGTCGAGCGGGTTCGCCAGCGCCACCATCGGGCCGAGGGCCGCGCGCAGGTCACTGCGCTGGCGGTCGTTCAGCGGCGGGAAGCTGACTCCGCGGCCATGGGCAGTATCCGCAGACAGGCTCGCCTCGCCACCGGAACAGCTGATCGTTGCGATGCGGGTCGAGGACAGACGCCCCACAACATGCATCAGCTTCAATGTCTCAAGGAACGAGGGCAGATCATACAAGCGCGGAATGCCAAGACGCGAAAGCAAGGCCCCGGCCCCCGCATCGCCCCCAGCCAGCGAGGCCGTGTGCGAGACTGTTGCGGCACGGGCTTGCGCAGAACGTCCGACCTTCAGCGCGATGATCTGCTTGCCCAGCTGACGCGCCTTCAGCGCCAGCGCCTCAAACGCGCGCAGATCGCCAAAGCCCTCGATATGCAGCCCCAGCGCGGTGACACGGTCATCTTCCAACAGCGCCTCGCCGATTGCCGCCAACCCGGTCTGGGCCTGGTTGCCGCAGGTCACCACATAGGCCAGCGGCAGCGCCCGGGTCTGCATCGTCAGGTTGATCGCGATATTGGAGCTCTGGGTGACAATCGCCACGCCCTTTTCCACCCGCTTGCCGCCATGCTGGTCGGGCCACAACAGCGCCCCGTCGAGGTAGTTGATGAACCCGTAGCAGTTCGGCCCGAGGATCGGCATGTCCCCGGCCGCCGCCAGCAGACGCTGTTGCAGGTCAGCGCCCTCGGCGTCTTCCGCCTCCGCCTCCAGAAAACCGGAGGCAAAACAAACCGCCCCGCCGGCGCCGCGCGTGGCCAGCGCCGTGACGATGTCGATGGTGACAAAGCGGTTTACCCCGATGAAGCTGGCATCCGGCGCCGCGGGCAGGGCAGCCACGTCCTTGAACGCTGGCAGGCCCGCGACCTCTTCGGCCTTGGGATGTACGGGCCAGATTTCGCCCTCAAACCCCATCTTGCGGCATTGCTCGATCACGGCAGCGCACCAGGCACCACCACCGATAACGGCAATGGTTTTGGGGCGAAAGAGCCTTTTTAGAGACTGCATTTGACGTTATTCACCCGAGGTTTCGCGGTCCAGATGCCCAAGGCTCTGATCCGGGTTGATTTGATCGCGCACGCGGGTCTTCAGCTCTTTCACATCCGGAAATCCGCCGTCCCGCTTGCGCTCCCAGATCACCTCTCCGTCGAGGGTGATCTCAAAAGTTCCGCCGATCTCGCCCGGCACCAGAGTGACACCGCCCAGCTGCTCCTGAAAGGTCGACAGCAGTTCCTGGCTCATCCAGGCGGCGCGCAACAGCCAGTTGCAGCCAATGCAATAAGTGATGGTCACAACAGGTTTCCGAGCGGTTTCAGTGGGATCGGACAAGGTCAGCCTCCAAGCGGTCTCAGCATCTCGCGGCTGATGATGTGCCGCTGGATTTCACTGGTGCCCTCCCAGATACGCTCCACTCGCGCGTCGCGCCAGATGCGTTCGAGGGGAAGTTCGTCCATCAGCCCCATGCCGCCGTGGATCTGGATCGCTTCATCCGCAACCATGGCGAGCATCTCGGTCGCCTTCAGCTTGGCCATCGACATGTCGCTCTCGGTGACGGTGCCCTGATCGAACTTCCAGCCGGCTTCCCAAGTCAGCAGGTTTGCGGCCTTCAACTCGGTGGCCATATCGGCGAGCTTGAACGAAACCCCCTGAAACTTGCCGATTTGCTGGCCGAACTGCTTGCGCTCAGCGCTGTATTCGACGGCGTGTTGCAGCGCCCGTTCGGCGCGGCCCAGACAGGTTGCGGCCACTTGCAGGCGGGTGGCGCCCAGCCAGGTGTTGGCGACCTCGAAGCCCTTGTCGATCTCGCCCAGAACGGCGGAGGACGGCAGGCGGCAATCGTCGAATTCCAGCACCGCGTTGGTGTAGCCCCGGTGCGAGACGTTGCGATAGCCGGCACGGACCGAGAATCCGGGTGTGCCCTTGTCGACAAAGAAGGCGGTGATCTTTTTCTTCTTGCCGCGCGGCGTGTCCTCCTCACCCGTGGCCATGAAGACGATGGCGAAATCGGCCACATCCGCGTGGGAGATGAAATGCTTGGTGCCGTTCAGGATCCAGTCGTCGCCATCCTTGCGGGCCGAAGCGGCCATGCCGCGCAGGTCAGAGCCCGCGCCCGGCTCCGTCATCGCCAGGCAGTCCCATTTCTCACCGCGGATACAGGGGAATAGATATTTCTCCTTCTGCTCCTCCGTGCCCGCCAAGAGGATGTTGGAGGGACGCGCGACGCTGGTCCAATGCAGCGCGTAATTGGCGCGACCGAGTTCCTTTTCATAGAGCAGCCAGGACAGCGTATCGAGACCAGCACCGCCCACCTCTTCGGGCATATTGGCAGCATAAAGCCCGGCTTCCATCGCCTTCTTCTGGATTTCCCTTACCAGATCCATGTCGAGATGGCCGCTGCGCTCGATTTCCAGCTCATGCGGATAGAGCTCTTTTTCCACAAAGGCGCGCGTGGTTTCGACGATCATCGCCTGTTCTTCTGTCATGCCGAATTGCACCGGGCGTCTCCTTTTTGATGTGGTGGCTTGCACGGGAGGGTAGAGGTCGCCTAGCGTGTGTATCGTGCAAAGGTGGCCGAAATCATGCAGAAATGGACAAATGAATTCGCGGCAGCGCAGCAAGTGGATGTCCTCTTGTTCGACGATTTCTCTGCCCATTGCCTTGCCAACACGGTGGAGCCGATGCGGGCGGCCAACACGCTCGCGCGGCGGGAGCTCTATCGCTGGAGGTTCCTGTCGCTGACGGGCGCGCAGGTGGTGTCCTCTTCCGGCATGCAAGTCACCGCGCACGGGCGGCTTGCGGATTTTTCCGGCGATATGCTCGCCGTGATGCCGAGCTATAATTTCCTGCGCCAGGACGGGACCGCGACCCGGCGCGGGTTGCGCGCTGCCGCCAAACGCTATCGCGAGATTGCCGGGTTTGACACTGGGCCGTGGCTGATGGCCGCCGCAGGGTTGCTGGACGGGCGTGTCGCGACCATCCACTGGGACGAACTGGACCGGCTGAGAGAGTCATTCCCAGAGGTTGAGGTGCAGCGCAGGCGATATGTACAGGATGGCAACAGGACCACTTGCACCGGGGCGCTGGCCGCCTTTGACCTGATGCTGGAACGGATCGGCGCGCGCCATGGGCAAGCGCTGCGCCTGGAGGTTGCGGCCTTGTTCATGAGCACCGAAGGTGGCGGTGCGACATCGGAAATCTCGCTCGCCCGCACACGCGTCGTGGCGCGCGCCGTGGTCCTCATGCAAGGCCACCTGGAAACTCCGCTAGCGATCCCGGAAATTGCCCGTCGCATCGGTCGCCCGCGCAAGGATCTGGAAGCGCGCATGAAGGCGGATCTGGGCGCGACACCCGCGGCCGTGTATCGGCGGTTGCGGTTGATTCAGGCCAGAAAGCTCTTGTTAGAGACTGATATGAGTGTCTCCGAAGTGGCGGCCCGCTGTGGATATGACAACCCAAGCGCGCTCACCAGAGCGTTCAGATCGGAATTCGCCACAACACCCAGAGCGTTGCGACAAGCACCTGGCCCGGAGCGGGGATAAGTGCGAACCGGCAGTAACGGGAGGTCGCGACAGGGACCTCTGTTCCGGTGCCAGCGGGACGCAGGTTGGTCTGGTTCATGACAGTGTTATGATCGCCCAATAGGGGTCTTGCACGCCGGAACGCAATCATCAACACTAGGCCATGACAAACAAGACCTTCCCAAGCTGGCCCGACGTCGCCCCCCAACTGATCGAAACCGCTGCCGGACGCAGCCCTGCCGATACGGTGATCCGCAACGGCAAATGGGTGAATGTGCACACGCGCGAGATTCTCGACGGGCATGACATCGCAATCACGGCCGGTCGCATTGCCTATGTGGGACCGGATGCGTCCTATTGTATGGGTCCGGACACGCAGGTGATCGAGGCTGAGGGCCGCTATTTGGTGCCGGGCCTCTGTGACGGGCACATGCATATTGAATCGGGTATGCTGACGCCTGCGGAATTTGCCCGCGCGGTGATCCCCCATGGCACCACCACCATGTTCACCGACCCGCATGAGATCGCCAATGTTCTGGGCCTTGAAGGCGTGCGTCTGATGCATGACGAGGCGCTCTTGCAGCCCGTCAATATCTATACCCAGATGCCCTCCTGCGCGCCGTCGGCACCGGGGTTGGAAACCACGGGGTATGAAATCTCTGCCGAGGACGTCGCAGAGGCGATGACCTGGCCCGGTATTATCGGCCTGGGCGAGATGATGAACTTTCCCGGCGTGGCCAATGGCGACGCCAAGATGCTGGCCGAGATCGCTGCCACCCAACGCGCGGGCAAAACCGTGGGTGGGCATTATGCCTCGCCCGATCTTGGCCCAGATTTCGCGGCCTATGTGGCTGGCGGCCCGGCGGATGACCACGAGGGCACCTGCGAGGCGGATGCCATCGCGCGGATGCGACAGGGCATGCGGGCTATGGTGCGTCTGGGGTCCGCCTGGTACGACGTCGAAGCGCAGATCACCGCAATCACGGAAAAGGGCCTCGACCCGCGCAACTTCATCCTGTGTACCGATGACTGTCATTCCGGCACGCTGGTCAATGATGGCCATATGAACCGGGTGGTGCGTCACGCAATCGACTGCGGCTGTGATCCGCTGGTGGCACTCCAGATGGCAACGATCAATACCGCCACGCATTTTGGGCTGGAGCGCGAGATCGGCTCCATCACCCCGGGTCGCCGCGCGGATGTGATCCTGACCTCTGATCTGAAGACCCTGCCGATCGAGGTGGTGATCGCGCGCGGGCAGATTGTTGCGGAATCAGGCTCTATCAAGGTGGATTGCCCACATCTGGACTGGCCCGACACCGCGCGCGGCACCGTGCATCTTGGGCATGAGTTGACGGCGAAAGACTTTGAACTCGCCGCGCCCGAAGGCGCAAATGCCGTCACCGCCAATATCATCGGTGTGGTGGAAAACCAGGCCCCGACCAAGGCGTTGAAAGCTGAACTGCCGGTCGAGAACGGTCTCGTCGAAGGCAAGGACGACGTCTGCCAGATTGCCCTCGTCGAACGTCACCGCGCCACGGGTGGCGTCACCAATGCCTTTGTCTCGGGTTTCGGCTACGAAGGCCGCATGGCGATGGCCTCGACCGTGGCGCATGACAGTCACCACATGATCGTGGTCGGCACGGATCGCGCACAAATGGCCCTGGCGGCCAACCGTCTGGCGGAGGTCGGCGGCGGCATCACGATCTATCGCGACGATGAGGAACTGGCGCTGGTGGAACTGCCGATTGCAGGGTTGATGTCCGACAGCCCGGCGTCCACGGTGGCCGCCAATGCGCAGAAACTGGTCGAGGCGATGGAGGCCTGCGGCTGCAAACTGAACAACGCCTATATGCAGCACTCGCTTCTGGCGCTGGTCGTGATCCCGGAACTGAGGATCAGCGACCTCGGCCTTGTCGATGTGCGCACATTCAAGAAAATTCCAGTGATCGAGCCGTTTAATGAATGATGTAAAAACACCCGCCCTCCCCGAAGCAGAGAGCTTCACCGATGCCAAGGCTGCGGTTGCGCGCCTGATCGCGCTTTATGACAGCGCGACCAATTTCCTGTGTGATGAGTTCATCGCCGCGATGAGCGCCGGCGCCGCGCCCGGCAGCCGCATGCGGGCCTTTTACCCGGAGGTGCGCTTTACCACCACGACCTACGCGCAGGTGGACAGTCGCCTCAGCTTTGGCCACGTGGCCGATCCGGGCACCTATGCCACCACGGTGACACGCCCGGATCTGTTCGAACACTATCTGGAGCAGCAGATCGGGCTTCTGATCAAGAACCATGGCCAGCCGGTGATTGTCGGCGTGTCCGATACCCCGATGCCGGTGCATTTTGCCGTTGCGTCCCGTCCCGGACTGACCGTGCCGCAGGAAGGCGCGGCACGCTTCACCCTGCGCGATGTGTTTGATGTCCCGGATCTGGCGACCACCAACGATGACATCGTCAATGGCACCTACGTGCCCGAGAATGGCGTGGGGCCGCTGTCGCTGTTTACCGCCCAGCGGGTGGATTATTCCCTGGCGCGTCTGGCGCATTACACGGCGACGGACCCGGATCATTTCCAGAACCACGTCCTGTTTACGAACTACCAGTTCTACGTCACTGAATTCGAAGCCTACGCCCGCGCGCAATTGGCCGATCCCGCCAGCGGCTACACCAGTTTCGTATCAACCGGCAACGCCGAGATCACCGAGGCCGACGGCGAGTTGCCCATCTCTCCCAAGATGCCGCAAATGCCGACCTACCACCTCAAGCGGCCGGACGGGAACGGCATCACGCTGGTCAACATTGGGGTGGGACCGTCGAATGCCAAAACCGCCACCGACCACATCGCCGTGCTGCGTCCGCATGCGTGGCTGATGGTCGGCCATTGCGCCGGGCTCAGAAACTCTCAGGCGCTTGGCGATTTTGTTCTGGCCCATGCCTACCTGCGCGAGGATCACGTGCTGGATGATGACCTGCCAGTCTGGGTGCCGATCCCGGCGCTGGCGGAAATTCAGGTGGCGCTGGAAGAAGCCGTAGCTCAGGAAACCGGACTTGAAGGGTACGACCTCAAGCGGATCATGCGCACCGGCACCGTTGCCAGCCACGACAACCGCAACTGGGAGCTGCGGGATCAGTCCGGCCCGGTGCAACGCCTGAGCCAATCCCGCGCCATCGCACTGGATATGGAGAGCGCCACCATCGCCGCAAACGGCTACCGCTTTCGGGTGCCCTACGGCACGCTCCTATGCATTTCCGACAAGCCCCTGCACGGTGAATTGAAGCTGCCCGGCATGGCCTCGGACTTCTATCGCACGCAGGTTTCTCGGCACCTTCTGATCGGTATCAAGGCGATGGAACGGCTCAGAACCATGCCGCTGGAACGCTTGCACAGCCGGAAACTGCGCTCCTTTGACGAAACGGCCTTCCTGTAATGGCGAAAATATGCTGTTTTCCACGGAAATTTGCTTGTTTGGCGCTTGATCTTGCACGCTACGCGTTGTGTTGTCCCACAACATAACGCTAATGTTACGCGATGAGGCCCCAACACGTCGGGCAGTTTCAAGGAGAGCTAAGAATGTCCAAACCGATGACCAAAACTCAGCTTGTGGCAGCACTGGCTGAGGAAATGGACAGCGACAAGAAAACCGCTGGTGCCGCTCTGGATGCCGTTTGCAACCTGATCACCCGCGAAGTGTCCGGCGGCGGTGCCGTGACCCTGCCGGGTGTTGGCAAGATCTATTGCCGTGAGCGTCCCGAGCGCGAAGTGCGCAACCCGGCCACCGGCGAGAAGTTCATGAAAGAAGCAGACAAGGTCGTGAAAATGACCATCGCCAAAGCGCTGAAAGACAGCGTCAACGGCGACGCCTGATAGACCTTTTGGTCCGGCGACGGCTTCGGGGCTGCCCTATCGGGCGGCCCATTTTTTTGATTGTACCAATTCCTCCGCTCTCCCTATTCAGCCCGGTGATTACTGGGTAGCGTGCCGCCAACGACCAGGAGGGACTGACGGATGGATCTGCGCGCACTTGCCATGGGGCTCGCCTTTGCCCTGATGTGGTCCTCGGCCTTTACCTCGGCCCGGATCATTGTGGCGGACGCCTCACCGCTGTTCTCTCTGGCGCTGCGGTTTTTGATCTCCGGCCTGATCGGCGTCATGATCGCCCGTGCCATGGGGCAGACCTGGCGACTGACGCCGGGCCAGTGGAAGGCCACGATCCTGTTTGGGATCTGCCAGAATGCGCTCTACCTCGGTCTGAACTTTGTCGCGATGCAATGGATAGAGGCGTCCCTGGCGGCGATCATTGCCTCCACCATGCCGCTCTTGGTGGCGCTGGCGTCCCTGGCGTTTTTTCGCGAACCCATCCGCCCGCTTGGCCTGCTGGGGCTGGTCGCGGGGATTGCCGGCGTGGCGCTGATCATGGGCACCCGGATCGGAGCCGGTGTCGACCTGCTCGGCCTTGCCCTCTGCGGGATTGGGGTTCTGGCGCTGACCACCGCCACACTCGCGCTGCGGGGCGCGACTTCCGGCGGCAATTTCATGATGGTGGTGGGATTGCAGATGCTGGTGGGCGCTGCGGCGCTTTTCCCGGCGGCCTTTGCGTTTGAAACCATCCGCGTCGAGCCCAGCTGGCCGCTGGCAATCGCCTTTGCCTATACCACCTTTGTGCCGGGGCTGGCGGCGACCCTGATCTGGGTGATGCTCCTGAACCGGATCGGAGCCGTGCGGGCGGCCACCTTCCACTTTCTCAATCCGGTGTTTGGTGTTGCGATCGCCAGCTTCCTGCTGGGAGAGCGGCTCGGCCCGCTGGATATCCTGGGCGTCGGTGTGGTGACACTGGGCATCCTCGCGGTTCAACTCGCCCGCCACCCCGCACCGCCAAAGCAACCGCTGCCCAGATCGCTGCATCCGCAAGCGGATTGACACGGGTCCACCACAGGGTGCCCACACACGCACAATCACGTTTACGCATGATGCGCCGATTACAGGCCAGGGCACTTGCGCTTCAGGCATTGAAAGCGCAGTGTCGAACCCCACTTAATGCCGCATCAGATCAGGTGGGAGGGCCCCATGACCAAATATTTCAAGAACCCTGATGTCATCGCCGCGCTGTCCGAAGAAGAATTCTACGTGACCCAGAATTCCGGCACCGAACGTCCCGGCACGGGAAAGCTGCTTTCGAACAAGGAGCCGGGCATTTACGTGGACATCGTGTCCGGAGAACCGCTGTTTGCCTCTTCCGACAAGTACGAATCCGGGTGTGGCTGGCCAAGTTTCACCAAACCGATCGAACCCGCACATGTGCAGGAACTCGAAGACCGGACCCTTGGCATGATCCGCACCGAGGTGCGCTCCACCCATGGTGACAGCCATCTCGGCCACGTCTTCCCCGACGGTCCCGCGGATCGCGGCGGCCTACGCTACTGCATCAACTCGGCGTCGCTGCGCTTTATCCATCTCGACGATATGGAGGCGGAAGGCTATGGCGCCTACATCAATCAAGTGGAGGACCACCGATGAGCAAGACCGAACGCGCCATTCTCGCAGGCGGCTGCTTCTGGGGCATGCAAGAGCTGATCCGTCACCGCAAAGGTGTCCTCAGCACCCGCGTCGGCTACACGGGCGGCGATGTGCCGAATGCAACGTATCAGAACCACGGCACCCACGCCGAAGGCATCGAGATCACCTTTGATCCCGAGCAGACCTCTTACCGCGAGATGCTGGAGTTCTTCTTTCAGATCCACGACCCCACGACGACCAACCGTCAGGGCAATGACATCGGCATGAGCTACCGCTCTGCGATCTACTATGAAGATGCGCGCCAGAAACAGATCGCGGAGGACACCATCGCCGATGTGGAGGCCTCTGGCATCTGGCCCGGCAAGGTCGTGACCGAAGTGGAACCTGTCGGCGATTTCTGGGAGGCGGAGCCGGAACATCAGGATTATCTCCAGCGGCTGCCAAATGGCTATACCTGCCACTTCCCACGCCCCGATTGGGTGCTGCCAAAGCGCGATCAAGCCGCTGAATAATCCTTGTTAGAGCCTGAGTATGGCTCAGATCAACCAGATGCAGGCCGCTTCCGGACGGGAGCGGCCTGTATCATGTAATCAGCCGTGTGCCACCCGTGGCCGACCGCTGGCCTCGACGGTGAGGGTGGCCTCGACAAAGACCTGCTGCGCCTCGACCTCGGCCATGCGGAGATCGCGGGTGACATGCACGTGAATATCGCCAGCGCCCGCATCCTCGGCCGCTGCCACAGCTTCGGCACGCAAGACGCTTTCTAACATGTCCAGCGCCTCGGCACGGGCTGTGAAATCCTTTGGCCCGTCGGAAAGATGCACGCGAAACCTGCCTTCGGAGGGGGCGGTGACGGTACCGGAACGGCGCTGAATGATCCGCCCCACCACGGCGCCGATCGCATTGGCGACCCCGGCGTGTTCCGGCAGGATCATATTGCACCTCAGACGTTTTCCGACCGCGGGATAGTAGCTAGGTGCCGAGGCCCCCAAACCGATCACATCCACATTCACACGTGCGTCGATCACCAACAAACTGCTATGTGCCGTCAGGCCCCGTTGCAGCAGCACGTGCCGTGCAAGATCTTCCGCAGGTCCCCCAAAAGTAGCCTGCTCCTCGGAGAAAACAGACTCTAACAAGGTCAAAGCCGTTTGCTCGGTCAATTGATCCACGATCATTTGCGCCAGCGCTTCGGCATTTTTTGCCACCGCATCCCCGCTGCCGACACGACGTCTGGCAAAGACGGTAAGCGCCTTGTCTGCGGCGTCTCGATCCCATGCGGCCACACGGCCCAGGACGTGACTGGCATCGGACGGCGTGATCCCGGCGACCTGCACCAGGCCGCGATCCACCAGACGGCTGAGCGCGCCCTGCTCCATACGCGTGCGCAGAACGTCGCCCAGTGGCAGAACCGCGGTACCGATCCGGGCCAGCAGCGCCGCCTCCCGTTCCGACAGGCCAACCGCCGCTTGCCCGATCACACCACGCACAAAACGCCCGTCATACTCCCCAACCACCGGAGCGTTGAGTTGTGCATCCAGCGCCGCATGCACAAGCTCGGGGGCTTCGGTCGCGATCAGGGACACCGGCAACACCCGCCGCGGCCCAAGCGTGACCCCACCGCGCAGACCATCGCCATTCAGGTGAACTTGACTGTCTCCCCCCAGGCCCGTGGTGCGCATGGCCACAGCCTCCACCATGGTCCGGAAGCCGCCGACCTGTGCGCCATCCGGATCGATTTTCGGCAAACCTCGCTCGATCAGCGCAACGTCAGTGGTCGTCCCGCCGATATCGCTGACCAAGGCGTTCTCAGCCCCTGTCATCCATCGCGCCCCCACGATCGAGGCCGCCGGCCCGCTCAGGATTGTCTCGATCGGGCGCGCACGCGCCTGTTCCGCCGACATCAACGCCCCATCGCCCCGAACCACCATCATCGGCGCCTCAATACCAAGCGTCACAAGCGTTTCTGCCGCACGGTTGATCAACCGGTCGATCATGCCGATCAGACGCGCATTCAGTACAGCCGTCAGCGCGCGCTTGGGTCCATTGAGCTTGGCCGAAAGCTGGTGAGAGCAGGTGACCGGAACGTCGGTGCGCTCCTGGATGATCCGCGCAACCTCCAGCTCATGCGCGGGATTGCGCGTGGCAAAAACGCCAGCAACAGCAAACCCGCTGACCCCGGCTGATTCAGTCTCTAAAAAGGCGATGAGTGCCTCTTTATCCAGCGGCGCGGCTTCTGAGCCGGCATGGGTATGCCCCCCGACCAGGATCAGGGCAGGATCCCCTTTCAGTGCATCCCGCAGCCCGTGACGCTCCAGATCCTGCGCGCTGAACCCGATATAGATGAGCGCCACACGACCACCCTGCCCCTCGACCAGCGCATTGGTCGCAAGTGTCGTTGACAGCGCCGCCATCGAGATTTCGGCAGGTTCCACGCCGGTGTGTTCCAGCACGGCCCGCACCGCGCCGCCAACCCCGATTGCCAGGTCCTGCCGTGTGGTCAGCGACTTGGCCGAGGCGATCACCTCGCTCTCGTCACGGATCAGCACCGCGTCGGTATATGTTCCCCCGGTATCGACCCCAAGCAGAAGCGCCATCTTATCCTCGATTTTCACTCACGCATGCTCGGTTGTAACGGCTGGCTGCGTCACGTCCACTCTGTTTGCGTCATTATGACAACCGCATCACAGCCCAGCGCGCCGCATCTGCGACCGTTGGATCAGGATCATCACAGAGCTGCGTGGCATAGGGGCGCAACTTCGCCTCCCCAGAATTTCCGATCGCATAGAGCACATTGCGCACAAAGCGATCCCGGCCAATCCGCTTGATCGGAGATCCTGAAAACCGTTCGCGGAACGCTGCATCATTCAGTTGCGACAATTCCGCAAGCGGCGGCGCAACCGTGCCCTCACGCGCGGCATAGCGCATGTCCGAGGCCTCCACGGCGAATTTGTTCCATGGGCAGGCTGCAAGACAATCATCACAGCCATAGATTCGATTGCCGAGTTTTGCGCGCAGCTCTTCCTCAATGGGCCCCTTGTGCTCGATCGTCAGGTAGGAAATGCATCGCCGTGCATCCAGTTGATAGGGTGCAGGAAAGGCATCTGTGGGACACGCCGACAAACAGGCCCGACAGGACCCACAATGATCTGGCTCTACCGAATCTACCGGCAGATCCAATGTGGTAAAAATAGAGCCTAAAAAGGCCCAATTGCCCCAATCCCGGCTCACCAGATTGGTGTGCTTACCCTGCCAGCCAAGCCCCGCCGCCTGTCCGAGCGCCTTCTCTGGTACTGGGGCAGTGTCGACAAAAACCTTTACCTCAGCCTTATCACCCGCCTCGGCGATCAACCAGCGCGCCAGCCGCTTTAGCCGCTTCTTGACCAGGTCATGATAATCCTTGCCGCGCGCATAGACCGATATCGCCGCGCGATCCGGCAGTCCCACCACCGCCATCGGGTTCTCCTCGGGCGTGTAGCTTTCTGCCAGCATGATGACCGAGCGCGCCTCCGGCCAAAGCGCCGCCGGGTTTTCGCGCCAGTTCACTCGCTCCGCCATCCATGCCATCTGACCGTGATACCCGGCGTCCAGAAACGCACGCAGTCGTTCGGGCACTTCGGGGACATCCCACGGTCGGCAGATGCGCGTGGAGACAAAGCCCTCCGCCCGGGCCTGCGCGATCAGACGCGCCTTGATATCCCCTGCCGCTTTCATCTTCTCAGAAATATCCTCGGGGGTGAACGGGCCGCAAGGCCCGGAGGGGGCAGACAGCCCCCTGCACCATCTCAGAAATCAAGATCCGCGTAATGCGACGGAGGGCGAAAGCCCGGAACCTGATCCGCCAGAATTGACCGGAAGGCAGGGCGGGATTTGATCTTGGCGTACCAATCCTTCACCACCGCCGAGCGGTTCCAGTCCACATCAGAGATATAATCAAGCGACGACAGATGCGCAGCGGCCGCAAAATCCGCAAGCGTCATGTTATCGCCGGCCAGCCAGCGGCGATGGTCCAGCAACCACGACAGGTAATCGATGTGATACTTGATCGCTTTGGCACCGGATTTGACATTGCTGCTGTCCGGATAGCCTTCGCCGGTCATCTTCTTGTTCACCCGTTCATAAAGCAGCTTCGACGTGACCTCATGATGGAACTTGTCGTCAAACCAGCTCACCAGCCGGCGCACTTCCAGACGTTCGGCCGGTTTCTTTGGCATCAGGCTGGGGTCGGGGCGGGTTTCCTCGATATATTCGCAGATCGCGGCACTCTCGGCCATCAGCATGCCATCCAGACGCAGGACCGGCACCTTGGCCGCCGGGTTGCGGCGCAGGAAATCGGCGTCCTGCTCCCAGTAGCGCTCCTCGACAAGCTCCACCTCGATCTTCTTTTCCGCCAGGGACAGGCGCACCTTGCGGCAGAAGGGGGACAGGGGGACATGATAGAGACGAGCCATGGGCGTCCTGAGCTCTCCGGTTGTTAAGGGATCTTGTTCCTCCAGCAATGCCTTGCCAGAACGGAAACTTCAATGCTCGAAACAGGCAGCACGGCCATCGCGCTCGATCGTGGCAGCGCCATCCACGATCTGACGCGCTCGTTTGCGCATGAAATTGCCGGGATCGGCGGCAGAACGCTCTTTTGGATTTGGCAGCAGGGCTGCAATCAATGCCGCCTGCTGCGGGCTGAGCTGATCGGGACCGGTACCGAAATAGTGCCGTGCCGCAGCCTCCGCGCCAAAGATCCCCTCGCCCATCTCGGCCACGTTCAGGTAGACCTCGACGATGCGTTGCTTGCTCCAGGTGGCCTCGACCACCGGCGTCATAAAGGTCTCAAGCGCTTTTCTGACCCAACTGCGCCCCTGCCACAGGAAGACGTTCTTCACCACCTGCTGGGTAATGGTGGACGCGCCGCGCTTGCCACCGGATTCCAGCGCATCACGGATCGCCGTGACATCGAACCCCCAATGTTCGCAAAACCGCGCATCCTCTGCCGCGACCACGGATCGCGCCAGCACAGGGGCCATCTGTTCTAAGGGCACCCATTCGCGATCCACATCGCCAAGCCGGCGTTTCTCGGTCCAGATCGTATGGGTTATCGGAGGGTTCACCACCGAATACAAAAGGATCAGCGCAAGCACAAACGCAAGGCTGCCCAACAGCCCCCGCAGGATCCAGCGCCGGACCCGCGCCACCACGGCCCGGAGACCAAGCCGCGCGGATTTGGAGGTGGTCTTTTTTGTTTTTGTCTTGCGCGCTGCTTTTGCCATGGCCTCTCTATAGGACAGAGCATCCAAACACTCCAACAGGGAAAATCGCCCCGCAGGCATCTGCCCGCGCACACGCGCGGCGCAAAAAAAGGACCCCGCAGGCCGAAACACTGCGGGGTTCAGTTTCAGGAATAAGAGGGTCTCTTATTCTCGGGGATTATTCGATTACTCTGCCGGGATTGCCGATGCTTCCGTCGCGATGGGATGCGCCAGCTTGTCCAGCATCTCCTTCGGGCAAACCTGAAGGAAATGCCCCTTCTCGCTCTCCCAATGTTGCAGGATCTCCGCTGCCTTGCGGCTTCCGGTTTCGGCAACGTGGCGTTCGATCAGGCCTTTCAGCTCCGCTTCCCAATGGTCCACGGTCACCGGGCAGGTCACCAGGCTTTCCATGTTCATGAGCGTCTCAGCGGACTGATCCGGGTCATAGAGATAGGCCATGCCGCCCGTCATCCCGGCGCCGAAGTTCGCGCCGATGCTGCCAAGGATCACGGCCACACCGCCGGTCATGTATTCGCAACCGTTGGTACCACAGCCCTCGATCACCACCTTGGCGCCCGAGTTCCGCACCGCAAACCGTTCGCCGGCGCGACCGGCCGCAAAGAGATAGCCATCGGTGGCACCATAGAGAACGGTATTGCCCACAATGGTGTTCTCTGCCGCATTCAGCGGCGAGGCCATCGGCGGGCGCACGACGATCGTACCGCCCGACAGACCTTTGCCGACATAGTCGTTTGCGTCGCCGGAGACTTCGAGCTTCAGACCGGGGGCCGCAAAGGCGCCCAAGGACTGACCCGCCGAGCCTTGCAACTTCACCGTCAGGTGATCGGGTTGCAGGGTGTTGCGCATGCCGAAGTTCTGCACGATATGGCTGGAGGTACGCGTGCCCACGGTCCGATGCGTGTTCTGCACCGCGTAGGACAGCTGCATCTTCTCGCCATCCTTGAGGAACCGCGCGGCATCGCGCACGATTTCCGAATCGAGCGTGTCCGGCACCGCGTTACGGTCCTTGTCGCGGTTGTAGACGATGCTGGCAGAACCATCGACGGTGATCAGCAGCGGGTTCAGATCGAGGTCATCAAGGTGAGCAGAGCCACGCGACACCTGCGCCAGAAGATCCGCACGACCGATCACCTCATCAAGGCTCCGCGCTCCGATGGAGGCGAGGATTTCGCGAACTTCCTGCGCGTAGAAGGTGATGAGGTTCACCACCTTGTCGGCATTGCCGGTGAACTTGCCACGCAGGGCCTCGTCCTGAGTACACACACCAACGGGGCAGGTGTTCGACTGGCACTGACGCACCATGATGCAGCCCATTGCGATCAGCGCGGCGGTGCCGATGCCGTATTCCTCGGCGCCCATCATCGCAGCCATGACAATGTCACGCCCGGTGCGCAGACCGCCATCGGTCCGCAGGGTCACACGGCCGCGCAGGTTGTTCATCGCCAGCACCTGATGCGCCTCGGTGAGGCCCATCTCCCACGGCAGACCGCAGTACTTGATCGAGGTCGCAGGAGAGGCCCCGGTGCCGCCGTTGTGGCCCGAAATCAGGATGATGTCGGCCTTGGCCTTGGCCACGCCGGCAGCAATGGTGCCAACACCGGAGGAGGCCACCAGCTTCACCGTCACCTTGCAGCGCGGGTTGATCTGCTTCAGGTCGTAGATCAGCTGCGCCAGATCCTCGATCGAGTAGATGTCGTGGTGCGGCGGCGGCGAAATCAGGGTCACCCCCTTGGTGGAGTGACGCAGGCGCGCGATCAGGTCGGTGACCTTCATGCCGGGCAACTGGCCGCCCTCACCGGGCTTGGCACCCTGCGCGACCTTGATTTCCAGCTCTTCGCACTGGTTCAGATATTCGGCGGTCACACCAAAGCGGCCCGAGGCGACCTGTTTGATCTTTGCCGACGGGTTGTCGCCATTGGCTTCGGGCACGAAATGCGCCGGATCTTCGCCGCCTTCGCCCGAGTCGGACTTGGCTCCGATTCGGTTCATCGCCACGTTCAGCGTCTTGTGCGCCTCGGGCGAGAGCGCACCAAGCGACATGCCCGGGGTCACGAAACGCTTGCGGATCGACGTGATCGATTCCACTTCCTCGATCGGGATCGCCTTGCCCAGCGGTTTGATGTCCAGCAGATCCCGCAGATGGATCGGCGGGTTCGCCTGCATCTTGGCCGAATACTGTTTCCACAGCTCATACGACGAACGGTTGCAGGCCATCTGCATCATGTGCATCGAGGTGGCTTCCCAGGCGTGGGTTTCGCCGGATTTGCGGGCCTTGTAAAAGCCGCCGATCGGCATGATGCCCTCGGGCGCATTCCAGCCTTTGGCGTGGATTTCCTCGGCTTTCACCTGAATACCAGAGACACCGATGCCGGAAATCCGCGAGGTCATGCCGGGGAAATACTCCGCCACCATGGCGCGGGACAGGCCCACCGCCTCGAAGTTCAGGCCACCCCGGTAGGAGGACACCACGGAGATGCCCATCTTCGCCATGATCTTCAGCAGGCCCTGATCGATCGCTTCGCGGTAGCGGGCGACGTTTTCCGTCAGCGTCCCTTCGAGAAGACCGCGTTCAATGCGGTCGGCGAGTGAATCTTCGGCCAGATACGCGTTCACGACGGTTGCGCCGCAGCCAATCAGCACCGCGAAGTAATGCGGGTCGATACATTCCGCCGAACGCACGTTGAGCGAACAGAAGGTGCGCAGACCCTGGCGGATCAGATGCGAGTGTACCGCCGAGGTGGCCAGGATCATCGGCATCGCGACCTTGCCATCGCCGGAATATTGATCCGTCAGCACGATGTGCCCCGCACCGGAGCGCACGGCCTCTTCTGCCTCGGCCCGAATCCGCGCCAGCGAAGCGTGCAGAGATCCTTTGCCGGGGGCGAATGTACAGTCGATCTCCGCCAGTTTGGACCCGAGGTTGTCGACCAGCTTGTCCCACTGCGCATTGCCGACAAAGGGGCTTTCCAGCACCACGATCTCGGTTTGCGAGCTGTCCTCGTCCAGCACGTTCTTGAGGTTGCCGAACCGGGTCTTGAGGCTCATCACCCGGAATTCGCGCAAACTGTCGATCGGCGGGTTGGTCACCTGGGAGAAGTTCTGGCGGAAGAAATGGCTGAGCGGGCGATATTGCTTGGACAGAACCGCAGAGGGCGTGTCATCGCCCATGGAGGCCAGGCTTTCCTTGCCGTCTTCGGCCATCGGCGCCAGGATCTGCTCCAGCTCCTCGATCGTGTAGCCGGCGGCAATCTGGCGGCGGCGCAGTTCCTCGCCCGAGAACAGGGGGGTTTCCGTCACCCCGCCGAGCACGGCATCCAGATCATTGACCTTTGCCACCCAGTCGCCAAACGGCAGTGCGCGGGCAAGTTTGTCCTTGATTTCAACGTCGTGGTAGAGTTCGCCCTTTTTCATGTCGACGGCAAGCATCTGGCCGGGACCAAGCGCGCCCTTCTCCACGACAGATGCCTCGTCGATCGGCACCATGCCCGCCTCGGAGCCCGCAATGACCAAACCGTCGCCGGTGACCACATAGCGCATCGGGCGCAGACCGTTGCGGTCGAGACCGGCACAGACCCAGCGGCCATCGGTCATTGCCAGCGCGGCGGGACCGTCCCAGGGCTCCATCACGGCGTTGCAATAGGAATACATGTCGCGCCAGGCCTGCGGCAGTTCCTCGGCCTGTTTGGACCAGCTTTCCGGCACCAGCATGGTCTTTGCCATCGGCGCGGACCGACCGGCACGCACCAGAACCTCGAACACCGAATCCAGAGCCGCAGAGTCGGAGGACCCCGACGCCACGATCGGTTTGATGTCCTCGGCGTGGTCACCAAAGGTCGAGGAGGCCATGCGGATCTCGTGGCTCTTCATCCAGTTGACGTTGCCCTTGAGCGTGTTGATCTCGCCGTTGTGGGCCAGCATGCGGAACGGCTGCGCCAGCCACCACTGCGGGAAGGTGTTGGTGGAATAGCGCTGGTGATAGATCGCAAATGCGCTCTCGAACCGCTCATCCATCAGGTCGGGGTAGAAGACCGCAACCTGTTCGGCCAGCATCATGCCCTTGTAGATGATCGATCGGCAGGACAGCGACGCAATATAGAGCCCGCCAACCTGCGCGGCAGCGGCGGCCTTCTCGATGCGGCGACGGATCACATAGAGTTCGCGCTCAAAGGTCTCCTCGTCCACGCCCTTGGAGTTGGAGATCAGGATCTGCTCAATCTCCGGACGGGTCGCATTCGCCTTGTCACCGAGGCAGGTCACATCCACCGGCACGTGGCGCCAGCCGTAAATGTAGTAGCCCATGCGCAGGACTTCGGTTTCCACGATGGTCCGGCAGGTTTCCTGCGCGCCGAAATCCGTGCGGGGCAGGAACACCTGTCCAACAGCGAGCAACTCGTCGACCCGCGGCTCGTGCCCGGTGCGTTTCACCTGATCCCAGAAAAACGGCACCGGGATCTGCACGTGGATGCCGGCGCCATCGCCGGTCTTGCCATCAGCATCCACAGCGCCGCGGTGCCAGATCGCCTTGAGCGCGTCGATGCCGGCCTCGACCACCTTGCGGCTCTTGGAGCCGTCGACCGAAACCACGAGGCCCACACCACAAGAGGAATGCTCTTCTTCCTCGGAATAGAGACCGTTTTCAGCCATCCACTGGCGCTTTGCTTCCTCGGCACGCACCCAGTTTTCATCGTATTTCGTCATGTTCATTCTCCTCTGCCTGGCGGTGGCGCCGCGCCTCTTGTCAGGGGCGCCAGACCGCTCGGGGAAACCTGTTGATTACTCGGCGGCGACGGCGGCCTTTGTGTTGAAACGCTCGATGATCGCTTCGGCACAGTCGCGACCGTCCTTGATCGCCCAGACCACCAGCGACGCGCCGCGCACGATGTCGCCCACGGCATAAACACCATCGAGATTGGTCGCGCCGGTTTTGAACTCCGCCTTGATGGTTCCCCAGCGGGTCACGGGCAGATTTGGTTGGTTCCAGAGCGTCGGCAGCTCCTCGGGTTCAAAGCCAAGCGCCTTGATGACCAGATCGGCGTCTTCGACATAGTCAGCGCCTTCGATCACCTCGGGGGATTGGCGACCCGACGCATCGGGCTGTCCCAGACGCATCTTCTGCACCATGACGCCCGAAACCTTGCCGCCGTCATCGGTGAAGCCTTTGGGGGCGGAGAGCCACTCAAAGATCACACCCTCTTCCTCGGCATTTTGCGTTTCACGCTGCGAGCCGGGCATATTCGCGCGGTCACGACGATAGAGACATTTCACCGACTCGGCGCCCTGACGGACCGATGTCCGCACACAGTCCATCGCGGTGTCACCGCCACCGATGACCACGACTTTCTTGCCCTTGGCATTGAAGGTGCCGTCCTCATACTCGGGCACGGTGTCACCAAAGTTCGCCACCCGGTTGGATGCGGTCAGGAAGTCGATCGCCTTGACGATTCCCGTCGCACCGGAGCCCGGCATGTTCAGATCACGGGATTTATAAACGCCGGTGGCAATGATGACCGCATCATGCTTGGCCCGGATCTCCTCAAACGAGATATCTTCGCCAATGTTGCAGTTCATCACGAAGGTCACGCCACCCTCTGCCAGCAGCTCATTGCGGCGCATGACGATCTCTTTTTCCAGCTTGAAGCCGGGGATGCCATAAGTCAGCAGACCGCCCGCACGATCATAGCGGTCATAGACGGTGACCTGGACACCGGCCTTGCGCAGCATGTCGGCGGCCGCCAGACCACCGGGACCTGCGCCAATGATACCGACGGATTCCTCGCGCTCGGCCCGTGGCGCATTGGGTTTCACCCAGCCTTTGTCCCAGGCGGTGTCAGTGATGTACTTTTCGACCGCACCGATGGTCACGGTGCCATGGCCGGATTGTTCGATCACACAGTTGCCCTCGCAGAGGCGATCCTGCGGGCAGATGCGACCACAGATTTCGGGAAACGTGTTTGTCGCCTGCGAGGTTGCATAGGCTTCCTCAAGCCGCCCGGTTGCGGTCAGACGCAGCCAGTCGGGGATGTTGTTGTGCAAGGGGCAGTGCGACTGGCAGTAGGGCACGCCACACTGGCTGCACCGGCTCGCCTGTTCCTCTGCCTTCACCGCCGCGAATTCCGCGTAGATTTCGTCGAAATCCTCCCTGCGAGTCTCGGCAGTTCGTTTCTCGGGCATATCGCGATCAATGTTCACGAATTTCAGCATCGGTTGCTTGGCCACGGCGAAACTCTCCTTTTGGCTGGCGGCGACAGTATGAATACCTTGAAGCTCCAATTAAAGTCAGTGCTACTGACCTATTTATGGGCTAGCTGTCTGTGAATACTGCTTTTGACAGGCTTGTACAGGGCATTTCAGGTCCGTTTCGGACCTAAATTGCGACTTTCTTATAAAAATAAAGGGGTTATACAAGAGGTGAAATCACGTGCCTTTTGCCGAAACCGCAGCGGACGACCTATCCATGCCTCTGTTTCAGTTGATCCTCATCGCTTTGATTCAAGGCATTACAGAGTTTCTGCCGATCTCATCCTCCGGCCACCTGATTCTCCTGCCCGCGTTGACCGGCCTGCAAGATCAAGGTCAGGCCATCGACGTCGCAGTCCATGTCGGGACCCTACTGGCGGTCATTCTCTACTTCTGGCGAGATGTGAAAACCGGGCTTGCCGGCCTGCCAAGAGCCCTCTGCGGCCATATGGACACGCCCGGAACACGGCTGGCGATGGGGCTGATCGTGGCCACCGTACCGACGGTGGTGTTCGGCATTTTCCTGCACCTCACCGGCCTGAGCGACATGTTGCGCTCGATCGCGGTGATCGGCTGGGCAATGCTGGTGTTTGGTCTTGTTCTCTATGTTGCGGACCAGCGCGGCCACACAGAGAAAACACTGGAGAACTGGGGGCTGCGTGACGCCCTTATCATGGGCCTGTGGCAGATGATTGCCCTGATCCCGGGCACATCCCGCTCCGGTATTACAATCACCGGTGCCCGCCAGCTTGGCTATAGCCGGGAAGAGGGGGCACGGATTGCCATGTTGATGTCGATCCCGACGATCACGGCATCCGGTCTGTTCCTGGGCACGGAGGTGGCGCTGGATGCCAATACGGCGCTGATGCGGGACATGGGCATCGCCGCCGCCCTCGCCATGTTGTCTGCGCTTGCCGCGCTGACCCTGATGATGCGGCTGCTAAGATCGGTCAGCTTCACGCCCTATGTGATCTATCGGGTCATCCTGGGCCTGGTGCTTCTGAGCATCGCCTACAGCTGACGCGCCAACCGCCGAACAACCAGCGTCCGCAGTTCTGCGACGGTTGCGACAGAGCGAAAGCCTCAAACGTCGCCGCGAATGTTCCGGGCGGATCGCATCAGTTCGTCATACTGGCCCGAGGGGCGGAACTTCCACAGGTAGTCCGGTAGCACAGATACCAAGGCCACTGGCTCGATGCCAAGCTCGGCAAAGCCCTTGGCCCCTTCAGCCACCACATTGTCGTTCTTGAGATTCTTGAGCTGATCGCGCGTCAGCAGCGTATTCTCGAACAGCCCGAAAGAGATCGACTGCGCCAGGTCAAAGCTCCATGCCATCACGCGGGCTACGACATGCGGCAGGGACACGACCAGACGACGGCGGTGAATGACCGCCAACATATCCTGCATCAATGCTGAGAACGACTTTACCTCGGGACCGCCAAGCTCGTAGACGCCGGGCGTGATCTCCCCCGTCAGTCCCGCAACCGCTGCCTGCGCCACGTCATCGACATACACGGGCTGAAACCGGCTTTCCCCACCGGCGATCGGCAGGATGGGGCCAAAACGGGTCATGGCGGCGAACCTGTTGAAGAACTGGTCTTCCGCACCAAAAATGACCGACGGTCGCAGGATCATCGCCTCAGGGAAGGCTTCGAGGACCAGATCCTCACCACGGGCCTTGCTTTGCGCATAGACGCTCTCGGCCTGCGAATCCGCGCCGATCGCAGAAACATGGACCAGTTTTCCAACACCGTTTTGCGCTGCAATGCTGGCGATGCGCCCCGCGCCCTCCGCCTGCACCGCCGAAAAGGTATTCTTGCCCACCTCGTTGAGCACGCCAACGCAGTTTACCACCGCGTCGGCGCCAGCCATGACAGCCGCAACGGACTCGTCATTGCGGATATTGCAGAACACCGGCTCGACCTGGCCAGGAACGCCATAGGGTTTGACATGCATCGCCTCGTTGGGGCGCCGGACCGCCACACGGACGCGCCAGCCTGCCTTTGCCATGCGGCGTACGATGTAACGACCGACAAAGCCCGATCCGCCATAGATGGTGACCAGTTTGGACATGACTTGGCTCCTCTCACGTAGCTGTTGTTCCGATTTACCCCTCCAAGCCCTTTGAAACAAGGCGCAAAACGTCGCTGATTGTTCCTGAGCCGCGACCGGGGTCCGGCTCCGTCATCGTATTTTGGAAAAATGTCAAAAATCCATTTGACGCCCCGCCCGACTCTCCTTATACGGCCCTTCACCAACCCGTGCCCAGATGGCGGAATTGGTAGACGCGCTAGCTTCAGGTGCTAGTGTCCGTATGGACGTGGAGGTTCGAGTCCTCTTCTGGGCACCAATTTGGACCTTCCCCAATCCAGTTTTCGCCACCGCCTCATGGATTATGAGCGTATCACTTCGGTCGCCTAGCTTGAGCGATACACGAATGACGCCCATGCCCCGGGTGCGACGATCACCGCAGAAACACAACACCGCGCCGCCGCTGCCCGCAAGAAGCCGTGCGACGGCTCAGGTCACGGGACCCTGGCCCAACTGCTGCCCCCGGCCAGCCAAGGACGTGGCCAGGGGGTGTTGGTTCTATTTGGTGCCGTCAGACGCATTCGGGCGCTGATCTTCCGCGTCGCTCTCCGATGCGCCCTCGGACGAAGGAGCCTCCGTCACGTCCTTGAGATCAGGACCCGGGTCAGGATCGACAATGGTCAATGCACCGGTGCTGTTTTCCGCGCGCCCGGCCAGCAACGGCAACATGGCTGCCCCGGTGGCAGTGCTGAACTCCGGCGCATCAGGGCGCTTCCAGGTCAGCGTATCAAAGCTGGCGCAGTTTTCACATGTCGGCGTCCATGCCGCCTGAATATGATTGCAGCTCTCGCAGACCCACTGCGGACCGCGCGGTGCCGACAGCGCCTTGGTCAGCCAGCCCTGCACCATGGCGTCCGGGCCACCTTCGCCCTTTTCGATCGCGGCCATCAGCGTCAACGCCCGTGCATCCGGCGCCCGATCAACCAGATCGCCCAGCGCCCGGCGCGCTTCGGGGAAATCCTCTGCCACAATCAAAAGCTCTGCCCTGACCAGACGGGTTTCATCATGGTCGGGTTTCACACGCAGCAGGGTCTCGAACCGCTTTACCCGGTCCTGTGCGGTCTCATCCGGCTCGATCTCGGCAAAGGCATGGGCAAGATCGGGATGCGGCTGCGCCTCCCAGGCTTTTTTCAGGATCCGCACGGCGTTGCGCGGCTTGCCTTTGGCGATATAGCTGCGGGCCGCCAGCGCCGCGGCGGGAACCAGATCCGGCGAGAGGCGGTTGGCTTCGATGGCCTGTTCCTGCTGCTCCGGTGAGGCCTCCTCGGACAGAAGCGCCTTGGACGACGACAGCGCCAACACCGCATCCCGACGCTTGAACACCTCCCGCGGGAGTGTCCCGGTCTTGAGCTTTGTCGCCAGCGTCTGTCGCGCACCGGCCCAGTCTTCGGCCTGCGCCTGCAGTTTCAGCAGGGTATCCTGCACTTCCTCATGCTTGGGTCGCAAAGCAAGCGCCTTTTCCGCCAGGTGCCGCGCAGTCTCGGTATCCCCCTCCGACAATTTTTGCTTCATGATTCCGCGCACACCCACAAAACGGGTGGACTGATCCGACAACAGGCGTTTGTAGGCTTCCGACGCCTTGCGGCTGTCACCGGCCATTTCCGCCGCCTGCGCCACAACCAGATCGGTCAGAGCCGGATCCTGAAGGTAGCGTTCGGCGCGTGCCGCTTTGGTCAGTGCGGTGCGTCCCTCGCCAACTGCCAGCGCCATCAGACTGTCGGCAAGCGCCTGATAGCCACGGCGCTCACGTCCCTTGTCGAAATAGCGCGACAGCGCCGTTTCATCGCCGTTCAGAAACCGCAACGTTGCGATCAACAGCGACAGCAGCTTGAAAAACAGCCACGTCAGCACCATCAGAGCCAAGAGGGCGATCACCGATTGCAATGCACCAAGCGTGTACTCCGTGCCCGCAAGGGTGATCTGCACGCCTCCGGCGGTTTCCATCAGGACGCCCGCGCCAAAGGCCAGAAGCGCGACGATCGCGACGAATACGAGAATCTTCAACAATGACCAGAGCATGGCGACGTCCTTAGTTGGCGTTCAGGCTTTGCGAGAGCGCGTCGGTGGCGGCTTCGGCATCAAGGCGCGTGCGCGCCGAGTTCTGCCACGGGGCAAGCTCCTCCTTGGCGCTGTCGGGCAGGGCGGTGAGTTCATCAAGCGCGGCGGAAATGTCTCCGCTCTCCACGGCGGCACCGGCCCGCGACAGGATCGCATCCGGATCATCCCCTTCGCGCGGCGCAACGGAACGGGCCCCCAGGTGACGGTTCACATAGGCCATGAGGCCCCCGCTGCCCTTGGTTTCCTCGCGTGCAGCCGCAAGTGCCGCGCGCGCGGCCGGGGCGAACCCGTCGCGCAGCCCCGCCAGGGTCGCAACACCTGTATCCGCTGCGGACCGAATATCGTCGGGAACCTCGACTTGCAGCCGGCCAAGCTCGTCCACCAGGTCGGCATAGGGCGCACCGGCATCCAGCGCCGACCGCAGCCGCGACACCACGGATTGTGCCGCTGCGATACGGGCGGCCTCTGCGCTTGCGCGTTCCATCTCCTGCGCCTCGGTCACCATGCGCTCCACCTCGGCCTGCTGTTCGCTCAGGCTGTCGCGCACACGCTGGAGTTCCGTTTCAAACGCCGCGACGGCATCCGCGGAAGCCCCCTCGGTGATGGGACGCGCCTCCAGCGCAGCCACGCGGTCGGTGAGGTCCCGAAGCGTTTGCGCCAGTTCCTCGTCGATGCCGGATGCAGGCTGCTCCTGCGTTTGTTGTGCAGCCTCCAGATCGGACAACCGCGCACGAAGCGGGTCCAGGTCAGGCACCTCGATCGCCGCCACGCTGCTGCGCAGATCTGCCACGTCCGATTTCAGATCGGATTGGGCGGTTTGCAAGGGTTCAAGATCGACGCTGGATCCGCGCAAGGACGGGGGCAGGATGCCATCAAGAGCGCCCCCCTGACCCGCGACAAACCCGATGAGCGCGGCCACAACACCGCCAAGGATCGCAGCCCCGAAACCGCCGCGTTTCTCGACGATGCGCTCCTGAACCACAGGCACCGGCGCCGGGTCCTCTGCCGGCGCGTCCTGCGCAGCGGTCTCGGTCTCGGTCTCGGTCTCGGTCTCGGTCTCGGTCTCGGTCTCGGTCTCGGTCTCGGTCTCGGTCTCGGAAACAGGCACCTCGGTTTCCGCAAAGTCGTCAAGCTCTTCTGTCGCGAGCCGCTCCTCAACTTCCTCTGCGCTGACCGTTTCGGAGGCCGCCTCGTGATCCTTCTTCAGATCATCCGCGGAGTCCCCCGGGGCCGGTGTTGCCGCGTCTCCTGATTTCTTGCCTTCAGCCACTCTGGCCTCCCCCGATTCCCCAAACGTGTTCAACACAATACAGGATGACCCTAGTCTCCGGGTCGCTCCGCCTCAACCCGAAGCCAATCCTGTGCGACATCACGCACCAAATCCGCCATCGCCTCGGCTGATGGAAACTTACTTACGTGTCGTGCCCCACTTTGCAAGCGCGGCATGACCTCTGCCACCGCGTCACTCATCGCAATCAGCGACAAATGCGCGGTTTCCGGACATAAGCTGGCAAAATGCGCCGCAGTGCGCGGTGAAAAAAGCGGCACGATCAATGGGACCTGCGTCGCCAGCGCATCCGACGCTTCTGTCGTCAAAGGACAGAGATCCTGACGGTAAATCGCCTGCCCCCTGCACAAAATCCCACCATCGGTCAGACGTTTGGCCACCGCGCCACGGGTGTATTCTCCGTGCAGATGCAGCAAAGCGCCCGCGGGCTGATCCGCGAGCAAGGCCGCAACCAGCGCATCAGCGGTGTCTCCCAGACAATCCGCCTGCCACCCCGCATCGCGCGCCGCCTGGGTTGTGCGTTCCCCAACGCAATAAGCTCTCATACGATGAGGTTGTGCCTCGGATGTGACCCGCACGCCCTCGCCCGAGGTGAAGATCACCGCCTCGATACCGCCGAGATCGATTTTGACCGGCAAGGCAGAGATACGCATCAACGGGGAATGGATCACCGGCAACTGCGCGCGCAGCGCCACTGGAAGAAGCTCCAAAAAACGCTCTCCCGCCTCGCGCGGGCGCGTCATCAGAAGAGCTGGCCCGTTCCTGTGCACCTGCGCGCTCCCGGGATTGTTTGCATCACTTCATGGTGGTAGCCCCGCAGCACAAAGGATGCAACGGTAGGCCCATGACCCAAACGCTCACTCTTCTCGGACTGGAAAGCAGCTGCGACGATACCGCGGCAGCCGTTGTGCGCCAAACAGCGGACGAGCGGGCAGAGATCCTGTCGTCGGTGGTCTTTGGCCAGACCGCGTTGCACAGCGCCTTTGGCGGCGTCGTGCCGGAGATCGCCGCCCGCGCTCACGCGGAAAAGCTCGATACGTGCGTACGGGATGCCTTGTCTGAGGCAAATCTGACGCTGGATGATCTTGACGCCATTGCCGTGACCGCAGGTCCGGGCCTGATCGGCGGCGTGATGTCGGGTGTGATGTGTGCAAAGGGGATCGCGGCGGCAAAGGGGCTGCCTTTGGTGGGTGTTAATCACCTTGCGGGGCATGCGCTGACGCCCCGGCTGACGGATGATGTCGCTTACCCCTATCTGATGCTGTTGGTGTCAGGTGGCCATTGCCAATATCTGATTGCGCGCGGGCCAGAGTCGTTCTCTCGCCTCGGTGGAACGATTGACGATGCGCCGGGTGAGGCGTTTGACAAAACCGCACGTCTGCTTGGCCTGCCACAGCCCGGCGGCCCATCCGTGCAAAAAGAAGCGGAGCACGGCGACCCGGTTCGGTTCCGTTTTCCACGCCCCCTGCTGGACCGCCCCGATTGCAACTTGTCCTTTTCCGGACTGAAGACCGCCTTGATGCGGATGCGGGATCAGATCGTGACGGAGAAAGGCGGCTTGACCCGGCAAGACCGCGCCGATCTCTGCGCCGGTTTTCAGGCTGCCATCGTCGATACATTGGTTGAAAAAACACGCCGCGCGCTCAGGCTCTACCTGGATGAGAACCCCACGCACCCCAGGCTGGCGGTGGCAGGAGGCGTTGCCGCCAATACGGAAATTCGCGCTGGCCTAATGGCGCTTTGCGCCCAATTAGAGACTGATTTCCTCGCACCACCCTTAAATCTATGCACGGACAATGCGGCCATGATCGCCTACGCCGGGCTTGAGCGATTTCGCACCGGCGCACGCGACGGCATGGATTTGGTTGCCCGCCCGCGCTGGCCGCTGGACCAGACCAGCCCCGCGCTTATTGGCAGCGGGAAAAAGGGAGCAAAAGCATGAGCGTCGCGGTCCTCGGCGCAGGTGCTTTTGGCACCGCCCTGGCGATTTCACTGGCGCGCAAAGCACCTGCAACGCTCTGGTGTCGTGATGAGACCCATGCGGCCGAAATGCAGGCCTCTCGGGAAAACACCCGCCGCCTGCCGGACGCGCCCCTGCCCGCGTCCCTGACCGTCACCTCGGACACCGCCTGTTTCGAGGCGCATGATGTGATCCTCCTTGCGGTGCCGATGCAGAAAATGCGCAGCTTTCTGGCGCAGCATCGCACGGCACTTGCGACCAAGACACTGGTGGCCTGTTGCAAAGGGATCGAGCTCGACACTGGGTTGGGTCCGATTTCCGTGCTGCGCGAAGCGGCTCCCGAGGCAACAGCGGCCTTGCTCACTGGCCCCAGTTTTGCCGCAGATATCGCAAAGGGTTTGCCCACCGCGCTGACGCTGGCCTGCGACCCGGACGAGACCGGCAAGACGTTGCAATCCAGCCTTTCCACGGACAATCTGCGGCTCTACCGCACCACGGATCTGGTCGGTGCCGAGATTGGTGGCGCGCTGAAGAACGTCATCGCGATCGCCTGTGGTGCCGTCATCGGCGCACAGTTGGGCGACAGTGCCCGTGCGGCGCTGATGACACGCGGCTATGCAGAGATGCAGCGACTGGCCCTTGCGCGCGGTGCGCGGCCGGAAACCCTCGCCGGACTTTCCGGATTTGGCGATCTGACGCTGACCTGTAGCTCGGAGCAGTCGCGCAACTTCCGCCTTGGCCTCAGCCTGGGGCGTGGCGAAGTTTTTGACCCGTCGATCACCGTTGAAGGCGCCGCGACCGCTCGCGCAACGGCAAAAGCCGCCCAGGTGATGGGACTGGAGATGCCGATCACGCAAACGGTAACCAATTTGCTGGATCAAAGGTTGACGATCTCCGACGCTGCGGATCAATTGCTTAAAAGACCACTCAAAGAGGAATAAAATGCTCATTGCATTGATTGCCCGCGACAAACCCGACCATCTGCAAACCCGTCTCGACAATCGTGCGGCTCATCTGGCCTATATCGAGGAGACCGGAGTTGTCGCCCAAGCGGGCCCTCTGTTGGATCAGGACGGCGAGATGGTTGGCTCACTGGTTATTCTGGACGTCGAAGATATGGCGGCTGGTGAAGCCTGGGCCGCAAATGATCCCTACAACAAGGCCGGTCTTTTTGAAGCGGTCGAGTTGATCACCTGGAAGAAGGTCGTCGGCTGATGGCGTATTGGCTGTTCAAATCCGAACCCAACACCTGGGGCTGGGACGACCAGGTCGCCAAAGGGGATGCTGGCGAGGAATGGGACGGCGTGCGCAACTATCAGGCCCGCAATTTCATGCGGGAGATGAAACTGGGGGATCGCGGGTTCTTCTATCATTCCCTGAAGGAAAAATCCGTGGTCGGGATCGTCGAGGTCTGCGCCGAGGTGCACCCAGACAGCAAAACGGATGATCCACGCTGGGAATGCGTGGACATCAAGGCCATTCGCGCCTTCGTACAGCCGGTTTCTCTGGACCAGATCAAGTCCAACCTCGCCCTGGAAAACATGGTCCTGGTCAAGAACTCGCGGCTCTCGGTCCAGCCCGTGACAGAGGCCGAGTGGAACGAAATCTGCAAGATGGGACACACGCAAGCCGATTGACCGGATCACCCGATCTGGCATTCTTGTCCCGGATCAGTGTCAGGGAGGGACAACGGCTTGGAACTTTTTGGTGTGCTTGTGGCGACACTCGCCGCTTTTGCAGCAGGGGCGGCCTATTACGGCGCATTGGCAGACCCCTGGATGACAGCCTCTGGCATCGAACGCGATGCAGCGGGAAAACCCAAAGGCGGCCAGACCCCGGCCATGTTTGCCATCGGTTTCCTCTGCCAATTGGTGGTCTGCGGCATGATGCGCCATGTGTTCAGCCTGTCCGGTATTGAAACACTCGGCGCCGGTGTTGTGGCGGGGCTGGGCATAGGGTTGTTTTTCATCACGCCCTGGATTGCGCTCAACAACCTCTATGGCATGCGGCCGCGCCTGTTGACGGTGATCGATGGCGGATACGCAACGCTTGCCTGTGCCACCATGGGCCTTGTCCTGACCGTATTCTGATCTGCCGGCAGAGGTGGCGAAACAAAAAGACCGCAGACATCCGCCGCGGCCTTCTCGTCACTCAACACCCACTCCCACCGTGCGCGTTGGATATTGCGCCGTCACTGCGCCGAGAGGCTTCTACCCGAGGCCGCCAACGGCCACAATTCCCGGTGCGCGGCAATCTGGTTAAAACCTGACCGACTGGTCAAAATGTCCACCCCAAACGCAGCTGTCGGCCACAGGGGCTGAGTCAGCCGTAGATCGCCTCTTTGCCGAAATGCTTGGTCAGGAGGTAATAGACCACGGCGCGGTACTTGTTGCGCTCGGACTTGCCATAGATCTCGATGACCTCGTTGATCCCCGCCATCAACTCTGGTCCGTCCGTCAGGCCAAGCTTCTTGATCAGAAAGTTGTTTTTTACCGTTTCCAGCTCCTCGGGCTGGCTGGAGGCAACCGTAGACGCATCCGCATTGTAAATGGCCGGGCCGCAGCCGATCGTCACCTTGGTGAGCAGATCCATGTCCGGCGTCACACCGCATTTGGCCTGCAGATCATCCGCATATTGCGCAATCAGCTCTTCACGTTTGCCCATGGTCACATTCTCCTGTCCTGGATCTGCTGCCTCTTTGGCAGCGTTGCGATGGCGTGACGGTAGGAAGATTCCAAAATCCAACAAAGGGGTTTTTCTTCGCAGTCCACATCAGAAATGCGGTTTGGGATGGTGGGCGGGGCGATGTTCCGTTGGAACGAGCGCCGGACAACATCACGAAAAAACCCGGCGCAATGGCCGGGTTTTCCAATTCTTCAAATATCCGGTCGCTCAGTAGCGGTAGTGTTCCGGCTTGAACGGGCCTTCAGGCTTGACGCCAATATAGGCGGCCTGCTCAGGCGTCAGCTTGGTCAGTTTTGCACCGACACGCTCCAGATGCAGCGCCGCGACTTTCTCATCAAGATGCTTGGGCAGGATATAGACCTTATTGTCGTACTCATCGCCCCGGGTCCACAATTCGATCTGCGCCAGAACCTGGTTGGTAAAGGAGGCAGACATCACGAACGACGGATGCCCGGTCGCATTGCCGAGGTTCAGCAGACGCCCCTCAGAGAGCAGGATGATCCGGTTGCCCGAAGGCATCTCGACCATATCCACCTGTTCCTTGATGTTGGTCCACTTGTGGTTCTTCAGGTTCGCCACCTGAATTTCATTGTCGAAGTGGCCGATATTGCCGACGATGGCCATATCCTTCATCTCGCGCATGTGTTCGATGCGCAGAATGTCCTTGTTGCCGGTGGTGGTGATGAAGATATCCGCGTCCAGCGCCTCTTCCAGCAGAACCACCTCATAACCGTCCATGGCGGCCTGCAACGCGCAGATCGGGTCTGCTTCGGTCACTTTGACCCGCGCACCGGCACCGCTCAGCGACGCGGCAGAGCCTTTGCCCACGTCACCATAGCCACAGACAACGGCAACCTTGCCCGCCATCATGGTGTCGGTGGCGCGGCGAATACCGTCCACGAGGCTCTCTTTGCAGCCGTATTTGTTGTCGAACTTCGACTTGGTGACAGAATCGTTCACGTTGATCGCCGGGAAAGGCAGTTGACCCTGTTTCACCAGCTCATAGAGACGGTGCACACCGGTGGTGGTTTCCTCGGAAACACCCTTGATCTGATCGCGCATCTTGGTGAACCAGCCGGGGGACTGTTCCATCCGCTTCTTGATCTGCGCCTTGATGACCTCTTCTTCCTCGGAGGTCGGAACCGCGATCACGTCTTCACCCGCCTCGGCACGCGCGCCCAGCAGAATATAGAGGGTCGCATCGCCGCCATCATCAAGGATCAGGTTCGGGCCTTCGGGGAACTGGAAGGACCGGTCGAGATAGTCCCAATGCTCCTCAAGGCTCTGACCCTTGATCGCAAAAACCGGAACACCCGCTTCGGCGATGACCGCAGCAGCATGATCCTGGGTCGAAAAGATGTTGCACGACGCCCAACGCACATCGGCACCCAACGCCACCAGCGTTTCGATCAGCACAGCGGTCTGGATCGTCATATGCAGCGAGCCGACAATGCGGGAGCCCTTCAGCGGCTTTTCCTCACCGTATTCCTTACGCAGCGCCATCAGGCCCGGCATTTCGGTTTCTGCAATGTCCAGCTCTTTGCGGCCAAAGCCCGCCAGCGCGATGTCCTTGACGATATAATCTCCGGCCATGTTCTGCTCCGTTTGAGATTTCAACAGGTTTCTTGGTTTTGGGAGGTAACACCGCAAAGGTTGATAAGCAACGAAGATGGCGTCGGACATCTGCCATACCGATCTCCGGAATCGCACCGGACCGCGTCAGCTGGCCGGATCGTTGCGTCGGTCATGCTCCGGGACGATGAAGTAGTGCTGACCCGAGGCCACCAGACAGCTCAGTCCCGTCGGATGGGACAGCAATACGGTAAAGGTACCGCTTCCCTGCGAGGACCAGATCTCGACGATCACGTCCACGGGTCGCCCTTTCTGCAACCCCGCCGAACTCAGACTTTCATCGAACTGGTGTTTCAACCGCTCAACGATCACCTCGCGCGGGGCGCAGGTCTGTGCCTGTGCCGGCGGCGCGATCGCCGCCATGCCAAATACCAATGCCGCGGATATGAGACGTTTGAACACTGTGCTTCTCCTTTCCTGTGTGAGCACCGGAAAAGGGCAAGCCATGTCGGGGACGCGCCCCTTTCAATCTATATTTGATGTCTGAACTGGCCTGTATCAACCAGCATCCTCGTCAACTCATCGTTTCTGGATGTGAAGATTTATGGAGATTTCACGCCCGTTTTGCCCGGGCATTGTGGGTTTGCAACCGGCTGACGACGGGGGTAGCTAGTGCCCAGCGCGACAACGACGGATGACCTCATGCCCCCTAAATCCCCCCGTGCCTGGCAACGAATGCTGTCCGGGCGCCGCCTTGATCTGCTGGACCCGACGCCGGTCGACATCGAGATCGAGGATATAGCGCATGGACTGGCCTTTGTGGCGCGCTGGAACGGGCAGACGCGCGGAGATTTCGCCTATTCCGTCGCCGAACACTCGCTGCTGGTGGAGGATATTCACGGCCGTATGTATCCCAAGGCACCGGTCAAATGGAAACTTGCGGCGCTTTTGCACGATGCGCCGGAATATGTGATCGGCGACATGATTTCGCCGGTCAAGGCAGCGGTCGGCTCCGGCTATGGAGAGCTGGATGCGCGGCTGACGTCGGCGATCCACATCCGGTTCGGTCTTCCGGCCGCGCTTCCCAAGACGGTCAAGGCGCAGATCAAACGCGCGGACAAGGTCTCCGCCTGGATGGAAGCGGTCCAGATTGCCGGGTTTTCAGAGGCCGAGGCGACGAAATTCTTCGGCAGACCCAATGCCGAGTTGATCGAGGGGCTGGAGATTCACCTGCGCCCGCCCGTCGAGGTGCGTCGGGATTTTGTCAGCCGTCACGAGGCGCTGTTGCAGCAGCTCTGACAGTCATCCGTCATTCTGCGCGGCCTGCCTGGCTTCGCGCCGCGCGCGCCGTGCCGCGCGGCGGGCACGACGTTCCGCGCGCTCCTGCTCCTCACGCGCCTTGCGAAACTCGGGCGACTCGACAAAACGGTGGCTCTTGATGCCCTTGTCCCTGAGCAGCTGTTGGCGTGCGGCGTCATCCAGCACTGGCCAGTTTTTACCGCCCTTGATGAACCCGCCGGCCTTCAGCGCCCGTCCGATCACGGAATGGTCCAGCTCTCCGAAACTCAGGCGACTGGAGCGCTGCTTGCCCTTGGGCACCCATTCCGTGCGCAGGGCCCCGATCACCAGGGGATCACATTTGCAGAAGTGCCGCACATTGTCGGTCAGCAAGGTATGCGCGGTCGACTTGCGCCGCAGCACCATTGCCACCTTCTGGTCCGGCCGTCCCACCATCGCATAGAGATGCAGCGCGGAGCCATCAGCCGCGATGATCTTCCGCGCCGCCTTGTAGCGCGCCAGTTGTGCGGACAGGCTGTGCTCCTGAGGGTGGAAAATCTCGTAGCCTTCGGCCGCGAGATAGGCTTCCATCTGCTCTTCCCCGAGGAGCCCGCCTTTGCCAAGCCCAAGTTTCGAGCGCGAAATATAGAGTTTCTCCGGCCCCTCGGGGGTAATATCGCGGGCAAACTGCGCGTGAATGGCATTGCGATAGCTGCGTGTCGCCTGGGTAATTTCGCCCAGTCCGAAACCCTGCCCGGGCACCACCAGTTCCTGAACCCGGGACGGCTCCGCCGCCACGCGCACCGGCAGGCCCGGCTGCATCAAATGGACGAACTCGGACTGAAATCCGCGCACCTGGTCCCCCACGGCGGGCCGTTTGGGGATGAACAACACGCCATCCACCGGCGCATCCAGATTGGCCAGCGCCCAGAGACGGGCAGTGCTCTCCACGAGGAAATGCCCGAAATGCGCCCAGAGCACCCCACCCCAGAGCCAACGCCCGGAGATTTCCTGTGAAATCTCCTCCGGCATATCCGGTTCGGTGGTTATGGGGCGGTGGCGCCGCCACAGGGCGCCCTCGGGGCAATAGCTGCCGTCCGCGTGCAACAGCCCCGCAGCTTGCACCATTCCGCTCTCGACCGGCGGCACGACGGTGACATTGCGCAACACCGTCGTCTCCTCGGACCAACCGCCCTTTGGCGAAGGACGGTTCAATGGATCGGGCTCGCCGGCTGTGCGCATACGCTGACCTTACTTGGGGCTGCGTTTGGCAAGAATGCGCTGCAAGGTCCTGCGATGCATGTTCAGACGGCGCGCGGTTTCCGAGACATTGCGATCACAGAGCTCATACACCCGCTGAATATGCTCCCAGCGCACACGATCCGCGCTCATCGGGTTCTCCGGCGGCGGCGGCAAGGCGTCATCGCCGGCGAGCAGCGCATTGGTGATGTCGGTCGCATCCGCCGGTTTGGACAGGTAATCCGTCGCCCCGATCTTGACCGCCGCAACGGCCGTGGCGATCGCACCATAGCCGGTCAACACGACGATGCGGCTGTCGGGCCGTTTTTCCCGCAGCACCTCGACCACATCAAGACCATTGCCATCTTCGAGGCGCAGATCCACCACCGCATAGGCGGGGGGCCGCGCGGTCACGATCGCTTGCCCGGAGGCCACGGAGTCCGCTGTCTCCACGGCAAAGCCGCGTTTCTCCATCGCCTTGGCCAGACGGCGCAGAAACGGTTCGTCATCATCGACCAAGAGGAGCGAGGGGTCAGGTCCAACCTCGGACTGAACTGCTTCGGCCATTCACTTTCCTTCCAGCGTCAAACGCATTTGTTTCCAGAGATATTACGTCCCGCAAGAAAAACGTCAAATCTCCACCGGCATCAGCTGTTGTCGATGAAACAGGCCACACGGTCGGCCATCTGCTCCGGCGTCACATCACGGCGGAAGAAATCCACAAACCCGTGCTCGGGCAGCACCAGATAGGACATGGTGGTGTGATCCACGAGATAGTAATCCTCATCGCCCTCCTGCACCTTGTAATAGGTCTTGTAGGCCTGGCTTGCAGCCTTGACCTGTTCCGGCGATCCGGTCAGCCCGATCATCTTTTCATGCAGGTTATAGGCAAAATCGCCAACCACTTCGGGTGTGTCGCGCTTGGGGTCGATCGAGATGAAGACCGGCGTGGTGGAGTAGCCACGTTCGTTCAGCACATCCACCGCCTCTGCATTGCGGGCCGTATCCAGCGGGCAGACATCGGGGCAGAAGGTATAGCCGAAATAGAGGATCGAGGGTTCCGTGATCACATCTGCGTCAGTGACCGTCTCTCCCTTTGCATTCACCAGTTCGAAGGGCCCGCCGATCGCATCGGTGCCACCCGCAACGCTGCTGGCACGGCATTGGGCAAAGCTATCGCCGGATCCTCCGCGCAAGGTCATGTACCAGATCCCCCCCAACAGGGCGACGACGCCGGCAAACGCCAGAATTGCAATGTTTCGAACCATGTCTCGTTTCCTCATTGAGCCCAGCGGGACAAGCACGCAGGGAAAACGTGCCGCAGTTGATCCCGATCCGCGCCAGACCTATCAACAATTACCGGCGATGCAACGGGAGCAAACGTCACATGAGTGAGACCACCTTTGGACTGATGTCCGGCCAGAAACGCAGCCACTGGATCCGGCTGCGCACATTGATCTTGCTGCGCTGGGTGGCGATCGTCGGACAGGCCACTGCCATTGGCGTGGCTCAGATGCAGTACGACCTCCAGCTGTCGGTCTTGCCATGCTATCTGGCGATCGGGATTTCCGCGCTGGCCAATCTGGTCGCGCTGATCGTGTTCCCGGAAAACAAGCGCCTGACGGAGTTCCAGAACTTCCTGATGGTGCTGTTTGACCTGCTGCAACTGTGCTTCCTGCTCTATATGACCGGCGGGCTGAACAACCCCTTTGCCTTGCTCGTGCTTGGCCCGGTGACAATCTCAGCCTCGGTGATGGGGCTGCGCTCCACGCTCATCATCGGCACCAGTGCCATCATCCTGGTTTCGCTGCTGGTGCCGTTCCACATGCCGCTTGAAACCGCGCAGGGAGAGATCCTGCACATGCCGACCTTGTTCGTGTTCGGACACTGGGCGGCACTGATCATCGCGATTCTGTTCATTGGCGCCTATTCCTATCGGATCAGCGCCGAGATCCGGTCGATGTCGGACGCATTGGCCGCCACCCAGTTTGCCCTGTCCCGCGAACAGAAGCTCACCGATCTGGGCGGCGTCATCGCGGCGGCAGCGCATGAGTTGGGCACCCCGCTGGCCACCATCAAGCTCACCAGCTCTGAACTGATCGAAGAACTGGACGATCATCCGGATCTGCAGGAGGACGCGCGATTGATCCGCGAGCAGGCCGACCGCTGCCGTGACATCCTGCGCAGCATGGGACGGGCGGGAAAGGATGATCTGCACTTGCGCCAGACCCCTCTGTCCGCCCTGGTGCACGAGGCTGCGGAGCCGCATTTTGATCGCGGCAAGGACATTCATTTCAGCGAACACCCCGCGGCGGGGGACGACCTGCATCAGCCCAGCATCCTGCGCAAACCGGAGATCATTCACGGGCTGCGCAACCTGGTTCAGAACGCTGTGGATTTTGCACAGGCCAAGGTCTGGATCGAACTGCATTGGAGCGAGGACAGCGTGTCGGTGCGGATCTGCGATGATGGCAACGGGTTTCCGGGGCACCTGCTCGGGCGGCTCGGCGATCCGTTCATGCGCCGTCGCGCACCGCATGCGGATCGCGGCAAACGCCCGGAATACGAAGGCATGGGGCTTGGTCTGTTCATCGCAAAAACACTGCTGGAGCGCACCGGCGCCAGGCTGGAGTTCGCCAATGGACGGGATGTACGGATCTCGCAAAACCTGACACCAACGCAGCAGGGCGCGCTGATCACCGTCACCTGGCCGCGCCGCAAGATCGATGCGATCCACGGCGATACCCCGGTTCCCTCCGGAGAAAATATTCCCATACAGTTTTAAGTATTCACTTTTGGGAAACCAATTAAACTTCGTTTAACCATTGTGGGGGAACATACGCTCAAGGAGAACAAGCGAGGCAGTGTCCATGCAGAATTTGATGTCCGTAGAGTGGTTCGTTCTGGTGACCCTATGTATCGCCAGCGCCGCGGTCGCCGTCTGGTTCCTCAGCCCCCGCACCGAGCGCAAGGGAATGGAACATGATCTGCTGATTGCAGACGGTCGCACAGACGCCGTGTTTCTGTTTGACGATCAGACCCTGATCGCCTGGTCCTCTGGCGCGCGCAAATTCCTGGGCGACGATGCCGAGAGCTTCAGCTGGACAAAACTGCGCGACAAGCTTTCGCGCAGTTACCCGGGCCTGCCGCAATCTCCGGGATTTCTACGCGATGTTGGCTCCCTGACGCTTTCGGGCACCGCAGAGGCGGATAGCCGCGAAGCACATTGCGAATGGATCGACGGTGTCACCCGGGTGCAGCTGCGCCGCAGCGCCTCGGAGCTTGGCCAACCCGGCGACGACCAGGAACTGACCACCCTGCGGGCAGCCGTGCATCAGGCACCCTACCCGGTCTGGCTGCAATCGGACGATGCCCGTGTCACCTGGACCAACCTCGCCTATGACCGGCTGAACCAGAAAATCCGGGGGCGCGGCAATGATACCTCTGCGCCGCTGTTTCCCAATCTTGATGCCCCGATGAACAGTGGCCGTGCGGAGCGGATCTCTGTCGAATTGCCCGAGACCGACAAGAAGCTCTGGTACAATGTGTCTACCACCGAGACCGAAGCGGGCTGGTTGTGCCATGCGATGGATGTGAACGCCGTGGTGGACGCCGAAGTCGCCCAGCGCAATTTCGTGCAGACCTTGGCCAAAACCTTTGCCCAGCTGTCGATCGGGCTTGCGATCTTTGACCGCAATCGGCAACTGGTGCTGTTCAACCCGGTATTGATCGACCTGACCGCGCTGCCCGCCAGTTTTCTCAGCTCGCGGCCCAACATGATGTCCTTCTTCGACCGCCTGCGCGACCAGCGCATGATGCCGGAACCAAAGAATTATTCCAGCTGGCGGCACCAGATGGCGGATCTGCTCGAAGCGGCGGCAGAGGGACGCTATCAGGAAACCTGGTCCCTGCCGTCCGGCTCGGTCTACTCGGTGTCCGGCCGCCCGCATCCCGATGGGGCCATTGCCTTCCTGTTCGAAGACATCACCGCAGAGATCACGCTGACCCGTCAATTCCGCTCTGAACTGGAGCTTGGCCAGTCGATCCTGGATCACATGGACGACGCCTTTGCGGTTTTTGGCACCGACGGCAACATGGTCTACTCCAACACGGCCTACCACAAGATGTGGAAAACCGATCCCGAGGCAAGCTTTGCCAAGATCACCGTGACCGATGCCTGCCGCACCTGGCAGGAACTGTCGGGACCAACCCCGACCTGGGGCGAAATCCGCGACTTCATCGCCGGTGGAACGGAGGATCGGTCGGACTGGTGGTCGCGTGTGAACATGCGAAACGGCGATCAATTGCTCTGCCGGGTGCAATCGCTTCAGAACGGATCCACCATGGTGCGTTTCCAGCAGGTTGGACTGCCCCTCGCCCCGCCGGAAGATGAGCGTTTCGCGGCCTCCAGAGAAGGCTGAACCCGCTTGCGGAGCCCTGCGCGCAACGTCATTGTGGCGCCATGACAAAACGCTCCGCAACCTGCCGGCTGCTCAGTAGCGAGGCAACTTCAGAATTGGCCCAGACCATCGCCCGGATCCTCGTTCCGGGCGATGTTGTCTTGCTTGACGGGCCGATCGGCGCCGGAAAAACCCATTTCGCCCGCAGCCTGATCCAATCCCTCATGGAGGTGCCCGAGGATGTGCCCTCCCCCACCTTTACGCTGGTGCAAACCTATGAGGTACCCACGGGTGAGCTGTGGCATGCGGACCTCTACCGGCTATCGCATGTGGACGAGGTCGAGGAACTCGGGTTGATCGCCGCCTTTGACGACGCAATCTGCCTGGTCGAATGGCCGGAGAAACTCGAAGATCTGCGCCCCGAAAACGCTCTCACGCTGCGCTTTTCACTGGACGAGGACAGCGAGGACGCGCGGCAGATGGAGCTTGTCTGGAGCGCGGACAAATGGGACTCGCGGCTGAAAGGGATCATGCCATGACCACGCGCAAGAGCGAAATCGACAGCTTTCTGGCGGCACATGGCTACGCGGGCTGGAACGTCACCCCGCTTGCCGGTGATGCCTCCAGCCGCCGCTATCAGCGGCTGACCTCCACCGGTGGCACACCTGCGGTCCTGATGGATTGGCCCCCCGCAGATGGCGGCGATACCCGGCCATTTGCGGAGCTTGCGGAAGACCTGCGCGCGCGTGGCGTATCCGCACCGGAGATCCTGGCAGAGGATCACGCAAAGGGCCTGCTGCTGATCGAGGATCTGGGCGACGCGCTGTTCACGGAGGTGATCGCCGCTGATGCGACCGCCGAACTGCCGCTTTACCGCGCGGCTGTAGATCTGCTGGTGCATCTTCATGACACCCCAGCGCCGGCCCTGCCCCCGCTCGGGCCGCGGATCATGGCGGAAATGACCGGACTTGCCTTCAGTGAGTACCGCAGCGCCATCCTCGGCGATCCCGCAGAGGCGGCCCGTATTCGGTTCGAGAACAGGTTCGAGGATATCCTGCGCAACCACCTGCAAGGCGACATGGTGTTTGTGCATCGCGATTTTCACGCCCAGAACCTGCTCTGGCTGCCGGAACGGGACGGGATTGCCAAAGTCGGGGTCATCGACTTTCAGGACGCCAAAGCCGGTCATCGCGCCTATGATCTGGTGTCGCTGTTGCAGGACGCCCGCCGCGATGTCCCTGCTGGCGTCGAGATGCAGATGATTGACCACTATATTCGTAAAACGGGTGTGGATGAGTCCAGATTTCGCAGCGCCTATGCTGTGATCGGTGTTCAGCGCAATATGCGTATCCTTGGCATTTTTGCGCGCCTGTCGCAGCAGTTTGGCAAACACCACTATATCGATCTTGTACCGCGCGTCTGGGATCATTTCGAACGCGGGCTGAGCCACCCCGCCCTCGCCAGCGTGGCGGAGGAATTGCTCTCCGCCCTGCCCGCCCCAACCCCCGAGGCCATGGAGAGGCTGCGCGCATGACTGCCCCAACTGCTGTTATGATCTTTGCTGCCGGATTTGGCACCCGCATGGGGGCGCTCACCGCCGACAGACCAAAGCCGATGATCCCCGTGGCTGGGCGGCCGCTGATTGATCATGCGCTGGATCTGGTCTCTGACATCACGCCCCAGCGCGTTGTTATCAATACGCATTATAAGGCCGAGGTTCTGGCGACCCACCTAGAAGGGCGTGATGTCCTCATCAGTCATGAGGGGGACGAAATCCTTGATACCGGTGGTGGGCTGAAACATGCGCGCCCCCTGCTCGATGCGACCTGCAGCTATACGCTGAACCCCGATGTTGCATGGCGAGGGCCCAATCCTCTCATGGTGCTGCGGGACGCTTGGCGACCGGAACACATGGATGCGCTGTTGCTCTGCGTGCCGACCGCGCGCGCCGTAGGGCGACTGGGGGCTGGAGATTTCACCGCCAGTAACGCAGGTCACATCACCCGTGGGGGCGATCTCGTCTACACGGGTGCGCAGATCATCAAACTCGACCAGCTGGATCGCGTGACTGAAAAGGTCTTCTCCCTCAACGCCTTGTGGGACCTTCTCATTCCCGACGCACGCGTTTCGGCGGTTGAATACCCCGGCCACTGGTGCGACGTGGGCCGCCCCGAGGGGATCACCTTGGCCGAAAACATGATGGCGCATGCAGATGTTTGACCCCAGCCAGACCACACCGCGTCTGTTCGCCGTTCCTTGTGGTGTGGATTTCCCGCGCGCGCTTGTGGATGGGCTAAGCCAGCGATTTGCAGATCAACCACCAGAGGCGCTGGCCCGGGTTGAGCTGATCCTGAACACAGAACGTATGCAGCGCCGGGTGCGTCACCTGTTCGACAGCGGCCCGGCGCGGCTTTTGCCACGTATTTCGCTGCTGTCAGGCCTCAGCAAACAGGCCAATCTGCGCGGTCTGCCCCCGGCATTGCCGCCGCTGCGCCGCCGGTTGGAGCTGTCACAACTGATTGCAAAACTCCTTGATGCGCAGCCCGATCTGGCGGCGCGCTCGTCGCTCTATGATCTCTCGGACAGTCTGGCCGAGTTGATCGACGAGATGCAAAGCGAAGGCGTGACCACCGACCAGATCCGCGCGCTGGATGTGTCGGATATGTCCGGGCACTGGAAACGCGCGCAGGATTTCATCGGCATCGCCGATCAGTTTGTCGAGATGCACGACGGCGCGCTTGATGTGAATGCGCGGCAACGGCAGGTGGTTCTGGATCTGATTGCGGAGTGGGAACACACGCCCCCGCAACACCCGATCATTCTGGCGGGCTCCACCGGTTCGCGTGGCACCACGCTTTTGCTGATGGAAGCCATTGCGCGCCTGCCGCAGGGCGCCGTGGTCCTGCCGGGGTTCGATTTCGACCAACCGGACCCTGTCTGGGACAGTCTGGCCGACGGGTTGGTTGCAGAGGATCATCCGCAATACCGCTTTTTCAAGTTGATGCGCGATCTCGATCTGCGCCCGCGCGACATACGCGCTTGGGTCGATACGATACCCGTGTCCCCACCGCGTAACAAGTTGATTTCGCTGGCTCTGCGCCCCGCGCCCGTGACCGATGCATGGATGACCGAAGGCCCGCATCTGACCGATCTGGATCAAGCCACAGACGCGTTGACGCTCATCGAGGCCGCAAGCCCCCGCAGCGAGGCCTTGGCAATTGCACTGCGTCTGCGTCAGGCCGCCGAGGACGGGCAGACGGCGGCATTGATCACACCGGATCGGATGCTCACCCGTCAGGTCTCTGCCGCGCTGGATCGCTGGAACATCCTGCCGGACGATTCCGCGGGTCTGCCGCTACAGCTGTCGCCACCGGGTCGGTTCCTGCGCCATGTCGCGGATCTGTTTTGCCGGCCCTTGCAGGCCGATATGCTGCTGACGCTGCTGAAACACCCGTTGACCCACTCCGGCGAGGGGCGTGGTTTGCACCTGCTGCACACCCACGATCTGGAACTGCATACCCGTCGCTACGGTCCACCCTTCCCGGATCATGAGAGCCTGAGCACCTTTGGAACCACGCGCGACCTGCAACCGGGCTGGTCTGACTGGCTCGCACAGAGCTTTGCCGGGCGCGAGCAGACGGGCCCGCGCGCATTGAGCAATTGGGTCGCTGACCTGCGTACAGCCGCCGAGTTTATCGCTGCGGGATCGCAAACAGGTGGAACTGGCGAACTCTGGGACAAGAAGGCCGGGCGCAAGGCGCTTGAGATTTTTGAAGAGCTTGAAGCCGAGGCACCTCATGGCGGCGAGATGACCGCACGCGATTTTGCGGACCTTCTGGGCGCGCTGCTGTCACAAGGCGAAGTGCGTGATCGCGATGCGCCCTATGGGTCTATCATGATCTGGGGCACTCTGGAGGCACGGGTGCAAGGCGCTGATCTGGTCATCCTTGGCGGCCTGAATGAGGGCAGCTGGCCCGAAGCCGCAAGCCCCGATCCATGGCTCAACCGCAAACTGCGCCACGAGGCTGGTTTGCTCTTGCCAGAGCGGCGCATCGGTCTGTCGGCGCATGATTTCCAGCAGGCGGTCGCCGCACCCGAAGTCTGGCTCACCCGCGCGGTGCGGTCCGAAGAGGCCGACACAGTGCCCTCGCGTTGGCTCAATCGAATGACCAACCTCCTGGGTGGGTTGCCGGATCAGGGCGGTCAGGCCGCGCTGTCCGCGATGCGCATGCGGGGGCAGGTCTGGCTGGATTGGGCCAGCGTTCTGGACGCGCCGCAGCCCTCACCGCTCAGCCCCCGGCCCTCGCCGCGCCCGCCGGTTGCGGCACGGCCCCGTCGTCTGACTGTGACGGAGATCCCCAAACTGATCCGCGACCCTTATGCGATCTACGCCAAACACGTGTTGCGGCTGAAACCTGTGGACCCTTTGTTGCAAGAACCAGACGCCCTGCTGCGCGGCACCATCATCCATAAGGTGCTGGAAGATTTCATAAAGTCCGCTCAGGAACAGCCAGAAACTCTCACCGCCCGTGCGTTTATCGAACAATCGCAGCGCGTCTTGGAGGCGGAGGTGCCATGGCCGGTTGCCCGCACGCTCTGGCTGACACGCTTGAAAAAAGTGGCCGAGGATTTTGTCGCTGGTGAGCGGGAGCGCCAATTGCGTGCCCGCCCGTCGGGGTTTGAGAAATCCGGTCAGGTCCGCCTTCATCCCCTCGATTTCGAGATTGCCGCAAAGGCCGACAGGATTGATGTGGATGAACGCGGCATGCTGCATCTTTATGACTATAAAACAGGGGATCCGCCCTCGGAAAAACAACAGAAATCCTTTGAAAAGCAGCTCTTGATCGAGACCGCCATGGCAGAGCAAGGCGCATTCGAGGACTATGGTGCAGCACGGGTGGAACGGTCGCTCTACATCGGGCTGAAGCCTCCGGTGAAAGAGGTCGCGGCCCCTATTCTGGATGAACCACCCGCCAAAGTCTGGAAAGAGTTGCGCAGCCTGATTGAGGCTTATTTTGACGCCGAACAGGGCTACAGCAGCCGCCGCATGGTGCACCGGGATGACTTTGCCGGGGATTACGACCACCTCGCCCGTTACGGCGAATGGGATCGCAGCTCGGACCCTGTGCCGGAGGATTTGACATGAGCCGCAACGCCGCGTCCGAGGCGCAGTTTCGCGCCGCCCGCCCCGATGCCTCCACTTGGCTCGCGGCCAATGCCGGATCGGGCAAGACCAAGGTTCTGACCGACCGGGTTGCACGGCTGCTGCTGCGCGGGGTGGAACCGCAACATATTCTCTGCCTGACCTACACCAAGGCCGCCGCCAGCGAGATGCAGAACCGGCTGTTTCAGCGCTTGGGGGAATGGGCGATGCTGCCCGATGCCAAACTGCGCGCGGCACTGGTGGACCTCGGCGCCGAAGATGCCTCTGTCGGGGACGGGCTGGCGCAGGCACGCACCCTTTTTGCGCGCGCGATCGAGACGCCCGGTGGTCTCAAGATCCAGACCATTCACTCGTTTTGTTCATCGCTCCTGCGCCGTTTTCCGTTGGAGGCCGGTGTCAGCCCGCAGTTTTCCGAAATGGAAGATCGCGCGGCCGCCATGCTGCGTGCGGAAATAACCGAGGATATGGCGCAAGGCCCTGACGCGCATCTGGTTGAGGCTGCCTCCTTTCATATCGGTGGTCTGGATTTTGAGAGCCTGACCGCCGAGATTTGCCGCCGGCAAGCTGGATTTGACCCCGACCTCAACCGCAATGCGCTGGGTGAAGTGTTCGATCTGCCCGCTGGCTATGATCTGGAGGCGCTGAGATCCGAGGTGTTTCTCGGCAATGAGGCCGACATCCTGTCGCGCACCATCGAGATGCTCAAGACTGGCGGGGCGACGGATGCCAAGAACGCCGAGAAACTCGCGCGGATTACCTCCGTCACGCCCGAGGTCTTGCCCATTCTGGAGGATGTGTTCCTCACCGGGAAAAGCGCAAAAGAGCCCTTCAGCGCCAAAATCGGCAGCTTTCCCACCAAGAAACTGCGCGAAAGCCATGGCACGCTGATGGATCAGCTGGAGCCCTTCATGGCGCGGGTCGAAACAGCCCGCCCCCGTCGCCTGGCGCTGGATGCGATGCATAAATCGCTCGTCCTGCATGATTTTGCCCGGGTGTTCCTGCCGGAATATGAGCGGCGCAAACAGCTGCGTGGCTGGCTTGATTTCGACGACCTGATCGTCAAGGCCCGTAACCTTCTGAATGATCCAGCGGTGGCGGCTTGGGTGCTCTATCGGCTGGACGGCGGCATCGACCATATCCTTGTGGACGAGGCCCAGGACACCAGCCCGGTGCAATGGGATGTGGTGGAAAAACTGGCGCAGGAGTTCACCGCCGGCGAAGGTGCCCGCGCTGATGTTGAGCGCACCATTTTTGTGGTCGGCGACAAGAAACAGTCGATCTATTCCTTTCAAGGGGCCGACCCGGATGCCTTTGATCGCATGCAGGCGGAGTTCGGGCGCAGGTTGGAGGAGACCGGCGAGGGCTTGCAGAACGCAAGTCTTGCGTTTTCGTTCCGCTCCTCTGCGGCGATCCTTGGTCTGGTTGACGTGGTGTTTGATGGTCAGGACCGGGCCGGGTTTGCGCGCGATGCCAAACACCAGGCGTTTAAATCCGACCTGCCGGGACGGGTGGACCTGTGGCCGCTGGTGGAAAAGACAGAGGATGAGGAAGACCGCGACTGGACAGACCCGGTCGACCGCCCAAGCCCACGTCACCATTCCGTAATCCTCGCCGAACGGATCGCTGGGCAGATCAAGGAGATGATCGACAGCGGCGTCACCATCCCCGAAGATGGCCCCGAGCGTGGCACGTTCCAGCGCCGCCCCGTGCACGCAGGTGATTTCCTGATCCTTGTGCAGCGCCGGTCGGACCTGTTTTCCGAGATCATTCGCGCCTGCAAGGCCGCCGGGCTGCCAATCGCGGGCGCCGACCGCCTCAAGGTTGGGGCCGAGCTCGCGGTAAAGGATATTGCAGCCTTGCTGCGGTTTCTCGCGCTGCCCGAGGATTCTCTGTCGCTTGCCGAAGCCCTGAAATCACCGATCTTTGGCTGGAGCGAGCAACAGCTCTTCGACCTCGCGCATCGACGCACAGAGATGCACCTCTGGCCTGCGTTGCGTGCGCGATCAGAGGCATTCCCCGAAACCATGGCGATCCTCGATGATCTACGGGGTCAGGCGGATTTCCTGCGCCCCTATGATCTGATCGAACGTATCCTGACCCGCCATCTGGGCCGTGCAAAGTTGCTGGGGCGTCTGGGCACCGAGGCTGAGGATGGCATCAACGCGCTGTTGTCGCAGGCCTTGGCCTATGAACGCACGGAGGTGCCAAGCCTCACCGGGTTCCTTGTCTGGATGCAGACCGATGATCTGGAGATCAAGCGCCAGATGGGGGCTGCCAGTTCGATGATCCGGGTGATGTCGGTGCATGGCTCCAAGGGGCTGGAGGCCCCGATCGTGATCCTGCCCGACACCACCAAGCGCCGCCCTTCGCCTGCACCAGAGGTAATGGAGGTCGAAGGCACGCCCCTATGGCGCATGAGCAGTGACCAGATGCCACCGGCCATGGATGCCGCCCGCGCGTTTGCACAGGAAAAACAGGCCAACGAACGGTTGCGACTGCTCTATGTGGCGCTGACGCGGGCGGAAAAATGGCTGATCGTCGCCGGGGCCGGTGATCTCGATAAGGGCGGAGACAGCTGGTATCAGCGGGTTGAAGCGGCCCTGAAAACCATGGGCGCCCTGCCCTTTGATGCCCCCGGCGGAGACGGCTTGCGGTGGGCGCATGGGGACTGGAATGCCCCGCCGTTTGTACCGTCCGATCTGACCGAAGAAGAAGAGATCAAACTTCCAGACGTCTTTCGCCGCGCAGCCCCCGCCTATGTGGCGCCCACAGCGACCCTGCGCCCGTCCGAAGATCTGGGCGGGGCCAAGGCCTTGCCCGGTGACAGCGGCCTCAGCGAAGAGGAGGCCAAGGCCCGCGGCACAGCACTGCACCTCCTGCTCGAACATCTGCCGACTGTGCCGCAGGCAGAGTGGCACAGTCGCGCCGAACATATCGCGCAACATGACGACTGGCAGGCTCTGCTGACAGAGGCGCGGCGGGTTCTCAACGCCCCGGAGTGCAAGGAGGTGTTCGCCCCGAACACGCTGGCCGAAGTGCCCATCACCGCAGATCTGGGTGAGACCCGCATGCATGGCATTATCGACCGACTGGTGGTCACGCCAGACCGGGTGCTTGCGGTCGATTTCAAATCCAATGCGGTTGTTCCCCAAAGCCCTGAAACCTGTCCCGAAGGTCTGTTGCGGCAGATGGGGGCCTATGACGCCGCACTGCGCCAGATCTATCCGGATCGCCAGATTGAGACCGCGATCCTGTGGACGCGCACTGCCACTCTGATGCCGCTTCCGGTCACCTTGATCACACAGGCGCGTGAACGCGCTGCTTTCCAGCGGCTGGAACCTTGACGCCGCCTGCTGGCGTCCATAGGTTCCGGGTCCAGTTGCCAAACTTCTCAGGAGACATACCCATGTCCACCGTAGCCGTTACCGACGCGACCTTCGACGCCGAAGTCAAGAATTCCGATGTCCCCGTTGTGGTGGACTTCTGGGCCGAATGGTGCGGCCCCTGTAAACAGATCGGCCCCGCTCTCGAAGAGCTGGCCGCCGAATACGGCGACAAGGTGAAAATCGCCAAAGTCGACGTTGACAGCAACCCGAACGCCGCCGCCGCAATGGGCGTGCGTGGCATTCCTGCGCTTTTCGTCTTCAAGGATGGCCAGGTGGTATCCAACCGCGCCGGCGCCGCCCCAAAAGCTGCGCTGAAAAGCTGGATCGACGAGGCCATCTGATCCTCCAGATCACCGAAATAGAGAAAGGCGCGTCCCGCGGGAGGCGCCTTTTTTCATGGCGGATCGACTCGCCAGGCCCGGACAAAGGAAAAGCCGCCCTGCGTCAGGACGGCTTTTACGCTACCGGATATGTCATCTGGATTTAGAGCGCTTGGATTTCGGCGCGGGTCAGGCCGATGTCTTCGAGTTGTGCATCGGTCAGCGAGGACAGCGCCTTGCGGGTGATGCGGGCTTCGTTCCAGTCAGCAAAGTTGCTGCGCAGGTTGAAGAAGAAATCGACTGCGCGCAGAACTGCGACGGAGCCGGCCGGTGCAATGATGGTGCTTGCGTTTGCCATGATCGTGTTCCTTGATAGATCCAGCCGACCCCTTGTCGGTTGTTGATGACCATGTAGGCGCGTCTGCTGAGTCTCACAATTGCCCATTCTTCAGCCCCGAATTGCACCGGATGCATAGCAAATGAGCAGTTTGTTAACGCGCGCACGTGCTTGCGAAGATCCGGTGGAGTTTGGCCCTGCCCTTGTGCCGGGCCAGCGATACTTCCATATAGGTCGGCAAAGAAACGGAGGCTTTTATGGCAGAGGATCAATTCCCCGGCTGGCACGGCACCACCATCATCGGCGTCCGCAAGGGCGGTGAGGTCGTGGTGGCCGGTGACGGGCAGGTATCGCTGGGACAGACCGTGATCAAAGGCAGTGCCCGGAAGGTCCGCAGGCTGTCGCCGGGCGGATATGACGTCGTGGCGGGATTCGCCGGATCGACCGCCGATGCCTTTACCCTGCTGGAACGGCTCGAAGCCAAGCTGGAGGCAACGCCCGGGCAGCTTCAGCGTGCCAGTGTCGAGCTGGCCAAGGACTGGCGCACCGACAAATACCTGCAAAAGCTCGAGGCCATGCTGATCGTCACCGATGGCAAGGATCTCTACGTCATCACCGGCGCAGGCGACGTGCTGGAGCCGGAACATGACGTCGCGGCGATCGGCTCTGGCGGCAATTTCGCGCTGGCCGCCGCGCGCGGCATGATGGACAGCGACCGTGACGCAGAAACAGTGGCCCGTGACGCAATGGCGATCGCCTCCGACATCTGCGTTTACACCAACGGCAACCTCACCGTGGAGCGCATCGCCAAATGATTTCGCGTGACGATCTCCGGGCGGCGGTTGGCTCCGGGCTGCTGTCCGAAGCGCAGGCGGCGTCGCTGTCGGCGCTGGCGGACAGTCGGCGCGGGGCGCGCGAGAATTTGGCACCAGGCGATGAGCCCTTTGAGCTGTTCAAGGGCTTCAACGAGATTTTCATCGTTGTCGGGCTGGGGATCCTCGCCATGGGGTGGATCGCTGTGAACACCGCCTCGATGCTGACCGAGATCGTCAACTATCGCACCCAAGCCACCACCGCCGCGCTGATTGGCGCTGCTGTGCTCTGGGGGCTTGCCGAGTATTTCATCCGCCGCCGCCGGATGGTGGCACCTGCCATTGCCCTGTCGGTGATGTTTGCAGGCAATGCCGCAACCGGGTTTATTGCCCAATACGCCCAGCCTTTCATGATCGCGCAGCAGGATTATTCCTCGCTCCCGATAGCATTGAGCCTGTCGACGCTGGCGCTGTTTGCGTTCTGGGGACGGTTCCGCGTGCCCTTTGCCATGGCGCTGATCGCGCTTGGCCTGTTTGCAGTGGCGCTGATTGTCGCGGCGGATCAATCAGGTGTCCCCACCGAGCTGGGTGATCTGTTCCGCCTCAGCGCCAATGGGCCATTTGCGTGGATCACGCTGGCGGTGGGTCTGCTGGTCTTTGCGGTCGCCATGGCCTTTGACCTCAGCGACCCGCATCGCGTGACCCGCCGCTCCGCCCAAGGGTTCTGGCTCCATGTGGTGGCGGCACCGGCGCTGGTGAACACCATCGCGCTATCGCTCCTCGAAGGCGATCAGGGGCTGCTGCTGGCGCTGGTGCTGGCGTTCTTTGCGCTCGTTGCCATCGTAATCGATCGCCGATCGTTCCTGATCACCGCCATCGGCTATATCGTGGCGCTGAGCACAACCGTCTTCGACAGCGAGGGCACCGGGATCAGCATCCTGGCGCTTGGCGTGGTGCTGGTGATCCTCGGTGCCTTCTGGGCCCGGATTCGCGCCGCGCTGCTCTCGCTTCTTTCCGGCGTGCTGCCGCTGCATCGGCTGCCGCCTTCTCACTGACCTCAAGGGATAGACATGACTGATCTGACCCCCCGCGAAATCGTTTCCGAACTCGACCGGTTCATCATCGGCCAAAAAGACGCCAAGCGCGCTGTCGCCGTGGCCCTGCGCAACCGCTGGCGGCGCAAGCAGCTGCCGGATGATCTGCGTGACGAGGTGCACCCCAAGAACATCCTGATGATCGGCCCCACCGGTGTCGGCAAGACCGAGATCTCGCGCCGCCTCGCCAAGCTTGCCCGCGCGCCCTTCATCAAGGTCGAGGCCACCAAGTTCACCGAGGTTGGCTATGTCGGCCGCGATGTCGAACAGATCGTGCGTGATCTGGTCGATGCGGCGATCGTTCAGACCCGTGAGCACATGCGCAATGATGTAAAAAGCAAGGCGCACAAGGCAGCAGAGGACCGCGTCCTGCACGCGATCGCAGGCGAAGATGCCCGTGACAGCACGCTGGACATGTTCCGCAAGAAGCTCAAAGCGGGGGAACTGGATGACACCGTGATCGAGCTGGACATCGCCGACACCTCGAACCCGATGGGGGGCATGTTCGAGATCCCCGGACAGCCGGGCGGCAATATGGGGATGATGAACCTTGGTGACCTCTTTGGCAAAGCCATGGGTGGCCGCACGACGCGCAAGAAGATGACAGTGGCCGAAAGCTATGACGTGCTGATCGGCGAAGAGGCGGACAAGCTGCTGGATGATGAAACCGTCACCAAGGCGGCCCTGACCTCTGTGGAGCAGAACGGCATCGTGTTCCTTGATGAGATCGACAAGGTCTGTGCGCGCACGGACGCACGCGGTGGTGATGTCAGCCGCGAAGGCGTCCAACGGGACCTGTTGCCCCTGATCGAAGGCACCACCGTCAGCACCAAACATGGCCCGGTCAAGACCGACCACATCCTGTTTATCGCCTCGGGTGCCTTTCACATCGCCAAACCCTCGGATCTGCTGCCAGAACTCCAGGGGCGTTTGCCGATCCGAGTCAACCTGCGTGCGCTCAGCGAAGAGGATTTTGTCCGTATTCTGACCGAAACCGACAATGCGCTGACCCGTCAGTACGAAGCCCTCCTCGGCACCGAGAAGGTCAAGGTCACCTTTACCAAGGACGGCATTCACGCGCTTGCCCAGATTGCGGCAGAGGTCAACCACAGCGTTGAGAACATCGGCGCGCGGCGCCTTTATACGGTGATGGAACGTGTCTTCGAGGAGCTATCCTTTGCTGCACCGGACCGGTCCGGCGAAGAGATCACCGTCGATGAGGCCTTTGTGAACAAGAACCTTGGCGAATTGACAAAATCCGCCGATCTCAGCCGCTACGTCCTCTAGGCGTAAGGGGCGGCGTCTCCTCGATCCCGGCCGGATGTGGTTTGATCCCCTGATGACGTAGGATCAGGGGCTTTCCCCGCACTCGTGGGCTAGATCTTTGCGTCTCATTCGCTACCTTTCGCACGCAGATCGCGACGTGGTCGGCGATCAAGGTGTAAAGGGTCATGAGATGATAAAACACGTGCTGGCGATCTGCATGGCCGTCCTGCTGACAGGCTGTGCGGATCGGGATCTGATGCCGATCTTGCCTGACGCCGTTCAGGTCGGCACGCCTCTTACCGTGTTTGCGACCACCACGCGCGAGATGGAACCGGATGGCACCTTCGGGTTCGGCAGATCCGATCAGTTGCAGATGATGGAGCTGACCGTCACCATCCCGCCGACCCACAGCCCCGGAGAGCTGTCCTACCGGCACAAGAATCCTGATCCGCACAAGAACTTCGCGATCGCGGCAGAGCACCCCGTTGCCTCTGTTGCGGAGTTGCGCAGCCGATTCATTCGAGAGCAGCAGGAAAACAACTGGCCGCTGCGTGAGGTGACGATTTTTGTGCATGGCTACAACAGCACCCATCCCGAGACCGCCTATCGCGCCGCACAAATGGCGCATGATGTGGATCTGCCGGGATCGCTGGTGATGTATTCCTGGCCCAGTCGAGGCCGGGCCTTCGGATACGCCTACGACATCGACAGCATGCTCTTTGCCCGCGACGGGTTGGAAGAAACCATCAGACGGGTCAAACGGGCAGGGGCGCAGCGTATCATTCTGGTGGCGCATTCCATGGGCTCTGCGCTGACGATGGAAATGTTGCGACAGGCGGATCTGCATGATCCCGGCTGGGCGGCACGCACGCTCAATGGCGGTGTGATGCTGATTTCGCCCGACCTCGACGTGGATCTGTTCGAGAGCCAGATGGCGGATCTGCGGACAGTCCCGCAACCTTTTGCGGTGATGGTGTCGGAGAAGGATCGCATCCTCAATATCTCCGGTCGCTTGCGCGGCACCAATCAGGGCGAACGCCTCGGCAATATCAAATCCGCGGATCGGCTGGAGAAATGGCCGATCGAGGTGATCGACCTGACTGCGTTCAATGCCGATGCGGCATCCGGGCATTTTGTGGCCGCGACATCACCAAGCCTGCTCGCCGTGCTGCGATCAGCGGGCAACGTGAGCCGTGTCTTTGGCCCCGTCGATCCCAGCCTGCTCCAGCAGATTCTGCCCCAATCCCAAAAGGTCGTGAACACGCAGGGCAAACTGATGATCGAACGTCAGCAACGCCGCGAAAACCGCTAGGCTGAGCTTAACGGTTTCGGCGCAAGTAGACGTAATAGGCGCCCTCTCCGCCGTGGCTGAGATGCGCAGGGGTGACTTGCAGCACCGCCTGGGCCAACGGCGGGATTGTCAGCCATTGTGGAACCTGATGGCGCAGGACCCCGCGCGGCACCGGCATCGGCCCCTCGACATCGCGATCCTTGCCCTTGCCGGTAATCACCAGGACCAACCGTTTGTCAGCGGCCTGCGCCGTCAGGATAAAGCGCGTCAGCGCCCCATGTGCCGCATCTATCCGCATGCCATGCAGATCCAGCTTGCCTTCCGGCTTCAGTTTGCCCCGCTTCATCCGGCGATAGGCCTTTTCATCCATGCGCAAGGGGGCCGTTGCCAGTTTACGACCGGGAGAGGGCTTCAGGTCATGACCCATCGCCTTGTCACGCGCCTGGCTGCCCACTTCGAAATGGGGCAGGGCGGCGTTCGGGGCGCGTTGCGGTTTTGGCTTTGGTTTCGGGGCAGGGGGGACCGCATGATCCCCCGCCTTCTTGTCGCGATCCGCATGCAGGCGTTCGGCGTGTTTAACAACCTTTTGCCAGAGGTCGATCTCGTCATCTGTCAGTTTGCGCCGGGTCATCACAGATCATCCGGCAACAGGGCATAGGCGCGCTGTATCGGCATCAGGACCAGCATCCTGCCGGGATCACGCAGCTGTCCGGCCTTCCGCCCGGCCTCGTCGCCAGCCCCAAAGAAGATATCGGCACGTTGCGCCCCCTTGATGGCAGAGCCTGTGTCCTGCGCGATCATCAATCGATGCATCCTCGACTGACCGTTTTTCTCGATCCAGACCGGGGCACCAAGCGGCGTATAGGCGGGATCGACCGCGATCGACCGCATGGGTGTAATCGACCTGTTCATCGCGCCCAGAGGTCCTCTGTGTGCCGCGACACGTTTGATTTCCCGAAAGAAAACATAAGACGGATTGTGCATCAGCAGCTCTGCGCCCGGTCCCGGATTTCGCCGCACCCAGTTCTGGATCACTTGGGCGCTGACCTGATGCAGATTGTAGATGCCGCGTCGGACCAGCTCTTGCCCGATCGAACGGTAGGGGTGCCCGTTTGCGCCGCCATAGCCCAGCCGAATGGTTGATCCATCCTCAAGCCGAATACGGCCAGAGCCCTGAATTTGCAAGAAGAACAGCTCGACCGGGTCATCGACCCAGGCGATCTCCAGCCCCCGGCCTTTCATCACCCCCGAGGTCAGAATATCGCGGCGAGACAACCACAAAGAGGTCTGCCGAGCCTCCGGCGGCATTCGATAGACCGGGTAACGATACCGGGCATTTGGTGTGCGTGCGCCGTTCAACTCCGGTTCGAAATAGCCGGTAAACAGGCCCGCCTTGCCATCCTCGATCAGCACCGGGCGGAAAAACAGTTCAAAGAAGGCCCGCGCGCCACCATCATCCGCATTATGCGCCATGGCGCAGAGCGATTGCCAATCCGCCCCGTCCATGTCCATGCAGGTTTCCCTGAAGACGCGAAGGGCCTCGACATGGTTGTCGAGGTCCCAGTCCGGAAGATCCGAAAACTCCAGTATCTGATGCGACGGACCGGTCGCGGGTTGCGCTCCGGCGCCGGAACAGAGGGCTGCGAGCAGAACGCCCGCGCCCAGTCCCCGCCGGAGCGCCCCGATCATGCGTCCGTCGCCACCAGTTGCCAGTTCGGATCGTCGCCGCCCATCTGGCGGGAGAACGTCCAGGTGTCCTTCTGGCGCTTCACCGCCTTCGGGTCACCCTCGACAATTTCGCCCGACCGATCCCGCACGGCAGAGGTCAGCTCGCCGACAAACCGAACCGTGATGTCAGCCGTCGAGGTGGCCGCATCAAAGGTCGCATCCTCGATCACGGTTTCCCGGACGCCAATAAATTCGGCTTCGATCGTCAGCCCCTGATCTTCGCGCGCGGCAACGGCGTCAACAAAGCTCTGGAAGATTTCATCGGAGATAAACGGCTGAATCCCGTCAAGTTCCCCGGTTTCGAACCCCATCAGGATCATCTCGTAGGCGCCGCGGGCACCCTGCACGAATTCAGCCACGTGGAAAGAGGGCTCTGCCCGCTTCATTTCCGCAAGCGCCTGCGCCTGGGGGCTGCCCTCATCGACATAGGCGACGATGTCATCATCAGGACTCCCCTCGATCACCTCAAACTTGCGTTGCGGCGTACGGGGCTCGCTCCCCGCCAACGGGGGTTTCTCGAACCCTTCGCGTGTACCCAGAACGCTTTTCAGGCGCAGGATCAGGAAGACCGCGATGCCAGCCAGGACCAAAAGCTCTATCAAGGGCGACTCCATTTATACCTCTTCGTCCATCAGGACCTGTCGGTTTGAAACCGACGCACTCTGCTCTTATGTAGGTGACAGGCGGGACCAAGTCCACCGTTCTGCCCTATCGAGAGGACGCCTATCATGCCCCTTTTTCTGGCTTTTATGCTGGTACCCATCATCGAGATCGCCCTGTTCATTCAGGTTGGCAGCTTGATTGGCCTGTGGCCCACTCTCGGGATCGTAATCCTGACGGCGGTGTTGGGCACGTGGCTGGTCCGGACGCAGGGTCAACTGGCGCTGGGGCAGCTGCGCGGATCATTCGAACGGCTGTCTGATCCCACCGAACCGCTGGCCCATGGTGCGATGATCCTGTTGGCCGGCGCGTTGTTGTTGACCCCCGGCTTCTTTACCGACGCCTTCGGGTTCCTGTTGCTGATGCCGGGATTTCGCACCCGCGCCTTCGCCTATCTGCGGTCCAAGGTGCATGTGACCTCGTTTCAGATGGGCTCCCAGCACAGCCATCCGCGGTCAACCATGCATCCGTCCGGCCCAGAAGGTGACGTGATCGACGGCGATTTCGAAGAGGTCACCCCACGTCGCCGTCCCGAAGACCGGTCCGGCTGGGTTGAGGGCCCGAAATAAGACTTTGAGGATGTTTCCCCAAGCTGGTAAGCACGCTGCGACACGTTAAATTCAGGAGATTTCCATGGCCGAAAATGGCGCAGCCGAAGGCACAGGTCAGCAGCAAGTCCAGATGAATATTCTCGGACAGTTCATTCGCGATCTGTCCTTTGAAAATGTGATGGCGCAAAAGGGCGTCGGCGGTGAAGTGCAGCCGGACGTCAACGTTCAGGTTGCACTTGATGCCAAGAAGCGCAGCACCGAGAACCAGTATGAAGTCATCACCAAGCTGACCATCGAATCCAAGAACAAGTCCGGCGGCGAAGTTCTGTTCGTGCTGGAGCTGGAATATGTCGGCATCTTCAACATCGCTGGCGTCCCCGAAGACCAGCTGCATCCGTTCCTGCTGATCGAATGCCCGCGGATGCTGTTCCCGTTCCTGCGTCGTATCGTTTCCGACATCAGCCGCGACGGTGGTTTCCCGCCGCTGAACCTCGACAATATCGACTTTGTCGCAATCTATCGCAATGAACTGGCCCGCCGCCAGTCCGAAGGCGCTGCCGCGAGCGAGACGCCCAACTGATCCCGTTTGGGTTTTGTTGAATTGAACACAAAGCGCTGCGACTTCAGGTCGCGGCGCTTTTTACGTGTCGGGCGCCGCGTTCCAGAGCGCGTCTTCCCCGAGCTTTGCCACAAATTTCTCATGCTCCGCCTTTTCATCGGCGGTGAGCCGGGAGGGCAGGGCGGTGGCGCGGGGTTGCGGGCGCCAGTCGAGGTCCCCGGCGCTGGGTCCGCTATCTGACTGGGACGACAGACCAAAATCCGGCTGCCGACCACCGATCAGTTCCAGATAGACATCCGCAAGAATTTCAGAGTCCAGAAGCGCGCCGTGCAGCGTTCGGTTGGAATTGTCGATGCTGAAACGCCGGCACAGCGCATCCAGCGTCGCCGGCGATCCGGGAAACCGTTTGCGCGCCATCGCCAGGGTGTCGATCGCCTGATCCATGGGCAGCTGCGGCAGGTTCATCCAGCCCAATTCGGCGTTCAGAAACTTCATATCGAAGCTGGCATTGTGAATGACCATCTTGGAATCACGCACAAAATCCAGAAACGCCTGCCCGACTTCGGCAAACAGCGGCTTGTCCTTCAGGGTCACCTGTCCGGGGCCCGGCGGCTGCGGCGGCTCCAGCAGGTCCGGCCCGATGCCATGTACGCCAAACGCCTCCTGCGGCATTGAGCGCTGCGGGTTGATATAGACGTGAAATGTCTCTCCGGTGGGCATGTGGTTGAGCAGTTCAACCGCCCCGATTTCGACGATGCGGTCGCCGGAAAACGGGTCAAAACCGGTGGTTTCCGTATCAAGTACGATTTCACGCATGCTCTGTCCTCCGTCTTATGTCCGCCAATATCTCTGCGACCTGGCTTCGGGCATGGTCGAGCGTATCGGTTTCGATCCTGTAGTCACTGCGGGCCAGCTTCTCGGAGATCGGCATCTGTTTTGCAAGGATCTGGCGGAATTGTTCGTCGCTCATGGTCCCGCGAGCCATCACCCGGTCTCGCTGCACCGCCGGTGGGACGTGGACGCAGGCCACAGCATCCATTTCGGCGTCCCCCCCGGTTTCGAACAGAAGCGGGATGTCGAAGACAAGCACATCGGACTGCGTGGTTTCGCGAAACCTTTGCCGGTCTGCCTGTACCAGCGGATGCACGATCGCCTCGATCTTCGGAAGGGCGGAGGGATCTTCCGCGATCAGTGTTTTCAGGACCGACCGGTTAACCATCCCGCCAACCGTTGCCTGCGGAAACAGCGCCGTGATCGGGCCGACCGCCGCGCCCCCCTCGTCGTACAACCGGTGCACCGCAGCGTCCGCATCCCAAACGGCACACCCGGCCTGCGCAAAGAGATCGGCCGTGGTCGATTTGCCCATGCCGATCGAACCGGTCAGCCCCAGTGCAAATGTCATTTTAATGCCGCTTCGCGGGCGGCGTCATCAACGTCCGGGCGTTGGCCGAACCAGCGTTCAAACCCCGGAACCGCCTGGTGCAACAGCATGCCAAGGCCGTTGACCACCGTGCAGCCCGCATCCTCAGCGGCTTGCAACAATCCGGTCTTGAGCGGAGCGTATACCAGATCCGTCACCACGGTCCCTGGCTGCAACCCATCGAGAGGCACGCGCAGCGCGCGTTGACCAACCATGCCAAGGGACGTCGTATTCACCACCAGCGCGGCATCTTCGAGGATATTCCCGGCCTGGACCCAGTCTACGACCTTGATTTTCTGACCAAAGGCCTCGGCCAGATCATCGGCACGCGCGCGGGTACGGTTAGTGAGGCGGATTTCGGGAACGCCCGCCTCGATCAGGGACGCAACGACAGCACGGCTGGCCCCGCCTGCGCCAAACACCGTCGCCGGCCCCGACTTGGGATCCCACTCCGGCGCCCCGTCATGCAGATTGGTGATAAAACCGTATCCGTCGGTGTTGTCAGCGACAACAGATCCGTCCTCGCGAAAGATCAACGTGTTGGCCGCGCCCATCAGCTTGGCCCGGTCCGTGACCTTGTCGGCGATGTCCATGATCGCCTGCTTGTGCGGGATGGTGACATTGGCACCGACAAACCCCATCCGCGGCATCATCCGGACGACGGTTTCGAGGTCTTCGGGCTCCACGTGCATCGGCATGTAATGACCGTTGATGCCATGGGTCGTCAGCCAGTGACGATGAATCTGCGGCGACTTCGAATGCGCGATGGGGCAGCCGATCACACCGGCGAGGGGGACTTTCTGCTCTGTCATTGTTCGATAATCCCCTGCAATCCCAGATAGTTTATGAGTTCCAACATCGGCAATCCCAAGACATTAAAGTAGCTGCCGTCAATGGTTGTAAACAGCCGCACGCCCTCTTCTTCGAGTTTGTAGGCGCCGACCGCGCGGCGAATGCTCTCCCAGTTGCGGTCCACGTAGCTCTCCAGATAGGCGTCGCTGGCCATGCGCATCACCAGCCGTACCTGTCCGACATGGCGCCAGAGCGGCTCCCCATCGCGGTAGATCACTGCGGCCGACAACAACATGTGACGTTTGCCGCGCATCGCCTTGAGCTGATCCAGCGCCTGGTCCTTTGTGTCGGGCTTCGACAGCAGCGTGCCCTCAAAATCGAGCACCTGATCGCAGCCCAGAACCATCTCGCCGGGATGTTTTCCCGACACTTTGCGGGCTTTGGCCTCTGCAAGCGTGTCAGCAATGTCGCGTGGCGCTGCCCCTTCGGCCAGAAGCGCAGCCTTGATTGCGCCTTCATCGACGCGCGCGACCTCCACACGGAACGCAACCCCCGCCTGACGGAGCAGGTGAGCGCGGATCTCCGATCCGGAAGCAAGCAGGATGTGGGTACTCATGTGGACAACCCTATGGGAAAACGTCTGATCATTCAGGGACGTTTTGTATGATTTTCCACCCTCAGCGCAAGGGTGGGACAACTCCCGAAATCTCAGGTGATTCCTCCGCGATTCCTCCATCGGGGATTGGGATAACTTTGACCACGTGGATAAGTCGCACTCTCCCGGTTTGTCCCGATGTTATCCCCAGAGTCTCATATGTAAATATTTTGTTAACGCCTCTAATTTTAAGGGCGTTAAGGAGTTGTTCACCCTTCTGGCGGGAATAAGGCAGGAAAACTGTCCACCCTGTGCAGAACCGGTGTGAAGACTCGATAATCCACGGATTCCGGGGTGCACTACAAAAACATCATCCTTATAAAACTTATTAATTATATTAGGGTGGCCCACCGACCCGACTGCACCAAGGAAGCCTTCCATGGATCTGACTGATCTGATGTTCACCCTCTATCCTTACGTGAAATCTCTTCACATCATGGCAGTGATCAGTTGGATGGCGGGTCTTTTCTACCTCCCACGTCTGTTTGTGTATCACGTGGAGGAGGCTGAGAAGGTCCAGGATGTAGCGCCGATCTTCCTCACCATGGAACACAAGCTGCTCAGAGTGATCATGGGCCCAGCAAGCGTTGTGACCTGGGTTGCAGGGCTGTTTATGGTGTTCACGCCGGGGCTGGTGGATTGGTCCTACATCTGGCCCTGGACCAAGGGCGCATCGGTGCTTGCGATGACATGGTTCCATCATTGGCTGATGTTTCGTCACAAGGACTTCAAAGCGGGCAAGAACACCCTCACAGGGCGTCAGTATCGCCTGATGAACGAGGTTCCGACCCTTCTGATGGTGGTGATCGTGGTCTCTGTGATCTTCAAGTTCTGACGCGGGGTTTGACTCACCTTCGGAGACTCACTATCTAGCGATAAAGCGGCCCCGTCCGGGATTCCCGCATTTTCCGTATTTGATACTGTGACGCCCTCCACCCTGAGGGAATAAAGGCCGTGTGCATATGACCGAGCAATCCCTGAACCTTTCCGATCTCAAGGCGCAAAGCCCAAAAGCCCTCCTGGCAATGGCCGAGGAGCTGGAGATCGAAAACGCCTCCACCATGCGCAAGGGCGAGATGATGTTCCAGATCCTGCGTGAACGCGCGGATGAGGGCTGGAACATCGGTGGGGACGGGGTTCTGGAAGTGCTCCAGGACGGTTTTGGCTTTCTGCGCTCGCCAGAGGCCAACTATCTGCCCGGTCCGGACGATATCTACGTCTCTCCTGACATGATCCGCCAGTTCTCGCTGCGCACCGGCGACACGGTTGAGGGGCAGATCAAGGCACCACTGGAGAACGAGCGTTACTTCGCCCTGACGACAGTGACCAAGATCAACTTCGAAGAGCCTGAGAAGGCCCGTCACAAGATCGCATTCGACAACCTGACGCCGCTGTACCCGGATGAGCGCCTGAACATGGAGATCGAGGATCCCACCGTGAAGGATCGCTCCGCACGTGTGATCGACCTGGTTTCGCCGATCGGTAAGGGTCAGCGTTCGCTCATCGTGGCGCCGCCGCGGACCGGTAAGACTGTTCTGCTGCAAAATATCGCCCACTCGATCGAGCAGAACCACCCGGAATGCTATCTGATCGTCCTTCTGATCGACGAACGTCCCGAAGAAGTCACCGACATGCAGCGCTCCGTCAAAGGCGAGGTCGTATCCTCCACCTTTGACGAGCCCGCAGCGCGTCACGTGGCGGTGTCCGAGATGGTCATTGAAAAAGCCAAACGCTTGGTTGAGCACAAGCGTGACGTGGTGATCCTGCTCGACTCGATCACGCGTCTCGGCCGTGCCTTCAACACGGTTGTGCCGTCGTCTGGTAAGGTCCTGACCGGTGGTGTCGACGCAAACGCCCTGCAACGTCCCAAGCGCTTCTTTGGGGCTGCGCGGAACATCGAAGAGGGCGGCTCGCTCACCATTATCGCAACCGCGCTGATCGACACAGGCAGCCGGATGGACGAGGTTATCTTTGAAGAATTCAAAGGTACGGGTAACTCTGAGATCGTTCTGGACCGTAAGATCGCCGACAAGCGCGTGTTCCCCGCCATCGACATTCTTAAGTCCGGAACGCGGAAAGAGGACCTTCTGGTTGACAAGGCGGATCTGGCCAAAACCTTTGTCCTGCGTCGTATCCTGAATCCGATGGGCACCACGGATGCGATCGAGTTCTTGCTTTCTAAGCTTAAGCAAACAAAGACAAATTCTGAGTTCTTCGACTCGATGAACACGTAAACGGAGCAGGGCGAGGAAAGAGGCCATCTCATGGATACGATCTTTGCGTTGGCCACCGCCCAGGGAAAGGCCGGTGTCGCCGTCATTCGTGTCTCCGGCCCAGATGCACCTGAGATCGGAGAGTTTCTGACGCGTCGGACGCTTCCTGCGCGGGGCATGATATTTTCGAAATTGAAAGATAGAGATGGCCAGATCTTGGATGAGGCCCTGGTCCTGTCGTTCACGGCTCCGGATAGCTTTACCGGTGAAAATATTGTTGAATTTCAAATACATGGAAGCGTGGCCGTCGCCGATGCCGTACTGGATGCAATCCGGGCAACAGAGCGAGCCCGTTTGGCTGATCCCGGAGAGTTTACGCGCCGCGCCTTGGATAACGGCAAGCTCGACCTGACGCAGGTCGAGGGTCTTGCAGACCTGATTGATGCCGAAACCGAGGCGCAGCGCAAACAGGCCCAGGTCATCCTGTCTGGCGGTCTGGGAAAAATCGCGGATGGCTGGCGATCGGATCTGATTCGGGCAGCGTCGTTGATCGAAGTGACGATCGATTTTGCCGATGAGGATGTGCCTGTTGACGTGACACCCGAAGTGACAGCGCTGCTGCAGAACGTTCTGACCGGATTAAAAACACAGGTCGAAGGTGTCGGGATCGCTGAACGAATCCGCACTGGATTTGAAGTCGCGATCGTCGGCGCTCCGAATGTCGGAAAATCCACCCTTCTCAACGCGCTGGCGGGCCGAAATGCGGCCATCACATCAGAATATGCAGGCACGACGCGAGACGTGATCGAGGTTCGCATGGATCTCGCCGGACTCCCGGTAACGCTTTTGGACACCGCAGGAATTCGTGCCACTGACGATCACGTCGAAGGGATCGGCATCAAGTTGGCACAGGAACGGGCAGAGGCCGCCGATCTACGCGTTTTTCTTGCCGAGCCAGATGATGTTCTGGATGTCCCTATGAAAGAAGGTGATTTGCGGCTGCTGCCAAAGGCGGACCAGAGAGAAGACGCGGCGGGTGCGGTGTCGGGAAAAACCGGTGCAGGAATAGACGAACTGGTTTTGCACATTTCGTCGACATTGAAGAATCGGTCTGCTCATGCTGGGATTGCGACGCGCGCCCGTCACCGCGATGCGATGCAAACTGCTCTGGAGAGCTTGCATCAGGCGGTCACGATGCTTGAGAATGGTTCCGAATTCTATGATCTCGCGGCTGAAGATATGAGGTCGGCGATACGCGCGTTGGAACTTCTGGTGGGGCGTATCGATGTTGAAAATCTTTTGGACGAGATCTTTTCAAGTTTTTGCCTGGGAAAGTGAGGAGTGTTTCACGTGAAACATCCGGACTATGATGTTGTGGTTATCGGTGGTGGGCATGCAGGGACCGAAGCGGCCCATGCGTCAGCGCGCATGGGTGCAAAGACTGCGCTGATCTCCCTCCGTAAGGATGGAATCGGGATTATGTCCTGTAATCCTGCGATCGGAGGTCTCGGTAAAGGGCACCTCGTCCGCGAGATTGACGCACTAGATGGCGTGATGGGCAAGGTCGCCGACCTCGCTGGGATTCAGTTTCGGCTACTGAATCGCCGCAAGGGACCAGCGGTCCAAGGCCCCCGTGCCCAAGCGGATCGCGAGATCTATCGCCGAGAGATTCTTAAGGCGACGGAGCAGCAAGAAAATCTGGATATTGTCGAAGCAGAGGTCACGGATTTCCTGATGTCTGGTGATCAGAGGGTGACCGGAGTCAAGCTTGCGGACGGTTCCGAAATCTGTGCTCCTTCGGTCGTACTTACATCCGGAACGTTTCTGAACGGCGTCATCCATATCGGGGATGTTGCTGTCTCCGGCGGCCGTATGGGGGATAAGCCTTCCATCAAGCTCGCTGAGAGATTGCAGGCGTTTGCGTTGCCAATGGGACGTTTGAAAACCGGGACGCCACCGCGTCTGGATGGGCGCACGATAAACTGGGACATTTTGGATGCCCAACCTGGTGATGAGGAGCCGACGCTGTTCTCATTTCTCAGTACTGGGGTATCGGCAAAGCAAATCTCCTGTGGGATCACGCATACGAACGAGCGTACGCACGAGATTATTCGCGGAAATCTTGATCGTTCGGCGATGTATGGTGGGCATATCGAAGGGGTGGGCCCTAGGTATTGTCCATCGATCGAAGACAAGGTCGTGCGCTTCGCAGAAAAGTCCTCGCATCAGATTTTCCTGGAGCCCGAAGGTGTCGATGACCATACGGTTTATCCAAATGGTATCTCGACGAGTCTTCCCGAGGAAGTTCAGCTGGACTACGTGCAGTCCATCGTTGGATTGGAACAGGCCAAGGTCCTGCAGCCAGGATATGCGATCGAATATGACTATGTAGATCCCAGAGCCCTGCATGCGACGCTTCAGCTCCGCAAAATCGATGGTTTGTATCTTGCTGGGCAAATCAATGGTACCACCGGCTATGAAGAGGCGGCGGCGCAAGGCTTGATCGCCGGGTTGAACGCGGCGAGACATGCATTGGGCGGTGATGACATCGTGCTGGGACGCTCCAGCAGCTACATTGGTGTCATGATTGATGACCTCATCACCAACGGGGTGAGTGAACCCTACCGGATGTTTACATCTCGCGCTGAATTTCGGCTATCGCTGCGAGCAGACAACGCGGACCAGAGGCTGACGCCGCTTGGTCTTTCTATTGGATGTGTCGGTGAACATCGCAAGGTGGTGTTTGAAGAGAAGAGAGAAGCACTTGAACGTGCAAAGCGCGTTCTCACTTCGTCAGTCTTTACGCCCAAGCAACTGGTCGAAGCTGGTCTTGAGGTCAATCAGGATGGTAAGCGTCGAAATGGCGTAGATGTCCTGGCTTTTCCGAACGTCGGCTTTGAGGATATCCTTAAGCTCTTTCCAGAGTTGGGCACCATTTCGAAAGAGGTGCGAACACAACTCGAAAGAGATTCGTTGTACGCGAACTATATCTCCCGGCAAGAGCGCGAAGTGCTCGCTCTCAAGAAGGATGAATCTCAAATTATCCCAGCTGAATTCGTCTACCAAATCGAGGGGCTGTCGTTTGAGCTACAGCAAAAGCTCGAGCGCGCGCGCCCGTCGAATCTCGCGCAAGCCGCACGAATTGACGGGATGACACCGGCAGCGCTTGCGCTTATTCTCGGGAACCTAAAGCGTTTACAGAGAGTTGGAGCGCAATCTGCATGAGCCTCGAAATGGTAACGGAGCGCTTCAATGTTTCACGTGAAACATCAGAACGCTTGAAGATATATGCGGATACGCTGACCAAATGGAACCCCAAGATCAATCTGGTTTCGCGAAGGAGCCTCGAGGATCTTTGGACACGGCATATCCTTGATAGCGTGCAGGTATTTGAAGCAGTCGAACCAGCCGAGACATGGCTCGACATTGGCAGCGGTGGCGGGCTGCCGGGCATTATCGTGGCGATCATGGCTGCAGAACAAGCGCCGGATATGTCTGTCACGCTGATGGAGAGTGATCAGCGCAAGTCCGCGTTCTTGCGCAGCGTGGCCAGAGAATGTGGAGTGAACGTCGCGGTAAAAGCCGAGAGAATTGAACATGCGTCACCAGTGGGTGCAGGGGTTCTTTCCGCGCGCGCGTTGGCCGATCTGTCTGATCTTCTGAGTTTTTCTGAGCGTCACTTGCATCCAGGTGGCGTTTCTGTGTTCCCAAAGGGCGCCAGTTGGAAAAAAGAAGTGGATAACGCACGCAAACAATGGCGGTTTGAGTGTGAAGAGATTACAAGTCTTACTGAGCCAGAGGCTGTCATTCTCAAAATCAAGGGAGTAGAGCGTGTCTGAAGTGTCCCGTTCGGGAGACCCCCGCATTGTTGCAATTGCAAATCAGAAAGGCGGGGTAGGGAAGACAACCACAGCCATCAACCTCGCCGCTGCGATGGTGGAAGAGGGGATGCGGGTGCTTCTTGTTGACCTCGATCCGCAGGGAAATGCTTCCACCGGCTTGGGTGTTGAGGCGGATGAGCGGGATCATACGACGTATGATCTTCTGGTCGAGGAAGCCGAGCTATCGCAATGCATTCGCGAAACCGACCTCGAAGATCTCTGTATAATCCCTGCAACCGTTGATTTAAGCTCTGCAGACATTGAGTTGTTTTCCAACGAGAAGCGCAGTTTCCTTCTTCATGATGCTTTGCGACAGCCGGCCATGGGCGAATACGATTGGGATTACATCCTGATCGACTGCCCGCCATCGTTAAACCTATTGACTGTGAATGCGATGGTTGCGGCACATTCGGTACTGATTCCGCTTCAGAGCGAGTTTTTTGCGCTTGAAGGTCTGTCGCAACTGATGCTGACAATTCGAGAAGTCCGCCAGGCCGCAAACCCCGATCTTCGGATCGAGGGGGTCGTATTGACAATGTACGACCGGCGGAACAACCTTTCTCAGCAGGTTGAACAGGATGCGAGAGACAATCTCGGTGATCTGGTCTTTCGTACCAAGATTCCGCGCAACGTCCGGGTCAGCGAAGCTCCATCCTACGCCATGCCGGTGCTGAATTATGATCCCGGGTCGCTCGGCGCAAAGGCTTATCGGCAACTTGCGGGTGAGATCATTGGAAACCATGAAGATGTTGCGGCGGAATAAGAACAAGAGGGGCAGAAATGGCAGATAAGAAACCGAAACCGCGCGGCCTTGGCCGCGGATTGTCGGCATTGATGGCGGATGTGAATGCGGAACCGGTGAGTACCGAGGGTGGCACTGCGCCTCGGAACGCCGTTGTTCTTGTTCCGATCGAGAAGGTTCAAGCCAATCCTGATCAGCCCCGACGCCAGTTCCTGCAAGAAGATCTGGATGATCTGACAGCATCGATCAAGGAAAAAGGGGTGCTTCAACCCCTGATCGTGCGGCCGCGAGAGGGTGGTATCTACGAGATCGTCGCGGGCGAACGTCGTTGGCGGGCTGCTCAGGCCGCGCAGCTGCACGAGGTTCCGGTTCTGATCCGCGACTACTCCGATGTGGAGATGCTCGAAGTCGCGATCATCGAGAATATCCAGCGATCGGATCTGAACGCGTTGGAAGAAGCACAGAGCTACAAGCAGCTGATGGACAAGTTCGGCCATACGCAGGAAAAGATGGCCGAGGCTCTTGGTAAAAGCCGGAGCCACATCGCCAATCTGGTGCGGTTGCTGCACTTGCCAGAGGATGTCCAAGGTCTTGTTCTGGATCGCAAGTTGTCCGCAGGTCACGCGCGCGCGCTGATTACATCTGACAATGCGTCTGAACTCGCGAAGAAAATTGTCAAAGGCGGCTTGTCGGTCCGTGCGACAGAATCTCTGGTGAAAAAGGATGCGGCGGGGATCTCTGGTGGCACCGGGACCAAGAAGCCAAAGTCCCAGGCGGAGAAGGATGCAGACACGCGTGCGCTGGAGGGCGATTTGTCAGCGATGATCCGCATGAAGGTTTCCATCGATCACAAACCGGGCGAAGAGTCCGGTACAATGACAATCTCGTATGAGACTTTGGATCAGCTGGACGAGCTGTGCAATCTGCTTAGCCGTTAGGGCGGGTCCAGATAAAGATCATCACCGCGGCCAAGGTCACCGATTGTATCAACAGGATGTGGCCGGGAAGTTGAAGAAAGATCGAGAGCAATAAGACAGCGGCGACCGACACGGTGGCCGCTTTTTTTGCGCCAATGCGAATGGCGCCGTGTTCGTTCCAGTCCGAGATCATTGGGCCAAAGGTGGCGTGGGAGAGCAACCAGTCATGCAAGCGATCAGAGGAGCGCGCGAAAAAGAAGGCAGCCAATAGGAGAAACGGAACGGTTGGTAGCAATGGAAGTGCGATCCCTACCATCGCCATCAGGACGCAGAACAGACCAAGGCAGAGGTAGATAATCTTCATAAATCAATCCATTAGGAGTTCACGGAGCACAGCGTTCAAAACCGCTCGTCCCTCAGAAGTAGCCTTGAGCCGTGATCCGTCCACGTCAATCATTCCCAGCTCAAGGAGCTGGTGAATTTTGGTCGTGGAGAGCGGGAGACCCGCGAGACTGGAATGGCGATCGAGGTCTAGGCCCTCATGTAAACGCATCCCCATCATCATGTGTTCAGCCACTTGATCTTCTTGGGACAGCGGGTCGAAAGGGAGGAGGCCGCTCCCCTTTTTCACGGCGTCAAGCCAAGCACCGGGCGCGCGAGGGGCTTCGGTTGCATACCGCTGACCATTCAGCGTGATTCTGCCATGCGCGCCGGGACCAACCCCAACGTAATCGCCATAGCGCCAGTAGATCTGATTGTGGCGGCTTTCCGCGCCGGGAGGGGCGTGGTTGGAAATCTCATATCCGGGAAGACCGTAGGCGTCGCAGATGTCTTGAGTCGCAAGATACATATCGGCGGCGTTGTCGTCTGTGGGGAGGTCACGGAGTTTGCCACGTGCGTAGCGATCCCCAAAGGCGGTGCCGTCCTCGATCGTGAGCTGGTAGAGGGAGAGGTGGTCGATCGCCATGCTGAGGGCCTCGGAAAGCTCTGCCTTCCACGCCGCCAAGGTCTGACCCTGACGTGCGTAGATCAGATCAAAGCTGACGCGATCAAAACAATTCCGCGCCACGTCAATGGCTGTCCGCGCCTCATCGACAGAATGAATGCGGCCCAGGCGACGCAGGTCATCGTCGTTCAGCGCCTGTACTCCCATCGAGATGCGATTTACGCCAGCATCACGATAACCGGCAAATCGCCCCGCCTCGACGGAACCCGGATTGGCCTCTAGCGAGATCTCGATGTCGTTGGCAAAGGTCCAGTTCTCGCGCGCCGCTTCAATCACCGCAGCGACGGTATCCGGATGCATCAGCGAGGGTGTGCCACCGCCAAAAAAGATGGAATTCAGCAGGCGATCCGGGAGCAGCTCGCCCATGCGGCGCAGCTCGGATTGATAGGCGGTCACCCAGGCCGATTGATCGATCTGGGAAACCACATGGCTATTGAAGTCGCAGTAGGGGCATTTGGCCTGACAGAACGGCCAATGCACGTAGAGACCAAAGCCCCCGTTGCGCCAATCATCCACCAAAACACCCCTGTACAAACTGGGCCAATGCGCGGCCACGATGGCTGATGCGGTTTTTCTCCGCCTTGTCCATCTGCGCGCAGGTCACGTCATAGCCTTCGGGCATGAACATCGGATCATAGCCAAAGCCGCCCTCGCCACGGATGGGCCAGACAAGGCGTCCGGGCATCACGCCCTCAAAGACCTCATCGTGACCGTCGGGCCACGCCAGAACCAAAGTGCAGCGAAATTGCGCAGTACGGGGGGCATCCGGGCCTTTTGCGGTAATTTCATCATTGGCGCGGGTCATCGCCATCATGAAGTCCCGCCCCTGATCGGTCTCGGCCCAATCTGCGGTATAGACGCCGGGCGCACCATCGAGCGCGTCGATGGTGATGCCGCTGTCATCCGAAAGGGCTGGGAGGCCGGTGGCCGTTGCCGCGGCATGCGCCTTGATGCGGGCGTTGCCGACGAAAGTGTCTTCGGTCTCTTCGGGTTCGGGCAGGTTCATTTCGCCCGCACCGACAACCTTCACGCCAAAGGGCGCGAGGATCTCGGTGATCTCGCCCAGCTTTCCTGCGTTATGTGTGGCGACCAGTAAGGTATCGCCTTCGAATTTGCGGGTCATGCGCAGGCTGCCTTCTGCATCTCTGCGAGTTCGGATGTGCCTTTGGCCGCAAGGTCCATCAGCTCATTCATCTGATCGCGAGAGAAAACAGAGCCCTCGGCGCTCATCTGAACCTCGATGAGTTTGCCCGAACCCGTCATGATAAAGTTGCCATCGACGCCGGCCTCGGAATCCTCGGGGTAGTCGAGATCAAGCACGGGCTGGCCCGCATAGATGCCGCAGGAAATGGCGGACACCGGATCAACCAGCGGGTCCATTGTGACGTCGCCCGCTTTCATCAGCTTGTTGACAGCCAGACGCAGCGCCACCCAACCACCGGTGATCGACGCGCAGCGGGTACCACCGTCGGCCTGAAGCACATCGCAGTCAACGGTGATCTGGCGTTCGCCCAGGGCGACGCGGTCAACACCTGCACGCAGTGCACGGCCGATCAGACGCTGAATTTCGACGGTGCGCCCGCCTTGTTTGCCGGACGCAGCCTCACGACGCATACGGGTGTTGGTCGCGCGGGGCAGCATGCCGTATTCAGCGGTGACCCAACCCAGGCCAGAGCCTTTGATGAAGGGGGGAACGCGGTCCTCGATCGTTGCGGTACACAGAACGTGGGTGTCGCCCATCTTGATCAGGCAGGATCCTTCTGCATGTTTGGTAAAGCCGGTTTCAATGGAAACGCTGCGCATTTCATTCAGGGCACGTCCGGAGGGTCGCATGTGGATATCCTTTTGTTGTTGCCCCGTCGATACCGCCCGTGGGGTTGGCGATGCAAGGGTCATTGACCATATCTGAGGATGCGCTTTAGTGACAAATGAGGGGTATGAAGGCCTTCGGGTCGGAAACATCGGGTAAGAGATGACGAACGCGAATTCCATTCTCCAGGATATGAATGATCGCTCACGCGAGGTGTTTCGGATACTGGTGGAGAACTATCTGGATACCGGTGGGCCTGTCGGCAGCCGGACCCTGACGCGATCCCTGAGTGAGAAGGTCAGCGCCGCGACTGTTCGGAATGTCATGCAGGATCTGGAATATCTCGGCCTGCTCGACAGCCCGCATGTCAGCGCGGGCCGTATTCCAACGCAGATGGGGTTGCGGTTGTTTGTTGATGGCCTGTTGCAGATGGGCGATCCGAGCCGGCAGGATCGCGAGATGATCGACCGTACGTTGGGGGACAATTCCAGCGATGTGGGCGGCATGCTGGATCGTGTGGGGGCTGCGCTTTCGGGTGTGACGCATGGAGCATCGCTGGTGCTGACGCCCAAGCACGAGGCGGAACTGCGCCATATCGAATTTGTGTCTCTGGCGCAGGATCGTGCGCTGGTGGTTCTGGTGTTCTCGGACGGGCATGTGGAAAACCGGCTGTTCACGCCGCCGCCGGGGCAGACGCCAAGCTCGATGCGGGAAGCGGCCAATTTCCTCAATGCGCTGATTGAGGGGCGCACATTGAGCGACGTGCGCAAGGATGTGCAGGTCGAGATCGAAAAGCGCCGTCAGGAGATCGACACGCTTGCAAGCGACATGATCGAAAGCGGGCTTGCGGCCTGGGAAGATGAGAACGGCGATCAGGCACGTTTGATCGTGCGGGGACGGGCGAATCTCCTCTCGGAAGACGGTGCGCCGGACGAATTGGAGAAGATCCGCAGCCTGTTTGACGATCTGGAACGCAAACGTGACATCGCCGAATTCCTTGAACTGACCGAAGAAGGCGACGGTGTGCGCATTTTTATCGGCTCGGAGAACAAACTTTTCTCACTTTCGGGTTCCTCTTTGGTGGTGTCTCCATATATGAACGCTGATCGAAAGATCATCGGTGCGGTCGGGGTCATCGGCCCCACGCGCCTGAACTACGGACGGATTGTGCCGATCGTGGACTACACGGCACAACTGGTCGGGAAAATGGTATCCGACCGGAGCTAGAGGTGGATTATGGCAGAGCCCAAGAACGAAGACTTTTTGGACGATATCGAGGCAGCCGAAGCCGAGGAGCTGTCGGCTCAGACCGAGGAATTCGACGACGAAGCGCTGGAGCTGGACAGCTTGCGTGCGGAGCGTGATGAATACAAGGACCGCTTCATGCGCGCCTTGGCCGATGCGGAAAACGCGCGCAAGCGTGGCGACAAAGCACGGCGTGAGGCGGAGCAGTATGGCGGCTCCAAACTGGCGCGGGACATGCTGCCGGTTTATGACAACATGAAGCGTGCGGTTGAGGCTGCAACCGAAGAGCAGAAGGCCGTGTCCGCTGCGTTGATCGAAGGGGTCGAACTGACCATGCGCGCGCTGCTGGACGTGTTCCAAAAGCACGGTATTCAGGTGGTAACACCTGAGGTTGGAGACCGGTTTGACCCGCAGGTGCATGAGGCCATGTTCGAGGCACCCGTGCCCGGAACAAAGGCCGGTGACATCATTCAGGTGTCCGCGGAGGGCTTTATGCTGCATGACCGCCTGCTGCGACCCGCACAGGTTGGTGTGTCGTCGACGCCCGCGTCCTAATAGAAATGGGCCCTGATGGGCCCATGCCTCCGGCGGAGGTATTTTTAAAAAGATGAAAGGGCGGCCGTTTGGGACCGCCTTTTTTTCTTAGCTCTTGCTGGCGTCTTTGAGCCGGTAGAGTGCTTCGAGTGCTTCACGCGGGGTGAGATCATCGGGGAAGATCTCTTCGAGGAGCTTTTCTGCCGGCGAGGGGCCTTTGGCGGGTTTGGGCTGCGGCGCTGGCGCTGCGGCGAACAGTGGCAGGTCATCGATTTGTACCTTGCCCGCGCCGCCGCCTTCGCGGCTGCTTTTCTCCAGCATATCAAGGACGCTGCGTGCGCGTTCCACGACGGAAGCGGGTAGGCCCGCCAGTTGCGCCACTTGCACACCGTAGGAGCGATCTGCGGCGCCTTTTTTGACTTCATGCAGGAAGATTACTTCGCCTTCCCACTCCTTGACCGACACCGTGGCATTGTCGACACCGGGCAGCTTTGCGGCGAGCTGGGTCAATTCGTGGTAGTGGGTGGCAAAGAGCGCGCGGGAGCGGTTGACCTCATGCAGATGTTCAAGCGTCGCCCAGGCGATCGACAGGCCATCGTAGGTGGCCGTGCCACGTCCGATTTCATCAAGGATCACCAGCGCGCGGTCATCGGCTTGGTTCAGGATGGCGGCAGTTTCCACCATCTCCACCATGAAGGTTGAGCGCCCCCGGGCGAGGTCGTCGGAAGCTCCGACGCGGCTGAACAGCTGGCTGACCATGCCGATGTGGGCGGATTCAGCCGGTACATAGCTGCCCATCTGGGCCAGAACTGCGATCAGCGCATTCTGACGCAGGAAGGTTGATTTACCAGCCATGTTCGGACCGGTCAGCAACCAGACAGCGGCGCCATCGTCCGTGCTGAGGTCGCAGTCATTGGCAACGAAAGTCTCGCCCCCTTGTTGGCGCAGCGCCTGTTCCACGACCGGATGGCGGCCCCCGTCCACGTGAAACGCGCGCGAGGTATCAACCCGTGGCCGGGTCCAGTTTTCACCGCGGGCCAGATCGGCCAATGCGGTCACCAGATCAATCTCGGCAAAGCCACGTGCAGCCTGGTTGAGACGCGCGGCGCAGTCGAGAATTGCGCCGGAAAGCCTTTGATAGAGCCGCTTTTCGATCTCCAGGGCCAGGTTTCCGGCATTGAGGATCTTGGTTTCAATCTCGCTCAACTCCACCGTTGTGAACCGCACCTGATTTGCGGTGGTTTGCCGGTGGATGTAGGTTTCCGACATCGGTGCCGACTGCATTTTGGCGGCGTGGGTCGCGGTGGTTTCGATGAAATAGCCAAGCACGTTGTTGTGCTTGATCTTCAGCGAGCTGATGCCGGTGTGTTCCGCGTATTTCTTCTGGAGACCTGCGATGACGGAGCGGCCCTCGTCGCGCAGGGTCCGGGCCTCGTCCAATTCGCTGTCATATCCTGCCGCGATAAAACCGCCATCACGGGCGAGCAAGGGGGGCTCTGCGATCAAGGCTGCATCCAGCAAGGACAGAAGCTCATCAAAGCCGCCAAGGGCGTTTCTGGCCTCTGTCAGAAGAGGCGGTAGATCTTCGCCCTGAAGTTCGCGCTCGATCTCTTCGCCTTGGCTCAGCGCGTTGCGAATGGCGGCGAGGTCGCGGGGGCCGCCGCGGTCCAGCGCAAGTCGCGACAGGGCCCGGTCGATATCAGGCGTTTTGCGCAAAAGACCCCGCAGCGCATCGCTTCGCGTCGGGTCCTCAACGGCGGCATCGAGCGCAGCAAGACGCGAAGAGATCACATCGAGATTGCGCGAGGGGCTGGACAGCCGTTGTTCCAGTAGACGCGCGCCCCCCGGGGTCACGGTACGATCCACGACCGCGAGGAGCGATCCGGCGCGCCCCCCAGAAAGTGAGCGGGTGAGCTCCAAATTGCGCCGCGTCGAGGCGTCGATTTGAACGGTGCGATCTTCGGACTCTTGCAAGGGCGGCTGCAACAGCGGCAGTTTGCCCTTCTGTGTGATCTCCAGATAGTCCACCACAGCGCCCATCGCGGAAATTTCGGCGCGGCTGAAGGTGCCAAACCCATCGAGTGCGCCCACGTTGAACAGGCTACAGAGACGTTTTTCGGCGGCGGTGCTGTCAAAACTGGCCTTGCCCAGCGGGGTCAGCGGGATCTTGTATTCCTCCGCCAGCGGTAGCGTGGCGTCATAAACTGCGCCATCGGCGACGATCAACTCTGACGGAGCAAGGCGCGCGAGCTCCGGGCTGAGCCGTACACGGGCGACCGGCATCACGTGGAACACACCGGTGGAAATATCGGCCCAGGCAAGCGCGGCTTGATCGCGCAGTTCCGAATAGGCCACGAGGAAATTATGCCGACGGGCCTCCAGCAGGGAATCCTCGGTCAATGTGCCGGGGGTGACCAGACGCACCACATCGCGTTTCACAACGGATTTGGAACCGCGTTTTTTGGCCTCGGCCGGGCTTTCCATCTGTTCCCCGACAGCAACCCGAAACCCCTTGCGGATCAGGGTCAGGAGATAGCCCTCTGCCGCGTGCACGGGCACGCCGCACATGGGGATGTCTTCACCTTCGTGTTTGCCGCGTTTGGTGAGGGCGATATCAAGCGCCTCGGCGGCGTTCACCGCGTCCTCAAAGAACATCTCGTAGAAATCGCCCATGCGATAGAAAAGCAGCGCATCCGGGTATTGCGCCTTGATCTCGAGATATTGCGCCATCATCGGCGTGACAGACATGCGAGCCCCCATTCGTCAGGTCGCATGACGTTTACATGGCTCGAGTCGCGAGGAAAACCCGGCAATCCAAAGGCCGAACCCCGCATCTGCGGAACTCGGCCAGAGGTATTGTTTTCAGGGCGATCAGGAGTAGAGCGACCGCAAGGATCCCGGTGAGGCGTTGGCGATCGAGAGCGACAGCCCGCTGAGCTGTTCCTGAGCGCTGAGGGCCTCGTATCGGGCGGCGGCGTCTTCCATGTCCGTATCGGTCAGCTCGCTGATGCCCATTTTCACGGCGTCGCTCAGCTTGTTGAGAAAGACATCCTGCTCTGCCATCTGCTGCGCACCGGCACCGAGAGCCGCGGCACTGTCGGTGGCATAGCGCAAGAAACCCTCGATTTCGCCAAGGGCGGTACGGGCCGAGGCTGCATCTGTCACCGTGGTACGATTGTTGATGTCAAAGCTGGTGCTGCTTTCGAAATCGACGCTGTCGACGGTGATCGTGGATTGCGTCGGCGCCGCGTCACCGGAGCGATCCTGAGACGCCGCGACCGTCAGACCCGTGCCGCCATTGCCATCGGCGTCGGTTGCCAGAAGATTGACGCCGTTGAAGCCAGAGGACGAAATGATCGTGTTGATCTGCTCTGTCTTCTGGGCCAGCTGTTCCTCGATCATCGAGTAGTCGCCGACACCGGAGCTGGCCTGGACCGTCAGCTCCTTCATGTCGGTGAGGATCGAGGTGATCTGTTCCGCACCGGCAGAGGCAACGGAGACGGTGGCCTCGCCGACGTTCAAGCCACTGGAGGTGGCTTCGAACCCGGCTAGATCAGACCCCATGATTTCGGAAATGGCCCAGATCGCCGGAGCGTCCTTGGCCTTGTCGACCTCTTTGCCGGTGGAGATGTCGTCCTGGACATCCTCCTTTTCCACCTGCTTGTCGGTGAGAACCCGAAGCGCGATCTCTGCGCCCGGGTTGGTGTTGATACTTGTCATTTGTGCACCCCTATATAACCCAATACCTGGTATGCATGCTTCATTGGCCCGCGCGGAAAAGGCCCGAACGGACGGGGGATGCCATTCTGACATATGCAGTCGACAGATGAGTCGCTGCGCCACTTGGGCAGCAAGTGCAGTTAAGAAACACCAAGGAAGTGTAGCAAAGACGGGTCTGGATTGGGGCCAAACTTTGACAAACCCTTTCGATTTTAAGCCGTGATTTGAAAGAAATGCAAAAGAGTGAATTGTGAAAGCGGTGGATTGAGAGGCTGCGGCCGCTGGGATATGACAGTTTTCGACTAGGAGAGGACGAAGACCGACATGCCCAAAGCCAAGATCACCAATGAAGAGGCGCTGGCCTTTCACCTGGAACCCAGCCCCGGCAAATGGGAGGTCACCGCGACGGTCCCCATGACCACCCAGCGGGATCTGTCCTTGGCCTATAGCCCCGGCGTGGCGGTCCCCTGTGAGGCGATCGCCGAAAACCCCGAACTTGCCTATGATTACACCAACAAGGGCAATCTTGTTGCGGTGATCTCCAACGGGACGGCGGTTCTGGGGCTTGGTAATCTCGGCGCACTCGGCTCCAAACCGGTGATGGAAGGCAAATCGGTCCTTTTCAAACGTTTTGCGGATGTGAATTCGATCGACATCGAGCTCGACACCGAGGACCCGGACGAGTTCATCAAGGCTGTGAAGCTGATGGGGCCGACCTTTGGCGGTATCAACCTCGAAGACATCAAGGCGCCCGAGTGTTTCATCATCGAGCAGAAGCTCAAGGAAGAGATGGATATTCCGGTCTTCCACGATGACCAGCACGGCACCGCGGTGATCTGTGCCGCTGGCCTGATCAATGCTTTGCATCTGTCTGGCAAGAAAATCGAAGATGTCCGGATTGTCCTCAATGGGGCAGGGGCTGCAGGCATCGCCTGTATCGAGCTGTTGAAATCCATGGGCGCGCGGCATGAGAACTGCATCGTCTGCGACACCAAGGGCGTGATCTACCAGGGTCGGACCGAAGGGATGAACCAGTGGAAGTCGGCCCACGCGGTCAAGACCGAGCTGCGGTCCCTCGAAGACGCCATGAACGGCGCGGATGTTTTCCTCGGCGTGTCGGTCCGGGGCGCTGTGACCCAAGAGATGGTGAAATCCATGGCCGATAATCCGGTCATCTTTGCCATGGCGAACCCCGATCCCGAGATCACCCCCGAAGAGGCGCATGAGGTCCGTGTGGATGCCATCGTTGCCACTGGGCGTTCGGACTATCCGAACCAGGTGAACAATGTGCTGGGCTTTCCCTACCTGTTCCGTGGGGCGCTCGACATTCATGCGCGCGCCATCAACGACGAGATGAAGATCGCCTGTGCCCACGCACTGGCCCGTCTGGCCCGTGAGGATGTGCCGGATGAGGTGGCGCTGGCCTACGGCAAATCGCTGTCCTTTGGTCGCGACTACATCATCCCGACGCCGTTTGACCCGCGTTTGATCCACCGCATCCCGCCTGCGGTTGCCAAGGCCGGTATGGATACCGGCGTGGCGCGCCGTCCGATCATCGACATGGACGCCTACGAACACGGCCTGCGGGGACGGATGGACCCGACGCAATCGATCCTGCGCGGCCTCAACGCGCGCGCCCGTGCGGCACAGTCTCGTATGATCTTTGCCGAAGGGGATGATCCGCGTGTGCTGCGTGCGGCTGTGACCTATCAGCGCTCGGGCTTTGGCAAGGCGCTGGTGGTTGGCCGTCAGGAGGATGTCAAAGCCAAGCTCGAAGAGGCCGGTCTGGGCGATGCGGTGCGCGAATTGGAGGTGGTCAACGCGGCCAATACGCACCACTTTGATGCCTATAAGGAATTCCTTTATAACCGCCTGAACCGTAAGGGTTTTGATCGCAAGGATATCCACCGTTTGGTGGGACGTGACCGGCATGTGTTTTCTGCGCTGATGCTGGCACATGGGCACGGCGATGGTCTGGTGACCGGGGCGACCCGGAAATCCGCGCATGTGCTGGAACGCATCAACCATGTGTTCGACGCCGATGCGGACCACGGTGTGGCCGGGGTGACGGCGCTCTTGCACAAGGGGCGGATCGTGTTGATCGGCGACACGCTGGTGCATGAATGGCCAAACGAGAACGACCTTGCCACCATTGCGGAACGCGCCGCCGGTGTGGCCCGCCACATGGGGCTTGAACCCCGGGTGGCCTTCGTGAGCTTCTCGACCTTTGGCTATCCGGTGTCGGAGCGGGCGGAGAAGATGCATATCGCGCCGACCGTTCTGGATAAACGCGGCGTCGATTTCGAATATGAGGGTGAGATGACCGTGGATGTGGCGCTGAATGCCAAGTCGCAGGAGCATTACCCGTTCCAGCGCCTGTCCGGTCCGGCCAATATCCTGGTGGTTCCGGCACGGCACTCGGCTTCGATCTCGGTCAAGCTGATGCAGGAAATGGGCGGGGCGACTGTTGTGGGGCCGATCCTGTCGGGCGTCGACAAGCCGATCCAGATCTGCTCTACCAGCTCGACCGCCAATGACGTGCTGAACATGGCCGTTCTGGCGGCCTGCAACATCGGCTGAACCACGAGGGGGCACGCATCATGGCAATCTGGAACCTTGGGTCGATCAATATAGACATGGTCTATGCCCTGCCGCATATGCCGGCCCCCGGCGAAACGCTGGCCGCCAACTCTCTGGAACAGGGGCTTGGCGGCAAGGGCGCGAATATGTCGGTTGCGGCGGCGCGGGCCGGTGCGCATGCCTGTCACATCGGTGCAGTCGGCCCGGAGGGCAAATGGTGCGTTGATCGGTTGACCGAATACGGCGTCGATACGCGCCACATCGCGCAGATGGATACCGCCACCGGGCATGCGATCATCGCGGTCGACCCGGCGGGGGAGAACCAGATCATTCTCTATCCCGGTGCGAACCGGGCCCTGAGCGCGGATCAAATCGGTCAGGCCCTGACCGCTGCGCATGCCGGTGACATTCTTCTGATGCAGAATGAGACGAACATGCAGGCCGAGGCAGCCGAGATCGGTCGCAAGCTTGGCCTGCGTGTAGCCTATGCGGCAGCGCCGTTTGATGCAGCGGCGGTGCAGGCGGTTTTGCCATTCATGGATCTGTTGTTCCTCAATGAAGTCGAGGCGGCGCAGCTTCAGGATGCGACCGGCAAAGCACCGCAGGATCTGGGCGTGGACGATGTGATCGTCACACTTGGTGCCGAGGGCGCGCGCCATTTTGATGGCCGTACCGGGACCGCTACAGATATTCCTGCGCAGAAAGTGACGCCCGTGGATACCACCGGCGCGGGCGATACCTTTACCGGCTACGTGCTCGCCGCATTGGACCGTGGCCTGCCGATGGCACAAGCTATGGCGCAGGCGTCGCGCGCCGGTGCGTTGATGGTCACACGTCACGGGGCCGCGGATGTGATCCCAGATTTGAAAGAGGTGCAGGAGGCCAGTTTCTGAGGCCTGGACATTTCAACCTGTAGAAAGGGGCCCTCTGAGGCCCCTTTTCTGCACCTGTTGCGCAGGGTTTAATGTGTTCCGACAAAGGGCGCCTCGTCGCCCCACAGGTCTGCAACCCGCGCATCACGACCACAGGCGGTGCGATAGCGTTTGTAGGCTTTGGATTGGCGCAGCGGGCCAAAACGGGTCAACACCAGCCCGTCGCCCTTGTAGTAGTCCTGATGATAGTCCTCGGCGTCGTAGAATGTTTTGGCATCCAGGATCGGTGTGACGATTTTCTGGCCAAGCTCCCTCTGGGCGTCGGATCGGACTTGCTCGGCGAGAGCCTTTTCTGCCTTGTTAGAGACGAATATCGCGGTTCGGTAGACCTCGCCCCGATCGCAGAACTGTCCGCCGGCGTCGGTCGGATCGATCGAACGGAAGAACAACTCCAGTAGGCTCTCGCGCCGGATGACAGAGGGATCGAAGAGGATTTTAACCGCCTCGTAATGCCCGGTGCCGCCGCGTCCGACCTGTTTGTAGGTGGGGTTCTTGGTGGTGCCGCCGGTGTAACCGGAGATCACCTCCGAGACACCTTTTACCGATTCAAAATCGCTCTCGACGCACCAGAAACAGCCGCCTGCCACAATCAGTTCCTGTTGCGACTGGGCGCGTGCTTCGATGCCCTTTGCCAGCGATCCGATCATGATGAACGCGGCGAGCGTGATGTGTTTCAGTGTATCCAGACGACCCATGGCATCCTCCTGAATGAAGGGGTTCCTGCATTGCGACGAGCCTGCCTGACGCGACGTGCTGCGCCAAGGGAGTGACATCGAATGTCACGCATCGGTGACGGCAGTTTACCGGTTGGCGCGCCGGGGAGTTTCTTCTAGCGTCGGCAAAAATTGCATGAGGTCAGGGAGTATAGTGATGCGGATTGCCATGTGGTCGGGACCGAGGAACCTGTCTACCGCCATGATGTATGCCTTTGGGGCGCGCAGCGATTGCGCGGTTGTGGACGAACCGTTCTACGCCGCCTATCTGGCCCGCACCGGCCTTGAGCATCCGATGCGCGACGACATTCTGGACAGCCAACCGCAGGATCCATCGGTCGTCGCAGAGCAGCTCCTGGGACCGGTGCCCGGCGCCAGGCCGCATTTCTATCAGAAACACATGTGCCAGCACATGATCGCGGAGGTGCCCCGTGAGTGGCTGCGTGATGTCACCAATGTCTTTCTCATCCGCCATCCCGCGCGGGTGATCGCCTCCTTTGCCGCGAAATATGACCAGATTGGCCTCGACGACATCGGGTTCAGCCAGCAGATGGAGCTGATCGAGCTTGTGCGCAGATGGGGACAGAAACCGCTGGTGATCGACAGCTACGATATCCGCCAGAACCCCAGGGAAAAGCTGGAACAGCTGTGCGAGGCGATCGGCTTGCCGTTTTCGCCCGAGATGTTGAGCTGGCCGAAGGGCGGCCACAAGGATGACGGCGTCTGGGCGCCGCATTGGTACGGGGCGGTGTGGAACTCGACCGGTTTCGCCGGGCCAGAAGGGGCATTGCCCGAGGCTCCGGCGCGTCTGCAACCGGTTTTGGAACAGGCAATGGAAATCTACGAGGAGATGCGGGCGATCAAGATCTGAGCCCGCAGCGGTCAGCCGATCAGTTTGCCGAGCTTCATCGCGACCGCCATGTCGCCGGAAATCTTGATCTTCCCCATCATCACGGCGGTCATCGGATTCAGCTGCCCGCGCAGGAGCTTTTTCAGGTTTTCGATGCTCAGGCGCAATGTGCAATCGGTGGCTTGTTCCCGGGTGGTGACATTGCCGTTGTCGAGAACGATCACACCCTCGGAGCCACAGTCGAACTTCAACGACCCGTCAAAGCTCTTGCCATCCAGACCGTTGCGAATATCCGTTGCGATCTCTTCCATCATTGCGCCCCCCCCCAACTGCGGTGATGCGCACAGGCTTAGGGGGTCGGGGCATAAACTGACAAGCGTGACCAAGGGGCAGCGGGACGGCTCAATCCGTCAGGTTCTGGGTCCAGTCCAGAGCATTGCCGGTGTCGACCTCAAAGAAGCCTCCGGTCTTGTAGCCACGAGAGGTGCAGTTCTCGTCGCCACGAATGGTGTAGGCGTCGTTGATGTAGCAAAAGGAATAATCACCGGTCCAGTTCCCGGTCTCGCTCTCGGCGCGGATGTAGTAGTAGCGGTTCTTCAGATCGCCAACGACAGGAATGCTGCAATCGCCCGGTTCGATCGTCCACCAGCCCTCTGACACCCATGTGTCGCCATCCTTGTAGCCGATGGAGGCAAAGGCCTTGCTGTTTGTCTTGTTGCAGATGTTGAAATCTGCAAGCACAGGCGAGGCCAGACAAAGCATCAGGCCGCTGAGGATCATAGGCTTCACTGCGCCACTCCCGGTTTGTGTCTCAGGTCATGCCAAGCTTAGCAAAACTTGCCCGGAGCGCGACAGGTCTTTTGCCTGCAAGTTGCCCGGTTTTGCACAGGAACAGCCGAGTTCAGCCGATTTCATCCGCAGTATGGGAGCAGGGTTCACCGGCGTAGAACAGTTGCAGGATCTGGGCGCAGTGATCGGGCGCATTCGGTGCAGCGGCAAAGAGCGTCATGGACGAGCGCAGCTTTTTGGCATCCACCGGGCCCAGGATCTCTGCGGCGTCCTTGCCGGCATGACCCAGCATCAGATCGCAAACCTCGATCAGGCGTTGCCGCAGGACCGGGTGATCCAGATAGATCTGCGCTTCTTTCAGATCTTCCAGACCGTAGAGCTGCGCCATGTGGGATTGCCCGAGGCTGGCCAGCTGCGGAAAGACGAACCACATCCAGTGGCTCGTCTTCTTTCCAGCCTTGAGTTCGGCCACGACATCGCCCCAGACCGCGTCCTGGGCCTCGACGAACATGTCGAGCTCCTCTTCCAGATCGTCCTCTGGAAAGTCGTCTTCGAAGTCGTCCCCGGCCATATTATTTCACGCGCTTGTTGCGTGCGGCGAGCAACTTCAGGCGCAGCGCATTGAGCTGGATGAAGCCCTGTGCGTCTTTCTGGTCATAGGCGCCCGCGTCTTCTTCAAACGTCACATGCGCCTCGGAATAGAGCGAATGCTCGGACCAGCGGCCAACGGTTTTGGCGGAGCCTTTGTAGAGTTTCAGACGGACGGTGCCGGTGACATGCTTCTGGCTCTCATCAATCAGTGCCTGAAGCATCTCACGCTCCGGGGAATACCAGAAGCCGTTGTAGATCAGTTCCGCATAGCGCGGCATGATCGAGTCCTTCAGGTGGCCAGCGCCGCTGTCGAGCGTGATCTGTTCGATACCGCGGTGCGCTTCCAGCAGGATGTCGCCGCCGGGGGTCTCGTAGATGCCGCGGGACTTCATGCCCACAAAGCGGTTCTCGACGAAATCGAGACGACCGATGCCATGCTTGCGGCCGTATTCGTTGAGCTGGGTCAGGATCGTTGCCGGGCTCATGGCCTCACCGTTGATCGCAACCGCATCGCCTTGTTCAAAGGTGATCTCGATGAATTCGGGTTCATCCGGCGCGTCTTCGGGGTTCACGGTACGCTGGAATACGTAGTCTGGCGCCATTTCGGCCGGGTCTTCCAGCACCTTGCCCTCGGAGGAGGTGTGCAGCAGGTTGGCATCAACCGAGAAGGGCGCTTCGCCGCGCTTGTCCTTGGCGATCGGGATCTGGTTTGCCTCGGCAAATTCCAGCAGTTTGGTGCGCGAGGTCAGATCCCACTCACGCCAGGGCGCGATCACCTTGATGTCGGGGTTCAGCGCGTAGGCCGAGAGTTCGAACCGCACCTGATCGTTGCCCTTGCCGGTCGCGCCGTGCGACACGGCGTCGGCGCCGGTGGCTTCCGCGATCTCGACAAGACGTTTGGAGATCAGCGGACGCGCGATCGAGGTGCCCAGCAGATAGAGGCCCTCGTAGACCGCATTGGCGCGGAACATCGGGAAGACAAAATCGCGCACGAACTCTTCGCGGATGTCCTCGATAAAGATGTTCTCCGGTTTGATGCCCAGAAGCTCTGCCTTCTTTCGCGCCGGTTCCAGTTCCTCGCCCTGGCCGAGATCGGCGGTGAAGGTGACAACCTCGCAGCCGTATTCGGTCTGCAACCATTTCAGGATGATCGAAGTATCAAGGCCACCGGAGTAGGCCAGCACAACTTTCTTGGGCGCGGACATGGGTTTTCCTCTTGGTCAGAACGTCAAGCGCCGTAGCGCCTTTTGCACGTGGGTGCAAGGTTTTCGGGGCTTTTCGTCCAGAATCCTTCCGTTATGAAGGGGCGACGGCAAGCTGTATTCAATAGGAGCATTTCCATGACGGGCTGGTATTTATTCAAACACGCGGTGTCGATGTTGGTGCGAAACTGGCAAATGGTCATCCGGATTTTCCTCCTGCCGACGGTGCTGGTTGGCGTGATCCTCGGGGTTCTGGCGCAACAAACCGGGGTGTTGGCGCTCCTGTCTCCCGGGGCCGCATCGGAGGTCACTCCCGGCGGCGGCCTTGTGGGCAGCGTGTTGCTGACCGCCATTGTCGTCATGCTGATTTCAATGTGGCCCATCGTGGCCTGGCATCGCTATGTCCTGGAGGAAGAGCAGAATCCGGGATTTCTGCCGCCGCTCCAACTTGATCGTATCCTGGCCTATGCGTTTCAGGGGATCTTGATCGCGCTTCTGGTGCTTCTGGCCATGATCCCGGTTCTGATCGTGATTGCGGTGCTGGCCAGCGTGCTCGGCGGGAACTTTGTTCACGTCCTGCCGATCCTGGAGCCGGGTCTGGCCTTGTTGCCGGCCTGGGTGTTCCTGCGGTTGTCTATCACATTGCCGAATGTTGCCCTTGGTAAGACGCGGTTGAGCATCACCGATGCGTGGAAGGCAACATCCGATGCCTTTGGCCCGGTGTTCGGTCTGGTGCTGATTACGGTCGTGATGCAATTTGCGATCGAACAATCGCTGCTCTTGCTGACCGGACCTGTGGTGGTTGTGTGGTGGGCGCTTACCTCCGTGGTGTTTGGCCTGATCCAGGTCAGTATCCTCACCACGCTGTATGGCCACTACGTTGAAAAACGCCCGATCTGAGCGCCGCTGACGGCATACCAAGGAATGCTTTGCCGCGCCCTCTTGCCTTGGGCGCGGCTTTGGGTCACCAAATCCCCATGACCAACTTCCGGACCCAGGCCAAAGCGGCCGAGGCGGCGATGCGCGATGTCTTCCCGCCCACGCCGCTGCAACGCAACGAACTCCTGTCCCAGCGCTTTGGCGCGGACATATACCTCAAGCGCGAGGACCTGAGCCCGGTGCGCTCCTACAAGATCCGCGGCGCGCTCAATGCCATGCGCAAGCAGGCAGGCAAGGATCTGTTTGTCTGCGCCTCGGCCGGGAACCATGCGCAGGGCATGGCCTATATGTGCCGTCAGATGGGCAAGCGCGGTGTGATCTTCATGCCGGTGACGACACCGCAGCAGAAGATCCAGAAAACCCGCATGTTCGGCGGCGACAATGTCGAGGTTCACCTGATCGGCGACTATTTCGATGACACGCTGGCCGCCGCGCAGGCCTGGTGTGCCGAAAAGGGCGGCTGCTTCCTGTCGCCGTTTGACGATGCCGATGTCATCGAGGGGCAGGCGTCGATCGCGGTCGAGATCGAGGCACAACTGGGCAGGGCCCCGGATCATATCGTTCTGCCGGTTGGCGGCGGCGGCATGTCGTCAGGCGTGTCGCAGTATTTTGGCGAGGATGTGCATGCGCTGTTTGTGGAGCCCGAAGGGGGCGCCTGTCTGAAGGCCGCGCTGGAGGCGGGTCACCCTGTTCCGCTGGGGCGGGTCGACACCTTTGTCGACGGGGCTGCGGTCGGAAAGATCGGGGAACGCCCCTTTGACATACTGCGCAACGTGCCGTTGCCGGATGTGCTGACCATGACCGAGGATCGGATCTGCACCACGATCCTTGAGATGCTCAACGTCGAAGGCATCGTGCTGGAACCCGCAGGTGCGCTGGCCGTGGAGGCGCTGGGCGACCTGCGCACGTGGATCAAGGGCAAGACGGTGGTCTGCCTGACCTCTGGCGGCAATTTCGATTTCGAACGCCTGCCCGAGGTCAAGGAACGGGCGCAACGCTATTCCGGGGTGAAGAAATATTTCCTGTTGCGCCTGCCCCAGAGGCCCGGTGCGCTGAAGGAATTCCTCAATATCCTCGGTCCCGAAGATGACATTGCGAGGTTTGAATATATGAAGAAGTCCGCCCGCAACTTCGGGTCGGTGCTGATCGGGATCGAAACGAAACGGCCGGAGAACTTCGCACCGCTGTTTGCACAGCTGGATGCGGCCGGTTTCACCTATACGGATATCACCAACGATGAAACGCTGGCGCAGTTCGTGATCTGATCCCTGTCAGGCTTGTTGGTCCACTTCGGCAAGGAAGCGGGCCTTAGACAGGTCATAGCTGGAGAACACGCCGGGCAGGTCGATCGTGCTGTCCTGCCCGTTGGCCGCCAGCCGCTCCCCCTCAAAGCAGAGGTTGGAAAAATCCCGAAAGCCGAGGTTCAGCGCGCTGCCCTTGAGAAAATGCAGGTCCTGTTCAAGCTGGGACCGGTCGCCCGACTTCAATTTGTCGATGACGCCCTCCACCTCTTCGAGGAACAGTTCGATCACCTCTTCGAAGCCGTCTTCGCCGACTTCGTCTTTCAATTCGCGTACACGTGGCCAGTCAATCATCGTCTTCTTCCAAACTTCCGGGGGAGACGCGCGTATCCTATGTCAAATCGGGTAAAAGTATAGTAAAGGAAAAAAACTTGAGTAAAATTTTATTCTTCATCAGCTATTAAGCCGATCAAGTGTTTTCTAAGAAGGTCACGAGGGGACACGCCGCGTTAATGAGGGATTGTCGGTGCTGCCAGAGCATTCAGTTGAAAGCGAAGAGGTGCCTGTGAGCGGGTCCATCCGACGTGTGTTGGTGGTGGATGACAGCCGTTTGCAACGACGCATCCTCGTGGCCTCGCTCAAGAAGTGGGGCTTCGACGTCGTCGAGGCCGAGGGCGGCGAGGAGGCAATGGACATCTGTCGTGTCGATCCGCCCGACCTGATCCTCAGCGACTGGATGATGCCCGGGATGAACGGCATCGAGTTTTGCCGGGCCTTTCGTGCGAAGTCCAACGAGGCGTACAGCTACTTCATCCTGCTGACCTCAAAGAGCGAAAAAAACGAGGTCGCCGAAGGGCTTGATGCGGGCGCGGATGATTTTCTCACCAAGCCGGTCAGCTCGGACGAGCTGCGGGCGCGGATCTCGGCCGGGGAGCGGATTCTGCGCATGCAGCGCGAGCTGTTCGAGAAGAACCGCATCGTGTCTGAAACGCTGGATGAGCTGCAGACCGTATATGACGCCATCGACAAGGATCTGATGCAGGCGCGCAAGATCCAGGAATCGCTTGTTCCGGAACTGACCCGCTCCTTCGGAGAGTCCGAGGTCAATCTGCTGTTGAAACCCTGCGGCCATATCGGCGGTGACCTGGTGGGAATGTTCTCGCCCGGGATCAACCGGCTGGGGTTCTATTCCATCGACGTGTCCGGCCACGGGATCACCTCGGCGATGATGACCGCGCGGCTGGGCGGTTATCTGTCCTCGACCTATTTCGATCAGAATGTCGGGATGGAAAAGAAGTTCAATCGCTTCTACGCGCTGCGCCCGCCAGAAGAGGTTGCAGGTGTGCTCAACGCGCGCCTGATCGCCGATACCGGCATCGAAGAATACTTTACCATGGCCTATTGCATCGCCGACCTGCGCACGGGCGTGATCAAGATGGTGCAGGCCGGGCATCCGCACCCGCTCCTGTTGCGTCGCGATGGGTCGATGGAGTTTATCGGCAGGGGTGGTGTGCCCGTGGGGCTGGTGCCCGATGTGGATTACGAGCAGGAAGAATTCGTAATGGAGAAGGGCGACAGGCTGCTTCTTTATTCCGACGGATTCACCGAAGCGCATCTGAAGGATGGCTCCATGCTCGATACCGAGGGGCTGGTGGAACTGGTCAAGCGCTGCGACCGGAAGCGCAGCGGCAAGGAATTCCTTGACGATCTGTATTGGCATCTCACCCAGGTGATGGGCGATGACAAGGGGCTGGAGGATGACATATCCGCCACCCTGTTTGAGTTTCAGGGTCCCTGACGCCGGTCAGCCCAAGCGTGCCAGCAGCGCGGCAAAATGCTGGTCTCCCACATTCCCGAGCACTCTGACCGCATCCTCCGTAGGGAGCCAAAGCGCACTATGATGCGGCTCGATCGGGGCACTAAGGCGCAAGACCGGGCGGGCGACATATATGTGGCAGAGTTTCTCCGCCCAGAGGTCATATTCCGGCATAAACACAAACCGGCGAAAGCTGCCGACCCGTTTTGGGACTGCGATTTTCCAGCCGGTCTCCTCATAGACCTCGCGATGCAGCGCGGGGATCGGTGATTCGCCCGGATCGATCCCGCCGCCCGGCAGTTGGATGTCCGGCCCCGGGGTATGTTGACAGGTCAACAACAACTGGCCATCTCGTGGCAGCAACGCATAGGCGCCGGGGCGCAGACGGTAGGTCTGATCCCTGCGTGGTGCCTCTCCAAACCGTCTGATCACCGGACTCCCCTTCACTCTGAGGCTGAAAAGTCTATATAGCGTCGGTATGCCAATAGCCGGCCGTTAAGGAAACCCCATGACACTTGGTACGAAAATCGCGTGGGACGATACCGTCCTGCCCTTCCAGCTTGATGCATCCGACATGCGCGGCCGTGTGGCGCGGCTGGACGGCGTGCTGGATGGCATCCTGAAACAACACAACTATCCGCAACCGGTAGAGGCCCTGGTGGCCGAGATGGCGCTGTTGACCGCGCTGATCGGCCAGACCATGAGCCTGCGCTGGAAACTGTCGCTGCAGGTCCAGTCCAAGGGTGCGGTGCGGATGATCGCGACCGATTACTACGCCCCGGAAAAGGAAGGCGAGCCCGCCCGTATTCGGGCCTATGCCAGTTTTGACCCCGAGCGCATCACCGATGGTGCGCCGTTTGAGCAGGTGGGCGAGGGCTATTTCGCAATCCTGATTGATCAGGGCGAGGGTACGCAGCCTTACCAGGGGATCACGCCGCTGGCGGAGACCTCGTTGTCGCAGTGTGCCGAAGCCTATTTCGCGCAGTCCGAACAGCTGCCGACGCGGTTCTCCCTCAGTTTCGGAAAATCCTCCGAACCGGGCAAGCCTGAGCACTGGCGCGCGGGCGGCATCATGTTGCAGCATATGCCAAAGGCCTCGCCCTTTGCGGCGCAGGGCGAGGGGACCGGTGAGGTGCTGACCGCCGCGGATCTTGTCTCCGGCGAGGAAGAAGAGAACTGGAACCGCGTCAATATCCTGCTCGAAACGGTCGAGGACCTGGAACTGATCGGGCCGTCGGTGTCGCCAAGCGAGTTGCTCTTGCGTCTGTTCCACGAGGAACGCCCCCGGGTGTATGATGCGCAATCCGTGCGCTTTGGCTGCACCTGTTCGGAGGACCGTGTGCGGCAAAGCCTGTCGATCTACTCGGCCCGGGACATCGAAACGATGACCACCGAAGAGGGCCGGGTGACGGCGGACTGTCAGTTCTGCGGGGCGCATTACGATCTCGATCCCGCCACGCTTGGTTTTGATGCCACGAAGGAGTGACCCCCGTGTCAGCGCTTGCGGAGAAGATTGCCGAGGCGCTGGCCCGCGCTCAGACGGTGACGTCTGATTTCGACCTCAACCCGGATACCGTATTGCCGGAGGGCCGCAGGTTGCGACCGGCCGGCGTGCTGGTCGGGATCGAAACATATGGCGCCGAGCCGCAGGTCCTCCTGACGAAACGGTCATCGGCGCTGAAACATCACCCGGGCCAGATCGCGTTTCCCGGTGGCAAGGTGGATGCCGGTGATCGGGATGTCACGGACGCCGCGCTGCGCGAAGCCTGGGAGGAGGTTGCACTCCCACGGGCATTGCCGCGGGTCCTCGGACATCTTCCGTGCCATGAAACCGTGACCGGGTTCCAGGTCACCCCTGTGATCGCGCTGATCGAGCAGCCCTTTGACGCGCGTGCCGAAGCGGGTGAGGTCGCCGAGATCTTTCGCGCGCCGCTTGCACATGTGCTTGATGTGGAACGCTATCAGGTACAATCGCGCCGGTGGCGGGGCACGCGGCGGCATTATTTTACTGCGCCTTTCGGCCCCTATTACATCTGGGGGGCAACTGCGCGCATGTTGCGAGGCTTTGCGACGATGATGGATCTGCAATGAAGATCGATGCGCCCTGGCTGTATACGCCCTCCACCCGCGCGGTCTGCGCGGCGCTGACTGCTGCGGGGGCCGAGATCTACTTTGTCGGGGGTTGCGTGCGCAATGCGCTGCTGCGTGAACCCAGCTCGGACCTGGATCTATCCACCAATGTCGCGCCATCGCGTGTGATGCAGATCGCGGCCGACGCCAGCCTCAAAGCGATCCCGACCGGAATCGATCATGGGACGGTAACGATCGTGGCCGAGGGTGTCCCGCATGAGGTCACCACGTTCCGCAAGGATGTGGCAACGGATGGGCGTCGCGCCGTTGTGGCCTTTGCGACCGATATTGCCGAGGATGCGCGACGGCGCGATTTTACCATGAACGCGCTTTATGCGCGCCCGGATGGCGAGGTTGTCGATCCGCTGGGCGGTCTGGATGATCTGTATGCGCGCAGGGTGCGGTTTATCGGCGAAGCCCGCCAGCGTATTCGCGAGGATTATCTGCGCATCCTGCGCTACTTTCGGTTTCACAGCTGGTATGGCGACGCGGACGAGGGGTTTGATCCCGAGGCGCTGGGCGCCATTGCCGAGACGCAAGACGGACTTGCGGAGCTGTCGCGCGAACGGGTCGGAGCCGAGATGATGAAACTGCTGGCTGCGGCCAATCCCGCGCCCTCGGTTGCAACCATGCGCCAGATCGGTGTGTTGGCGCAGATCCTGCCCGGTGCCGATGATCGCGCCCTCGCGCCCCTGATCCATCTGGAGGCCGGCTTGTCGGTCGAGGCGGAACTCCGCCTTGCAGCGCTGGGCGGTGATCAGCCACGGGACGCCCTGCGCCTGAGCAAGGCCTCGGCGACGCGTGTTGCGCTCCTGCGCGAGTTGGCAACGGACGGTTCAAGCGCGGCAGAGCTTGCGTATCGTCATGATGCGCAGATCGCGAAGCGTGCCATGCTGTTGCGCTCCGCGCTGCTGGAAACGCCTGTTTCGCCCACATTAGACACTGATATTGACCGGGGTGCCACCGCGTCCTTTCCGATCTGCGCGCAGGATTTGATGCCGGTCGTGCAGGGGGCCGCCCTGGGCCGTGCGCTCAGGACGCTTGAGGCGGAGTGGATCGCAAGCGGTTTTGAAGCCGACAAAGAGGCGCTCCTGCAGCGCCTGCCCGATCTGAGCTGACCCGGGTGTCAGGAAATCTTCATGACCCCAGGGGCGTGACAAAGCCGTTCTCTCGCGCTACCCATAAAGCGTGAAACGGAACTGGCCGGAGGAATGCTGATGTATTACGGGATCTGGAACGACGATTGACATCCGAGTCCCGCCCGTAGGGTAGGTCGGGGGCCTCGGTCACCGCCTTTTGCCATGCGCATCGCATTTTCTCTTATTCTTTGCTCGAATTGACGGAGCAACACCATGTTTCGATTCTTTGAAAACCTCATAAACCCCTATTGCGACTATCCGGAAACGGACACTCCGCCGACCCGGCTCTGGCCGTTCATGCGGGACTACGCGCAGCCGTTCAAATCCGTGTTCTGGGCGGCTGGTCTGATGTCGATCGTTGTTGCTGCCATCGAAATCGGTCTGATTTCATACATGGGGCGGGTGGTCGATCTTCTCGCCGGGTCTCCCGAAGATGTTTGGGCCCGTCACGGCACCGAACTGATCCTGGTGGCGCTGTTCATTCTGCTGGTGCGTCCGGCGCTTCAGCTGGTTGATGTGCTGCTCCTCAACAACACCATCCTGCCCAACTTTGGCACCCTGATCCGCTGGCGGGCGCACAAGCACGTGCTGCGCCAATCCGTCGGCTGGTTCGAGAATGACTTTGCCGGGCGTATTGCCAACCGGATCATGCAGACTCCACCGGCGGCCGGAGAAGTGGTGTTTCAGGTTTTTGATGCCATCACCTTTGCCCTTGCGTACCTCGTGGGGGCGGCGCTGTTGCTGTGGGGCGCAGATCCCAGGCTGCTGCTGCCGCTGGTGATCTGGTTTGTCCTTTACGGGGCGCTGATCCGCTGGACGGTAAAGCGGGTTGGCCCTGCAAGCCAGGCGGCCTCTGATGCCCGCTCAACCGTGACCGGGCGCGTCGTGGACAGCTATTCCAATATCCACTCGGTCAAGATGTTTGCCCATCATGATCGCGAACTGGACTATGCCCGCGACGCTATCGAGAAAACCCGCACCACCTTTCAGGCCGAAATGCGGATCTTCACGATCATGGACGGAGCCCTGGTGATGCTGAACGGTCTGTTGATCGTCGGCGTTGTGGGCTGGGGGATTGCCCTCTGGATGCAGGGGCTGGCCTCTGTCGGAGTTGTTGCTGCTGCAACGGCGCTGACTCTGCGGCTGAATTCCATGACCGGCTGGATCATGTGGGCGCTGACCAGTTTCTTTCGGCAGCTCGGTGTGGTGTCCGAAGGGATGGAAACGATCGCGCAGCCGATCGAGCTGGTCGATGCCAAAGGGGCCACCCCCCTGCAGCTGACAAAGGGCGAGATCACCTTTGATGGGCTGTCGCATCACTATGGACGTGGTGCCGGAGGGCTTGACCAGCTGGATCTGACGATCAAGCCGGGCGAAAAGGTTGGCCTGGTTGGACGTTCGGGTGCCGGGAAATCGACATTGGTCAAGCTGCTGCTGCGGTTTTACGATATCGAAAGGGGGCGTATCCTGATCGATGGTCAGGACATCTCCACCGTGACGCAGGACAGTCTGCGCCAGAACATCGGTATGGTGCAGCAGGACAGCTCGTTGCTGCACAGATCGGTGCGGGATAACCTGCTCTATGGTCGGCCGGACGCCAGCGAACAGGAGATGATCGCTGCTGCGCGCAAGGCTCATGCCCATGATTTCATTCTCGATCTCGAAGACCCGCAGGGCCGTACCGGCTATGATGCCCATGTCGGTGAGCGCGGAGTGAAGCTCTCTGGCGGTCAGCGGCAGCGGGTGACGCTGGCACGGGTGATCCTGAAGAATGCCCCGATCCTGTTGCTGGATGAAGCCACCTCGGCGCTGGACTCCGAGGTCGAGGCCGCGATCCAGGAAACGCTCTACGGCATGATGGAGGGAAAAACGGTGATCGCCATTGCGCACCGCCTGTCCACCATTGCGCAGATGGACCGGATCCTGGTTCTGGATCAGGGAAAAATTGTCGAAGCGGGCACGCACGAGGCGCTTTTGGCGGCGAATGGCCTATATGCACAATTCTGGGCGCGCCAGTCCGGAGGATTCCTGAACATAGAGGCAGCAGAATGAAGCTTGGAAATCTGATCGACGCCTTTCAACCGGCTGATGGTCCGCCGCCGCAGACGCTGCGCGCGTTTATGCGCTGGTGCCTGTCGGGGGCCTGGCCGATACTGCTGGTTGCCGCGGTCTGCTCGGCGTTGGCGGGCGGAATGGAGGCAGGGACGGCGTATATCCTCGGTCTGGTGATCGATACCGCCATTGCCAGCGGCCCGGAGGGGTTCTTTGCCACCAATACGGTGGTCATCGTGGCGGCGCTGGCCTTTTTCATCCTGGTCCGCCCGTTGCTGTTCGGCCTTTCGGCGGCGTCGAACGGGATCATCGTGCAACCCAATGTCAGCCCGCTGGTTTTATCCCGCCTCAATCGCTGGACGCTGGGGCAATCGGTGCGGTTCTTCGATGATGACTTCGCAGGCCGCATCGCCCAAAAGCAAATGCAGACGGCAACCGCGGTCACCACGGTGGTCGTCGAGATCATCAATGTTGTTGCCTTTGCTCTGGCGTCGCTTGCGGGGGCACTGATTTTGCTGGGGGCCGTCGATCTGCGCATCACGCTGCTGTTTCTGATCTGGCTGGCGGCCTATTTTGCGATGATCCGCTGGTTCCTGCCGCGGATTCGCCAACGCTCCGCCGGACGCGCGGGCGCCCGGGCGAATGTGACCGGCCAGGTTGTGGATACGATCACCAACATCAAGACCGTTCAGCTGTTTGCGCATGCCGACCACGAGGAGCGCGGCGCTCAGGACGCGATGGTGACCTTTCGCGACAAGGCGCTGGAATTCGGATATCTTTCCGCGTCCTTCCGGTTCTGCCTGATGACGCTGGCCGGCGTGTTGCCAGTGTTGCTGATCGGGGCGACACTCTGGTTGTGGCAGGGGGGCGGGGCCAGCGAGGGCGACATCGTTGCTGCCGGTGCGGTTTCGATCCGGATTGCGCAAATGACCGGATGGGTCAGCTTCACCCTGATGGGGATCTACTCCAACATTGGCGAGATCGAAAACGGGATGAAGACGCTGGCGCGACCGGACCGGATCGAAGATGCCACCGACGCCAAGGACCTGACGGTGCGCGATGGCGCGATCACCTTCGATGATCTGCGGTTCACCTATGGGCGCGACATCGGGGGGATTGCCGATTTGTCCCTGACCATCAAGCCGGGCGAAAAGCTCGGCATTGTGGGCGCATCGGGGGCGGGAAAATCCACGCTGGTTTCGTTGCTCCTGCGCCTTTATGAGCCGGAACAGGGCCGTATCCTGATCGACGATGTGGATATTTCCTCGGTCAGTCAGAACTCGTTGCGCAGCCAGATCGGGATGGTCACCCAGGAAACGGCGATGTTCAACCGCTCGGCGATGGAGAACATCCTCTATGGTCGGCCCGACGCCAGCAAACAGGAGGTGATCGCCGCCGCCAAGGCTGCGGAGGCGCATGACTTCATCACGGAGTTGCAGGACGGTCAGGGTCGGGAAGGCTACGAGGCCTTTCTTGGCGAACGCGGGGTCAAGCTGTCGGGGGGGCAGCGGCAACGCATCGCGCTGGCCCGTGCCATTCTCAAGGATGCGCCGATCCTGGTGTTGGACGAGGCGACATCGGCGCTCGATTCCGAGGTCGAGGCCGCGATCCAGTCGGCTCTGACCCGGGTCATGGAAGGCAAGACCGTGCTGGCGATCGCGCACCGCTTGTCGACCCTGGCGGAGATGGACCGGATCATCGTCGTCGATGCAGGACGCATTGTCGAACAGGGAAGCCATGAAAGCCTGCTAGCGCAAGACGGGCTTTATGCGCAGTTCTGGAGCCGGCAATCCGGCGGGTTCATTCGCACCGAGGAGGAGTCGGCGGCGGCGGCCCAATAGGCCCCCGGGGTGCGTTTCAGTCTTTTGCCCAAGCGCACTCCGCGCTAAGGCAGGGGCATGACAGACGCAGCCAGAACCAGAGCCACGATCACACGTTTAGGACATCAGGGAGATGGAATCGCCCCGGGTCCCCTGTACGCGCCACGCATCCTGCCGGGAGAAATCGTGTCCGGCCGGGTGGAGGGACAGGTGCTCTCGGATATCCGGATCGAAACCCCCTCGGAGCACCGCGTGCAGGCGCCCTGTCGCCACTACAAATCCTGTGGCGGCTGCCAGCTGCAACACGCAAGCGACGGGTTTGTCGCCGACTGGAAGACGGATGTTGTCCGTCAGGCCCTGAAAACACGCGGGTTAGAGACGGATTTTCGTCCGATCAAGACGTCGCCCTCCCGGTCCCGCCGCCGCGCGGTGCTGTCGGTCAAGCGCACAAAGAAAGGGGCGATGGCGGGGTTCCATGGCCGCGCGTCCGACATCATCACTGAAATCCCGGAGTGCCAGCTGCTGGCGCCGGAGTTGTTGTCCGCGCTGCCCATGGCCGAAGAGCTCGCTGTGATCGGGGCAAGCCGCAAGGCGCCGCTGTCTGTGACCTTGACCAGCTCCGATGCCGGTCTCGATGTCCTGGTGCGCAATGGCAAGCCGTTGGATGGCACATTGCGGATAGAGTTGGCGCAGGCGATTGAGCGCTATCGGCTGGCCCGGCTGACCTGGGATGACGAACCTGTCGGCATGGAGCAGCCGCCGGTACAGAGCTTTGGACCCGCCCGTGTCTGCCCGCCGCCCGGTGCCTTCTTGCAGGCGACACCGGAGGGAGAGGCCGCGCTTGTCGAGGCTGTGCAGGACATCGTCGGAGACGCCCGCCGGCTGGTCGATCTCTTTGCAGGCTGCGGGACCTTTTCCCTGCCCTTGGCCCGGGCGGCGGAGGTGCATGCCGTCGAGGGCGAGGGCGATATGCTGAGCGCGCTGGAGCTGGGCTGGCGCAAGGCGAAGGGGCTGAAGAAAGTCACCACCGAAACCCGCGATCTATTCCGCAACCCGATGTTGCCCGAAGACCTGAAACCGTTTGGTGCAGAGTTCGACGCAGTCGTGATCGATCCTCCGCGCGCTGGCGCAGAGGCGCAGGTGATCGAGCTGGCGCAGGCCCGCATTCCGACCATCGCCTATGTGTCGTGCAATCCGATTACCTTTGCCCGGGATGCGGAACGGCTTGTTAACGCGGGCTATACGCTGAATTGGGTACAGGTCGTTGACCAGTTCCGCTGGTCATCGCATACGGAGCTTGCAGCAAGTCTGACCCTATCGTGAAACCTGCCCCGAGGAGTGCCCGATGATCGACCGCCTGACCGCCGTGCTGGAGAGCGACAGCTTTAGCCGGTTTATCACCGCTGTGATTCTGGTGAATGCGGTGACACTGGGCATGGAAACCTCAGATGTCATCATGGCGCATGCGGGCGGTATCGTTCACCTCGTGGACAAGCTGTGCCTGTTGATCTTTGTGCTGGAAATCGCGGCAAAGCTCATTGTGCGGCGCTTGCGGTTCTTTCTCAGTGGCTGGAACATCTTTGATTTTCTGATCGTGGGCATCGCCCTGGTCCCCGGGGCACAGGGGTTCTCCGTGCTGCGGGCCTTGCGGATTTTGCGGGTGTTGCGGGTCATTTCCGTGGCACCGCGGCTGCGGCGGGTGGTCGAGGGGTTCATTACCGCGCTGCCCGGCATGGGCTCGGTCTTTCTGTTGATGGCGATCATCTTCTACATCGGGTCGGTGATGGCGACGAAACTGTTTGGAAACAGTTTTCCGGAGTGGTTTGGCACCCTTGGGCTGTCGGCCTATTCGTTGTTCCAGATCATGACATTGGAAAGCTGGTCGATGGGCATCGTGCGCCCGGTGATGGAGGTCTACCCCCATGCCTGGGCCTTCTTCGTGCCATTCATCATGGTGACGACCTTTGCGGTGGTGAACCTGCTGGTCGGCCTGATCGTGAATTCGATGCAGGATGCCCATTCGGAGGAAGAGGGCGAGCGCACCGATGCCTATCGGGACCAGGTGATTTCCCGGCTGGAGGTGATCGAAAATCGCATTTCGCAGCTCCAGGACAGTTCGACGCAAAAGTGATTAGGATTTGTTAACCAAGTTTGATGTAGTGCTAATCAAAGAGCACAAAGCCTAGAAGAGCGGACAGAGCACAACAATGCACAGGCGAACATTTGGAGCAGGCGTCCTGGCTGCTCTCGGGACAGCGGGGTGTTCCAGCGGCCCCCATATTTCGCGCTACAACGGACCACCCGTGACGTCCGTCGTGGTCAACAAGGGCGCGCGAAAACTCTACCTGCTGAATGACAGCAATGTCTTGCGTGAATACCGCGTCGGTTTGGGGTTTGCCCCCATCGGGCACAAGCAGATCGAAGGCGACGGGCGCACACCGGAAGGCAGCTATCTGATTGACCGGCGCAACCCGCGCAGCCAGTTCCACCTGTCCCTCGGGATCTCCTATCCCAACACCGCAGATCGGGCCTATGCGCGCGCGCTCGGCGCAAGCCCGGGCGGCGACATCTTCATTCACGGTGAACCCAACGACAGGTCGGACCGGCGCCGCGCCTCCAGGGTTCAGGATTGGACCGCTGGCTGCATCGCTGTGCGTAACGATGAGATCGAGGAAATCTGGGCAATGGTCAACAACGGCACGCTGATCACGCTCAGAGCCTAGCTCGGCCCGGCGTAGGTAAGACGAGACACCAAAAAAGGCCGCTCATGTCACGAGCGGCCTTTTTGTATCAGAGGTCGTCGGGATCGGCGTCAGTTGGCCATCACCAGGGTCCACCAGATCTTGCCATTGGGTTCCTGGAACCAGGAAAACCCCATGTTGGTGGCTTTGGGGTCCATGATAACGGAGCGGGTGCCGCTGTCCTGCATCCAGGCCGCCAGCGTCTGCTGTTCGTTTTCATAGGTTTCCGAAATCGCCTCGCCCAGCAGGGCGCCGCTGTATCCGACACGCGCGACCCGATCCAATGGCGAGGAGCCATCCGACCCGAAGTGCCAGGGGCGGTTTTGCACCGACATATCGCGGGAATGGGTGGCGGCTGCGGCATTCAACTGCGCGTTCAGCTGCACGGCGGGGCTGCCGGCGGCTTCGCGCAATGCGTTGACGGAATCGAGCATGCGGAACTGAACGCGTTCTTCGTTGCGAATTCTATAGACGCCCGACCCGGTCGCGGACCCATCATTGCCGGTGGTACAGGCCGCCAGGACAAAACTCGTCAGTGTAGCCAGAATCAGGAATACGCGTGTCATTCTAAACCCTAAGTGTTGGATCACAGCGTCCCTTAACGCTCCTGTGACTTATAGGCAAACCCGGCCCGGTCACATTGGCGAGATATGGGGGGATTGAATTGCGACTGAGGCATTCCGGCCATAAACTGTAGCGAAATCCCGCAGATTCATTGCAGAGAAGCATGTCATGACACGCAAACCATTCTTGACCCCGACCCGTCGGCAATTCCTTGCAGGCACGACATCTCTTCTGGCCGCACCCGCGCTGGCGCAGGACCTGAGCGAGGCAGAAGATCCCTCCTATGATCCGCTGCGGCCACCGCCGGAGCCCGAGCCCAATGTTGTTCGCAACATTTCGGCCTTCCGCGCCAAGGACTGGCGGCCCTATTTCGATAACCTGAAGCGGGGCGCCATCCTGGTGGATATCGACAGTCGCGCGTTGCACTACTGGTCCGAGGACCAATCGGTCTACAAACTGTTCCCGTCGTCGGTTCCTCTGAGTGATGACCTGACGCGGCGTGGCCGCACCCGGGTTGTCCGCAAGGTCGAGGGGCCGGGCTGGGCGCCGACGCCCAACATGCGCAAGCGCAACCCGGAATGGCCGGCCTATATCCCGCCGGGACCGGACAATCCGCTGGGCACCCATGCGCTTTATCTGAGCTGGAAGTACTATCGTATCCACGGCACCCACGACACGCGCAAGATCGGCCGCCGCTCCTCCAATGGCTGCATCGGCCTCTACAACGAACATATCGCCCAGCTTTTTGAGTTGGCACGAAACGGCACACAGGTGTTGCTAATTTGACGACAACCGCGTCGGGGCGGGTCAAAGGGATTTAACAAGCAATTGCAATCCGGTGGGTTTACTGCTTAGAAAAAAACCACGAGGTAAGTCTTGAGTGCGCACATCATATGTGTGCTGTGCGCGTATTCTGGAGGTTAACATGAAGAAACTCGTTATCGCTGCCGCTCTGGTCGCTGCTGCATCCGCTGCATCCGCTGGCTCCCTGGCAGAACCGATCGTTGAAGCGCCGGTTATTGTTGAAGAAGCAACCGGTTCTTCTTCCGGCATCCTGCTGCCGCTGCTGCTGCTGGTCATCGTGGCCGCTGCTGCTGCAAGCAACTAATCGTTGCCCTAAAGAACAAGGAAGGCGGCTGGATCTCCAGCCGCCTTTTTTATTGCCTGCTTGGCCCCATGTCGTGCTGCACAAGGGGGCTCAGTCGAGCCAGCCCTTGAGGTTGTTGCGAATGACGCTCGACAGGGCAGAGATATGCGCGTCGCTGTCATTGAGGCAGGGGATATAGGTGAAGTCCTCACCGCCTGCGTGCTCAAAGCTCTCGCAGATCTCCTCGTTGATCTCTTCCAGCGTCTCGATGCAGTCCGCCGAGAAGGCCGGTGCGATCACCGCGATGTTCTTCTTGCCCTGTTTCGCCAGCTCCGCCACATGTTCGACCGTGTAGGGGCGCAGCCACTCCTCGGGCCCAAAGACCGACTGAAATGTCGTTGTGATCTGTGATTCGTCCCAGCCGAGGCGCTCGCGCAGCAGCCGCGTCGTCTTTTGACATTGGCAGTGATAGGGATCGCCCTGCATCAGGTAGCGCTTGGGCATGCCATGGTAAGAGCAGACCAGAATGTCCGGCGTCTTCTCCATCTTGGCATAGGCGTCCTCGACCGACTTTGCCAGCGCGTCGATGTATTCGGGGTGATCGAAATAGGGTTCGATCGTGCGCGCCGCTGGCTGCCAGGGCTGATCCATCAGCACCCGGAAGAACTGGTCATTTGCGGTTGCCGAGGTCGCGCCAGCGTATTGCGGATAAAGCGGCACAAACAGGATTTTGCGGCACCCGGCGGCGATCATCTCTTCGACCTTCGACTTGGTGGAAGGATTGCCGTAGCGCATGCAGAAATCCACCATCACACGGTCGCCGTAGATCTCTTCCATCGCCTGTGCCATGGCCTTGGTCTGGTCCTTGGTGATCGTCATCAGCGGGCTTTCGCCTTTGTCGTGATTCCAGATCGACTTGTAGGCCTCACCAGAGGCAAAGGGGCGCTTGCTGAGGATGATCAGCTGCAACAGCGGCTGCCATTTCCACGACGGATAGTCGATCACCCGCTTGTCCGAGAGAAACTCGTTCAGATAGCGGCGCATCGGCCAGTAGCTGTAGTGATCCGGAGTGCCGAGATTGGCCAGCAGAATCCCGACCTTTTCCGCCTTGACCGGCGGGTGATCCGCGGGCGCATGGTCAGGGCGGGTCGCAGGTGAGGTCGCATCCAGCATGGGCAAGTGTCCTGTGTCTCGGAAAAATAGATGTTTCGTCGATTGTTACGTCGGTACGGTGGGAAAGGCCAATTGGATCATCTCACTGCGACCATTGGCTCAGGTTATCATCACGTCTCGGGCAGTTTGGTTTCCGGCACCTTCAGCGCATCCGCAAGCCGCGCCTTGGCGGAGCCGGGACGCAGGGGCTGCGGTTGACTGTCGGCGGGGGACCAGCCGGTGAGGCATACGAGTTCGAAGGTTGCCGCCAGCGCGCCCTCCGGTGTGGCGAAATTCTGAGCATAGATGTGATCGGCAAGCGTGAACACTGCACGACGGGTGGGGCTGCGCAGCCTCTCGGTCAGCGTGTTGGTTTCCCCCATATCGCGCAAATCCCGCATCAGATGTGAAAGGTCGCGGTACTGGACCGTCAAGGGCACAAGATCTGCGACCGGCAGGGCAAACCCCGCCCGTTGCAGCAACCCGCCAAGATCACGGATTTCACCCATGGGCGCGACTCTTGGGGACAGACCGCCGCTGACATAGGTCTCTGCCTCCGCAAGGGCACTGCGCAGCTCGTGCAGGGTCTGACCGCCCAGAGTCACGACCAGCAGCAAGCCATCCTCCTTTAGCGCGCGCCGACACTGGATCAACTGCCCGACCGGGTCATTGGCGCAATGAAGCGCCATCACATGGATCACCAGATCATGCGCCTGCGGGTCCAGATCCAGCATGTCGTCATCCGAGATGATCTTTGCCTCCGGCAGCAGGTCCGCCCAGGGCTCCGCAAAAGGCGCAACAATCGCGGGTTTGGTAAAGACTCTCTTAACCATGCTGAGCCGATCCTCGATCTCGTCTCTGGCCAAGTCGTGCAGGAACATCGCCTCCGGTTTGCGCCGGGCGCGACGCAGTTTCAGCGCCTCTCGGTCAAAGATCTGGGGATGAGCCATCGGTTCTTTTGTCATGAGGTGTACCTATGACGTTGCGGGCACGGATTCAAACGGCAGTTTCACTGGTCTACCCCGCGCGCTGTCTGAACTGCGGCGGGTTGGTCGAGAGCGATTTTGGCCTGTGCAGCGCCTGCTGGCGTGACACCTCGTTTATTTCCGGGTTGGTCTGCGATTCCTGCGGCGCCCCCCTCCCCGGAGAGGCCGACGACCAGATTGTGCAGTGCGACGCCTGCCTGCGGACACCACGGGAATGGAGCCAGGGCCGCGCCGCGCTGCTCTATGGCGGGCAGGGGCGTCGATTGGTGCTGGCACTGAAACACGGCGACCGAACCGATCTGGCGCGGCCCGCCTCATCGTGGATGGCGCGCGCGGCGCCGGAGCTTCTGGCGGACAAACCCCTGGTGGTGCCGGTACCGCTGCATTGGACGCGCCTTCTGCGCCGACGCTACAATCAATCCGCGCTGCTGGCGCAGGCACTCGCGGCGCGCGAAGGCTGTGACTGCTGCCCGGATGCGCTGGTGAGGGTCACCAAGACACCGATGCTCGAGGGCCGCAGCCGGGAAGAGCGGATGATGCTTCTGGATGAGGCCATCCGGCCCAACCCGCGGATGACGTCGCGCCTCGATGGGCAGCGGGTGTTGCTTGTGGACGACGTGATGACCAGCGGATCGACGCTGTCTGCCTGCGCGCGGGCCTGTGTCGCAGCGGGTGCCGCGAAGGTCAGCGTCCTTGTTCTCGCACGGGTCACGGCGGCGTGAAATCTCTGGCAATGCTTGATAAAAACACCCACATGCCGCAAAACCCATGAGCAATGCCTACGGAGCCCCCTATGAAACCGGTCGAAATCTACACTTCTCCCCTTTGCGGTTTTTGCCACGCGGCAAAGCGTCTGCTGAATCAAAAGGGTGTGAGCTTTTCCGAAATTGATGTGCTGGCCGATCCTGATCGCAAGGCGGAGATGATCCAGCGCGCAGATGGGGGCCGCACGGTGCCGCAGATCTTTATCGGCGAAATCCACGTCGGGGGCTGTGACGAGCTTTACGCGCTGGATCGCGCCGGCAAGCTCGACCCGCTGCTGGCGGCCTGAGCAGATGGTGCGGGTTGGCCTCCTTCAGATGTGCTCCTCGGATATGCCCGAGGAGAACCTTGCAACGGCACGCGACATGATCGCCCGCGCCGTTGCCGAGGGGGCGGAGTTTGTCCTGACGCCCGAGGTGACCAACTGCCTGTCCACCAGCCGCACCCATCAGGGCGCGGTTCTGCACCACGAAGGCGATGACCCGACGCTGGCGGGGCTGCGCGAGACTGCTGCGCATCACGGGATCTGGCTCTCTATCGGGTCGATCGGGGTGAAAACAACGGATGTCGACGGCCGTTTCGCCAATCGGCAGTTCCTGATTTCACCCACGGGTGAAATCTCTGCGCGTTACGATAAAATCCACATGTTCGATGTGGAGGTCACGCCAGAGGAAACCTATCGCGAATCTGATGGCTATCGGCCCGGAACGCAGGCGGTGGTCGCTGATGCAGGCTTTGCCAAAGTCGGCATGACCATCTGCTATGATGTTCGTTTCCCCGCGTTGCATCGCCGTCTTGCCAAGGGCGGCGCCGAGATCCTGACCGCACCCGCTGCCTTCAGCCATGTGACAGGTGCTGCCCACTGGCACAGCCTGTTGCGGGCGCGGGCAATCGAGACCGGCTGTTTTGTGCTGGCCGCGGCGCAGACCGGGACCCATTCCGCGAGTCGCGGCGCCAGCCGCCAGACCTACGGCCACTCCCTGGTGGTTGCGCCCTGGGGCGAAGTGCTGGCCGATGCGGGCACCGATGTCGGGGTGATCTGCGTTGACCTTGATCTTGAAGCGGTGAAAAAGGCGCGCAAACGCGTACCTTCGCTGACTCATGACCGGGAGTTTGATGGACCCTGATGGACGAGAACCATTCCCTTGCCATTTCGCTGTTCAGCGAAATCCTGATGGCGGACCAACTGGCCCGTGCCCGGCTTGGGAAAGCCTTGCCCAAGGGGATGGAGCTGTCGCATTTCTCCGTTCTCAATCATCTTGCGCGCGCCGGTTTGGAGCGCTCTCCGGCACAGCTGGCAAAGGCATTTCACGTCACCCGTGGCGCTATGACCAACACCATCAACAAGCTTGAGGTGGCGGGCTATGTGCATGTGCGCCCCGACTGGGACGATGCGCGTCGCAAGATGGTCGCGATCAGCCCGGCCGGCCGCAAGGCACGCGACTCGGCGCTGGCATCGATCATTCCGATGATTTCAGAAGTCGTGACAGAGCTGGGCGGGGACCGGGTGCGCGCGGCGCTGCCGATCCTGCGCGAGTTTCGCGGCAAACTGGAAACCGAGGATTGACGCCGAGCCTGATCGGGAGCGGACCCCAAAAAAAGAGCGCCGGGAAATTCCGGCGCTCTTTTCTATTCAGGGGCCGTGAGTGGTGTGAGTGCGTCCCCAAGACTGTCATTCGAGTGTCCATGCGACCTGCGCGGTGTGAACGCCTGTCGCGATCGAATGTCTTTCGAGAGTATGCATCCGCGGGTCAAAGCACAATCGCGCGGAAGGATGAGCACCTATACTAAAGTATAGCGCACCTCGATTATCAGGCGTCGCAAGGGGATGGAGATGCGCTGCGCGGACCCCGCGGCGCAAACAGATCACGGTTTTATGCTTGCGGTGACGTAGTTTACGCTGAGGTCACGATCAGAGATCGACCATTTCCAAAGCAGTGGATTAAAGACGAACCCCTTGCGGTCCACAGGCCTCAGGCCGGCCTGTTCCAGCAGGCCGAACAGCTCATCCGGGGTTATGAACTTTGACCACTCATGCGTTCCGCGCGGCAGCCAGCGCATTACCACCTCGGCGCCAAAAATGGCCATGGCGTAGCTCTTGGGGTTGCGATTGATGGTGGAGCAGATCTGCAGGCCACCCGGCTTCAGGAGCTTTTGCGTCGCGGTCAGATAGCTGAGCGGATCGGCGACATGTTCCACCACTTCCATATTGAGCACCACGTCGAAGGTCTCACCAGCCTCGGCCAGGGCTTCGGCGGTGGTGTGGCGGTAGTCGATCTCCAGCCCGGATTGTTCGGCATGGATGCGGGCGACGGGCAGGTTGCCTTCGGCCGCATCGGCCCCGACCACGGTGGCCCCCAGACGGGCCATCGGCTCACTCAGCAGGCCGCCCCCGCAGCCGATGTCGAGGACGCGCAGCTCTGAGAACGGTGCCTCAGCACTCAGGTCGCAATCAAATTCGCCCGCGATCTGGTCTGTGATATAGTCCAGACGACAGGGGTTGAGCATATGCAGGGGCTTGAATTTTCCGTTGGGATCCCACCATTCAGCCGCCATCGCTTCGAACTTGGCGATTTCGGAGGGGTCTACCGTGGACTGTTGCGCTTGCATTCCTGTCTCCGTGTGTTTTCTTGTGGGTTCAGTTGTTAGCTAGGTCAGTAATGGACAAATACCCGGATCAAAAGCGCGCAGTGCAGTTTCTCTACCCGCCGATCGAGCCTTTCGATCAGCGAATGCTGGATGTGGGGCAGGGGCACCGGATCTATCTGGAGCAATGTGGCAATCCGGACGGGATTCCGGTGATTGTCTGCCATGGCGGCCCCGGTGGCGGCACCAGCCCCGCAATGCGGCGTTATTTCGATCCGAGCATTTATCGCGTCATCCTGTTCGACCAGCGCGGCTGTGGCCGCTCGCGTCCGCATGCGTCTTGCGAGGACAATACCACCTGGCATCTGGTGGCAGACATGGAGATGATCCGCGAGCTTTTGGACATCGATGCCTGGATGCTGTTCGGCGGCAGCTGGGGCGCGACGCTGGCGCTGGTCTATGCGCAGACCCACCCGGAGCGCGTCACGCATCTGATCCTGCGCGGCGTGTTCCTGATGACGCAGGCGGAGCTGAGCTGGTTCTATGGTGGCGGGGCTGGGAAATTCTGGCCAGAGACCTGGGCAAAGTTCACGGATCTCATCCCCGAGGATGAGCAGAGCGATCTGATCACCGCATACAACAGGCGCTTGTTCTCCGGGGATCGCGAGGAGGAAATCCGGTATGGGCGTGCGTGGTCGGCGTGGGAGAATGCGCTCGCCTCGGTCTATTCGAACGGCGTATCGGGAGAGAGCCCCGGCGATTACGCGCGTGCGTTTGCCCGTCTGGAGAACCACTATTTTTCCAATGCCGGTTTTCTCCACATGGATGGTCAGATCCTCGCCAATATGGGCCGGATCGCCCATATTCCCGGCGTCATCGTCCAGGGGCGTTATGACATGATCTGCCCGCCACAATCGGCGTATAGCATTCACCAGACCTGGCCGAATTCGGATCTGATCATGGTGCGTAACGCCGGTCATGCGCTTTCCGAGCCCGGAATCAGTGCCGCGCTGGTCAAGACGATGGATCAGCTGGGCGAGGATCTGCTGTCATGAAGCGGCTGGATCGACGTGCGCTTTTTGCCACCGGTGCCGCAGCTGCGCTGCTGGCTGCCACGGGGGCGGGGTTGGCGCAACATCCCCAGCGGGGCGGGACGCTGCGTCTGGCGGTGCCGCGCGAAGACGATCTGATGTCCCGCGTTGCGCGTGGCGCGGTGTATAACCAACTGACCGAGGTTGCCCCAGATGGCGTGTTGCGCGGTGAGCTGGCGACAGGCTGGCGCAGCGATGATGCCGCGCGCCTGTGGTCGCTGGATATTCGCAGCGATGTGGCGTTTCATGACGGGCGTTTGCTTTCGGGGGCGGATGTTGTGGCCTCGCTGGAGGCGCATGCGGTGCGGGGTGAGCTGCATCTGGAGGCGCTGGATGACATCTTCCTGTCGCCAGAGGGCGCGGTGGTTCTGTCCTTGCGGGAGGGGAATCCACATCTGCCATATCGGCTGGCGGATACCGGCCTGGTGATTGCGCCCGAGGGCGCGGTTGCGATGCCGCTCGCCAGCAGTGTCGGCAGCGGGCTTTATGAGGTCGAGCGGGCGCGTGAGCAGCATCATTTTCGCGCCGCGCGCCGCGCGCATCATTTCAAGGGCGAGCAGGCCGGATGGTTTGATGCCATCGAGCTGATTGTGATTCCGGATTCTGCGGTCCGGGCAGAAGCCTTGCGCGACGGCTTTGTCGACGTTGCGACATTGCCGCTGCCGGATGGGCTGCGCGGTCGCGGCAGCTTTCGCTTTCACCCGTCGGAGGGGGATATGGCGCTGGCCGCCGCGCCGCATGTGATGCTGCCGCACCGGGTGTCCTCCCGCGCACCACTGGACGATCACCGGATTGCCGAGCGCTGGTGGATGGCATGAGCGCGCTGGCCAAACAATGAGTTGAGATCGCTCTCGGAATATCGTTAGAGTAGCGCCAATTACCTATGACGTGATAGATTGCGCAGTCCGCAGGAGTGGGATTCATTCTCGGTTTTTTGAAAAAAACGGCGCTTGAAGAGATCCGGGAGGGCATCGCAGCGGTTTATCCGCGGCTCTGGCGTTACTGCCTAGTGCAGACGGGCAAGCGGGATCGGGCGGATGATCTGGCCCAGAACACCTGCCTGCGCGCCATGGAAAAACACGAAAGCTATCAACCCGGTACGCATCTTGATCGTTGGCTTTTCACCATGGCACACCGGCTGTGGCTGAACGAGATCAGGGCGACGGCGGTGCGAACCGGAACCGGGATCGTGGCGCTGGAAGACACCGAGATTGCCGACGGATCTGCGACGTCGGAAGAGAATATTTTCGTCGCTGAAGTGTTTGCCAAGATAGGAGCGCTGCCGGAAGGTCAGCGTGTCGTCGTGCTTCTGGCCTATGTCGAAGGCTTCACCTATCAGGAAACCGCGGACACGCTTGGGATTCCGATCGGGACGGTGATGAGCCGTCTGGCCAGCGCACGCAAGAAGATCGCAGGCGCCCTGTCTGCGGTGGAGGCCGGAGAATGACCGAGGTAAGCAACAGTTTCACCGATGAGGATCTGACCGCCTTTCTCGATGGCGAGGCGGACGCCGCACTTGCGGCCCGGATCGAGGCCGGGCTGGAGAGCGACCCTGCCCTGGTCGCACGTGTGGAAGGGTTGAGCCTGCCCATGGAGACGCTGCGCGCAGCATTCGCGATGGAGCGTATTGCCCCCCCGCCCGCGCCAGCCCTGCCGCGCCCTGCCGCCAATCGCAACTGGCGTCCGATGCAGCTTGCGGCCTCGGTTGTGCTGGCATTGGGAATCGGGTTCGCAGGCGGATATCTGTCGCAACCAGAGCAAGCTGCGCCGGGCTGGATCGATGTGGTGGCCAGCTATCAAAGCCTCTACATGACCGAGACGGTGGAAGAGACCACCCAGGCACCAGAGGTTGCGCTGGGCGTTCTGGAGGATTTCCAAAGCCGGGTCGGCGTGGAGCTTGCGGCGGCCACTGCGGTCGAGGGCGTGGAGTTTCGCCGCGCGCAGGTTCTGGGGTTCAAGGGCAAACCGCTGATGCAAATGGCCTATCTTGGTGAAGATGGGACACCTTTTGCCCTGTGTGTCCTGACCACCACCAATGATGACAGCGCGCCCAATGACCGCATGGCGCAGGGGTTGGCGGCGACGTCTTGGGTCGAAGATGGCGTCGGCTACCTGGTGATCGGCGGGCAGGATCCCGCGCGTACCCGTGCCCTGGCCGACGCCATGAAGCAGCGCCTCGGGCAGGGTTGATCGCCCGCTTCGGAGGAAAGGCTTGCAAAACGGTGACCGCAGGCGTATATCCACGCTCAACAGCGGCGCGTCGGGCTCTGGGCCTGAGGCACCTTTGATTGATTTCGACGGGCCGCAGGCCCGTTTTTTTGTGTTTGGAAGTCTGATGAGCAACGACCTGATAGCCAAAGCCGCGATCGACCGCCGCCTGGCCGAGATCATCACCCCGGTGATCGAGGATCTGGGCTATGAGCTGGTCCGCATCCGGTTGATGTCCGGCAAGACCACGACGCTACAGATCATGGCTGACCGTCCTGATGGCGGCATCGAGGTCGATGACTGTGCGGCGATCTCGAACGCCGTGAGCGCCACGCTTGATGTCGAGGACCCGATTCTCGATGCTTACACGCTGGAGGTCTCGAGCCCCGGCATCGACCGCCCGCTGACCCGCCTGAAGGACTTCGACACGTTCGAAGGCTATGAGGCGAAGCTGGAAACCGCCGATTTGATCGACGGTCGCCGCCGCTTCAAAGGAGAGTTGGCCGGCGTCGAAGAGGATGAGGTTCTCATCAATATCGAGGAACACGGCGAGACCGTGACCATCGGTTTGAAATTCGACTGGCTGAGTGATGCAAAGCTGGTTCTGACCGACGATCTGATCAAGGAAATGCTGCGCCAGCGCAAGGCCGCTGGTGTTCTGAACGAAGACGCCTTTGACGACATCGAGACCGAAGGGTCCGCAGAAGGGACCACAGGGTCCGAAGAGGAGAACAAGTAATGGCTATCACCTCTGCAAACCAGCTGGAGCTGTTGCAAACCGCCGAGGCCGTGGCGCGTGAAAAGATGATCGACCCCGGTCTGGTGGTCGAAGCGATGGAAGAATCCCTCGCCCGTGCCGCCAAGAGCCGCTACGGCAGCGAGATGGACATTCGGGTCTCGATCGACCGCAAGACCGGCAAGGCGACCTTCACCCGCGTGCGCACCGTGGTCGAGGACGAGGAGCTGGAAAACTACCAGTCCGAACTGACCGTGGCGCAAGCCAAGCAGTACATGGAAAACCCCAGCGTCGGCGACACCATCATCGATGAGGTTCCTCCGGTCGAGATGGGCCGGATCGCGGCGCAATCGGCCAAGCAGGTCATCCTGCAGAAGGTGCGCGAAGCGGAGCGGGATCGCCAGTACGAAGAGTTCAAGGACCGCAACGGCACCATTATCAACGGTGTCGTCAAGCGCGAGGAATACGGCAACGTTATCGTCGATATCGGTTCCGGCGAAGGCATCCTGCGTCGCAACGAGAAAATCGGCCGCGAGAGCTATCGCCCCAACGACCGTATCCGCTGCTTCATCAAGGATGTGCGTCGCGAACCGCGCGGCCCGCAGATCTTCCTCAGCCGCACCGCGCCGGAATTCATGGCCGAGCTCTTCAAGATGGAAGTGCCGGAAATCTATGACGGCATCATCGAGATCAAGGCCGTGGCCCGTGACCCGGGCTCGCGCGCAAAGATCGCCGTTGTGTCCTATGACGGCTCGATCGACCCGGTTGGCGCCTGCGTCGGTATGCGTGGCTCCCGTGTGCAGGCGGTTGTGAACGAACTTCAGGGTGAGAAGATCGACATCATCCCGTGGAACGAAGATCAGCCCACCTTCCTTGTGAACGCGCTGCAACCCGCAGAAGTCTCCAAGGTGGTTCTGGACGAGGAAGCCGGCAAGATCGAAGTGGTGGTGCCGGACGAGCAACTGTCGCTCGCCATTGGCCGCCGTGGTCAGAACGTGCGTCTGGCGTCTCAGCTGACCAACCTCGACATCGACATCATGACGGAAGAGGAGGAATCCGCACGCCGTCAGAAAGAATTCGAGGCACGCACCGCGCTGTTCATGGAGACCCTCGACCTGGACGAGTTCTTCGCCCAGCTGCTGGTCTCCGAAGGCTTCACCAACCTCGAAGAGGTTGCCTATGTGGAGCTTGACGAGCTGCTGGTCATTGACGGCGTTGATGAAGGTACCGCCGAAGAGCTTCAGGCGCGGGCCCGTGACTACCTCGAAGCGCAGGCCAAGGCGGCGCTCGACAATGCACGCAGCCTGGGGGCCGAGGACAGCCTTATTGACTTTGAGGGCCTGACACCCCAGATGGTGGAAGCACTGGCGAAGGATGACGTTAAGACTCTCGACGACTTCGCCACCTGCGCTGACTGGGAACTGGCGGGCGGCTGGACCACGGTCAATGGCGAACGTGTGAAGGATGAAGGTCTTCTCGAACCCTTCGACGTGAGCCTTGAAGAGGCGCAAAATCTGGTGATGACGGCACGCATCATGCTCGGCTGGGTGGACCCGGCAGAACTTGAAGCCGATGCCGAAGATCCCGAAGAAGAAGCCGAAGGGGAAACGGAAGCCTGATCGGCTTCCTGACGCCCAGGAGATATGAATGACCCGTGGTGGTGCAGAAAAAACCCGTGCTGACGGGCCGGAACGGAAATGTATCGCGACTGGCGAGACACAGCCCAAGGCCGGGCTGATCCGTTTTGTGCTGGGGCCTGACAATCAGGTCTACCCGGATGTGATGGGAAAGCTGCCCGGTCGTGGTGTCTATGTGACCGCGACGAGGGCTGCGCTGGAACAAGCGGTGAAGAAGAAACTCTTCGCACGCGGGTTCAAGGCGCAGGTCACGGTTCAGGACGGGCTGGTTGACGAGGTGGAGCGTCAGGTGTTGCGCCGCACGGTCGACCTGATCAGCCTTGCCCGGAAATCGGGCGATGCCGTGGGTGGCTATGAAAAGGTCAAGGATTGGCTGGACAAGGAAGAGGCACGGATCTTGATCCAGGCGTCTGACGGGTCCGGGCGAGGGAAGTCGAAACTGAGTACGCCGCACCGCGGCAAATACATCGGATGCATGACGGCAGACGAGCTTGGGATGGCTTTTGGGCGTGAAACTGTCATACATGCCGCGCTCGCCTCTGGTGGACTCAGCCAACGTGTTGTAGAGGAAGCCCAGCGATTGCAGGGTTTGCGCGAAAAGGGCGGCATCGGCCGCACGGAAGGATAAAGAGCTTTATGAGCGATAGTGACGGCAAAAAGACATTGGGTCTTCGTGGTAGCGGGTCTCGGCCCGGCAATGTGAAACAGAGCTTCAGCCACGGTCGGACCAAGAATGTTGTGGTGGAAACCAAGCGTAAGCGCGTGGTTGTCCCCAAGCCGGGCGCAGGCAAAGGCGGCGCCGGTGGCGTTGCTGCCGGCGATGCTTCGCGGCGCCCTGCTGGTATTTCTGATGCGGAAATGGACCGCCGCCTGAAGGCGCTTCAGGCCGCCAAGGCGCGCGAGGCCGAAGAGGCCGCCCAGCGTGAGGCCGAAGAAAAGGCCCGCGCCGAGGAGCGTGAGCGCCGCCGTGCCGAACAGGAGGCCAAGGAGCGCGAACAGCGCGAGGCCGAAGAAAAGGCGCGCCAGAAAGCCGAAGAAGAAGAGCGCAAGCGCAAGGAAGACGAAGAGGCCGCCAAGCGCGCGGCAGCCGAGAAAGCTGCGGCACCTAAGGCTGACAAGGGCGCCGGTGCGCCTGCGGCGGCACGTGGCCCGGCGGGCGGTGCGCCGAAACCGACCACGCAGCCGCGCAAGGCGGAACGCGAACGCGAAGAGCGTGGTCGCGGTGGCAAGGGTCGTGATGACGGCGGACGCCGCTCTGGCAAGCTGACCCTGAGCCAGGCGACTGGCGGCGAAGGCGGGCGGCATCGTTCCGTTGCAGCCATGAAGCGCAAGCAGGAGCGCGCGCGTCAGAAGGCCATGGGCGGCTCGGTCGAGCGTGAAAAGGTGATCCGCGACGTGCAGCTGCCCGAAGCGATCGTCGTGTCCGAACTGGCGAACCGGATGGCAGAACGGGTTGCGGATGTGGTCAAATCGCTCATGAACATGGGCATGATGGTCACGCAGAACCAGACCATCGACGCCGACACCGCCGAACTGATCATCGAGGAATTCGGCCACAAGGTGGTTCGTGTCTCCGATGCTGACGTCGAGGACGTCATCAAGGAGGTCCAGGACAAGGAAGAAGACCTGGAACCGCGTCCGCCGGTCATTACCATCATGGGTCACGTCGACCACGGTAAGACCTCGCTTCTCGATGCGATCCGGGATGCAAAGGTTGTTGCAGGCGAAGCAGGTGGCATCACCCAGCACATCGGTGCGTATCAGGTGACCACCGACAGCGGTGCCGTGCTGTCGTTCCTCGACACCCCCGGCCACGCGGCCTTCACCTCGATGCGCTCTCGCGGGGCGCAGGTGACGGATATCGTGGTTCTTGTGGTTGCGGCGGACGACTCGGTCATGCCGCAGACGATCGAGGCGATCAATCACGCCAAAGCGGCCGAAGTGCCGATGATCGTGGCGATCAACAAGATCGACAAACCCGCCGCCGATGCGAACAAGGTCCGCGCCGAACTTCTGCAACACGAAGTGATCGTCGAAGCGATGTCCGGTGATGTTCAGGACGTCGAAGTCTCCGCCCACACGGGCCAGGGTCTGGACGAACTGCTCGAAGCGATCGCGCTTCAGGCGGAGATCCTGGAGCTGAAGGCGAACCCCGATCGTGCCGCGCAAGGCGCCGTGATCGAAGCACAGCTCGACGTGGGCCGTGGTCCGGTTGCAACCGTTCTGGTTCAGACCGGGACTCTGCGCCAGGGCGACATCTTTGTTGTGGGTGAGCAATACGGTAAGGTCCGCGCGCTGATCAACGACAAAGGCGAACGCGTCAAGGAAGCCGGTCCCTCGGTTCCGGTCGAGGTTCTCGGCCTCAACGGCACCCCCGAAGCGGGCGATGTGCTGAACGTGACAGAGACCGAAGCACAGGCGCGCGAGATTGCCGAATACCGCGAACAGGCGGCGAAGGACAAACGCGCTGCTGCCGGGGCTGCGACGACGCTTGAACAGCTGATGCAGAAGGCCAAGGAAGACGAGAACGTCTCCGAGCTGCCGATCCTGGTCAAAGCGGATGTGCAGGGTTCTGCCGAAGCCATCGTTCAGGCGATGGAAAAGATCGGCAACGACGAGGTGCGTGTGCGCGTGCTGCACTCCGGTGTGGGCGCGATCACCGAAACCGACATCGGCCTTGCCGAAGCCTCCGGCTCGCCGGTCATGGGCTTCAACGTCCGTGCCAATGCCTCTGCCCGCAACACCGCCAACCAGAAGGGCGTGGAAATCCGCTACTATTCGGTGATCTACGATCTGGTGGACGATGTTAAAGCTGCGGCCTCCGGTCTGCTTTCGGCAGAGATCAGGGAGAACTTCATCGGGTATGCCGAGATCAAGGACGTCTTCAAAGTGTCCAACGTCGGCAAGGTTGCCGGCTGTCTCGTCACCGAAGGTGTGGCCCGCCGTTCTGCCGGTGTGCGTCTGCTGCGCGACAACGTGGTGATCCACGAAGGCACGCTGAAGACCCTGAAGCGCTTCAAGGACGAAGTGTCCGAGGTTCAGTCCGGTCAGGAATGCGGTATGGCGTTCGAGAACTACGAAGACATCCGCCCGAAAGATGTCATCGAGATCTTCGAGCGTGAGGAAGTCACCCGCACCCTCGACTGAGGATAGGATGAGACAACAAAAAACCCCCGGCTGGAAACAGCCGGGGGTTTTTGCGTGCTGGGGATGCGGGTGTGTTCAGAGCCAGTCCCGCAGGATCGGGATCAGCGGTATATCCGCGGGGGGCATGGGGTAGTCGCGCAGTTCTTGCGGACGTGCCCATTTCAGCACCTGACCTTCGCGGGCCTGCGGGATGCCTTCCCATTTGCGGCAGGCAAAGAGCGGCATCAGCAGGTGGAACTTTTCGTAGGAATGGCTGGCAAAGGTCAGCGGCGCCAGGCAGCTTGACCAGGTGTTGATGCCCAGTTCCTCTTGAAGTTCACGGATCAGGGCGACCTCGGGGGTTTCGCCCTGTTCGACCTTGCCGCCTGGAAACTCCCACAGGCCGGCCATGGACTTGCCCTCGGGACGTTGCGCCAGAAGGATACGCCCCTCGACATCGATCAGTGCGACGGCAGAGACCAGAACGACTTTTTTCTGATCCGTCATGAGCGATAGTCCGCGTTGATGGTGATGTACTGATGGGTCAGATCGCAGGTCCAGACGGTTGCGGACCCATCGCCAAGGCCAAGATCAACCTTCAGCGTGATCTCGTCCTTCTTCATTTCGGCGGCGCCCAGTTCCTCTTTGTAGGACGGGGCAACCCATCCCTTTTCCGCGACACGTATATCGCCAAAGGAAATCGACAGCAGGTCACGGTCGGCCTTTGCGCCGGATTTCCCGATCGCCATCACCACGCGACCCCAGTTGGGATCCTCGCCGGCAATGGCGGTCTTGACCAGCGGCGAGTTGGCAATGGCCAGGCCATGTACCTTGGCGTCGGCGTCGCTGGCCGCGCCGGTGATCTGGATCTCGACGAATTTGGTCGCGCCTTCACCGTCGCGCACCACCTGATGCGCCAGATCCAGCATGACGCCCCGCAAAGCGGTGGCAAAGGCCGGGTGGTCGGTGGCATCCACACCGGACGCGCCCGTTGCACAGAGCATCAGGCTGTCGGAGGTCGAGGTGTCGCTGTCCACGGTGATGCAGTTGAATGAGGTATCATTCTCTGCCGACAACAGCGCCTGAAGTTTACCTTGATCGTACACAGCATCGGTAAAGATATAGACCAGCATCGTGGCCATATCCGGCGCGATCATGCCCGAACCCTTGGCGATGCCGGCGATCTGCACCGGCGCGCCGTCGATCTCGACCGTCGCGGAGGCCCCCTTGGCAAAGGTATCCGTGGTCATGATGGCCTCGGCAGCCTGTTGCAGCGCGGTATCGGACAGGGCGCCGTGCAGGTCATCCAGCTTTGTCACGATACGGTCGTGGGGGAGCGGTTCACCGATGACACCGGTCGAGGCGGTAAAGACCCGCTCCTGCGGCAGCCCGGTGCGTTGGGCGACCGCAGCGGTGATCTCTGCAACCGAGGTTTGCCCGTAGTGACCGGTAAAGGCGTTGGAATTGCCGGAGTTGACCAGGATGGCCGCACCCTGGCCCGGATCGCCGCCCAGCTTTGCCTGGCAATCCAGAACGGGGGCAGAGCGGGTGGCGGATCGGGTGAAAACACCCGCAACCGCCGTGCCCGGGTCCATCACCGCAAGCATCACGTCGGTGCGGCCCTGATATTTGACGCCCGCGGCAGCCGCGGCAAAGCGCACACCGCCGATCACCGGAAGATCCGGAAACGTTGCGGGCGCAAGCGGTGAACGGGGCAGGGATTTAGCCATCTTGGGCCTCCAGTTGCAAACGCAGGGGGTGGGATCAGTTCTGGATCAGGCTCATGTCGCGCAGCGCCGACGGATCCAGATCTTCGATCTCGGAACGCTCGATCATCGCATTTGCGGTCAGCTGATTGACGCGGTCTTCGACGGCCTGCACCGCCAGTTCCTGCGCGATTTCTTCGCGCACCTCGTCAAAGTCGGGTGCCTCCAGCTTGCGACGCTCATGCAGTTTGATGACGTGCCATCCAAATTCGGTCTGCACCGGGTCGGAGACCTCTCCGGCCCGCATTTCGGTGACTGCGGCCTCGAACTCGGGAACCATGCGCCCGTTTTGAAACCATCCCAGTGCGCCGCCATTGGGTCCGGACGGTCCGGTGGAGGATTCTTTCGCCAGCGATGCGAAGTCCGCGCCGGCATCCAGCTGTTCCTTGATGTCGATCGCGGCTTCTTCCGTCTCCAGCAGAATATGCGAGGCGTTGAACTCGTCGCCGCCGTCGCCGGTGGAATAGCGGGCGTCGTAGGCTTCACGAATCGCGTCTTCGGATTGGGCATTTTCCATGATCGTTTCGATCACCGTCGAGGCCAGAAGCGAGCGTTTCTCGTGCTCTACGCTCAGCCGCACAAGCTCCGGCACATCGCCGTGCAGCTGTTGTTTCAGCGTGGTCTGCTGAATCAGCTGGTCCAGCAGCGCATTGAACAGCACATCGTCCGGAAGGCTTTGGTATTGAGCCGGCAGTTTGGATCGCGCCACAATCATGTGACCCAGAGTGATCTCTTCGCCGTTCACCTTCGCGATGACGGTATTGGCGGTCTGTTCGGCATGAGCGGGTACTGTGAGGCCGAAAACAGTCGCTGCAACGACGCCCCGCAAAAAAGTGAGACCTTTGCGCATGGAAACCTTCCTATATTCCTGCCACGGAGGGTCGTGGCGTTGACACTTATTTTCCTGCCCCTTACATCGCCATAGGGCCTGCGGCAGGACCGTCTTTCCACCTTTGTTTATGGGTTGCGAACACGGCGGGCAAGCCTGCCGCAAAACAAGGCCGTGAACAGGACTTTTGGAGCGCACATGCTGGGTATCGGAACTCTCGCCAAAAAGGTCTTCGGCACGCCGAACGACCGCAAAATCAAGGCGACACGGCCGCTGATTGCAAAAATCAACGCGCTGGAGCCGGAGTTCGAGGCGTTGAGTGACCAGGGGCTGAAGGACAAGACCGAGGACCTGCGCAAGCGGGCTCTTGCCGGTGAGAGCCTTGATGCGCTCCTGCCCGAAGCCTTTGCCAATGTGCGCGAGGCCGCACGCCGCGCTCTGGGGCTGCGGGCCTTCGACACGCAGCTGATGGGCGGCACCTTCCTGCATCAGGGCAATATCTCCGAGATGAAGACTGGTGAAGGCAAGACGCTGGTCGCGACCTTCCCGGCCTATCTGAACGCGCTCACCGGCAAGGGTGTGCATGTGGTCACGGTGAACGAATACCTCGCCAAGCGTGACAGTGAATGGATGGGCAAGGTGTTCGAGGCGCTGGGGATGACCACCGGCGTGATCTATTCGAACCAGCCCGAGGCGGAGAAGATGGCCGCCTACGAATGCGATGTCACCTATGCCACCAACAACGAGCTGGGCTTTGACTATCTGCGCGACAACATGAAGCCCTCGCTGGATCAGGTGTTCCAGAAGCAGCACAATTTCGCGATCGTCGACGAGGTCGACTCGATCCTGATCGATGAGGCGCGGACGCCGCTGATCATTTCCGGCCCGGCCGAGGATCGCTCGGAGCTTTATGAGACCATCGACACGCTGATTCCGACGCTGGATGAAGATCACTACGAGATCGACGAAAAGACCCGCGGCGTGACCTTTACCGACGAGGGCAACGAGTTCCTCGAACAGTCGCTGCAACAGGCGGGTCTGCTTGAAGAGGGCGCCAGCCTCTATGATCCCGAGAGCACCACGGTGGTGCATCACGTGAACCAGGCGCTGCGTGCGCACAAGCTGTTCCAGCGCGACAAGGACTACATCGTGCGGGACGGCAATGTAGTGCTGATCGACGAATTCACCGGTCGGATGATGCCGGGCCGGCGTCTCTCAGAGGGGCTGCATCAGGCGATCGAGGCCAAGGAAGGCGCTCAGATCCAGCCTGAGAACACGACCCTGGCCTCGGTCACGTTCCAGAACTACTTCCGCCTCTATGACAAGCTGTCCGGCATGACCGGCACTGCGATGACCGAGGCGGAGGAATTTGCGGAGATCTACGGTCTCGGTGTGGTCGAGGTTCCGACCAACCGGCCGATCGCCCGCGTGGATGAGGATGATCAGGTCTATCGCACCGCTGGCGAAAAATACGCAGCGATGATTGCGGAGGCGAAGGTCGCCCATGCAAAGGGGCAGCCGGTTCTGCTGGGCACCACGTCGATCGAGAAATCCGAACTGCTGAGCCACCTGCTGCAACAGGAAGGCATTGAACACAATGTTCTGAACGCACGCCATCACGAGCAAGAAGCCAAGATCGTCGCTGATGCTGGGCGTTATGGTGCGGTCACCATCGCCACCAACATGGCGGGGCGCGGCACCGATATTCAGCTGGGCGGCAACGTCGACCTGAAGGTGATGGAGGCGCTGGAGGCCAATCCGGAAGCGGATCCGGCGGCGTTGCGCGCGGAAGAAGAAGCCAAACACGCCGAAGAGAAGCAGAAGGTTCTCGACGCTGGCGGTCTTTTTGTCATGGCCTCAGAACGCCACGAGAGCCGCCGCATCGACAACCAGCTGCGGGGCCGGTCCGGTCGTCAGGGCGACCCGGGGCGCACCCGATTCTACCTCAGCCTCGAAGACGACCTGATGCGCATCTTCGGCTCCGAACGGCTGGAGAAACTGCTCTCCGGGCTCGGCATGCAAGAGGGCGAGGCGATCGTGCACCCCTGGGTGAACAAATCGCTGGAACGTGCGCAGGCCAAGGTCGAAGGTCGCAACTTCGACATGCGCAAGAACGTGCTGAAGTTCGACGACGTGATGAACGACCAGCGCAAGGTGGTCTTTGCCCAGCGTCGTGAAATCATGGCCTCGGAGGACACCCACGAGATCGTGACGGATATGCGTCACGAGGTGATCGACGATCTGATCGATATCTACATGCCGCCCAAGACCTATGCCGACCAATGGGATACCAAAGGGCTGCAGGAGGACGTCAAGGACAAGCTGAGCATTGACGTGCCCGTGGCCGACTGGGCCGCAGAAGAAGGCGTGGATGACGAGCAGATCCGTGAACGCTTGATCGAGGCGTCTGACAAGCTGATGGCCGAGAAGGTCGATGCCTTCGGTGAGGAGGGGATGAGCAACATCGAAAAGCAGGTGTTGTTGCAGACCATCGATGCCAAATGGCGCGAACATCTGCTGACGCTGGAGCACCTGCGCTCTGTGGTCGGGTTCCGGGGCTATGCGCAGCGCGATCCGCTCAACGAATACAAGAACGAGAGCTTCCAGCTGTTCGAATCCATGCTCGATTCGCTGCGCGAAACCGTGACACAGCAACTGTCCCGGGTGCGCCCGCTGAGCGAAGAAGAGCAGCGTGAGATGATGATGCAGATGGCGGCCCGCCAGTCTGCCATGCAACAGGCTGCGGCCCCGGCTTCCGCCGCGGCAGACCCCGTGGAAGAACCGCTTGCGGGCTTTGTCGAGGATGACCCCTCGACCTGGGGCAACCCCTCGCGCAACGACAAATGCCCCTGCGGGTCGGGCAAGAAGTTCAAACACTGCCACGGCCGCCTGGGCTGACGCAGACGATCGCGACAAGCGACGATTTCATTAAAGACTGTGGCAATCGCCGATATTCCTCCCGGCCCCTGCCACAGTCTGGCCTCCTTCGAGAGATACGAATCCTTAACCTTTTGGGGTAAGGAGAGTGGTTATGGGTACACGAGTGACAGTGCTGATTGTGGCGGCCACGGTCAGCTGCGCATTGGGCACAGGGTTGTACATGCAAAAGCGCGCCGATGACATGCGCGGCCCTGGACCCGTCGCGGTTTCGGCCCCAGGCACACTGCCCAGCGAACCGGACACCGGAAAGCTGGTGTTGCAGGATCTCACTTTTACCTCGGCCGCGCCCGTTGTGCGCCCCTCTCGGCCCGATGCGGGCGCGGTGACGGATCCGGCTGCGGGATGTCCCGCGGATATGACGGTGACCCCTGCCAAAGATGCCTTCCTGCAAGTCGAAATTGACGCACCGTGCCATGCGGGGGAGCGGTTCACCCTGCATCACAGCGGTCTGATGATCACCGAATCCCTGTCACCTGCCGGAACGTACTCCGGCCAGGTGCCTGCCATGGCGGCGCATTCCGTGGTGCTGGCGGATTTTGCAACCGGGCGCGATCTGGAGGCGAGCGCGCGGGTTGTGGATTTTGACCGCGTCGAACGTGTTGCGCTGCAATGGCAGGGACACAGCGGGCTTGAGCTGCATGCGCTTGAATTTGGTGCCACCTATGGCGAAGAGGGTCATGTCTGGGCCGGGTCCGAACCCGGTCGGGGCGCGGGCTCCGTCGAGCTGTTGGGCGACCCCGATCAGATTGCCCCCCATCTGCTGCAGGTCTACACCCTGCCGCAGAGCGCGGCTCTTGGCGATTCTGACGTCTCCGTCGAAGCGGAGATTACCGCGATGAATTGTGATCGCACGATCTCTGCCCAACTGGTGGAACGCCGCGGGGACCACCTGCGGACACGGGATCTGACCCTGAACATGCCAGACTGTTCTGCGGTTGGTGATTTTCTGGTGTTGAATAATCTCGTCGAAAGCTTGAAAATCGCCGCCAACTGACGGCGACGACACCAGGATTTCTCATGAGCTATTTTCGTGCGGCGATTTGCGCCGCACTCTGTTTGTTCGGCGCAGGCGTCCCGGTTGCAGGCCAGGATGTGACACTGTCCTCGCCCGATGGCGCGATCGAGGTCACCGGCGACCTGCTGGGGTTCGATGGCGAGTTCTATCGAGTCGACACCCAGTTCGGGGAACTGACGGTTGATGGCTCCGGCGTCCATTGTGATGGGCCCGGCTGTCCCAGCCTGTCGGATTTTGTGGCCGAGATCACCCTGTCGGGATCCTCGACCATGGCCGAAGTGCTGTTGCCCGCGCTGGTGGAGGGGTTTGCCCTGCGCAACGGGTTTCAAACCACGCGGGAGCAGATCGATTCACGCCAGTTTGAATACACCCTGTTGCGTGACAGTGATCCGGCCGCCCGTTTCGTGTTCCTGGTGAGCAACACCAACGAGGGGTTTGCCGATCTTCTGGCAGATCAGACCGACATCGTCATGGCGTTGCGCGAAATCCGGGATGCCGAGCGCCGCCTCGCGCAGGACGCGGGCATGGGCGATATGACATTGTCCAATCGCGCGCGGGTGCTGGCGCTGGACGCGATGGTGCCGATCGTGTCACGCACCAACCCCGTGCGCCGGATTTCGTTGCCGCAACTGGCTGACGTCTATGCCGGCAAGCTCACCAACTGGAAGCAGCTCGGCGGAGCGGATGCGCCAATTTCGATGCATCTGACAGTCGAAGGCTCCGGTCTGGCGGAGGCCGTCGAAGACCGCCTGCTGGCCCCGGCGGGGCTGGAGCTGTCGCGCGCCATCCGGCGGCATGATCGTGGCAGCTCGTTGGTGCGGACCGTGGCCACGGATCCGTTTGCGATTGGCATTGCCAGCTATGCCGAAACCGGAACGGCACGGATGCTGACCCTGACCGGGTCCTGCGGCTTCTCGCTGAGTGCCGGGCGCCGTATGATAAAAACAGAGGACTACCCGCTCACGGCGCCGATGTTCCTCTATCTTCCGGCCCGGAGATTGCCCCGGGTGGCCCGCGATTTTCTGACCTATGTCCGCGGGCCGGCAGCGCAGGCGGTGATCCGGCGGGCCGGGTTTGTGGATCAGGCCGCGGAACGGATCCCGATGGCGGCACAGGGGGAACGTCTGGGCAATGCGATCAAGGCGGCAGGAGAGGACATTGGCCTCGACGCGCTGCAAAGCCTGATCCGGGGGCTCGACAAATTGCAGCGGTTGACACTGACCTTCCGGTTCGAGGCCGGATCGTCGCGACCGGACGCGCAATCCCGCAGCAATATCGACCTGCTCGCGCGCGAGATCGAGGCCGGTATTTATGATAACAAGCGATTGGTGTTTGTCGGATTCTCCGATGGGGAGGGCCCTGCCGAGGGAAATCTGGCGATTGCGCTGAAGCGGGCGGAGGCCGTGCGGCATGCGGTCGAGGCCGCGGCGGAAACGGCCAATCTGGACCGGCTGCGCATTGAGACCCAGGCCTATGGCGAAACGCTTCCGATCGCCTGCGATGACAGCGGTTGGGGCCGACAGGTCAATCGGCGGGTGGAGATCTGGGTGGAGTAATGTCGCAGCAACGCCGTGCCCTTGTCCTTGGTGCGTACGGGTTGATTGGTGCAGCCTGTGTGCGGGCGCTCGACAATGCCGGTTTCGAGGTCGTTGGTATGGGGCGTTCTGCTGCATCGGCGCAGGCGGCAAACCTGCCCGTGCAATGGGAGATCTGCGACATAACCACGCTCACCGTCGCACAATGGCAAGAGATGCTGCGAGACGTGGATGTGGTGGTAAACGCGGCAGGGGCGCTGCAGGATGGGGCGCGGGACAACCTGGAGGCCATCCATGTAACCGCTATCGCCAACCTGACCGAAGCAATCGGCGATCTGCCGGTGCGGCTGGTGCAGATTTCGGCGGCGGGCGTGTCCGAGACTGCCCCGACAGCGTTCTTTCGCAGCAAGGCGCGCGGCGACGCACTGGTGTCCGACCGGCTGTCGGATTGGGTGATTTTGCGGCCGACGCTGGTTCTGGCGCGCGAGGCTTATGGGGGAACGGCATTGTTGCGTGCGATCGCTTCGATCCCCTTGGTCCAGCCGCAGGTGCTGGCGGATGCGCCGGTTCAAACCGTTGCCCTCGATGATGTTGCAGAGGCGGTCGTGCGTGCCGCGACCGGGGATATTCCTGCGCGAACAACCGCGACACTGACCGAAGCGGGCGTGCAGAGCTTTTCGGAGCTCACGTCTCAGGTGCGCGCCTGGCTCGGGCTTCCGCCTGCGCGCTGGAGGCCGGTCGTGCCGGGCTGGATGATCCGATTGAGCAGCTGCGGTGCGGATCTTCTTGGCCACTTGGGCTGGCGGTCTCCGCTTCGACGCAGCGCGTTGCGCAGTCTTGAGGCGGGCATTCGCGGGGACCCAGGATCCTGGATCGCGGCCGGAGGAGGGCCGTGCCGATCTCTTGCGGATACCCTCAAGGCGCAGCCGGCGACGCGACAGGATCGGATGTTTGCCCGGGTCTACCTGCTGCTGCCCCTGGCAATCGCCACCTTGTCGCTGTTCTGGATTCTCTCCGGGATCATCCCGTTCTTTGACTATGCAGGAACGGTGTCGATCCTGACCGAGCGGGGTGCCGCCCCTTGGGCAAGTACCCTGGCCGTGATCGGCGGCGCTGTACTGGACATTGTGTTGGGCGCTGCAGTCCTTTGGCGTCCGTGGGTCAGGCGGGCGGCGCTTGGAATGGTTGCCCTGTCGCTCAGCTATCTGTTGGGGAGCGTCGTGGCGGCCCCGGATCTGTGGCTCGATCCCGTGGGTCCGATGATAAAGGTGTTTCCGGGAATGGTGCTGGCGGGCTTTGTCTGGCTGGTCGTGGAGGCGCGATGACCTACGAGATCCTGCTGTTTCTGCATGTCATCGGGGCGATGGTTCTGCTGGGAACCGGCGCAGGCATCGCCTTTTTCATGGTGGTTTCACATCACAGCCGCGACCCAGCGCTGATTGCCCATGTGGCGGGTATCGTGGTGCTTGCGGATACGCTGTTCACCGCAACGGCTGCCGTGGCGCAGCCGATCACGGGCTATCTGCTGGCACAAGAGGTCGGATGGGCGTTGACCGAAGGCTGGGTTGCCCTGTCGCTGGCGTTGTATCTGGTGGTCGGCGCGTTCTGGCTGCCTGTGGTGTGGATGCAGATCCGGATGCGGAACCTGGCGCGACAGGCGCGGGAGGCCGGCGCGGCGCTCCCGGAGGCGTATTTTCGCCTCTATCGCTGGTGGTTCGCCTGTGGCTTTCCCGCGTTTGCAGCGGTGCTGGCCATTCTGTGGCTGATGCTGACAAAGCCCGCCCTCTAGCCACCGTCCAATCCTGTCCCGTGTTGTGTCCTGTTGGTCCCGACCCGGGCGTCAGCGCAATCGCGCTTCGCTGCTGGCGTCAAACAGGAACACATCCGTGTCGTCGAAATCGAGGGCAACTGCAGCCCCTTCCTCGAGCGAGTCCTCGCCGCGTGTTTCGACGATAATCTTGGCGCCATCGGCGCAGATCAGATGGTCATAAGCCACCGCACCAAGGCGCTCTCGCAGATCAAGCATCGCGGTGTGACCTGCCGAGACCGCGATATTCTGGGGGCGCAGCCCGACGATGACCGGCGTGCCCTCCGCTGGCAATGCAACCTCGGTTGAGATCTTGCGTCCGTCAAACGCGGGGACGGTCACCTTGCCATCCTGAACGGTGCCGGTGACAAAATTCATGCTCGGGGAGCCGATGAAACCGGCGACAAACTTGTTGTCGGGATCCTTGTAGAGGTCCATCGGCGTGCCGACCTGCTCCACCCGCCCGGCGCGCAGCACGACGATTTTGTCCGCGAGCGTCATCGCTTCGACCTGGTCGTGGGTGACATAGACCATGGTGGCGCCGATTTCCTTGTGCAGGCGCGCGATCTCCACGCGCATGTCGACGCGCAACTCGGCATCCAGGTTCGACAGGGGTTCGTCGAACAGAAAAACCTCCGGCCCGCGCACGATCGCGCGACCGATCGCAACCCGTTGCCGCTGGCCGCCCGACAGGGCTTTGGGTTTGCGGGACAGATAGTCGTCCAGCTTGAGGATACGGGAGGCTTCGGCGACCTTCTCCTTGATGTCCGCCTTTGGGTGGCCGGTCATCTTGAGGCCGAATCCCATGTTCTCCTCGACGGTCATATGCGGGTAGAGGGCGTAGGACTGGAACACCATGGCCACCCCCCGCTCTGCGGCATCGACATGGGTGACGTCGCGCGTGCCGATGTGGATTTGTCCGGCGGTGGTTTCTTCAAGGCCGGCCACCATGCGCAGAAGCGTGGACTTGCCGCAGCCAGACGGCCCGACAAAGACACAGAACTCGCCGTCCTCAATCTGGAGGTTCACATCAAAGATGGTCTGGATTTCGCCGTATTTCTTTACGGCATTGGTCAGCGTGACGCCGGTCATGATCGTGATCCTTTCTGCGGCGCGGGGTCCTTGCCCGCTGCGCCGGTCCTCCTCAGGTGGGGAACTGCCAGCTCTCGGCAGCCTCCGCGATGTCATTGGCGGTTTTCAGCAGCAGCGGGCGAAAGGCGTCGAGCCCCTCAAGAGATTGCCGCTGGGTGGATGATGTGATCGACAGGGCGCCCATGACCCGGCCCTTGGTGGACAGGATGGGGGCGGCGATGCAGATGATCCCGGGTTCATGTTCTTCGCGGTCGAACGCCACGCCATCGGTCCGGATCCGGTCCAGCTCGGCGCGAAAGGCGTTTTCACTCGCCAGAGTGTGGGGCGTGTGTTGGACATAGGCCTGCCGGCGGATCGCATCATCACGGGCGGTTCCGTCCAGATGCGCAATCATCGCCTTGCCAACGCCGGTACAGAATCCCGGACCAACCTTGCCCGCCTGGCTGAACATCTCGATCGGGGTGCGGGCGTTGCGCTTGTCGACATAGAGCACCTGCCCCTGATCCAGCTGGGCCAGGTGGATCGTCTCGCCAACCTCGATCGAAAGCGCGTCCAGGTGATCGCGGGCGACCGGGGCCAGCGAACTTTGCCGCCAGGCGGCATGGGCCAGCCGTACCAGGCGCAGGCCCGGTGCATAGGTTTGCTGTTCGTCGTCAAAACACAGCATGCCCTGATTCGTCAGGGTTTGCAGGAGGCGGTACAGCGTTGCCTTGGGGTGGCGCGACGCGGCCAATAGCTCGGCAAAGCGCACGGGGCGTCCGTACTCGGCAACCCGGTCCAGAATTTCCAAGGCTTTTCCGACTGTTCCGTCGTTGCCGCGCTGCGGCGTGTCCGGCGTTGCCATTGTTGTCCTCCCTGACGTCCCGCCGCCCGGAGGCGAAGAGACTGTTGACATTCATAGACAGTATCATTCATGGTTTCAATAGTTGGAAACTGGTTCCATTATGTGAAACCAAACGCCAGCCGTCAATATGGGAGGACATCATGAACTTGCTGAAGGGAACGGTCGCGGGTATCGCAATGACCGTCGGTCTGGCTGCATCTGCACAGGCCTCGGAGTTGAGCGGGACGCTCAAGATTTTTTCGGATATGTCGAATCCGGCGCCACGCGCCGTGATCGAGCAGCTGGCGGAAGATTTTGATGCCATGCACCCCGATCTCTCGGTCGAGCTGACCGTGATCGATCGCGAAGCCTACAAGACCCAAATTCGCAACTTCCTCACCGCCAATGCCCCGGATGTGGCCAACTGGTATGCGGCGAACCGGATGCGTCCCTATGTGTCGGCTGGCCTGTTCGAGGATGTCTCGGACCTGTGGGCCGAGCCTGAAATCGCCGAGAATCTTGCGTCGACCAAAGGCGCCATGACCATCGACGGCAAGCAATGGGGCGTGCCCTATACCTATTATCAATGGGGCGTCTACTACCGCGAAGACATCTACAACGAACTGGGTCTGAAGGAGCCGACGGACTGGGAGAGCTTCAAGGCAAACTGCCAGAAGATCCTCGATTCGGGTCGCAAGTGCTTTACGATCGGGTCGAAATTCCTTTGGACCGCCGGGGGATGGTTCGACTACCTCAACATGCGCACCAATGGATACGATTTCCACATGGCACTGACCAACGGGGAAATTCCGTGGACCGATGAGCGGGTGCAACAGACCTTTGCCAACTGGCGCGAGCTGATCGACATGGGGGCGTTCATCGACAACCACCAGTCCTACAGCTGGCAAGAAGCGCTGCCGTTCATGGTCAATGGTGAGGCCGCAGCCTATCTGATGGGCAACTTTGCCGTCGCGCCGCTGCGCGAGGCCGGGCTGGGTGAAGATCAGATCGATTTCTATCAGTTCCCGGCGATCAACCCGGATGTCGAGATGGCCGAAGACGCGCCCACCGACACCTTCCACATCCCGGCGGGGGCGCAGAACAAGGACGCAGCGCGCGAATTCCTGCGCTATGTCGTGTCCGCAGATGTGCAGACTGACATCAACAGCGGCGATAAACTGGGCCAGTTGCCGGTCAACGCGTCCTCGTCGGTGGATGATGACGAGATGCTGACCCAGGGCTTTGAACTGCTGTCTTCCAACAGCCCCGGTGGCATCGCGCAGTTCTTCGACCGCGACGCCCCGGCCGAGATGGCATCGGTTGCGATGGAAGGGTTCCAGGAGTTCATGGTGTTCCCGGACAATCTGGACGACATCCTGAACCGCCTCGAGAAGGCCCGTCAGCGGGTCTACTGATCCAAAGCGATCGGGCGGGAACACTCCCGCCCGATACCGTGGATGGGCAGCGCGCAATGCCGCTGCCAGAGATCCAATCACCTCTTTCGCCTGTCCCGCCGTCTGTGACCGAAGGCGGGTGGAAAGTACCCCGGGAGACCTCCTATGGCTGACACAGCCTTGCCGCTCACAGATCGTGCCCCCGGTTGGATTCGACGCAACCGGCAGGCCCTTGCACCGTTCCTGTTCCTGTTGCCGGGCACGTTGTTCTTCTTGTTCTACGTGATCTTTCCGATCCTCCAGAGCTTCAACCTCTCCTTCTATCGCTGGGATGGACTGGGAGAGCCGCTTTATGTGGGCATGGAAAACTACGTGGAGCTGATGGACGATCGCGCGTTTGAGGTCTCCTTGTGGAACAATCTGAAATGGCTGCTCCTGTACCTTCTGGCGATCCCCGCCGGCCTGGCGATCGCGTTGTTCCTCAATCAGAATGTCGTTGGTATCCGGCTCTACAAGTCGTTGTTCTTCTTTCCATTTGTCATCAGCCAGGTTGTCGTCGGCCTGGTGTTCAGCTGGTTTTATGATCCAACCTTTGGCTTGCTGAACCAGATCCTCGGTTTCTTTGGCTTTGGCACGCTGAACGTTCTTGGCGACCCCAGCCTTGTGACCTACGGGATCATTCTTGCCGGTCTTTGGCCGCAGACTGCCTATTGTATGATCCTCTACCTGACGGGGCTGAATGCGGTGGACCCGGAGCAGGTGGAGGCTGCGCGCCTTGATGGGGCCAAGGGCATGAAGATGCTGTGGTATGTGATCATTCCCCAGCTGCGGCCCGCGACCTTTATTGCCTTTGTGGTGACGATCATCGGCGCGCTGCGTTCCTTTGACCTGATCTCCATCATGACCAACGGCGGACCGTTTGGATCGTCGCGGGTGCTGTCGTTCTACATGTTTGAAAAAGCGCTGTCGGAATACGGCTTCCGCATGGGCTATGGCGCGGCGATTGCCGTGGTGCTGTTCCTGATCATGCTGTGCTTTATCGCCTATTTCCTGTGGTCGATGTACCAAGAAGAGAAAGGGGGCCGCTGATGTTCCCGCGTCCGATCCAGAAATCCTCGCCCGCCTGGGCCGCCACCTATCAGGCCATGGTGCCGATGGCGCTGGTGCTGTGGCTGCTGCCGCTGATCGCGGTCGCCGTGTTCTCCATCAAGCCGGATGTGGATTTCACCACCGGCAACTACTGGGGCTGGCCCTCGGCGTTCAAAGGGTTCGAGAACTACGGAAAGGTGTTCTTTGCCTCCGACATGCCGCGCTATCTGATGAACTCGGTGCTGATCACGGTGCCGACGGTGATCGGGGCGGTGGCGCTGTCCTGCATGACGGGTTTTGCGCTGGGCGTGTATAAGTTCCGTGGCAACCTGTTGTTGTTCTTCATGTTTGTGGCGGGGAACTTCGTGCCCTTTCAGATCCTGATGGTTCCGGTGCGCGACCTGACGCTGGATCTGGGTCTTTATAATACCAAGACCGGGCTGGTGCTGTTCCACGTTGCCTTTCAGACCGGGTTCTGCACGCTGTTCATGCGCAATTTCATTCGCGCCCTGCCGTTCGAGTTGATCGAAGCGGCGCGCGTCGAAGGCGTCGCGGAGTGGCGGATCTTCTGGTTTGTGGTGCTGCCGCTGATGAAGCCCGCGATTGCCGCGCTGTCGGTGCTGATCTTCACCTTCATCTGGAATGACTATTTCTGGGCGGTGGTGCTGACGCAGGGGGCTGAAAGCCAGCCGGTGACGGCGGGGATCACCTCTTTCAACGCGCAATATCGCGCGGCCTATCACCTGATGAGTGCCGGCTCGATCGTGGCGGCGCTGCCGCCGGTGGCGATGTTCTTCCTGATGCAGCGGCATTTCATCGCCGGTCTGACCCTCGGGGCGGTGAAATGAGCGACGATCTGCACCTCTGGCGGATCGATGCGCCGGGTCAAACGCTGGTGCTGTCGTCTGACGGCGGTCTTCCCGGCGCGCTCTACTGGGGGCCTGCGCTGCTGCCGGAGACGGACCTGGCCGCACTGGCCCGCGCCTGCGAACAGGAGGTGACCGGCGGGATGATTGATCGGCTGCCGCCGCTGTCGCTGTGTCCAGAGGCGTCACTGTCGTTTGAGGGGCAGCCGGGTCTGGTGGCCTACCGCGATGGGGCGCCGCTCCATCCGCGGTTCCGTCTGGAAGACACCAACGGGGCGCAATTCACCTGCCGGGATCGCGATCTTGGGCTGACGCTGTTCTTTGATTTCGAGGTAAGGGGCGAGACAATTGCCGCCTCGACCACGCTGATCTCGGATCGGGAGGTCACCCTGCACCACCTTGCCGCGCCGGTTTTGCCGGGGCCGCAGATGGGACATGAGATCGTCGATGTCTCCGGCCGCTGGATCGGGGAGTTCCAGATCGAACGTGCACCATGGCGGGCGGGGATCCACACGCGCGAGGCGCGCACGGGGCGCTCCGGCCATGAGCATCCGCCCTTGGCCTATTTTCCCGAAGCCGGCGCCAGCAATACCCAAGGCACTGTCTTTTCCATGCACTACGGCTGGTCCGGTGGGCATGTGATGCTCGCCGAAGAGCTGCCCTCCGGGCGGCGGCAGATCCAATGGGGCCATGCGACGGGGACCCGTGCGGCGGGTACCAAATTCCGCACCGCGCCGCTGTATCTGGCGGTGTCGCAGGCAGGCTTCAACGGCTGTGCCGTCGCCTTTCAACGTCTGCTACGCGATCATGTGGTTGTCTGGCCCAAGCCCGAAACCCCACGCCCGGTGCACTACAATTGCTGGGAGGCGGTCTATTTCAATCATGATTTCGCTGTCCTGAGCGAGATCGCAGAGCGGGCGGCCAAGCTTGGTGCGGAACGTTTTGTGCTGGATGATGGCTGGTTCGGGAGACGCGATGACGACACGTCGTCGTTGGGCGATTGGGACATTGATCGGCGGAAATGGCCCGAGGGGCTGACGCCGCTGATCGACCACGTGGAACGCCTGGGCATGACCTTCGGCCTGTGGGTGGAGCCGGAGATGGTGAACCTTGACAGTGACTTGGCGCGGGCGCATCCGGACTGGCTCCTCGGCCCGGCGGATCAGATTGAGGGGCGCCAACAGCGGGTGCTGGACCTGTCGCGCGACGACGTGCGGGCGCATCTGTTCCGGAAGCTGTCGACGATTCTGAGCGAGAACCGGATCGACTACCTGAAATGGGACCATAACCGCCTGCTGCCGATCGCCAATGCGGCTCAGGCAGAGGGTGTCTACGCGTTGCTGCGGGATCTGCGCACGGCGTTTCCGGAGGTTGAAATCGAGAGCTGCGCCTCGGGCGGGGGGCGGATCGATGCAGGTATCCTGAGCCTCACGCAGCGGGTTTGGCTCTCGGACAGCAACGACGCATTGGAACGCTTGCGGATCCAGCATGATGCGGCGCTGTTCCTGCCGATACCCGTGACGGGATCGCATGTCGGCCCGCGGATCTGCCATACCTCGGGACGGAGCATCGACATGCCGATGCGCGCCTGGGTCGCGGCCCAGCGGCACATGGGGTTCGAGATGAACCCCCGCGAACTGACAGAGGCGGAGGCCGAGGTGCTGACCCGCGTGACGGCTTGGTGGAAGCACAATCGCCATTGGCGGATGGGTGCGGACATTCTGCGCCTCGATAGTGCGGATGACACTGTGATCGCGGAACAGCAGCGGGCGGCCGATGGCAGCCGCTTTGTGGTCTTTGCCGGCAAGGCGCGGACCTCGCATCAGATCATGCCGCGCCCGCTGCGCCTGACTGGTCTCGATCCCCAAGCGCTTTACCGGATCGACCTCGTGAACCGGGAGGAGCTGCACCACCTGTCGCGCGGGCGCACCGCATTGAAGGGGGGACCGCTCACGCTCAGCGGTCAGATCCTGATGCAACAGGGGCTGACCCTTCCCTGGCAATTTCCTGAAACGATCTGGGTGATCGAAGGAGAAAAACTATGACCAAAGACCGTCGCAGCCGTGGCTGGTATGGCAAGCTGGACAAGGACGGCTTTATTCACCGGTCCTGGATGAAAAACCAGGGCTTTCCCGATCATGCCTTTGACGGGCGGCCGATCATCGGAATCTGCAATACGTGGTCCGAACTGACACCCTGCAACTCCGGTCTGCGGGACCTTGCCGAAGGGGTGAAGCGCGGCGTCTGGGAAGCCGGTGGCTTTCCTGTCGAATTCCCGGTGATGTCGCTGGGCGAAACCCAGATGAAGCCGACGGCGATGTTGTTCCGCAACCTTCTGGCGATGGACGTCGAAGAATCGATCCGCGCCTATGGGATCGACGGTGTGGTGCTGCTCGGCGGCTGCGACAAGACCACGCCGGGTCAGTTGATGGGCGCAGCCTCCGTCGACCTGCCCGCGATCGTTGTTTCCTCGGGGCCGATGCTGAATGGCAAATACCGTGGTCAGGACATCGGGTCCGGCACCGACGTCTGGAAATTCTCCGAAGCGGTGCGCGCGGGCGAGATGACGCTGAAGGACTTCATGAACGCCGAGTCGGGCATGAGCCGCTCCAAAGGGGTCTGCATGACCATGGGCACGGCCTCGACCATGGCGTCTCTGGTCGAGGCGATGGGAATGTCGCTGCCCACAAACGCGGCACTGCCAGCGGTGGATGCCCGTCGCATGGCGCTGGCGCATCTGACGGGCAAGCGCATCGTCGAGATGGTCGATGAGGACCTGAAACCTTCGGACGTGCTGACCAAACAGGCCTTCGAGAACGCCATTCTTGCCAATGCCGCGGTTGGCGGCTCCACCAATGCGGTGGTGCATCTGCTGGCGCTGGCCGGTCGGGTTGGCGTGGAACTGGACCTGAAGGATTTCGAGATCGGCTCCGAGATTCCGCTGCTGGTGAATTGCATGCCCTCCGGCACATACCTGATGGAGGATTTCTGCTACGCGGGGGGCATGCCCGTGGTGCTGAAGCAGCTGCAGGACAAGGGCCACTTGAGATCCTCACAGACCGTTCTTGGTGGTGATATCACCACCTACGCCGACGGGGCGGAGTGTTTCAACGACGATGTCATCCGCAGTTTCGATGCGCCGGTGAAACCTGCTGCCGGTTTGCGGGTACTGCGGGGCAACCTGGCGCCGAACGGGGCCATCGTGAAACCCTCGGCGGCCTCCGATCACCTGCTGGAACACGAAGGCGAGGCCTATGTGTTCGAGAGCATCGAGGACATGAAAGCCAATATCGACCGCGAGGATTTGCCGGTGACGGCGGATAGCATTCTGGTGCTCAAGGGCTGCGGACCAAAGGGCTATCCTGGGATGCCGGAAGTGGGCAACATGCCGATCCCACGCAAATTGGTGACCCAGGGGGTGAAGGATATGATCCGGGTGTCGGACGCGCGCATGTCCGGCACCGCCTTTGGCACCGTGATCCTGCATGTCTCGCCCGAGGCGCAGGCGGGGGGACCGCTTGCGCTGGTCAAGACCGGCGACCGCATCCGGGTTTCGGCCACCAAGGGCGAATTGGAGCTTCTGATCTCGGTCGAGGAAATGGACGCGCGCCGCGCCGCATGGCAGCCGGATGCGCCGCACTACACCCGCGGCTACGCAAAACTTTATATCGATCACGTCCTTCAGGCCGATCAGGGCGCGGATCTGGATTTCCTGGTGGGCAAGGACACCCGCCCGGTAACGAGGGAGAGCCACTGACATGGATCTGAACGCAACTTTTCACGATCTGGAGGGCGCCTCCGTCTTCATCACTGGCGGTGGGTCCGGTATCGGCGCGGCCCTGACCGAGGGATTTCTGCGGCAAGGGGCCAGGGTGGCCTTTGTCGGGCGATCCGACGCAAGTGAGTTTGTCGAGCGGATGGCCGCCGAGACCGGAACCCGACCGCTGTTCATTCAGTGTGACATCACCGATATTTCGGCGCTTCAGGCCGCGATTGCCCAGGCGGCAGACGCGCATGGCCCCGTTGGCATCCTGGTGAACAATGCGGCCAACGACCAACGCCACGCGACCTTGGACGTCGATGAGGCGTTCTGGGACTGGTCGCAGGCGGTGAACCTCAAGGCCTATTTCTTTGCCTGCCAGGCAGTGGTGCCGGGGATGCAACAGCTCGGCGGCGGGGCTATCGTGAACTTCACCTCGATCAGCTACATGATGGGCAACAGCGGGTATCCCGCCTACACGACCGCAAACTCCGGCATCAATGGCATGACTCGCAGCCTTGCGCGCGAATTCGGACCTGATCGCATCCGCGTCAACGCGCTCGCACCTGGATGGGTCCTGACTGAAAAGCAGCTCGACAAATGGGCGACGCCCGAGGGGCTGGCGGCTCATCTCGAACGCCAGTGTCTCAAGGATCACCTCGCGCCACAGGACATCGTCGAGTCGACGCTCTTTCTGGCATCGAAGTCCAGCCGCATGATCTCCGGTCAGGCGCTGGTGGTCGATGGCGGTGTCGTGGTGTCCGGATGACGGATCACACCAATATCAGCGCCGCCTGGGTCGCTGTGGACTGGGGCACCTCTCATCTGCGTCTGTGGCCCATGGGGGAGAACGGTCGCCCCCTGCGCCGCATCGACTCTGACAAGGGTATGGCGAGTCTGGCGCGTGAAGACTATGAAAAGACCCTATTGGTCTTGTTAGAGCCTTATATCGAGTCTGGACGGACGCTGAATGTCCTCTGTTGCGGCATGGTTGGCTCGCGCCAGGGATGGTGCGAGGCCCCCTATCTCCAAGCCCCCTGCGCGCCGCCGGGGTTTGACACCGCAACCCGCGTTGAGACATCCGATCCGCGGATCGAGGTGCATGTCCTGTCGGGGGTGAAACAGCTTCATCCCGCCGACGTCATGCGTGGGGAAGAGACACAGATTGCGGGGGTCCTGGCGCTGTCTCCCGGCCTGTCGGGCGTGATCTGCCTGCCCGGGACCCACACCAAATGGGTTCTGGTCGAGGATGGCGAAATCAGACAATTCTCGACCTTTCTGACGGGCGAGCTGTTTCAGCTGCTCAGTGCATCCTCTGTTCTGCGCCATACTCTGGCGAAGGACAGCTGGAATAGCGCCGCATTTGAGGCCGGATGCCGTGCCGGCAGCCAGTCACCGCAGCTGCTTGGCAATCTGTTGTTTGGTCTGCGCGCCGAAGCGCTGCTGACCGATCTCGACCCGGTGGAGGCCAGGTCCCGGGCATCGGGGCTGCTGCTGGGTCTCGAAGTCTCGGGCATGCGTCCCCTCTGGCAGGGGAAGACCACGATTCTGGTGGGTGAAAGCGACATCGCGCAGGCCTATGCCACAGCGCTGGCGATCGAGAACGCCGAGGCACGGGTGCTCGACGCCGAGCAGGTCACGCTTGCCGGATTGGGCGCTGCACGCGCGCAAATGACATGAGGAACAGACCATGAGCCGCAACATCATCGCAATCCTGCGCGGACTGACGCCGGAAGAAGCGCTCCCGGTAACGGATGCCCTGCTGGAGGCGGGCATCACCCAGATCGAGGTGCCGCTCAACTCGCCCGATCCCTTCGACAGCATCGCGCGGATGGTCGCCTATACCACCGGCCACGCCCAGGTCGGCGCGGGCACTGTCCTGGACCGTGCCGATGTTCTGCGGTTGCAGGAGATCGGGGCGAAGCTGGTGGTGTCGCCCGATTGCAATCCGGATGTGATTGCCGCCACAAAGGCGGCCGGGATGCTGTCCTTTCCAGGAGTGTTTACACCGACCGAAGCCTTCAGCGCCCTGCGCGCCGGTGCGGATGGCCTGAAATTCTTCCCGGCCTTCAAGCTGGGGATTGATGGCTTTGCGGCGGTCAAGGCCGTCTTGCCCACACAGACGCAAACCTTTGCCGTCGGTGGTGTCGGGCCGGAGAATTTTGCCGACTGGAAAGCCGCCGGGATCACCGGGTTCGGGATCGGGTCCAACCTCTACAAACCCGGGCGGAGCATTGCCGACATCGCCGCCAGAGCCCGGGACATGGTCTCGGCCTATGATGCGGTGTCGGTATGACGGTGGCGGAGGTCTTCAGTTCCCACCGGTGTACTTTGGGGGAAGGGCCGCTCTGGCACCCGGAACGGCAGCAACTGTTCTGGTTCGATATCTTGGGCAAGCGTCTCATTACTGTCGAGGACACCGAGGACCGTATCTGGCAGTTCGAGGAATGTGTGTCGGCGGCGGGCTGGCTGGACCACGATGCCTTGCTGATCGCCAGTGAAACCGGGCTCTGGCGTTTTGACCTGCGTTCGCAAGAGCGCGATCTGATCTGTGCGCTGGAGGCCGACAATCCGCTGACCCGGTCCAACGACGGCCGGGCTGACCCTTGGGGCGGCTTTTGGATTGGGACCATGGGGTTCAATGCAGAACCGGGCGCAGGGGCGATCTATCGCTTCTATCGCGGGGAGCTGCGCAAGCTGGTGCCGCATGTGACGATCTCGAATGCGATCTGCTTTGCCCCGGATGCAAGCTGCGCCTATTACGCAGACACCAAGGCGGGGCGCATCATGCGTCAGCCTCTGGCTGCGGCGGACGGCTGGCCGGAGGGTGAGCCGGATGTCTTCGTTGATGCCAGCGGGGAAGATTTCGGAGTTGATGGGGCCGTCGTGGACAGGTCTGGACACCTCTGGAACGCGCAGTGGGGTGCTGGCCGCGTGGCCTGTTATAGTCCCGAAGGCGCCTTGTTAGAGACTGTTCAGGTGTCGACACCTCAATGCTCCTGTCCGGCCTTTGGCGGCGCAGACCTGTCGACCCTCTTTATCACGACGGCGGCCGAAGGGGTGGACGACCCAAACGCCGGCCAGACCTATTGTGCCCTGACGGGCGCAATCGGTCAGTATGAACACAAGGTCATTTTGTGAGGATGACATGAAGCGAAGCCTGGGCACCTGCTACTATCCCGAACACTGGCCCGAGGAGATATGGACCCAAGACGCGAAGCGCATGGCTGACATGGGGCTCAGCTGGGTGCGCATCGGGGAATTTTCCTGGGCAAAACTGGAACCATCGCCCGGCCAGTTGCAGTGGGACTGGCTCGACCGCGCCATTGACGTGCTGGGCCGGCATGGGCTGCGGGTTGTGCTGGGCACGCCGACGGCCACGCCACCGCGCTGGATGGCGGACCGGTATCCGGACATGTTTGCGGTTGATGCTGACGGGCATCCGCGTGGGTTCGGTTCCCGCCGCCATTATTGTTTCAGCCACAGAGGGTATTTTGCCGAAAGCCAGCGGATCACCCGACTGATGGCAGAGCGCTATGGCGCCAATCCCCATGTGGCGGCGTGGCAGACCGACAATGAGTACGGATGTCACGACACCACCCTGAGTTATTCCGAAGCGGCGCGGGTAGCGTTTCGGGACTGGCTGCGGGATCGGTTCGACGGGGACATATCCGCGTTGAACGCTGCCTGGGGCAATGTCTTCTGGTCGATGGACTACCGTGACTTTTCCGACATCGGATTGCCCAATCTCACCGTTACGGAACCCAATCCGGCACATGTGCTGGCCTTCAAGCGGTTCAGTTCGGATCTGGTTGTTGCCTTCAATCGGGCGCAGGTCGAGATCATCAAGCAGTTCTCGGACGCGCCGATATCGCATAACTACATGGGGCGTATTACGGATTTCGACCATTTCAAGCTGGGCGAGGATCTGGAAATCGCGACATGGGACAGCTATCCGCTGGGCTTTCTCGAAGATCGCGTTGGCGCGACACCGCAGGAGCAACGCGCCTATGCGCGGCAGGGAGATCCGGATTTTCAGGCCTTGCATCATGACCTCTATCGCGCCGTGGGGCGCGGCCGTTGGTGGGTGATGGAGCAGCAACCGGGGCCTGTGAACTGGGCGCCCTATAACCCTGCGCCTCTGCCCGGCATGGTCCGGCTCTGGTCCTGGGAAGCCTTTGCACATGGCGCAGAGGCCGTGTGCTACTTTCGCTGGCGACAAGCGCCCTTTGCCCAGGAGCAGATGCATGCTGGTCTCCTGCGTCCGGACAGCGAGGAGGCGCCGGCGGCTGCCGAAGCCCGTCAGGTGGCAGAGGAGATTCAAACCGCGCCGATGGTTCAGCCTGCGCAGGCCCCCGTCGCCCTCCTGTTCGACTATGATGCGGACTGGGCGTGGTCGACGCAGCCACATGGCGCCGGGCTGAGCTATTTTGGCCTGGTCCTTGATCACTACAAGGCGTTGCGCCGCGCAGGGTTGAGCATCGACATATTGCCCGCGACCGCGCGGGAGTTCGGCGGTTATGATCTGATCCTTGCGCCGGGTTTGATGCATATGCCCGAAGATCTGAAAGCTGCTCTGGCGGATTGCGAAGGTGACGTGCTCTACGGGCCGCGCACCGGGGCACGGGATGCGCATTTCAACATTCCGACCGCGCCTCTGCCCCCCGCCTTGCCGGGGCTGGATGTCATCGTGTCGAGGGTGGAGAGCTTGCGTCCGGATATGCCTGTGCCGCTGGCTGTGGGCGGCGCCGCCACGCGGTATCTGGAGGAACTGGAAGGCGATGCGGAGGTCCTTCTGTGCACCGCCGCCGGGGCGCCGGTGGTGATGCGCAACGGAGAGCAGATCTACTGCGGAGGATGGCTCGATGCAGAAGCTCTGGATCGCCTGATTGCCCAGGTCGGGGCGGCGGCGGGTCTGACCATGCGACGCCTGCCGGACGGGGTGCGCACCCGCCGCACCGCAACGGAGGAGTTCTGGTTCAACCATACGGCGGCGCCGGTTGAGACGGAGGTTGGGCTTCTGCCCGCGGCAGGTGTTGTGCGCCGCGCCCTTGAGGCTGGGGAATGACAGGGTTCCGCGCCGGGGCTCAGCACAGCAGGCCCTCGGCGCGAAAGGACAGCTCCTGCGAGGCGCCGATGATGAGGTGATCGTGCAGGGTGACGCCCAGGGCCTCAAGCGCGGCCTCCACCTTGCGGGTCATGGCAATATCCGACTGCGATGGCGTGGGGTCGCCGGAGGGGTGGTTGTGGACCAGGATCAGGGCGCTGGAATTGAGTTCCAGCGCCCGTTTTGCAACTTCGCGCGGATAGACCGGCACGTGGTCGACCGTGCCGCGCGCCTGCTCCTCATCGGCGATCAGAGCGTTTTTGCGGTCGAGGTAGAGCACCCGGAACTGTTCGGTTTCGCGATGGGCCATGGCGGTGTGGCAATAGTCCAGAAGCGCGTCCCAACTGGAGATCACCTGTCGCTGCATCACCCGGGCGCGGGCCATGCGCTGGGCGGCAGCTTCCAGGATCTTGAGGTCGCAGATCACCGCTTGGCCGACGCCCTGTACGTCGCCGAGACGTTCGGGGGAGGCGGTGATTACACGGTTGAAGTCGCCGAAGTGGTCCAGAAGCTGGCGCGCCAGTGGTTTTACATCCTGGCGCGGGATGGACCGGAACAGGATCAACTCCAGAAGCTCGTAATCGGGAATGGCGGTGGCGCCCCCGGCCATGAAACGCGCCCGCAGGCGGGAGCGGTGGTCCTTGATATAGGAAGGAAGGCGCCCCCCCTGCGGCAGCGTGGCGGCGAGGGGGGCATCGCGCTCCTCAAAGAGAGGCAGCATCTGTTCTTCGAAACGACCCGATTTTCCCATGTCGCTAGGGTGCGGGCATCTTGGTTAGTGAGGTGTTAACGTGTGGTGGCGAAACCGTAAGGCTACCAAAAAGAAAAACGCCCCGAAGGGCGTTTTACAGGTTGAGACGGGCTTGCGCCCGTCGGGTGGACCAAGATCAGCCCTTCATGCCATCCCAGAAGCTTTTGACCGATGAGAAGAAGCTGCGGGTTTCAGGGTTGGTGTTTTCCTCTGAAATCTCGTCAAACTCCTTCAGGATCTCCTTCTGGCGCGCGGTGAGGTTCACGGGGGTTTCCACCGCGAGTTCGATGAACATGTCACCGGTGCCGCCGCCGCGGAGCGCCGGCATCCCCTTGCCGCGCAGGCGCATTTGGCGACCGGACTGGCTGCCCTCCGGGATTTGCACGCGGCCCCGGCCACCGTCGATGGTCGGAACCTCGATCGCCCCGCCCAAAGCCGCTTTGGCCATGGAGACCGGAACCCGGCAATGCAGGTTGTTGCCTTCGCGTTCAAACAGCTCGTGCCGCGTGACCTCGATAAAGATATAGAGATCGCCCGGGGGACCACCGCGCAGGCCGGCCTCACCTTCGCCGGCAAGACGAATGCGGGTGCCGGTTTCCACGCCAGCCGGGATGTTCACCGACAGCGAGCGATCCTTTTCCACCCGGCCATGGCCGTGGCAGACCTTGCAGGGGTTCTTGATGATCTGACCCAGGCCCGAACAGGTCGGGCAGGTGCGTTCAACGGTGAAGAAGCCCTGCTGCGCACGCACCTTGCCCATGCCGGAGCAGGTCGGGCAGGTGGTCGGTTCGACCCCGCCTTCGGCACCGGTGCCCTCGCAGGCGGTACAGCTGACGGAGGTTGGCACATTGATGGTCTTGTGCAGGCCGGAGAAGGCCTCCTCAAGCGACAGGCGCAGATTGTAGCGCAGATCGGCGCCCCGGGTGGCGCGCTGACGCCCGCCACCACCGCGTCCGCCGCCCATGAAGTCGCCGAAGAGGTCATCAAAAACATCCGAGAAGGCGGAGGAAAAGTCACCACCCGGATGGCCACCGCCGCGCGCACCACCGCCGCCCATGCCGTTTTCAAAGGCGGCATGGCCGTAGCGGTCATAGGCGGCCTTGCGCTCCGGGTCCTTCAGGACGTCATAGGCCTCGTTGGCTTCCTTGAACTGCGCTTCCGCATCCGGATTGTCGGTGTTGCGGTCCGGGTGCAGTTCCTTGGCTTTCTTGCGAAAGCCTTTCTTGATCTCGTCGGCGCTGGCCCCTTTAGAGACCCCGAGCACCTCGTAATAGTCACGTTTTGACATCGGAAAATCCCTTCTGCCTCAACGAAAGAGGGCCGGTCCGGGATCGGACCGGCCCACCTTTGGCCAAGGTGCAGCCTTAGCGCTTGTTGTCGTCCAGATCCTCGAACTCGGCATCCACGATGTCATCATCGCCGGGGCCTGCGGCCGACTCGTCGGCTGCAGCGGATGGATCCTCCGCCTCGCCACCTTCGTCAGCCTGCGCCTTGTAGATCGCTTCACCCAGACGCATCGCCGCTTCGGTGACGTTCTGAATGCCGGATTTGATCTTTTCGGCGTTGGCCTTGTCGCCTTCGAGGTCGTCCTTGAGCGCGGCGATTGCCAGTTCGATCGCCTCGATGGTGGACGGGTCCACCTTGTCGCCGTGATCCTCGATCGATTTCTCGGTCGAATGGATCAGGCTTTCGGCCTGGTTGCGCGCCTCGATCAGCTCGCGGCGCTCCTTGTCCGCCTCGGCGTTGTCCTCGGCGTCCTTGACCATCTTTTCGATGTCATCGTCCGACAGGCCGCCGGAAGCCTGGATGGTGATCTTCTGTTCCTTGCCGGTGCCTTTGTCCTTGGCGGACACGGAAACGATGCCGTTGGCGTCGATGTCGAAGGTCACTTCGATCTGCGGCATGCCGCGCGGCGCCGGCGGGATGTCCTCAAGGTTGAACTGACCAAGCATCTTGTTGTCCGATGCCATCTCGCGCTCACCCTGGAACACGCGAATGGTCACGGCGTTCTGGTTGTCCTCGGCGGTGGAGAAGACCTGGGACTTCTTCGTCGGGATGGTGGTGTTGCGGTCGATCAGGCGGGTGAACACGCCACCGAGGGTTTCGATGCCCAGGGACAGCGGGGTCACGTCGAGCAGGACAACGTCCTTCACGTCACCTTGCAGAACGCCGGCCTGAATGGCGGCACCCATGGCAACCACCTCATCAGGGTTCACACCCTTGTGCGGCTCCTTGCCGAAGAATTTGGTCACCTCTTCGATGACCTTGGGCATGCGGGTCATACCGCCGACCAGAACCACCTCGTCGATGTCCGAGGCGGAGAGACCGGCATCCTTCAGCGCGGCCTGGCAGGGCTTCATCGAGTTCTTGATCAGGTCGCCAACGAGGGTCTCCAGCTTCGCACGGGTCAGCTTCATCACCATGTGGAGAGGCTGGCCGGTGGACGAATCCATCGAGATGAACGGCTGGTTGATCTCGGTCTGGGACGAGGAGGACAGCTCGATCTTGGCTTTCTCGGCGGCCTCTTTCAGGCGCTGCAACGCCATCTTGTCCTTGGTGAGATCGACGCCATGCTCTTTTTTGAACTCATCCGCGAGGTAGTTCACGATGCGCATGTCGAAGTCTTCACCACCGAGGAAGGTGTCCCCGTTGGTGGATTTCACTTCGAACAGGCCGTCGTCGATTTCGAGGATGGTGACGTCGAAGGTACCACCACCAAGGTCATAGACCGCGATGGTCTGGGTGTCGGCCTTGTCGAGGCCATAGGCCAGCGCAGCCGCGGTCGGCTCGTTGATGATGCGCAGCACTTCGAGGCCCGCAATCTTGCCGGCGTCCTTGGTGGCCTGACGCTGAGCGTCGTTGAAGTAGGCCGGAACGGTAATGACCGCCTGGGTCACTTCATCGCCGAGATAGCTTTCGGCGGTTTCCTTCATCTTGCCGAGGATGAAGGCGGAAATCTGGGAGGGGGAGTATTTCTCGGTCTTGGCTTCCACCCAGGCGTCGCCGTTGCCGCCGTCGATCACGGCGAAGGGCAGGTTCTTCTTGTCCTTGGCGAGGTCACTGTCGTCGAACCGGCGACCGATGAGGCGCTTCACACCAAAAATGGTGTTGTCCGGGTTGGTCACGGCCTGGCGTTTTGCCGGCTGGCCAACAAGGCGCTCTTCATCGGTGAAGGCGACGATGGAAGGGGTGGTGCGTGCACCTTCTGCGTTCTCAATCACACGCGGCTGAGAGCCGTCCATGATGGCAACGCAGGAGTTGGTGGTACCGAGGTCGATCCCGATCACTTTGCTCATTGTGTTCGATCCCTTTTACTTCACAAGGCGATTACCCGAAGCCGAAACCCGTTTTGGCATTCCGGCCCCGATTCAGTTGCGGTAGGATCTGCATCCAACCGCTTCCCGGCGTATATAGGGAGCGAAAATCACCCCTGCAACCGCGTCATTGCCCCGTCATAGGCAATTCTGAGCGCTTTTGCGGCAAACAGAGTAAAGATTGGGTAAATGGCACGGCTGAAGGTGCGCGGATTCGAGATTCACAAGGGATTTCTGTCGGTGGAGGCGCAGCAGGCGCTGATTCACGCCCTGCGCCCGGTGTTGCGCGCCGCGCCCCTGTTTTCACCCGACGTGCCAGGGGGCGGACAGATGTCGGTGCGCATGACCTCGGCGGGGCGGTTTGGATGGTACAGCGACAAGAGCGGATACCGCTATATCGAGCAGCATCCGTCCGGACAGGCTTGGCCGGAAATTCCCTCCGATGTCCTGAGGGTCTGGACGGATCTGGTGGACCGGGACCGCATGCCGGATTGCTGTCTGTTCAACTACTACGGCGAGGGCGCGCGCATGGGGTTGCACCAGGACAAGGACGAGGCTGATTTCTCCTATCCCGTGGTGTCGATTTCCCTGGGAGATGACGGGCTGCTGCGCATGGGCGGGACCGCGCGCAAGGAAAAGACGGAATCGATCTGGCTGAACTCAGGCGATGTGGTGGTGATGGGCGGCGATGCGCGCCTTGCCTATCACGGGGTTGATCGCATCCGATTCCGCTCTTCCCGCTTGTTGCCAAAAGGCGGTCGGGTGAACCTCACGCTGCGGGTCGTCACCTGAGGGCGGGCACTGCATCAGCGCCGTGCGCTCCAGCTGAGAGAGACGGCGCGGCGGGTGTAGAATTCACCCATGAGACCCAGCACAAAGAAGATGAGCGCCAGCCATGCGGCATATTCCCACCAGGTGACATGGGGGTTGTAGTTGATGAAGATATAGCCGCGCGCCTGGTCGATGGTGTGAAACAGCGGGTTCCAGATGAACATCGGCAGCATGTATCCGGGCAGAGAGTTGGCCAGCACCATCTTGCCCGAGAACAGCATGTTTGATCTTTGGTAGATCGTCGAGATGATCCCGATCGCGCCCGGCAGCCAGGGTTTCAATACATAGAGCACCAGTCCGATCGCCGCGCCGGAGGCCCAGGAGAGAAGCAGCATTCCAAAGGCGGGAATGGGTTCCTCAATGTGGATCGGGGTGAAGGCCACGTGATAGGCAAACAGGATGATCAGCATCGACAGCACCTGCAGATAGAGCGCGCCGATGGCTGCCGACAGGATGGCGATGGTGGTGTTCATCGGCGCATGCTGCATCATCGGGCTGGACGCGCCCTCGGCCCCAACCACCGCCCCGACGGTCTTTGTGTGGGTCATGAACAGGAACACGCCCGACATCATATAAAGCAGGAAATCGCCCCGGATGGCGCCACCGCGCATGCCAAGCACGGAGAACATGAAATAGAAGAACATCACGAACATCACCGCCTGCACGATGTTCAGCGCCAACGCCATGAAGGCGTTGTTGTGCTTTGACCGCACACTGCGCACCACCGAGTGGAAGACGACTTCACCCAGGGTTATGGCGCGGGACAGCGCGGATCTGTCTTTGCGATACTGGAACATGGCCTCAATTTCAGCAGTGCGTTGCTCATTGTTGCACGGATTTCTTGCCGATCCATTGCGATGCGAGCATAAGGAACGCAAATCTTTGTGGCAACTTGTGGGTCTTTGGGAGTTTTTGCAGTGAATTATGACGAACTGGTCGTGGTGATGCGGCGCCTTGCGCTGGAGGCCGGGGACAAGATCATGGAGATCTACAACGCCGATGACTTCGATGTGAAAGTCAAATCCGACGACAGTCCGGTGACCGAAGCGGATGAAGCGGCAGATGCCCTGATTTCCGCCGGGCTGCGCGCCGCCTTCCCCGGTGTGATGCTGGTGACGGAGGAGCAGGCCGAGTCGCACAGCGCCAAGGGGGATACCTTCCTGATCGTCGATCCGCTGGACGGGACCAAGGAATTCATCAACCGTCGCGGTGATTTCACCGTCAACATCGCCTATGTCGAAGCGGGCATCCCGACGCGCGGGGTGGTCTATGCTCCGGCGCGCGCGCGGATGTTCTACACGCTTGCCGATGGCACATCAGTCGAGGAGAAAGGCCCCTTTGCACAGGATGTGGTGGGAGAGACCTCCGCTCTCCGTGTGGCGGACAGCGACAATGCGGCGCTGATGGTGGTGGCCTCGAAATCGCACCGCGACCAGGCCACTGACGACTACATCAACAAATACAACGTCAAGGACATGAAAAGCGCAGGCTCGTCGCTGAAGTTCTGTCTGATCGCAACCGGAGAGGCGGATCTATATCCCCGCGTGGGGCGCACCATGGAGTGGGATACCGCGGCGGGACATGCCGTCCTCAGCGGTGCGGGCGGCAAGGTGGTCCGCTTTGATGATCACAGCCCGCTGGTCTACGGCAAAGAGGGGTACGCAAACCCATTCTTTATCGCCTACGCGCCCGCCGTTGAGCTGAAAGAGGCCTGAATGTCCGTTCTGATCGTTATTCCGGCACGCTACGCATCGACGCGGTATCCCGGCAAGCCGCTGGCAGAGCTGACAGGGGCGACCGGGAAGAAGCGCACGCTGATCGAACGCTCCTGGCGGGCGGCGCAAGGGGTGGCCGGCGTTGATCGCGTGGTTGTGGCGACTGATGACGACAGGATCAGACAACACGCAGATAGCTTTGGCGCGGAGGTCGTGATGACCGCGCCAGAGTGCGCCAACGGCACCGAGCGCTGTGCCGAAGCACATGCGGCGCTTGGGGATGGCTACGAGATCGTGGTGAATTTGCAGGGGGATGCCCCTCTGACACCACATTGGTTTGTCGAGGAACTGGTCGCCGGGTTGCGCACCGCACCGGATATGGGGCTGGCGACACCGGTCCTGCGTTGCGACGGTTCGGCGCTGAACAGCCTGCTGGCGGATCGCAAGGCGGGACGCGTTGGCGGGACCACCGCAGTCTTTGCAAGCGATCAGAGCGCCCTGTATTTTTCCAAGGAGGTGATCCCCTATACCTCCAGCAGCTACGCGGACGCGGATGCGACACCGGTGTTCCATCATGTCGGGGTCTATGCCTATCGCCCGGAGGCGCTGCGCAGTTATCCGTCCTGGTCGGTGGGGCCGCTGGAAACCCTCGAGGGATTGGAGCAGCTGCGGTTTCTGGAGAATGGCCGGCGCATCCTCTGCGTCGAAGTCGAAGCGCGGGGCCGGGAGTTCTGGGAATTGAACAACCCGGAGGATGTGCCGAAAATTGAGACCATGATGCGTGCAATGAACCTCGACTAGGCGAATTCTGCCGGATTTGTGCTGCTTGTTTCGGCAGGACTCGGCACCATGACCGGGGAGGTCGGGGCGAATGTCCGCTCAGCCGCAAACCGAACAAAACGGACGATCTCTTTTGACCCGCGCTTCCGGAGACCGGGTGCCATGCAGCACGAGACGTCTCCAAGAATAGAGTATGAACAAATGCGTAGAAAAGTAAGCAAAGCCATTTTTCCGGTTGCGGGTCTCGGAACCCGGTTTCTGCCGGCCACCAAATCCGTGCCCAAGGAGATTATGACCCTGGTCGACCGGCCGCTGGTGCAATACGCCATCGACGAGGCGCGCGCGGCGGGCATCAAGGAATTCATCTTTGTCACCTCGCGCGGCAAGGGCGCGCTGGAGGATTACTTCGACCACGCGCCGGTGCTGGAGCAGGAGCTGCGCAAAAAGGGCAAGGACGAGCTGCTCTCGGTGTTGAAAAACACCAATATGGATTCCGGGGAGGTCGCCTATATCCGGCAACACAAGGCCCTCGGTCTTGGGCACGCCGTGTGGTGCGCGCGCCGGTTGATCGGCAATGAACCCTTTGCGGTCATGCTGCCCGACGATGTGATCGCAGCGGACAAACCCTGCCTGCAGCAGATGGTCGAAGCCTATGAGGAAACCGGCGGCAATATGGTGGCGGCGATGGAAGTCGCGCCCGAGAAGACCTCTTCTTATGGTGTGCTCGATGTGAAGGAGGACAAGGGCGCGGTGATTTCTGCTAACGGGATGGTCGAAAAACCCAAGGCAGAGGATGCGCCCTCGAACCTCGCGGTGATCGGCCGCTATATTCTGTCCCCTTCGGTGCTGCGTAACCTCAACCAGCGCAAGCAAGGGGCGGGCGGCGAGATCCAGCTGACCGATGCGATCGCGGAAGACATCGCCGCAGATGTGCCCGTCTACGGCTACCGGTTCAAAGGCCAGCGGTTTGACTGCGGCTCCAAGGCCGGGTTCCTGCAGGCCACCGTCGCCTTCGCCCTGGCGCGGCCGGATCTTCGGGACGATCTGATGGACTATATCCAGGACGTGGCACAGGTCACACGTGCGGCGGAATAAACCGCCAGCGTCACACGGGATTGAGGTTGCTCCGATTGCAGGGAGTTGCTTCACTCCCGGTGAGCAGTCCACTCTCACTTGCAAAGCCGAACTTGGGGAAGCACCGTGACCAATGTACTCGTGACCGGCGGCGCCGGCTATATCGGATCGCACGCCTGCAAGGCGCTAAAGCGGGCGGGCTATACGCCGGTCACTTATGACAATCTGGTCACCGGATGGCAGGATGCGGTGAAGTTCGGGCCTTTCGAGCACGGGGAGCTGACCGACAGGGCGCGCCTTGATGCCGTATTTGAAAAATACGAGCCCGTAGCCGTGATGCATTTTGCCGCCCTCAGCCAGGTCGGCGAAGCGATGAGCCAGCCCGGGCGGTACTGGGCCAACAATGTGGGCGGCTCACTGTGCCTGATCGAAGCTGCGGTGGCTGCGGGCTGCCTCGATTTTGTGTTCTCTTCGACCTGTGCGACCTATGGGGAGCATGACAATGTGGTGCTGGATGAACATACACCCCAGCAGCCGCTCAACGCCTATGGGGCCTCCAAGCGCGCGGTTGAGGACATCCTGAAGGATTTCGAAGCTGCGCATGGTCTGCGCGCGGTCATTTTCCGGTATTTCAACGTGGCCGGCGCCGATCCCGAGGCGGAGGTGGGGGAATGTCACCAGCCCGAAACCCACCTGATCCCCCTGATGATCCAGGCGATCCGCGGCGAGCGTGATGCGCTCACCGTGTTTGGAACCGACTACGAGACGCCTGATGGCACCTGCATTCGCGACTATGTGCATGTCTGCGATCTGGTGGATGCGCATGTTCTCGGGTTGAAGTGGTTGCAGGAGGGCAAGGGCAGCCGTGTCTTCAATCTCGGCACCGGCACCGGGTTTTCGGTGATGGAGGTGATTGAGCATTCGCGGGCGGTGACCAATACGGATGTCCCCTACACCATCGGCGCGCGGCGTGCCGGTGACTGCACCAAGCTGGTCTCCGGGTCACGTCGCGCCGGCGAAGAGCTGGGCTGGGAGCCGGTTCGCTCCTCGCTCGACCAGATGATTGCGGACGCCTGGCGCTGGCACCAGACTGGTGCCTACGAGCGCTGACGTGTCAGCTGATGCGCTGCCCCGCATCTCGGCAGGCGCGGCCTATCGGCTGCGCTGGAAGCGGCGGCGCTGTCTGTGGCGCGCGCTGCGGGCGCGACATCGCTTGCAACAGGTTGTCAACAATACGCGGAATATCAAGCCTGGAGATGTTGTCGTCGTGGTGGTGCTGCGCAACGAGCAGCAGCGTCTCCCGCATTTCCTGCAGTATTATCGGGATCTGGGCGCGGGCCATTTCCTGATCGTCGACAACAACAGCACGGATGGCAGCAGCGATTATGTGCGGCAACAGGCCGGCACGGGCGATATCTCGATCTGGCGGACGGCTGACAGCTACCGCGACAGCCGTTTTGGCGTGGATTGGGCCGGTTGGCTGTTGATGCGCTACGGCCATGGCAGATGGTGCCTGACCGTCGATGCGGACGAATTGCTGACCTATGACGGGATCGAGGCCCATGATCTGCGGGATTTGGCGGCCTGTCTGGAGCGCCGGGGGCAGATTGGATTTGGTGCCTTGTTGCTGGACCTGTTTCCCAAGGGTCCGCTTGGGCGCCAAACCTATGCGCCCGGGCAGGATCCGACCAGCCTGCTGAACTGGTTTGATCCCGGTCCCTTCCGGTCTCGGCGGCAGGCCCCGCGGGGCAATTTGTGGGTACAGGGCGGTACGCGGGACCGGGTCTTTTTTGCGCAGAGCCCGGATCGTGCGCCAACGCTGAACAAGATCCCCCTGATCCATTGGAACCGGCGGTACGCCTATACCAACTCCACCCATGCTCTGCTGCCACGCCATCTGAACATGCTCTACGGAGGTCCAGGTGCGCCCGGGCCGTCCGGCGTGTTGTTGCATACCAAGTTCCTGCCGGAGGTCGTGCAGAAGTCCGGGATTGAACAGGGACGTCGCCAGCATTTTCACATGCCCGACCTCTTTGATGACTATTATAACGAAATTCAAAAATACCCGGATCTGTGGCATCCGGGTGCGCTTCGGTATCAGGGACCGGAGCAGCTGGTGGGTCTGGGGTTGTGCAGCCGCATCACCTGGTAATGCCGATCGGTTCGTCGACTATGTAACCATTTCTAAACGCATTGTTTCGATAACGTGGACATGACATATTGCCTGCACCTGTGCGGGCGCATTAAGCCTGTGCCAGGGTCGTGGGGCCGATCCTGAAACTTGAGGGCAGTTATTTGGGGCTTTGGGATTCCTACCAGATGCGGATCAGGCGCAAGCGTCGGGTCCTGCGCGCCTTGCGAAAGTCGCGAGAGTTGCGCTGCATGCAGGACAATACCCACCGGATCCGCCCCGGTGACATCCTGCTCGCGACAACGGTCCGGAATGAGCAAATCCGCCTGCCCTATTTCCTGCAGTATTACCGCAGCCTGGGGGTCAATCACTTTCTGTTTGTCGACAATGACTCGACTGATGGGGTGCAGGGGTATCTGTCTGATATGCCGGATGTCTCGGTGTGGCACACCCGCGGCAGCTACAAACGCGCAACCTATGGCGTCGACTGGATCAACTACCTGCTGCGGCGCTATGCGCACGGCCATTGGTCCCTGGTCGTTGATCCGGATGAGTTCTTTATCTACCCGTTCTGCGATACGCGCCCGATCCGCGCGCTGACGGATTGGCTTGATACATCGCAGATCCGCAGCTTTGCGGCGATGTTGCTGGATATGTATCCCAAGGGCCGGATCGACGAGGTGCCCTATCAGGCGGGACAGGATCCGCTGGAGATCGCGCATTGGTTCGATGGTGGCAACTACACGATCAAGCGGAACAATCGCTACGGCAACCTGTGGATACAGGGTGGCCCGCGCGCACGGGTGTTTTTTGCCGACAAGCCAAAGCTCGCCCCAGCGCTGAACAAGATCCCGCTGGTGAAATGGCATCGCAAATATGCTTTTGTGAGCTCAACGCACATGCTGCTGCCGCGCGGGTTGAACCAGGTCTATGAAACCAATGGCGGCGAGAAGGCCAGCGGAATACTCCTGCATACCAAGTTTCTCGATACCTTCGGCGAAAAGGCCGCGGAGGAGATCAAGCGGCGGCAACATTATGGCAGGTCGGTCGAATACACGGCCTATGCCAATTCGCTCAAGGATCGCCCCGAGCTTTGGTGCAAGTGGAGCGAGAAATACATCAACTGGCGCCAGCTGGAGATCATGGGGCTGATGTCCAAGGGGAACTGGGCATGAGCACTGTCGGCATCGTGATGCTGGTGCATACGGCACTGGAGCGCGCCGAACAGGTGGCGCGCCACTGGACCGCCGCCGGGTGCCCGGTAGTGCTGCATGTGGATCGCAATGTCCCGCGCAAGACCTTTCAGGCGTTCCGCGGGGCGCTTGCCGATGATCCGCTGATCCGGTTCAGCCGGCGCCACCGCTGCGAATGGGGAACCTGGGGCATCGTTGCCGCATCCCAAGCTGCCTCGGAATACATGTTGTCGGAGTTTGCGGAGGTGCGTCATGTCTTTCTGGCGTCCGGGTCGTGCCTGCCGCTGCGGCCCGTGCAGGAATTGATCGACTATCTCGATGTACGCCCGGCCACGGATTTCATCGAAAGTGCCACCACTGCGGATGTGCCGTGGATCGTGGGCGGGCTCAGTGCAGAGCGGTTTACCCTCAGGTTCCCGTTTTCCTGGCGCCGGCATCGCAAGCTGTTTGACGCCTATGTCGCGCTGCAGCGCCGGTTCAAACTGCGCCGTCGTATACCGGCGGGGCTGGTGCCGCATATGGGCAGCCAATGGTGGTGCCTGACGCGCAGAACCCTGTCGGCGATCCTGGAGGATCCGGAGCGGCCCCGGCATGATGCCTATTTCCGGCATGTGTGGATCCCTGACGAGAGCTACTATCAGACACTTGCGCGGCTCTATTCCGATCAGATCGAGAGCCGCTCGCTGACGTTGTCGAAGTTCGACTACCAGGGCAAACCGCATATTTTCTACGATGACCATTTGCAGCTTTTGCGTCGGTCAGACTGTTTTGTGGCGCGTAAGATCTGGCCACATGCGGAACGGCTCTATCAGGCGTTTCTGACGGATGGGGCTGGCGCTGGCACGCGGAAAGAACCCAATCCGGGCAAGATCGACCGCATTTTTGCCAAAGCGGTCGAACGTCGCACCCGGGGGCGCAAGGGGCTCTATATGCAAAGCCGCTATCCGCGGCACGGCGAGGAAAACGGCCTCACGTCGGGGCCCTATTCGGTGCTGCAAGGGTTTACCGAATTGTTCGAGGATTTCGAAACCTGGTTGGCGCGTGCCACGGGGGCCAGGGTGCATGGCCATGTGTTTGCGCCCGGACGGGCCGAACTCGCGGGCGGGCAGGAGTTGATAAATGGCTGCCTCAGCGATACGGCGGCGCTGCGCGACTACAATCCCGAGAGCTATCTGAGCAATCTGATCTGGAACACCCGCGGTGAGCGGCAGTGCTTTCAGTTTGGCCCGGGCGACACCCAGCAGGCGAATTGGTTCATGGCGCGGGATACCAACGCGCAGATTTCGGTGATCTCGGGCGCGTGGGCGGTGCCCTTGTTCAAGTCCAACCGGAACTTTGCCGACCTGAGGCGGGAGGCCGCCCGGTTGCAGCGGATCGAGTCGGAGCATCTGAAGATCCTGCGGTCGCACTGGGCCAAGGCGCGTATCCGCATCTGGTCGATGGCGGAATTCATCGAAGCGCCGATGGAAAACCTGCAGACAGTTGTTGATGAAATCGGATCGACCGGCGGCCATCTCAGCGCCGCGCCGCGCCTGGTCGACCTGAGCGGGTTTGGTCAGTTCCTGCAAAACCTGAAAAACCAGGGCATGCATCCCTATCTCATGGGGGACTTCCCGGTTCAGAGCCTTGCGCAGCAGAGTGCGCCCCCGCGCCGCAAACCCTATCTGGTGAAGTGAGGTCCGATGACTGGTGCCTTCCACTCCTTTGTCGTGCTCGCAGACATGCGCACGGGATCGAATTTCCTCGAGGCCAACCTCAATGCACTGGAGGGTGTCACCTGCCATGGGGAGGCATTCAATCCGCATTTCATCGGCTATCCCAACAAGGATGACATTCTGGGGGTGTCCCAACATGTGCGCGATAGCGACCCGATGCAGGTGCTTACGGCGATCCGATCCCAGCCGGGCGTGCTCGGCGGATTTCGCTATTTTCACGATCATGATCCCCGGGTGCTGGATTGCATTCTGGACGATCCCCGGATCGCCAAGATTGTCCTCACCCGCAACCCGCTCGACAGCTATGTGTCGCTCAAGATCGCGCGGAGCACCGGTCAGTGGAAGCTGACCAACGTTGCCCGTCGCAAGGACGCCAAAGCCGAATTTGATGGCGCCGAATTCGGGGCCTATGTGGAGGCGGTCCAGGAGTTTCAGGTCACCATCCTGAATCGCCTGCAGCGGAACGGGCAGACCGCGTTCTACATTGCCTATGAGGATCTTCAGGATCTCGACGTGATGAACGGCCTTGCGGCATGGCTGGGCACTTCCGCCCGGTTGGGGGCGCTGGACGAGAGTCTGAAGCGCCAGAACCCGGCGCCGGTGGTGTCAAAGGTCAGCAATCCGGAGGAGATGATGGAGGCCGTGGCCGGGCTGGATCGGTTCAATCTGACCCGGACGCCGAATTTCGAACCCCGGCGTGGTCCGGCGGTGCCGGGCTATGTGGCGGGGGTGGTGACGCCAATCCTCTATATGCCGATCAAATGCGGGGTGGAGGCCGATGTCACCCGCTGGATCGGCGCGTTGGACAAGGTCGAACCCGATGGGCTGATCTCGGGAATGAGCCAGAAGCAGTTGCGGCAATGGCGCAAGCACAATCCGGCGCACCGGAGCTTTACCGTGGTGCGGCACCCTCTGGCGCGGGCGCATTCGATATTCTGCCGCAGCATCCTCAGCACCGGGGCTGACAGTCTGGGACAGATCCGCAAGACCCTGCGCCGTCGGTTTGACCTGCAGATTCCGGCGACAGAACCGGATGACACCTACACGCGGGAGGATCATCGGGCGGCCTTCGAGCAGTTCCTGTTGTTTCTGAAGGCGAACCTGGCAGGGCAAACGGCGATCCGCGTGGATGCGCGCTGGGCCAGCCAGACACAGGTGATCGCTGGTTTTGCCGAGCTCGGTTCGCCGGATCTGATCATTCGCGATCACGAGATGGCCGATGATCTGCCCTGGTTGGCCAGAAAGCTGGGGCGCCTGTCGCCGGGGCCGGTACCACGGGTTGTGGCGGACCGCCCTTACAGCCTGCAGGACATTTACGACGCCAAGCTCGAGTCCCTGAGCCGCTCGATCTATGCCCGGGATTACATGACGCTGGGGTTTGGCGACTGGGCCTGATCTGTTCGAATTTTCTGTGATTTTAGCGTCGGAACCATCGCGCGGGATCGTATCATTCCTGCAGACTGCAATGGGGACAGACAATGGACAAATCATTCAAACCAAAGAAGATGACCCGCAAGGAGTGGCAGGACAACCGGCCCCTGTTCCTCAAGGGGCTTGGTGTGGGCGCGGCGTTGGATGACTGGCAGAAACACATTGCCAAGGCCAATTATTCGGTGGGGACATTTGCCGCGATCCTCAAGGATGTCGAACATGCAATCATGGTCGTGGGCAAGCTCAAGCTGAAGATCATGGCGGCGATCAAGGTCTGCAAGAAGCAGATCGGCGATCACAAGGGAACCATTGCGGGGTTGGACAACTACCTGAAGGTCGCGGATGACACGCATAGCGATCTGCTCAAGCGGCATGCCTTCGAAAGCAAGATGAGCAAGTTGTCCGATAAGCCGACGGTGGATATGATCCTGAAGGACAGCAAGCTGACCAACGCCCTGTCGGCATTGCTGAAGGCGACCCATGACGAGCCTTTTCTGGATACCTACATCCTGGTTCACAAGAAAAATAAGATCGCCGAGGCCGTCAAGAAATACGGGCCGCGGAACGACTACAATATCGGTCACCACGCCAACAAGGCGCTGGTTGCGCATTACGTGAAGAAGGATGCGACGGTGACCGACAAAGCCCTGAAGGATGGCGAGAAGACGCTGCGCGCAGATAGTTTCAAACTGATGCGCGGGATTTGCGACCGCTTGATGGGGCAGGAATTTGGCGCAGGATTTGTGCGCAAGGCTTACGGTATCTGAGGATCTCTGCGCATGCGCTCCCTTTGCGTGCATGGGGAGCGCTCCGCGATGTGGTCGCAGGTGTCACAGAGTGCCTACCACAGGGCGCCTGCCACAGGGGGGCTGCAGATCAGGATTGTACCGTCAGTCCGATGCCGCTGCGGTGCTCAGGCGGCCTGCACCGACTGGCTTTCGGTCAGGATGGTGTGCAGCGTGGCCGGGTCGGGGTTGGCCCGCAGCTTGGTGCAGAAGCTCTGTTCGCGCAGGGTGCGGGAGACAAGTGCAAGCGCCTTGAGGTGTTCGACACCCGCGTCCACAGGTGCAAACAGCGCAAAGACGATGTCGACCGGCTGACGGTCCACGGCGCCGAAATCAAGTGGCTTTTCCAGCGAGACAAACACCCCCACGACGCGATCCACGTCGCTCAGCCGTGCGTGGGGCAGGGCGACCCCATGGCCCACGCCGGTGGGGCCGAGGCTTTCGCGGTCGAGCAGGGCTTCGACGGTGGCCTGGGCATCCAGGTTGTAGGCGGCCTGGCCGACTTCTGCGATTTCCTGAAACAGGCGTTTCTTGCTCGATGCCGCACCAATGACCCGGACGGCCTCCTGCGTGAGGATGTTGGAAATCTGCATTGCCTCTGCTCCACTCAGGGCGAAGGGGCCTGTTGCCGGCCCCCTCTGGTCATTCAGTTCTCGATCAGGGATCGATCCAGCCGATGTTGCCATCTTCACGCCGATACACCACGTTCAGCCCGTCCTTGCCTTCATTGCGGAAGACCAGCACGGGTGAGCCAGCCAGTTCCATCTGCATCACCGCCTCGCCAACAGACAAGGAGGGAATTTTTGTCTCCATCTCGGCGACGATAATCGGTTGCAGTGAGTCCGGCTCGTCGGCGGACTCCGCTTGTTCAGACGCGAGGATATACGAGCTGGCTCCCATAAGTTCAACCGGTTCGGCCCGATCCCGGTGATGGTCCTTCAGACGACGCTTGTAGCGCCGCAGCTGCTTGTCCATTTTTTCCAGGCAGGCCTCGAAAGAGGCGTAGATTTCAGTGGCATGGGCCTTGGCTTGGCATGTCAGCCCGGTGGACAGGTGGACGATTGCTTCGCAGACATATTCATGCGCACTGCGGGAGAAGACGACCTGTGCATCGGTCGGTCGGCCTGCGTATTTCTCCAGGATCGCACTCAGTTCCGTCTCCACGTGGGTTTGCAGAGATTCGCCGATGTCGATCTGTTTTCCGCTGACTTTGTAACGCATGTGATCTCCTTTTTGTGTTGCCTGGGCCCGCACCAATGGACACAGCAGGGCTGTGGTGTCGGTATCAGGATCGCCAGGAAGGATGGGCAAACCCTGCAGCGTGCAGCCCGCCGGACCCTGAACACAGGGTCAAAGGAGGGACTGCATCGGGACGCATGTTTGCCATGACACAATTCGATGACAAACCCGGCACGGAGTCAATGCAATTCCACGTGCATCGCGTTGGTTCAAACAACCAGTCGGCGAGCCTTTGCCGGAATATCTTGCGTCAGGGGTGTTTAGGAAATCCGAAAGTTATCGCCCAGGTACACGCGGCGGACGTTTTCATTTTCAACGACCTCTTCCGGGGTGCCGGACATCAGCACCTGACCGTCGTGCAGGATGTAGGCGCGATCGACGATTTCCAGGGTCTCGCGCACGTTGTGATCGGTGATCAGCACGCCGATGCCCCGCGTTTTCAACTCGGCAACCAGATTGCGGATGTCGCCAACCGAAATCGGATCAACCCCGGCAAAGGGTTCGTCAAGCAACAGATATTTCGGATCTGCCGCCAGGCAACGGGCGATTTCCACCCGGCGACGCTCGCCACCAGAGAGCGCCAGAGCAGGCGCGCGGCGCAAATGTTCGATCGAGAAATCGGACAGCAGCTCCTCCAGGCGTTCGCGCCGTTTGTGTTCGTGGCGAACCGCAATATCCAGCACCGCGGAAATATTGTCCTCGACCGAGAGCCCCCGAAAGATCGACATTTCCTGCGGCAGGTATCCGATCCCCAAGCGCGCGCGCCGGTACATCGGCAGCGAGGTCACGGTCTGCCCGTCGATGGTGACGCTGCCGGCCTCGGGAAACACCAGCCCGGCAATCGTGTAGAAACTCGTGGTTTTGCCCGATCCGTTTGGACCCAGCAGCGCGACGACCTCGCCCCGGTTGAGCTCCATCGAGACATCGCGGATGACGACCTTCTTGCGGTAGCTCTTGCGCATCTTGTTGACGCGCAGCCCCGACGACCCGGTGGTGACTGTCAGATTTGGATGGGTCATCAGTTATTGCTACCGCCGCCGAGGGTGGTCCGAACCCGGCCGCTGAGCGTCGCGTTGCCGGTGGTAAGATCGACCGTCATGGTCTCTGCGCCGAGGGTGTTGCCGGCCTGGGTCAGCAGCACATCCCCCCGCATCACCACCGTGCCGCTTTCGATGGTGTAATCGGCCTCGCGCGCTTCGGCGGCATCCTCGCCGCTCACAAGCACGACATTGCCGCGCGCCTCGAGCCGTTTGATCCCGTTGCCCTCGGCCCGTCTGATGACCAAAACATTATCCGCGCTCAGCCGCATATCACCCTGAATGATCAATACGCTGCCGGTCAGCAAGGCAGAGCCGTCTTCCTGGTTCACCCGCATACTGTCGGAGGTGATGTCGACAGGTTGCGACGTGTCCGTCTGCAGGATCCCAAAGGATACCCCTGTCCCCTGCGCCATACCGGCGGGGGCCTGTCCCAGGGCCATCAAACCAAAGAGCATAACAAATGTCAGTCGTCGCACGGGTTATCTTTCTACTTTTGCAGGATCGTACACCAGCTTCACGCCGTCCGTGAACTCTATATGTACGGGACTGTTCTTCGATTGTGTGAAGATCCGCATGGCGCCAGCGGAAAAGTCACCAAAAGGACCAGTGGCGGTGATTGCGCCGGGGCTACGGGCTTCGATGCCGCTCAGCAGCGCCTCCAGTGTGTCGGTTTCGACCCGGGTGCCATTTGCGGTCAGGATACGCACGTTCCCAGTGAGTGTAGCGGTCCCCTTGTCGGGCCGGATCGACCCGGAGTCGGACAGCAGCAGAATGCTGTTTCCTTCCGTGGTCTTTATTTCGGCCTCAAGGTCGGTGGCAGAGGCCGTGCCCTGATCGCCATCAGGCAGGGCTTTTGCAGCGGCAATGGTGATCTCGTGACCCGAGTCCGTGGTGCCGGTGAAAAATGGTGCTGTGACCTGCTGTCCCCGGAGCCGGTTTTCGATGTCGACCTGGGCAAAGGGGATCGCAGGTTCGTTTTCCACGCCGCGCGAGATCAGAAACAGGGTGGAGAGCAGCCCGAGCGACGCCAGCGGCAGCACAACCTTCAGGTAGGCGACAGTGCGCGAATAGCGATCCATGGCTCGTCCTTCCTGTGTTGGGGTTGCGGATCAGGGCGTCGTCGGGGTGCGGCGGGCACCGTCAGGAATGGGCAAATATATCCGTGTCCGGCCAGCCAGCCAGATCAAGCTGCGCGCGCACCGGCAGAAAGTCAAAACACGCCTGAGCGATCTCCGTGCGGCTTTCACGTGCCAGGCGCTTGTCCAGTTCCTTGCGCAAGCGGTGCAGATAGAGAACGTCGGAAGCGGCATAATCCAGCTGAGCCTGGGTCAGGGTCTCGGCGCCCCAGTCGCTCATCTGCTGCTGTTTGGAAATATCCTGCCCCAACAGGTCCTGGGTCAGGTTTTTCAGGCCGTGGCGATCCGTATAGGTTCGCACCAGGCGGCTCGCGATCTTGGTGCAATAGACCGGCGCCGCCAATGTCCCAAAGGCATGATAAAGGGCAGCGATGTCAAAACGCCCGAAGTGAAAGAGCTTCAGAACCTTCGGGTCGGCCAGCATCCGGGTCAGGTTTGGCGCGGACGTCTGCCCTTTTGCGATCTGCACGATATGGGCATTGCCGTCGCCGCCCGACATTTGCACCACGCAAAGACGGTCCCGATGGGGGTTCAACCCCATGGTTTCACAATCAATGGCGACAACCGGTCCAAGGTCGAGTCCGTCCGGAAGATCTTGCGAATAAAGATGCGTGGCCACGGGGCGATCCTTGGTTGCGGTTGGTTCTGGCGAGCTGGCTTCGACATAGGCGCTTTGAGATGCGAACTCAACCGCTGCTGCCCTGCGGAGGCTGCGCCGGTTGGCGTCTGGCGATCACGGCCGGGGGCCATCAGGCCGGGGCGATCGGGCGCGTCGGCTATCGCGATTGACAGCGCGCGGAGATTCTGTTTTATTTTAATCGCCGAAATAAATATGTGTACGACCCCGGCGGTCGTGCGCGTCGGGCGATTGGGAGGACATCGAATGTTTCTGGGTCTTGACGTGGGGACGTCGGGGCTGCGCGCGTTGCTGGCCGATGAGGGTGGCAATGTCATTGGCGTGGCGGATGCAGCTTACGGGGTCTCACACCCGCATACCGGGTGGAGCGAACAGGACCCGCAGGACTGGATCACCGCCTGTCAGACCGCGATTGCAGCGCTGCGTCGGGACCACCCGACCGAGCTCGCCGCGTTGCGCGGCATCGGCCTCAGCGGCCACATGCACGGGGCAACCCTGCTGGATGCGGCGGGCAAGGTTCTGCGCCCCTGTATCCTGTGGAACGACACGCGTTCGGCTGCCGAGGCGGCCCAGCTGGATAGCACAGAAGGCGTGCGGGATCTGTCGGGCAATATCGTGTTTCCCGGCTTCACCGCGCCGAAACTGGCCTGGGTCAAGGCGCATGAGCCGGAGATCTTTGCCCAGGTCGCCAAGGTTCTGCTCCCAAAGGATTACCTGCGCTACTGGCTGACCGGCGCCTATGTCTCTGACATGTCAGACAGCGCCGGGACGTCGTGGCTTGATGTAGGCGCGCGGGATTGGTCGGAGCAGCTGCTGGACGCGTCCGGCATGCGCCGCGACCAGATGCCCGATCTCGTCGAAGGCTCCGCCGCCGGTGGCGATCTGCGTGACGTGCTTCGCGATGAATGGGGCATCGACGGCCCGGTGATCATTGCCGGGGGCGGTGGCGACAATGCGGTTGCCGCCTGCGGGGCCGGGTGTTTCCGTGAAGGTGAGGGCTTTGTGAGCCTTGGCACCTCCGGCGTGCTCCTGGCCGCAAAAGCCGCTTACAAACCTGACCCGGCCTCGGCTGTGCATACCTTCTGCCACGCGGTGCCGGATACGTGGTATCAGATGGGGGTGATCCTTGCGGCGACGGACTGTCTCAATTGGCTGTCGCGCACGCTTGGGCAGACCCCGGCGACATTGGCGGGACTGCTGCCGGACCAGATCGCCGGACCCTCTTCGGTGACGTTCCTGCCCTATCTTTCTGGCGAGCGCACACCGCATAACGATGCCCGCATTCGCGCCACGCTTGCAGGTCTTGATATTGGCGATGGCCCGGCAAAGCTGACACAGGCGGTGATGGAAGGCGTGGCCTTTGCGCTGCGCGATTGCCTTGAGGCGCTCAAAGGCACCGACACCCACCTCACGCGCCTGCTTGCAGTGGGGGGTGGCACCCGGTCGCCCTATTGGGTGGAAACCCTCGCGACCGTTCTTGGCGTGTCCCTCGACATTCCCGACAAGGGCGAGTTTGGCGCGGCATTGGGCGCCGCCCGACTGGCGATGACGGCCACCGGCGCCGACGTTTCCGCCGTGATGACTGCACCGCCCATCGCCCACACCATTGATCCACGCCGCGACCTGACCGAGGCCTATGATGCCTCCTACGCCCGGTATCGCGCGCTCTATCCCAACATGAAGGCACTGATGACATGACCACCGGCTTCTTTGGCGACGTTTCCAAAATCCAATATGAAGGCGCAGACAGCACCAACCCGCTGGCCTTTCGCCACTACAACCCCGACGAGGTGATCCTCGGCAAACGGATGGAAGAGCATCTGCGCTTTGCCACCTGCTACTGGCACAACTTTGTGTGGCCGGGCGGCGATCCTTTTGGCGGCCAGACCTTTGACCGCCCATGGTTCAAGGACACGATGGAGGCCGCCAAGCTCAAGGCCGATGTGGCGTTTGAGATGTTCACCCTGTTGCAGTCGCCCTACTACTGTTTCCACGACGCGGATGTGCGACCGGAGGGGGCGAATTTTGCGGAAAACACCCGCAACCTGAATGAGATCGTCGAGTATTTCGCGCAAAAGCAGGAAGAAACCGGCGTCAAACTGCTCTGGGGCACCGCCAACCTGTTTTCCAACGCGCGGTTCATGTCGGGGGCGTCGACCAACCCGGACCCGGATGTCTTTGCCTTCTCTGCGGCGACCATCAAGACCTGCATGGATGCAACCCACCGTCTCGGCGGCGAAAACTACGTGCTCTGGGGCGGTCGTGAGGGCTATGAAACGCTGCTGAACACCGATCTTGCGCAAGAAGACCAGCAGATGGGCCGCATGCTTAACATGGTGGTCGAATACAAACACAAGATCGGCTTCAAGGGCGCGATCCTGGTGGAGCCGAAACCACAGGAACCTTCCAAACACCAGTACGACTACGACGCGGCGACGGTTTATGGCTTCCTCAAGCGCCACGGGTTGGAAAACGAGGTCAAACTGAACCTGGAGCAGGGCCACGCAATCCTCGCGGGACATTCGTTCGAGCATGAGATTGCCACCGCACAGGCGCTGGGCGTCTTTGGCTCCATCGACATGAACCGCAACGATTATCAATCCGGCTGGGACACCGATCAGTTCCCGAACAACACGCCGGAGGTGGCGCTGGCCTATTACCACATCCTGAAACACGGCGGCTTTACCTCGGGCGGCACCAATTTTGACGCCAAGCTGCGCCGCCAGTCCATCGACCCGGAGGATCTGCTGATGGCGCATATCGGCGGTATGGACATCTGTGCCCGTGGGTTCAAGGCCGCTGCGGCGATGATCGAGGACGGCACTTTGGATCAGTTCGTCACCGACCGCTACGCCGGATGGCAGCGGGACGACGCGCAGGATATGCTCTCGGGCAAGCTGTCACTGGAGGATATCGCAAAGCGGGTCGAGGTCGAAGACATCAACCCGAAACCGCGGTCCGGGCGGCAGGAATATCTGGAAAATGTCATCAACCGGTTTGTCTGAATGAGCAACGCGCAGATCGTGGATCACGGCCTCCACCAAGGCCACATGCTGAGAGAGGCGCGGCTGCACAGCGCGGGCCTTTCCGTCAGCCTGCTGAACTTTGGTGCCGTAACCCGCGATCTGCGCCTGTTGTACGACGACCGCCCGCTGATCCTCGGGTTTGAGGACCCGGCCGCCTATCTGTACAACCCGGGCTATCTCGGCGTGATTGCGGGCCGCGTGGCCGGGCGGATCAAGAACGCGCGCTTTGCCCTTGATGGGCAGAGCTACCACCTCGACGCCAATGAAGGCGATACGCTGCTGCATGGCGGGGCACAGGGGCTTTCTCATGTGTTCTGGGAGATTGAACTGCTCTCTGACGCCAGCGCGCGCCTGCGCTACCACTCACCGGAGGGGGAGGCGGGGTTCCCCGGTGCAGTGGATGTGTCGCTGACCGTGACGCTGGACGGGCTGGCGATTGTCTATGACATGCGGGCCGAAGTCAGCGCAGCGACCCCGATCAGCCTCGCGCAGCACAATTATTATAACCTGATGGGCGGTACGCAGCCGATCCACGATCACCGCCTGCAAGTGGACGCCAGCAGCTTTCTCGTGTTGGACGACGCCAATGTCCCGACCGGTGAAATTGCAGCGCTGGATGGCAGCCATCATGACCTTCGTCTGGGGCGCAGTTTTGCCGACCTCGACCCGGAGCACCGGGGCAGCGATGTGGCGCTTGTGTTCGACACCTGCCGTGATCCGCAATTGCCGGTGGCGACACTGACCGCACCTGATGGGCTGCAGATGCGGATCGTCAGCGATCAGCCCTGCGCGCAGATCTATACCGCCGCCGCCCTGCCGCCCCAGTCCGGTGCTCTGTCAGGACAGCAGATCGGCCCCGCCATGGGAGTCTGTTTTGAGCCGCAGGGCTTTCCCAACGCGGTGAACCTGCCGCAGTTTCCCAGCGTGATCGCGACCCCGGATCACCCCTACCGTCAACGCCTGCGTCTTGAACTCGGGAGGATCTGATGCACCGGATGATCGCGCTTGCCCTCTTGGGAGCCACAGCCGCACAGGCGGAGATGCGCCCTGACCTTGGCCCGCGCCCGCAGTTCCCGGCACCGGATATGGCGGCGGTGGAGCTGGGGCAGCTGTTGTTCTACGATCCGATCCTGTCGGGCAATCGCAACATTTCTTGCGCCACCTGCCACCACCCGCGCTTTGGCACCGGCGACGGTCTGTCGCTGGGCTTGGGCGAGGGCGGTATCGGCCTTGGCCCCGAGCGCCGCGCTGATCCCGCCAATCTGCCCGAGCAGCGCATCCCGCGGAATGCGCCGGGTCTGTGGAACCTTGGTGCACCGGAATTCACCGTGATGTTTCACGATGGGCGGCTGGAGGATCACCCCGATCACCCCGGCGGTATCCGCACGCCTCTGGGCGAGGATATGGTTGCAGGCTTTGACGACGCGCTTGCCGCACAGGCGATGTTCCCGGTGCTCTCTGCCGATGAGATGGCCGGGCATTACTCGGAAAACGAGGTCGCAGAGGCGGTGCGGCTGGGGCAACTGTCCACACCCGGCGGCGCATGGGACCGGATCGCCGCGCGTGTCGAGGCCATCCCCGCCTATCGCGCTGGTTTTGATGCGGTGCTGGGGGAGGGCGCGCCCATCACCTTTGCCGACATCGGCAATGTGCTGGCGGATTTCATCCGGTTCGAGTGGCGCGCCGATATGAGCCCCTTTGATGCCTATATGCTGGGGCAGGGCGATCTGCCTGCGCCCGCCTCGCGCGGAATGGAGTTGTTCTACGGCAAGGCCAATTGCAGCCAGTGCCACTCCGGCTGGTTCCAGACCGATCATGATTTTCATGCGCTGGCGGTGCCGCAGCTCGGGCCGGGCAAGGCGGCGCGGTTTGAAACCCACAATCGCGACGAAGGCCGCATCCGCGTCACGGGCGCCGCGCAGGATGCCTTTGCCTTTCGCACGCCCTCTTTGCGCAACATTGGCCTGACCGCGCCTTATGGCCATTCCGGTGCATTTGCCACACTGGAGGGCATTGTGGTGCATCACCTGCATCCGGGGAAATCATTGAATAATTACGACACATCAGCCGCGATCCTGCCTGACTTGCCCGGACAACAGGATTGGGCTGTGCACGAGTCCGCATCCGAACGTCAGGCGCTTGCACAAGCGATCAGCTACGCGCCGGTGCGCCTCACGCCAGCGGACATCGCGGATATTGTCGCGTTCCTGCACGCGTTGACGGACGATGTCGCCGCGGCGGGCCGTCTTGGGGTGCCGGAACAGGTCCCCAGCGGGCTGCCGGTGGATCGCTAGATCGGACTACTGCGTCAGGGTGATCTGTTGATTGGCAGCGACGGTTTGCCAGTCAGAGATCGACCCATCCGGCCAGTTCACGCGGACCCGCACACGGGCGTGAGGTCCCAGACCGAAGTGCAAGGCACCGAGATCGCCACCCGCATGGCCTCCGCCGACGGTCACCTCGCGGCTGACGTCCCTATCGCCCAGTTCCATCTCGACAAAGGCGCCGATGGCATGGGTGTTTGGCGCCGCGCCCTTGAGGCGCAGCAGCAGCCAGTTGCCACCTGCGGAGTTTGTGTTCTGCCAGACCTCCAGAGGCGCACGGCGATTGACCACCGCAATATCGAGGAGACCGTCCCGGTTCAGGTCCACCAAAGCCCCGCCGCGCCCGCGATGCAGGCTGTCGATGCCCGCCGTCGCGCCAACCTCGACAAAGCTGCCGTCTGCCCGTTGCAGCATCAGGTTGTTTGGGTCTTTCTGGGCGGCATCGGGCATCTGCTCGACATTGCCCTTGGTGACAAAGATGTCATCGCGCCCGTCGTTGTTCACATCCCCGAATGCTGCGTGCCACCCGGTCGAGGGGCGCCCATCGCCGCCGGTATAGGGCCGGTGCGCGGTGGTGCCAAAACCATAGGTCACGTCTTCCCAGACCGGGCCGTCCGTGTCGGGGGTTTGCAGCTGAAACTTCTGGTCGCCCATCGAGGTCAGGTAGACGTCCTGAAACCCGTCGCCGTTCATGTCCCGGGAGGCGATCCCCATGCCCCAGAGCGCATACTCGCGCCAGCCGTCCTCGGCGTCATAAAGGCGGGGTGCTGCCTCCATCGCCCACATCTGTTCCTGTCCGCCGCGCACATAATAATGCCGGTCGTTCGACACCCTGAGATCGGCGCGACCACTGCGGTTCCAGTCGCTGAACAGGAGCGAGAGCGCGCAGTACCCCGGCGACAGCCGTTGCACCGGGGCATAGGATGCTCCGGCGGGACGAAACAGCAGCGTGTCGTCGCAGGTTCCGAATGGCCCCTCCGGATCTGTGCGGTCCACATAGGTGCCAAAAGCCAGCGTCGGCAGGGCGTTGTCTCCTTCCCAGGTGGCGGAGAACGCGGTTGTCCAATGGTCGCCACTGACAAAGCCCAGCGTGTCGAAGGGTTCGAACTGGCACTGTCCGAGGCCGCGCATCAGCACATCTGGCCCCGCGCGCAGGATGGCGAGGTCGCCCAGCCCATCGCCGTCGATATCCAAGGGATAGGCGCCGGTGACCCCCGTGAGCGCCAGCGCCGGGGGTGTTTGTGGGGAAAACGCCAATGATGCGTCAGGTTCAGCCGTGGCATTGACAAAGAGCTGTGCCGGATTGGCCCCGCCCGCAGCATAAAGGTCCGGTAGCGTGTCGCCGTTGCAATCGAACACCGCCAGCCCGCCCCCCACGTAATGCTCCCATCCGCCGTCATAGACATGCTCTGCGATGGGCACCGGTGTGAACTCTGGCACCGGTGGTTCGGCTTGGGCGGGATGGGCCAGCATCAACAGGGCGAGGGCACACGCGTCAGGCCGCAGCATTGGCCAACTCCTTCACTGTCTGTGAGGTGACTTCCTCGATGCCATAGGCGGCGGCACCCTTGGCCCACATCAGATCGCCCCAATCGTGGACGATCACCTCGGGCAGGGGCGCATCCACCTGCACGACCCATTGGCGCATCTCCTCGATCAGCTTGTCGGAGTAGAGATAGTCGAACGACAGCCGTGCGCCTGCGAGGATGATCTTGCTGGGATCAAAGATATTCACCACATTCGCCAGTCCCATGGCAAACATGCGCCGCGCCCGGTCGAGGATCGATTGCGCCATCGCATCGCCATTCTCGGCCGATTGAAACAGAGAGGCGATGGTCCTGTGGCGCTCACTGCCGCTGGAGATATTGGCCTCGCGCAGGAGCGCATAGTCACCCACATAGGCCTCCAGACAGCCGCGCTGCCCGCATTGGCACAGCGCCCCTTCGAGGTGAACCTTGGTGTGCCCGAATTCAGCGCCACAGCCGCGGGTGCCCCGGTAGATCTGCCCGTCGATCACGATGCCCATGCCGACGCCATGTTCGATGGTGATGACGATGAAATTGTCGCAGGTGCGGCCCTCGCCGAACAGGTGTTCGGCCTTGGCGACCAGATTGGCATCATTGTCGAGGAAGACCGGGCAGGGCAGATCCCGGGCGATTGCCGCACCAAACTGCACGTTGCGCTCCTCGAGCGAGGACGACCAGTAGATGAAACTGCGTTCCGCATCGATCATGCCGGCCATGCCCAGCCCGACGCCGGACAGGTCGTCGATCCCGAAACCACCCTTCTTGCAGGTATACTCCAGCGCCCGCCGGATCTGGGCGCAGAGGTCCGGGACGGGCATGTTGCCCTTGACCAAGGGCATCTCGTGGCTGGCCAGTTCCGTGCCGACAAAGTCGGTGATGACGGTGGAGATCACATGGTGCGACACCTTCAAACCGGCAATCCGATGCGCATCCCCGCGGATCTTGAGCGCGACGCGCGGGCGTCCGCGCTTGGTTTCGGAAGATCCGTCCGGTGCGATTTCCTCGATCAGACCGGCAGCCAGCAACTCGGCGGTGATGGCGGTGACCGTTGCCGGGCTGACGCCGGTTGCCTTGGCGATGTCGATGCGGGCGATGCTTTCGGCCGCACGGATCACGTCCAGGATCTGCTGCCGTCCGCTTTCACGCTGGTCGCTGCCCGACGACAGCCGTCCTGATCGTGCCAAATTGATCCTCCTCCCATGCCGTCTCCACGCGGCAGCGCCACGTTATGGCACCATAAAATGCCTCCGGCAATCTCTCCCTAGTCGCAGCCTACATGATTTAATTTGAAACTCAAAAAAAATATTGCTACACACGACTCACAGTGTGGGCCCGGCAAAGCAATTGGCCTGCATGACAAGGGAGGAAGACATGAAATTCTTGAACGGACTTTCCGTTATCGCACTCAGTGCATTTGCTGCATCCTCGGCCTTTGCCGCGGATCTGACCGTCGGCGTCAGCTGGTCAAACTTTCAGGAAGAGCGGTGGAAAACCGACGAAGCGGCCATCGTGTCCGCCCTGGAGGAAGCCGGTGCTGAATATATCTCCGCCGACGCGCAGTCCTCGTCTGCCAAGCAGCTTTCCGACATCGAAAGCCTGATCGCCCAGGGCGTGGATGCGCTGATCATCCTCGCCCAGGATTCCCAGGCGATCGGCCCGGCCGTGCAGGCCGCTGCTGATGAAGGCATTCCGGTGGTCGCCTATGACCGTCTGATCGAGGACAACCGCGCCTTTTACCTGACCTTCGACAACGTCGAGGTTGGCCGCATGCAGGCGCGCGCGGTGTTCGAGGCGATGCCCAAGGGCAACTACGTGATGATCAAGGGTTCGCCCACCGATCCCAACGCGGACTTCCTGCGCGGTGGTCAGCAGGAGATCATTCAGGCCGCGGTTGATGCGGGCGACATCAATATCGTTGGTGAGGCCTACACCGATGGCTGGCTGCCCGCCAACGCACAGCGCAACATGGAGCAGATCCTGACCGCCAACGACAACAATGTCGACGCGGTTGTGGCCTCCAATGACGGCACCGCGGGCGGTGTCGTGGCGGCGCTGACCGCACAAGGCATGGAAGGTATCCCGGTTTCCGGTCAGGACGGCGACCACGCTGCGCTGAACCGCGTTGCCAAGGGCACTCAGACCGTGTCGGTGTGGAAGGACGCGCGTGACCTCGGCCATGCCGCAGGCGAGATCGCCGTCGCCATGGCCGGCGGCACAGCGATGGAAAACATCGACGGTGCCGTGTCCTGGACCTCGCCGGCGGGCACCACCATGACCGCCAAATTCCTGGCGCCGGTTCCGGTGACCAAGGACAACCTGTCGGCTGTTGTGGATGCTGGCTGGATCACCCAGGAAGCGCTCTGCCAGGGCGTGGAAAACGGCCCGGCCCCCTGCAACTGATCTAACCAAATCGGATGGTCCGGAGTTTTTCGGACCATCCACCCCCTTTTTCTGATATACTTCGCTGAATACTGGAGCCGGATATGACCGACACCACGTCTCAGCCAATCACCCCCCAAACCAAGCGCAATGTCTTCCAGCAGCTTGAGCTGGATGTGCGGCTATTGGGTATGATTGGTGCCTTCATCATTCTCTGCATCGGGTTCAACCTGGTGACCGATGGGCGCTTCCTGACGCCGCGCAACATCTTCAATCTGACGATCCAGACCGTCTCCGTGGCGATCATGGCCTCCGGCATGGTGTTTGTAATCGTCACCCGCCACATCGACCTGAGCGTCGGCGCGCTGCTGGCGACCTGCTCCGCCATCATGGCGATGACGCAGACCGAGTTCGTGCCGAATGTGCTGGGGCTGGGCCTCAACCATCCGATCACCTGGGCGGTTGCGGTTGTGGTCGGCCTGGTCGCGGGCACCCTGATCGGGGCGTTTCATGGCTGGATGGTCGGCTATCTGACAATCCCCGCCTTCATCGTGACCCTTGGCGGGTTTCTCGTCTGGCGCAACGTGGCGTGGTACATGACCGACGGTCAGACCATTGGCCCGCTCGATTCCACCTTCCTGATGTTTGGCGGCACCAACGGCACCCTCGGGATCACCGCAAGCTGGGTGCTGGGGCTCGTGGCGACCGCGCTTGCATTGTTGACGCTGTGGAACAGCCGCCGCGCCAAGCTGGCACATGACTTCCCGGTGAAACCTCTCTGGGCCGAGGGCGTGCTGGCCGCGATCATTGCCGCATCCATTCTGGGGTTTGTCGGCACCCTGAACGCCTATGAGATCCCGACCCGTCGTCTGGAACGCATGTTCGAGGCCCGCGGCGAGGTGATGCCCGAAGGCTTTACCCAAGGCTACGGCCTGCCGATTTCCGTGCTGATCCTGATCGCAGTGGCGGTGGTGATGACCATTGTGGCCCGCCGCACCCGTCTGGGGCGGTATATCTTTGCCACCGGCGGCAATCCGGACGCGGCAGAGCTGTCGGGTATCAACACCCGCCTTCTTACGGTGAAGATCTTTGCCATCATGGGCTTCCTCTGCGCGCTGTCGGCGGTGGTGGCCTCGGCCCGTCTGGCCAACCACTCCAACGACATCGGCACATTGGACGAGTTGCGGGTGATCGCGGCAGCCGTGATTGGCGGCACCGCGCTTTCTGGCGGATTTGGCACCATTTACGGCGCCATCCTCGGCGCGCTGATCATGCAGAGCCTCCAGTCCGGCATGGCCATGGTGGGCGTCGATGCGCCGTTCCAGAACATCGTTGTCGGCTCCGTGCTCGTCGCCGCCGTCTATATCGACATCGTCTATCGCAAACGTGTGGGGGCCAAATAATGACCACTCCCAAGGAACTCCGCGCCTCCGGCGCAACTCCGATGGTGGAGATGAACAATATCTCGATCTCGTTCGGCGGCATCAAGGCGGTGGACGACGTCTCGGTCGATCTGCATCCCGGCGAGGTCGTCGGCCTGCTGGGCCATAACGGCGCCGGGAAATCGACCCTCATCAAGGTGCTTTCGGGCGCCTACAAGATGGACTCGGGCGAGATCCGCATCAACGGCGACAAGGTGGAGATCACCAACCCCCGCGATGCCCGCAGCCACAATATCGAGACGATTTATCAGACGCTGGCGCTGGCGGATAATCTCGATGCGGCCTCCAACCTGTTTCTGGGGCGCGAGATCGTCACCGCAACAGGGCTGGTAAACGACGCCGCGATGGAGGCCGAGTGCCGCAAGATCATGGGGCGCCTGAATCCGAATTTTCGCAAGTTCAACGAGCCAGTCTCGGCCCTCTCGGGCGGGCAGCGGCAATCGGTGGCGATTGCGCGGGCGGTCTATTTCAACGCCAAGATCCTGATCATGGACGAACCCACCGCGGCGCTGGGTCCGCATGAGACGCAGATGGTGGCGGAACTGATCCAACAGCTGAAGGCGCAGGGCATCGGGATCTTCCTGATCGACCACGATGTGCATGCGGTGATGGAACTCTGCGACCGGGCCTCTGTCATGAAGAACGGCCAGCTTGTGGGCACCGTCGACATTGACGATGTGACCGATGATGATCTTCTGTCGATGATCATTCTTGGCAAGACACCGGGCGAAGCTGCGGCCTGATCCCGGCATGTCCGAAGTTTGCAAAGGGGCGCATTCGCGCCCCTTTGAGTTTGGCGCATCGCCAAGCGGTAACGCGGTTACCCATCGGAAATGGAAAACATGGGTTCACCCAGAGCGCTGAATTCTAAGCTTGAAAGCAGGCTCCGTTGGGTTTAAATCCACCGTCGATCCGCCTCAATAGCTCAGCTGGTAGAGCAGGTCCTTCGTAAGGACAAGGTCGGGGGTTCGAGTCCCTCTTGAGGCACCACCCACTCTTTTGATGGTGGCCAATCTTACTCAAATATCTGCAAAATATGGGTTATTGGTAAGGTTGCGCGACTGCCGCTTGCCTATGAAGCGTAAAAACGCGCATGTTGTTACGCATATTTTCCGCATTTAGAGAGTAGTGCGTAATTCATGGCAACTTTTCGTAAGACCAAGACAGGATGGCGAGCTGAAGTAGCACGGGCCGGTGTTCGTGCCAGCAAGGTCTTTCCCTCAAAAAGAGAAGCGCAAGATTGGGCCAGCCGCAAGGAATATGAGATCCTGAACGGGTCGAAGATCTCCGCCAAGATGAAGCTGCGTGACCTCTTTGAGCGGTATTCCCGCGAGGTGAGCTCGAAGAAACGCGGCTATAAGTGGGAAGCGCTTCGCTTGAACCGGTGGGGCAAATCCGATCTTGGGGAAAAGAGCCTCTCCGAACTCTCGCCTGCAGATTTCGCTGCGTGGCGTGACGCCCGGTTGCAAAAAGTGGCGCCCTCAACAGTGCGGAGAGAGATGACTCTCATGGGGTCTGTGTTCTCCGTGGCTCGGCGGGAGTGGGGGGTGATAGGAGATTCGCCTCTGACCGATGTACGCAAGCCGCAAGAAGCAGCTCCGAGGGATCGTTTGCCGACGAGCGCAGAACTGGAGCGGCTTGAGCTCTCCGCAGGCAATGACCTCAACAATGCGACAGCCCGCGCGTTTCACGCATTCTTGTTTGCCGGAGAAACCGCGATGCGAGCCGGGGAAATCGTCGACATGAAGTGGGAGCACGTCGATCTTGAGCGCCGGGTAGTGGATCTGCCTATGACCAAAAACGGAACCTCACGCCAGGTTCCGCTTTCGCGCCGCGCCGTGGAGATGCTGGAGAGGCTACCAGAGGCTGATCCTGTGTTCGCACTCGATTCACGGCAACTGGATGTCTTGTGGCGCAAGGTGAGAGATCGGGCTGCAGTTGAGGGACTAACGTTTCACGATTCACGGCATTGGGCGATCACGCAGCTCGCCAAGAAACTCGATGTTATGGATCTGGCGCGCATGGTGGGACATCGAAATGTAAATCAGCTTCTGACCTACTACAACGAGAGCGCCGAAGACCTGGCGAAGCGGCTTGATGGCTGATTGACGGTTGTTTCATCGGCCATAAAACGTGGGAAGCTAGCGATTGTGGTTACATGCTATCGGAATCTGTCTGCGCGCCGGCTCGTAATCCTGATATAGATGACTGCTGGCGGAGCATCCATCTACCTAGATGCTGCACCTTGCTCAAAGGTCCGCTGAGCGCAGGAAGCTGCCGCTGCAAAGTTGCGAACCGTCTTCGTCCTTCGGAACCAGACCAGCCCAGAGCTACCGTCCACCTAACACTACTGTCGCTGCGGCGCGCCCCGTCAAAGCCGACTTTCGCCGCGGTGCCGCAATCTTAGCGCACTCGAACTCACGCAATTCCCACGTCAAATTCGCCGATCAAGAAGTCTATGGTCGCTTCGTCCCTGAGCTTGCAGACGATGTTCTGGTTCGCAAACGCACCCTTGAAACGCTTGGCGTGGCTGGGGTCCACGGTCTTGCGCCATTCGATACCCACCACATGCTCAGCTTCCTCCAGCGCGGCTCCGGGCCGCTTCATTCGTGGCTCGGCAAGCGGCTGATCGAACAGCGGGCCATCCGAGGTCATGAACTCGGCGGCAGGCACGACCTCGCTCGTCACCACACCATAGCCGATATACCCGTTGCCCTTATCATAGACGAAAACCTCGTCGCCTACGCTGAGCTGTTGCAGGCGTTTGGAATAGAATTCGCCGCCACCGGCACAGATGAAGCCATAGCGCTTCATGTCCTCCCACGAGCGATGCTCGCCCAGCCCTGCATTCACGAAATAGTAGCCTGACCAAGGAGCGCGAACTTTGCGCTCTGACCGTTCCTCCACCTCGTCTTGATCCAGCAGGAAATCAGTCGTCAACCATTCGCGGCCATCCGCCTCGAACACGTTGAAGAAGGCCGTGTTGATGGCCAGCCCGTGCTCCTCAGAGAGATATTCAACAATCCGGCGCGACGCTGCGTCCAACTCACTGGCGACGATTAGCATGGAGTGCGAGGCATTCAAACGTTCGGGAATGCCCTCACCAAACCTTTCCCGGAAGGCTGTCACAAGACGGGTGCCCAGATATTTCTCAGCACGCTCGTAAACCTCTGGCGTGTTGAGGGTACGCACCCATGACGCATAGTCGAGCACTTGAGCCACGATCTCACGCGGGGTGCGGTCTTTCTTCAACTCGATGATGGTCAGCCCGCCGGTGGCATCCATCGCCAGAAGGTCGATGAATTTTCCGTGGTCGGTTGGCACCTGTCGCCCGATGATCATCGCGTCGAGGCCCAGAAGGCTCGGGTCAGCCTCCACCCAATCTTCGATCAGCTTTTCATTGCTGAGTGCGCGACGCACTGCAGGGCGCAGCTTTCCGTCCGATATGGCATAGAGCGAGGTCATGCGGCTTCCTCTACCTCTTCTGGCGGATATTGCTCCGCCAGCGCGGCGTGCAGGGCTTCGATCTGGTCAAAGCGCGGGTGATCGGCCAACTCGGTGATGTCGTAGTCCCGACAAAAGGCCAAATCGCTAGCCGACATATAAAGCTGCTTTACGAGGACTTCGGTGATCTGCTCGGCCACATCGACATATTCACGTTCTTCGTCATCCTGCGAGGCGATGAGGAAGTCGCGGTACCCTTCCTTGATGATCTCTTCGCTGTGGCGCTGGATTTCTGCCACCGTTCGCAGCACGTCCCGCACCTTCCGTTCGAACTCGCTTTCGGAGTTGAAGAAGATGTTGCCGTTGGCATGGGCAGTGTTGTTGCGCTCTCCCACAAGCTTGGCATAGGTCCCGATCTTGCTGTTGTCACATTGGATCAACTTTAGGAAGCGCAATACCGTGCTTTCATTCACCACGCTGAAAACAAACGGCGATGTCGCGGCCATCAGGTCCTTTTCCATGTTTTTGTTGAACCCGACCATCGCGGTTTCAAACTGCACCGGACGGATCAGCTTGATCTGCCAGATGTTGAAATAGACAAAGCTCATCACGAGCATGTGGTAGGCGAGGAAAGCGAACTGGTATTTGTCGTGCTCGACGTTGGTTTCAAACGCTTCCCAGAGAAAGCGGACATAGTCGCGTTCCTTGGCGGTGTCGTAGGACACTGGCAGGTAATCGTGGATCGTTTCCGCCCCTTCGATCATGCCGCTGCCTCCTCGTCCGCCTTGGCCTCACCCCAGACACGGGCAATGGCGGCGTCGATCTTCTTTTCGAAGCGGGTGATCAGGTCGCGATTGCCATCAACGATTGACTGCTCGGCTTCAACTTCGGCCATGACAGCTTGTTGAACATCAAGCTGAGGAAGCGGGATGAGTATTTTCCCGAGCACACCCATACTCACATTAGCTCTGGCATTTTCGACAGAATTACCAAGCAACAAAGAGACGTAGTCAGGCGTATTGAGAAGGGTCATTAAATATCGCGGCACCAACTTTGCGCGGTTTGCTCTAAGCACGCATACAGCTTGGTTCACGTTTGCTTCTTCATCCAACTCGAAAATCGCGGTCCTGCCGATGGACGCGCCTACAATGTTCGTGAGAACATCTCCGTTCTGTAATATCGATTTCTGTTCAATCTCGTTGAAGCGTTGTTCAACATATTTCCTTTTTGAAAGAAGCAGTTTCCCCGCACCAACATTTTCGCTTGTCACAAAGAGAATGCCCTTTGCTGCATCTGTATATTCCACGCCTTGCCAGTTCGGCGATGAGCCTTTCGTTATTCGTTCGCATGCCTCTGCTATTGGGACCATTGGCCACTCAGGATCAATCGGGATGTGGGGGCGGTAGTTGTCGATGACGGCCCGAGCACCGTCGATGACGCGCTGATAGCCCTCGATCTCGGCCACAATCTCCCGCTGCACCTCAAGCGGCGGCAGGGGGATATTGAAACGCTCAACGAACGCTCTTGGAACACGCTGCAGCCCACCCGTGCCTGTCATCTGCGGGATGGCTTGAGCGCGAAACGCTTCATGCGTCACACAACGATAGACCCATTCGGGCAAGACCTGCTCCCCAGAACGCAGAACATAGAATTCGCTCGAGCCAAAGCCGATACCGCTCTCAAGGCCTTTGGCGATCCCGGCTTTACCGTTTTCGAAACAGGGGGTGACCTTCGCGAGCAAAACGTCATTGTCAGCGAAGTAGGTGTAGCTGTTCCCGACTTCCCCGAGCGCCTTGGTCTCTGACGGGCGAAACGAGATATCCCACTCGCGCAAGTCAGCCATTGGAACAAACGAAACCACGGTGTCGCTGGGGAGATCGCGAACCTCACGCTTTGGCGGGTTAAGGGTGCAAATCTCTCCAATTGGCACACGCGGGATTTCGAATTGATCGTCATTCTCCGGTCTGTATCTTTCGCCACTCAGGTTAAACTCGCCGTCGTCCCCGATGACCTTACGCTCAACGGAGTAACCTAAAACGCTCTCCAGCTCTTCCCCAGCCCCGCCCCGCGCGGCCTGCATCCATGCGGTCAGCTCGGCCTTCACCTTTGGAAGCTGTGATGCCTTCTGCGCCTTGCGCTGCGCCCCAAGCTGGAAACCGTCGTTTTCGATCTTGAAAAAGGCAACATGCTTGCTGGCCTTGGCCACCGCGCGATCAAGGATCAGGATCGAGGTCTTCACGCCCGAATAGGGGTTGAACACCCCTGCAGGCAACGAGATCACAGCGGCAAGGTGGTTCTCCACCAGCATCTTGCGCAGGGCGACATAGGCGCTCTGGCTTTGGAAGATGATCCCCTCGGGCACGACAATCGCCGCGCGGCCATTCGGCGTTAGGTGCTCAGCGATGTAATCGACAAACAGCACTTCGCTGCGCTTGGACTGCACTTGAAACTTGGTGTGCGGTTTGATCCCACCTTTCGGCGACATAAACGGCGGATTGGCGAGGATGACATCCGCCATTTCCGTCCATTTGTCCTCGGACGTGAGAGTATCGTATTCCTCGACTTTGGGGTCGGGAAAGCCATGCAGGTAAAGGTTCACAAGGCTGAGCCGAACCATATCGGGTGAGATGTCATAACCTTTGATGTTGTGGGCAAGACGCTGGCGGTCCTCCTGGCTGAGCAGATCGCCCTTGAAGCGCTTCGGGTTCTCGATGGCTTGCTCGGCAGCATCGCCCGCGTTCTCGGCCCCATTGCCATTCACCACATCCGAGGAGTTCATTTTCAGGATGTGCTTGTAGGCCGAGATCAGAAAGCCCGCTGTGCCGCAAGCAGGGTCCATGATGACCTCGTTTTTCTGCGGGTCGATGATCTCAACCATGAAGTCGATGATATGGCGCGGGGTGCGGAACTGGCCCGCATCGCCTTGACTGCCGAGGACGGACAGCAAGTATTCAAAGGCATCGCCCAGCCGTTCGCTGTGATCATAGTTGAAGCTGTCGATCTCACGCAGGAAGGAGCGGAGCGTTTCGGGGTCGCGGTAGGGCAGATAGGCGTTGCGGAATATTTGTCGGAAGAGCGCGGGGAGACCGTCATTCTCGACCATCTTGGTCAACGCTTCGGAATATGTGTTGAGCATGTCCTGCCCGGTGACACCGGGTGCGACCAGCTTGGACCAGCGGAATTTTTCATATTCGCCAGTGAAGAAGGTGGGTTTGCCGTCCATCTCCTCTGCCTCAAGGTCCATATCGTCCATGAACTTGTAGATCAGTGCGACGGTGATCTGTTCGACCTGGCTCTTCGGGTCCGGCACTTTGCCCACGAGGATGTCGCGGCAGGTATCAATTCTTCTCTTTGTTTCGGCGTCGAGCATTGCAGGTCTTTCGTCACATGAACGGGTTCAGGGACACGTAGTCCTTGATGTATTCGGGGATGCGTTTGCGCCACTCTTGAGGAACGTCCTTGAGATCGCGCGTGGTGAAGGTGGGATGTACATTGAGGTCCGCGAACTGGCCAGCGTCGATCTTGGCGCGAACGTGAGCATCACGGATGTAGGCCTCGAAGAAATAACGCATTTCACGGATGCGGTCGCCTTCCTCGGGCTGCTGGTCGGTCAGGAACTTCTGGAATTCGTCTTCGATCAGCTCAGACTTGCTCTTGAATTTGGGGATGAAGCCGAACGCTTTTTCGATCAGCTCGCGCACCGAGATACGGCGGTCCACCCCTGCGGCACGGCGCAGTTTCTCAAGGTTGAAGTACTCGCTCGGTTTGTCGAAGATTTCTTCGATCACGTGGCGAGTGGCGGCCTCCCAATTTTGCGCATCCACCAGTTGGGAAAGCGTATCGTCGCCTCGTACGCGTTCTTCAAACTTGCGGAACAGTTCACGATCAATCCGCATCCCGTCGGTGCCGATCTGGGTTTCAACCTGCGAGACGACTTCATCAGGATCGAAATGCTCGTAGGTGCCGATCCCACCGTGCGTGGTACCACCTTCACCCCCTTCTCCGCCCGTAGATAACGGCATTGAAGGTGTGGGAGGGAGCGTCAACTCCTCGTCGTATTTGAACTTCTCCTCGAAGTACTCGCAGTTGGCGAAGAAGTCGAACAGCCTGAACGTGTCTTTCGCGACATCGCCAAGTGCCGCTTTCTCGGCAGGATCGAACATTTCTTCAACGAAGTTGTGCTTGCGAGTGCCACGTCCTTTGATCTGCACGAAATCAGACGGCGAGAACACAGGCCGCATCAGGGCGAGGTTCAAGAGATCAGGGCAATCGTAACCCGTGGTCATCATGCCGACAGTAACGCAGACCCGCGCCTTGCATGTGCGATAGTTCTCCAAGAAGCCGCTATGGCCACCAAGGTTGTTGTTGGCAAAGTTCACGGTCATACGCTGGGCATCAGGGACGTGGCTCGTCACCTGCATGGCGAAATCAGAGTTGTATCGCCCCGGCCAAAGCTGATCGGCCATTTCATTCAGTACCTGGGTAATTTTTGCCGCGTGGTTTTGGCTTACAGCAAATGCGATGGTCTTGCCAAACTCTCTGGAGATCGGATCTCGCAGACCATGCTCCAACAATGTCTTGCAAAATGCCAAGTTGGTTGCTTCAGCAAAAAACTTTTTCTCGAAGTCCCTGCCTGCAAACGCTTCTTTGGCTTCATTCCCATCCTCATCGACAGTCTCAACAACGAAACCTTCGTCGGAGAGGAGTTGGGTTGTCACACCCGTACGAGCGTCGACAACATAGGGATTGATCAGAAATCCGTCTCGCACCCCATCAATGAGGGAGTAGCGATAGGTTGGATCGCCCGACGCACATCCGAAAGTCCTGTAGGTATCGAGCATCGAGCGCCGTTCGGTCTCACGTGGGTCGCGTTCAGCACGGTCTTTCTCGCTACCTTTCAGATAGTCACGCGGTGTAGCGGTCAAACCCAGCTTGTAACCGATGAAGTATTCGAAGACAGCTCGCGCGTTGCCACCGATGGAACGGTGAGCTTCATCCGAAATCACGAGATCAAAATCTGTGGGCGCGAAGTGACGACGGAATTTATCGTTGAACAATAGCGATTGCACCGTCGTCACAACTATATCGGCCTTTCGCCAATCATCCTTTTGCTCTTTGTAGATCACGGATGTGAAATCGTTCTTCAAATATCCCTTAAAGGCTTTGTCTGCTTGCACCTCCAATTCAAGGCGATCAACCAGAAACAATACACGCTTGGCATTTCTGGTTTTAAGGAACAGCTTGATCAAGGCGGCAGAAGTTAACGTCTTGCCTGTGCCCGTAGCCATTTCGAAAAGAAACCGAGTTGCCCCATTCTTTGCAGCATCTTGGACGCTACGCACAGCGCCGAGCTGGTACTTTCGCAAAAAGCGGAGCTTATTCTTCTCAACGAAGCTGGCACGTTCAGCCTCAACGCGCCACGCTGCTTCTTGAACAAAACCAGGCATCTGTGTGAGGGCGATGTAGTCCTCGTCAACGTGTTCGTTGGCCAAGCGCTCAGCATCAGGCTCGAATTTGTAGTGGTTTCCGATCTCTTCTGGCGCTGGAAACGCGGAAATCACTGTGGGGTTTCCCTGCCTTAGATCCCACAGATGATGAATATTCCCGTTACTCAGGATGACAAATCGGGCGTTCTGAGACCGAGCATAGCGTCGAGCTTGCTCTTTGCCGACAAGCGGGTTCTTATCTTCGGATTTCGCCTCCAAGATGATGAGAGGTTTACCATTTCCGTCCAAGAGCAAGAAATCGATAAAGCCATCGGCGGTCTTTTCCAAGTCCTTGCCGAGTGCATCCAGATCGTTTTGTGTGATCTTTACGTTTGGCTCCAAGACAACATTGGCGGGGCCGTTACTATCATCGAAAAACCGCCACCCCGCATTCTCTAGGAGCCTATTAATTTTTATTCTGGCCGTTGCCTCTTTGCTCGCCAATGCTAACGGTCTCCAGGCCAAGCTGCTACAATATCAGCAGTTAACCTCAAGTGCTCAATGACTTCCACAGTATTCGCCAGTGACTGCTTCCACAAGTTACTCCAAATTTCGACGCTCCTGCAGCGAAAGCCCCGTTTCCGCCCACCTGCATGCGAACCCGTCGCGACTATGCGACAGGTCGGAGGTCCGTTAATGGGATGTATCGGCTGCTTCACCCAGCAGGTTAGTCTCCCACATCCGTAGTCTGAAACGATCGGAGAATTCACGTCAGGGATAGAGCTTGCTCGCCAGCGCTGACAGACCGGCCATTAACAGCGTTGATACAGGGAGATTTCGCTCTTCGCTTTTTGCCACAGTCTGATCAGCTGAGTTGGACGCGGCGGGTTTTGCCGCTTCCGCTCGCTTTCAGCTCACCGCTATTGATCTTGCGTCGGATAGTGGACGGATCGCATTTCAAGATGCGGGCAGCTTCGGGTATGGAAAGCCAATCCTCACGACGCGACAGCTCTGCCGATGCAAGCAGCTTTTCGATCTTGGTGAGGCGATCAATGAGGTCACTGAGCGCGCCAGCATCAACCGCGATGAGTTGTTGGGTCATATGCTATCCTTCATTGCTGCGGGAGCAATCATGTCTTTGGTTTGTATCGTGAGTGGTGTTCAGCGCGTTGCTGGCGCTAAAGATTGGCCGCTGTATGGGCAATCCGGGCGGCCATCGCTGGCGCGGCGGGACACGCGCGCAGAGGCGATCTTGATCCAGCCGTTCAGCGCGCCTTGGCGGGATGTTCCGCTGCATTGAATGCCCATCAGATCCACCAGCCAAAGCGCCTCGTCATAGACCCATGCGTCTGACACGGGCGCAGTGATACATCCGCCAAGATCCGTGAACTGTTCGGACCTCTGATGCATCGGTGTAGCTCTGAGCGTCTCCGTCGCGGCATATAGCGCGAGGGTGTTGATCGCGGCGGATGATGCGCGGGCGGTGGGCAACTTGGAGGATTGATCCGCCCGCGCCAGATCCGCATCGCAGGAGCGATGCGAAACCTCGGTGTTGGCTGCGCCGCGCAATCCTCCAACGCGGCTCAGGTGTTCACTGACCTCAGACGGGCGGAGCCCGTGGGGGTCGTCCGCCATGGGTGCGGAACCTTGAGAGATAGGGTGTGTCATTGCGGGTGCGCCTCGCCTTACGCCGCATGGGGGCCGTGCGGGGTGATCTGGCGATCCGCCATGACGCGGCGCACCTTGTGGCCGACACGCTCCAAGACCTGCTCGGTCGGCTCTGGCGTCGGCGCCGGGCGCTCGACCAAATGCGCAGCCCGCAGGCGTGCCGGGTCAAAGCCCTGGCCGCGCGCGGCCTTCAGTGTTGCCCAGGCTGTTGTGAAGAGATGCGGGCTGTCGAGGTGATCCTCGGGCGAGCCTGCGATCTGCTGCGCGTCCCGCAGCACGGTTTCCAGTCTGTCTTGCATTCAATCCTCCATCGGTTGATGGGGATGACGTAATCCGAAAAATGTGAACTGATCAAGTCAGTGGTTCAAAAAATTCGGATAATTTACTGTTGGCGTTCGTTCGGAAGTTTAGATTATATGAGAACAAAAACAGAACATTCGGGAATCGGAGAGGTAAGTTTGTTACAGGTGTTGGCGTTGGCGCGCCGTATTGGGGTGGATCTCAACCTTATTTGTGATCCGCTTTGGGCTATTCGTCTTGCAGTGCTGAGAAGAGTCTGTCCTGAACGTCCTGCGGAAGTTGAGCAAAGTCACCATGGAGGATGAAATTAAAGTCGATCCGATGCTGCCGGTAGTAATACTTCATGGTGGCAATGCTTGGAGCGCCTCTACTCTCCTGGCTGTGGAATGTAGTCTTCTTCAAGCCAAGTTGCTTCGCGACTTCTAGCTGCTGCAGTCCAAGAGAATTGCGTGCGGCCAGAAGGCGCACTCGAATAGCTTCGGGCGATACATCGCCCGTGCGGGCTAGGCGTTCTTTGGTGTCGATGTTCATAGGGACTATCTACTTCAGGTCCGAATAAATTGAACTTTCTCATCGTCGGATCTTGATGGTCTGAATAATTCGGACTATCGGTTGTGCATGAGCACAAGAAATCTGATCAATGAGCTTGGCGGGTACAGGGCCGTCGCTGCACGTCTCGGCAAGAGTCCGACGACAGTACACACCCATATGCAGGCGGGCGTCCTACCTGCGGCTTGGTATGATGCACTCTGTGTGATGGCAGTGGAGGCTGAGGTTTGTGAACCAAATCGAGGTCTCTTCTCATTTCTTGCAGTTGCGGGTGAAAATGATGCAAAGGACGCAGCCGCATGAGCCGCCCGCGTCTAACCCTGATCGTGAACAATGATGTGCCATGCGACCAGCCTGGCACGTCCGCTGACCAAGCGTCTTGGTCAAATCAGTTGGACCCTCATGCGCTGAAGGTCAGCGCGCCTGACCTTTGGTCGGCCTATTTCCACGCGCGGTTTCATAGTCCGCGAGAGGTGGCGCTATTTTGCGATGTCTCGTTTCAGACCGCGCTCAACTGGTGGGGCGCGGTGACAGCGCCCGCCAGCCATACCGCCTTGCTGATGATCCTCACCGATCCTGGCGCGGCGGCGTTCTTTCAGGATCAATTGGCGAGGGCCGCATGATGGTACGGAATTCCTCACCCCGGATCGAGCGGATTGCCTATCAGATCTGGTGGCTGATCCAGGACAGTGCCGGCGAATGCACCCTGCAAGATATGGCGGAGTTTACCGGCGCCTCGATACGCACCTGCACCCAGATCTGCCGCTATCGCGGCTGGGCCGGGGCCTATCGCAAGATGGTGAAGAGACCCGCGGCAGAGAGCGGCCCGCGGATGATCGAGGCGCTGGATGGCGAGCTGTCAGCCCTGTTCGGGGAAGCGGCCTGATGTTGTGCGCAACAGGGGGCCGCTATGGCGCTTGATCCAGTTCGAGATGCGCGCGGCGCACCACGCTACCGCTGCATTTGCGATGATTGCGGGCGCGAGGACACGGTCGCGGCCCGCCATGGGCGAGATGGCAGCGACGGGCACGGCCAGGCGGTGTCCAAAATTCAACGGTTGGGGTGGTCCTATATCGGCAAACGACTGCGGTGCGGCACCTGTGAGGCAAAAAGAAAGGTGGAAAAGATGGCAGCAAAAACAGAGCAGAAAACACCTGCCGAAACGGCCCCGCGTGAACCCACGCGGGTGCAAAAGCGCGAGATCATGGAAATCCTAAGCGAGGTCTATGATCATGATCGGCAGTGCTACTGCGGTGGCGAAACCGATGACACGGTGGCCAAGGTGCTGAATGTCATGCCCGGCTGGGTCGCGAGTATCCGCGATGAGTTCTTTGGGCCGGGAGGCAGCAATGACGACATGGCCGCCCTTGGCGATGAAATCCGCAAGTTCATGCAGGACACGCAGGCGCGTCTGACCGCTGCGAAATTGGAGGTGGAGAGCCTGGAGGCTGTTATTGGTCGCGTGTCCTCGATGGCGAAAACTCTGGATCAGATCAAAGACGCCGTTGGCCCGCGTAACCTGGTGAGGGTCAAATGACACAGGTTGCGCAGGTCAAGCTGGTGGAGGCCTCGGATCTTCCGGAATACCCGATCTCGGCGGAAAGCCGGTTGGACTCGCATTACTTCATGCCGTTCAACCATGATCGCTATGATCGCAGCGACTTCCGGCGCAAGGCCTACCGTGACCCGGAAGTCGGCTTTTTCGGTATGGAGCTGTTCTTCAAGTCGCATGGTGAGGCCCCCTTGGGGACCTTGCCCAGCGACGATGACAGCTTGGCCTTTCTGCTGGGGTTGCCGCTGGAGCGGTGGATCCCGCTGAAAGAGCGGGCGTTTAACCCCCTCTATAACTGGCACCCGGTGCGCTGTGACAACGGTGAAATTCGCCTGGCGCATCCGGTGGTGCAAGAGGTGATGGAGGGCGCGTTACGCGGTCATCTGGAGCACAAGGCCAGCAATGAAGACAAGGCGGTCTATGCGCGGCGCAAACGGCTGATCGAGGTGCTGCGCGACATCGGCTGCAGCGAGGATCTGTGTTCCGATGAGCTGGCCGTGGCTTGGGTGGATGACTGGCTGCTCAAACACCACCCCGGTCAGAGGCGTATGCCGCAGTTCCAAGCCTCCATCGGACGTGCCCTCAAAGAGGCCGTATCTGAGGGCATTGTGGGTCGCCCACGCCGCGCCCCCTGAAATCATTGAAGAAATCCGGCCACCTGTGGGCGGAACAGAACGGAACATACCAGAACAGTTCCGAACAGAATGGAACAGTTCCAGACATAAGAGAGGAAATGAAATGAGAGAATATGAAATGAGATTTCGTTCCGCTCCCACTCGGGCCGAGCAGCCTGTGGATATGTCGGAACGCTGAGAAAAAGAGGTGCAGGAATGAATACGAAAGAACAGGCCGCCGGTGAGGCGCGAGTGCAGGATTTGTTGATCACGCCGCTGGAGGCGTTGGGACTGGCACGGCCTTCCACGCTGACCAAGGCGCAGTTTGCGGTGATGCTCCGTGAGCTGCGTCAGAAGCTGGCGTATATGACCCCGGCAAACCTTGCGATCTTGCGGGATTGGGTTGAGGCGCACCCGGGCGGTAAGGATAAGGACAGGTTCCCCATTGGGCTCAAGATCCTGAACAAGGCGCGCGATATCCAGTTACCGGACAGCGGGCCTTCGCCGTTGTTGTTGAAGGCCTTTACAGACGAACTTGGACATAAGGCACTTGCTGAGGGTTGGGCACCGGAGTTGCTGCGTTACCTGCGCGGTGCGCGCGTTTGGCCAGGGCCATACACAATCACCCAGATCCGCAATGAGGCGGATGGGGCTGTGCGCCGGATGGCGGATATCGAGATGCGCGCTGGCCGTGGGGATCGGTTGTCGATGGAGGATGAGAGCTTTCGCGCGCGGCGGTCTGAAGCGCTGCAGAAATGCCGGGAGATTGCAGACAAGGCGCAGCGGGGTGCAGCAGCATGAGTGAGCATGTTGTGATCGTGGCATCTGATGGCGTGGCAGATCTGACCCCGGTGGCAAAGTTCATGGCAGCGCGCCAGCTGCGCCTGCAGGCGGATGCGGAACGTATAGAAGCCGTGAAAGCGCGGGGGCAGGTGCCGGAGATCTGTGGCGATGCGATCCCCGAGGCACCGGCCCGGGGAGCCATCCGCGTGTTCCAACCGATGAGCCTGTTTCCCGAAGGTGAAAACGACTGGGTCGCCCGCCCTTCGGGTTATCGTGGCCGGTCGGCAATGCAGCGGGCGGACGTCTTCGACGTCATGGCGGCCAAGGCGGCCAGCAACGGCAAGCCCGCGCCCTTTACCCGCGCGCAGGTGGCTGCAGGGCGGTATTACCGGGATCTGGTCGAACGCCACGCGTGTGCCGGTGTCCGGTGTTCGTCTGTTGAGGCCCTCCGCAGTGGCGGTGGTGGCAATGGCAGCTTCATCGATGCGGTGCTGCGGGATCGCGAAGAAATCGAGCGGATCCGCAGGCGCATCGGCACAGGCACTGCCATGGCTGTGCGCAAGATCAGACCTTCAAAACGGGGCTCACGCGTGAACATCACGGATCAGCATCTGGTGGATATGGTGTGCCTGGAGGACAAGCCGATCAGCGCGGTGCTGCGGGCGCATGGGTGGAGTGTCCGAGGGCAGACGGTCGGGGCGTTGCGGCAGGCTTTGGCGGAGGTGTTGGAGCGGATGTGATGGATCAAAGCCGCGCAAAGCGGTCGCTCCAGCTTTACCTCGAGCCTTTGAGTGCTGACCTTGATTGCCAGTTTGTGCGTATGCTAACAGAACGACGTCGTAGAGGTGGCGTTTTCTGTTTATTGCGATTGAATGCGCCGAGATAATCAACAGGCAAGCCAAGTTGGATAAATTTGAACGCAAGATAAAAACTTGGATCCAAGAAGACCCAAGCTGGTTTCAAAGTTTAAAGAACAGCGTATTATTTTGGTGGCACAATAAAGTTCCTCGAGGCCTGCGTTTTTTTGGCATCACGCACTTCCTAGCCAAGTTTAGCCTCATCGCGTCTGCTCCTTTTCTAGCATACTTTGTTTATGAACGGATCAATGGTTTGCAAGCTACTATCGCGACCGGAGTTCTGTTTTTTCTTTTTAGTTTTAGCAGCTTACTAGACAAGCGATCGCAGGCTAAAAACAACGCTGCTGAACAGGCTTCGGTTGAAGCCTGGGTTAGGATCGGCGACCTCATAACTTCTGTTAAATCTTCAGCCACACTGGCGGCGAACAAAGAAGACACGCTCACAGCGGCTCTGGGCGTCATCGAAGCCTACGCCAGACAAATTACAAAGTCGCCAAAACGATCAATCTCTGTTAGCTTGGCGCTGTACGATGGGAAGAGCACCAAAAGCATGAAAATCCGTCATCGCAATCCTGGGAACGAGCGCCCAAAAGGGCGCAGGCTTAAGCACTTAGAAAAGGTGATGGGGCATATTGCATGTCAGACAGGCCCTCAACCTCGTGTCGTCCCAGACTTGAAGTCGTTCGGAAAGGAGGCATTTTTTAGTCCAACGCAGTCTAAGTGCACCTACCGCTCGATAGTAATTTTGCCAATCACAGCGCTTGGAAACGGTCGAATCAAAGGGTTTGTCTCGATTGACTGTGACCGACCGCATGCGTTCCATGGGAACATTGCCGACCAGTTGGTGGTTACAACTGAACCTCTAATCAACCATATAGAAGAGCAGTTCTAGGGAGAGAAATATGCCGGGCCTTTTGAAAAAAACAGGTGAAAGTGGCCAGTGGGTAGTACAATCAGCTGGATCAAGCCGCTCAAATCACTTGTACCAAATCAAAAAAGAGGCGCGAAAGATCCGTGAGGCCCACGCAGCAGGGGAGATCACCGCGGAAGAGGCAGCTCGAAAATTACGGAAGCTCCATTCTTCGCGGCAAGGTCATTTTTTCTGGACTGCTAGGAGCCGAACCCCCGCATAAGACGGATTTCGACAGGCAGGTAGCAGGAAAAAGTGCCTAACTTTTCTAACTGCGTACTCCTTCTCCCCCTTGACGCAGTTGTCACCGGCGTGCCACTAAATATGCATCATCACTGATTGCGCCCACGGGAAACCGGCGGGCGCTTTTGCGTTCCGGGGGTATGGTATGACGGCACGGAGCGAGTATCACCATTTGTACAACCTGTCTGCGTGGCGGCGTCGGCTGCGGCCTCAGCATCTGGCGCGGGAGCCGCTGTGCCGGGCGTGTCTACGGCGGGGGATCGTCAATGACGGAACCCTGACGGCGTCGGGCACACGACAAGGTAACCCAAAGCGCTGCCGCCTGGTGGTGGATCATGTGATCCCGCATCGGGGCGATCCGGCGCTGTTTCTGGATCCGGGCAATCTGCAGACGCTGTGCCCGGATGATCATGATCAGAACAAACAACGGCTGGAGGCGCGCGGGTACTCGGAAGAGCGCGGCGCGGATGGCTGGCCGGTGGATCCACAGCACCCCGCCAACCGCTGACGCAGCGGGGCGAATGCCCCGGGGGGAGGGTTCGAAGGAATTCCGGATGTGGTGGCAACCGGAGGGGGAGCCTTTGTCTGTGCAAAGTGGAAATTGAATAGAAAAAGCCACATGAACAAGGAGTTGATCGGGATATGCGAGGGCGCAGACCGGCAGAGGAAAAAGTTGTGGCCCTCGCGGAAGAGGGCGCGCCGCTTCACAATCTGGAAGAGCGGGCGCGGCTGCGCCTGGAGGAGATCCGGCCCGAGGGGCTGACCGGCGAGCTGCGCTGGACCTTTGACCGGCTGGCGCTGCCGCTGTGTCACCCGACCGTGGACCGGCTCAAACCCAGCAATGTGATGATGTTCAAACAGCTCTGCAAAGCGGTGCTGCGGTTTGAACGTCTGGAGCTGGAACTGGAAGAGACCGGCGAGACCTATGAGAGCGAGACGCGCAACGGGGTGCAGATCAAGGCGCGGCCCGAGGTGGCGCAGCTCAATGAGACCTTTCGTCAGATCCGCGGCCTGGCCAATGACTTTGGCATGACGCCGGCGGCGGAGCGGGGGCTGTCGGGGGCAGGGCAGATGGGGTTCAGTTTTGCCGACCCCGATGGGCCCGAGAGCTATCTGACGTGAGCGCATCCTCTGACTGGGTCTCGGCCAGCGAGGATCCGGTGACAGCCTGGGCGCGAGCGGTCGAGGCCGGCGAGGTTGTGGCCGGGCCCTATGTGCGGGCGGCGGCGGATCGGCATCTGCGAGATCTGGTGGAGGGGCCCAAGCGCGGGCTCAAATGGGATCTGGCGGCGGCGCTGCGGGCGATCCGGTTCTTTCCGCAGGTGCTGCGGCTCAATGGCGGGCAGTTTGAGGGCCGGCCCTTTGAGCTGCACCCGAGCCAGGCGTTCCGCATCGGCTCGCTCTTTGGCTGGCAAAAATACAGCGCCCAGCACGAGGCGTGGCTGCGGCGGTTCACGCGGTTTTACGATGAGGAAGGCAAGGGCAACGGCAAATCGCCGATGCTGGGCGGCATTGGGCTTTATATGATGGTGGCCGATGGCGAGCCGCGCGCCGAGATCTATGCGGCGGCGGCCAAGAAGGACCAGGCGGGGATCCTGTTCCAGGATGCGGTGGCGATGGTGGATCAGTCGCCGGTGCTGAAGCGGAAAGTGCAGCAGCAAGGGGAAAACCCCGTCTGGCAAATGACCTACCGGGGGCGCGGGGGCGACAAGCGCAAGTTCAAACCGCTCTCGGCCGAGAAAGCCCAATCCGGCCCGCGACCGCATTGTGCGCTCACCGATGAGGTGCATGAACATCCCAACCGGGATGTGATCGATATGCTGGAGCGGGGCTTCAAGTTCCGCAAACAGCCGCTCCTGTGCATGGCGACCAACTCCGGCACCGACAAAAAATCGATCTGCTGGGAAGAGCACCAGCACGGCGTCAATGTGGTGACCGGCGCCATTGAGGATGACAGTACATTTGCCTTCATCTGTTCGCTGGATGAGGGCGATGATTGGGAGAATGACCCAAGCTGCTGGGTAAAGGTGAACCCGCTGTTGGGGGTCACCATCGATGAGGAATATCTCGCCAAGGTGGTGAACCAGGCGAAGATGATGCCGGGCAAGCGCAACGGCATTGCGCGGCTGCATTTTTGCCAGTGGACGCAATCGGTGACGGCGGCGATCCGGCGCGAGGCCTGGGTGGCCTGTCACGGCGCGGTGGATCCCGAAGAGCTGACCGCGCAGGGCTATCCCTGTTTTGGCGGGCTGGACCTGAGCCAGGTGCGCGACTTCTCGGCGCTGACCCTCACATGGGTGCTCGATGCCACCAAGGACGCCGAGCGCCTGGTCTCCAAGACCTGGTTCTGGACGCCCAAGGGCACGCTGATGGAGCGCGCGGCGCGGGATCAGGCCCCCTATGATCTCTGGGTGCGGCAGGGGTTCATCGAGGCGGTGCCGGGGGATCGGCTTAAATATCCCTGGCTTGCCGACGCGCTGGCGGATCTCACCTCCCGCTATCAGCCGGAGGTGATCGCCTGCGATCAGTATGGGCTGGAGCGGCTCAAAGACAGTCTGACGGAAAAAGGCCTGGTGCTGCCCACCGAGGTGCATCCGCAAGGCTTCCAGAAACGGGTGCTGGAGAAGGTGCCGGATCCCACCAATCCGGGGCAGGAGGTGGAGATATATCTGTGGATGCCGGATTCCATCAACAAGCTGGAGAACGCCATCTATGACGGCCGCCAGACCGTGGCGCAGAACCCGCTGCTGGACAGTATGGCGGCCTCGGTCACCTACGCGGAGAACCGCACCGGGCACCGGATGTTTGACAAGGAAAAGGCCCATGGCCGCATCGACGGCATGGTCTCGCTGGCGATGTCGGCGGGGATTGCGCTGTGCCGCGAGCGGGCGGGCAAGGAACACTCGCCCTGGGGCGATGAGGACTACTCTCTGGAGGATATGCTGTGGGATTGATGGGGTGGCGTCGGCGCGCGGCGACGCAAGAGGCAGGCCCGCCAGAACAGCGCGCCGAGGTGGTGGACAGTGGCGAGACCGCCATTGCGCAGGTGCTCTCGGGCGAGGTGGGCGAAGGGGTGAGCATGCGCGAGGCGCTGTCGCTGCCCGGGGTCTGGGCTGCGATCAACTTCCTGTCGGCGGCCATGGCCGGTCTGCCCATCGAGGTCTTTGAAGCGACCTCTGATGAGGGCGGCGACAGGAAGCTCAAAGGCGGTGTGGTGGATGTGCTGGGCGCGGCGGTGAATGACAGCACCACGTCCTTCAGCTGGCGCGAGACTTTCTTTGCCGAGGTCTTTGGCCCCGGGCGCGCCTATACCTACATCGAGCGCAACGCACAGGGACGGGTGATCAACCTCTTTCCGATGGAGTATCACCGAACCACGGTGCGCAAGGAGCAGGGGCGGCTCTATTATGACTACCGCGAGCCCTCGGGGCGGGTGAAGACCTACCCGGGTCGGGATGTGATCGACATCGCCTTTTTGCTCAAACCGGATCATGTGGGCAGCCACAACCCGGTGATGACCTGCGCCAGCGCCATCCGCCAGGGGCTCAATGCCAATCGCTATGCGCTGACAGTCTTTGGCAAGAACGGCGTGCCGCCTTATGTGCTGACGGGGCCGTTCCAGGCCGCCAGGGAGATGATGCGCTCGGCGGCGGATCTGATGCGGGTGACGCGGCGGGCGGCGGATGAGGGCAAGCCGGTGCTGCCGCTGCCGGCGGGGCATGAGCTGAAGCGGCTCGGCGATGATCCGGAAAAGATGCAGCTCACGCCGGTGCAGGTCTTTGCGGTGGGGCAGGTGGCGCGGATCTATCAGCTGCCGCCGGTGTTCCTGCAGGAGCTGAGCAAGGGCAATTACAACAATATCGAGCATCAGGATCTTCACCTGGTCAAACACACGCTGCGGCGCTGGGTGAAGAAGTTCGAACAGGAGCTGACGCTGAAGATCTTCGGGCGCGGCTCCAAACGCTATGTCAAACTGAACCTCGATGGCATCATGCGGGGCGACTTCAAGACCCGGATCGAGGCGATTGTCAAAGCGATCCAGAACGGGCTGATGACCCCAAACGAGGGCCGCGCGCTGGAAAACCGCGCGCCCAAGGCCGGGGGCGATGTGCTTCTGGTGCAGGGCGCCACCGTGCCGATTGAGCTGGCGGGCAAGGCCTTTGCCAGGGGCGCGGCTGCGCCAGACCTGAATGACGATGCCGCGCCTGAACCGGACGCCGGCGACGCGGAACCCAACACAAACTGACGGAGGCTTGGATGAGCGATCCAACACGCGAGGTGCGCTATTGCGCCGTCGCGCCCATAGAGCTGCGCGAGGACAGCGGCCAGCCCCTGCGGGTGCTTGGCTATGCGGCGGTCTTTGGCGAACGAACCGCCATCGGCCCGCTCGACAAATGGGGCTGGGAAGAGGTGGTGGAGGCCGGAGCCTTCAGCGCCGCGCTGGACCGGCGCGATGATGTGACCTTTCTGATCGACCACGAGGGGCTGCCGCTGGCGCGTACCAGCTCCGGCACGCTGATGCTGTCGCAGGATCAGCGCGGTCTGCGGGTGGAGACGGAGCTGGATCCGCAGGATCCGGATGTGCAGCGGATCCTGCCCAAGATGCGGCGCGGCGATCTCTCCAAGATGAGCTTTGCCTTCATTGCCGAGAAAGAGTCCTGGGACGAGAGCGGCGCGCATGCGCTGCGCAGCATCGGCTCGGTGCGGCTCTTTGATGTCTCGATTGTCACCGACCCTGCCTACCAGGGCACAGAGATTGGCCTTCGCTCCAAAGCGGCGGCCCTTGGCGGCGGCGCGCAGCGCTATCGCCGCCAGATGCAGATGCGCGGGCGTCTGTCGGGGCTGCGCTGATTGGCGCTTTGTCCTGCCCTTTTCCATGCCGCGCCCTGGGCAAGCGCACACCCCCACATTCAATGAGGATATCATGAGCAAGATCAAAGAGCTGCGCGAGAAGGCGCAAACCGTTCTGACCGAGGCCACCAGCCTGCGCGACGGGATCACTGACAAAACACCGGAGGAAGAGGCGCGCGCCGCCAATGACAAGTTCGACGCGATGATGGATCAATATGACGCCCTGGTAAAAGAGGCGGATCGCGAAGAGCGGGCCCTGAAGGCGCAGCGCGAGGCCGAGGCGCGCCAGGAACAGCAGGAGCGCGAAGAGCGCGAGAGCCGCCGTCCGGGCCAGGAAGAGAGCCGCCATCAGCCCGATGGGGATGTGAGCGAGGAATACCGCGAGGCCTTCCGGCTTTACCTCGCCACCGGGGCGGATCTGTCGGAGCTGGACCGGGACGTGCGCGCGGCGCTGCGCCGGGGCTACCGCGAGGACCGGGCGCAAAACGCCGGCACCGGGGCGCAGGGGGGCTTTCTGGTGCCCACCACGCTGGCGGGCTTTATCAATATAGCCGCGGCCGCCCATGGCCCGATGATGGACGGGCAGATCGCCACCGAGATCAACCTCGCCAATGGCGCGCCGTTTGACCTGCCGACGGTGGATGACACCGACCAGGAGGCCAATCCGCACAGCGAGGGCGATGAGGGCGTGGATGATGACAGCGGCGACATCGCGCTTGGCAAGACCACATTGCTGGCCTATGCGCTGGCCACGCCCTGGATCAAATGGTCCTTTGAGCTGGCGCAGGATTCCGCCTTTGGCTTTGAGCCACTGCTGGGCAAGCTGATCGGCGAGCGGATCGGGCGCAAGGGCAATGCCTGGCTGACCACCGGCAACGGCAACAATGAGCCCCTGGGCTTTGTGACCGGCGCGCCGGTGGGCCATGTGGCCACCGCCACGGATGCCATTACCTTTGATGAGATCTTCGATCTGGAGCACTCCGTCGACCCGGCCTATCGCGGCGGGCCCAAGGTGCGCTACCAGATGCATGATCAGTCGGTGAAGGCGCTGCGCAAACTCAAGGATGGCAATGGCCGCTATCTGTGGTCCGATGGGGATGTCACCAAGGGCGTGCCGGCGACGCTCAACGGGCGGCCCGTGTCCTTCAACCAGGCGATGGCGCAGATCGGCGCGGGCACCAAACCCATCGCTTACGGTGACTTCTCGGAATACTACGTGCGCAAGGTGGGCAATCCGCTCCTTGGCGTGGCGCGCGAGAAGTTCTTCCCCAACCTCGCCATCATGGGGGTGCATCGCATCGATGGGGCCCCGGCGCAGAGCAAGGCCATCAAGGTCCTGCAGATGAAAGCGGCCTGAGCCATGGCGATGGAGCGTCTTGTCCCACCGGCGGAGGCGCCGGTGGATCTCGCCCAACTGCGCGCGCATCTGCGGCTGGAAGAGGGCGAAGAGGATGGCCACCTGCAGCATTGTCTGGAGGTGGCGGTGGCGAAGTTTGACGGCGACGATGGCGAACTGGGCCTCGCACTGGTGCATCAGGTCTGGCAGCAGAGCTTTCCTCATGTGCCCGGGGCGGGTGGATCGGTGGAGCTGATGCTGGGGCCGGTGGCCTCGGTGGA